>NZ_JBIBJV010000002.1:0-724584 GCF_042958885.1 Streptomyces sp. NPDC007945
AACCGAAACCGGCTGGACGGGGTATCAACTAATCTGGCGTTGATTTTTGGCACGCTGTTGAGTTCTCAAGGTGCGGACGCTTCCTTCGTTCCTGTCTCCAGGCCCTCCGGGCGCTTCCTTCGTTTCCGACTCTATCAGATCTTTCCGATCCGATTTCCTCGGTGCTTTCCGGTCCTGAGTTTCAATTCCTCGGGGCCTTCCGGCGCTTTCCGACTTTATCAGATGATCTCGGTCGGATTTTCCGCCTCCCGGTCGGCCGTCCGAGCGCACTGCGGCGCTGCGGCTTCCCGTTCTGGTGGAGCCGTAAACGTACTGGAGCGGGCCGCCTCGATGCAAATCGAGGCGGCCCGCTCCGTGACAGTGCTGGTCAGGCCCTTCGGGCTCAGACCTCGACGACGACCGGGAGGATCATCGGCCGGCGGCGGTAGGTGTCGGAGACCCACTTGCCGACGACGCGGCGGATCAGCTGCTGGAGCTGGTGGGGCTCGACGACGCCGTCCTGGGCGGACTTGTTCAGCGCCTGCTCGATCTTGGGGAGCACCGCGTCGAAGGCGGAGTCCTCGATGCCGGAGCCGCGCGCGTGGACGTGCGGGCCGCCGGTGATCTTGCCGGTGGTGGAGTCCACCACCAGGAAGACCGAGATCATGCCCTCCTCGCCGAGGATCCGGCGGTCCTTCAGGGAGGTCTCGGTGACGTCGCCGACCGAGAGGCCGTCCACGTACACGTACCCCGCCTGGACCTTGCCGGTGATGCGGGCGCGGCCGTCGACCAGGTCGACGACGACGCCGTCCTCGGCGATGACGATGTGGTCCTTCGGGATGCCCGTCATCGCACCGAGCTCGGCGTTGGCCCGCAGGTGGCGCCACTCGCCGTGGACCGGCATGAGGTTCTTCGGCTTGCAGATGTTGTAGAAGTACAGCAGCTCGCCGGCCGAGGCGTGGCCCGAGACGTGGACCTTGGCGTTGCCCTTGTGGACGACGTTGGCGCCCCAGCGGGTCAGGCCGTTGATCACGCGGTAGACCGCGTTCTCGTTGCCCGGGATGAGGGACGAGGCCAGGATGACCGTGTCGCCGGGGACGATCCGGATCTGGTGGTCGCGGTTGGCCATCCGGGACAGCGCCGCCATCGGCTCGCCCTGCGAGCCCGTGCAGACGAGCACGACCTCGTCGTCCGGGAGGTCGTCCAGGGTCTTCACGTCGACAACGAGACCGGCCGGGACCTTCAGGTAGCCGAGGTCGCGGGCGATGCCCATGTTCCGGACCATCGAGCGGCCGACGAAGGCGACCCGGCGGCCGTACTCGTGGGCGGCGTCGAGGATCTGCTGGATGCGGTGCACGTGGCTGGCGAAGCTCGCCACGATGATCCGCTTCTGGGCGTTGGCGAACACGTTCCGCAGGACGTTGGAGATGTCCCGCTCGTGTGCCGTGAAGCCGGGGACCTCGGCGTTCGTCGAGTCGGTGAGCAGGAGGTCGATGCCCTCCTCGCTCAACCGGGCGAAGGCGTGCAGGTCCGTGAGGCGGTTGTCCAGCGGCAGCTGGTCCATCTTGAAGTCGCCGGTGTGGACGACCATGCCCGCGGGGGTGCGGATCGCGACCGCCAGGGCGTCCGGGATGGAGTGGTTGACCGCGATGAACTCGCAGTCGAAGGCGCCCAGGCGCTCGCGGTGGCCCTCGGCCACCTCCAGCGTGTAGGGGCGGATGCGGTGCTCCTGGAGCTTCGCCTCGATCAGCGCGAGGGTCAGCTTGGAGCCGATGAGGGGGATGTCCTGCCGCAGGCGCAGCAGGTACGGCACGCCACCGATGTGGTCCTCGTGGCCGTGGGTCAGGACGATGCCGACGACGTCGTCGATGCGGTCCTGGAGGGTGGTGAAGTCGGGCAGGATCAGGTCGACGCCGGGCTGCTCCTCCTCGGGGAAGAGGACGCCGCAGTCGACGATCAGCAGCTTGCCGTCGTACTCGAAGACGGTCATGTTGCGGCCGATCTCGCCCAGGCCGCCGAGCGGGGTGACGCGCAGGCCGCCCTGGGGGAGCTTCGGCGGGGCGCCGAGTTCGGGATGCGGATGACTCAAAAGACTCTCCTCACCACACGCGCCACGTACCAGTCGACACGTGGCGCGCATGACAATCGTGCACTTGCTGTTGTGGGTGTTCGTTCATCACGGTTTTCAGTTGTCACTGTTCAGTTGTGAAGTCGGATGTCAGAGGTCTACCCCGCCCGCGGCGAGGTCCACCTTGAGCTGGTCGGTCTCCCGGTCGGAGAGCTCGACGAGCGGGAGGCGCAGCGGGCCGGCCGGGAGGCCCCGGAGGGCGAGCGCGGCCTTGGTGGTCATGACGCCCTGGGTGCGGAACATGCCGGTGTAGACGGGGAGCAGCTTCTGGTGGATCTCGGTGGCCTTCTCGTGGTCGCCCGCGAGGTGGGCGTCGAGGAGGGCGCGGAGGTCCGGGGTGACGACGTGGCCGACGACGGAGACGAAGCCGACGGCGCCGACCGACAGGAGCGGCAGGTTGAGCATGTCGTCGCCGGAGTACCAGGCGAGGCCGGAGCGGGCGATGGCCCAGCTGGCGCGGCCGAGGTCGCCCTTGGCGTCCTTGTTGGCGACGATCCGGGGGTGCTCGGCGAGCCGGACGATCGTCTCGGTGTCGATCGGGACGCCGGAGCGGCCGGGGATGTCGTAGAGCATCACCGGGAGGCCGGTGGCGTCGGCGATGGCCGTGAAGTGCCGGTACAGGCCCTCCTGCGGGGGCTTGTTGTAGTACGGCGTGACGGCGAGGAGGCCGTGGGCGCCGTCGCGCTCGGCGGCGCGGGCCAGCTCGATGGAGTGGCGGGTGTCGTTGGTGCCGATGCCGGCGACGACGTGGGCGCGGTCGCCGACCGCCTCCAGTACGGCGCGTACGAGCTCCGATTTCTCCGCGTCGCTGGTGGTGGGGGACTCGCCGGTGGTGCCGTTGACGACGAGGCCGTCGTTGCCTGCGTCCACCAGGTGGGTGGCGAGTCGCCGGGCGCCGTCGAGGTCGAGAGCGCCGTCCGCCGTGAAGGGCGTGACCATGGCGGTGAGGACCCGCCCGAAGGGGGTCTGCGGAGTGGAGATCGGAGCCATGGGTAACACGCTACTCGCTGCTCAGCGCCGGGTGTCCCCTCGGGGGACGTGAGAAGTGGAGCCCGGCACTGCCTGCTCGGGGGTTCAAGCAGTGCCGGGTCCGTTTGATCAGCCTAGATGAACTTCACGAAACGTCGCAATACGGACACTTCGGGAGAGTGGACGAACATCTGTGCCCTACGGCGCCACACGGCCGTTCTTGTTGAAGGCCGCGTGGGTCAGCGGCATGAGGCGCGCCCAGTGCTCCTCCATCTTCTCGCCGACCATCTCGATCTCCCGCTGCGGGAAGGAGGGGACCGCGGCCAGCTCGTGCTGGGTGCGCAGACCGAGGAAGTGCATCAGCGAGCGGGCGTTGCAGGTGGCGTACATCGAGGAGTAGAGGCCGACCGGGAGGACCGAGCGGGCCACCTCCCGGGCGACGCCGGCGGCGAGCATCTCCTGGTACGTCTCGTACGCCCGGCGGTAGGAGTCCTCCATCGCGCGGCCGGTCAGCTCGTGCTGCTCGGGCGTGCCCTCGACGAAGACGTACTTGCCCGGGCGGCCCTCCTGGACCAGCCTGCGGGAGGCGTCGGGGACGTAGAAGACCGGCTGGAGCTCCCTGTAGCGGCCCGACTCCTCGTTGTACGACCAGCCCACCCGGTGCCGCATGAACTCGCGGAAGACGAAGATCGGGGCGCTGATGAAGAAGGTCATCGAGTTGTGCTCGAAGGGGCTGCCGTGGCGGTCCCGCATCAAGTAGTTGATCAGGCCCTTCGAACGCTCCGGGTCCTTCTGGAGCTCTTCGAGGGACTGCTCCCCCGCCGTGGAGACCCGGGCCGCCCAGAGGACGTCGGAGTCGGCCGCGGCGCTCTTGACCAGTTCGACGGTGACGTCGCTCCTGAGGTCGATCTTCGCCGGCTCGGTGGGGGTGTCGGTCACCAGGAGTACCTTCCAGTCGTCTGTGGGGCGGGCCCAGGTTAGCGCGAGTCCGTCGGAAGGATGAGATTGGGCCGCTTCGGTGAAAAACGGCACCAAACCATCTGTTCGATCGTCTGTACCTGTGAGGCGCACGACGACCACCGAGGAGAGTGACACCCATGTACAGGCGGGACGAGGCCGTACCGTTCGCGTTCGTGGCGGAGGCCGACGAATTCCGCAGTAACGTCACTCCGCCGCCTCGGGAGCGGCTCAGGCCCGGGCAGGTCGTCGGGCGCACGCTGCTGGGACTCACCGTGGCCGCCGGGCTCGTCGGCTCCCTGCTCCTCGGGATGCCCTCCCTCGACAGCACGGACTCGCCCGCGCACCGGCAGCAGTCCGAAGCCTCCGACAACCGCTGAGGTAGCCTCACCGGGCACTGCCCCTTCGAGCGTGCTTGTGAGTGAGGAACCGCCGTGCCCCTGCCCTTCCTGACGGCCGACCGTGCCTTCGACGCCGACGCCGACGACGCCGTCGCGCTGCCGTTCGACGACCACGACCAGTGGCGCCGTCCGTACCGTCCGGGGCCCTACCGGGTCGGGGCGGCGGCGCTCGCGCTGCTGCTCGCCTCTTTCGTGCTGCTCGCCGCCGTGATCATCGCCGCCGCGGGCGCCGTCGGCGGGGCCGGCGTCACCTTCGGCATCGCCGTGCTGATCATCCTCGCCGCGCTGCGCCTGCTGCGCATGGGCACCTGGGTCAGCCGCGCCGGCGTGCGCCGCGTCGGCTTCCTCACCACCGGCACCACGCCCTGGGCGAAGGTGGCCGAGGTCCGCACCGCGCAGCAGCCGGTGCGCTGGCTGAACTTCCCCCGGACGGTCCAGGGCCAGGCCCTGCTCCTCGACCGGACGGCCGGCGAGCAGCTGGTGCTGCTCACCGACCACAACGCCGACTTCCTCTCCCGGACCGAGGCCTTCGACCGGGCCGCCGACACCGTCGAGGCCTGGCACGCCGAATACGGCGTCAGGCGCTGACCGTCCGGTCCTCGTGGAGGGCAATGGCCCGCTGCATCGCCTTGCGGGCCCGGGGGGTGTCGCGGGCGTCGTGGTAGGCGACCGCGAGCCGGAACCAGCAGCGCCAGTCCTCGGGGGTCTCCTCGGTCTCGGCCTTGCGCCGGGCGAAGACCTCGTCCGCGGAGTCGCGGTCGATCCGGCCGCCCTGGGTGCGCTTCAGCTCGTCGACGGGCAGTCCGCCCTCGGCCTCCAGCTCTGCGGCCAGCCGGTTCGCCCGGCGCGCGAAGCTGGTGTTCTTCCACAGGAACCAGCCGCCGACGCAGGGCAGCAGGAACGCCACCGCGCCCATGCCCATGGCCGCCGGCTCACCGGTCAGGAGGAGCAGGACGCCCTCCATCGCCACCACCCCGAAGACCAGCACGAGGACGGTGGCGAGGAAGACGTACGTGATCTTGCCGCCCATGACCGTCAGCCCAGGTCCAGGAAGTGCTCCAGGCCGAACGTGAGGCCCGGGGTGCTCACCACGCGGCGGGCACCGAGCAGCACGCCCGGCATGAAGCTGGAGTGGTGCAGCGAGTCGTGGCGGACGGTGAGCGTCTCGCCCTCGCCGCCGAGCAGCACCTCCTGGTGGGCCAGCAGGCCCCGGAGCCGTACCGCGTGCACCGGCACGCCGTCCACGTCCGCGCCGCGGGCCCCGTCGAGGGCGGTCGCGGTGGCGTCCGGCTGGGCGCCCAGACCGGCCTCGGCGCGGGCCTTCGCGATCAGCTGGGCGGTGCGGGTGGCGGTGCCGGAGGGGGCATCCACCTTGTTCGGGTGGTGCAGCTCGACGACCTCGACGGACTCGAAGTAGGGGGCCGCGAGCTGGGCGAACCTCATGGTGAGGACCGCGCCGATGGAGAAGTTCGGGGCGATGAGCACGCCGGTCTCCGGGGAGGCGGCGAGCCAGCCGTTCAGCCGCGCGAGGCGGTCCTCGGTCCAGCCGGTGGTGCCGACGACGGCGTGGATGCCGTGGCCCACGCAGTACTCGAGGTTGGCCATGACCGAGTCGGGGGTGGTCAGCTCGACGACGACCTGGGCGCCCGCCTCGGCGAGGGTCTCCAGGCCGTCGCCGCGGCCCAGGGCCGCGACCAGTTCCATGTCCTCGGCGGCCTCGACGGCCTTCACGGCCTCGGAGCCGATCCGGCCCTTGGCGCCGAGGACCGCCACGCGCAGCTTGCTCATCGCACTTCTTCCTTAGGGGATGGTCAGGAGACGGCCAGGTGGAGGCGGTCCGCCTGCTTGTCCTTCAGCGGGCCTATCACCGAGAGCGAGGGCCGCTGGGTCAGCACGTCCCGGGCGACCTCCCGGACCTCGTCCGGGGTGACGGCCGCGATCCGGGCCAGCATGTCGTCGACCGACATCTGGGTGCCCCAGCACAGCTCGCTCTTGCCGATCCGGTTCATGATCGCGCCGGTGTCCTCCAGGCCGAGGACGGTGGAGCCGGAGAGCTGGCCGACGGCACGGGTGATCTCCTCGTCCGTGAGCCCGTCGGCGGCCACCTGGGCCAGCTCGTCGCGGCAGATCCGCAGCACGTCGTGGACCTGGCCGGGGCGGCAGCCCGCGTAGACGCCGAAGAGGCCGCAGTCGGCGAAGCCCGAGGTGTACGAGTACACGCTGTAGGCGAGGCCGCGCTTCTCCCGAACCTCCTGGAAGAGGCGGGAGGACATGCCGCCGCCGAGGGCGGTGTTCAGCACGCCGAGCGCCCAGCGGCGCTCGTCCGTGCGGGCCAAGCCGGGCATGCCGAGGACGACGTGCGCCTGCTCGGTCTTCCGGCCGAGCAGCTCGACCTTGCCGGCCGTGCGGATCGTCCTCCGGCCGTCGCGCGGGGCGATCGGGGCCGCGTCGGCACGGGTGAGGGCGCCGGCCTTCTCGAAGGCGCGGCGGACCTGGCGCACCACCGTGGCGTGGTCCACGTTGCCCGCGGCGGCGACGACCAGGTGGGTCGGGTCGTAGTGCTTCTTGTAGAAGCGGGCGATCTGGCCGCGGGAGAGCGCGTTGATCGTGTCGACGGTGCCGAGGACCGGGCGGCCCAGCGGGGTGTCGCCGAACATGGTCTGCGCGAACAGGTCGTGCACCACGTCACCGGGGTCGTCCTCGGTCATCGCGATCTCCTCGAGGATCACGCCGCGCTCGGCGTCCACGTCGGAGTCGAGGATGAGCGAGCCCGTGAGCATGTCGCAGACGACGTCGATCGCCAGCGGCAGGTCGGTGTCGAGGACCCGGGCGTAGTAGCAGGTGTACTCCTTCGCCGTGAAGGCGTTCATCTCGCCGCCGACCGCGTCGATCGCGGAGGAGATGTCGAGGGCGGAGCGCTTGGCGGTGCCCTTGAAGAGGAGGTGCTCCAGGTAGTGGGTGGCGCCGTTGAGCGCCGGCGTCTCGTCGCGGGAGCCGACGTGGGCCCAGATGCCGAAGGTCGCCGAGCGCACCGAGGGAAGGGTCTCGGTCACGATCCGGAGGCCACCGGGGAGGGTCGTGCGGCGGACGGTGCCGATGCCGTCCTTGCCCGGGAGAAGCGTTTGGGTACGGGCGACGGCCCGCCCCTCGGAGGAGGGGCGGGCCGTCGTCGCGGAACTACGGGACGTCACGAGGAGGCGTCGTCCTTCTGCTCGTCCTCGCCCTCGATCACGGGGATCAGGGAGAGCTTGCCGCGCTGGTCGATCTCGGCGATCTCGACCTGGACCTTGGAGCCGATCGCGAGCACGTCCTCGACGTTCTCCACGCGCTTGCCGCCGGCGAGCTTGCGGATCTGCGAGATGTGCAGCAGGCCGTCCTTGCCCGGGAGCAGGGAGACGAAGGCACCGAAGGTGGTGGTCTTGACGACCGTGCCCAGGTACCGCTCGCCGACCTCCGGCATGGTCGGGTTGGCGATGCCGTTGATCGTGGCGCGGGCGGCCTCGGCCTGCGAGCCGACCTGGGCACCGATGTAGATGGTGCCGTCGTCCTCGATCGTGATCTCGGCGCCGGTGTCCTCCTGGATCTGGTTGATCATCTTGCCCTTGGGGCCGATGACCTCACCGATCTTGTCCACGGGGATCTTGACCGTGATGATCCGCGGGGCGTTGGGGGACATCTCGTCCGGGGTGTCGATCGCTTCCATCATCACGTCGAGGATGTGGAGGCGGGCGTCACGGGCCTGCTTGAGGGCCGCGGCCAGGACGGAGGCCGGGATGCCGTCCAGCTTGGTGTCGAGCTGGAGGGCGGTGACGAACTCCTTCGTACCGGCGACCTTGAAGTCCATGTCGCCGAAGGCGTCCTCCGCACCGAGGATGTCGGTGAGGGCGACGTAGTGCGTCTCGCCGTTGATCTCCTGGGAGATCAGACCCATGGCGATGCCGGCGACGGGGGCCTTGAGCGGCACACCGGCGTTCAGCAGCGACATGGTGGAGGCGCAGACCGAGCCCATGGACGTCGAGCCGTTGGAGCCGAGGGCCTCGGACACCTGGCGGATCGCGTAGGGGAACTCCTCGCGGGACGGGAGGACCGGCACGATCGCGCGCTCGGCGAGCGCGCCGTGGCCGATCTCGCGGCGCTTCGGGGAGCCGACGCGGCCGGTCTCGCCGACGGAGTACGGCGGGAAGTTGTAGTTGTGCATGTACCGCTTGCGGGTCACCGGGGAGAGGGTGTCCAGCTGCTGCTCCATGCGGAGCATGTTGAGGGTGGTGACGCCCAGGATCTGGGTCTCGCCACGCTCGAACAGGGCGGAGCCGTGCACGCGCGGGATGGCCTCGACCTCGGCGGCGAGCGTACGGATGTCCGTGACGCCGCGGCCGTCGATGCGGACCTTGTCCTTGATGACGCGCTCGCGGACCAGGGCCTTGGTCAGGGAGCGGTAGGCGGCGGAGATCTCCTTCTCGCGGCCCTCGAAGGCCGGGAGGAGCTTCTCGGCGGCGAGCTCCTTGACGCGGTCGAGCTCGGCCTCGCGGTCCTGCTTGCCCGGGATGGTGAGGGCCTGGGCCAGCTCGCCGCGGACGGCCTCCTCGAGGGCGGCGTACACGTCGTCCTGGTAGTCCAGGAAGATCGGGAACTCGGCCTCGGGCTTGGCGGCCTTGGCGGCGAGGTCCGACTGCGCCTTGCACAGGACCTTGATGAACGGCTTCGCGGCCTCGAGGCCCGCGGCGACGACCTCCTCGGTCGGCGCCTCGGCGCCGCCCTGGACGAGGGCGATGGTCTTCTCGGTTGCCTCGGCCTCGACCATCATGATCGCGACGTCGCCGTCCTCCAGGACGCGACCGGCGACGACCATGTCGAAGACGGCGTCCTCGAGCTCGGTGTGCGTCGGGAAGGCGACCCACTGGCCCTGGATCAGGGCGACGCGGACGCCGCCGATCGGGCCGGAGAAGGGCAGGCCGGCCAGCTGGGTGGACGCGGACGCGGCGTTGATCGCGACGACGTCGTACAGGTGGTCGGGGTTGAGCGCCATGATCGTGGCGACGACCTGGATCTCGTTGCGCAGGCCCTTCTTGAAGGACGGGCGCAGCGGGCGGTCGATCAGGCGGCAGGTGAGGATCGCGTCCTCGGAGGGGCGGCCCTCGCGGCGGAAGAAGGAGCCGGGGATCTTGCCGGCCGCGTACATCCGCTCCTCGACGTCCACCGTGAGGGGGAAGAAGTCGAGCTGGTCCTTGGGGCGCTTCGAGGCGGACGTCGCCGACAACACCATGGTGTCGTCGTCCAGGTAGGCGACGGCGGAGCCGGCGGCCTGACGGGCCAGACGGCCCGTCTCGAAGCGGATGGTGCGGGTACCGAAGGAACCGTTGTCGATGACGGCCTCGGCGTAGTGGGTCTCGTTCTCCACTATGGGTTTCTCCTACGTTCGTCTTTGGTCCGCGCGCCCGTGTGACGCGGGACGGGTGCGGGAGAAGCGGTGAAGTGGCGGGCCGGTCTTCGATCGAAGCACCCGGGAACGATGCCCGGGGGCCACTACCGAGGACCGGCGGCGTGCCGGCTGCCTCTCGCGCGGTCGTTCTTGTGGCGTTCTGCGACCAGAGTAATTGCCGGTCGGTACTTCGCGCACGTACAGCAAAGGGAGCGGCCCCCTGAATGTGGGAACCGCTCCCTCCACGGCGTCTTACTTGGCGCCGCCGGCCGCACCGCGGCGGATGCCGAGGCGGTCGACCAGCGTACGGAAGCGCTGGATGTCCTTCTTGGCCAGGTACTGCAGCAGGCGGCGGCGCTGACCGACCAGGATCAGCAGACCACGACGGGAGTGGTGGTCGTGCTTGTGGGTCTTGAGGTGCTCGGTCAGGTCCGAGATGCGGCGGGACAGCATGGCGACCTGGACCTCGGGGGAGCCGGTGTCGCCCTCCTTGGTGCCGAACTCGGCCATGATCTGCTTCTTGACAGCGGCGTCGAGAGCCACGCGGTTCTCCTCAGGTTTCGTGCCCACGAGTGCCCCTGGTCTACATCTCAGGGGAGCTTCCGTGACTCGGGAGCGGAGGTCCGATGAGCGCTGCTTCCCCCGGGCGGGATCTCGCCTGCTTCCGGGAGGGCGCACACTAACGGCCGTCACACAGCGTACCAGGCGGCTCAGGAGGTGAGCGCCCGGATGGAGTGGTAGACGTCGAAGACCGCGAGGCAGAGCGGCAGCAGCGTGAGCAGCACGAACGTCTCGGCGATCTCCAGGAAGCGGCCCCAGAAGGGGGTGACGCCCTTGCGCGGGACGATCAGGCCGATGGCCGTGAGCAGCGCGGCGACGCCGGCGATCGCGGCGGAGAGCCACACGGTACGGATGTCGAGCGCGGTGCCGTCGCCCTTCAGCGCCTCCAGGAGGAGCTCGGTCGGCGGGTTCAGGGCGAGGCCGAGGCCGAGGAGGACGAGCGAGCCGAGGCCGGCGGCGAGGGCGCAGCCGACCTGCGCGGTGTAGCGGAAGAGGTGGGCGCGCATCAGCATCGCGACGCCGGTGGCGAGGGCGAGGAGCTGGCCCCAGACGGTGTCGGAGAAGCCGAGGACGGCGGCGGAGCCGACGGCGACGAGCGCGCAGCCGCCGACGAGGCCGACGAGCAGCTCGTGGCCGCGGCGGGCCTGGGCGGCGATCCGGACGGCGTCGACCGGCCCCTGGGGCTCGGCCTCGGAGCCGTATCCGCCGATGGCCGTCCGGGGCGGTTCGAAGCCGATGGGGAGGCGGGCGAAGCGGGTGGAGAGGCCGGGCAGGAAGGCGAGCGCGCCGACCGCGAAGGGGGCGCAGACGGCGGCGGTCTCGGCCGGGGTGAGCCGGGTGAGGATGGCGGCGAAGGCGACCAGCATGCCGACGGCGGAGGCGAAGACGAAGGCGACGAAGGGACCGTCGCCGCTCGGCGACACGATCATGAGGATCACCGCGCAGACGAGGACGGCGGTGCAGGCCAGGAGGAACTGGAGCTTGCCGATGCCCTGGCCGGAGGCGAGGGCGAGCACTCCGGAGCCGGCGACGGCGGCGTTCGCCATCGCGCCGGTGCCGAGGGCCACGGCGGACCCGCGGTCGTCGTAGACGCGGGCGCGGACGGCGGCGAGCGCGAGCAGCAGGACGGCGGTGACGCCGGCCAGGACGCCGGGCAGGCCGTGCATGTCGTGCCGGGGCTCGGACGTCCACAGGACGAAGGCGAGCAGGACGAGGAGGACCGCGCCGCCGAAGAGGCCGGCGCCGCGCATCAGGGCGTCGGACCACAGGGTGCGGTCCTTGGCGACGGCGGAGGCGACCGCGTCGGAGACGTCGTCGAAGACGGCCGGGGGCAGCGACTCGGCGAAGGGGCGCAGGGACAGCAGTTCGCCGTCGAGGATGCGCTGGGCGGCCAGCGAGCGGCTGCCGTCGAGGACGGTGCCGTCGCGGCGCACCAGGTGGTAGCCGACGGGGGCGCCCGGCGCCGGGGTCTGGCCGGAGAGGCGGAGCACCTCCGGGTAGAGGTCGGCGAGGGCGACGTCCTCGGGGAGGGCGACGTCGACGCGGCCGTCGGGCGCGACGACGGTGATCCGGCAGAAGCCGGTGCCGCCGTGGAACACGGTGGTGGGAGCCGACTGGCCGGCTCCGCCGGCCGTGGCTGGGGCCGTCATACTCACCTGCTGCTTCCCCTCGTGGTGATCCTGGTGCTCCTGGCCGGCGGGTCCGGCCGCCGGCGCGGGACCGCGGAGCGGCTCGCGGACCGGGGTCGGGGAGCCGCGGATGTTGCGCTCCGAATGACCCGTTTTTTGCGATAGTTCATGGCCACGCAAATAGTTCGGGCCACCCTACCGCCCACCCGTGACCCCGCACCAAAGTAGGATCCCTCCCCGCGGATGGATCCCTTCGCCACGGGGGCGTCTAGAGGAACTTTCCGTCCGGCAACGGAAATTGGTGAGCTGTGAGCCAGATCGTCGTCAAGCGCCCACCGCGGGCCCTGCCGTCCGAAGTGCCTGACGAGCAGGTGCAGTTGCAACCCCCTCCGGAGCTGCCCCGCGGGCAGCAGGAGGGCGCCCTGATGCAGCTCCTGCCGATGCTCGGCATGGGCGGTTCCGTGGTGTTCTTCTTCATGACGCCGAACCCGATCATGCGGATCATGGGCATGGTGATGATCGCGTCGACGGTGGCCATGGCCATCGCGATGCTGGTCCGCTACCGGCGGGGGACGCAGGGGCAGCTCGCGGACCTGCGGCGCGACTACCTGAAGTACCTGACGCAGACGCGCCGCGCCGTGCTGCGGACGGCGCGGCTCCAGCGGGACGCGCAGTACTACCTGCACCCCTCGCCCGAGCAGCTGTGGGCGCTCGTCGCCGAGGGCAGCCGGGTCTGGGAGCGGCGGCTCGGGGACGCGGACTTCGGCCAGGTCCGGGTCGGGCTCGGCAGCCAGCAGCTGGCGACGCCGCTGATCGCCCCCGAGACGGCGCCGGTGGACGAGCTCGAACCGCTGACCGCCGGGGCGATGCAGCAGTTCCTCAACGCGCACAGCACCCTCGACGGCCTGCCGATGGCGGTGTCGCTGCGCGCCTTCTACCACCTCACGGTGGGCGGGGAGCCGGACGCGGCCCGGTCGACGGCCCGCGCGATGGTGGGCTCGCTGACGGCGCTCCACTCCCCCGAGGACCTGGTCCTCGTCGTCGCCACCGGTGACGGCGCGGCCCCCGCCTGGGAGTGGACGAAGTGGCTGCCGCACGTGCAGGCCCCGGGTCCCGGCGACGGCGCCGGCAGCCGGCGGCTGATCACGACGGACCCGCGGGAGCTGGAGGACCTGGTCGCCGAGCGCCTCGACGGTCGGCCCCGCTTCCAGGGTCCCAACCACCCGCTGCTCGACCACCCGCACCTCGTGGTGGTGCTCGACGGCCAGTCCGTGCCGCAGACCTCGCCGCTCGCCTCGCCGGAGGGCATCCAGGGCGTCACGATCATCGAGGTCGTGGAGGGTCGCGCCGGTGCCCGCGGCGACCTGTCCGTCATCGTCGAGGGCGGGTCGCTGCGCCTCGAATCCGGGCACGGGCACGTGTACGAGGGCAGCCCGGACGCGCTGAGCCCGGACGCGGCAGAGGCGCTGGCCCGGCAGCTGGCGCCGCTGCGGATGGCGGGCGGTTCGGACGACGACGAGCCGCTGCTCGCCAACCTCGACTTCACCGACCTGCTGAACCTCGGCGACGCGGCCTCCGTCGACGTGAGCCGCACCTGGCGGCCGCGGTCCCGCTCGGAGCGGCTGCGCGTGCCGATCGGCGTCGGCGAGGACGGCGTGCCGGTGATGCTCGACCTCAAGGAGGCGGCGCAGGAGGGCATGGGCCCGCACGGCCTGTGCGTCGGCGCCACCGGTTCCGGCAAGTCGGAGCTGCTGCGCACACTGGTCCTCGGGCTCGCGGTGACGCACTCCTCGGAGACCCTGAACTTCGTCCTCGCGGACTTCAAGGGCGGTGCCACCTTCGCGGGCATGTCCCAGATGCCGCACGTCGCCGCGGTGATCACCAACCTGGCGGACGACCTCACGCTGGTGGACCGCATGGGCGACTCCATCCGCGGCGAGCTCAACCGGCGCCAGGAGATGCTGCGCGACGCGGGCAACTACGCGAACATCCACGACTACGAGAAGGCGCGCGCGGCCGGCGCCCCGCTGCAGCCGATCCCCTCGCTCGTCCTCGTCATCGACGAGTTCTCCGAGCTGCTGACGGCCATGCCGGACTTCATCGAGATGTTCGTGCAGATCGGCCGCATCGGCCGGTCGCTCGGCGTCCACCTGCTCCTCGCCTCGCAGCGCCTGGAGGAGGGCCGGCTGCGCGGCCTGGAGACGTACCTCTCGTACCGGATCGGTCTGCGGACGTTCTCGGCGGCCGAGTCGCGGGCGGCGATCGGCGTGCCCGACGCCTACTCGCTGCCGAACGTGCCGGGCTCCGGCTACCTCAAGTACGGCACCGACGAGATGGTGCGGTTCAAGGCCGCGTACGTCTCCGGCACCTACCGCGCCAACCAGCACGCGGCGCTGCCCGGCGGGCCGCTGCCGGTGGACCGGCGGCCGGTGCCGTTCACCGCCGCGCCGGTGCCGGTGCGCTACCTGGAGCCGGAGGCGCGGGCGCGCGTACCCGAGGCGCGGGAGGCGGAGGACGACGCGCTGGCGGACTCGGTGCTCGACGTGATCGTGCGCCGGCTCGAAGGGCGCGGCGTCGAGGCGCACCAGGTGTGGCTGCCGCCGCTGGACAACCCGCCGGCGCTCGACTCGGTCCTGCCGGGGCTCGCCGGCGTCGAGGGCCGGGGGCTCACCCAGCCCGGCTACGAGGGCGCGGGCCGGCTCGTCGTCCCGCTCGGCGTCGTCGACAAGCCGTACGAGCAGCGCCGCGACACGCTCTACCGGGACTTCTCCGGCGCGGCCGGCCACATGCAGATCGTCGGCGGTCCGCAGTCCGGCAAGTCCACGCTGCTGCGGACCCTCATCTCGGCCTTCGCGCTGACGCACACGCCGCACGAGGTGCAGTTCTACGGCCTCGACTTCGGTGGCGGCGGCATGGCCTCGGTGGCGGGCCTTCCGCACGTCGGCGGGGTCGCCTCCCGGCTGGACCCCGAGCGGGTGCGGCGCACGGTCGCCGAGGTGTACGGCATCCTGTCGCGGCGCGAGGAGTACTTCCGCAGCGCCGGCATCGACTCCATCGGCACCTACCGCCGGCTGCGGGCCCGCGGCGACATCTCCGTCACCGATCAGCCGTGGGGCGACGTCTTCCTCGTCATCGACGGCTGGGGCAACTTCCGCACCGAGTACGAGGGCCTGGAGCCGGCCGTCGTCGACATCGCGGCCCGCGGCCTCGGCTACGGCATCCACGTGGTCATCACCGCCTCGCGCTCCATGGAGGTCCGCGCGAACCTGAAGGACCACCTGATGAACCGCCTGGAGCTGCGGCTGGGCGACACGATGGACTCCGAGCTCGACCGCAAGATCGCCGCGAACGTGCCGACCGGCGTCCCCGGCCGGGGTCTGACCCCGGAGAAGCTGCACTTCATGGCCGCCGTGCCGCGCATCGACGGGATCAGCTCCGACAGCGACCTCGCCGAGGCGACGGCCGCGATGACGCAGGAGGTCACCCGGCACTGGACCGCGCCGGGCGCGCCCGAGGTGCGGCTGCTGCCGCGCGAGCTGGACGCGCGAACCCTGCCGGCGGGCTACGCGGAGCCGCAGCGCGGCGTCGCGTTCGCCATCGACGAGAACAACCTGGAGCCGGTCTTCGTCGACTTCGACCGCGACCCCTTCTTCCTCGTCTTCGGCGAGAGCGAGTCGGGCAAGTCGAACCTGCTGCGGCTGATGATCAAGCAGATCACGGAGCGGTACGACGGGGCCTCGGCGAAGTTCTTCGTGATCGACAACCGGCGCGCGCTGCTCGACGTGACGCCGGCGAGCCACCTCGCCGAGTACGTGCCCATGTCCAACAACATGGAGCACCACGTCGACGCCCTCGCCGACCTGATGCGCCGCCGCTCCCCGTCGGCGGACGTCACGGCCCAGCAGCTGCGCGACCGCAGCTGGTGGTCGGGGCCGAACCTGTTCGTGGTCGTCGACGACTACGACCTGGTCTCCACGTCGAGCGGCAACCCGCTGGCGAAGCTGACGGAACTGCTGCCGTTCGCCCGGGACGTGGGCGTCCGCTTCATCATCGCCCGCAGCGCGGCGGGCGCCAGCCGCTCGGCGTACGAGTCCTTCATGCAGCGCATGATGGAACTTGGCGCCCAGGGCGTCCTCCTCTCCGGCGACCCCCAGGAAGGCGACGTCCTCGGCGGCGTCCGCATGCGCCCGATGCCCCCGGGCCGCGGCATCTACGTCTCCCGCCAGCGGGGCAACCCGCTGGTGCAGACGGGGCGGATGCCGGAGTTGTAGGACGGGCGGCGGCGGGGGAATCCCGGTGTCGCGGACGGTGGAGGTACGGCGGTGCGACTGGTGGCGTTCGTGTTCGGGGGCATGGCGGCGCTGTTCGCGATCTTGGCGTGCGGGGGTCTGGAGAGGGCCGACGCCTTCTTCAGGCGCCCCCGCACCCCCGAAGCCCGGGCCGCCCTCCGCACCCGCCACCGCGGCGCCCGCCTGCTCTTCGCGGCCCTCGCCCTGGTGTCGGGCTGGCAGTGCGTGGACTCGGTCCGGCTCGCGGCGGGGTGGGGGTGAGAGCCGGAAGCCGGGGCGGGCGCTCGCGGGGGGGGTGAGCCGGGGGCGGGCGGCCGGAGCGGGGCGGGGCGGGGTCAGCTGCCTTCACCCCGTGGTGTGACGTAAGGACGGGCCGGCCCCTCCTTTCAGGTGAGGCGGAATCCGGCACAGTCGCGCCGATGCCGCAGGCTCCCCATTGCGCCAGATCGTGGCCGACTCCACTTCACCGGTGGCCCGGCATGCCCACGACGTCGGAGAGTGTCAGAAGCCTCGGGAAGGTCCCGGCGGGCTTCCTCGAAGCGGATCCGATGAGGTCGAGCCACAAGGAGCGGTGACGTCCATGGCATGGGACGAGTGGGAGCGGCTGAAGTCTTCGGCGGCCGAGCAGGACGCGGGGCGGATGCGGTTGAACGGGCTGCCGCCCGAGGACCGGCCGAACGCCGGCAGCCCCTCGGGCGGATTCCTCAAGGTGAGCCAGCAGGACCTGGCCGCCATCGGGAACGAGGCGTTCAAGCTGTACAACCGGCTGTGGAAGGAGGCACGCGTCACCTCCATGGACTCGGCCGCATCCGACCTCAGCGGGCAGGGGTTCGCGCTCGGCGCCGCGCTGTCGCACGTGTCGACGCGGTGGGACAGACAGCTCGGGTCCGTCATGGACGCCTGCGCGCTGATCTCGAACCACATGGACTTCACGCAGAACGCGCACGCCGGCGACGAGATCTTCATCGAGCGACACGTCAGCGGCATCGCCACCCTCGACGCCGGTTTCGACGACGACTGGGCCAAGGCCGGGAAGCCGAACGAGATCTACAAGCCGGACGAGAAGGACGAGAAAGACAAGAAGGACTGAACGCGGGGGAAGAACCGATGAACTTCGAAGACCTCTATTCGGCGAACTTCAAGCTTCTCGACGACACCGTCAGCGACTGGACGACCATGCTGACCAAGCTGAAAGCGTTGAAGAAGGACGCGCACGACGGACTGCACAAGAAGGCACTCACGGCCGACTGGGCGGGCGACAACGCGGAGATCTCACGCGCGTTCGTCGGCAAGACCGCCGGCGAGTTCGGTGACGCGCTCACCCAGGCCACGTCGATCCGGAACATCATGAAGGACACCCGGGACGACCTGAAGGAACAGCAGCGTCGGCTCAAGGACGCGATCGAGCGCGGTCGGAGCAAGAACCTCACCGTCACCGTGTCCGGCGGTTCCTTCACCGTCAGCGAGAACCCCGACAAGAAGGCCCCGAACGGTCAGAGCGACGTCAACGCGTTACGTGACGAACTGGACGGCATCGTCAGCGCGGCCACCGACATCGACACCACCGCCTCCGCGGCCTTGAAGGCCCTCGTCGACCTGACGGATCACGGCTTCTCGGACGCGTCGTACCAGGACCGCGACTCGGCGGTCAGCGCCGTCAAGGAGGCGGAGCGGCTGGCGAAGCTGGCGAAGAAGGAGCCGGGGGACCTGACCACGGCGGACTTCGACGCGCTCAACGCCGGGCTGAAGAAGTACGCGGGCGACCCGATCTTCGCCGAACGCTTCGCGACGCGGCTGGGCGCCAAGCAGACGCTGGACTTCTGGTCCGGCCTCAGCCAGCCCTACGAGCACCCCGAGCTGAACCACGACCGGCAGAAGCAGTTCGCCGAGCTCCAGAAGAACCTGGGCCTCACCCTCGCCGCCGCGACACAGGCGGACACGCCCGAGATGTCGCGCTGGAAGAGCGACATCATCCACCTGGGCGACCAGCCGGTCGGCAAGAACAACCTCTCCCAGGGCTTCCAGGTGATGAGCAATCTGATGCGCTGGGGCAACTACGACGACCAGTTCCTCACGAGCTACGGCACGAAGCTGATCGAGGCCGAGAAGAAGTACTCGCTCAACGGCCGGCAGGTTCCCATGGCGTGGCAGACCTTCGGCATGGACACGAAGCTGAACCACACGGGCACCGACTCCGGCTCCGACCCCATGACCGGCTTCCTGGCCGCGCTGTCGAACAGCCCGGGCGCCGCCACGGACTTCTTCAACGCGGACTTCGTCACCAAGGACGAGGACCACGAGTTCAAGGAGGAGGAAGGCAAGAAGGAGAAGCGCTCGCTGACCAACTTCGACTACCTCTTCGAAGAGCGCGACTGGCCGAAGGAGAGCACCGACAAGGGCGAGGACAGCACCGAGGGCCGCAACAACCTCGCGATGGCGCTGGAAGCCGCGACGACCGGTCATCCGGCCGGGCAGATGCCCACGGAGGAGACCCCGCCGCACAGCAGGGACCAGGCGGAACTCATGCAGAGGCTCGTCGCGTCCGTCTCAGACGACCCCGGGCGCCTGACCAAGCACGGCTACATGTCGGACAGCATCGGGCAGATCACCTCCGAGTACCTCCCCGACGTCAACCGCGCCATGTCCGACGACAGCCGCGGCAACACCGACAAGCTGTTCCCCGTCGCGGGTACGCCCGCGGACCTGCAGCACTCGGACGTCACCCGCCTCCTGGTCACACTGGGCCAGGACCCCAAGGCCAACGCGGCCGTGGAGGTCGGCCAGGCCGCGTACCTGGGCAACCTCATGGACTACCACCTGAACCCGAACACGCCGGAGGAGCTGCGCTATCCGCAGTCGCCTCAGACGACGATCGAGGAGATCTCGCGTCGGTCGGCCGAGATCAGCGGCACCCTGGCGGTCGGCCGCCAGGAGGCGATCGTCGGCCCGGCGGCCAAGGAGGCCAAGGACTTCGCGGACGGCGTCGCCCAGCAGAAGAACGCCTGGTCAGGCGCGATCGGCACGGGAGTCGGCGTCGGCGTCAGCTTCATCGCCACCCCGGTCGGCGGCGCGGTCGCCAGCGGTGTCGCCGGCACGGTCAGCTCCATGGTGCTGGAGCACGTCTTCCAGCAGTCCGAAACGGATGTGCTGAAGGAGGCGTCCAAGAACGCCGGCGAACTGTGGGGAACCGCCCGGAAGGAGGCCTTCGACATGAACCAGTTGGCGGCCGAAGAGGCGGCGAAGGCCCACGACCTCCCGTACGCGCACCAGGTCGCGGACTGGGCCAAGGCAGGTGGCCAGAACGGCTTCAACGACGCCTCGGACAACGCCCGTCACATGGCCGACGAACTCGAGACAGAGGTCCTGCCGGGCTGATCACCCCTCTCGACCACCCGCCGGCTGCCGCGCCGACGCCGGCACCGCGGGGTCCCGCCTCCCTCCTCCCGCCGACCAGAAAGCGCATGATGAAGCACGCAAAGGAACGCATCGTGGCCGCTGTCGCACTCGTCCTCCTTGCCTCCGGATGCTCCCCTGCGAAGGAGGAGAAGCGGGCATTCGAAGTCCCGGACTCCCTGTGCGGGACACCAGTGCCCGCAGAGCTGCTCTCACTGGTGCTTCCGGCCGGTGGCGCGCGGGTCGCGGCAGAACGCGAAGACAAACATGGTGCGCAGTACTGCACGGTCTCGGTCGACGGCACCTCTGCGCTGCACGCCGAATGGTCCTGGTGGGGCAAAGGCAAGCGCACGACACAAGTGGCCGCGTCCATGCGGGGCGTCAAGCTCGACGAGCATGTCAGCGAAGACGGAACCTACACGTACGCAGCCGAGGGCGGCGTCAGCCGCGTCACCTGCTCCGAGCCGCGAATCCCCACGCGCAAGGACGAGATGGAGTTGTACGCCCAGATCTACATTGCGAACGATGCCAGGCCCGACGAGGCCGCGATGGAGAAGCTCATCCAGGCGTACGCGAAGAGCGTTTCGGCTTCTCCGGAGTGCGTGCGGAAGTAGGACGCCGGCCGGTCCGGAGAACGCGACAGGGTGGGCGCCTCCCGTGCACGCCCACCCTGTTCGCTTGTGTGGCCTCGGTTTAGAAGAAGCCCGCGGCGCGCTTGTCGCCGGCCTGGTAGGCCGGGGCGGCCTGGCGGACGGCCTTGGAGATGCTCTGCAGGGCCTGGTGGATCGCGCGCGTCTCCTGGTCCCACTTCGCGTGGGCGCCGTCGGCGGCGGTCTTGGCCTCACCCTCCCAGGTGTTGGAGACCGAGCGGATCTTCGACTGGATGGCCTCCAGGGCCTCGTCCAGGCGCTTCGCCTGCGCGTCGATCTGGTTCGCCGCGTCGTCGAGCGACGCGTACGTGACGAGCATGATGCCGTCGTTGCCGGCCATGTTCCCTCCGTTTTTGGGTGGTGTCGTTCAGGTGGGGTTGGTGCGTGGCTCCGACCCGGAGGTCAGAGGCCGGCGATGCCCGAACGGGCGGCCTTCTCGGCGCCCGCGTCGCCGGAGAAGCCCGCGGTCACGTCGACGCCGCGCAGGGCCGCCTCGACCTCGTCGTCCGTGTTGCTGGACGTCGTCCGGGTGACCTGGATGGCCTCCTGGAAGTTCAGCATCAGCTTGGCGATGCGCACCATGCCCTGGTTGATCTCGGTCTGCTTGGCGTCGAAGGCGCCGGCGCCGATGCCCTTCCAGCGGCCTTCGAGGCTGTCGATGACGCCCTGGAGGGCCGTCAGCTGGCCCTTCACGTCATCGAACTTGCGGGTGAGCTCGTCCTGGAAATCCTTGAGACTCTGATCGCCAACCTTCAAGACTGACATGTGTCGCTCTCCCTTTCTCGGGTTCTCTGTTGAGGCTGCGCCCGCAGACTCGCGCGGGCGCAGGGAGGTTTGTGGTTGCTGCCGCCGTCAGGCGTTCGTGCGTCGGCGGCGTGCGATGACGACGCCCGCGGCCGCCACGACGACCACCACCGCTGCGGCGACGCCGATGACGAGGCCGGTGTTGCTGCCGCCGTCCGCGTCCTCGGCCGCGCTCCCGTTGGAGCCTGCCACAGGTGCGTCCGACGCCTGCTTGCCGTCGGGAGCTTGTGTCGAAGCTGTTGCGGAGGGGGCGGTCGTCGACGTGCCGGAGGGGGCGGAAGCCGAAGCGGACGCAGATCCGGATGCGGAGGCCGAGGGGGTCGCCAGGGTGGACTTGTTGGTCAGGGGGCTGATGTTCGGTTCGCCAGGGTTGCCCTCGCCTCGGGAGACGTGGGCGTTCGGACGGACGATGCCGTAGCCGAGGTAGTCACTGACGGTACCCGGCTCCCAGCCCTTTCCGCGCGCCGCGGAGTCGAGCATGACGCGGAGGACCTGGTTGCCCGTCCAGTCCGGGTGCATGGACCAGATGAGGGCGGCGGAGGCGGAGGCGATGGCGGTGGAGTTGCTGGTGCCGTCGCTCATGCAGTACTTCGTGAGGCTCTTGTCGCAGTACCCGGGGATGTCGGTTCCTGGTGCGGCGATGTCGATGGTGTCGCCGTGCTGCGAGTACTCGGCCACCGATCCGTCCCGGTCGGTCGCCGCGACGGCGATGGCTTCGGGGTAGCTCGCTGGGAATTGCTCCTTGTTGCCCTTCGTGGCGTTGTTGCCAGCGCCACCAAAGACCAACTTGCCTTTGCTCTGAGCGTACTTGACAGCTTCCCGAGCGAGTTCGTTGTAGTAATCGGAGGCGAAGGAGATATTGATGATCTGCGCGTCGCTGTCGGCAGCGGCTTTGATCGACTCCGCCATGTCGAAGGCGTTGACGGCCTGCTCGTTCTGACGCTCGGTGTCAGCCACACGATAGGGAATGACCTTGGCGTCCGGTGCCAGGCCCTTGATGCCGCCACCCGCCCCCGATCCGACGATCATCTCGGCCATGGACGTGCCGTGACCGGTGTAATCGTCCGTCTCGTCACCCTTGGACTCGGACGCGTCCCATCCCTTTAGCACCTTGCCCTTAAGAGAAGGGGTGTCCGGATTGACGCCGGTGTCGATGATGGCGACGGTGATGCCCTTCCCCGTCGCCTTCTTCCAGATCTCTTCGGCCTTCATGGCGTCCAGGTACCACTGCTGCGACCGTGCGTCGGCGGCGACTGCCGCCGGGGCGAGCCCGACGAGCGACGTCGTCAGCACCGCGATCGCCGTGGTGCCGAGGAGCGCCCGCCGGAGCCTGCCGCCGCTCTCGATCATTCGTGCCGTCATCCTGACTTCCGAGCCTTCCGAGTGGTTAGTCGATCACCGGCGGTACGGCGCCGCGCCGACGGTTCGTCCAGGTCTCTTCGTCTTCCGTCAGGTAGTCGGGGCGCGAAGAGCCGTCGCGGTCCTGTTCGTCGCGGTCCGGGCGCTGGCTGCCGCGGCCGGCCATGCCGCGGGGCGTCCCGACCACTCCGTTGGAGCTGGGGGTGCCTCGTCCGGCGGGGCGCGGTGCCGCCTTGGCGTTGTTGGCGCCGACCACGCCGGCCTGGCTGGGGCGTGCCGCGGCCGTACGGCCCGCGGCCGGGCCCTCGCTGCCGACGACCGTGCCCCTCGGGATCCGCGAGCCGGTGCTCCCGCCAATGGGGCGCTGCGGGGTACCGCCCATGATGGGGCTCGCCTTGCCGCCGGCCGGACGGCCCGTGGCGGGCTGCCCGGGGCGTCCGGTCTGCGGCGTGGCGCGGCCCGCAGGGGTGGACTGCGAGGCGGCCTGCGGTCCGGCCGCGCGCCCCATCGGGCCGTTGGCCCGGCCCGTTGCCGGGGAGTTCGTCGGGTTGCCCGGACGGCCCGCCATGGGAGAGCTCGTGGGGCTGCCCGGACGGCCCACCGTCGGGGAGCCCGTGGGACCGCCGGAACGGCCGAAGGCCTGCGGGCCTTGCGGGCCCTTCGGTCCACCGGCGCGGCCGACGGCCGGTGCCGTCGTGGGGCCGACCGGGCGGCCGAAGCCGGTCCGGCCGGTGGCCGTGCGCGGCCCGGCCGGGTTCCCGGTGATCTTGGGTCCGGTGGCGCGCGGCGGGGTGCCGAGCGAGAGCGGCGGAGGCATTCCGGGGCCGGTCGGCGGCGCGGTGTTCGTGGGCGCGGTCGGAGTCGGCGCGGTGTTCGGGAGGGTGGGCACCGGCGGCGTCTTGACCGTGTCGATCTGGACCCGCGTGTCGTCCGCGGGCTTCTCGCGGATCGGCTCGGAGCCGTCGAGCTGGTCGCCGGTGCGGGGCATCGTCGGGGTGGTGCGGTCCTCGACGGCACCAATGGGCCCGGAGGACTCCCTCGACAGGCCGTCGCGAATGGAGCTGGTGCCCGGCTGCCCGGAATGCGCGGGCTCGTGCACCCGCCCAGTCGGCGGCGGCACCGGCGCCTGATATGCCTCCGGCGGCTTAGGCATCTCCTGGCTGGCCAGCGTGCTCTGCGACACCGCGTAGAACGACGCCAGGCGGTTCATCTGGTTGATGGCCTCCTGGCGGTCCTTCTCCACCGCTACGGCCTTCTCGTACTCCTCCTTCTTCTCGGTCTTCTCCAGCTCCGAGAATTCAGAGGGCTTGCGCTGGTCGGCGCGGGTGTCGCGGGGCGGGGCCGCGTTGCGGACCGAGGTCAGGCCGTCGTTGGCGACCTTCATCTGGGAGCCGACGGCGTTGGCGACCTTGCCGATGGCCCAGGCGTAGTTCGCGACATCGGAGCCGTACCGCTGGAACTCGACGGCGGCTTCGCCCTCCCAGTCGACGCTGCCGACGAACTTGCTCAGGGCCTTCGCGGCCGCGTTGAGCTCCTTGGTCGCCGTCTGCAGGGCGTCTCCGGCGGTGGACAGCTGGGAGGGATCGGCGCTGTCGAGGAGATCGAGCATGGCGTTGAGCTTGTGGCCCTCGAAGGACGTCTCACCGTAGACGCTGCCCTTGGGCCTGAGGCGGAAGTCGCCTCCGAAGGGGAAGGGGAAGCGGATGTCGTCCAGCTTCTCCAGCATGTCGGTCGTCTGGTGCTTGGCCTCGATCTGGGCCGTGTCCTTCGCCTGCTGCTGCTCCTGCGGCGTCAGGTTGGGGTTGGTGTTCGGAGACTTCTCTTCACTCATCGTGCGTCACCCGATCCCTTCCGTCGCGGTGTCGGCCTGGCCACGGCGCTGGGCCGGCTGTGCCGGGTCCTTCGTGCGGGCCTGCTCCTCGCGCTCGATGGCCTCGGCGCGCTCCCGGCTCAGTCGGGCCTGGATGTCGTGGAACTGGCGCCGCTGGTCCTCTTCGACGTTGTCGTAGCCGACGTCGGCGGCGTGGACGCCGATCCGGAGCAGTTCGATCTGGCCGCCGAGGTTCTTCGACAGGGAGACGAGGGACGCGTGGACGCGCTCGTACTCCGTGAAGAAGCCGTCCGCTTCCGCGAAGGGGATGCCGGTGCCGAACGCCTGGCGCGTCACGCGGTTCTGGTTCAGCTGCGCGGAGCCGCCGGCGCCCTTCTCCAGGTTCTCGATGACGTGATCGATGTCGCGCTGGAACTTCACCAGTGCGTCAACGCCGCGCTTGAGGTTACTCACGGTCGCCACCCCCGTCACCCGTCACGTGAAACACGAGCCAATCCTCCCCGTTTGCTCCTGCTGTCCTGCATTGCGATCGTGGAGACTCGCCATCCCCGTTCGCGTGCTTACCACTCTAGTGATTGCGACTGACAGCCCCAAGTCTCTTGTTCGTCACGAGACTTCTACAACCGCACTGCTCACCGGACGCTATCAGGCATGTGCGTCTGCAATGATCACCGGCCTGCGGCTGTTGACTGTCCCGCGGCTGATCACCGGCCCGCGGCCGATCACCGGCCCGCGGTCGCGGTGCCGCGTCTGCGGCGGTGGTCCCGGACGGCCACGGCGGAGCCGGCGATGGCGGCGACCAGGACGCCTCCGCTGACGACGACATAGGTGGCCAGGCGGGTGGCGCGCTGTTCCGGGGTCTCGCCGAGGTGGACGGCGGCGGGGGTGGGGGCCTCGGCGCGGGTGACGCCTTCGCGGGCCACCGGCTTCTCGATGGGCTTGTCGTCCTCGGTGAGGGCCCGGACCGGGTCGACGACGCCCCAGCCGACGAGGCGGTCGTGGCCGGCGACGGAGCGTTCGGCGGTCTGCTGGATCTGGGCGACGATCTGCTCCTGGGTCCAGTCGTCGTGCTTGGACTTGATCAGGGCGGCGAGGCCAGCGACGTAGGGGGCGGAGAAGCTGGTGCCGTTGTCGGCGCAGTGGCCGCCGAGGGGGACCGTGGAGACCATGTCGACGCCGGGGGCGGCCACGCCGACGAAGTCGCCGGACTGGGAGAACGCGGCGCGTTCGTTGTTGCGGTCGGAGGCGGCGACGGCCAGGACGCCCTCGTACGAGGCGGGGTAGGTGGGCTTGACGTTGCCGCCGAGGCCGTCGTTGCCGGCCGAGGCGACGACGACGATCTCCTTGTCCAGGGCGGCCTTGACGGCTTGTTCCAGGAGCGGGGTGGGCTTGACCGCGTCCGCCGTGTCCTGGGAGATGTTGATCACGTGCGCCCCCTTGGCGATGGCGTGGCGGATCGCGGTGGCCAGGGTCGTCGTGGTGCCGTTGCCGTCGGCGTCGTTCTGCTGGATGGGGATGATCGTGGCGTCGGGGGCCAGGCCGACGAAGCCGGTGCCCTTGGCGGGGCGGGCGGCGATGATACCGGCGACCTTGGTGCCGTGGCCGACGGTGTCGGTGGTGCCGTTCTCCTTGCCGCGCTTCAGCTTGTAGCCGTTGGCGTCCTTGGCGTTCTTCGGGATCAGGTTGATCCCGCTCTTGGCGTCGACGGCCTTGGCGAGCTGGGGGTTGCGGACGTCGACGCCGGTGTCGATGACGGCGACGCGGACGTTCTTGCCGGTGGACTGCGCCCAGAGTTCGTCGAGTTGGACGCGCTGGAGGGACCAGGGGCGTCCCTCGTACTTCTTGTTGGGGTAGGTGCACTGGCCGCCGTCGTCGGCCGCCGCGGGGGAGGCGGGGACGAGCGGCAGGCCGAGGGCGCAGAGCGTCGTCGCCGCCCCGAGGAGCGGAAGGCGGAGGAGCAGCGGGAGACGGCGGAGCGGCGGGAGGCGCCGGGGTCGGCGCGGCGGCGTCCTCATGAGCCCTGGGGCTGGCGCGCGCCGCCGGTGGAGAGGCGGGGGCCGGTCGGGAGGAAGGTGGACCACTCGGCGGGTACGGGCAGCGGCTCGATGTTCTTGTAGCCGAGGCGGTTCTGGGCCTGCTGGGCCTCGGCCTGCCGGGCCTGCTTCTCCTCCTCGGACCCGGAGGAGCCGATGCCGGAGTCGTCGGTGACGGTGTCGCCGTTGGACTGCATCGCGTAGCGCAGGCCGGTGTCGGTGACGAGGAAGAGGAAGCCGGTCGTGGTGGTGGAGCCGGTGAACTGGCGGAAGAGCTGGCCGGAGCCGGGGGTGACGTAGGCGCTGCTGGAGCCGGTCGGCAGGGTGGCGGGGAAGTCCTTGCCCGCCCAGGTGCTCAGGGTGGTGCGGCCGTTGTCGGGGTCGACCTTGCGGAGGACGTTGCAGACGGTGTTGCGGCTGCCGTCGCCGGTGCCCGCCTCATTGACGGGGACCGGTTCGGCCTTCGGCCACTTCTTGTCCTTGCCGAAGGCGTCACCCGGCTGGAAGGCGCCGCCGCTGAGCTCGGTGGCCTTGCCGGCCTGGCCGAGTTCGACGAGCTGGCGGCTGTTGAGGAGCAGCTTGGCGGTGAAGTCGGTGATGGGCGCGACCCGGTCCTGGAGGACGACGTACATCTTCCTGCTGGTGCCGTCGGACGCGGAGAGCACCATGCCGACCTTGGCCAGCCCGGCGACCTCGGGCGACAGACCGCCGACCTCGGCGCGGGCGCCCGGCTCGCCGGGGATCTTCGGGAAGGAGATGGTGTCGCCCTTGTGCAGGGTCTTCAGCCAGGCGTCGGAGACGCGCTGGGCGACGCGTCCCTGGCCGACGAGCTGGCGGAGCAGCAGTTCGTCCTTCTCCACGGGGTACGCGGTCCCCTGGGCGTCGACGACGTAGCGGGTGCGGTCCGGGCCCTCGACGTAGAGCAGCTCGCCGCCGGTGAGGCGTTCCTTGCCGTCGGTCCTGCCCTCCTCGCGGGCGGCGAGGACGAAGGCGGCCTTCTGGATGGCGCGGCCGCCCTCGCCGGGGCGCTCGCAGACGGCCCAGCGCTTGGCTGCGCCGGCCTCCTTCGGGTCGGGGAGGCGGTCGGGGGCGTACGGGATGCCGAGGGTGGCGCCGTGCGGGATCTTGCCGCTGTCGAGCACCGACTCGGCGACCGTGATGATCTTCTCCTTGTCGGGGTCGAGGAGGAGCCTCGCCGACGACATGTTGAGGACGGGGTGGAGCTGGAGTTTGTCACCCGTCTTGAGGACGACGTACCGGGTCGTCGACTTGTCGGCGATGATCACGTTCTGGCCGGGCTTGTCCCAGTCCTTGGGGGCGACGGGCTTGAACATGCCCCAGGCCCCGAAGACGGCGAGGACGACCACGCCGACGATGGCGCCCGGCACCACCGCGCGCAGCGGGCGCGGCGCGCCCTCCTCGGAGCCCGTCGAGTTCGGCTGCACGAACTGCGCGACCAATCTCCGCTTCGCGAAGGTGTAGGCGTTCAGTTCGTCGCGTCGTGATGCCATCTGTTGAGTCGTCCCTCTCCCCGCCGGCCGACCGGTCTGCCACGCTCGGCGGGTCCTTCCGCCGTCCCGCCGCCCCCTACTATGCCTGGCGGCACCCGTGTCTCACCGCTCAGGTAGGGTGATCGCCCGGTCAACGCCCAAGGGAATTCGGCTATTACGGACACGAGGGGGCAACGCGGCGATGGGTACGGCGACGCGTGCGCGCGACGGGCGGCGGACCAGCGGCCGGGCGCCTCAATCTTCCCGACGGCAACGCAGCAACGAGCGCGGTGAGGCGCGGCGCGACGCACCGGCGCGGGGAGCCGCGCAGACGGCCGTCCCGGCGACGACGACGCTCCGCCCGCTGTCGCGCACGAGCCGGGTCGGCCCCCTCCATCTCCGTCAGCTCGTGCTGGTCGAGGCGGCGCTCGCGCTGGTGGCCGTCGGTTTCGTGATGGGCGGGCTCTGGCTGGTCCCGACGTGCGTCGTGGCCGGAGTCCTCGTGCTCCTCGCGGTGATACGGCGCCGCGGCCAGGCCGTTCAGGACTGGCTGGGGACGGCCCTCGCGCTGCGTGCGCGCCGGCGTGACACCGCGCCCTCGGCGTCCGACGCGGACCCGTCCCTCGCCCCGGTCACCGAGAGCGTGCGGGGCTTCGGCGCCCGGCCGTACGTCGACCGCAACCACCGCACCGTCGGCATGCTGAGCGACGGCTCGTTCCTGACGGCGGTGCTGCGCGTCGAGGCGAGCGGTTCGGCGCTGCGGCCGGTCTTCGGCGCCCGCGCCTTCCCGATGACCCTCCTCGGCGACGCCCTGGAGGTCGACGACATCGTGGTCGAGTCGGTCCAGCTGGTGCAGCAGGTCCGGCCGGCCCCGGCGCCGCACCTCCCTCAGCAGGCCGTGGCCCGCCTCTCGTACACCCCTCTCCAGGAGCGGACCGGGGCGCCCGCGCTGCGGCTGACCTGGGTGGCGGTGAAGCTGGATCCCGAGCGCTGCAAGGAGGCGGTCGCGGCGCGCGGCGGCGGCCTGGAGGGCGCGCAGCGCTGCCTGGTGCGGATCGCCGACCATCTGGCGAGCCGGATCACCGGCGCCGGTTTCCAGGCGGTCGTCCTGGACCAGGAGGAGGTCAACTCGACGATCGCGACCGCCGCCTGCACGAGTCCGCACGCGGCCGCGCGGGCGGGCCGGGCGGACGCGGCGCCGCAGCGGCGGACGGCCGAGACCTCCCGGGTGTGGCGGTGCGACGACCGCTGGCACACCACGTACGCGGTCGGGCGCTGGCCCGAGCTGGGCCGGGGCGCGGCGCCGCTGCCGCGGCTCGTCTCGCTGCTGACCTCGGTCCCCGCGTACGCGACGACCTTCAGCCTCACCGTCCGGCGCGGGGCGCGCCAGGGCACGATGGAGGTCGGCGGCCACGTGCGGGTCACCGGCGGCTCCGACAACGAACTGGTCCGGGTGCGCCGGACCCTGGAGCAGGCGGCGCGGACCGCGAAGGTCGGCCTGTTGCGACTGGACCGCGAGCAGCTGCCGGGCGTGCTGGCGACGATGCCTCTCGGGGGTGCTCGATGATGGGTCGCGGCGGAGCGGTGAAGGGGCTGCGCGGTCTGATCGGCCCGCGGCACGCGGGGCACACCGTGCCGACGGCCGAACTCGGCGCGCTCTCCCTCCCGGTGGGCGACGACGGCGTGGTGATCGGCGAGGACTCGGAGGGCCGCGCGCAGCTGGTGGGCTTCCACCGCTCGACGCCGTACGACGTCCTGCTCATCGGCGGGCTGTGGACGGCGCAGGTGCTCGCGCTGCGCGCCGCCGCCACCGGCTCCCGGGTCGTCGTGGAGACCGGCCGCCCGCACGCGTGGGTGGGTCTGGCGCAGGCGGCGGGAGCGGGTCTGGAGTGCATCACCCTGCACGACGTGGGCCGGGTGCCGCCGCTGGGCGCGACCGTCGGCAGCCCGGCGGTCGTGGTGCGGGACTGCGGCATGCGGCCGCCGCGCGGCCGGGTCGTGTCCTCGCCGTGGCAGTCGGTGCTGACGCTGCTTCCGTACCTCAGCCCGGTCGCCCCGCGGCTGATGCGCGCGGCGACGCTCGTCGGCATCCAGCGCGTCTCGCCGCAGGAGGCCGAGCAGACCGGGCGGATCCTGGGTCTGACGCGGACCGAGGTCGACGCGCTGCCGACGCTCGCGGACGGCGTGACGCTGTGGTGCGCGGGCGGCGAGCGGCACTGGGTCATCACCCACGCCACGGACGCGGAGTCGGGCCTGCTGGGCGCGGCCCGCCGCATGGACTGAGGAAGGGCGCCGGTTCGCCGAAGCGCCCCCCGCGCGGAAGCCGGTGTCCCTAGTATTTCCCCTGGTGGCACGGGCGGGGCCCGACTCCCCCGCGCCACGGGACACATGGTCCGCCGACAGGCCGTGAGCGAAAGGAACTCCCATGGGGAGCGCGCAGGAGAAGGACGAGTTGTACGCCCTCGACATCTCGGACGTCGAGTGGATCGGCGCCCCCGGCACGAGCCCGGACGAGGAGCGCGTCGAGATCGCCCATCTGCCGAACGGCGCCGTCGCCATGCGCTCCTCGCTGGACCACGGCACCGTGCTGCGGTACACGGAGGCGGAGTGGACGGCGTTCGTGCTCGGCGCGCGGGACGGCGAGTTCGACCTGAAGTGAGCCCGCGGCCCCGCCCTCCGGTGGCGGGGACCGTGTCGAGCCGGCGGTCGGGTGCCCGGGGACGGGTGCGCGGCCGCCGGTTCGTCGCATCACCCGATCGGGCAGGGGGCGGGGGCCGGCACGGGTCCGGCAAGGCGGTGCGCGGGACCCCCCGTTGTCCCCTCTCGTACGGTTTCGCCCCGGTCCTCCCTCACGCTCCGCCGCACCGGTGTCACCCGGGCCGCGTTCCCGGGTCCGGCCGCGGCCGGAAGGGGGAGGACGGGCCTGCCGCCCTGACGGCGGGGGCGTTTAGGGTGGGTGGGGGCGCGGCGGAGTATCCCTCGGAACGGTCGCCGGGTCCGAGGGGGAGAGCCGCCCGACCGGCAGCGAACGGTGGCCCCGACGCACGACGGCACAAGGGTGCTCGACCACACCAGGAGGCAAAGTGAACGGCGATCGTGACGAGATCCGCGGGGGCTGGGACGTGCCCGCCGACGAGTCCGACGCGGATCCCGCCGAGATGACGGGTGAGTTCACCATCGACTACACCCCGCCGGCCTGGTACACGCAGAGCGCGCCGGGCGGTTCGGGAAGCGTCGGTGCCACTCCCCCGCCGCCGACGGGCGCGCCGCTCCCGGTGCCCGGGACGCCTCCGGCCGGCCTCCAGCCCGGCTGGACGCAGCCCGCGCCGCAGACCCCGCCGCCGGGCCCCTACGGGGCGTACGGCTCCGAGGCCGGCGCCCCGGGCGCGCACCCCGGCCACTCGGCGGCGCCCGCGCCCGGACCCCACGGAGGGTACGGACCCGAGGCCGGAGCCCCAGGCGCACCGCCCGCGTACCCCGCGCCGGGCCCGATCCCGGGTCAGGCGCCCGCGCCCGGTCCGTACGAGGGGTACGGCTCCGAGGCCGCCGCTCCCGGCATGCCGCCCGCGTACCCGGCGTCCGCGCCCGGGCAGGTCCCCGCGCCCGCGCAGCCGGTCCCGGCGGCGCCCTTCGGCGGCGGCGAGCTGGAGAGCGGCTCCACCATGCGCTTCAACCCGGCCGCGCTGCGGCAGGACGCGGCCGAAGGGCCGGCGGCCGAGGCGGCGGCCGGTCAGGACGGCCCCCCGCCGGGCTCTCCGGAGGCCGCGGGCCTGACCCGCGCGGACGTCCCGCCGGTGGCCGCGACGGACGCGTCCGCCCCCGCCGCCGAGCAGGAGGACCCGCGCACACCGGAGTCCCCCTCCGCCGAGGCCCGGACGCCCGAGACGCCCGAGCCGGAGGCGAGGACGGAGTCCGAGGCCGTGCCGGAGGCGAGGACGGAGTCCGAGGCCGTGCCGGAGGCGAGGACGGAGTCCGAGGCCGTGCCGGAGGCCGGATCGGCACTCCCGGCCGGAGCCGACGCCGACACCGAGTCCCCCTCCGACTCCGACGCCGAGTCCCCCTCCGACGCCGAGCCCCGCTCCTCCTCCGACTCCGGCTCTTCCGGCGCCCCCGGCACCCACGCCGCCGAGGCGGAGCCGGACGAGCCCGGCGCCGACGCGGAGGGCGGGGCGGAGGCCGCGCACTCCGAAGCCGCGCGCTCCGAAGCGGTGCCCTCCGACGCCGTCCCCGCCGACGCCGTCCCCGCCGCCGCGCCGCTGCCCGCCGAGGACGCCCCGACCGAGGCCTCCGCCCCGGTCGTCCCGGCGGACGCGGGCGGTGCGCTGCCGCCGCTGCCGCCGGACTTCCCGCCCGCCTCCCCCGAAGCGCCGCAGGCCCAGGTCCCGCAGGCGCCGCAGGCTCCCGCGCCCGCGCAGCAGTGGCCCGGGCAGCCGGTGGCCGCCGCGCCCGGAGCCGTACCTCCGCAGGGCGGGTACGGGTACCCCCAGGGCGGCGCCCTGCCCCCGCAGGCGCAGCCCCAGGCCCAGCCGCAGCCCTCGGGGCCGGCCCCCGTTCCGGGCGCGCCCGCCGGGTACGGCTATCCGCAGCCGCCGGCCGCCGCGCAGGGCGGGTACGGCTACCCGCACCCCGGCCAGCAGCCGCAGCCCCAGCCCCACCCGGCCGCGCCGGCGCCCGCCGGGCCGGGGCTCCCGCCGCAGGCTCCCGTTCCCGGCGGATACGGCTACCCGCAGGGACCCGGCGCGCAGGGTGCGCAGGCGCCGCAGGGGCCCGAGGGCTACGGCTACCCGGCGGGCGGCGTGGACCCGCGGACCGGGTCGGCCTGGCCGCAGTCGGTCACGCACGACCAGCGGGAGCGGTCCGTGCCGGGCGCCCCGCTCGGGTACACGGCGGCCGTCGAGCTCTCCTCCGACCGCCTGCTGCGCAACAACAAGCAGAAGCCGAAGTCGAGCCGGAACCCGGGCGCGGCCTCCCGCTTCAAGCTGGGCGGCAAGAAGGAGGAGCAGGAGCGGCAGCGGAAGCTGGAGCTGATCCGCACCCCCGTCCTCTCCTGCTACCGGATCGCGGTCATCTCGCTCAAGGGCGGCGTCGGCAAGACCACGACGACGACGGCGCTCGGCGCGACGCTGGCCACCGAGCGGCAGGACAAGATCCTGGCGATCGACGCCAACCCGGACGCGGGCACGCTCGGCCGCCGGGTGCGGCGCGAGACCGGGGCGACCATCCGCGACCTGGTGCAGGCGATCCCGTACCTCAACTCGTACATGGACATCCGCCGGTTCACCTCGCAGGCGCCGTCCGGTCTGGAGATCATCGCCAACGACGTGGACCCTGCGGTCTCCACGACCTTCAACGACGAGGACTACCGGCGGGCGATCGACGTCCTCGGCAAGCAGTACCCGGTGATCCTGACCGACTCGGGCACCGGTCTGCTCTACAGCGCGATGCGAGGGGTGCTGGACCTCGCCGACCAGCTGATCATCATCTCCACGCCGTCGGTGGACGGCGCCTCCAGCGCCTCGACGACGCTGGACTGGCTGTCGGCGCACGGCTACGCGGATCTGGTGCAGCGCTCGATCACGGTCATCTCGGGGGTCCGCGAGACCGGCAAGATGATCAAGGTCGAGGACATCGTGCAGCACTTCCGCACCCGCTGCCGCGGGGTGATCGTGGTTCCCTTCGACGAGCACCTGGCGGCCGGTGCCGAGGTGGACCTCGACATGATGCGGCCCAAGACCCGGGAGGCGTACTTCGACCTCTCGGCGATGGTGGCCGAGGACTTCGCGCGGGCGCAGCAGGCGCAGGGCCTGTGGACCGGGGACGCCCAGGGCGGCATGCCGCCGCACATGGCGCCGCCGATGCCGGGGCAGTACGCCCCCGGTCAGCCGATGCCCGGCCAGCCCTCGCCCGGTCAGCCGTACGGAGCGGCGCCCGCGCCCGGGCAGCCGTACCCCGCCCAGCCGATGCCGGGGCAGCCCCCCTACCCCTCCCAGCCGCTGCCGGGCCAGGCGGCGCCCGGTCAGGCGGTGCCCGCTCCCGGTCAGCCGATGCCCGGTCAGCCCGCTCCCGGTCAGCCGTACGGCGCTCCGCCCGCGCCCGGGCAGCCGTACCCCGCCCAGCCGATGCCGGGGCAGTACGCCCCCGGACAGCCCGCGCCCGGTCAGCCGTACCCGACGCAGGGCCAGCCGCAGCCCTACCCCCAGCCGGGTGCGCCCGGCACGCCGGGGCAGGCCGGGCATCCCGGACAGCCGTACGGGCAGCAGCCGTACCCGTCGGCGGCGGCTTCCGGCCAGCCGGGGCAGCCCGGCCAGCCCCCGCAGCCGTACGGGCAGCAGCCGGATCCCGGGCAGGCGTTCGGCCGGCCGCTGCCTCCGCAGGCCCCGCCGCAGGCGCCCCCGGAGGCGCCGCCAGCCCCTCAGCAGTAGCGCGTCACAGGAGTAGACCAATGAGGCTCCGTACCGGTTCACCGGTACGGAGCCTCCTTGCGTTCCCGCAGCCCACAAGGGGTTTGAGTCATCGTTGACGACGGCAGACCACCGCTGATACATCTTCGCTTCACTTGACGTCAGCCCAAGATCCACGACTCCACGACAGATCCCCCGACGCGAGGTCACGTCCATGGTCATGGTCACGAAGGTTCCCTCCCGCCCCCTTGCCCGCCGGCCGGACCGGCCCCGCCGCACCGCACGCCTCCTGCTCGCCGCCGTCCTCGCCACCGCCTCGCTCACGGCCCTCCCCGCCCCCGCGACCGCCACCCCGGCCGCCGCGCGGACCGCCACCGAGGACGGGAAGTCCGGCGGTACGACGCTCACGGTGGCCGTCTCGCAGAGCATCGACTCGCTGAGCCCGTTCCTGGCCCAGAAGCTCACCTCGACCAGCATCCACCGGCTGGCCTACGAGTACCTCACCAACTACGACGCCGAGGACGCGAGGACCGTCCCGGGCCTCGCCACCGAGTGGTCCTCCTCGGCGGACAAGCTGACGTGGACGTACAAGATCCGTGAGAACTCCACCTGGTCCGACGGGAAGCCGGCCACCGCCGAGGACGCGGCCTGGACCTTCCGCACGATGATGACCGACCCGGACGCGGCCACCGCGAACGGCAGTTTCACGGCGAACTTCGCCGAGGTCACCGCCCCCGACCCGCGCACCCTCGTCATCCGGCTGAAGAAGCCGCAGGCGACGATGACCGCCCTGGACGTACCGATCGTGCCGAAGCACGTGTGGGAGAAGGTCGGCGACTTCTCGAAGTTCAACAACGACCAGCGGTTCCCGATCGTCGGCAACGGCCCCTTCGTCATCACCGACTTCAAGGTCGACCAGTACATCAAGCTGAAGCCGAACAAGACGTTCTGGCGCGGCGCCCCCAAGTTCGACGAGCTGGTCTTCAAGTACTACAAGGACGGCGACGCGGCCGTCGCCGCCCTCCAGAAGGGCGAGGTCTCCTTCGTCCCGAACCTGACGCCCGCCCAGGCCGCGGCGCTGAGGACGCAGAAGGACATCAAGGTCAACGACGCCCCCGGCCGCCGCTTCTACGCACTCGCCACCAACCCCGGCGCCCGCGCCAAGGACGGCAGGACCTTCGGCAACGGCCACCCGGCCCTCCTCGACCCGGCCGTGCGCAAGGCGCTCTTCCTCGCCGTCGACCGCGCCACCCTCGTCGACAAGGTCTTCCAGGGGCACGCCGTCGAGGGCGAGGGGTACATCCCGCCGCGCTTCGGCTCGTACTTCTGGAAGCCCGGCCCCGAGCAGAAGCGGGGGTACGACCCGGTCGCGGCCGACAAGCTGCTCTTCGCCGCCGGGTACCGGAAGAACGGCGAGGGGAAGCGGCTCGGCAAGGACGGCAGGCCGCTGGACTTCCGGATCCTCTGCCACGCCACCGACCCGAACGACAAGGCGGTCGGGAAGTACCTCCAGGAGTGGTGGGGCGCGCTCGGCATCGGCCTGACCGTCGAATGCCTGGACAGCGTCTCCGACCCCTGGGTCAAGGGCGACTACGACCTGGCCTTCGACGGCTGGTCGGTCAACCCCGACCCGGACTACGTCCTCTCCATCCACACCTGCGGCACCCTCCCGGCCACCCCGAAGGACACCGGGGCCACCGACAACTTCATCTGCGACAAGGAGTTCGACGAGCTCTACGCGCAGCAGGCGGTGGAGTACGACACCGCCAAGCGGGCGGACCTGGTCAAGCGGATGCAGTCCCGGCTGTACGACACGGGGTACATGAACGTCATGGCCTACCCGAACGCCCTGGAGGCGTACCGCACCGACCACATCGCGTCGATCACCACCATGCCCGCGGCCGCGGGCAACCTGTGGGGCCAGGACGGCTACTGGTCCTGGTGGTCGGCCGTGCCGGCGGCCTCCGGCTCCCACGACGGCTCCGGCTCCTCCTCGACCGGCGTCCTGATCGGCGTCGGGGCGGCCGTGGTCGTCGCCGCCGGGGGCCTGCTCCTCCTCCGGACGCGGCGGCGCGCCACCGCCGACGACCGCGAGTAGCGATGACGACGGCAAGCACCCCCGCCGGCGTGGCGCGGGCCGAGGAGGCCCGCGCCACGGACGGCGCACCCCGCACCGGCGTCGCCTCCGGCTACCTCCGCCACGCGGCGGGGAAGCTGGGCGGCGCGCTCGTCTCCCTCTTCGCCGTCCTGGTCACCAGCTTCTTCCTCTTCCGGATCATCCCCGGTGACCCGGTGAAGGCGATGACCCACGGCATCCCCACCTCCGCCGAGCAGCTCGCGACCCTGCGGCGCCAGTTCGGCCTCGACCTGCCGCTGTGGCAGCAGTTCGCCGACTACTGCGCCAAGGCGCTCGGCGGCGACCTCGGCACCTCCTTCCAGTTCCGCGCGCCGGTCGGCGAGCTGATCGCGGCGAAGCTGCCCGCGACGCTGCTGCTCACCGGCGTCGCCGTGGTGCTCTACTCGGCGCTCGGCCTGTGGCTGGGCACGCGCTCGGCGTGGCGGCACGGCCGCCTCGGCGACAAGGTGAACACCGGGATCGCGCTCACCCTGTGGTCGGTGCCGTCGTTCTGGCTGGGACTGCTCCTGATCATCGTCTTCTCGGTGGGCATGGGCCCGGTCCCCGGGCTCTTCCCGACCGGAGGCATGGAGTCGGGGACGGGCGAGACCGGCTTCGCGTACGTCCTCGACGTCGCCCACCACCTCGTCCTTCCGGTGGTCACGCTGGTCGCGGTCGGCTACGCGCAGACGCTGCTCGTGATGCGCTCCTCGCTCCTCGACGAGATGGGCGGCGACTACCTGACGACCGCCCGGGCGAAGGGCCTCAAGGACGACGAGGTGCGGCGCCGGCACGCGGTGCCGAACGCCCTGCTGCCGACCGTCACCATGGTCTTCATCAACCTGGGTCACGTGGCGGCCGGTTCGATCCTGGTGGAGACCGTCTTCTCCTGGCCGGGGCTCGGCGGTCTCTTCTACCAGGCGCTCAGCGTGCCCGACCTCCCCTTGGTACAGGGCCTGTTCGTCGTCTTCGCCGGGGCGATGATCCTGATGAACCTGATCGCCGACCTGCTCTATCCGCTGCTCGACCCCCGGGTGGGCCGATGACCTCTCTCGCATGGGAGCGCCGCAGGGGCTCCGCGGCGCGCTTCTGGAAGGCGTACCGCACCCACCGGGCGGGCCTGTACGGGCTCGCCGGCCTGGCGCTGATCGCGCTGCTCGCGCTCACCGCCCCGTGGACCGTCGGCGCCGACGTCCAGTCGGTGACGCACGCGCCCGGCACGGCCCTGGAGCCGCCGAGCACGGAATTCCCCCTGGGCACCGATCAGTTCGGGCGCTCACTGCTCGGCCTGCTGGTCTGGGGCGCCCGGATCTCGCTGCTCGTGGGGCTGCTCGCGGCCACCCTGTCGGTCGCCATCGGCACCCTCGTCGGCGTCCTCGCGGGGCACTACGGCGGCTGGCTCTCCACGGTCGTCATGCGGATCACCGACTGGTTCCTGGTGATGCCGGCCCTGGTCCTGGCGATCGTGCTCGCGACGGTGCTGTCCCGGTCGATGTGGACGGTGGTGCTCGCCATCGGCGTCACCTCGTGGCCGACCACCGCCCGGCTCGTCCGGGCGCAGACCATCGCCGTCGAGTCCCGCCCGTACATCGAGCGGGCCACCGCGCTCGGCGGCGGCCACGGACATGTCATGGCCCGGCACGTGCTGCCGAACGTGATGCCGCTGGTGCTCGCGCAGACCACCCTCGGCATCTCCACCGCGATCCTCACCGAGGCCACCCTCGCCTTCCTCGGACTCGGCGACCCGACGGTCGTCTCCTGGGGCGGCATGCTCCAGGACGCGCGCGAGGCCGGCGCGGTCTCCGCCGGGCACTGGTGGTACCTGGCCCCGCCCGGGATCGCGATCGCGCTGGTCGCACTCGCCTTCACGCTCTGCGGCCGGGCCGTCGAATCCGTGCTCAACCCGAGGCTGGGGGTGGGGCGTTGAGCCTCCTGGAGATCAGGGACCTGAGGGTCACGTACGGCTCCGGGGCCGGGGCCGTACCGGCCGTGCGCGGGGTCGACCTGCGCCTGGAGGCCGGGGCGAAGCTGGGCGTCGCGGGCGAGTCCGGCTGCGGCAAGTCGACGCTGGCGCTCGCCCTGCTGCGGCTGCTGCCGGCCACCGCCCGACTCGAAGGGGAGATCCTCCTCGACGGGGAGGATGTCCTCGCCATGAAGTGGGGACGGCTGCGCGCGGTCCGCTGGGCGGGCGCGTCGATCGTCTTCCAGGGCGCGATGCACTCGCTGAACGCGGTGCGCAGGATCGGCGACCAGATCGCCGAACCGCTGCTGGTACACGGGCGGGCCACCCCCGCCGGGGCCCGCAAGCGGGTCGCCGCCCTCCTCGAACAGGTCGGCCTGCCGGCCTCCCGGGCGGCCGGCTATCCGCACGAGCTGTCCGGCGGGCAGCGCCAGCGCGTGATGATCGCGATGGCGCTCGCCTGCGAGCCGCGCCTGATCGTCGCCGACGAGCCGACCACCGCGCTCGACGTGATGATCCAGGCGCAGATCCTGCGGCTGATCGAGCGGCTCGTCGCCGAGGAGTCGCTCGGCCTGATGATGATCAGCCACGACCTCGCGGTCCTCGCCGACACCTGCGACCGGCTCGCCGTGATGTACGCGGGCCGGATCGTCGAGGAGGGCCCGGCCCGCGAGGTGTACCGGGCGGGCGCCCACCCCTACGGGCGGGCGCTGTCCTCGGCGTTCCCCCGGATCGGGGACCCGGCCTCGCGGCGGGCACCGCGCGGCCTGCCGGGCGACCCGCCGGACCCGGCGGCGCTGCCGGACGGCTGCGCCTTCCACCCGCGCTGCCCGGTGGCGGTGGCGGCGTGCGCCGAGGACGACCAGGAGCTGCGGACGGCGGGCGCCGGGCACCGGGCCGCCTGCGTCCACGTGGGGAGGGCGAGCGGATGACGGAGGCGCTGCTGACGGCGAGCGGGGTGCACGTCGCCTTTCCCGGGCGGCGGGGCGCGCCGCCCTCCCGGGCCGTCGACGGGGTGGACCTGGAGATCGGCGCGGGCGAGATCGTGGCCCTGGTCGGCGAGTCCGGCTGCGGCAAGACGACCCTGGCGCGCACCCTCCTCGGCCTGGTGAGGCCCGGGGCGGGCACGGTCTCCTTCGCGGGGCGGCCCCTCGCGTACTCCGGCCGGGCGCTCAAGGCGTACCGGCGGCGCGCCCAGCTCGTCCTCCAGGACCCGAGCGGCTCCCTCAACCCCCGGCACACCGTGTACGAGGCGGTCGCCGAGGGCCTGCGGATCCACGGGGTCCACCGGAGCGGGGCCGACGAGCGCGCGGCGGTGGCGCAGGCCCTCGCCCGCGCCGGGCTGCGGCCGCCCGAGCGGTTCTTCCTGCGCTACCCGCACGAGCTGTCCGGCGGGCAGCGCCAGCGGGTGGTGATCGCCGGTGCGCTCGTCCTGGAGCCCGAACTCATCGTCGCGGACGAGCCGGTGGCGTCCCTGGACGCCTCGGTACGCGGCGAGATCCTCGCGCTGCTGCTCCGGCTGCGCGACGAGCTCGGCCTCTCCGCGCTGGTGGTGACGCACGACCTGGGCCTGGCGTGGAACATCGCCGACCGGGTGGCGGTCATGTACCTGGGCCGGGTGGTGGAGACGGGCCCGGTCGAGTCGGTGCTGACCGCGCCCCGCCATCCGTACACCCGCGCGCTGCTCTCGGTGCTGCCGGAGTCGGAGACGGCCCCGGTGGTCCTGGCCGGCGAGCCTCCGGACCCGGCCCGGATCCCCGGCGGCTGCCGTTTCCACGCCCGCTGTCACGTCCTGGCGTCGGGCGAGGCGGCCCCGGTCGCCGACCGCTGCCGGACGGAGCCGCTTCCGGTGCTGCGCGCGGGCGGCGGGGAGCGGGGCGTGGCCTGCCACTGGGCGTCGGCCGACGACGACGGCTGACCGCCGTTCCACGCGGAACCGCCCGGCGACCCTGGGGGGCGGCGGGTCGCCGGGCGGTGGTGCGGGGGCGGGCTCAGCCGGCCGGCGGGGCTCCCACGGGGGCCGTGTCCCGGCCGTCGGCCTGAGCCGCCTGCTCGGCGTCCGCCGGGGCGGCCTGCCCGGCGCCCTCGGGGGCGGCGGGCTGCGCGGGCTTCGCGCCGGACGGGGCCTGCGGCTTCGCGCCCGACGGGTGGTCGGCCTTCGGCAGCACCTCGCAGGCGCTGATGGAGGTCCGCGTCGAGACGGACTTCACCGTGCAGGTGTCCCTCCCGACGCCCGCGTCGAGCATGCCCCAGTGCGGGCCGACGGTGAGGATCGCGCCGCCGGGACCGCTGATCCTGTCGTCGCCGGGTCCCGCCTGGATGAGGCCGCCCGACTCGGGGCCGAGGCCGGCGGCCTCGATGATGTCGGCCTCGCTGCCGCCGAGCACCCGTCCGGAGAAGTCGACGACCCCGACCTTGATGGTGTCGGCGCCGTCGTTGCCGGTGACGATCCCGCCGCCCCGGTTGAACTTGCCGGGCGCGCCGCTCACCGAACCGGTGGTGATCTTGTCGTCGCCGTCGTCGCCGTGCACGACGGCCCCGTGCTCGGCGCCCTCGCCGACGACCGTGGCCACCTTGATGACGTCGTTGCCGCGGTTGCCGCGGACCATGCTGGAGGCGTTCTGCGGCACGAGGTGCTTGGCGCGGATGACGTCGTCGCCGTCGCCGCCCATCACGGCCGAGTCGATGACCAGTCCGCGCACCTCGATCATGTCGTTGCCGTCGCCGCCCCAGACGGTGACGTTCTCCAGGTCGCTGTCGCAGAAGATGTGGTCGTCGTTCGGGGTGCCGTTGACGATGTCGCCGGGTGGCGCGGAGACGCCGTTGACCCAGCACTGGTGCATCGGCACCCGGGCTCCGCCGGGGGCGGCGGCCTGGGCGGGCGCGGCGGTGAACGAGGCGGCGGTGCCGGCGAGGAGTGCGGCGAGCGCGGCGGACGCGCGGAGGCGGCGGGACGGCGGGGTGGCGGACATGCGGTACTCCTTGGCGGGTGTGGGAGGTTGCTCCGCCCGATCCGGTCCGGGCCGGATCGGGCGGGGGTGGGGGTGGGGGGAGGAGCGGGGAGCGACGTGCCGGGTGTCAGGCCCGGCTGCGGGCGTGCTGGAAGCGGGGCGAGTAGCCGACGATCCGGCGGGCGGCCAGCGGCGGTTCGGCAGGCTGGGCGGCGGCGGTCCAGCGCCCGAGGCACATCTCGGCGGTGATGCCGGGGCCGAAGCCGGCGAGGATGCCGCGGGCGCCCTCCGGCTGCCCGCCCTCCTCGAAGAGCCGCCGGACCGCGTCGAGGACCACGGCGCTGGCGATGTTGCCGTACTCGGTGAGGGTCGCCCGGCTGAACCGGAAGGCGTCCGGCGGGACTTCGAGGAAGAGGCTGAGGTCGTCGAGGATCCTCGGCCCGCCCGCGTGGATGATGTAGAAGTCGAGGTTGCCCGCGTCCCAGCCGTGCGCGCCGGCGATCTCGCGGAGCGCGGGGGCGAGCGGCTCCATCGTCGTGGGCACCCGCTTGTCGAGCAGGAAGTGGAAGCCGGTCTCGCGGACGCTGTAGGCGATCCAGTCCTCGGTGTCGGGCACCAGGTGGGAGTCGTTGCGCTCCAGGGCGATGCCGGAGCCGCCCCGGCCGCGCACGACGGCGGCGGCGACGGCGTCGCCGAAGAGGCCGTTGGAGAGCAGCGAGCCGACGCCGAGGTCGGTCGGCTGGTAGCAGAGCGAGCAGAACTCGCAGGCCACGATGAGGACGTTGGCGTCCGGGTACGCGGTGCAGAAGTCGTGCGCCCGGTTGATCGCGGCTCCGCCGGCGGCGCAGCCGAGCTGGGCGATGGGCATCTGCCGGGTGTGGCTGGGGAAGCCCATGGTGTTGATCATCCACGCGGTGAGCGAGGGCATCATGAAGCCCGTGCAGGACACGTAGACGATCATGTCGATGTCCGCCGGGCGGAGGCCCGCGTTGCCGAGCGCCTCCTCGACGACGGCGGGCACCCTCGCCTTGGCCTCGGCCTCGTACAGCTCGTTGCGTTCCTGGAAGCCGGGATGCTCCAGGGTCCGTTCGATGGGCTGCACGATGTGCCGCTTGGCGACCCCGGTGTTGCCGATCAGGCGCAGCGCCAGGGGGAGTTGGGGATGGTCGGCGTGGCGCGCACGGGCGAGGTCGAGGGTCTCCTCCATCGTGATCACGTGCTCCGGCACGGCCACCGCGGGTTTGCACAAGGTCACCACGGCACTCGCTCCTTCTTGTCGATCGGGCGAACTGCGGCCCACACTCGCCCCGCGTTCCCGAGCCCGCAACCGCGACGCATCCGACCGGTCACGGAGGGTGAGCGGCGGGCTCGGCCGTACGGGGGGCTGTGCGGCCTTCGGCGTGTCGCGTCCGTCCGCCACCGGGAAGAGGCACCGCATGACCTCCGAACCCCTGACGTCGCAGCCGCCGGCGTCCGAACCGCCACCGCCCGGGCGCCCCGCGCCCCGGCCGTCGCCGTCCGCCCCCTCGTCCGCCGCTCCTCGGACGGCCGCCCCTCCGCCGTCCGGGGCTCCCATCACCGGACCGGCCGCGCCCGGGGCCGCCCCGGCCGGCTGCCCCGCCGCCGCCCGGCCGGCCCGCGTGTGGGCCGTGGAGGACCTGCCCGCCCTGGACTTCGACCCGCTCCTGGCCGAGCTGCTCGCCGAGGAACCCGTCTCCCGGATCAGCCTGCCGTTCGCCGCGGAGAACGAGGCCTGGCTCGTCACCCGGTACGCCGACGTGCGGGCCGTGACCTCCGACCCGCGGTTCAGCCGGACGGCGCTGCTCGACCGCCAGGTCACCAAGATGACCGGCCACATGGTGGCGTCGAAGGCGGCCCTCAACTACGCCGATCCGCCGCACCACACCCGGCTGCGCAAGGCGGTGACCAAGACGTTCACGGGCCGCGGCGTCCAGCGGCTGCGGCCCCTCGCCCAGGCGGCCTGCGACCGCCTCCTGGACGCCATGGAGGCGGCGGGCCGGCCGGCCGACCTGATGGCCCATCTGCACGGGCCGCTGCCGATGGCGGTCGTCTGCGACCTGCTGGGCATCCCTGAGGAAGACCGGGCCGAGCTGGCGTCCTGGCCGGACCTGATCCTCTCCTCGGGGCCCGGCCCGGAGAGCAGCCGCGCCGCCAAGGCGCAGATCCACGGCTACGTCACCCGGCTGCTCGACCACCGGATGGCGGAGCCCCGGGAGGACCTGGCGGGTGAGCTGGCCGAGGCGCTCGCGGAGGGCCGGATCGGCGCCGACGAGGCCGTGTCGCTCGCGATGGCGGTGCTGATCAGCGGCGCCCACGCGGTCCGCAACAACAGCGCCAACATGGTCTACGTGCTGCTCAGCCGTCCGGAGCTGCTGGCCCGGCTGCGGGCGGAGCCGGAGCTGCTGCCGCAGGCCGTGGACGAGCTGCTGCGGTGGATCCCGCACCGCAACGGCGTGGGGCTGCCGCGGATCGCGACGGAGGACGTCGAGGTCGGCGGGGTGCTGATCCGGGCGGGCGAGGCGGTGTACGCCTCCTACCTGACGGCCAATCGGGACCCGGAGGTCTTCCCCGACCCGGACGTCCTCGACTTCGACCGCGCGGGCACCGGTCACCTCTCCTTCGGGCACGGGCCGCACCACTGCATGGGCGCGATGCTGACCCGGATGGAGTCCGAGGTGATGCTCTCCACCCTGCTCGCCCGCTACCCGGAGCTGCGGCTCGCGGGCCCGCCCGAGTCGGTGCCGTTCCAGTCCAAGGGCCTGATCCGCGGTCCGAGGGAGCTGTACGTCACCTGGTGACGGCCCCCGGCGGGGGGGTCAGTGCGCCGCGGCGTCGTACTCGGCCGTCAGGGTGCGGCACGTGGCGACGTCCCCGGCCATGGCTACGAGCAGGTCGTCGAGGGTGTCGAACTTGAGCATGCCGCGCACGTAGGCGAGGAAGTCGACGGTGACGTGCAGGCCGTACAGGTCGAGGCCCTCGCGGTCGATCGCGTACGCCTCCACCGTCCGCTCCTTGCCGTCGAACTGCGGGTTGGTGCCGACGGAGATGGCCGCCGGCATCCGCTCGCCGTCCGCGGTCAGCCAGCCGGCGTAGACGCCGTCGGCGGGGATCGCGGTGTGCGGCAGGGTCTCCACGTTGGCCGTCGGGAAGCCCAGTTCGCGGCCGCGCTGGGCGCCGCGCACGACGACGCCCTCGACGCGGTGCGGCCGGCCGAGGATCTCGGCGGCGCCGGTCACGTCGCCCTCGGCGACGAGCCGCCGGGTGAGGGTGGAGGAGAAGGGCTGTCCGCCGCCGGCGGAGCCGCTCACGTACAGGTCGATCACCTCGACCTCGTAGTCGTAGGTGGCGCCCAGTTCGGTGAGGTACTCCACGGTGCCCGCGGCGCGGTGGCCGAAGCGGAAGTTGGGGCCTTCGACGACGGCCCGGGCGTGCAGCTTGTCGACGAGCACCTTGACGATGAAGTCGGCCGGCGACAGCTGCGAGAACTCGGCCGTGAACGGCAGCACGAGGACGGCGTCCACGCCCAGTCCGGCCATCAGCTCGGCGCGCCGGTGGTGCGGGGCGAGCAGCGGCGGGTGGCTGCCGGGGCGCACCACCTCGGAGGGGTGCGGGTCGAAGGTGACGACGACGGCGGGGACGCCGAGCTCGCGGGCGCGCTCCACGGCCCGCCCGATGATCAGCTGGTGCCCTCGGTGCACACCGTCGTAGGAGCCGATGGTGACGACGCTGCGCCCCCAGTCCTGGGGGATGTCCTCCAAGCCACGCCAGCGCTGCACTGTGACCGCTCCTCGTCCGCCTGTTCGCCCTGTACGCCCATTACGCAGGTCTAAGACTGCCATGCCCACGCCCGTCGGTCCGCATCGGCATGGAAGTGCCGGGTGTTCGGGGTGCCGGCAGGGTGTGCGCGAGCAGGGCGGCGAAGGCCGGACGGTCGGTGGCGAGCGCGGCGAGGAGCCGGTTGCGGTGGGCCGCGCCGTCCGGGTGGCGGGCGTGGAGGGCGGCGGTCCTGGCGAGCAGCGCGCGGTTGCGCGGGAGCGAACGGCGGGCGGCGCCCTCGGCGGTGGCGGTCAGCAGCGCGTCCGCCACGGCGAGGTCGCCGGACCCGGTCGCGTACGTCTCGTGGTCGAGGAGGACGTCGAGGAGTTCGGCCCGCAGATGGCGGGAGGCGCCCGTGCCGGGGGCGGCGAGCACGGGGGCGAGGGCGCGCCGGACGTCGGCGGACGGGCCGTGGACGAGTCCGACGACCAGCGGGAAGAGCACGGCCCGCGCGGTGGGCCCCTCCTCGAACCGCAGGTCGACGTAGCCGGCGACGTGGGCGGCGCCCTCGGGGTGGCGGTGCGCGTACTCCCGGACGAGGCCGGCGATCCGCCGGGTGAGGGCGGGCGCGTCGACGGCGGCGAGGGCCCGCAGCGCGCCGCCGGGGTCCCGCCCCTGGTCGAGGCGGTCCCGGAAGGCGTCGAGCACGGCCCCCGGGTGCTCGGGCAGCGCCCCGACGAGCGCGTCGGCGGGCACCCGGGGGTCGGCGAGGGCGCGCGCGAGGTGGTCGCCGCGGGCGTCGGGGTCCCGGACGAGGATGCCGAGGGCGGCCCCGTGCAGCGCCCGGTCGGCGGCGCGGTCGAGCAGCGCGCGCGCCGCGTACCGCAGCAGCTCCCGTGCCTGCCCGTCCTGGCGGCGTGCGGCGAGCAGGGTGCCGTGGAGGGCGGCGGCGATCCGCCGCTCCGGCCGGCCGTCGTCGTGCGCCCACCGGTCCACGGCGCGGCAGAGCGCGGCCGGTTCGTCGTCGACGAGCGCCGTGAGCAGCCCTTCGGCGAGCGGGTGCGCGGTGGCGACGAGCGCCTCGCAGAGGTCGTCGGCGGCGAGCCCGCGGTGGGCGTGGAGCAGTTCCTGCGCGACGGTGCCCACGGTGACGTACGGCCGCCCCGGCAGGCCCCGGCCGTCGGTGAACCAGCGGCAGAGCAGGGGCTGGACCTCCCGGGTGCGGGCGACGAGCAGCTCCTCGACGAGGGCGAGACAGCCCGCCGGGTCGGCGGTGACGGTCCGGCGCAGCAGGTCGAGCCGTTCGTCCTCGCCGACGGCGAGCCGCCCCCACCAGTCGGGCCCGAGGCCGTCGAAGGCGTCCGCGCGGCGGGCGCCCTCCCCCACCCGGTCGGCGAGCCGGCGCAGCACGGGCAGGTACGGCCGCGGGTCGCCGACGCGGTCGAGGGCCCGGGCGAGCAGCGTGCGCCCCCACCAGACGGCCTCCTCCGGCGTCTCCTCCGCGCATCCGGCGAGGGCGCCGACGAGCCGATCGAGGCGGGGCGCCAGCGCGGCGGGCCCGCCCTCGCGGTGCACGAGCAGCAGCGCCTGGAGGACGATCCCGACCCGGTGCCGAGGCACCACGGCCCGCTCGCCGCCGACCCGGGCCCCGACGTCGTCCCCGCCTTCGGTGCCGGGCCGGGGGCTGGTTCCGTCCCCAGCCTCGGCCCCGGCTCCGGTCCGGGCTCCGGACGCGGCTCCGGTCCGGGCTCCGGACGCGGCCTCGGTCCCGGCTCCGCCCCCGGCATCGTCCCCGGCCCGCGTCCCGGCCTCGATCCCGGCCCGCGTCCCGGCCTCGATCCCGGCCCGCGGCGCGGCCTCGGTCCCGGCTCCGCCCCCGGCATCGTCCCCGGCCCACGTCCCGGCACCTGTCCCGGCGTCGTCCCCGGCCCGCTCGCCGGGGTCCGTCGCGGGGTCCGTCGCGGGGTGCGTCTCGCGGGGGTCGGGGACCAGGGTGTCGAGGGCCGTGTCGAGGTCGAGGTGGGCGGCCTGGAGCCAGTCGGCGAGCTCCTCGTGGGCGAAGCGGTAGCCGGGGCCGGCGGGGACGAGGAGGCCCTCGGTGAGGACGGCGGGGGCCCAGCCGTCGCGCCAGGGGAAGAGCTCCTCGAAGGAGGCGCGGTCGAGGAGGCCGTGGCCGGGGCCGAGGCAGCGCCGGGCGGCCTCGTGGACCTGGCCGGTGACGCGCGCGGCGAGCCGGCGGACGGCGCGGCCGCCGGGCCGGGGGCTGGTCCCGGCGGCGATCCTGACCGCGATCCGCAGGCACTGCAGGTCCAGATGGGCGGTGAAGATCTCGGCCCGCCCGGGCCGGCCCGGCACGTCGCCGGGGAGCGCGGCCCGCACCTCGGCGAGCAGCCGCAGGGCGAGCGGGTGCCGGGCGTCCGCCTCCGCCAGGTCCTCGTCCCCGATGCCGTACCCCTGGCGTACGGCGGTGGCCTCGTCCTCCGTGAGGTCGCCGAGCCGGAGCACGGCAGGCGCCGCGCTCCACAGCGGTGCGGCCTGCTCGGCGTACTCGGGGCGGCAGGCGAGGGCGAGCCGGACGCCGTGGGCGCGCAGCCAGCGCTCGGTGGCGGCGGTCCAGCCGGCGAGCCGGTGGGCGAGGGACGGCGGCATCTCCTCGGGCCCGTCGAGGACGACGAGGAGGGGCCGGCCGGCCTCCCGGGCGAGGAGGGCGGCCCGGTCGGCGGGGACGGGGTCGCCTGCGTCCCCCGAGGCGGCGGCGATCCGCGCGGCCCGCTCCAGCACCCGCCCGACGGCGTCGGCGAGCGAGCCGTCGTCCTCCCGCAGGTCGGCGCCGCGCAGCCGCACGGTCGGCGCGGGCGCGACACCCCGGGTCCGCGCCGCGCAGGCCGCTCCGAGGAGGGTGGTGCGCCCGCACCCGGGCTCGCCGACGACGGTGAGCACGGGGGCGCCGCCGGAGGGGGCCGCGCCGCGGGCGAAGCCGGTGACGGTGCGCAGCGCGGTGGGGCGGGCGACCGGGGCGGGCCAGGGGGCGGGCTCCGCGGGCGCGAGCGCCGTGGGGGCGGTGAGTTCCAGGAGGGCGGCGAGGTTCAGGTCGGGGCCGTGGGCGGGGATCGTGGCGGAGTTGCGGCGCACCAGCGCGCCGAGGGGCCCGTCGGGGCGGATCGGGACGGCGTGCCCAGCGGCGCGCGGGTCGCCCTGGAGGGCGGTGCCGAGGACGCCGAGGACGGTGCCGGTGGCGCTGTCGACGACGGGGCCGCCCGCGGCCGGGCCGCCGAGCCGCAGCGCCTCCGCGCCCTCGGTGCCGATGGCGAGTTCGAGGGCGTCGGTCAGGACGTGCCAGCGGTCGGTGGCGGTGTACGTGACGGCGGCGGGGCCGAGGACGCGGGCCTCCCGCCAGCCGTGCGCGGCGATCCTGACATACGTGCCGGGTTCGACGGCCGCGCGGGTGGCGAGGGGCAGCGGGGGGACGCCTAGGCCGTCGGTGCGGATCAGGGCCAGTCCCTGCTCGGGGAAGGGCGTGATCGCGTCGGCCTCGGCGAGCCGGATCCGCTCCCCCGGCGCGTGCAGCACGACGCGCGCCAGCCCGTCGACGGCTTCGTGACTGGTCACGAGGGTGCCCTCGTGGTCGGCGAGGAATCCGGTGCCGCGCGGCCGGCCCGCCAGATCGCAGATGCGTACCAGCCCAACCGGCTCCGCCAGGTCCCCGCGTCCCATGAGGGGGAGGGTAGGTCGGCGAGGGCCTCCGCAGGGGGCCGCGCGGCCAAGGCGCCCCCTCGCACTCCCCCGGTTCACTCCAAGCGCCTCCCCGATGGGGTGAAGAAACACGAAAGCGCGGGCGCGTCGCAGACGCGAGAGGGTGGGCCCGCCGCGCCGCGAGCGGGAGGGGGCGGGGCGCGCTGCGGACACGCGAGAGGGCGGGCGTGCGGGCCGCGCCGACAGGGCGGGCGTGCGGGCCGCGCCCGCGAGCGGGAGGGGGCGGGCGTGCGGACCGCGCCGCGAACGGGAGGGGGAGCAGGCGCGCTGCGGACACGCGCCGCGGGCGGGGCGGAGACGCGCGGGAGGGTGGGCGTGCGGCCGCGCCGCGGAAGGGGCTCGTCCGCCGACCCGGACGTCAACGGGCGCGTCCGCCGACCCGGACGCGAAAAAGGCGCACCCGGGTCGGGAGAACCCGAAGGGGCGGGTGCGCCGCGCGCACCCGCCCCTTCGTCGTGCCGGCTCCGTCAGCCGAAGACGGCCAGGCTCTTCGCCTTGCCCCGGTGGTCCTCCACCAGGGCGAGCAGCTTCCCGTCCGGTCCGTAGACCGCCACGGCGCCCTTGGGGTAGGCGGGCATCTCCAGGCGGACCCCGTTGAGCAGCAGCCGGGCCCGCTTCTCGTCGACGTCCCAGCGCGGGAAGGCCGCCGCCGCGGCCTCGGCGACCGGCATCACGGTCAGCTCCTCCTGGAGCTGGTCGAGGGTGCGGGCGCCGTCCAGCTTGTACGGGCCGACCCGGGTGCGCCGCAGCGCGGTGAGGTGACCGCCGACGCCGAGCCCGGCGCCGAGGTCCCGGGCCAGCGCCCGGATGTACGTACCGGAGGAGCAGACCACGGAGACGACGAGGTCGACGACCGGGGTGCCGTCCTCGGCGGTCTCCTGGCGGACGTCGTACACCCGGAAGGAGGAGACGGTCACCGGACGGGCCGGGATCTCGAACTCCTCGCCGCCGCGCACGCGCGCGTAGGACCGCTTTCCGTCGATCTTGATCGCGGAGACCTTCGACGGCACCTGCATGATGTCGCCGGTCAGCTCCGCGACGCCCGCGTCGATCTGCTCGCGGGTGACCTTCGACGCGTCGACCGACGCCGTGATCTCGCCCTCGGCGTCGTCGGTGATCGTGGTCTGGCCCAGGCGGATGGTGCCCAGGTACTCCTTCTCGGTCAGCGCGAGGTGACCGAGCAGCTTGGTGGCCCGCTCCACGCCGAGGACGAGGACGCCCGTGGCCATGGGGTCGAGCGTGCCGGCGTGGCCGACGCGGCGGGTCTTGGCGATCCCGCGCATCTTGGCCACGACGTCGTGCGAAGTGAAGCCCGACGGCTTGTCGACGATGACGAGGCCGTCGGGCGTGGGGGTCGTGTCGCTCATTCGGCGGTGTCGTCCTCGCCCGGCTTCTTGTACGGGTCGGCGTCGCCCGCGAAGGCGGCGCCCGAGGACGCCTCCCGCACCTGGGCGTCGGAGGTCCGCGCCTTGTCGAGGAGGTCCTCGATGGTCCGGGCGTTCTCCGGGAGGGCGTCGGCCACGAAGGCCAGGGTGGGGGTGAACTTGGTCCCCGCCGCCCGGCCCACGGCCGAACGGAGGATGCCCTTGGCGCTCTCCAGGCCGGCCGCGGCGCTCGCCCGGTCCTCGTCGTCGCCGTAGACCGTGTAGAAGACCGTGGCCTCCCGCAGGTCACCGGTGACGCGGGTGTCCGTGATGGTCACGTGCGTACCCAGGCGGGGGTCCTTGATCCCGCGCTGCAGCTTCTCGGCGACCACCTCCCGGATGAGGTCCGCCAGCTTCTTCGCCCGCGCGTTGTCGGCCACTGGTCCGTCTCCTTCTTTGCCTTGCTCATTCAGTCTTCATCAGTGTGGAGCCTTCGGCGCACCGACAGCAGCTCCACCTCGGGCCGGGCGGCCACCAGCCGCTCGCAGCGGTCCAGCACGCCGTTGAGGTGTCCGAGGTCCCCCGACACCATCGCGACGCCGATCTCGGCCCTCCGGTGGAGGTTCTGGCCGCTCACCTCCGCCACGCTCACCGAGAACTTCCGCTGGAGCTCGGCGACGATCGGCTTCACGAGGGAGCGTTTCTCCTTGAGCGAGTGGACGTCGCCGAGGAGCAGGTCGAAGGACAGAGTCCCCACATACATGTGTGTCCGGATGTCCCGCCGGTTCGGGGTCAGTGGCCCCGCCCACCGCTGGACGGGAACACCGAAACCGTACACGGAACGGCCGGGGCCGATCGACGGAATAACCTCCGCCGACCGGCCCCGGCACTTCACCGCGTGTTACGCGCGCGGCTTCTCGCGCATCTCGTACGTCGCGATGACGTCGTCGACCTTGATGTCGTTGAAGTTTCCGAGGTTGATACCACCCTCGAAGCCCTCGCGGATCTCGGTGACGTCGTCCTTGAAGCGACGCAGACCCTCGATGTTGAGGTTCTCGGCGATAACCTTGCCGTCGCGGATGAGGCGCGCCTTGGTGTTGCGCTTGACCTCGCCGGAGCGGATGAGGACACCGGCGATGTTGCCGAGCTTGGAGGAGCGGAAGACCTCGCGGATCTCCGCGGTGCCGAGCTCGACCTCCTCGTACTCCGGCTTGAGCAGACCCTTGAGGGCCGCCTCGATCTCCTCGATCGCCTGGTAGATGACCGAGTAGTACCGGACGTCCACGCCTTCGCGCTCGGCCATCTGCTGCGCACGCCCGGCGGCGCGCACGTTGAAGCCGATCACGATGGCGTCGGAGCCCATCGCCAGGTCGATGTCCGACTCGGTGACGGCACCCACGCCGCGGTGCAGGACGCGGATGTCGACCTCCTCGCCGACGTCCAGCTGGAGCAGGGAGGACTCGAGGGCCTCGACGGAACCAGAGGCGTCACCCTTGATGATCAGGTTCAGCTGCTGGATCTCGCCGGCCTTGAGCACCTTGTCCAGGTCCTCGAGCGAGACGCGGCGGACGCGCTTGGCGAAGGCCGCGTTGCGCTCGCGGGCGGCACGCTTCTCGGCGATCTGGCGGGCGGTGCGGTCCTCGTCGACGACGAGGAAGTTGTCACCGGCACCCGGGACGTTGGTGAGACCCAGGACGAGGACGGGGGTCGACGGGGTCGCCTCCTCCACGTTGTTGCCCTTGTCGTCGAGCATGGCCCGGACGCGGCCGTACGCGTCGCCGGCGACGATGGTGTCGCCGATGCGCAGCGTTCCGCGCTGGACCAGGACCGTCGAGACGGCGCCGCGGCCGCGGTCGAGGTGGGACTCGATCGCGATGCCCTGCGCGTCCTGGTCCGGGTTGGCCCGGAGGTCGAGCGAGGCGTCGGCGGTGAGGACCACGGCCTCCAGCAGGGAGTCGATGTGCAGACCCTGCTTGGCGGAGATGTCGACGAACATGGTGTCGCCGCCGTACTCCTCGGCCACCAGACCGAACTCGGTCAGCTGACCGCGGACCTTGACCGGGTCCGCGCCCTCGACGTCGATCTTGTTGACCGCGACGACGATCGGGACGCCGGCGGCCTTGGCGTGGTTGAGCGCCTCGATCGTCTGCGGCATGACGCCGTCGTTGGCCGCGACCACGAGGATCGCGATGTCGGTCGACTTCGCACCACGGGCACGCATGGCGGTGAACGCCTCGTGACCCGGGGTGTCGATGAAGGTGATGCGACGCTCTTCGTCGTTGACCTGGGTGGAGACCTGGTAGGCACCGATGTGCTGGGTGATGCCACCGGCCTCGCCCGCGACGACGTTCGTCTTGCGGATCGCGTCGAGGAGTCGGGTCTTTCCGTGGTCGACGTGACCCATGACGGTCACGACCGGCGGACGGGAGACCAGGGCCTCTTCGCCACCCTCGTCCTCGCCGAACTCGATGTCGAAGGACTCGAGAAGCTCGCGGTCCTCCTCCTCCGGGCTGACGACCTGGACGACGTAGTTCATCTCCTCGGCCAGCATGACCAGCGTGTCGTCGGAGACGGACTGCGTGGCCGTGACCATCTCGCCGAGGTTCATCATGACCGCGACGAGCGACGCCGGGTTGGCGCCGATCTTCTCCGCGAAGTCGGTGAGGGACGCACCGCGCGACAGGCGAATGGTCTCGCCGTTGCCGCGAGGCAGCATCACGCCGCCCACGGACGGGGCCTGCATGGCCTCGTACTCCTGGCGCCTCTGACGCTTCGACTTGCGACCGCGACGCGCGGGACCGCCGGGACGACCGAAGGCGCCCTGCGTGCCACCACGGCCACCCGGGCCGCCGGGACGGCCGCCGAAGCCGCCGGGACGACCGCCGAAGCCGCCGCCACCGCCGCCGGGACCACCCGGGCGACCGCCGCCGCCACCGGGACCGCCGGGACGGCCGGCGAAGCCGCCGCCACCGCCGCCGGGACCGGCCGGACGACCGGCGAAGCCGGGACGACCGCCGCCGCCACCGCCGGGACCGCCCGGACGACCGCCGGGGCCACCCGGGCCACGACCGCCGGGGCCGGGACGCGGGCCGGCAGCGGGACGCTGCGGCATCATGCCCGGGTTGGGACGGTTGCCACCGGGCGCGCCGCCCGGACGGGGAGCCTGCGGACGCGGCATGCCACCGGGGGTGGGACGCGCGCCGCCCGCGCCGGCGCCGCCGGGACGCGGAGCGCCGCCGGGACCGCCCTGCGGACGCGGGGCGCCCGGAACGGAACCGGGGCCGCCGGGACGCGGGGCACCGCCACCGGGGCGGGGCGTCTGCGGACGCGCCATGCCGGTGGAGCCGCCGGAGGTGAAGGGGTTGTTGCCCGGACGCGGGCCGGCCGGACGCGGGGCGCCCGGACGCGGGGCCTGCTGGCCGGGACGGGGGGCCTGCTGGCCCGGACGCGGCGCGGACTGGCCCGGACGGGCACCGGTCGGACGCTGGCCGGGGGCGGACCCACCGGGACGCTGACCACCCGCGGCCGGAGCCGCCGGAGGCGCGGTGAACTCCGGGTTGGTCGGAGCCGGGGAGGCGGGCGCCGGCTTGGCAGCCGGGGCCGGGGCCGGGGGCTTCGGACCCGGGGTCGGACGCGGGCCGGGGGCCGGCGTCGCGGACTTCTCGGCCGCCGCGGGCTTGGGCGCCGGGGTGGGCGCGCCAGGCTTCGGGGCGGCGGGACGTGCGGCGGCGGGCGCCGAAGGCGCCGGCGCGGCCGGCTTGGGGGCGGGCGCCGCCTTGCGGGGCGCTCCGGGCTTGGCAGCGGTCTTGCCGGCGGAACCGCCGGGACCCTGCAAAGCGTCAGTCAACTTGCGCACGACCGGCGCCTCGATCGTCGAGGACGCCGAACGGACGAATTCACCGAGTTCCTGGAGCTTGGCCATGACGACCTTGCTCTCTACACCGAACTCCTTGGCGAGTTCGTATACCCGGACCTTAGCCACATCGCTCCTTTATAGGTCCGGTTACCGCCGGACCGTCGCTACTTCATGGGCGTACTCATCGCGTACTCATCGAGTGCTCATCGCAATCTCGACCTACTTCCGACTCGCGAGGTACCTGACCGCACGGTGTATCCGTGCCGTACTTCCTGTTCACTGCGGTGCCGCCTGGGCGGCCTGCTCGATGTGTTCCCGCAGGACCGCCGTGTCGAGCGGTCCCGGGGCCTTGAAGCTCCTCGGGAACGCCCGTCGGCGGACCGCCAGGTCGAGACAGTGCAAGGCGGGGTGCACGTACGCACCCCGGCCGGGCAGCGTACCGCGATGATCGGGGACGCACTCGTCCTTATCCATCACGATCCGCAGCAGTTCGCTCTTGGCCGCTCGCTCCCGGCATCCCACACAGGTTCGCTCAGGGCACGCGCGGGCATGCGTCCGGCCAGACACGATTAAGTCTACCTCCCCGGGCCGACCTCACCCGTTTGGGGCAAAAATCGAACATCTGTTGGCCAAAAACGATCGAAGGCTTGCGGCGGGCCGCTCAGCCCTCCTCGCCCTGGACCTCGGTGTCCGGGCGGATGTCGATCCGCCAGCCGGTGAGGCGGGCGGCCAGGCGGGCGTTCTGCCCCTCCTTGCCGATGGCCAGGGAGAGCTGGTAGTCGGGGACCGTCACCCGGGCGGACCGGGCGGCGGCGTCGACGACCTCGACCTTGGAGACCCGGGCCGGGGAGAGGGCGTTCGCCACCATCTCGGCCGGGTCGTCCGACCAGTCGACGATGTCGATCTTCTCGCCCAGCAGCTCGGCCATCACGTTCCGCACCCGGCTGCCCATGGGGCCGATGCAGGCGCCCTTGGCGTTCAGACCCGAACGGGTGGAACGGACCGCGATCTTGGTGCGGTGACCCGCCTCACGCGCGATGGCGGAGATCTCGACGGAACCGTCGGCGATCTCCGGCACCTCCAGGGCGAAGAGCTTCTTCACCAGGTTGGGGTGGGTGCGGGAGAGCGTCACGGACGGACCGCGGACGCCCTTGGCGACCCGGACGACGTACGTGCGCAGCCGCAGGCCGTGGGTGTACTCCTCGCCCGGCACCTGCTCCTGCACCGGCAGGATGGCCTCCAGCTTGTCGTCCAGCTTGACGAGGACGTTCTTCGGGTCCTTGCCCTGCTGCACCACACCGGCGACGACATCGCCCTCACGGCGGGCGTACTCGCCGAAGGTGACGTCGTTCTCGGCGTCGCGCAGCCGCTGCTGGATGACCTGGCGGGCGGTGCTCGCCGCGATGCGGCCGAAGTCCGACGGGGTGTCGTCGAACTCCTTGGGCTCCTGCCCCTCCTCCAGGTCGGCCGGGTCCTCCTCGGCCCACACCGTCACGTGACCGGTGAGCCGGTCCAGCTCCACGCGCGCGTGGCGCCGGGCGGACGGCGTGCGGTGGTACGCGATGAGGAGGGCCGACTCGATCGCCTCGACCAGCATCTCGAAGGAGATTTCCTTCTCCTGTGCCAAGCCCTTCAGGAGCTTCACGTCGATGTCCACGGCTACGCCTCCTCTTCCTTCTTGTCCTTGCGGTTGAACTCGATCTCGACACGCGCCTTCGCGATCTCGGCGAACTCCACGCGGCGGGCGGTCGCCTTGCGGCCCTTCACGCCCGGGACCTCGGTGTCGATGCCGCCCTCGTCCACGGCCACGATGCGGGTGACCAGGTCCCCGCCCTCGGTGAGCTGGAGCTTCACGAGGCGACCGATGGCCCGGACGTAGTGGCGGTGCTCGGAGAGCGGACGGTCGGCACCCGGGGAGCTGACCTCCAGGACGTACTCGCCGTCGCCCATGGCGTCGGTCTCGTCCAGCTTGGCGGAGATGGCGCGGCTCAGTTCCGCGCAGGCGTCCAGCTCGACGCCCTCGTCCGAGTCGACGACGATCCTCAGCAGTCCTCGGCGGCCGGCCCGGGAGATCTCGATCTCCTCCAGATCCAGGTGCTCCGCGTGGACGAGCGGCTCAATGAGTCCGCGCAGCCTGTCGCTCTGGGTGGTGCTCATCCGGGTGACTCCTCGGCCGCGTGTGCTGTTGTGGGTACGTCGCTCGTCGCTGCTTCTCGCTGCGTGTCGGATCAAGGGTATCCGGTCCCGGAGGGTGTTGCCGTCCACCGCCGGGGGGCCCGCGGGTACGCTCGCCTGCGGTGATCTTCGACGGGCGGCCGGGAGGGGTCCGGAATGCTGAGGGAGAGAGCGTGACGACGACGGGCAGACGCGCCCTGCTCGTGGCGGGGGCCTCGGCCGCCGCGGCGGCCCTGACCGGATGCACCTCCGAGGAGGCGGGGCCGCGCCGGCCCGACGCCGCGGAGGAGGCGGCGGCCCGCGAGGCCGAACGGGTGGCCCGCGCCGAGGCGGCCCTCCGCCGCCGCGCCGTGACCGCCTCGCGGACCCTCCTCGCCCGCTACGACGCCGTCCTCGCCGCCCATCCCGGGCTCCACGCGCGCGTGGCCCCGCTGCGCGCCTCCGCCGCCGCCCACGCGAGCGCCCTCGGCGAGGGCGACCGCCCGACCCCGGACACGTCCACCGGGACCCCGGACGGCGGTACGGGCTCCGCCGCCACCCCGGCCGCCGCCACGGCCCCCGGTGCCGCGAGCCCGAGCACCGGCACCGCCTCCCCGGCACCGAGCATCGGTGCGGACTCCGCCGTGCCCGCCGACCCGGCGGCCGCGCTGCGGGAGCTGGCCGCCGCCGCGCGGGCCGCCTCCGACGCGCACACCGCCGAGCTGCTCGCGGCGCCGCCCGAGTACGCCCGGCTGCTCGCCTCCGTCGCCGCCGCCGGCGCCGCCCACGCCTACCTCCTCACCGAAGGAGCCCGCGCATGAGCGCCCTCTTCCGCGCGGCCCAGGCCGCCCTCGCCGCCGAGCACGCCGCCGTCTACGGCTACGGGGTCGTCGGCGCCCGGGTCGCCGAGAAGCGCCGGGCCGACGCGACCGCCGGCTACGAGGCGCACCGGGCCCGCCGCGACGCGCTGCGCCGCACCGTCCGCGACCTCGGCGGCACGCCGGTCGCCGCGGCCGCCGCGTACGAGCTGCCGTTCCGGGTGGCCGACCCGGCCGGCGCGGAGCGGCTCGCGGCCGTCCTGGAGGACCGGGTGGCCGGCGTCTACTCCGACCTGGTGCGGGCCGCCGACGGCGCCGTGCGCCGCGAGGCCGCCGCCGCGCTCCGGGAGGCGGCCGTCCGCGCGGTGCGGTGGCGCGGCAGCGACGTAACCTTTCCTGGGCTCGCCGAGCGGGTGTGAGCCCGGCCCCCACCCGCTCTGATCGCCCCGCCCAAGGAGAAGGAACAAGGCACGCACATGGGTTTCGAAGCGCCCCGACGACTGGTCACGGCGCTCCACGAGAGGTACGGCGAGGCCGCCGCGGCCGAGTGGCTCGGGCGGCTCCCCGGCCTCGCCGCGCGGCTCCCCGAGGAGGCCGGACTGACCGTCGAGCGGACGGTCGCCCCCGGCGGACGCGGCAGCCTGGTGCTGCTCGTCCGCGAGGCCGACGGCACGCCGGCCGCGCTGAAGATCGCGCCGCCGTTCACCCGGCCGGCCCTGGAGCGGGACGCCCTCGCGCTCTGGAACGGCTGGGGCGTCGTCCAGCTGCGCGCCGAGGCCCCGGAGGACGCCCTCGTCCTCGAACGGCTGCACCCGGAGGTGTCGCTGCGCTCGCTGCCGGAGGCCAAGGCGCTCCTGGAGGCCGCAGGGACGGTACGGAAGCTGTGGGTCGAGCCGCCGGCCGGACACGGCTTCGAGTCGGTGGCCGAGCGGACCGCGCGGCAGGCAGAGGCGATGCGGTCGCACGGCTCCGACGCCACCGCCGGCGAGCTCGTCGCGTCGGCGCTCGGCGCCCGCGAGGAGCTGCTCGCCGGGACGTCGGAGGAGCTGCTGCTGCACGGCGACTTCCGGCAGGGCAAGGTCCTCGCCGGCGACCGGGCGCCCTGGCTCGCCGTCGGCCCCGACCCGCTCGTCGGCGAGCGGGCCTACGACCTGGCCCGGCTGGTCCGCGACCGGGTCGAGGACCTGGTGGCCTCCTCCGCCGGCGCGCCGGCGGCCCGGCGGCGGGTGAACAAGCTGGCCGACTCGCTCGACGTGGACCGGGAGCGGCTGCGCGGCTGGACCCTCTTCCGGGCCGTCGAGTCCGGCACCCGGGCGCTGGCCGGCGGGCGCCGGCAGGAGGCCGAATGGCTCCTGGAGTTCGCCGGCTGGCTCTGAGCTTCCCGGCCCGGCCGCGCGTTCGCGGCCTCCGGGAGGGGGCATACCCTGGGTGTATCCCTTTCCCAGGGGGCCGTGATGATCGAAGAACTCCTGACGGCCGCAGCGGCGACGGGTGCGGCCGCCGTCGTGTACGTCGGTGCGGCGGCCCGTGTGGTGAAGCAGTACGAGCGGGGCGTCGTCTTCCGCTTCGGCCGGCTGCGCGGCCGGGTGCGGTCGCCCGGCTTCACGATGATCGTCCCGGTGGTGGACCGGCTCCACAAGGTCAACATGCAGATCGTCACGATGCCGGTGCCCGCGCAGGAGGGCATCACCCGGGACAACGTGACGGTACGCGTCGACGCCGTCGTCTACTTCCGGGTGGTCGACGCGGCGGAGGCGCTGGTGCGGGTCGAGGACTACAAGTTCGCGGTCTCGCAGATGGCGCAGACCTCGCTGCGGTCGATCATCGGCAAGAGCGACCTCGACGACCTGCTGTCCAACCGCGAGAAGCTCAACCAGGGCCTGGAGCTGATGCTCGACTCCCCCGCGATCGGCTGGGGCGTACAGATCGACCGGGTCGAGATCAAGGACGTCTCGCTGCCGGAGACCATGAAGCGCTCCATGGCCCGCCAGGCGGAGGCGGACCGTGAGCGCCGCGCCCGCCTGATCAACGCGGACGCGGAACTCCAGGCCTCGAAGAAACTGGCGGAGGCGGCCCACCAGATGGCGGAGGCCCCGTCGGCCCTCCAACTCCGGCTCCTCCAGACGGTCATGGCCGTGGCGGCGGAGAAGAACTCGACCCTGGTCCTCCCCATCCCGGTCGAACTCCTCCGCTTCCTGGAACGAGCCACCCCGGAACCCCCGCCCCCACCCGCACCCCCGCCCCCGGAGCCGCTCCCGCCCATAGAAGACCTCACGGGCCCGTCGGTGGACCCGGCGCCGCGCCCGAGGCGCGAGGGCGGCACGGCCGCGTGAAGGGGCTCCTTCGTGTGCGCGGCCGCGTCCAGGCTCCGGTGCCTGGACGCGGCCGCTCGTACGGTGTGGCGCCCGGTGCTACGCGGTGAGGGCCGTCAGGGCGTCCTCGACGGTGAGTTCCTCGCGCTCGCCGGTGCGGCGGTCCTTCAGTTCCAGGACGCCTTCCGCGGCGCGGCGGCCGGCGACGAGGATCTTGGGGACGCCCATCAGCTCCGCGTCGGTGAACTTGACGCCCGGGGAGACGCCCGCGCGGTCGTCGACCAGGACGCGGAGGCCGGCGGCGGCGAGCTTGTCGGAGACCTCCAGGGCCAGTTCGGTCTGGAGCGCCTTGCCGGCGGCGACGACGTGGACATCGGCGGGGGCGACCTCGGCCGGCCAGCACAGGCCCTTGTCGTCGGCGGTCTGCTCGGCGAGGGCGGCGACGGCGCGGGAGACGCCGATGCCGTAGGAGCCCATGGTGACGCGGACGGGCTTGCCGTTCTGGCCGAGGACGTCGAGCTTCAGGGCGTCCGCGTACTTGCGGCCGAGCTGGAAGATGTGGCCGATCTCGATCGCGCGGTCCAGCTTGAGGCCGGTGCCGCACTTGGGGCAGGGGTCGCCGTCCTGGACGACGACGACGTCGACGTACTCGGAGACCTCGAAGTCGCGGCCCGCGACGACGTTCTTGGCGTGCGTGCCGGCCTTGTTGGCGCCGGTGATCCAGGAGGTGCCGGGCGCCACGCGCGGGTCGGCGATGTAGGTGACCTTCTCCAGGCCCTGGGGGCCGACGTAGCCGCGGACGAGGTCGGGGCGGACCGCGAAGTCCTCCTCCGTCACCAGCTCGACCGTGGCGGTCGGGCCGAAGTGCTCCTCGACCTTGTCCATGTCGACCTCGCGGTCGCCGGGCACGCCGATCGCGACGATCTCGCCGTCGACCTTCACCAGGAGGTTCTTGAGGGTGGCGGAGGCCGGGACGCCGAGGGAGGCGGCGAGGGTCTCGATGGTGGGGGTGTCCGGGGTGGGGATCTCCTCGGCGGCGGGGACGGCGGAGCCGTCGACGGCCTTGACCTCCTGGTACACCGCCTCCGTGTTGGCCGCGAAGTCGCAGTTCGGGCAGTCGGCGAAGGTGTCCTCGCCGGCCTCGGCCGGGGCGAGGAACTCCTCGGACTTGGAGCCGCCCATGGCGCCGGCGGTGGCGGCGCAGATGCGGTAGTCGAGGCCGAGGCGCTCGAAGATCCGCTGGTAGGCCTGGCGGTGCAGGCCGTAGGAGCGGGCGAGGCCCTCGTCCTCGGTGTCGAAGGAGTAGGAGTCCTTCATGAGGAACTCGCGGCCGCGCAGGATGCCGGCGCGGGGGCGGGCCTCGTCACGGAACTTGGTCTGGATCTGGTACAGGATGACCGGCAGGTCCTTGTAGGACGAGCACTGGTCCTTGACCAGGAGGGTGAAGATCTCCTCGTGGGTGGGGCCGAGGAGGTAGTCGCCGCCCTTGCGGTCCTGGAGGCGGAAGAGCTCGGCGCCGTACTCGTTCCAGCGGCCGGTGGCCTCGTAGGGCTCGCGGGGCAGCAGCGCGGGCAGGGACACCTCCTGGGCGCCGACGGCGTCCATCTCCTCGCGGACGATCCGCTCCACGTTGGCGAGGACCTTCTTGCCGAGCGGCAGCCAGCTCCAGATGCCGGCGGCGGTGCGGCGGACGTAGCCGGCGCGGACGAGGAGCTTGTGGGAGAGGACCTCGGCGTCCGCCGGGTCGTCGCGCAGCGTCTTCGCCATCAACTGGGACATGCGCTGGACCGGTGCGTTGGCCATGGTTCTCGTACTCCTGCCGGGACTGAAAGTGATGGGCCCGAGGTTAGCCGGGCCGCGCCGTCGGCGAGAAATCAGTTCCGGCGCGGGAGCGGGAGCGGCGCGCCCATCACGGCGTACGGGCGGGCGGCGCTCGGGAAGTGGACCTGGCGGGCGAGATCGGTGTAGCCGAGGGAGCGGTAGAGGCCGCGGGCCGGGGACTCGGTGTCGATGGCCGAGAGGATGGAGCGCTTCTCGTCGGCGGTGTCGGTGATGGTGGTGATCAGCCCGCGGCCGAGGCCGAGGCCCTGGAAGTCGGGGTGGACGTGGAGTTCGGTGATGACGAAGGAGGCGTCGAGCCAGTCGGCGGTGCCGGTGGCGCGCAGGTACGGCTCCACCACGGTGGACCACCAGTGGCCGCGGTCGTTGGGCATCCCGTACACGAAGCCGACGAGCCGTCCGTCGGAGGTGGTGGCCCCGTAGGCGCGGGCGCCGGGGTTCATCAGGTGCCGCAGCACGATGTGGCGGCGTACGGCGACCTCCGCGGCGTCGAGGCCGAAGGCGACCGCCTGCACGGCGAGCGCCTCGTCCACCCGGGCGGCGAGGTTGACGGGTCCGATCACGGCGAGGGCGGCGGCGTCCATGCGGCGCACCCTACAAGCGGCCGGGGGTTCAGAACAGCACGCTCATGAAGGCGCCGGTCTCGCGGAAGCCGACGCGGCGGTAGGCGGCGCGGGCGGGGGTGTTGTAGTCGTTGACGTACAGGCTGACGACCGGGGCGACGTCGGCGAGGGCGTACTGGAGGACGGCGGCCATGCCGGTCTCGGAGAGGCCCTTGCCGCGGTGTTCGGGCGCGACCCAGACGCCCTGGATCTGGCAGGCCTGGCGGGTGGCGGCGCCGATCTCGGCCTTGAAGACGACCTTGCCGTCGTCGATGCGGGCGAAGGAGCGGCCGGCGGTGACGAGCTCGGCGACGCGGGCCTGGTAGAGCAGGCCGCCGTCGCCGGCGAGCGGGGAGACGCCGACCTCCTCGGTGAACATGGCGACGCACGCCGGCATGATCACCTCCATCTCCTCCTTGCGGACCCGTCGGACCAGCGGGTCGGGGGCGACGGTCGCGGAGGGCTCCTCGGCGATCATGAGGGGCTGGTGGGCGCGGACGTCGCGGGCGGGGCCCCAGGAGGGTTCGAGGAGCCGCCACAGCTCGGCGGTGGGTCCGGCGGGGCCGACGATGGAGGAGCAGCGGCGGCCGATCCGGCGGGCCCGCTCGGCGAAGGCGCGGACGGCCTCGGGGGTGGCGCAGATCGGGACGAGGTTGGCGCCGGAGTAGCAGAGCGAGGTGAGCCGGCCCTCGGTGTACCAGCCCCACATCTCGCCGCCCAGCCGCCACGGATCGAGCCCGGCGACCCGGACGCGGGCGGTCACGAAGGCGTTCTCGACGGGGGCGCTCTCCAGGACGGCGAGCGCGGCGCCGAGGTCGGCGGGTTCGAGGACCCGGGTGGTGGTCTGTGTCAACACGAGGGGGGCCTCACCGTGCGGGTTCTGGTCCTGGCACCTTACCCCCAGGATCCGCGACGGGCCCCCGCACGGGCGAATCCCCGCCGCCCGGGAGGGCGGCGGGGATTCGGGGAGGATGCTCAGCCGGCGATGGCGACGGTCGGCTCGCCGCTGGCGACGCCGTCCTTCTCCATCTGCTCGGCGATCTTGAGGGCTTCCTCGATGAGGGTCTCGACGATCTTCGACTCGGGGACGGTCTTGATGACCTCGCCCTTGACGAAGATCTGGCCCTTGCCGTTGCCGGAGGCGACGCCGAGGTCGGCCTCGCGGGCCTCGCCGGGGCCGTTGACGACGCAGCCCATGACGGCGACGCGGAGCGGGACGGTCATGCCGTCGAGGCCGGCGGTGACCTCCTCGGCGAGCTTGTAGACGTCGACCTGGGCGCGGCCGCAGGACGGGCAGGAGACGATCTCGAGGCGGCGCTGGCGGAGGTTGAGCGACTCCAGGATCTGGATGCCGACCTTGATCTCCTCGGCCGGCGGGGCGGAGAGGGAGACCCGGATGGTGTCGCCGATGCCCTGGGAGAGCAGGGCGCCGAAGGCGACGGCCGACTTGATGGTGCCCTGGAAGGCGGGGCCGGCCTCGGTGACGCCGAGGTGCAGCGGGTAGTCGCACTGGGCGGCGAGCTGGCGGTAGGCCTCGACCATGACGACCGGGTCGTTGTGCTTGACCGAGATCTTGATGTCGCGGAAGTCGTGCTCCTCGAAGAGGGACGCCTCCCAGAGGGCGGACTCGACGAGCGCCTCGGGGGTGGCCTTGCCGTACTTCTTCAGGAGGCGGGCGTCGAGGGAGCCGGCGTTGACGCCGATGCGGATCGGGGTGCCCGCGTCCTTCGCCGCCCGGGCGATCTCCTTGACCTTGTCGTCGAACTGCTTGATGTTGCCGGGGTTGACCCGGACCGCGGCGCAGCCGGCGTCGATCGCGGCGAAGACGTACTTCGGCTGGAAGTGGATGTCGGCGATCACCGGGATCGAGGACTTCCGGGCGATGACGGCGAGCGCGTCGGCGTCGTCCTGGGTCGGGCAGGCCACCCGGACGATCTGGCAGCCGGAGGCGGTCAGCTCGGCGATCTGCTGCAGGGTGGCGCCGATGTCGGAGGTGCGGGTCGTGGTCATCGACTGCACCGAGACGGGTGCGTCACCGCCGACGGCCACGCTGCCGACCTGGATCTGCCGGCTCTTGCGGCGCTCGGCGAGCCGGGTCGGAACAGTGGGGATACCGAGAGAAATCGCGGTCATGAGTGTGTGCAACCTCAAGGTCGTGCGTCGGCGGGCTCGGGCTTCCGAGATTACCGCCCCGGGGGCGGGGGGCCGGACACGGCGGTGCCCGGCCCCCCTGAGGGCTACGTCAGCTTCACCGGGTTGACGAGGTCGGCGGCGAGCACCAGCAGCGTGAAACAGACGAAGACGCCGGCGACCACGTAGGCGGCGGGCATCAGCTTGGCCACGTCGAACGGGCCGGGGTCGGCGCGCTTGAAGAGGCGGGCGGTGTGCCGGCGGACCGACTCCCACAGGGCGCCCGCGATGTGGCCGCCGTCGAGCGGCAGCAGCGGGAGCATGTTGAACAGGAACAGCGAGACGTTGAAGTACACGAGCAGGTTCATGAACATGACGAGGATCCGCTCCGGTGGGGCGTCCACGGTCATGAGCTCGCCGGTGATGCGGGCGGCGCCCACGACGCCGACCGGGGAGTCGTCGGCGCGCTCGCCGTCGCCGAAGGTGGCGTCCCACAGGCCGGGGATCTTGCCGGGGAGGGCGATGACCGACTCGACGCCGTTCTCCAGGAGGTCGCCCATGCGCTCGGTGGTCTCGCCGAAGGAGAGCGGCGCGACCTCGCTGCTCGCCTGGAAGCCGAGGTAGCCGGCGGGGACGTACGCGACGGGCCGGACGATCTGGCCGTCCTCGTCCTTCTTCAGGACCTCGTTGGAGACCAGGGTCGGGTGCAGGTCGAGGCGCTGCCCGGCCCGCTCGACGGTGATCGTGGCGGGGCCGATGGTGTCCCTGATGTGGTCCGAGAGGGTGTCCCAGTCGGAGACCGGGGTGCCGTTGAAGGCGACGATGGTGTCGCCCTCCCGCAGGCCCGCCCGGTGCGCCGGGGAGGGCGCGTCGCCCGCCGCGCAGGTGTCGCGGTTCGCGCTCTGCTTGATGACGCACTTCTGGACGCCGGCGACCTTGGTGGTCTGGACCTCGGTGCCGAGGGTCATCAGCGAGCCGTAGAAGAGGCCGAGGGCGAGGACCAGGTTCATGAACGGTCCGGCGAACATGACGATCACGCGCTTCCACGGCTTGCGCGTGTAGAAGAGCCGGGTCTCGTCGCCGGGCCGGAGCTCCTCGTAGGAGGCCTCGCGGGCGTCCTCGATCATGGAGCGCCAGGGCGAGGTGGAGCGGGCCTCGATCTTGCCGTCCGCGCCGGGCGGGAACATGCCGATCATGCGGATGTAGCCGCCGGCCGGGATGGCCTTGATGCCGTACTCGGTCTCGCCGCGCTTCTTCGACCAGATGGTGGGGCCGAAGCCGACCATGTACTGGGGCACGCGGATGCCGAAGAGCTTGGCCGTGGAGAGGTGGCCGAGCTCGTGCCACGCGATGGAGACGAGCAGTCCCAGGGCGAACAGGACGATGCCCAGGACGTACAGGAGCGCTTCCGTCATGCGCGTGCCTCCGCGGTTGCCTTCGCTGCGAGCTCTCGGGCCCGGGCACGGGCCCAGGTCTCCGCTTCCAGGACGTCCGGCACCGTCAGGGAGGTTCCCCCGGTGGGCCGTCCGTGTTCGGTGACGACCGCCGTGACGGTGTCCATGATGCCGGTGAAGGGGAGCCGGCCGGCGAGGAACGCCTCGACGCACTCCTCGTTGGCGGCGTTGAAGACGGCGGGGGCGGTGCCGCCCAGCTCGCCGACGTGCCGGGCGAGGTTCACCGACGGGAAGGCCTCGTCGTCGAGCGGGAAGAACTCCCAGGTGGAGGCCTTGGTCCAGTCGAAGGCGGGCGCCGCGTCCGGGACCCTCTCGGGCCAGCCGATGCCGATGGCGATGGGGCCGCGCATGTCCGGCGGGGTGGCCTGGGCGAGGGTGGAGCCGTCGGTGAACTCGACCATGGAGTGCACGTACGACTGCGGGTGGACGACGACCTCGATGCGGTCGAAGGGGATGTCGTAGAGGAGGTGCGCCTCGATGACCTCCAGGCCCTTGTTGACCAGGGTCGCGCTGTTGACCGTGATGACCGGGCCCATCGCCCAGGTGGGGTGGGCCAGCGCGTCCTCGCGGGTCACGTGCTCCAGCTCGGCCCGGGTGCGGCCGCGGAAGGGGCCGCCGGAGGCGGTGACGACCAGCTTGCGGACGTCCGCGCGGGTGCCGGCGGCGAGCGCCTGGAAGAGCGCGGCGTGCTCGGAGTCGACCGGGATGATCTGGCCGGGCTTCGCGAGCGCCTTCACCAGCGGGCCGCCGACGATCAGCGACTCCTTGTTGGCGAGGGCGAGGGTGCGGCCGGCCTCCAGGGCGGCGAGCGTCGGCGCGAGGCCGATGGAGCCGGTGATGCCGTTGAGCACGGTGTGGCAGGGAGAGGCGGCGAGCTCCGTGGCGGCGTCGGGGCCGGCCAGGAGCTCGGGCAGCGGCTCGGAGCCGTACAGCGCCTTCAGGGCCGTACGCAGCTCCGGCACCGTCTCCTCGCGCGCGACGGCGACCTGGGCGACCCGGAGCCGGTGGGCCTGCTCGGCGAGCAGGCCGATCCGGCCGCCGGAGGCCGCCAGGGCGGTGACCCGGAAGCGGTCGGGGTGGCGCAGCACCAGGTCGATGGCCTGGGTGCCGATGGATCCCGTCGAGCCGAGGACGACGATGTCCCGGCGGCCTTCGGCCGGATCGAAGGCGATGTGCGGGTCGGCGAGAGGAGAGGGGCGGTCGCTCATGCCCCCCATTCTTGCCCCAAACGCGGTGGGCTCTTCACGCGGTCCCGGGGAACGCGCCGAACGCGCCGAAGACGCGGTGGAAGTCCGGGAAGGTCTTCTTCACGCAGCCGGGGTCGTCGAAGGCGATGCCCGGGGTGCGCAGGGCGGTGACGGCGAACGACATGACGATCCGGTGGTCGCCGTGGGTGGCGATCTCGGCCGGCCTCGCGGGGGTGCCCGGCCGGATCTCGATCCAGTCGGGGCCGGTGGCCACGGTGACGCCGAGGCGGCGGAGGTTCTCGGCGCAGGCGTCGAGCCGGTCGCACTCCTTGACGCGGGTGTTGGCGACGTCCTCGATGCGGACGGGCCCGTCGGCGAAGGGGGCGATGGCGGCGAGGGTCGGCATGGTGTCGGAGATGTCCCGCATGTTGACGGTGAGGCCGCGGAGGGTGCCGGTGGAGCGGACGGTCGTGGCGTCGGCGGTCACCCGGACGTCGGCGCCCATGCGGCGCAGGACGTCGACGAAGGCGAGGTCGCCCTGGAGGGCGCCGGTGCCGAGGCCGGGGACGGTGACCTCGCGGCCCGGCTGGAGGGCGGCCGCGGCGAAGAAGTAGCTCGCGGTGGAGGCGTCGGGCTCGATGTCGTAGGCGCGGGCGCGGTAGCCGGTGGGGGCGACCCGGTAGGTGCGGCCCCGCTCGTCGTCCTCGCGGGTGACCTCGGCGCCGAAGGCGCGCATCATCGCCAGGGTGATCTCGACGTACGGCTCCGAGACCAGGTCGGTGACGGTGACGGCGAGGCCCTCGGCGGTGAGCGGGCCGAGCATCAGCAGGGCCGTCAGGTACTGGGAGGACTGGCCGGCGTCGAGGGTGAGCGCGCCGCCCTTCACGCCGGCGGCGCGCACCGTGAGCGGATGGTGGCCGTCCCGCCCGCCGTGCCGCAGGTCCACGCCGAGCTCGCGCAGGGCGGTGGAGAGCGGGCCGAGCGGGCGGCGGCGCATCTGCGCGGAGGCGTCGAAGCGGAAGGTGCCGTGGCCGGCGGCGGCGAGGGTGGGCAGGAAGCGGGCGGTGGTGGCGCCGTCGCGGCAGTACACGTCGGCTTCGGCGGTCCCCGGCCCCGCGGGGCGGCCCTCGATGTGCCAGGCGCCGGGCTCCCGCCGGACGGCGTACCCGAGGGCGCCGAGGCCTTCGGCGAAGCCCTCGGTGTCGTCGGAGACCAGCGGGCGCAGGAGGGTGGTGGTGCCCTCCGCGGCGGCGGCGAGGAAGAGCGCGCGGGCGGTGACGGACTTGGAGCCGGGGATGTCGATGACGGTCACGCCGGTCATCCTGCCGCGCGCGCCGGGTCGCCCGTCGGCACGGTCCGCTCCGTGGACGGACGTGGGGCGAGGCCGTGTGTTCCCACCGCGTTCCCAAGGGTGCGCGGGAACCGCCGACGCCCCGCCATCGCCGCGGGTCGGGGCATGGACAAGGAAGACGGCCCGAGCCCCCGCACAGTGGGCTCGGACCGTCTGGTCTCGTGGGACGCGTGCCCGGAGGGGGCTTAGAGGGCGAGGCCGGTGAGGACCAGCACGCGCTCGTAGGTGTAGTCGTCCATGGCGTACGCGACGCCCTCGCGGCCGGTGCCGGAGCGCTTGGCGCCGCCGTACGGCATCTGGTCGGCGCGGTACGAGGGGACGTCGCCGACGATCACGCCGCCGACCTCCAGGGCGCGGTGGGCGCGGAAGGCGGTCTGCAGGTCGTGGGTGAAGACGCCGGCCTGGAGGCCGAAGTCCGAGTCGTTGACGGCGGCGAAGGCCTCGGCCTCGCCGTCGACCTTGGCGACCGTGAGGACCGGGCCGAAGACCTCGGCGCGCGCCAGGGTGACGTCCGCCGGGAGCTCGGTGAGGACGGTCGGGGCGTAGCTCGCGCCCTCGCGCTTGCCGCCGGCGAGGAGCTTGGCGCCGGCCGCGACGGCCTCGTCGACCCAGGACTCGACGCGGCGGGCGGCGGCCTCGTCGACGAGCGGGCCGACGTCGGTGGCGTCGTCCGCCGGGTCGCCGGTGACCTGGGCCTCGACGGCCGCGACGATCTTCGGGAGCAGGCGGTCGTAGACGGACGCGTCGGCGATCACGCGCTGCACGGAGATGCAGGACTGGCCGCCCTGGTAGTTGGAGAAGGTCGCGATGCGGGTCGCGGCCCAGTCCAGGTCGGCCTCGGAGGACCAGTCGGCGAGGACGACGGCGGCGGCGTTGCCGCCGAGCTCCAGGGTGCAGTGCTTGTGCGGCACGGAGGCCTGGATGGCGTAGCCGACCTTGTCCGAGCCGGTGAAGGAGATGACCGGGAGGCGCTCGTCCTGGACGAGGGCGGGCATCCGGTCGTTCGGCACGGTGAGGATCGACCAGGAGCCTGCCGGCAGGTCGGTCTCGGCCAGGATCTCGCCCAGGATGAGGGAGGAGATCGGGGTGGCCGGGGCCGGCTTGAGGATGATCGGGGCACCGACGGCGATGGCCGGGGCGACCTTGTGGGCGCTGAGGTTCAGCGGGAAGTTGAAGGGCGCGATGCCGAGGACGACGCCCTTGGGCACGCGGCGGGTGAGGGCGAGGCGGCCCGCGCCGCCGGCCTCGGTGTCCAGGCGCTGGGCCTCGCCGGCGTTCCAGCGGCGGGCCTCCTCGGCGGCGAAACGGAAGACGGAGACGGCGCGGCCGACCTCGCCGCGGGCCCACTTGATGGGCTTGCCGTTCTCGGCGGAGATGACCTGGGCGATCTCCTCGGTGCGCTCGGCGAGCCGCTTCGACACGTGGTCGAGGGCGGCGGCGCGGACGTGCGCCGGGGTGGCGGCGAACTCGTCGACGACCGCGTGGGCGGCGGCGACGGCCTCCTCGACCTGGGCCTCGGTGGGCACGGCGACCTTGCCGACCAGACGTCCGTCGTACGAGTTCGTGACGTCGAAGGTGGTGTCGCCGGTGGCCTCGCGGCCGGCGACCCAGAAGGCGTGGGTGGTCGTCATTGCGTGTCCCGGCCCTTTCCGTTTCGGGGTGCGAGCGGTTGCTCTCCAGACACGTTAGGGCCGCGACCGGCGCGTGGCGTTTGTCCGTGGTGGAGTGGTACGGACCGCGGCCTGTCCGCTTCGTCCGAACGGCGAGGGGCCGAAGGACGCCGGGGTTCGGGGGGACCGGCGGTCGGAGGGGCTCGGGGGTCGGGGGGCGGCGCGGTCAGCGCTCCTCGTACGCGGTGAAGGGCGAGAGGTACCCGTCCCCCCAGCGGGCGACGAGCAGCCGGTCCCCGTGGCCGAGGACGTCCTTGATCTCGCCGGACGTGCCGCCCACCGAGTCGGGGAAGGTGCGCGCGTCGCGCTCCTCGCCGTCGTCGGCGTCCAGGACGAGGAGACCGTCCTCCCCCGCCCTCCCGTAGAGGTCGACCAGGGCGGTGACCCGGCCGCCGCTCACCCGGAGCCCCATGACGTCCTCCGTGTCGCCGAGCTCCGCGCGCCAGAGCCGCTGTCCGCTGCGCAGGTCGAAGGCGGTGACCACGTCGTCGTGGTCGTACTCCGTGGTGACGGTGTAGAGGCGTCCGTGGGCGACTCGGGTGAGCGCCGGCTCCCGGAGCGGGGAGCTGATCCTCCCGTGGGCGGCGCCCGACGCGAACGTGCCCTGGGCGCGGCCCTCGTCGTCGAAGGAGAGGAGGGTGGCGTAGCCGCTCTCGTCGAGGTTCTCGGCGCCGACCACGATCGGGTCCGCGGAGACGAACGCCGGGGTGTGGGCCGTGGGGTCGACGATCCGCCGCGGGTCGAGGAGCGAGACCCCGCGCACCCGCCCGTCCGCGGGGTCGAGGACGGCGAGGCGCACGTCCCGGCGGTCGCAGACGAGGAGCGCCGCGACCCGGCGGTCGCCCGCGGCCACGCCGTACGGCACGCAGCCCCGCGGCATCCGCGCCGACCACCGGGGCCTGCCGGTCCGCAGGTCGAAGGCGCGCAGGGCGCGGTCGGGGTCGAGCCGGCCGGGGTCGTCGGACGCGGAGGAGGCGTGGCGCCAGTCGGCGTCCTCGTCGCGCAGGACGGCGAGGCCGCCGCCGGCGGCCACGAGGTCGTGCTCGGCGCGGATCTCGTCGTCGGCGGGGGTCCGGGAGGTGCGCCACAGTTCCCGGCCGGTGGTGAGGTCGAGGGCGACGACGGTGTCGCAGCCCCGGCCCCCGCCACCCGCCCCCGGGAGCCCGGGGGTGCCCTGCGCGATCACGGCGACGCCGTCGGCGGCGGTGCGACCGGCGGAGCAGATCGCGGCGGCGCCTCCCGGCCGGTACCGCCAGCGCCGCTCGCCGGTGCGTGCGTCGAAGCCCGAGACGCCGTCGGCGCGGCTGTGGACGAGGGTGTCGCCGGTGGCCCAGGCGGCGTCGCCCGAGGCGCGGACGCCGCCCTCGGCCGGGGTGCTCCAGACCTGGCGCATCGAGTCTCCGGGGAGGTACCCCTCGCCGGCGAGGACGCCCGCGGTGATGCCGCCGCAGCCGGCGAGTACGGCGAGGAGGACGCCGCCGACGACGGAGAGGCGGACGAGGCGCGAGCCCTGCTTCGGCGGGGCGCCGCCGCTGCCGCCGCCCGGCTTCCGGCCGGTCGCTCTGCCGGCCTTCGTCGCTGTCGCCATCCGGACCCCACCCCTTGTCGTCATGCTCACGACCGATCGCTACGAGGGATCAGGGTAGGGCCACGGTGATCTTCGCGGTCACCGTCTCCGTTCGGTGGAGACGATCAGGCAGACGGCGGCCACGACGATCCCGCCGCCGAGGAGGATCGGCCAGGTCAGGGCCTCGCCGAGGATCAGCGTGCCGAGCAGCACCGCGACGACCGGATTCACGTAGGCGTAGGTGGCGGCGAGCGAGACCGGGGCGGACTGGATCAGCCAGGCGTAGGCGGTGAAGGCGATCAGGGAGCCGAAGACGACCAGGTAGCCGAGGGCCACCCAGGAACCGGTGGCGACCTCGCCCGGGTCGAAGCCGCGGTGCTCGCCCCGGAGCAGGCCCACGACGACGCCGGCGATGCCGCCGGCCAGCATCTCGTACACGCTGGCGGTGAAGGGGTTGGCGGGCATCGGCAGGCGCGCGGAGGAGACGGTGCCGGCCGACCAGAGCAGGGCGGCGAGGAGGACGAGCAGCACGCCTCCGATGCCGACCTCGCCGCTGAGCCCGGGGACGGTGAGGACGGCGAGGCCGCCGAGGCCGATCAGGACGCCGCCGTACGCGCCGAGCCCGGGGCGCTCGCCCGCGGCGGTGCGCAGCAGGACGACGAAGACGGGGACGGCGGCGATGAGGAGGGCGGCGAGACCGGAGGGGACGGTGGTCTCGGCGAGGTTGACGAGCCCGTTGCCGCCGAGGATGAGCAGGAGGCCGACGAGGGCGGCCGAGCCGAGCCGGCGCCGGTCCACCTTGAGGGCGGCGGGGCCGTGGCGCCAGGCGACCAGCGCGGCGAGGAGGAGCCCGGCGACGATGAAGCGGGAGCCGGAGGCGAGGAAGGGCGGGATGGTCTCGACGACGAAGCGGATGGCGAGGTAGGTGGAGCCCCAGACGACGTAGACGATGGCGAGGGCGGCCCAGACGGCCCCGCCGATGCGGGGAGCGGGGGCGTCGGCAAGCGGCTTGCGGGCGCCGGGAGCGCCGGCGGGAGGAACAGGGGCGGGAGGAGCGGAGGCGGGAGGACCCGAGGCGGGATCGGGATCGACGGCAGGGCTTGTCATGAGCAGGAGACTAGGGAATCGGCCCGCTTCCGACCAGGAATCCTGCCCGCGAGCGGGCAGGACCGACCCGATCCACGGAGATCCGGAGCTCCCTCTCCTCCACCCCCTGCCTACTCCCCCTCCTCCCCCGTCGCCTTGAGCGCCAGCCACAGCTCCATCCGCACGTCCGGGTCGTCCAGCGAACGCCCGAGGATCTCCTCGACGCGCCGCATCCGATAGCGCAGGGTGTGCCGGTGCACCCCCAGATCCGCGGCGGCGGCGTCCCACTGCCCGTGCCGGGAGAGCCAGGCGCGCAGGCTGGCGACCAGGTCGCCGCGGCCCGTCGCGTCGTGCTCGCGCAGCGCCCGCAGCATGCCGTCGGCGAAGGCCCGGACGGCGTCGTCGGCGAGGAGCGGCAGGACCGAGCCGGCCGCCAGGTCCTCGTGCTCGACGAGGGCGCGGCCGCGGCGGCGGGCCACCGAGAGGGCCTGCTCCGCCTGCCGGTACGCGGCGGCGGCGGTGCCGGGGCCGGCGGGGGCGGAGAGCCCGACGACGACGCCGGCGTCCTCGGCCTCGCGTTCGGCGTACCCGGCGCAGGCGGCGACGACCGCGCCGCCGTCGCCGGCGAGGACGACGAGCCGCTCCTCGCCCTCGGGGACCGTGAGCACGGCCTCGCCGGCCCGGGCGGCGGCGGCCTCCAGGTCCTCGGCGAGCACCGGGAGCGGGGGCTCCGGCGACTCGGCGGCCGAGGCGGGCTCGGCGACGAGGATCCGGAAGGGGGCGTCGAGGAGGCCCCCGTAGACGTCGCCGGCGACGGTACGAGCGTGGTCCGGCTGACCGGCGAGCATCAGGCGCAGCACGGCACCGCCGAGGCGGTGCTCGGCGGCCTGAAGGGAGCGGGAGCGTTCGGTGGTGAGGGTCAGCAGCGCGATCGCGGAGTGGACGGCGTACCGCTCGGCCGTCCCCAGCGGGGCGGCCGTGCCGACGGCCAGGGCGCCGCGGACCCGGCGGCCGGTCCCCAGGGACTGCAGCTCCACCCGGTCGTCCGTGCCGCCGACGACGGCGCTGGCGGGGGCGGGGCGTTCGCGCAGCCGCTCGACGTCCGGGGTCAGCCGGGCGGCGCGGCGGGCCGCCCACTCGGGCGACACCGCGACGACGGCCCCGGCGGTGTCGAAGAGCGCGGCCCAGCCGTCGACGTGCGCGGCGAGCCGGGCGACGACCGCGTCCGGGCCCTCGGCGAGGGCGGCCCGGGTGAGCTCGCGCTGCGCCTCGAAGCCGGCGGTCACGGCCCGGTACTGGTCGGCGGCGATGGCGGCGGAGACGGCCTTGCTGATGGCGAGGAACGGGGTGCGGCGCGGCACCTCCAGGAGCGGCAGGTGCTCGGCGCGGGCGGCGTCCAGGAGCGCGCCCGGGATCTCCTCGTAGTTCACCCCCACGGCGAACCCCAGCCCCACCACACCGGCGCCGAGGAGCCGCCGCACGTACCGGCGCATCGCCTCCGGGTCCTCGGCGTCGAGCGTCAGTCCGGTGGTGAGCAGCAGCTCGCCGCCCTCCATGTACGGGACGGGATCGGCCAGCTCGCTGACGTGCGCCCACCGGACGGGCGTGTCGAGACGGTCCTCCCCCGCCCGGGCAAGGAGCCGGAGCGCGGAGTTGTGGACGAGCGAGGCGAGGGTGGGCGGCATCGGGAACCGGCGGACCTTACGAGCGGAGGCCGGAGCGCGAGAACCGCGCCCGGCGGGGGAACGCCGCTGGGGAGCGCGGCGCCCCCGATTGTGCCAGGCCCCCCGGCCCGCCGCGCGGGACCGCGGTCAGGCGCGGAGGTCGACGAGGAGGGGGGGTGTGTGTTCGCCCCGCACATGGGTGAGGGAGAGGACCGCGTGGCCGGGCGGCACGCCGTGGGCCAGGTCGGAGGCGGACCACCGCTCCCGCTCGACCTCGCGGACGGTCACCGCGTCGGTGGTGACGGCCCTGCCGGTGACGAGCTTGCGCACGGCGTGTGCCACCCGGGTGAGGGGTTCGTCGGAGCGGACCGTGCGGCTGGTGACGTCCCGGGTCTCCACCCATTCGGTGCCCCAGGTCTCCGCGAACCGCTTGCCGTCCCAGGTGGTGACCCCGGCGAGGGCGAACCGGCAGCCGACCGCCCCGAACAGCGGGGTCCGCAGGTGCTCGGGGACGTCCTCGACGGTGCGCAGCCCGAGGACGACGCCCGCGTGCGCGGAGCGCAGCCGCTGCAGGCCGCGGACGGTCGCGGCGGTCAGGGTGTGCGCGGCGTCGTCGAGGACGAGGCAGGCGAAGCGGGAGCGGTCCGGCCGCTCCACGGCCCGGCCGAGGAACTGGGCGAGCACGAGCCGGGTGAGGAGCCGTGACGCCTCGGCGTGCCCGGACTCGGGCAGGTCGATCCGGACGCGGACCGGGTGCTCCAGGGCGCGCATGGTGAACGGCGTGGACGCCCCAGTGGTGTCGAAGAAGCCGGCGAAGGCGGGGCGGTCGAGGAGGGCGATCCGGTCGGCGAGGCGGCCTGCCGGGTCTCCGGCGGAGCCCTGCTGGCGCGCCCGAGCGTCGAGCTCGCGGATCAGGGAGGCCTGGCCGGCGGCTTCGAGGGAGGTGCGCAGGGCTCCCAGCCGGTCGGGGTCGCCGTCGAGGAGTTCACGGAGCTCGGGGACGGAGGGGAAGCGGCCGTGGACGGCGTGGAACGGGCCGAGGAGCTGGGCCAGCGCGGTGGTGGCCGGGCGGGTGTCGGCGGCGTCACCGGCCAGGACGTCGGCGAGCAGGGTGGCCGCGCGGTCCGGGTCGGAGCTGCCGCCGTAGAGGTCGAGGTCGTGCGGCGAGGCGGGGTCGCCGATCCGGATGACGACGTCGTAGGCCTCGTCCGGACCGAGGGGCGCGGTGTCGGAGCCGACCAGGACGACGGCGGCCTGGCCGGCGAGCGCCTGGAGGGAGAGGGACTCGACGAGGGGGCGGACGATCCGGGTCGTCTTGCCGCTGCCCGAGGGGCCGACGACGAGCATGCCGGTACCGAGCACCTCCGGGTCGAGGGCGAGGCCGGTGGTGCGGCGCGCGTACGGGTTGCGCACGGTGTCCGCGACGGTGCCGAGCCGGACCTGGCGGAGGGCGAGGTCGTGGGTGGCGCTCCGGCCGACGAGGAAGCGGGCCCCGGAGGGGTGCGGGAAGGCCGCCGCGCCGCGGGCGAGGACCTCGTGGACGAAGGCCGCCTGCCTCGCGTGCGCCGGGCCCGCCGCCTCCCAGGCGGCCCGGATGCGGGCGTAGTCGACGTCGTTCATCCCTCCGCCGGCCGCCTCCGCGGCGAGCCGGTCGGCCGCTTCGCCGAACCCGGCGGCCCTCAGTTCGGGCCAGGAGGCGGGGTCGCCGTTCCCGGTGGCGGGGGCCGGCAGGGCTGCGGGCGTCCCGGGGCGCGGGGCGGTGCGGCGCAGCGCGAGCCATACGAAGGGGAGGGCGGTGGCGACGGTGAGCAGAAGGGTGGCCGTGTCCTCCATCTCCAGGTTGGCGTAGATCGCGGCGGGGCTGGTCAGGTCGTACGGCAGCATCGAGAGGACGAGCGGGCGGAGTGGCAGCCAGTCGCCGCGGACCAGGGCGATGGTGATCAGGCCCAGGAGGACGGCGAGGGCGAACTGCGCCCGGCGCCCGTACTCCCGGACGAGCCGGCTCCAGGCGTACGGCCAGCGGCCGAAGCGGCCGATGCCGCCGAAGACGCCGGCGAAGAGGACGAAGCGGTAGACGGCGAGGGCGATCGGGCCGCCGGTGCCGGGCACGGGCGCGCCGCCGAGGGGGCGCCACCAGTCGGCGGGGGTGAAGAGCCGGATCGGGACGCTCCAGTAGGGAATGTAGCCGTTGCGGAGCAGCGACCAGAGCAGGACGGCGACGAGAAAGGAGATCGTCGCGCCCGCCAGCACGGTCCGCAGCGGCGTCTCGTCCGGTGCGCGCTCGGGCCGTGGCACGTGTCCGTACCGCCAGACGCCGGGCGCGGCCTCGGGGCGGGGCGTGCGCAGCCAGTCGACGAGCGTGGACGCGGCGCGCGCGCTGGGCGGGGCGGACGGCCGGGGCGGGGCGGGGGGCGGTGTGGTGCCCGGAATCGGAGGGGCGCCGGGGGGCGGGCCCGCCGGACGGGGGATGTCCGCGTGCGGGGGGCCGTCGTGCGTCCTGCGCGAGCCGTGCGTGCCCTCGAACTCCATGTTCCCCTGCCCCCTGGCCCTTCGACTCCGCGGCGCTGTCGTCCGGGCCCAATCTAGAGCCTCGGTCCCGGATCATGCCCCGGATCAGGGCGATGGCACGGAGCGGCCCGGGACAAGTGCGCGTATGGCCGATACGGACAAGGAAACGCCGGGACCACTCCCATCCGTAGCATGCGCCGGGCATGCGGCCCCGCCTAGCCTGCGGAGGAAACCCGCAAGAGCGTCCAGAACACCCCAGGAGCCCCGCATGAACGCTGTCCCGCAGGAGCGGCGCGTCGTCACCGCCATTCCCGGTCCGAAGTCGCAGGAGCTTCAGGCTCGTCGGCTGGACACGGTCGCCGGGGGCGTGGGCTCCACGCTGCCCGTGTTCACCAAGCGCGCGGGCGGCGGGATCATCGAGGACGTCGACGGCAACCTGCTGATCGACTTCGGGTCCGGCATCGCCGTGACGTCCGTGGGCGCCTCCGCCGAGGCCGTCGTGCGCCGCGCCACCGCGCAGCTGCAGGACTTCACCCACACCTGTTTCATGGTGACGCCGTACGAGGGCTACGTGGAGGTCTGCGAGGCGCTGGCCGAGCTGACCCCGGGCGACCACGCCAAGAAGTCCGCGCTGTTCAACTCGGGCGCCGAGGCCGTCGAGAACGCCGTCAAGATCGCCCGTTCGTACACCAAGCGCCAGGCCGTCGTCGTCTTCGACCACGGCTACCACGGCCGGACGAACCTGACGATGGCGCTCACCGCCAAGAACATGCCGTACAAGCAGGGCTTCGGTCCGTTCGCCCCCGAGGTGTACCGCGTGCCGGTCGCCTACGGCTACCGCTGGCCCACCGGTGCCGAGAACGCCGGTCCGGAGGCCGCCGCCCAGGCGATCGACCAGATCACCAAGCAGATCGGCGCCGACAACGTCGCCGCGATCATCATCGAGCCGGTCCTCGGCGAGGGCGGCTTCATCGAGCCGGCCAAGGGCTTCCTGCCGGCGATCGTGAAGTTCGCCAACGACAACGGCATCGTCTTCGTCGCCGACGAGATCCAGGCCGGCTTCTGCCGCACCGGCCAGTGGTTCGCCTGCGAGGACGAGGGCATCGTCCCGGACCTCATCACCACCGCCAAGGGCATCGCGGGCGGTCTGCCGCTCGCCGCCGTCACCGGCCGCGCCGAGATCATGGACTCCGTCCACGGCGGCGGCCTCGGCGGCACCTACGGCGGCAACCCGGTGGCCTGTGCCGGTGCGCTCGGCGCCATCGAGACGATGAAGGAGCTCGACCTCAACGGGAAGGCCAAGCGCATCGAGGAGGTCATGAAGGCCCGCCTCACCGCGATGCAGGAGAAGTTCCCGGTCATCGGCGACATCCGCGGCCGCGGCGCCATGATCGCCATCGAGCTCGTCAAGGACCCGGAGACGAAGGAGCCGGCCGCCGAGGCCGCCGCCGCGCTCGCCAAGTACTGCCACAACGAGGGCGTGCTCGTCCTCACCTGCGGCACCTACGGCAACGTGCTGCGCTTCCTCCCGCCGCTGGTCATCGGCGAGGACCTGCTCAACGAGGGTCTGGACGTCATCGAGGCGGCGCTCGCCGCGCTCTGAGCGGCCCTGTGAGGGGGTGCTCCGAGGTCCTCGGTGCGGCGCGCGCAGCGGTCCTCCGGCGGAGGGTTCGGCGCAAAGGGTGAAGACTCTGTGGGGGGCCGATGGCGGGACGCGTTTCCCGCTGTCGGCCCCCCGTCGCGTGCCGTACGGTCGTTCCCAGATGAGAGAAACCCCCGGGGCGGAGCACCCCCAGCACCGCCCGGACCGTGCCGAAGCGCACACCGCCGGAGCCTCGTGCTCCGGGACTCCTCACCGATCGGATGGCCGCCCGCCCCACACCCCCCGGGGCGCGCGGCAGCCCGGTCCTCCCGGCCGCCCCGGAACCACCCCCCCTGTTCCAGGGCGGCCGGCTCTCTTCTCGGCGCTCGTCGCCCTCGCCGTCGTGACCTGGCAGGTGCTCGTCCACGGCCCCTTGACCAGGCTCGACGAGCGGGTGTCCCGTTCCCTGGTGGACACCGTCCCCCGGTGGCTGAGCGAACTCGCCTCCGACCTCGGCAATCTGACGGTCGCCCTGCCCGTGCTCGCCGCCGCGATGGCGTACGCGGTGTGGCGCGGCCGGCGGCGGCAGGCCCTGTACGCCGGTCTCGCGATGGCCGCCGTACCGCTCCTCGTCGTGCCGTTGAAGGAGTGGACGGCCCGGCCCGGGCCCCTCGAACCGTGGGCCCAGGGCTACTACCCCTCCGGTCACACCGCCACCGCGATGGTGGCGTACGTCGGCGCCGCCTGCCTGGTGTCCCGGCGGCTCGTCCCCGTCGCCGCCGTGCTGACGGTGGTGACGGGGACGGGGCTGGTCCTGCGGGGCTTCCACTGGCCGCTGGACGTGGTGGCCAGTGGCTGCCTCGGTTTCCTGATCCTGGGCGTCAGTTCCAGTTGTACGCGTCGAAGTTCCGGCTGAACTCCCACTGGTTGAAGCGGTCCCAGTTGATCGACCAGGTCATCAGGCCGCGCAGCGACGACCAGGTGCCGTGGGTCTGGTAGGTGCCGCAGTTCTGCTTCTTCGTGAGGCAGTCCAGGGCCTTGTTCACCTCGGCGGGGCTGGTGTGGCCGTTGCCCGCCTGGGTGGAGGCCGGGAGGCCGATGGCGACCTGCTCGGGGCGGAGGCCCGGGAAGAAGCGCTCGCTGTTGCCGGCGACCGGGAAGCCGGTGAGCAGCATGTCGGTCATGGCGATGTGGAAGTCGGCGCCGCCCATGGAGTGGTACTGGTTGTCGAGGCCCATGATGGAGCCCGAGTTGTAGTCCTGGACGTGCAGCAGGGTGAGGTCGTCGCGCAGGGCGTGGATGACCGGGAGGTAGGCGCCGGCGCGCGGGTCCTGGCCGCCCCAGGGACCGGAGCCGTAGTACTGGTAGCCGAGCTGGACGAAGAAGGTCTCGGGGGCCATCGTCAGGACGAACCGGGCACCGTACTTGGCCTTGAGGGTCTTGACCGCCTGGATGAGGTGGACGATCACCGGCGACGTCGGGTTGCGGAAGTCGGTGTCGCCGTTCTGGAGCGAGAGCGAGTGGCCCTCGAAGTCGATGTCGAGGCCGTCGAGGCCGTACTCGTCGATGATCTTCGAGACGGAGGAGACGAAGGCGTCGCGGGCGGCGGTGGTGGCGAGCTGGACCTGGCCGTTCTGGCCGCCGATGGAGATGAGGACCTTCTTGCCGGCGGCCTGCTTGGCCTTGATCGCCGCCTTGAAGTCCGCGGGGGACTCCACGTTCGGGCATTCCGTCGCGGGGCAGAGGCTGAAGCGGATGTCCCCGGAGGTGACGGAGGTCGGTTCGCCGAAGGCGAGGTTGATGACGTCCCAGGAGTCGGGCACGTCGGCCATGCGGGTGTAGCCGGAGCCGTTGGCGAAGCTGGCGTGGAGGTAGCCGACGAGGGCGCGGGCGGGCAGTTCGCCGCCTCCGCCGCCGCCTCCGGAGGTCGTGGTGGCGGTGACGGCCGTGGACCGGGCGGACTCGCCGGCGCTGTTCACGGCCGAGACCTGGAAGCTGTAGGCGGTGCTCGGGGTGAGGCCGGTGGCGGTGTAGGAGGTGCCGGTGGACGTGCCGACGGCGGTGCCGCCGCGGTAGATCCGGTACGAGGTGGCTCCCGCGACCGCGGGCCAGCTGAGCGGCACCGAGGTGGAGGTGGGGCTGCCGGCGGTGAGGCCCGTGGGGGTGGCGGGAATCTCCACCGGGGCGCCGCCGGGGCCGTGGAGGGAGAGGTCGTCGGCGTGGTAGGCGGGGGTGCCGTACCAGCCGTGGGTGTAGACGGTCACCGAGGTGGTGTTCGCGCCGGTGGTGAAGGAGGTGCTGAGCTTCTGCCAGTCCGGGGCCGACTGGGTCCAGGTGTACCCGTCGGTGGTGCCGGTGCCGGTGACGCCCAGGTAGACGTAGCCGCCGCGGACCCAGCCGCTCAGCGTGTACGCCGAGTTGGGGCGCACGGTGATGGTCTGGGAGCACTTGGCGTTGTCGTTTCCGGCGGGGGTGGCCCGGAGGGCCTTCGTCCCGCCGTGCACGGGTGAGGAAACGACGGTGCCGCTGCCGGCCGTACAGCTCCAGCCGTCCAGACCGACCTCGAAGCCGCCGTTGCGGGCGAGTTCGGAGTCGGCGGCCTGGGCGGCCGGGGAGAGGGCGGCGAGCCCGCCCATGGCGAGCGCGCCCGCCAGGAGCAGGGTGAGGGGTCTGGTGCGGTCCACGACTGCCTCCGGGGGTGGGGGATCGGAGTGGAGCGCGGCACAGCATGGTCCAGACCAATCGAGTGGTCAAGACCTCTGTACGGAAAGGGAGTCGCATCGTGGTGCGAAGAGCCGCGCCGGACGGTGCGGGACGGGCCCGGGGGGGGGAGGCGGGCACGTACGCGGGACGGCTCGGGGGACGGGCCCGGGGGCTCCGCCGGCGCGGGGCGATCAGCCGGCACTCCCCCCGTGCGCCTGCTCCCCGGCGAGCGCGCCCGCCGCCTCGTGCATGGCCAGTTCGAGCAGCGGGGCGTCGGTGAGCGTGCCGAGCCCGTCGGGCGCGACCAGCCAGCGCGCGGCGCCGGTCGCGCGTCCCGGGTGCGGGACGACGATCCAGGTGCCGGGCCCGGCGCCGCGCACCCCGGTGCCGAGCCAGCGGGCGGTGGTGCCGGGCGGGACGAAGAAGCCGATCCGGGCGTCGCCGAAGTCGGCGAGGACGGGCCCCGGCCGGTCGACGAGTCGGACCAGGACGTCGAGGGTGGCGCGGCCGAGCGCGCCCGGCAGGATCAGTACGTCCCAGCGCCGGCCGGCGGGCAGCAGGGCGACCCCGTGCGGGTTGCGCTCCCACTCCCAGCGGCAGGCGTCGGGATCCGGTGCGACCGCGGCCAGCCACTCGACCGCGGCCCTGACGCCGGAGGCCCCCGTAGATGTCATCGTGCGAACTCCTCTCCGTGGGGACGCGCGGCGGTGCGCGTCCACACGGAGAGAGCGCCGGGGGCCCCGGCTCTTACGCGGGTTTCCCGACCGTGCGATGTGACCTGCGTCACACCACTCCAGCGAGGGGGGTCAGCTGTCGAAGCCGAGGCCGAGCTTGTCCATCGCCTTCAGCCAGAGGTTCCGCCGGCCGCCGTTGGCGTCCGCGCGGGCCAGCGACCACTTGGTGATCCCGATGCCGGCCCAGGCGATCGGCTCCGGCGGGAACGGCAGCGGCTTGGAACGGACCATGTCCAGCGAGGTGCGCTCGGTGCGCTGCCCGGAGAGCAGGTCCAGCATCACCTCGGCGCCGAAGCGGGTGGCGCCGACACCGAGCCCGGTGTAGCCCGCCGCGTACGCCACCTTCCCGTGGTGGGCGGTGCCGAAGAAGGCCGAGAAGCGCGAGCAGGTGTCGATCGCGCCGCCCCAGGCGTGGCTGAAGCGGAGGCCCTCCAGCTGCGGGAAGCAGGTGAAGAAGTGCTCGGCCAGCTTGAGGTACGTCTCCGGGCGGTGGTCCATCTCCGCCTGCACCTTGCCGCCGAAGCGGTAGACGGCGTCGTAACCGCCCCACAGGATCCGGTTGTCGGAGGTGATGCGGAAGTAGTGGAACTGGTTGGCGGAGTCGCCGAGGCCCTGCCGGCCCCGCCAGCCGACGGCGGCGAGCTGTTCCTCGCTCAGCGGCTCGGTGACCAGCGCGTAGTCGTACACCGGGACGGTGTAGTGGCGCAGCCGCTTGACCAGCGAAGGGAAGACGTTGGTGCCGAGGGCGACCCGGCGGGCGGCGACCCTGCCGTAGGGGGTGCGGACGGCCATGCCGGCGCCGGCCGGGACCAGGTCGAGGCCCGGGGTGTTCTCGAAGATCCGCACGCCGAGGTCGAGGCAGGCCCGCTTCAGGCCCCAGGCGAGCTTCGCCGGGTGGAGCATGGCGACGCCGTCGCGGTCCCAGAGGCCGCCGAGGAAGGTCGGCGAGTTCACCTCGGCCCGCATGGCGTCCCGGTCGAGGAGGGTGAGGCCGCCGGCGAGGCCGAGCCGGTCGGCCTCCTCGTACCACTCGTGGAGCTCGTCCACCTGGTAGGCCTCGGTGGCCACGTCGATCTCGCCGGTGCGCTCGAACTCGCAGTCGAGACCGTAGCGGGCGACGGCCTCCTCGATGGCGTCGAGGTTGGCCGCGCCGAGCCGCTCCAGCTTCGGCAGCTCCCCCGGCCAGCGGGAGAGCCCGTTGCCGAAGCCGTGGGTGAGGGAGGCGGCGCAGAAGCCGCCGTTGCGGCCCGAGGCGGCCCAGCCCACCTCGTGGCCTTCGATCAGCACGACGTCCTGGGACGGGTCGCGCTCCTTGGCGAGGAGCGCGGTCCACAGTCCGCTGTAGCCGCCGCCGATCACCAGGAGATCGCACTTCTCGGTGCCGGTGAGGGCGGGCAGGGCGCCGGGCTTGCCGGGGTCTTCCAGCCAGAAGGGGACGGGCTGGGCGTCGGAGAGAGATTGTGCAGCGAGACGCATGGCGACTGGGGCCATGGTTTCCAACTCCTTCGGTGCCTGAGACGGCCTTCGCTCAGGCTGTTGCTGTTTTCTTGCGCCGGTTCGTGACGATCTGACCGGTCACGACGATCAGTACCGCGAGGACGAACATCGCGGTGCCGATCACGTTGATCTGAACGGGGGTTCCTCGCTGGGCCGAGCCCCAGACGAACATGGGGAAGGTCACGGTGGAGCCCGCGTTGAAGTTGGTGATGATGAAGTCGTCGAACGAGAGCGCGAAGGCGAGCAGCGCGCCGGCGGCGATGCCGGGCGCGGCGATCGGCAGGGTGACCCGCAGGAAGGTCTGCGCCGGCCCCGCGTAGAGGTCGCGCGCGGCCTCCTCCAGGCGCGGGTCCATGGACATGACCCGGGCCTTGACCGCCGTCACGACGAACGACAGACAGAACATGACGTGGGCGATGAGGACCGTCCAGAAGCCCAGCTCGATCCCCATGTTGAGGAAGAGCGTGAGCAGTGAGGCGGCCATGACGACCTCGGGCATCGCCATCGGCAGGAAGATCAGCGAGTTGATCGCGCCGCGCGCCCGGAAGCGGTAGCGGACCAGGGCGAAGGCGATCATGGTGCCGAGGACGACGGCGCCGACGGTGGCCCAGGCGGCGAGCTGGAGCGAGAGCGTGAGCGACTCGCACATGTCGGCGACGCCGCAGGGGTCCTTCCAGGCGTCGAGGGAGAACTGCTGCCAGGAGTAGTTGAAGCGCCCGTTCGGCTTGTTGAACGAGAACACCATGACCACGACGTTCGGCAGGATCATGTACGCGAGCGTCAGCAGGCCCGCGATGACGACGAGGTTCTTGCGCAGCCAGGTCATCAGACGAGGTCCTCCGTTCCGGCCTTGCGGATGTAGACGGTGACCATGAACAGCACGATCGCCATGAGGATGAAGGACAGGGCGGCGGCCGTCGGGTAGTCGAGGACGCGGAGGAACTGCGACTGGATGACGTTGCCGATCATCTTGGTGTCGGTGGAGCCGAGGAGTTCGGCGTTGACGTAGTCGCCGCTCGCCGGGATGAAGGTGAGCAGGGTGCCGGAGACGACGCCGGGCATCGACAGCGGGAAGGTCACCTTGCGGAAGGTGGTCGCCGGGGAGGCGTAGAGGTCCTGCGCGGCCTCGTGCAGCCGGCCGTCGATCCGCTCCAGGGAGGTGTAGAGCGGCAGGATCATGAACGGCAGGAAGTTGTACGTGAGGCCGCAGACGACCGCCATCGGGGTGGCGAGGACCCGCTCGCCCTCGGTGAGGCCGAGCCAGCTGGTGACGTCGAGGACGTGCAGCGCGTTGAGCGCGTCCACGACGACGCTGTCGTCGGCGAGGATCGTCTTCCACGCCAGGGTCCGGATGAGGAAGCTGGTGAAGAAGGGCGCGATCACCAGGACGAGCAGCAGGTTGCGCCAGCGGCCCGCCTTGAAGGCGATGAGGTACGCGAGCGGGTAGCCCAGCAGCAGGCAGAGCGCGGTCGCGGTGCCCGCGTACAGCAGCGAGCGCAGCAGCTGCGGCCAGTACTCGGCGAAGGCGTCGGCGTAGGTCCGGAAGTGCCAGGTGACCTGGAAGCCCTGTTCGAGGGAGCCGGTCTGGACCGAGGTGGAGGCCTGGTAGACGAGCGGCAGGGCGAAGAAGACGAGCAGCCAGAGGATGCCGGGGAGCAGCAGCCAGTAGGGGACGAGCCGCTTGCGGGCGGGAGGCTTGCGCAGCACCGGTTCCTCGACCGGTCGCGGGGCCTCCTTCGTCAGGGTGGTGCTCACGCGGCGTCCTCCACCGTCTCCACGCCCGCGTCGCTCACGGTCCCGGCGAGCAGGGACTGCGCCGCGTCGAGGCCGAAGGTGTGGGCGGGGTTCCAGTGCAGGACGACCTCGGCCCCGGGAAGGAGTCCCGCGCGCCTGTCGACGTTCTGCTCGTACACCTGGAGCTCCGCGCCCGCCGGCGAGTTCACCACGTACTGCGTGGAGACGCCGATGAAGGAGGAGTCGACGATCCGGCCGGTGACCCGGTTGCGGCCGTCGGGGATCGAGCCCGCGTCGTCGGCGTGCGCGAGCGAGATCTTCTCCGGGCGGACGCCGACGAGGAGCTTGCCGCCCTGGCGGACGGCGTCCGTACAGCGGTCGCCGGGGACCTTCAGCCTGCCGCCGCCGGCGGTGACGACGACGTCGGCACCGGTCTCGACGACCTCGGCCTCGATGAGGTTGGAGGTGCCGAGGAAGTTGGCGACGAAGGTGGTGCGCGGGTTCTCGTACAGGTCGGCGGGGGCGCCGAGCTGCTCGACCCGGCCGCCGTTCATCACCGCGACCTGGTCGGCCATGGTCATGGCCTCCTCCTGGTCGTGGGTGACGTGCACGAAGGTGATGCCGACCTCGGTCTGGATCCGCTTGAGCTCCAGCTGCATCTGGCGGCGCAGCTTGAGGTCGAGGGCGCCGAGCGGCTCGTCGAGGAGGAGCACCTGCGGGTGGTTGATGAGGGCGCGGGCGACGGCGACGCGCTGCTGCTGGCCGCCGGAGAGCTGGTGCGGCTTGTGCTTCGCCTTGTCGCCGAGCTGGACGAGCTCCAGCATCTCGTCGACCTGCTTCTTCACCGACTTGATGCCGCGCCGGCGGAGGCCGAAGGCGATGTTCTCGGAGATGTCCATGTGCGGGAAGAGCGCGTAGGACTGGAAGACGGTGTTGACGGGACGCTTGTAGGGCGGGAGGTCGGTGACGTCGCGGTCGCCGAGGAAGACGGTGCCGGTGGAGGGGTCCTCCAGGCCGGCGATCATGCGCAGGGTGGTGGTCTTGCCGCAGCCGGAGGCGCCGAGCAGGGCGAAGAAGGAGCCCTGCGGGACGGTGAGGTCGAGCGGGTGGACGGCGGTGAAGGAGCCGTAGGTCTTGCTGATGCCGGTGAGTCGGACGTCGCCGCCGGTGGTGTTCTCAGTCATGGGTTCGCGGTCCCGGATCTTCGTGGCTTCGTGGCCTGGTGACGGTGGACGACGGCTCAGGCGCCGATGAGCTTGGCGAACTTCTCCTCGTACGCCGTCTCCTCCTCGCTGCTCAGCGAGCGGAAGGCGCGCGACTTCTTCGCCATGGCCTTGTCCGGGAGGATCAGCGTGTTGGCGGCGAGCTCGGGGTCGATCTTCGCCAGTTCGTCCTTGACCCCGTCGACGGGACAGACGTAGTTGATGTAGGCGGCGAGCTGGGCGGCCACCGGGAGCTCGTAGTAGAAGTCGATGAGCTTCTCGGCGTTGGCCTTGTGGCCGGCCTCCGCGGGGACGAGCAGGTTGTCCGTGGACGTGATGTACCCGGCGTCGGGGATGGCGTACTGGATGTCCGGGTTGTCGGCCTGGAGCTGGATGACGTCGCCGGCCCAGGCGAGGCAGGCGGCGAGGTCGCCCTTGTCCAGGTCGGAGGTGTAGTCGTTGCCGGTGAAGCGGCGGATCTGCTTCTTGTCGACGGCCTTCTGGAGGCGGCCGACGGCCGCGTCGTAGTCGGCGTCGGTGAAGGTGCCCGGGTCCTTGCCCATGTCGAGCAGGGTCATGCCGACGGTGTCGCGCATCTCGGTGAGGAAGCCGACCCGGCCCTTGAGCGCGGGGTCGTCGAGGAGCCGGCTGACCGACTCGATCTTCTTCCCGCCGGTCGCCTTCACGTTGTAGGCGATGACGGTGGAGATGCCGGTCCACGGGTACGAGTACGAGCGGCCCGGGTCCCAGTCGGGGCGGCGGAACTGCGCGGACAGGTTGGCGTACGCGTGAGGGAGGTTCGCCGGGTCGAGCTTCTGCGCCCAGCCGAGGCGGATGATGCGGGCGGCCAGCCAGTCGGTGACGCAGATCAGGTCGCGGCCGGTGTCCTGGCCGGCCGCGAGCTGCGGTTTGATCTTGCCGAAGAACTCGACGTTGTCGTTGATGTCCTCGGTGTACTTGACCTTGATCCCGGTGCGCCGGGTGAACGCCTCCAGGGTGGGACGGGACTTCTCGTCCTCGCTGACGTCCATGTACTCGGTCCAGTTGGAGAAGCTGAGGGTCTTCTCCTTGGCCGACCGGTCGGTGGACGCCGGGCCCTGGCCCTCCCGCTTGGCCGGCGGGATGCCGCAGGCCGTGAGGCCGGCGAGACCGCCGACCGTCAGCGCGCCCACGCCGCCCGCCCGCAGCAGCGACCGGCGGCTGAGGGCACCACGGCCGCTCGTCATGCTGCGCCGGATCGCCGCGAGCTGGGCGGCGGACAGGCTGTCGGGCTCGTACTGCTCCATGCGCTGTGCCCTTTCGGGATGGTTGCGCCGCTGGTCGGGCGGCTGGTGCCAGGCGGCGGTAGCCGCATATCGATTACAGACGGTCCCCGAAGATCGTGCGGTGCCAGTCCTTGGCCGCCACCGCCGTGTTGTCGAACATCACGTGCTTGACCTGCGTGTACTCCTCGAAGGAGTAGGCCGACATGTCCTTTCCGTAGCCCGAGGCCTTGTATCCGCCGTGCGGCATCTCGCTGATGATCGGGATGTGGTCGTTCACCCAGACGCAGCCGGCCTTGATCTCGCGGGTGGCCCGGTTCGCCCGGTAGACGTCGCGGCTCCAGGCGGAGGCGGCGAGGCCGTACGGGGTGTCGTTGGCGAGCCGGATGCCCTCGTCGTCGGTGTCGAAGGGCAGGGCCACCAGGACCGGTCCGAAGATCTCCGACTGCACGACCTCGCTGTCCTGCGCGGCGCCGGTGATCAGGGTGGGCCGATAGTATGCGCCGTTCGCGAGCTCGTCACCAGGGGCTTCGCCTCCGGTGACGACGGTCGCGTAGCCGCGGGCCCGCTCGACGAATCCGGCGACCCGGTCGCGGTGGACGTGGGAGACCAGCGGGCCGAGGTCGGTGGCCGGGTCGGCGGGGTCGCCGAGCCGGACGGTCTCCATCAGTTCCGCGACCCGGGCGACGAAGGCGTCGAACAGGGGGCGCTGGACGTAGGCGCGGGTGGCGGCGGTGCAGTCCTGGCCGGAGTTGATGAGGGAGGCGGCGACGGCGCCGTGGGCGGCGGCCTCCAGGTCGGCGTCGTCGAAGACGACGAAGGGCGCCTTGCCGCCGAGCTCCAGGTGGAGCCGCTTCACGGTGGCGGTGGCGACCTCGGCGACCCGCTTGCCGACCGCGGTGGAGCCGGTGAAGGAGGTCATGACGACGTCGGGGTGGCCGACCAGGTGCTCCCCGGCCTCGCGCCCGCTGCCGGTGACGACGTTGACCACGCCGTCCGGGATGCCGGCGTCCTTGGCGGCCTCGGCGAACATCAGCGAGGTGAGCGGGGTCAGCTCGGCCGGCTTCAGGACGATGGTGTTGCCCGCGGCGATCGCCGGGAGGATCTTCCAGGCGGCCATCTGGAGGGGGTAGTTCCAGGGGGCGATGGAGCCGACCACGCCGATCGGCTCGCGGCGGACGTACGAGGTGTGGTCGCCGGAGTACTCGCCGGCGGACTGGCCCTGGAGGTGGCGGGCCGCGCCGGCGAAGAAGGCGGTGTTGTCGATGGTGCCGGGCACGTCGAACTCGGTGGTGAGCCGGATCGGCTTGCCGCACTGGAGGGACTCGGCGCGGGCGAAGTCCTCGGCCCGCTCGGCGAGGATCCCGGCGAGGCGGTGCAGCGCGTCGGAGCGCTCACCGGGGGTGGCGCCCGCCCAGCCGGGGAAGGCGGCCTTGGCGGCGGCCACGGCCTCGTCGACGTCCGCGGTGGAGGCGAGCTCGTAGGTGTACACGCTCTCGCCGGTGGCCGGGTCGACGACGCTGTGCGTCCGTCCCGAGGTTCCGGCGCGGAGCTTTCCGCCGATGTACTGCGCGCCGTCCGCGAAGCGGTCCGTCACCTGGAAGCGGTTGCCCATGACGCTCTCCGTTGTCCCAGCTCGAATTGAGTGCCGATCCTGGCAGAGGGATACGGCTCGAACAAGTGATTCCGTTGTTGCCTTTTGGTTACTCGACGGAATCGGTCGACCAAGTGTCGAGGTCGCGGGAAAATCTTCGTACGGTCTGTCGCTCGCGGATGCCAGACTCGCGTGCATGATGACGGTCGAAGAGCTGACGCAGCAGGTCAGCAGGGGTGTGAAGGTGAAGTGGCTGCACTTCTGGGGCCACCGGCCGGCCCCGGACGGACGGCTCACGCAGAGCTGTCTGAGCCAGTGGTGGCCGTCACCCTTCGAGGTCGACGGCGTACGCTACGCGACGGCCGAGCACTGGATGATGGCCGGGAAGGCGCGCCTCTTCGGCGACGCCGAGGCGGAGCGGACGGCGCTGGCCGCCCGCACCCCGGCGGAGGCGAAGAACGCCGGCCGGCTGGTCCGCGGCTTCGACGAGACCGTGTGGGCACGGGAGCGGGCCGGGATCGTGGTGGCCGGCAGCGTCCACAAGTTCGCCTCGGACGAGGGGCTGCGGGGCTTCCTGCTCGGAACCGGCTCCCGGGTGCTCGTGGAGGCGAGCCCGCTGGACCGGGTCTGGGGCATCGGCCTGGCCGCCGGCGACCCCGGCGCCCACGACCCGGCCCGCTGGCGCGGGCTCAACCTCCTGGGCTTCGCGCTGATGGAGGCCCGGGAGCGGCTGCGTACGTCCTGACCCTCCGGTCAGCGGGGGGCGTCGACCACGAGGGCCGCCGAGGTCGACTCCTGCACGTCGGTGCCCTCGTACTCGTCGTAGCTGGTGACGGCCCAGACGAGGAAGGCGATCAGCGCGGCGCCGAGGACCATGGAGACGACGCCGAGGACGATGCCCGCCGTGGCGGCGCCGCCGTTGGACGCCTCGCCGCGCCGGGCGCGCTTGCGGCCGAGGATGCCGAAGATCAGGGCGAGGATCCCGAGGACGATCGACGGGACGCCGTAGAACCAGAAGAGGCAGGTGCCGACGATACCGAGCACCATGCCGGCCGTGCCCATGCCGTTGTACTGGCCGGGCATCGGCCCGTACGCGGCCGGGTGGGCCGGCGGGTAGCCGTAGGCGCTCGGGCCGGCCGGCGGGTAGCCGTACGCGGCCGGCGGGGCGGCCGGGTGGCCGTAGCCGGGCGGGGGCGCCGGCGCGCCGTAGGCGCCCGGACCGCCGGGGGCCACGGGCGGCGGCGGCAGCTCTCCGTCGGCGGGGCCGGTGGGTATCGAGGTGACGGTCGGCTGCTGGTGGACGGGGGCGCCGGCATCCGGCCGCTTGCCCAGGTCCACCGGTCCGGCCTGGTCGGCCGGTCCGTCCCGCCGCTCCGGCGGGGCCCACGGATCGGCCGTCTCCCGGTCCTGCGGGCGCGGCTCTGCGTTCTCGGACAATCGGGGCTCCCTCCGTGGTCCCGTCATGCTACGGCCTCAGGACGGCCCCTCCCCGACCGGCCTACGATGACCCGATGACCGATCTCCACCCCTTCATCGCGGGCCTGCCCAAGGCCGAGCTGCACGTCCACCACGTGGGCTCCGCCTCCCCGCGGATCGTCTCCGAGCTGGCCGCCCGGCACCCGGACTCCAAGGTGCCCACGGACCCGGAGGCGCTCGCCGATTACTTCACCTTCACCGACTTCGCGCACTTCATCGAGGTGTACCTCTCCGTCGTCGACCTGGTGCGCACCCCCGAGGACGTCCGGCTGCTGACCTTCGAGGTGGCCCGTGACATGGCCAGGCAGAACATCCGGTACGCCGAGCTGACCGTCACCCCGTACTCCTCCACCCGCCGCGGCATCGACGAGCGCGCCTTCATGGCGGCGATCGAGGACGCCCGCAAGGCGGCGGAGGCCGAGTTCGGCACCGTGCTGCGCTGGTGCTTCGACATCCCCGGCGAGGCCGGCCTGGAGTCCGCGGCGGAGACCGCGCGGCTCGCCACCACGGACGGGATCCGCCCCGAGGGCCTGGTCTCCTTCGGTCTCGGCGGCCCGGAGATCGGGGTGCCGCGCCCGCAGTTCAAGCCGTACTTCGACCGGGCCAGGGCGGCCGGCCTCCACTCGGTGCCGCACGCCGGCGAGACCACCGGCCCGGAGACCGTCTGGGACGCCCTCCGCGAGCTGGGGGCCGAGCGCATCGGCCACGGCACCAGCTCCGTCCGGGACCCGGAGCTGCTCGCGTACCTGGCGGAGCACCGGATCGCCCTGGAGGTCTGCCCGACCTCCAACATCGCGACCCGCGCCGTGGCCACCCTCGACGAGCACCCGATCCGGGCCATGGTCGACGCGGGCGTCCTGGTCACCGTCAACAGCGACGACCCGCCGATGTTCGGCACCGACCTGAACACCGAGTACGCCGTCGCCGCCCGCCTCCTCGGCCTCGACGAGCGCGGCGTGGCCGCCCTCGCGAAGAACGCGGTGGAGGCGTCCTTCCTCGACCCGGCCGGCAAGGAGCGGCTGGCCGCCGAGATCGACACGTACACGGAGGACTGGCTGGCGCGCTGAGCACCGGCGAAGAATGGCCCCATGCGATCCGTCACTGTCGTAGGCCACCGCGGCGACCCGTACCGCGCCCGTGAGAACACCCTCCCCTCGATCGGCTCCGCCTTCGAGCGGGGCGCGGACGCGGTCGAGGTCGACGTCCGCCTCACCAAGGACAGCGTGCCGGTCCTCCTCCACGACGACACCCTCAAACGGCTGTGGGGCCACGACCGGCCGCTCTCCTCGCTCACCCACGAGCAGGTGCGCGAGCTGACCTCCGGCGGCGTGCCGACGCTCCGCGAGGCCCTGGTCGCGGCCGGGCCGCACCGGCTGATGCTCGATCTGCCGGGCGGGAACGAGGAGTCGGTCCGGCGGATCGTCGGCACGGTCCGCGAGGCCGGCGCGGGCGAGCGCGTCCTCTACTGCGCCGGCGCGGTCGCGATGCTGCGGGTCCGGGACGCCGACCCGCACGCGGAGATCGCCCTCACCTGGACCTCGCTCGCCCCGCCGCGCCCGGTGCTCCTCGACCGCGTGCGCCCCAAGTGGCTCAACTACCGCTGGGGACTGGTCGGTCGGGAGCTGACCGAGCGGCTGCACCGGGACGGCCTGCTGGTCTCCACCTGGACGCCGGACACCCGCAGGAGCATGCGTAGGCTGATCGCCCACGGGGTCGACTCGATCACCACGAACCGGGTCGACGTCCTCGCCGCCGTCCTGCGAAAGGCTGCCTGATGAACGACCGGATCCGGACCGACATCGCCCACAACGCCCGGGTGTGGAACTACTGGCTGGGCGGCAAGGACAACTACCCGGTGGACCGCGCCGTGGGCGAGCGGGTCACCGCCTTCCACCCGGGCATCGGCGAAGTCGCCCGCGCCGACCGGGCGTTCCTCGGCCGCGTGGTGACCCGGCTGGCCGAGGAGGGGACGCGCCAGTTCCTCGACATCGGGACCGGGCTGCCGACCGCCGACAACACCCACGAGGTGGCGCAGCGGGTCGCGCCGGACGCCAGGATCGTCTACGTCGACAACGACCCGATCGTCCTCACGCACGCCCGCGCGCTGCTGACCAGCTCCCCCGAGGGCGTCACCGAGTACGTCGACGCGGACGCCCACGACCCGGAGAGCATCCTGGCGGCCGCCGGTGAGGTGCTCGACCTGGAGCGCCCGGTCGCGGTCCTGATGCTCGGCATCCTCAACTTCGTGCTGGACACCGACGAGGCCCGCGGGATCGTGCGCACGCTGATGGCGGCCGTGCCGTCCGGCAGCCACCTCGTCCTCACCCACCCGACCCTGGAACCGGAACTGGGCGGCGAGGGCAACGAGGCGGCGATGGCCTTCTGGAACGAGAACGCCACCCCGCCCATCACCGCCCGTACCCGCGAGGAGTTCACCTCCTTCTTCGACGGCCTGGACCTCCTCGCGCCGGGTGTCGTCTCCTGCTCCCGCTGGGGCGCCCCGGAGGCCGCCGAGGTGGCCCAGTTCGGCGCGGTGGGACGCAAGCCGTAAGGCGGGCAGGGGGGGCTGGGGCGGGCACGGGCGGGAGGTGCGGCGCGGGCGCGGGCGGGAGGTGCGGGGCGCCCGCGGATCGCGGACGCCCCGGAGCTCATGCGGGCGAGGTGCGGACCGCCGTCGGAGTGACCGCCTCGGCGGCTTCCAGCCGCTTGATGAGCCGGCGGACGTGGAGCAGGGGCAGGATCCCGAAGACCCCGAAGGACATGTCGATCACCGACCACCAGAAGGGGATGTCGCGGATCGGTCCGCAGATCAGGGCGAGCGGGATGATGCCGACGCAGGCGATCATGCCGAACTCGACGACCCAGACGTTGCGGACCGGGTCGCGGTAGGGCCCGTAGAAGGCGACGGCGATGACGAGGTGGGCGAAGGCGAGCCAGTCGGTGCCGTAGAGGAGGTACGGGGCTCCCTCGCCGGCCGCCTCGACCCCGCCGGCGACCTTGTGGATCCACTCGGCGAGGCCGGGGAGGGCGTCCGCGACGGGCGCGGCCCAGCCGGTCAGCGAGGAGTCGAGCCAGCGGAGTTCGGTGACGAGCGGGAAGGCGGTGGCCCCGCTCAGGACGAGGCAGACGACGAAGAGGATCAGCCATGCGCGGATGCGCGCGAGAAGGGCTCTCGGCCCGTTCGAGTCGCTCATGAAGGCAGCGTACGCCCTCCTTGAACGCGTTCAGAAACGGGGGTCGCTCTTCTCTGACGGCCCGTCGGGGTGCGGGGCGGTGGGGTCGGTGCCCGCGCAGGGGGCGCTCACAGGCCGACGAGGCCGTTCCAGCGCGCGGCCATGGCCTTGCGTTCGCCGGAGGTGATGTCGCGGGCGATGGCGAGCCGGCCGCGCATCTCCCGGTCCGGGAAGATCAGCGGGTCCTCGGCGAGGGCGGCCAGTTCCTCGTCGCCGGAGTCGGCGAGGACGGCCTGGGCGGCCGGGACGGGGCAGACGTAGTTGACCCAGGCGGCCAGCCGGGCGGCGACCTCGGGCTCGTAGTAGTGGTCGACGAGCTTCTCGGCGTTGGCCTTGTGGCGGGCGAGGTTGGGGACGAGGAGGGACTCGGCCCACAGTTCGCCGCCCTCCTCGGGGACGACGAACGCGATGTCGGGGTCGTCGGCCTGGAGTTGGACGACGTCGCCGGAGTACGCCTGGCAGGCGAGGACGTCGCCGGCGGCCAGGTCCTTGATGTAGTCGTTGCCGGTGAAGCGGCGGATGTGCTTCCTGCGGACCAGGTCCTCGACGCGGTCGCAGACGGCGTGGAAGTCGTCCTGGGTCCAGCGGGTGACGTCCGCTCCGTCGCCCTGCATGAGCAGCGGGACGGCCTCGTCCAGGCCGGAGAGGAGGGTGACCTTGCCGCGCAGGTCGGCGTCCCAGAGCTGGCGGGTGGAGCGCAGTTCGCGGCCGAGCCCGCGGCGGTTGTACGCGATGCCGGTGATGCCGGACTGCCAGGGCACGGAGTGCAGCCGGCCGGGGTCGAAGGCGGGGCGGAGCAGCTGTGGGTCGAGGTGGCCGACGACGTTCGGCTGCGCGGCGCGGTCCATCTTCTGGACCCAGCCGAGGCGGACGAGGCGGGCGGCCATCCAGTCGCTGACGACGACGAGGTCGCGGTCGACGGCCTGGCCGTTCATGAGGGCCGGGCCGATCTTCCCGAAGAACTCGTCGTTGTCGTTGATCTCCTCCGTGTAGTGGACGGAGATCCCGGTCCGTTCCCGGAAGGCGTCGAGGCTGGGCCGTCTGCGCGGATCGTCGTCGTCGGTGTCGATGTAGAGCGGCCAGTTGGCGAAGGTGACGGTCCGCTCGCGGTCCGACAGGTCCCGGGCGGCGCGCCGGTCCTCGGGGACGTGGGCGGGCTTCACGCCGCAGGCGGCGAGGAGGCCGCTGGCGCCGGCGGCGGCGAGTCCCGTCAGGACGGACCGGCGGGTCATGGGTTTCCTGGCTGTCGCTCTCACCCGCCGAGCATCCCGCCGGGCTCCGAGCCGCCGCAATGGACGGTCCGTCGAGCGGCACGGCACGGCCCCGACACCCTGTCGATCATCGGATCGACGGGTGCCGGGGCCGTGGGGGTGCTACCGGGCGGTTCAGCCCAGCGAGGTCATCACGTGCTTGATGCGCGTGTAGTCCTCGAAGCCGTACGCGGAGAGGTCCTTGCCGTAGCCGGACTTCTTGAAGCCGCCGTGGGGCATCTCGGCGACCAGCGGGATGTGGGTGTTGATCCACACACAGCCGAAGTCGAGCGAGCGGGACATGCGCATGGCGCGCTGGTGGTCCTTGGTCCAGACGGAGGAGGCCAGGGCGTACTCGACGCCGTTGGCGTACTCCAGCGCCTGCGCCTCGTCGGCGAAGGACTGGACGGTGATGACCGGGCCGAAGACCTCGTTCTGGACGATCTCGTCGTCCTGCTGGAGGCCGGAGACGACGGTCGGGGCGTAGAAGTAGCCCTTGTCGCCGACGCGGTGGCCGCCGGCCTCGACCTTGGCGTGGGCCGGGAGGCGGTCGATGAAGCCGGCGACCTGCTTCAGCTGGTTGGCGTTGTTGAGCGGGCCGTAGAGCACGTCCTCGTCGTCGGGCTGCCCGGTCTTCGTCTCGGCGGCGGCCTTGGCGAGGGCGGCGACGAACTCGTCGTGGATGGACTCCTGGACGATCACCCGGGTGGCGGCGGTGCAGTCCTGGCCGGCGTTGAAGAAGCCGGCCATCGCGATGTCCTCGACGGCCTTCTCGATGTCGGTGTCCTCGAAGACGACGACCGGGGCCTTGCCGCCCAGCTCCAGGTGGACGCGCTTGACGTCCTTGGCCGCCGACTCGGCGACCTGCATGCCGGCCCGGACGGAGCCGGTGATGGAGGCCATCGCCGGGGTCGGGTGCTCGACCATCGCGCGGCCGGTCTCGCGGTCGCCGCAGACGACGTTGAAGACGCCCTTGGGGACGATCGAACCGATGATCTCGGCCATCAGGACGGTGGACGCGGGGGTGGTGTCCGAGGGCTTGAGGACGACCGTGTTGCCCGCGGCGAGGGCCGGGGCGAACTTCCACACGGCCATCATCATCGGGTAGTTCCACGGCGCGACCTGCGCGCAGACGCCGACGGGCTCGCGGCGGACGATGGAGGTCATGCCCTCCATGTACTCGCCGGCCGAGCGGCCTTCGAGCAGCCGGGCGGCACCCGCGAAGAAGCGGATCTGGTCCACCATCGGCGGGATCTCCTCGCTCGCGGTGAGGGCGACCGGCTTGCCGGTGTTCTCGACCTCGGCGGCGATGAGCTCCTCGGCGCGGTCCTCGAACGCGTCCGCGATCTTGAGGAGCACCTTCTGGCGCTCGGACGGCGTGGTGTCGCGCCAGGCGGGGAAGGCGGCCGCGGCGGCCTCCATGGCGGCGTCGACGTCGGCCTGGCCGGAGAGCGGGGAGGTCGCGTACGCCTCGCCGGTGACCGGGTTGATCACCTCGATGGTGCGGCCGTCGGCCGCGTCGCGGAACTCCCCGTCGATGTAGTTGCGCAGCCGGCGCAGCTCGGTGGTCACTTGCCACCCCTCCTGTCACGTTTGTTCCGCACGGCCTTGTGCGGTCGTCCCGATGGGTGAGACACCTCAGCCTACTGGTTCGGCTGACGCTTTCAACAGCCCCGAGCCCCCTCCACTTCGGATTCAGTGACTACAGGGGCCTCCGGCAACGAATTTCATCGCTCCGGGGTTGCGCGACTGCGCATCTCGGTGCACAGTGAAGACGTGGCCAGTCGAAGCACAGACTCCAGAACCGGAACCGGTTCGTCCCCTACGGTCGATGCCGTCTCCCTGGCGATCATCGAGCAGCTCCAGGAGGACGGCCGCCGCCCCTACGCCGCCATCGGCAAGGCCGTCGGCCTCTCCGAAGCGGCCGTGCGGCAGCGCGTCCAGAAGCTCCTCGACCAGGGCGTCATGCAGATCGTCGCCGTCACCGACCCGCTCACCGTGGGCCTCCGGCGCCAGGCGATGGTCGGCATCCACGTCGAGGGCGACCTGGATCCGGTCGCGGAGGCGCTGACCGACATGCCCGAGTGCGAGTACGTGGTGATGACCGCGGGCTCGTTCGACCTGATGGTGGAGATCGTCTGCGAGGACGACGACCACCTTCTGGACGTGATCAACAAGCGGATCCGCACGCTCCCCGGCGTGCGCTCCACCGAGAGCTTCGTTTACCTGAAGCTCAAGAAGCAGACCTATATGTGGGGAACCCGATAACCGTGACCCAGTCCCGCAGCGATCTCTCCAAGACCGCCTACGACCACCTGTGGATGCACTTCACCCGCATGTCGTCGTACGAGAACAGCCCCGTCCCCACCATCGTCCGAGGTGAGGGCACCTACATCTTCGACGACAAGGGCAAGCGCTACCTCGACGGTCTCGCGGGCCTCTTCGTGGTCAACGCCGGTCACGGCCGCCAGGAGCTGGCCGAGGTCGCGTACAAGCAGGCCCAGGAGCTCGCCTTCTTCCCGGTGTGGTCGTACGCCCACCCGAAGGCCGTCGAGCTCGCCGAGCGCCTCGCCGACTACGCCCCGGGCGACCTCAACAAGGTCTTCTTCACCACCGGTGGCGGCGAGGCCGTCGAGACCGCCTGGAAGCTCGCCAAGCAGTACTTCAAGCTCCAGGGCAAGCACACCAAGTACAAGGTCATCTCGCGTGCGGTCGCCTACCACGGCACCCCGCAGGGCGCCCTGTCCATCACCGGCCTGCCGGCTCTGAAGGCCCCCTTCGAGCCGCTGGTCCCCGGCGCGCACAAGGTGCCGAACACCAACATCTACCGCGCCCCGATCCACGGCGACGACCCGGAGGCCTTCGGCCGCTGGGCCGCCGACCAGATCGAGCAGCAGATCCTCTTCGAGGGCCCCGACACCGTCGCGGCCGTCTTCCTGGAGCCGGTGCAGAACGCCGGCGGCTGCTTCCCGCCGCCGCCCGGCTACTTCCGGCGCGTCCGCGAGATCTGCGACCAGTACGACGTGCTCCTCGTCTCCGACGAGACGATCTGCGCCTTCGGCCGCCTCGGCACGATGTTCGCCTGTGACAAGTTCGGCTACGTCCCGGACATGATCACCTGCGCCAAGGGCATGACCTCGGGCTACTCCCCGATCGGCGCCTGCATCATCTCGGACCGCATCGCCGAGCCGTTCTACAAGGGCGACAACACCTTCCTGCACGGGTACACCTTCGGTGGCCACCCGGTGTCCTCGGCGGTCGCCATCGCCAACCTGGACATCTTCGACAAGGAAGGCCTCAACCAGCACGTCCTCGACCAGGAGGGCAACTTCTTCGACACCCTGAAGAAGCTGCACGACCTCCCGATCGTCGGCGACGTCCGCGGCAACGGCTTCTTCTACGGCATCGAGCTCGTCAAGGACAAGGCCACCAAGGAGTCCTTCAACGACGAGGAGGTGGAGCGCGTCCTGTACGGCTTCCTCTCCAAGGCGCTGTACGACGCCGGCCTGTACTGCCGTGCCGACGACCGCGGCGACCCGGTCATCCAGCTGGCCCCGCCGCTCATCGCCGACCAGGGCACCTTCGACGAGATCGAGGGCATCCTGCGCAGCGTGCTCACCGAGGCGTGGACCAAGCTGTAGGGCTCCCCGCCCCCAGGGGACCCGCCCCGAGGACCCCCCGCCTCCGCGGGTCCCCCCGCGCCACGCCGCCCTCACGGCGTGGCCCCCGGCCCGGGCCTCCGCCATCCGAGTGGATGGCGGAGGCCCGGGCCGCGTGCCGTCCGTACAACCGGATCCGAATACTTACGGTGCCCAGTGACCGACAGGCCCGGCCCTCGTTCCCCCGGACGGGGGAACGGCAAGAATCGGAACCGACATCGAGGTGTGCGCGATGGCCCCACCGGACAACGACGTGCTCTGGGCGCGTTCCCTGCACTGCTCCCTGAACGGCACGGAGGCCCTCAGCGGCGTCTCCGTCGGCGTCCGCGAGGGCGAGATCCTCGCCGTGACCGGTCCCCGCGGCAGCGGCAAGACCACCCTCCTGCGCTGCCTCTCCGGCGAGCTCGCCCCCCAGCGGGGCGAGGTCTGGTTCAACAGCTCCCCCGTGCACACCCTCCCCGCGGCCGGCCGCGAGCGGCTCCGCCGGGAACGCTTCGGCTGGATCGGCCCCGACGACGGCCTCGTCCCCGAACTCACCGCCTGGGAGAACACCGCCCTGCCGCTGCTGCTGCGGGGGGTCCCCCACCGGGCCGCCCGGACCACCGCCTGCGAATGGCTCGACCGCCTCGACACCGGCGCCTGCGCCCGCGTCCGCCCCCACGCGCTCACCCGCTCCCAGCGCCAGCGCACCGCCATCGCCCGCGCGCTCGCCGCCGCCCCCTCGGTCCTCTTCGCCGACGAACCCACCGCCGCCCTGCACCGGGCCGACGGCGCCCAGGTGCTCCGCACCCTCACCGCCGCCGCCCGCTCGCACGGCATCACCGTGCTCCTCGCCACCCACGACCCGGAGGTCGCGGCGCTCGCCGACCGCACGGTCACCCTGCTCGACGGTCGCCGGGCCGGCAGCGTGCCGCCCGCCACGGGGGCGGAGGGCGTCGCGGCGTGCTCGCTCTCCGTCTAGTCCGCGGCTCCCGCCCGCTGGTCCAGCTGCGACGGCTCCTCGTCGCCGCGGCCGCCGCCGGCGTGGGCTTCCTGCTGCTCTGCACCCTCGGCTACGCCGTCGGCCACCCCGAACACTCCACCGCCTCCGCGCTGCGGCTGCTCTGGTGCGCGCTGCCGGTCGCCGCCACCGTCCAGTTCGCCGTCGCCGTCGCCCGCACCGACCCTGCCACCCGGCCCCGCCCCGGGCTCTCCTCGATCGGCCTCGGCCCCGCCCGGCTCACCGCCATCGCCGCCGCCTCGACCGCCGTCGCCTGCACCCTCGGCTCGATGGTCGCCCTCCTCGTCTACCTGCACCTGCGCGGCGACATCACCGGCCTGCCCTTCGACGGGGCCGCCGCCGGACTCCTCGCCGCCGACCAGCCGCTGCCGCTGGCCGGCGCCCTCACCCTGCTCGCCGTCGTCCCGGTCGCCGGCGCCACCGCCGCCGGACTCGCCCTGCGCCCCCGCACCGGCACCCCCGCCCCCGAGGGCGCCGCCCGGCCGGTCCCCAACGGCCTGCCGTGGGGCGTGGCGCTCGTCGCCGTCGGCCTCGCCGTGGAGACGTACGCGGGCCGCGGCGGCGCCGGTGGCGTCGCCCTGCCCGGCCGCTTCGACGGCTCCCCCGCCGGCGTCCTCGCCGGGTGGGTCCTCACCGCCGCCGGACTCGCGCTCGCCGGACCCGGCCTCACCCACCTGAGCGGCCGGCTGCTGCAGACCGCCCGCCCCGGAGCCGTACGCCTGCTCGCCGGCCGGGTGCTCATGGACGAGGCCGGCCGCATCGGCCGCCCCCTCGGCGTCGTCTGCGCGGTCCTCTCCGGCACCCTCGCCGCCGCCACCCTGTACGAAGCCGGGAACGGCGGCACCGCCTTCGGACCGCTCACCGGCCTCGGCGCCGGCGTCGTCCTCACCTGCACCACGGCGACCCTGCTCACCGCCGCCGTGGAGTCCCGCCAGTGCCGGGCCCACACCACCGAGGCCCTCGCCCGGCTCGGCGCCCCGCCGTCCGTGCTGCGCACCGCCGCCCTGCTGCGGGCCGGCGCCCTGCTCGCCGTCTTCCTCCCGCTGACCTGGATCGTCGGCGAACTCGCCGCCCTGCCCCTGACGGCCTGACCTCCCGACCGGCCCCCGGCCCCGGCCCGGCCGGCGGCCGCGCAGGTCAGGAACCGTCCAGCACCACGACCTCCTCGGCCCCGAAGGTCACCGTCACCTCCGCGCCCACCTCCGGCACCTCCCGCAGCGGGAGTTCGGCCTCCAGCGGGGGGCCGTCGGCCGGGCGCAGGCCGACCGTGACGTGGTGGCCCCGGAAGGTCCGGGACTCGACCCGGCAGGCGAGGCCCTCGTCCGTGAGGAGCACGCCCGCCGGGCGGACCAGCAGCGTCCGCTCGCCCTGGGGGGAACCCTCCGGGACCGGGATCCGGCCCCACGGGGTGTCCGCGACGGCCCCGGACACCGTCGCCGGGACGACGTTCTCGAAACCGAGGAAGCGGGCGACGAACTCCGTGCCGGGACGCCGCCACACGTCCACCGGCGTGCCCGACCGGACGATCCGCCCGTCCCGCATGACCACCACCCGGTCCGCGAGCGCGAACGCCTCGCCCTGGTCGTGGGTGACGGCGAGGACCGTCGTGCCGAGCCGCCCGAAGAGCGCCCGCAGCTCCACCACGAGCCGCTCCCGCAGCCCCCTGTCGAGCTGCCCCAGCGGTTCGTCGAGCATCAGCAGCCGGGGCCTCGGCGCCAGCGCCCTCGCCAGCGCCACCCGCTGCTGCTCGCCGCCGGAGAGCGCCGCCACCGACCGCCGGCCGGCGCCCGGCAGCCCGACGAGGTCGAGCAGCTCCTCGACCCGCGCCGTCCGCTCCTCCTTCGGCACTCCGTGCATCCGGAGCCCGAACGCCACGTTCCCCGCGACGTCCCGCTGCGGGAAGAGCTGGTGGTCCTGGAACATCAGGCCCACCCCCCGCCGGTGCGTCGGCACCCCCGCCTGGTCCGCGCCGCCCAGCAGCACCCGGCCCCCGTCCAGCGCCCGGAGCCCGGCGACGGCCCGCAGCAGCGTCGACTTGCCGGACCCGCTCGGCCCGAGGACGCACACGATCTCGTGGTCGGCGACCTCCAGGTCCACCGCGTCGAGGACCGCCCGGGCCCCGAACCGTACCGTCGCTCCGTCAAGGGTCAGCATCAGAACTCCCCGGTGGTCCGGTCGGTCCGCAGCCGTTCGAGCAGCAGCAGGGAGACCGCGCACACCACCATCAGAATCGTCGACAGGGCCATCGCCTGCCCGTAGTTGAGCTCGCCCGGCCGGCCCAGCAGCCGCGCCACCGCGACCGGCAGCGTCGGGTTGTCGGGCCGCGCGATGAAGACGGTCGCCCCGAACTCGCCGAGCGACACGGCGAAGGCGAACCCGGCCGCGATCAGCAGCGCCCGCCGCACCAGCGGCAGGTCCACCTCCCGCCAGGCCCGCCACGGCGAGGCCCCGAGCACCGCCGCCGCCTCCCGCAGCCGCTGGTCCACCGCCCGCAGCACCGGCAGCATCGTGCGGACCACGAACGGCACGCCGACCAGCGCCTGTGCGAGCGGGACGAGGATCCAGCCGGCCCGCAGGTCGAACGGCGGCTCGTCCAGCGTGATGAGGAACCCGAAGCCGACGGTCACCGCCGACACCCCGAGCGGCAGCATCAGCAGCGCGTCGAAGCCCCGCACGAGCCGTCCCGCCCGCCTCGTGAGCGCCGCCGCCGCGAGCCCGCCGATCACCACCGCGATCGCGGTGGCCGCGACGGCGTACCGCAGCGAGTTCCCGACCGCCTCCAGCGGCGGCACCAGGAACGTCCCGGCCTCGTCGAGCGAGCCGAGCGCCCGGTAGTAGCGGAGCCCGTACCCCTCCGGCGTCGCGAAGGAACGCTCCACCAGCACCCCGAGCGGCAGCAGGATCAGCACCGCCACCGAGGCCAGCACCCCGCCGAGCAGCGCCCACTGCCCCACGCCGCGCGGCCGGCGCGCGGTCGTCTCCGGGGACACCAGCCGCAGCGCGGTCTCCCGGCGCCGCACCGTCCGGGCGTGCACGGCGAGGATCACGCCGACCGCCACGAACTGCACGAGCGTCAGCACGGCCGCCGTCCGCAGGTCCAGCAGCCGGGCCGTCTGCCGGTAGATCTCCGCCTCCAGCGTCGTGTACGCGTCCCCGCCGAGGATCTGCACGACGCCGAAGGACGTGAACGTGAAGAGGAAGACCATGAGGGCGGCCGCCGACACCGCCGGCACCAGCGCCGGCAGCGTCACCGACCGCCACGCCGTCCACCGGGACGCGCCGAGCACCCGGGCCGCCTCCTCCTGGCGCGGGTCGAGCTGGGCCCACAGCCCGCCGACGGTCCGGACGACGACCGCGTAGTTGAAGAAGACGTGGGCGAGGAGGATCGCCCACACCGTGGTGTCGAGCCGCAGCCCCCACAGCACGTCGGTGAACCCGCCCCGGCCCACCAGGGCCAGGAACGCCGTGCCGACGAGGACCGTGGGCAGCACGAACGGCACGGTGACGACGGCCCGCAGCACGCCCTTCCCGGGGAAGTCGAAGCGGGCGAAGACGTACGCGCCCGGCAGCGCCACGAGCAGCGTGAGCCCGGTGGAGGCGGCCGCCTGCCAGACGGTGAAGCCCAGCACGTCGAGGATGTCCGAGCGGCCCAGGGTCGCCCCGATCGCCCCGAGGTCCCAGGCGCCGTCGGGCCGCAGCCCGCGCTCGACGATCGACACGACGGGCCAGGCGAAGAAGACCGCGAAGAACGCGACGGGCAGGGCCATCAGCCCCAGCCGCGCCGCGCTCCCCCTCGGGTCGCGGCTCACTTGCGGACGAGCGACGACCACTGCCGGATCCACGCCTCGCGCTGCGCGGCGATCTTCTCCGGCGCCACCGTCTCCGGCTTCTCGATCACCACGCCGTGCTTCGTGAACAGCTCCGGCAGGGCCGCGTCCTTCGCGACCGGGTTCACGAACATCTGGAGCGGCATGTCGTCCTGGAACCTCTTCGAGATCAGGAAGTCGATCAGCGCCTTGCCGCCCTCGGGGTTCTTCGCCCCGTCCAGCAGGCCGGCGAACTCGATCTGCCGGAAGCAGGTGCCGGTGGACACCCCGGTGGGCGCCTCCTTCGGCTGCGGCTCGGCGTACAGCACCTCGACGGGCGGGCTGGAGGCGTAGGAGACGACCAGCGGACGGTCGCCCTTGGCCTCCTTGCCGCCGGCCGAGCCGGAGAACTCCTGGTTGTAGGCGAGCTCCCAGCTGTCGACGGTCTTCACGCCGTTCGCCTTCAGCTTCGACCAGTACTCCTGCCAGCCGGAGTCGCCGTACTTCGCGACCGTGCCGAGGAGGAAGCCGAGGCCCGGGGACGAACGCTCCGGGTTCTCGACCACGAGCAGGTCCTTGTACTCCGGCTTCACCAGGTCGTCGAAGGACTGCGGCGGCGCCAGCTTCTTGTCCGCGAAGTACTTCTTGTCGTAGTTCACGCAGATGTCGCCGGTGTCGATCGGCGTGACCCGCTTGTCGAGCTTGAAGGTGTCCGGGATCCGTTCGGCGCCCTTCGCCTCGTACGGCACGAAGATGCCGTTGTCGACGGCGCGGGACAGCAGGGTGTTGTCGACGCCGAAGAAGACGTCGCCCTGCGGGGAGCCCTTGGTGAGGATCTCCTTGTTGACGGCCTCGCCCGCGTCACCGGCCTTCAGCACCTTCACGGTGAAGCCGGACCGCTTCGTGAACTCGGCCAGCACCTCCTTGGAGGCGTTGAAGGAGTCGTGGCTGACGAGCGTCACGGTCTTCGGCGCGGGCTCCCCGCTCTTCCCCGCGGCGTCGCGGGCGGACTCGGTGGAGCAGGCGGCCAGGCCCGTGACGCCGAGCGCCGCGGCCAGCGCCGCGACGGCGGCCTTCTTGGTGTGCATGTGTGGTCCTCCTGGGTGGGACCAGGAAGAGACGCGGCCCTGCCCGCGACCGGGGACCGGACGCGGGCAGGGCGCAACAGCTCGAGGTACGACCGAACTTCCTACCCAGAATGACCTGGGCGAGGTTCAGAGGGTCTGCGGTCTACGGTTACCGCACTCTCAGCGCTGTGGCGCTCCCCTGTCGGAATATGCAGGTGTGTTCGAGCACAGGGTACAAGGTCAGCGCTCGGACGCGGCGAGCTGTCCACAGGCGCCGTCGATCTCCTGGCCACGGGTGTCCCGGACGGTCACCGGCACGCCGTGCCGGGCGATGGCCTCGACGAAGGCCTTCTCGTCCTCCGGCCGGGAGGCGGTCCACTTCGAGCCCGGCGTCGGGTTCAGCGGGATCAGGTTGACGTGCACCCGCTTGCCCTTGAGCAGCTTGCCCAGCAGGTCACCGCGCCACGCCTGGTCGTTGATGTCCCGGATGAGGGCGTACTCGATGGAGACCCGGCGGCCGGACTTCTCGGCGTACTCCCACGCCGCGTCCAGTACCTCCCGCACCTTCCAGCGGGTGTTCACCGGCACCAGCGTGTCCCGCAGCTCGTCGTCGGGGGCGTGCAGCGAGACCGCGAGGCGGCACTTGAAGCCCTCGTCGGCGAAGCGCAGCATGGCCGGCACCAGGCCCACGGTCGACACGGTGATGCCGCGCTGCGACAGGCCGAGGCCGTCGGGCTCGGGGTCGGTCAGCCGGCGGATCGCGCCGACGACCCGCTTGTAGTTGGCGAGCGGCTCGCCCATTCCCATGAAGACGATGTTCGACAGTCGCGCGGGACCGCCGGGCACCTCGCCGTCGCGCAGCGCGCGCATGCCGTCGACGATCTGGTGCACGATCTCGGCGGTCGACAGGTTCCGGTCGAGACCGGCCTGCCCGGTCGCGCAGAACGGGCAGTTCATGCCGCAGCCGGCCTGCGAGGAGATGCACATCGTCACCCGGTCCGGGTAGCGCATCAGCACCGACTCCACGAGCGTGCCGTCGTGCAGCCGCCACAGGGTCTTGCGGGTGGTGTCGTCGTCGCACGAGATGTGCCGCACCACCGACATCAGGTCGGGCAGCAGCTCCCCGGCCAGCTTCTCCCGCGAGGCGGCCGGGATGTCGGTCCACTCGGCGGGGTCGTGCGCGTACCGCGCGAAGTAGTGCGTCGACAGCTGCTTGGCGCGGAAGGGCTTCTCGCCGATCGCGGCGACGGCCTCCTTCCGCTCGGCGGGCGTGAGGTCGGCGAGGTGCCGCGGCGGCTTCTTGGCTCCGCGCGGGGCGACGAATGTGAGTTCTCCGGGCAGCGGACGGGCCACGACGGCGTCTCTCCTCAAACAGGAACGAGGTCGGACGTCCCGCGTCGGCGGGGAGTGCGGCAGGGCGATGCCGGGCGACCTCACTGGACCGTCCCCGCGGTGGCGAGGACGACGAAGGGCCCGGACCACAGGTCCGAGCCCTTCCAGAGTACCCGCTGTCCGTCAACCCGTTCCGACGAAGAGCGCGAGCAGCAACCACACCACCGGCGCCGTCGGCAGCAGCGAGTCCAGCCGGTCCATGCTGTGTCCACGTGCGGCTCCGCCGCGAGGCGCCGTGCCCGGGCGGCAGACCCTGACGAACAGGACCCACCACCCGACCGGTCAACCCGTCCCGACGAACAACGCCAGCAGCAGCCACACCACCGGCGCCGTCGGCAGCAGCGAGTCCAGCCGGTCCATGATGCCGCCGTGCCCGGGGAGCAGCGTCCCCATGTCCTTGATGCCGAGGTCCCGCTTGATCATCGACTCGCCGAGGTCGCCGAGCGTCGCGCTCGCCGCGACCGCGAGGCCGAGGAGCAGGCCCTGCCACCAGGTGCCGTCGTCGATGAGGAACTGCATGCACAGCGCGCCGGCCGCCATCGCGAAGGCCACCGCGCCGAAGAGTCCCTCGCGGGTCTTGCCGGGGCTGATCCGCGGCGCCAGCTTGTGCTTGCCGAAGCGCCAGCCCACCGCGTACGCCCCGGTGTCGCTGACCACGGTGAGCAGCAGGAAGGTCAGTACCCGCCACGGTCCGTCGTCGGCGGTCAGCAGCATCGCCACGAAGGTCGCCAGGAACGGCACGTAGAACGCGGCGAAGACGCCCGCCGTGACGTCCTTCAGGTACCCCTCGGGGGGTTCCGTCATCCGCCAGACGAGCACCGCGAGCGCCGTGAGGGCCATCGCGACCCAGGCGCCCTCGGGGCCCCGCACGTACCCGGCGACGACCATCGCGGCGCCGCCGACCGCGAGCGGCACCAGCGGCGCCTTGATCGCCTTGCGCTCCTGGAGCCGCGAGGTCAGCTCCCAGAGCCCCACGACCACGGCCACCGCGATGACGCCCACGAAGGCCGGCTTCCAGATGAACAGCGAGGCGATGATGACCGCCCCGAGACCGACGCCGACCCCTATGGCCGCGCCCAGGTCCCGGCCCGCGCTCTTCTTCTGCCGGGGCCCGGGGGCCGCCGACGGCGGAGGAGGCGGGACGGGGCTGGGCATGGGCTCCTGCGGGTGCTCGTGCGGGGTCTCGTCACGGAACAGGGGACCGCCCGGGTGGGCGGCCCCCCGTCCGTGTCCGTCCTGGAAACCGCCGGCGGGTACGTCGGGCACGATGGGCATGGGGCGAGTCTGCGCCGCCCGGTGCCGATCGTGGGCGGGACCCGCCGGGGCAGGCCCCTGGTCGGGTCCGCCGAGACCTGAACCGGCCGCCGGCGCCCCCCAGGATGAGTCGTTCATCAGACCTCGAGGAGCTCGGCTTCCTTGTGCTTCAGCAGCTCGTCCACCTGCGCCACGTACTTCGCGGTGGTGTCGTCGAGCTCCTTCTCCGCACGGCGGCCCTCGTCCTCGCCGACCTCGCCGTCCTTGACGAGCTTGTCGATGGTCTCCTTGGCCTTGCGGCGCACGGAGCGGATCGAGATCTTGGAGTCCTCGGCCTTGCCCTTGGCGACCTTGATGTAGTCGCGGCGGCGCTCCTCGGTCAGCTCCGGGAAGACCACCCGGATGATGTTGCCGTCGTTGCTCGGGTTGACGCCGAGGTCCGAGTCGCGGATGGCCTGCTCGATGTTGCGCAGCGCGCTCTTGTCGAACGGGGTCACCACGGCCATGCGCGGCTCCGGCACCGAGAACGACGCCAGCTGGTTGATAGGGGTGACGGCCCCGTAGTAGTCGGCCACGATCTTGTTGAACATCGCCGGGTGCGCACGGCCGGTGCGGATCGCGGCGAAGTCCTCCTTGGCGACCACGACCGCCTTCTCCATCTTCTCCTCGGCCTCGAGGAGGGTCTCTTCGATCACCACATGCTCCTGCGTGTCGTCGCGTTGTGTCGGTTGAGGGCGGGCCTGGGTCAGGCCCGGGTGCCCTGGTCGCTCACGAGTGTGCCGATCTTCTCACCCGTGACGGCGCGCGCGATATTGCCTGCGGCGAGCAGTTCGAAGACGAGGATCGGGAGCTTGTTGTCGCGGCACAGGGTGATGGCGGTGGCGTCGGCGACCTTGAGGTCGCGGGTGATGACCTCGCTGTACTCCAGGGCGTCGAACTTGACCGCGGCGGGGTTGGTCCTGGGGTCGGAGTCGTAGACGCCGTCCACGCCGTTCTTGCCCATGAGGAGGGCCTCGGCGTCGATCTCCAGGGCCCGCTGGGCGGCGGTCGTGTCGGTGGAGAAGTACGGCATGCCCATGCCGGCGCCGAAGATGACCACGCGGCCCTTCTCCAGGTGGCGCACGGCGCGCAGCGGGATGTACGGCTCCGCGACCTGGCCCATGGTGATGGCGGTCTGGACGCGGGAGTCGATGCCCTCCTTCTCCAGGAAGTCCTGGAGGGCGAGGCAGTTCATCACGGTGCCGAGCATGCCCATGTAGTCGGAGCGGGCGCGGTCCATGCCGCGCTGCTGAAGCTCGGCGCCGCGGAAGAAGTTGCCGCCGCCGATGACGATGGCGATCTGGGCGCCGTCGCGGACCACGGCCGCGATCTCACGCGCGATGGCGTGCACGACGTCGGGGTCGACACCGAGACCGGTACCGCCGGAGAAGGCCTCCCCGGAGAGCTTCAGCATGTAGCGGCCGAGCTTCTTGCCGCTGTTGTCGTCGTGGCCCTGTTCGGCGCCCTGATTCATGGAGATCTCCTCGTACACATACGAAGAAGGCCATTGCCTTGGGTCCTCGTGGGTTTCCCGTACGGCAATGGCCTCCTCGTCACATCTGCGGTCGTCCCGCCCGGGGCGGGACGACTGTCTCAGACCCTACCCGGGTCCGGTGTCCGTCGCGTTCGCGAGGACGGACGGACTCAGATGCCGACCTTGATGCGGGTGAAGCGCTTCAGGGTGACACCGGCCTCGTCCAGGATCTGCTGGACGGACTTCTTGTTGTCCAGGGCGTACGGCTGGCCGAGCAGCGTGGCGTCCTTGAAGAAGCCGTTGACGCGACCCTCGACGATCTTGGCGATCGCGGCCTCGGGCTTGCCCTCGGCGCGGGTGGTCTCCTCGGCGATGCGACGCTCGGACTCGACGACCTCGGCCGGGACGTCCTCACGGGTGAGGTACTTCGGCGCGAAGGCGGCGATGTGCTGCGCGACACCCTTGGCGACCTCGGCGTTCTCCTTGTCGAACTCGACGAGGACACCGATCTGCGGCGGGAGGTCGGGCATGGTGCGGTGCATGTACGCGGAGACGTAACCGTCGGCGTAGGCGGCGAAGCGGTCGAGGACGATCTTCTCGCCGAGGTTGGCGTTGGCCTCGTCCACGAAGGCCTGCACGGTCTTGCCGGCCTCGATCTCGGAGGCGAGCAGGGCCTCGATGTCGGCCGGCTTGGTGGCGGCGACGTGGGCGGCGAGGGCGTCGGCGACGGCGAGGAACTTGTCGCCCTTGGCGACGAAGTCCGTCTCGCACTTCAGCTCGACGAGGACGCCGGAGGTGTTGTCGTCGGCGATGAGGGAGACGACGGCGCCGTTCTCGGCGGAGCGGCCCTCGCGCTTGGCGACACCCTTCTGGCCCTTGATGCGCAGGGCCTCTACGGCCTTGTCGACATCGCCGTCGGCCTCCTCGAGGGCCTTCTTGCAGTCCATCATGCCGGCGCCGGTGAGCTCACGGAGCTTCTTGACGTCAGCGGCGGTGTAGTTCGCCATGAGTCTGTTTCTCTCTCGAAGTCAGAAAGATCTACGAAGATCTACGGCGGGACGGCGGGGGCTTCCTGAGCCCCCGCCGTCACCTCCGCGGTGTTCCGGGGTGCGGAAGGATCAGGCCTGCTCGGCGGCCGGAGCCTCGGCCTCGGCCTCGGCCTCGGCGGCCGGGGTCTCGACCTGGGCCTCGGCCTCGACGGCCTTCTCGGTCTCGGCGGAGGACTGGACCTCGGCGGCCTCGTCCTTCTTCTCGCCCTCGAGCAGGTCGCGCTCCCACTCGGCGAGCGGCTCGCCGGCGGCCTTCTCGCCCGGCTTCGAGTCACCGGTGGCGGCACCGGAGCGGGCGATGAGGCCCTCGGCGACGGCGTCGGCGATCACACGGGTGAGCAGGGTGACGGAGCGGATCGCGTCGTCGTTGCCCGGGATCTTGTAGTCGACCTCGTCGGGGTCGCAGTTGGTGTCGAGGATCGCGACGACCGGGATGTTGAGCTTGCGAGCCTCGCCGACGGCGATGTGCTCCTTCTTGGTGTCGACGATCCAGACGGCGCTCGGCACCTTCTGCATCTCGCGGATACCACCGAGGGTCTTCTCCAGCTTGGCCTTCTCGCGCGAGAGGACCAGGAGCTCCTTCTTGGTGAGACCCGAGGCCGCGACGTCCTCGAAGTCGATCTGCTCGAGCTCCTTGAGGCGCTGCAGACGCTTGTAGACGGTGGAGAAGTTGGTGAGCATGCCGCCCAGCCAGCGCTGGTTGACGTAGGGCATGCCGACGCGCGTCGCCTGCTCGGCGATGGCCTCCTGGGCCTGCTTCTTCGTACCGACGAACATCACGGAGCCACCGTGCGCGACGGTCTCCTTGACGAACTCGAAGGCGCGGTCGATGTACGACAGCGACTGGAGCAGGTCGATGATGTAGATGCCGTTGCGCTCGGTGAAGATGAAACGCTTCATCTTCGGGTTCCAGCGACGGGTCTGGTGACCGAAGTGGACGCCGCTCTCCAGCAGCTCCCGCATCGTGACGACGGCCATGGCCGTATCTCCTTGAGTTTCTCGGTTGTGTTCCTGACGCCCCGACGCGCCGTGCCACGAAGGACCGAAAGGCGCTGCCACCGTGCTCTCGGAGACGAGTGGCGGGGCGTGCGAAGTCGACCCGGTGACCCGGGTCGCCATAGGAAGTGTACGGGACCCCGGGAGCGGCGGGTGACGACGCTGTCCACAGGCCGCCGTTTGTCCACAGAAAACACCCGCGGCCGTCCCGCGCCGCCCCGCCGGGACACGCTCTCCCCATGCAGCTCACCACGGTCTTCCTCGCCCTGGCCCTCCTCTGGCCGGTGGCCCCGCCCCCGCCCCCCATCCTGCGCGGCTGGCACCCGCCGCCGGGTCCCTACGCCGCCGGCCACCGCGGCGTCGACCTCGCCGCACCCCCCGGCACCCCGGTGCTCGCCCCCGCCGCCGGCACCGTCACCTTCGCCGGCCCGGTGGGCGGCCGCGGAGTCGTCACCGTCACCCTCACGGGTACCGGCACTCCCCCGCTCCGCACGACGTTCTCCCCCGTCACCCCCCTGACGACCGCCGGCACCCACGTCACCCCCGGCACCCCCATCGCCGAGACCGCCCCCGAGACCACGTCCGACACCCACTGCACGACCCCCTGCCTCCACTGGGGCCTCCTCCGCGGCGACACCTATCTGAACCCCCTCCTGCTGGCACCCCACGCGCGGTCACGCCTGCTGCCGGTCTACGACTAGGGGGCGGCGCCGGAGGTGGGGGTGGAGGGAGGGGGTGGGTGGGGCGGGGGGGGGAGGGAGGGGGGAAGGGGCGGGGCCGCCTGGTTCAGCTGTGGGGGCCGGTGACGCCGTGGAGGGCCATGGTGACGGCCGCTTCGGCGATGGCGGTGGGATCCTCGGCCGCGCCGAGTTCGATGCGGCGGACGGCGGCGTCGACGACGCCCTGGAGGAGCATGGCGCCGAGGCGGGGCTCGGGGACGCCCAGGGCGGCGAGGGCGTCGACGACCATGGCGACGAGGCCGCCGTGGGCGGCGCGGATCTTCTCGCGGGCGCCGTCGTCGAGTTCTCCGGCGGAGATGGCGACGACGGCGCGGTGGCGGCGGTCGCCGACGAGTTCCAGCTGCGTGCGGACGTAGGCGGCGACCTTGTCCGCGGGGGTGGCGGCGCCGGCCATGGCGCGTTCGACCTCGGCGGCCCAGACGGGGAAGTCGACCGCGCAGAGTTCTTCGACGACGGCGGCGCGGGAGCGGAAGTACTCGTAGACCGACGAGCGGGCGAGGCCGGTGCGCTCGGCGAGTGCGGGGAAGGTCAGCGCCTCCGTCCCGCCCTCGGACAGCAGGGAACGCGCGGCGTCCAGGAGGGCGCCGCGCTGCATGGTCCGGTGCTCGGCCACGGAGGCCGCTCGAATCCTGGGCACGGCTCCACTGTACGACCGGTGCGGCGCGGTCAGCGTCCCACGTCGGCCAGCTTGGCGCGGAGCTGCAGGACGGACTTGGTGTGGATCTGGCTGACGCGGCTCTCGGTGACGCCGAGGACGTTGCCGATCTCGGCGAGGGTCAGGCCCTCGTAGTAGTAGAGGGTGACGACGGTCTTCTCGCGCTCGGGGAGCGTGTTGATGGCGCGGGCGAGCAGCCGGCGCAGCTCGCGGTCCTCGGCGACCTCGACGGGGTTGTCGGCGGCCGTGTCCTCCAGGGTGTCCATGAGGGACAGCCGGTCGCCGCCTTCGCCGCCGACGTGCAGCAGCTCTTCGAGGGCGACGACGTTGGCGAGGGACAACTGGCTGAAGACGGCGTGGAGTTCCTCCAGCTGGATGCCGAGCTCGGCGGCGACCTCGCTCTCGCTGGGGGTGCGGCGGAGCTGGGCTTCCAGGGTGGCGTAGGCGCGCTCGACGTTGCGGGCCTTCTGGCGCACGGAGCGGGGGATCCAGTCGAGGGCGCGGAGTTCGTCGATCATCGCGCCGCGGATGCGGGTGATGGCGTAGGTCTCGAACTTGATGGCGCGTTCGACGTCGAACTTCTCGATGGCGTCGATGAGGCCGAACACCCCGGAGGAGACGAAGTCCGCCTGTTCCACGTTGGACGGCAGGCCGACGCTGACGCGTCCGGCGACGTATTTGACGAGCGGCGAGTAGTGCAGGATCAGCTGCTCCCGCAGCCGCTCGTCGCCGGTGGACTTGTAGGAGCGCCACAGCTCGTCGAGCGAGGTCGGCGCGGCCGGCCGCACGGTGCCCCGGGCGGCTGGGGGCACCGCAGCGCGGTCAGACCCGGAGGTGTGCTGGGGCATGCGTTGCCTTGAGCCGTTCTGCTGTCGGGTGCGTCGGTCTGGGTGTCCTGTGGGGAATCCTGGTGAGCGTAGCGTGAGTGTGCTGTCGCGGTGAGCGAACAGGAGGGGATGGCGCCGGTCCGGGGGGCCGTGCTCGGCCACATCTTCGAACCGGGGCCGGGGGGCGCGTCGGCCCCGCTGGGGCGGCCGAGTGGGCTCGGTGGGTCATCGGCTTCACCTTTTCACCCGATTGCGCCAGGTCAAGGATCGCCTCGCCGCGCGTTCGACCGCGGCTTGCCGGTGTTCGTCAACCTCCATCCGTCGCCGTCCCGCTCGGCGTGGCCGAGGGCGTGGAGTTCGTACAGCCGGGCGAGGGCCTCGTCGGGGGTGGTGCCGGCGCGGCGGGCGATCTCGGTGGTGGGGGCGGGCGGGTGGACGGGGAGGGCTTCGAGGACCTGGGCGGTGGCGGGGGCGAGGAGGTCGCGGGGGAGGACGGGGCCGCGTCGTGCGGGGGCGAGGTCGCCGATGGCGCCGACGAGTTCGATGATCTCGTCGGCGTCGGTGACGAGGGTGGCGCCGTCGCGGAGGAGTTCGTGGACTCCGGCGGAGAGGGCGCTGGTGACGGGGCCGGGGACGCCCATGGTGTGGCGGCCGAGTCGGGTGGCGGCGCGGGCGGTGACGAGGGAGCCGCTGCGGTGCTGGGCCTCGACGACGACGGTCCCGCGGGTGAGGGCGGCGATGACGCGGTTGCGGAGGATGAAGCGGCTCGGTGTGGGGTGGCTGCCGGGTGGGAGTTCGCCGATGAGGAGTCCTTGGCCGGCGATCCGGTCGAGGAGTTCGGTGTGGCCGCGGGGGTAGGGGGTGTCGACGCCGCTGGCGAGGACGGCGGCGGTGGCTCCGCCGGCGGCGAGTGCGCCGCGGTGGGCGGCGCCGTCGATGCCGTAGGCGCCTCCGGAGACGACGACCCAGCCGTGGCGGCTGAGTCCGGCGGCGAGGTCGGCGACGGTGTGGGCGCCGTACGGGGTGCAGGCGCGGGCGCCGACGAGGGCGACGGAGCGCAGGGCCCAGGTGCGCAGGGGGGCGGGGCCGCGGGTCCACAGGCCGAGGGGGCGGGCGTCGCCGAGGTCGTCGAGTTGGGTGGGCCAGTCGGGGTCGCCGGGGACGAGGAAGCGGCCGCCGAGCCGGTTGATGCGGTCGAGGTCGGCTTCGGGGGTGGTGGTGCGGGCGCGGTGGCGCCAGCCGGCGAGGCGGCGGGGGCCGGTGCCGGGGAGCGGGGGTTCCCGGGGGTCGCGGAGGAGGGCGAGGAGGCCGTCGGGGCCGTGGGTGCGCAGGGCGAGGCCGGCTTGTTGGTCGCCGGGCTCGACGATGCGGGTGAGGGCGGCGCGGGCGAGGCGTTCGGAGTCCGGGGGGCGGGGGTTCATGGGCGGTCTCCGGGGGTGAGGGGGACGCCTCGGGTGATGCCGGTGCGCAGTTCGAGGGCGTGGGCGAGGTCGTCGTGGTCGGGGCGGTCGTGTCCGGCGAGGTCGGCGATGGTCCAGGCGACGCGGAGGACGCGGTCGAGGCCGCGGGCGGTGAGGAGGCCGCGTTCGATGTCGCGTTCGGCGTGGGCGAGGGCGCCGGGGGCGGCGAGGTAGCGGGTGCGGAGTTCGTGGCCGGGGATCTCGCTGTTGAGGGTCCAGGGGGTGCCGGTGAGCCGGGCGGTGGCGCGGGCGCGGGCCTCGCGGACGCGGTCGGCGACGGTGGCGGTGGATTCGCCTCGGCGGCCTTGGCCCAGGAGGTCGGAGCGGGTGACGGGTTCGGCTTCGACGCGGAGGTCGACGCGGTCGAGGAGGGGGCCGGAGAGGCGGGCCTGGTAGCGGCGGATGACGGAGGGCGGGCATTCGCAGCCGGCGCCGTGGAGGGTGTGGCGGCCGCAGGGACAGGGGTTGGCGGCGAGGGTGAGGAGGAAGCGGGCGGGGAGGCGGACGACGCCCGCGGCGCGGGCGATGACGACGTGTCCGGATTCGAGGGGTTGGCGGAGGGCGTCGAGGGCTTTGGTGGAGAACTCGGGCGCTTCGTCCATGAAGAGCACGCCTCGGTGGGCGAGGGAGACGGCGCCGGGCCGGGGGATGCCGTTCCCGCCGCCGACGAGGGACTGCATGGTGGCGGAGTGGTGGGGTGCGCAGTAGGGGGCGCGGCGGACGAGGGGTTCGCCGGGCGGGAGGATGCCGGCGACGGAGTGGACGGCGGTGACTTCGAGGGATTCCTGGCGGGTGAGGGGCGGGAGGATGCCGGGGAGGCGTTCGGCGAGCATGGTCTTGCCGGCGCCGGGTGGTCCGGTGAGGAGCAGGTGGTGGCCGCCGGCGGCGGCGATCTCCAGGGCGCGGCGGGAGGTGTGCTGGCCGGCGACGTCGGCGAGGTCGGGGCCTTCGCCGGGGTCGGGGGCGAGGCCGGTGCCGATGCCGGCGCCGGGGACGAGGAGTCCGGCGAGCATGGCGTCGGGCCGGCCGAGTTCGGTGGGGTCCTCGTCGGGGACGGGTTCGTCGGCGAGGACGGCGATGAGTTGGCGGAGGGTGCGGACGCCGAGGACGGAGACGCCGGGGACGAGGGAGGCCTCGCCGGCGGTCTGTTCGGGGACGACGACCTGGTGGTAGCCGGCGTCGGCGGCGGCGAGGACGGCGGGGAGGATGCCGCGGACGGGGCGGACGCGTCCGTCGAGGCCGAGTTCGCCGATGAGGACGAGGTCGGCGATGGAGCGGGGGTCGATGCGCTCGGCCGCCCCGAGCACGGCGGCGGCGACGGCGAGGTCGAAGCCGCTGCCGCTCTTGGGTACGGAGGCGGGGCTGAGGCCGACGGTGAGTTTCTTCTGGGGCCATTCGGCGCCGGAGTTGACGATGGAGGCGCGGACGCGGTCGCGGCTCTCGCTGAGGCTCTTGTCGGGGAGGCCGACGAGGGTGAAGGCGGCGACGCCGGGTTCGAGGTCGGCCTGGACCTCGACGACGACGCCTTCGACGCCGACGAGGGCGACGGAGCAGGTGCGGGCGAAGCCCATCTCAGGCCACCCCCCGGGCGTGGGTGAGGGCGGGGGCGCCGCGGCGGGGCAGGACGATGCCGACGAGGTCGATGCGGACGCCGCCGGCGGGGGGCGGGGTGCCGGTGTGGTCGAGCCAGCAGGCGGCGAGGTGCCGGAGGCGGGCGGCCTTGTCGGGGGTGACGGCGGCCATGGGGTGTTCGAAGGTGCCGATGCGGCGGGTCTTGACCTCGCAGATGACGAGGGTGTCGCCGTCGCGGGCGACGATGTCGATCTCTCCGGCGCGGCCGGAGCGCCAGTTGCGGGCGAGGATGTGCAGGCCGGTCTGGGTGAGTCGGCGGGCCGCCAGCTCTTCTCCGTACCGTCCGAGTGCTTGGGTCGCGTTCATGGGACCACCTCCGTCACCGACTGTGACGGAGGTGGTCCTGGGTGTGTGCGGGGCTGTGGACGAGTGGGCGGTCCCGGGGAACCGCGTCACTCACACGGGTGAGACGAGCGGAGATCAGCTGCCGGGCAGTTCGAGGTCGCTCTTGTTGAGCTCCTCGATGTTGACGTCCTTGAAGGTGAGGACGCGGACCTGCTTGACGAACCTGGCCGGCCGGTACATGTCCCAGACCCAGGCGTCGGCCATGCTGACCTCGAAGAAGACCTCGCCCTGGACCGAGTGCACCTGCATCTCGTAGTCGTTGGTGAGGTAGAAGCGCCGCTCGGTCTCGATCACGTATTTGAACAGCCCGACGACATCGCGGTACTCCCGGTAGAGCTTCAGCTCCATCTCGGTCTCGTACTTCTCGAGGTCCTCGGCGCTCATGGCATGTTCCCCTTCAGCCGTGCGTCCCCCTATTGTGCGCCAGCCGGTCCGTTGCCCTGGACGATTTCCGGGGCGAGGACGACGGGCGTGCTCGGGGGTCCCTCGTCGAGCAGCGTGCGCAGCAGCCCGGCGAGCCTGATGGGGTACACGGTCTCATGTGCCGCCGACAGTTCGGCGCAGGTCCACCATCTCAGGCCGGAGAGGCTGCGCGTCTCCAGTTCGGTGAGGGCCCGGGGGCCGGGTACGGGGCCGGTGTGGCGGGTGCGGGCGAGGTAGTACCACTCGTCCTGGTCCCACTGGCGGCCGGCGAAGGGGAAGGAGCAGTGGCGCCGCCAGAGGACGGGGCCGAGTTCGACGTCGGTGAGGCCGGTCTCCTCGGCGAGCTCGCGCAGGGCGGCCTCGGCGCGGGTCTCGTCGCCCTCGACGCCGCCGCCGGGGGTGAACCACCAGGCGTCGCCGGGGTCGTCGGGTTCGTGTCCGTGCAGGAGCAGGACGCGGTCGTCGGGGTCGAGCAGGATCACCCGCGCGACCTGCCGCACTTCCCGCCCGGCCTCGCCCGTACCGCCGCCCCCGCCTCCGGGCCCGGCCTCGACGGAGCCACCACCGACCCCCTTGCCCGCACCCGCACCCGTACCCCCGCCAACACCGGCCCCGGCCCCCGTACCCACACCGCCGTCCGCGACGCCCGCGCCCTCCGTCATGCCTTCACCTTCTCCCGGGCGGCCTTGCCGCGCCCGCGCAGCCGGTCGGTGACCGGTCCGTGGGCGGCGCCGCCCAGGATCAGGGCGGCTCCGGCGCCGATGGCGGTGAGGAGGAGGGCGACGGGGCCGGGGGTGGAGACGCCGCCGGGCAGGGCGGCGAAGGCCGCCGGGCGTTCGACGAGGCCGCCGGTGAGCGGCCAGACGACGGAGTCGACGCGGGCGACGACGGCGGAGCGGGGCACGGAGCCCTGGGCGGCGTCGTCCAGGTGGCTGCGGGAGTCGAGCGAGGTGGTGCGGTCGTCGCCGAGGAGGAAGAGGCCGTCCTCGGGGACGGTGGCGCTGAACTCGGCGGGGACGATCCCGCCGGGGCCGCCCGACTGGGCGCCCAGGTAGGACTCGTCGAGCGGGGTGCCGTTGACGGTGAGGCGGCCGTCGGCGCCGCAGCAGGCGACGGTGTCGCCGCCGACGCCGACGACCCGCTTGACCATGGTCGCGCCGCCCCACAGCGGGTCCTCGAAGACGACCACGTCGCCGCGGCGCACGTCGGCGCCGTCGACGCGCTGGGCGAGCACCTTGGAGCCGATCTCCAGGGTGGGGGCCATGGAGCCGGTGGGCACCGTGTACGGCCGGTAGAGCACGGCGCCCGCGGCGAAGCCGCCGAGGAAGAGCAGACAGCCGACGGCCACGGCCAGTCCCGACAGCACGCTGCCGAGACGGCCGCGGCCGTCGGTCTTCTTGGTCGCTGCGCTCATGTGCACCCCAGAGGTCCGTCGACGATCTGGGACGGCACCCTACCCGCGCGAAGCTACTCGGCGGTATGGCGCGTGGAGCGCTTCCTGCGTCGCCAGAGCACCAGCGGGAGCGCTCCGGCGAGGCCGGCCGCCGCCGGGGCCATGGCCGGCGCGGCGGCCGCGGCCGGGGAGAGGCCCGGCTGGTCGAAGACGTCCGGGACCGGCAGGGTCGCCCAGCGGGTGAGCGGCCAGGCGACGACCACGGCCCGGCCGACGACCTGGTCGTTGGCGATGGTGCCGCCGCCCGGGAGCTCCTGGTGGAAGCGGGAGTCGAGCGAGTTCTGCCGGTTGTCGCCCATGACCCAGATGCGGTCCTGGGGGACCTTGACGGGGCCGAAGGAGTCCTGGCAGGGCACGGAGCCGGGGTAGAGGTAGGCGGTCTCGTCGAGTTCCTTGCCGTTGAGGACGACCTTGCCGCCCTCCTTGCAGGAGACGGTGTCGCCGCCGACGGCGATGACCCGCTTGATGAGGTCCTTCTCCTCGGCGGACGGCATGAGGCCGATGAAGCTGAGGAACTTCTGGATCGCGTTCGGCTTGGGGGTCTCCGCGGTCTCCAGCCAGCCGCCCGGGTCGTGGAAGACGACGACCTCGCCGCGCTCGGGCTCGGAGCCGAACCAGGGGGTCAGTTTGTCGACGAGGACCCGGTCGCCCTTCTTCAGGGTGTTCATCATCGATTCCGAGGGAATCGAGAACGCCTGCACCAGGAAGGTCTTGATCAGCAGGGCGAGGATCAGCGCGATGCCGATGAGGAGCGGCAGTTCCTTCCAGAAGGAACGCTGCTTCCTGGGCCGCGTGCCCGTCCCCTCGACGCCGTCGGCACCGTCCGCGCCGTCGCCGTGGTCCGGCCGGTCGCCGGCCGGCGACGCGCCGCCGCCGCTGTTGTTCTCTTCCGTCACGTTCTCACCTCTGGCCCCGTCGGCCCTGTCCTCGGGCCCTTCGTGTCCGGAACGTGCGCCGACGGCCACTTCCCCCACATCCACTCCTCACTCCGTGCAACTGCCCGTCCCGGAACAGGGACAGGCCCGCCACTCCCATAACGAGCAGGAGTTCCGCAGGGGTCGGCGGCCAGGGCATTCCGTTCACGTTCCGCGTGGACACACTATGCGACATGCCGAGCGCGGTCTCGGAGGTCGTACGTCCGTCCGGCACGGCGGCGAAGGTCTCCCGCTCCTCCAGGCCGCGCCAGTGACCGAGTGGCCAGGCGATCACCACGGCGCGGCCCACGACCTGTTCCTCCGCGATGGTGCCCCGGCCCGGTTCGTCCAGGTGGTAGCGGGAGTCGGCGGAGTCGGATCGGTGGTCCCCGAGGACGAAGACGCGGCCCTCGGGGACCTTCACGTCGAAGGGGATCGTGGACGGCTTGTCGCCGGGGTTGAGGTAGGGCTCGTCCAGCGGCACGCCGTTGACGGTGATGCGGCCGTCCTCGCCGCAGCAGCGGACGGTGTCGCCGCCGACCGCGACCACCCGCTTGATGAGGTCCCGGTCGTCGGCCGAGGGCATCAGGCCGATGAAGGTCAGCGCCTGCTTGAGCTGCTTGATCCCGACGGGGTCCTCGGCGGCGGGGGCGGTGTCCTCGTGGAGCCAGCCCCCGGGGTCCTCGAAGACGACGACGTCCCCGCGCTGCGGCTTCGAGCCGAACCACGGGGTGAGCTTGTCGACCAGGACCCGGTCGTGGATCCGGATCGTCTGCTCCATGGAGCCGGACGGGATGACGAAGGCCTGGACGAGGAAGGTCTTGAGGACGAGCGCGATCAGCACGGCGACGCCGACGAGGATGGGGATCTCGCGGATCGCGGAGCGCCGCCGGCGCCGCTTGACCTTGCGGGCGAGCCTGCGGCGTTCGGCGCGACCGGGCGGCGGCGCCTGCGCCCCGTCCGGCGCGGCGCCGTCCCGGGGACGCCCGCGGCTACCCATGCCCACTCCCCCGCGCGCTCTCCGGCCCATCGCCCCGCGCCGTGCCCTGTACGTCCTCCGGCCCGCCGCTCCGGCCGGTGCCCTGTACGTCCTCCGGCGCGCCGCCGCTCCCCCGTACGTCCTCCGGCGCGCCGCCCCGGCCGGTGCTCCCCGCCTCCTCCCGGCCGTTCCCCTGCCCGCTCTCGCGTCCGGTCCCCCGCGGGCCGAAGGGGTGCCCGCCGGCGGGTGGCGCGGGTACGGAGTCGTACGCGTCGGTGTCGGGCACGGTGGTCCAGCGGGCGAAGGGCCAGACGATCCAGTCGGCGCGGCCGACGACCCGGTCGACGGGGACGACGCCGCCGCCGGGACTGCCGAGGTGGTCGCGGGAGTCGCTGGACTGACTCCGGTGGTCGCCCATCACCCAGAGGGTGTTCGGCGGGACGACGATGTCGAAGGGGACGTCGGAGGGCCGGTCGCCCGGGGTGAGGTACGGCTCCTCGACCCGGCCGCCGTTGACGGTGATGCGGCCGTCCCGGTCGCAGCAGACGACCCGGTCGCCGCCGACGCCGACGACCCGCTTCACGAAGTCGGTCTCGTCGGGCGCCGCGAGCCCGAGGGCGGCCGCCGCGTCGTGCAGCAGCCCGGTGACAGGGTTGGCCGCCGGCTCCTCCTGGACGAAGGACCCGGTGCCGTCGAAGACCACGACGTCGCCGCGGCGCGGCTCGTCGCCGAAACGGTACGCCAGCTTGTCGACCAGGATCCGGTCCCCGACCTGGAGGGTGGGTTCCATGGAGCCGCTGGGGATCAGGAACGGCTGGGCGACGAAGTGGCTGAGGAGCAGCAGGAAGAGCACACAGGCGGCTCCGACCAGCCCGGTCCTGCGCCAGGAGGGTCCGGTGGTGCCGGAAACGCGCACGGAGCGCGACCCGTCCTCCGGGGCGGGATCCGCTGGGGATTCCGCCGGGGAGGAGGGGTCGCGCTCCGTGTGCTGTGCTTCGGTGTCCATCGGGGGGTGAGCCTATCCGGCCCGCCTGTACGTGGAGCGTGAAGCCTCGCGCGAGGGGTGAGCCGGAGCTCAGTTGTCGCGCTTCTCCTTGATCTTGGCAGCCTTGCCGCGCAGCTCACGGAGGTAGTAGAGCTTGGCGCGACGGACGTCACCGCGGGTGACGAGCTCGATCTTCTCGAAGATCGGGCTGTTCACCGGGAAGGTGCGCTCGACGCCGACGGAGAAGGAGACCTTGCGGACGGTGAAGGTCTCGGAGACGCCGGAGCCCTGGCGGCGGATGACGACGCCCTTGAACTGCTGGATACGGGAGCGGTTGCCCTCGATGACGCGCACGTGGACGTTCACCGTGTCGCCGGGACGGAAGGCGGGCAGGTCGGAGCGGAGCGCAGCCGCGTTCACCTGGTCGAGCAGGGAGGCCATGGAGGTCTCTTTCCTCGCCGATGCCACAGGCCATCAGCGGTGAGGTACGAATCGATGGAGACGCCGTCCGGTCGATGGCGGGCGGCTCCCCCTGTGGCAGGGGCGCGCGCCGGACGGACGGCAGTCGCCTATTCTTCCACGCCCTCGACCCTGCGCCAAAATCGGCCGCCGGGCTCGGGGGCCCAGCCGAGGATCGAGAGGGTCTCGCGGTCCTTCTTGTCGAACGCGGCGGGGTCGCAGCGCTCGATGAGGTCGGGGCGGTTGGCGGCGGTGCGGCGGAAGGCCTCGTCGCGGCGCCAGCGGGCGATCTTGCCGTGGTGGCCGCTGACCAGCACCTCGGGGATGCCGTGGCCGCGCCACTCCGGGGGCTTGGTGTAGACGGGGCCTTCGAGGAGGTTGGCCATGGCGCCGGGGGCGAAGGAGTCGTCACGGTGCGACTCGGCGTTGCCGAGGACGCCGGGGAGCAGCCGGGCGACGGCCTCGGTGATCACCAGGACGGCGGCCTCGCCGCCGGCGAGCACGTAGTCGCCGATGGAGACCTCGTAGACGGGCATGCGGGTGGCGTACTCGTCCATGACGCGGCGGTCGATGCCCTCGTAGCGGGCCGGGGTGAAGATCAGCCAGGGCCGCTCGGAGAGCTCGACGGCGAGTGCCTGGGTGAAGGGGCGGCCGCTGGGGGTGGGGACGACGAGGACGGGGCCGTGGGCTCCGGCGTCGTAGCCGTCGGCGAGGGTCTGGTCGAGGGCCTCGCCCCAGGGCTCGGTCTTCATGACCATGCCGGGGCCGCCGCCGTACGGGGTGTCGTCGACGGTGTTGTGCCGGTCGTGGGTCCACTGCCGCAGGTCGTGCACGTGGACGTCGAGCTGTCCGCGCGCGCGTGCCTTGCCGACGAGGGAGACGTTCAGCGGTTCGAGGTACTCGGGAAAGATCGTGACGACGTCGAGCCTCATGCCTGATCGCCCTCTTCGGCGTCGGCCCTGCCGGCCCCGTCGACGTCGGCCTCGGCGTCAGCGGACACGTCGGAGGCGTCGGCCTCAGCGGATGCGGCGGACTCGTCGGACTCGGCGTCGCGGGCGGAGGCGATCTCGGCGCGGTCGTCGATGAGACCGGGCGGCGGGTCGATGACGGCCCGCTGGTTCTCCAGGTCGATCTCGGTGACGATCTGCTCGACGAAGGGGATCATCAGCTCGGTGCCGTCGGGCCGCTCGACGATGAAGAGGTCCTGCGACGGCAGGTGGGAGATCTCGGTGATGGCGCCGACGAGGGTGCCGTCGGCGAGGACCACGTCGAGGTCGACGAGCTGGTGGTCGTAGTACTCGTCCTCCTCCTCGGGGAGTTCCGCCGGGTCGACCTCGGCGATGAGGAGGGTGTTCCGGAGCGCCTCGGCGGCGTTGCGGTCGCGGACGCCCTCGAAGCGGAGCAGCAGCCGGCCGCTGTGCACCTTGCCGGACTCGATGGTCAGCGGACCGGCGGAGGCCGGGTCGGTGAGCAGGACGGCGCCGGGGGCGAGCCGCAGTTCGGGCTCGTCGGTGCGCACCTCGACGGTGACGTCGCCCTTGATGCCGTGGGCGCGGCCGATCCGCGCGACTACCAACTGCACTGGTAACTCTTCCTGTCGTACGGCAACGGGCCGGGGTGGGCGGTCTGCCCTCCCCGGCCCGTGCCGGTGTCAAACTTTCAGCGGACCTGGTCCACGTCGACGAGGTCGACGCGGATGCCACGACCGCCGATGGCGCCCACGACGGTCCGCAGCGCACGCGCGGTGCGGCCGTTGCGGCCGATCACCTTGCCGAGGTCGTCGGGGTGGACCCGGACCTCCAGCACGCGGCCGCGACGCAGGTTGCGCGAGGCCACCTGCACGTCGTCGGGGTTGTCGACGATGCCCTTCACGAGGTGCTCGAGAGCCTCCTCGAGCATGATCAGGCCTCGGTGGTGGACTCGGCCTCGGCCTCGTCCGCCTTCGCCTTCTTGGCCTTCGGGGTGATGGCCTCGCCCTTGTCCTCAGCGCCCTCGAGGGCCTTGGCGAACTCGTCGAAGGAAGCGCGCTTCTCTTCCTTGGTCGCCGGGGCGAGCAGCGGCTTCTCCGGGGCCGGCAGGCCCTTGTGCTTCTGCCAGTCGCCGGTGAGCTTCAGGATGGCGAGGACGGGCTCGGTCGGCTGGGCGCCGACGGAGAGCCAGTACTGCGCGCGCTCGGAGTCGACCTCGATACGCGACGGGTTGTACGTCGGGTGGTAGAGGCCGATCTCCTCGATCGCGCGGCCGTCACGGCGGGTGCGCGAGTCGGCGACGACGATGCGGTAGTGCGGCTGGCGAATCTTGCCGAGGCGCTTGAGCTTGATCTTGACTGCCACTGGAGTGGTGTCTCCTGGTCTTGACGTGGTTGGGCACTTGAGATGCCACGTGGGGTTGCGGTACTCGGGTGCCCGATGGACGCGTCAGCCGGAGGAGAGAGGGGTCCTGTTCGACTGTCGAGTACAGCTGTCCATTGTGCCACACGCCGCTGTGCCGCTCGCCGCCAGGTCAGCCGGCGGCGCCCACCGTCTCCGGGATCCGGAACGGCTTGCCGCAGCCTCCGCAGACGATCGGGGCCTGGGCGAGCACCGAGGGCACCACGCGCACGTTCCGCCCGCAGTCGCAGACGGCCTTGACGCGGACGCCGCCGCCCGAGGAGCCGTGCCGGGCGGCTGGTCCGCGGAAGGAGCGCTTGGTGTCGCCGGCGGTGGCGACGGTGTGGGCCTTGAGGGCCCGCTGGAGCCGCTCGATGGTGGGCCGGTACCGCCGCTTCGCCTCGGGGTTGAGCGTGACCAGGGAGAAGCCGCTGCTGGCGTGCGGCTCCTCGGGATGGTCGAGGCCCATCTCCTCGGCGATCGCGAGGAATCTGCGGTTGTGGTAGCGGCCGGCGCGGGAGGTGTCGCGGACACCCCGGGCGGCGGCGATGCCGTGGACTGCCTCGTGGAGCAGTCGCTCGAAGGAGAGCTCGGCGCCACAGGCGGACGAGGACTCTCCGATCAGGGACTCGGGCGCGGCGAGGTCCGGCAGCTCGGGGTGGTGCCGCTGAATGTCGGCCCACGCCTGCGCCAGCTCTGCGGCGAGGACAGGTGGTGTCGTGCTCACGTCGGGTACAACGAGCTGGATCCCCTCCGGGTTCCATTACGGGGCAACTCAAATATTTTGCACGTACCCGTCAGTCGGTACCCAGGCGTCCACAGCTGGTGCACAGGGCGCATACGCCCCGGCGTGCGGTCGTTCCACGCGCGCCCGGCCCTCGCGGGAGGGGACCTTACCGCGCCGGTGCCCGAGTTCGGGCACCGGCCCCCCTCTTCGACGCCGTCCTTTCCGAGGGTGTGGCCCGAACTCGCCCCCGGTCGTCCGGCCCGAGCACTGGACGCCGGACCCGAAGCGCAGTTCCCTGGCTACGGGGGGCTGTCGTCCGGCACGGATTGGGGCCTGATCCATGACACCTACGCTCGTCCCGCACCACCCCGCGCGCGATTGGGCCGAGATCCAGGAACGGATGCTCGTCCCGCTCTACGAGGCGGTCCACGAACGCCTCGGCGTGGGCCCCGGGACCCGCCTGCTCGACCTGGACTGCGGGACCGGCCTGGCGCTGCTGATGGCGGTGGCCAGGGGCGCCCGGGCCACGGGGGCGGAGGCGGACCACGCGCGCGTGGAACTGGCCAGAACCCGTCTGCCCGACTCCGTCACGGTGACTTCCGGAGTGCCGGAGGACGGCCCGTACGACGTGATCACCGCCTTCCACGCGGCCGACCGGACGGCCTTCGGGCCGGACGGGCTCACCCGGGCGGCGCAGCGGGGCACGGCGGTCGTGCTGGCGGGCTGGGGGCCGCCGGAGCGGTGCGCGACGGAGCCGCTGCTGCGGCTCGCGGACCGGCTGGCGGACCGGCGCCCCTCGCCCCGTGCCGACCTGGGCGCGCTCGCGGTCGGGGCCGGGCTGCGGCCGGTGGGCGACGGCCGGGTCGCCTGTCCCTTCGGGTACGCGGACGAGGGCAGCGCGGTGCGCGGGCTGCTCTCCACCGGCATCTTCGACGCGGCCGTGCGGGCGTCCGACCCCTCCCGGGTGGAGAAGGAGATCGGGGAGGCCCTGACCCCGTACCGGCGGCCCGACGGCACGGTGTGGATGCCGAACGTCTTCCGGTACGTCATCGCGCGCGTGCCGTAGGCCGCCCCGCCGGCCACCGCCCCGCCGACCTGCCGCCCCGACCCACGCCCTGCCGACCCACCGTCCTGCTGCCCCGCCACCCCGCCGCCCCGGAGGTCTCAGGCGGGCGGGCGCTCGGGGCGGGGGCCGACGCCGGGTTCGGGGGCGTTCGGGTCGGGGCGTTCGATGCCGGCGGCGCGGTAGGCGGCCTCCTCCTCCAGGGTCTCGTCGGCGAGGAGGGCGGTGGAGAGGGCGTCGAGCCTGTCGCGGTGCTCGTTCAGGAGGCGTACGGCGTCCTCGTAGCACTCGTCGACGATCCGGCGCATCTCGGCGTCGACGGTGTCGAGGGTCGAGGGGGCGGCGGAGAGGCCGTACGCCTGCTGGGCGTCGCTCGGGATGGCGGTGAGGCGGCCGACGGTCTCGCTCATGCCCCAGCGGCCGACCATGCCCCGGGCGATGGCGGTGACCTGTTCGAGGTCGCTCTCGGCGCCGGTGGTGATGACGCCGAAGACGACCTGCTCGGCCGCCATGCCGCCGAGGGCACCGATGATCCGGCCGCGCAGGTACTCCTCCGTGTAGGCGTATCTGTCGGCGTCGGGCGTGGAGAGCGTGACGCCGAGGGCGCGGCCGCGCGGCACGATGGTGATCTTGCGGACGGGGTCGGCGCCGGGCTGGAGCATGCCGAGGAGGGCGTGGCCGCTCTCGTGGTAGGCGGTGCGGCGGCGCTCCTCCTCGGGCATGACGAGGGGGCGTTCGGCGCCGAGCTGGACCTTCTCCAGGGCGTCGGAGAGGTCGGACTGGGTGACGGCCCGCTGTTCGCGCTTGACGGCGAGGAGCGCGGCCTCGTTGGCGAGGTTGGCGAGTTCGGCGCCGGTCATGCCGGGGGTGGTGCGGGCGACCTGTTCCAGGTCGACGTCCTTGGCGAGCGGGATCTGCCGGGTGTGGATCCGGAGGATGGCCTCGCGGCCGCCGCGGTCGGGCGGGTTGACGTGCACGATCCGGTCGAAGCGGCCGGGGCGGGTGAGGGCGGGGTCGAGGACGTCGGCGCGGTTGGTGGCGGCGAGGACGATGACGCCTTCGGAGCCGGTGAAGCCGTCCATCTCGGTGAGGATCTGGTTGAGCGTCTGTTCGCGCTCGTCGTGGCCGCCCATGCCGGAGCCGCCGCCGCGGGCCCGGCCGATGGTGTCGATCTCGTCGATGAAGATGATCGCGGGGGCGACCTTGCGGGCCTCGGCGAAGAGTTCGCGGACGCGGGAGGCGCCGACGCCGACGATCATCTCGATGAACTCGGAGGCGGAGGCGGAGAAGAACGGCACCCCGGCCTCGCCCGCGACGGCCCGCGCGAGGAGGGTCTTGCCGGTGCCGGGCGGGCCGGCGAGGAGGACGCCGCGGGGCATCTTGGCGCCCATCGCCCGGTAGGCCTGCGGGTTCTTCAGGAAGTCGACGACGTCGTTGAGTTCGCCCTCGACCTCGTCGATGCCGGCGACGTCGGCGAAGGTGGTGCGCTTGCCGCCCTCCACCTCGACCGGTTTCGGCGGCTGCTTGCGGCCGAGCATCCCGCCGGCTCCGCCCATGCCGGCGCTCATCCGGCGGGCGATGAAGACCCAGAGGAGGACGAGGAGGAGCATCGGGGCGAGGGAGAGCAGCAGATTGGCGAGGAAGGAACGTTCCTGCACGACGGGCTCGGCGGTGACGGTGACCTTCTGTCTGGTCAGCTGCGCCCACAGGTCGTCGTCGGCGAAGGCGGGCCGCTGGGTCTGGAACTTGGTGTAGTCGCCCTCGCCGTCGGGCACGGGCTGCTTCTCCTTCAGCTGCCCCTGGATGGCGTCGCCCTTGGAGTAGATCTTGGTGACGTTCCCGGCGGCGACCTGCTTGTCGAACTCCGTGTACGAGATCGTCGGACCGTCGCCCTCGTTGAAGAACGACAGCACGATGTTGGTGATCAGGTACACGGCGAGGGCGGTCAGGACGAGGCTGCCCCAGCCGCCCGGCATCCGCTTCTTCGGCGACGGGGGCGGCGGCGCCCCCTCCGAGCGCCAGGGCTGATCGGTCCGGTCGCGCGGCGGTACGGGGTTGGCCACTGGGCTCTCCTCGGGGCGGCAGTGGCCCCAGTATCGGAGAAGCGGATCAAGGCGGCATTCCGGATGGTCCGGGCGGACGAAAAGGGGCCCGAACCGGTTTCGTACCACCGAAACCGGTCCGGGCCCCTCGACGGCTGGGGTCAGCCCATGGACTTCTCGGAGTCGGGTCAGCCCATGAACTTCTTGAACTCGTCCGGCAGCTCGAAGTCCTGCGGGACCTGACCGGCGCCCGGCAGCCCGAAGGCGCCGCCCTGCTGGGCCTGCTCCCGCTTCTGCTGCGCGGCCTGCTCCTCGGCCTTCCGCTTCATCGGGTTACCGCTCTTGCGCTTGCCCTTGGCCTGCTTGATCTGCTTCTTCTGCCGGCCGGGGCCACCGCCCATGCCCGGGATGCCGGGCATGCCGGGCATCCCGCCTCCCTGGGCCATGCGGGACATCATCTTGCGGGCCTCGAAGAACCGCTCGACCAGGCCCTTCACGGCGCTGACCTCGACGCCGGAACCCTTGGCGATACGGGCGCGGCGGGAGCCGTTGATGATGGTCGGGTCCTGGCGCTCCGCCGGGGTCATCGACTTGATGATGGCCGCGGTGCGGTCCACGTCCCGCTCGTCGATGTTGGCGATCTGCTCCTTCATCTGGCCCATGCCGGGCAGCATGCCGAGGAGCTTGCTGATGGAGCCCATCTTGCGGACCTGCTCCATCTGGGCGAGGAAGTCGTCCAGGGTGAAGTCCTGGCCCTTCTTCGACGCGAGCTTCGAGGCCATCTTGGCGGCCTCTTCCTCGTCGAAGGTCTGCTGGGCCTTCTCGATGAGCGACAGCATGTCGCCCATGCCGAGGATGCGGGACGCCATGCGGTCCGGGTGGAACGCGTCGAAGTCGTCCAGCTTCTCGCCGTTGGAGGCGAACATGATCTGCTTGCCGGTGACGTGCGCGATCGAGAGCGCGGCACCACCGCGGGCGTCGCCGTCGAGCTTGGAGAGCACGACGCCGTCGAAGCCGACGCCGTCGCGGAAGGCCTCGGCGGTGTTGACCGCGTCCTGACCGATCATGGCGTCGACGACGAAGAGGATCTCGTCGGGACTGACGGCGTCGCGGATGTCCGCGGCCTGCTGCATCAGCTCCTGGTCGATGCCGAGACGGCCGGCGGTGTCGACGATGACGACGTCGTACAGCTTGGTGCGCGCGTACTCGATCGAGTCCTTGGCGACCTGGACCGGGTCGCCGACGCCGTTGCCCGGCTGCGGGCCGTAGAAGGCGACGCCGGCGCGGTCGGCGACGACCGAGAGCTGGTTGACGGCGTTGGGGCGCTGGAGGTCGCAGGCGACGAGCAGCGGCGAGTGGCCCTGCCCCTTCAGCCAGAGGCCGAGCTTTCCGGCGAGGGTGGTCTTACCGGCACCCTGGAGACCGGCGAGCATGATCACGGTCGGCGCGGTCTTGGCGAACCGCAGCCTGCGGGTCTCACCGCCGAGGATCGAGACCAGCTCGTCGTTGACGATCTTGATGACCTGCTGCGAGGGGTTCAGCGCCTTGGAGACCTCGGCGCCGAGGGCCCGCTCCTTGACGTTCTTGATGAACGCGCGGACGACCGGCAGGGCGACGTCGGCCTCGAGGAGGGCGATACGGATTTCCCGGGCCGCGCTGTCGATGTCCTGCTCGGAGAGGCGGCCTTTGCCCCGGAGGGACTTGAAAGTCGCGCTGAGGCGGTCGGAAAGCGTATCGAACACGGTGGTCGCGATCCTCGGGTCGGGGCGGATGGTCGCCACCCAGGGTATCCGGCCCCGGGACGGCCCTGGCCGTGCCCGTCGGATTGGGCGGGCGAGGCCCTCGTCACGCCAGTGCCGCCTCCAGGGCCCGGGCCAGGTCGATCGCCTCCTCGTCCGGGAGGAGGGAGCCGTCGGGGCGGGTCACGTAGAGGGTGTCGACGGCGTTGGCGCCGAGCGTGGAGACGTGGGCGCTGCGGACCCGTACCGCCGCTCCCTCCAGGGCGCGGCCGATCCGGTGGAGCAGGCCGGGGGCGTCCTGGGCGCGGACCTCCAGGACGGTGGCGAGGCGGGACTCGGCGGGGGCGACGGTGACGCGCGGTGGCGGCGCCTGGACGCCGCGGCGGCGCGGGTAGGCGGCCTCGCGCTCGGCGAGCCGGGCGGGGATGTCGAGGGAGCCGTCGAGGGCCCGCAGCAGGTCGGCGCGGAGCCGGTGGCCCTGGGGCAGGGAGCCGTACTCGGCGGCCACCCGCCAGTCGAGGACGAGGACCGGGCCGGGGCCCGTGCCGATGTCGTCGGGGAGGTCCACGGCGCGCAGGTCGGCGGCGCGGACGGTGAGGCGGTGGAGGGCGAGGACGCCGGCGACGGCGGGCAGGACGCCGGGCTGGTCGGGGAGGGCGATGACGAGTTCGACGCCGACGGGTTCGGGTTCGTCGGGGTCGAGGGGCTGCTCGTCGCGGGTGTGGAGGGTGAGGGCGGGTTCCCCGGTGCGCAGGGCCTCGACGGCGAGCCGTTCCTGCTCGGCGCTGGGGGCGGCGGCCTCGGGGTCGGGCAGCGGCTCGCCGGCCAGGACGCCGGAGACCCGCTTGACGAGGTCGGCGACGAGGGAGGCGCGCCAGGCGGACCAGGCGGCGGGACCGGTCGCGAGGGCGTCGGCCTCGGTGAGGGCGTGGAGGAGTTCGAGGGTGCCGACGGTGCCGACGGCGGCGGCGACGGCCTGGACGGTGGCGGGGTCGTCGAGGTCGCGGCGGGTGGCGGTCTCGACGAGGAGGAGGTGGTGGCGGACGAGGGTGGCGACCGTCGCGGTGTCGGTGCGGTCGAAGCCGACGCGGGCGGCGAGGTCGCGAGCGATGGTCTCGCCGGCGACGGAGTGGTCGCCGGGCCAGCCCTTGCCGATGTCGTGGAGGAGGGCGGCGACGAGGAGGAGGTCGGGGCGGCCGACGCGGCGGGTGAGGGAGGCGGCGCGGACGGCGGTCTCGACGAGATGGCGGTCGACGGTCCAGGTGTGCACGGGGTTGCGCTGGGGGCGGTGGCGGACGCGTTCCCAGTCGGGCAGGAGGCGGGTGACGAGCCCTTCGGCCTCCAGGGCCTCCCAGACGGGGACGGCGGGGGCGCCGGCGCCGAGGAGGGTCACCAGGGCCTCGCGGGCCTCGGCGGGCCAGGGCACGGGCAGCGGCCGGGCGGTGGCGGCGAGCCGGCGGACGGCGTGCGGGGAGAGCGGGAGGCCGTGCTGGGCGGCCGCGGCGGCGGCGCGGAGCGGGAGCGCGGGGTCGCGTTCGGGCCGCGCGGAGAGGGCGAGGACGGCTTCGCCGTCCATCTCGACGACGCCCTCGGCGAGCGGGGTCCGCTCGGCGGGGGCCTTCTGCGGGGACCGGCCGCCGAGGAGGGTCCGGAGCCGGGGGCGGGCCGAGCGGGCCTTGAGGACGCGGCCCACCTCGCGCCAGGTGACGTCGGAGGCGTACGTGACGGTGCCGGCGGCCTCGTACACGCCGCGGAGCAGGGTGTCGGCGTCGAGGAGGCCGAGTTCCCCGGCGACGGCGTCCTGTTCCTGCAGGGCGAGGCGGTCGGTGGCGCGCCCGGTGGCGAGGTGGAGGGCGTCGCGGGCGTCGAGGAGGCGGCGGCGGGCGGTGTCGAGGCCGTCGCGGGGGGCGTCGGCGAGCCAGGAGGCGGCGACGGCGCGCAGTGCCTGGGCGTCGCGGAGGCCGCCGCGGGCCTCCTTGAGGTCGGGTTCGAGGAGGAAGCGGAGTTCGCCGGAGCGTTCGGCGCGGTCGCGGCAGAGCTCGGCGAGTTCCGGGAGGCGGCGGACGGCCTGGTTGCGCCAGTCGGCGAGGACGGTGGAGCGCAGCGCGGAGGCGAGGGCGGTGTCGCCGGCGAGCGGCCGGGCGTCGAGGAGGCCGAGGTGGACCTTGAGGTCGTCGGCGGCGGTGGCGCGGGCCTGGGCGGGGGTGCGGACGGAGTGGTCGAGGGCGAGGCCGAGGTCCCAGACCGGGTACCAGAGGCGGTCGGCGAGGGCGGCGATCGCCTCCTTGGGCGCGGTGCCGTCGTGGAGCAGGAGGAGGTCGAGGTCGCTGCGCGGGGAGAGTTCGGCGCGGCCGTAGCCGCCGACGGCGACGAGGGCGACCCCGCGGGGCGGGGCGGCGGCGGCGAAGAGGCCGGCGAGCCAGTCGTCGGTGAGGCGGGCGAGGGCGGTACGGCGCTCGGGGCCGGCCGGCGTCCTCTCCTGGAGGAGCCGCAGCCGGGCCGCCGCGTAGCCCCCTGCGTCGGGTTCCCGGCCCGGCCCGGCCGGGAGGGACCCGCGCCCCTGCTCGTCGGTCGTGTCCTGGGGTTCGAGGGTGGTCACCGGCGGCTCCTTCTTCGCGGACGGGGCTGCGGGAAGGGCCCGGCGGACCGGTGGGTCCGCCGGGCCGTGCGGCTAGAGCGCGTCGGGTCCGCGCTCGCCCGTGCGGACGCGGACGGCGGTCTCGACGGGGACGCTCCACACCTTTCCGTCACCGATCTTGCCGGTGCGGGCGGCCTTCACGACGACGTCGATGAGCTGTTCGGCGTCCTCGTCCTCGACCAGGACCTCGATGCGGATCTTGGGGACGAGGTCGACGGTGTACTCGGCGCCCCGGTAGACCTCGGTGTGGCCGCGCTGGCGTCCGTACCCGCTGGCCTCGGTGACGGTGAGGCCGTGGACCCCGAAGGCCTGGAGGGCCTCCTTGATCTCGTCGAGCCGGTGCGGCTTCACGACCGCGGTGATGAGCTTCATGCGTCCACCTTCTTGTTCTCCGTGGCAACCGGCGCGGTGACGGCGGTGGAGCGCCCGGAGGCGCCGCCGCCGACCCCGCTGAAGTCGTAGGCGGTCTCGGCGTGCTCGACCTGGTCGATGCCGGAGACCTCGTCGTCCTCGCCGACCCGCATGCCCATGGTCTTGTCGATGATCAGGGCGAGGATCGCGGAGACGACCAGAGAGTAGGCGAGGACGGCGAGGACGCCGACGGCCTGCTTGCCGAGCTGCTCCAGGCCGCCGCCGTAGAAGAGGCCCTTGGCGTCGGACTGGACGCCGCCGGTGGCGAAGAAGCCGACGAGGAGGGAGCCGAGGACGCCGCCGACGAGGTGGACGCCGACGACGTCGAGGGAGTCGTCGTAGCCGAACCTGTACTTGAGGCCGACGGCCATGGCGCAGACGACGCCGGCGATGGCTCCGATGGCGATGGCGCCGAGCGGGGAGCAGGAGCCGCCGGCGGGGGTGATGGCGACGAGGCCGGCGACGGCGCCGGAGGCCGCGCCGAGGGTGGTGAAGGCGCCGTGCCGGATCTTCTCGTAGAAGAGCCAGGCGAGCATGGCGGCGGCGGTGGCGACCTGGGTGTTGACGAACATGACGGCGCCGACGCCGTCGTCGTTGCCGAGCCACGAGCCGGCGTTGAAGCCGAACCAGCCGAACCAGAGGAGGCCGGCGCCGAGCATGACCAGCGGGAGGCTGTGGGGGCGCATCGGGTCCTTCTTGAAGCCGACGCGCTTGCCGATGACGAGGATGACGCCGAGGGCCGCGGCGCCGGCGTTGATGTGGACCGCCGTGCCGCCCGCGAAGTCGATGACGCCCATCTCGAAGAGCCAGCCGCCGGCGCCCCACACCCAGTGGGCGACGGGGAAGTAGACGACGGTGACCCAGAGCGTGACGAAGAGGGCCCAGGCGGTGAACTTGACCCGGTCGGCGAGGGCGCCGCTGATCAGGGCCGGGGTGAGGACGGCGAACATGAGCTGGAAGACGGCGAAGACGTACACCGGGATGGTGTAGCCGTCCCAGAGCTCGGTGACGCCGATGCCGCTGAGGCCGAGGTAGTCGGAGGACCAGCCGACGAGGCCGCCGGAGTCGGTGCCGAAGGCGACGCTGAAGCCGAAGAGCACCCACAGGACCGTGACGATCCCGAGGCTGATGAAGCTCATCATCAGCATGTTGAGGGTGGACTTGACGCGGACCATGCCTCCGTAGAAGAAGGCGAGGGCCGGGGTCATCAGCATGACCAGGGCGGAGCAGATGAGCATGAACCCGGTGTTGGCGGCGGACAGCGCGGGGGCGTCTGCTGCCAGGGTCGTGATGGCTGGTGCCATCGGCGTCTCCTCGTCGTCGGATGCGGCCTGTGCGGGGCGGGGCCGGCGGTGAGCGGCGGCCTGAGGGGTGGCCGGTTATGCGCCAGAGATTCGCGCAGCGCGGTTTCCGACGATGCCGCTCGATGTTTCGGCGCAGTGACGAAGGACGGGGGTGTGTTACGTGACCGTGAACGGCCGGGTCGCGGGCGGGCGACGGGCGTACTCTCCGGCGGTGCCGGGCGGGCGGCGCCGCGAGCCGGCCCGATCCGGTGGGTCCGCCCCCGGGGCCTTCAGGGACGCGGACCGGCCGCGTCGGCGTCCGGGTGTCCTGTGCGGCGGGGGAGCCGGTCGGGCAGTTCGGGACGTCCGGCGCGGCCGGGGTCGTGGGGCTCTCGGGAGCGGGTGGCGCGGTCAGACGGCCTCGGCGGACTCGGGCAGGAGCAGGGTGAGCCGGTCGGTGAGGTCGACGACTTCGGCGACGTCGCCGAAGTCGCGGGCGGCGGTGTCGACGGTCTTGCGGAGCCGGTTGTTGACCCGCTCGGAGCGGATGGAGCGGGCGACCCCGAGGGCCTTCTCGGCGAGGACGACGGACTGCTCGGGTTCCCGCTTGAGCAGGTGGACGGTGGCCATGCCGATGAGGTTGAGGGCGTACGAGCGCTGGTGGTCGGGGTCCTTCTCGAAGAGCTCGACGGCCCGTTCCATGACGGGCTCGGCCAGCGAGGCGTAGCTCGGGGAGCGTCCGGCGACGTAGGCGAGGTCGCGGTAGGAGTGGGAGTTCTCGCCGTTGAGCTCGGCCTCGGTGAAGAAGCGGATCCAGTCGGGCTCGGGGCCGCCTTCGAAGGTGGCGTCGGCGAAGGTGTCCTCGGCCATCCGGACGGCCCGCTTGCACTTGGAGGGCTGGCCCATGTTGGCGTAGGCGCGGGCCTCCATCGCATACAGCATGGCCTGGGTGCGGGGGGTGGCGCAGTCGCGGCTGCCGTACTGGGCCAGATGGATGAGTTCGAGGGCGTCGTCGGGGCGGCCGAGGTGGATCATCTGCCGGCTCATGGAGGAGAGGATGTACGAGCCGAGCGGCTTGTCGCCGGCCTCCTTGGCGGCGTGCAGGGCGAGGACGAAGTACTTCTGGGCGGTGGGCTGGAGGCCCACGTCGTAGCTCATCCACCCGGCGAGTTCGGCGAGTTCGGCGGCGACGGTGAAGAGGCGTTTGGCGGTGGCGGCCGGCTGGGACTCCTGGAGGAGGTCGGTGACCTCGTGGAGCTGGCCGACGACGGCCTTGCGGCGCAGTCCGCCGCCGCACTGGGCGTCCCACTTGCGGAACATGGCGGTGGTGGATTCGAGGAGGTCGAGCTCGATGGCGGAGAGCCGGCGGGGGCGGCCGCCGGGCGCCTGTTCGGCGGGGGCCGGTTCGCCGGCGGGGGTGGGGACCAGCCAGCGCTGCATGGGCTCGATGAGGGCGGGTCCCGCGGCGAGCTGGAGCGAGGAGCCGAGGAAGCCGCGCCGGGCGAGCATGAGGTCGCTGCGGGAGAACTCGCTGAGCAGGGTGACGGTCTGCGGTCCGGCCCAGGGGAGGTCGACGCCGGAGACGGAGGGCGTCTGGTGGGCGGTGCGCAGTCCGAGGTCCTCGATGGCGACGACGGAGCCGAAGCGCTCGGAGAACAGCTCGGAGAGGATGCGCGGGATGGGTTCGCGGGGCTGTTCGCCGTCGAGCCAGCGGCGGACGCGGGAGGTGTCGGTGGAGATGTGGTGGGCGCCCATCTGGCGGGCCCTGCGGTTGACCTGACGGGCCAGTTCGCCCTTGGACCAGCCGCTGCGCACGAACCACGAGCCGAGCCGCTCGTTGGGGCGCTTGCCGGCAGTCGTACCGTCTGTGCCGTTGCCGCCCACTGGAACGCCCCCATCCACCTGATTGCCTGTCGTGCGAACCCCTATCAGAATGCCGCGTCCCGCGGCTCCCCGCTCGGTGTTCCGACTCCTTCGAACGGGAAACCGGCTTGCCTCCGGCATACCCACCCGCGCACGCCCCTCAGGGGCTTCGGGTACCGAAAGTAATCCTACGATCACCCCTGCCGTGAGCGCGTCACAAGAAACGCCACCATTCGCCACCCCTTCGAATGAACTCGCCGGGGGCTGCGCACGATTCACTTGACATGCGACGAACCGGAGTCGGCGGACGGAAGCGCGAAGAGGCGCGCGCCCCCGTGCGCACCACCCCGCGCACGTCCATGCGCCACCCTGGGCGACGAGCCCGGGCGTGTCGTGACGGACAGTGATGGGAGTGTTCCGGCTCGTAACCACCGGCGCGTCCGACCCGTTGGAGGGGGCATGGGCTTCACGATCGGCGGCATTCGTGAGATGCGGTCCGGCTCACGTCGCCGCGCACGCACCACCGAGTGCACAGCGGTGGCCGAGTACACCGGACTCTGGGGCTGGGACGTCCAGCCCGGCGCGCTGGCCGCCGGCGGCCAGTGCTCCTGCGGCGACCGGGCCTGTACGGCCCCGGGCGCGCATCCCCTCTCCTTCGCGCCGCCTGTCCCGGCGGGCGCGGGCCTCGACGACGCGACCAAGGCGTGGTCGGAGTACCCGGGCGCGGCGCTGCTGCTGCCGGTGGGCCGCGCCTTCGACGTGATCGACGTGGCCGAGGCGGCGGGCCGGCGGGCGCTGGTCCGGATGGAGCGGATGGGGCTGCCGCTGGGCCCGGTCTGCGCGACGCCGACGGGCCGGGCGCAGTTCTTCGTCGCGCCTGGCGCGGCGGAGGAGCTGCCGCGGCTGCTGTACCGGATGGGCTGGGACGACGCGGACCTGGACCTGCACTGCCTGGGGCCCGGCAGTCACATCACCGCTCCCCCGTCGCAGCTGGGCGGGCTCGGCCCGGTGCGCTGGCTGCGGCCGCCGACGCTGGACACGGCCGGAGCGCCGCCGCAGGCCCGGCTGCTGCTCGGCACCTTGGCGTACATGTGCCATCGCACGCACGGCTAGCCGTGGTCCGGCGGGCGCGGCGCACGGCCGGCCGTGGCCCTGCGGGCACGAGGAGGGCCCCCGCTCCGGGACGGAGCGGGGGCCCTTCCGCCGGGGCCGGTACGCGGGTCAGTCGCCGATGAGGGCGTCGACGAAGGCGGCCGGCTCGAACGGGGCCAGGTCGTCAGGGCCCTCGCCGAGGCCGACGAGCTTGACCGGGACGCCCAGCTCGCGCTGGACGGCGACGACGATGCCGCCCTTGGCGGTGCCGTCCAGCTTGGTCAGGACGATGCCGGTGATGTCGACGACCTCGGCGAAGACGCGGGCCTGGATGAGGCCGTTCTGGCCGGTGGTGGCGTCGAGGACGAGGAGGATCTCGTCGAGCGGGCCGTGCTTCTCGACGACGCGCTTGACCTTGCCGAGCTCGTCCATGAGGCCGGTCTTGGTGTGCAGGCGGCCGGCGGTGTCGATGAGGACGACGTCGGCCTTCTCGGCGATGCCCTCCTTGACCGCGTCGTAGGCGATCGAGGCGGGGTCGCCGCCCTCGGGGCCGCGGATGGTGCGGGCACCGACTCGGTCGCCCCAGGTCTGGAGCTGGTCGGCGGCGGCGGCGCGGAAGGTGTCGGCGGCGCCGAGGACGACCGACCGGCCGTCGGCGACGAGGACGCGGGCGAGCTTGCCGGTGGTGGTGGTCTTGCCGGTGCCGTTGACGCCGACGACCATGACGACGCCGGGGACGTCCTCGGGGCTCTCGGTGCGGACGGTGCGGTCGTAGTCGCCGAGGAGGGCGATCAGTTCCTCGCGGAGCAGGCCGCGCAGCTCGTCGGGGGTGCGGGTGCCGAGCACCCTGACGCGCTCGCGGAGTCGCTCGACCAGTTCCTGGGTGGGGGCGACGCCGACGTCGGCGGTGAGGAGGGTCTCCTCGATCTCCTCCCAGGTGTCCTCGTCGAGGTGCTCGCGGGAGAGCAGGGTCAGCAGGCCCTTGCCCAGCGAGTTCTGGGAGCGGGCGAGTCGGGCCCGGAGGCGGACGAGGCGTCCGGCGGTGGGCTCGGGCACCTCGATCTCGGGCGCGGGGGGCGCCTCGGGGACGACCGGGTCCTCGACGGCGGCGGGGGTCTCGACCGCCTCCTCGGCGGTCGGGAGGCCGACCTCCTCGACGGTGCGGCGTGGTTCTTCCCGCGGTGTCTCCGCCTCGTCGCCGACGTGCGGCTCGGCGGGCGGAGCGGTGATGGTCGGCGTGGTGGACGGCGGTTCGGCCGGCGGCAGCTGCTTCTTCTTGCGGCCGCTGATCACGAGCCCGCTGGTCACGGCGACCGCGACGACCAGAGCGATGACTACAGCAAGGATGAGTTCCATAACGTCATCCAGTATCGGCCACGACCCGCCCGGTGACGCCGTACGCACGCGGTGTGGGTCGCGGGTCACGGGCGTGCCGGAACCGTTTTCATCTGACGCTCTGTCAGCTAGGGTCGCCCCTCGCCGGCAGCCCACCCGCGGAGGGGACCCCCACCTGCCGGACCTGGCGGCGTACTACCGGGCGCGGTGCGCGGAGTACGGCACCGAGGGCCGGACGATGATGCCGGGTCCGGTGACCCCGCTGCTGCGTGGGGGGACCCCAGTGCGGCGGTATGCCGGTGGAGGAGGGGTGGCGGTGCCTGCGCCTGTTCTGCGACCAGGTGCTGCCCCGCCTGAGCGCCTGAGACGGGTGCGGCGGCCGTCAGCCCATCTCCTCCAGGGCCTTGCCCTTGGTCTCCTTGACGAACCTGAGCACGAAGGGGATCGAGAGGACGGCGAAGACCGTGTAGATGACGTAGGTGCCGGAGAGGCTCCAGTCGGACAGGGACGGGAAGCTGGCGGTGATGGCCCAGTTGGCGATCCACTGGGCGGAGGCGGCGACGCCGAGGGCGGCGGCGCGGATCCGGTTGGGGAACATCTCGCCGAGGAAGACCCAGACGACCACGCCCCAGGAGAGGGCGAAGAAGAGCACGAAGACGTGGGCGGCGACGAGCGCCACGACGCCCTGGGTCTCCGGGAGCTTGCCGTCGACGAGGTCGGCGGAGAAGGCCCAAGCCTCGAAGGCCAGCGCGATCGCCATGCCGATGGAGCCGACGAGGGCGAGCGGCTTGCGGCCGACGCGGTCGACCAGGACCATCGCGATCACGGTGCCGATGATGTTGATGATCGAGGTGGTGAAGGAGTAGAAGAACGAGCTCGACGGGTCGATGCCGACGGACTGCCAGAGCGTCGCGGAGTAGTAGAAGGCGACGTTGATGCCGACGAGCTGCTGGAAGACGGAGAGGCCGATGCCGACCCAGACGATCGGCAGCAGGCGGAAGCGGCTGCCGGGGGCGAACAGGTCCTTGAAGGTGGACTTGTGCTCGCGACGCATGGCCAGCTCGATCTCGGCGACCCGGTGGTCGAGGTTCACGCCCTTCCCCTCGACCTCGGCGAGGACCGCCTTGGCCCGGTCGGTCTTCCCGACGGAGATGAGGAAGCGGGGGGACTCCGGGATGGCGAAGGAGAGCAGCCCGTAGAGGAGGGCGGGGACGACCATCACGCCGAGCATCCACTGCCAGGCCTCCAGGCCGCCGATCTCGCCGCGCTGGTCGCCGTCGGCGAGCTGGAGGATGCCGTAGTTGACGAGCTGGGAGATGGCGATGCCGATGACGATGGCGGCCTGCTGGAAGGAGCCGAGGCGGCCGCGGTAGGCGGCGGGGGCGACCTCGGCGATGTAGGCGGGGCCGATGACGGAGGCCATGCCGATGGCGAAGCCGCCGACGATCCGCCAGAAGGCCAGGTCCCAGAGGGCGAAGGGGAGGGCGGAGCCGACGGCGCTGACGGTGAAGAGCACGGCGGAGATCTGCATGCAGCGGATGCGGCCGATGCGGTCGGCGATCCGGCCGGCGGTCGCGGCGCCGATCGCGCAGCCGATCAGGGCGATGGCGATGACCTGCGCGAGGGTCGCGGAGCCGATGTCGTACCGGTCGCGGATGGCTTCGACGGCGCCGTTGATGACGGAGCTGTCGTAGCCGAAGAGGAATCCGCCCATGGCGGCGGAGGCGGTGATGAAGATGACGTGGCCGAGGTGGTCCGGGTGCGCCGCCCGGCCTTCGGACGGGGGCGGCGGAGCCTGCTCGGTGCTGGTCACATGGACTCCTCGGGGTGCGGTGCTGCGGTCCTCTTCCCGGGTGGCCGGGAGGCTTCCGGTTACCCAGGATTTCCAGTGGCGCACACCTTCCGTCCCGCCACCACTTCAGCGGAGCCGCTGGCTGATGACCTTCGAGACGCCGTCGCCCTGCATGGAGACGCCGTACAGCGCGTCGGCGACCTCCATCGTCCGCTTCTGGTGGGTGATCACGATGAGCTGCGAGGACTCCTGGAGCTCCCGCATGATCCCGATGAGCCGCTGGAGGTTGGTGTCGTCGAGGGCCGCCTCGACCTCGTCCATGACGTAGAAGGGGCTGGGGCGGGCCTTGAAGATGGAGACGAGGAGGGCGACGGCGGTCAGCGAGCGCTCGCCGCCGGAGAGCAGCGAGAGCCGCTTGACCTTCTTGCCGGGCGGCCGGGCCTCGACGTCGACGCCGGTGGTGAGCATGTTGTCGGGGTCGGTCAGCACGAGCCGGCCCTCGCCGCCGGGGAAGAGGCGGGAGAAGACGCCCTCGAACTCACGGGCGGTGTCGTGGTACGCCTCGGTGAAGACCTGCTCGACCCGCTGGTCGACCTCCTTGACGACCTGGAGGAGGTCGGCGCGGGTCTTCTTCAGGTCCTCCAGCTGTTCGGAGAGGAAGCGGTGGCGGTCCTCCAGGGCGGCGAACTCCTCCAGGGCCAGCGGGTTGACCTTGCCGAGCTGCTGGAAGGCGCGCTCGGCCGCTTTCAGTCGCTTCTCCTGCTCCGAACGGATGAAGGGGCGGGGCTGGTTGCGGGGGTCGTCCGGGTCCTCGGGGAGGGTCTCGCCCTCGGCGGGCGGCGACGGCGGGACGAGTTGGTCGGGGCCGTACTCGGCGGTGAGCGCGCCCGACTCGACGCCGAACTCCTCCAGCGCCTTCGCCTCCAGCTGTTCGATCCGCAGCCGCTTCTCGGCGCCCAGGACCTCGCCGCGGTGGACGGAGTCGGTGAGCTTGTCCAGCTCGGTCTTGAGCTCGCGGCCGCGGGTGCGGGCGGCGGCGAGGCGCTGCTCGCGGTCGGCGCGGGCCGCGGCGGCCGCGGCGCGCTCGCGCTCGGCGCGCTCCAGGGAGACCTCGGCGTGGGCGAGGAGGGTACGGGCTCCGCCGGCGACGGCGCGGGCGACGCGGGCCTCGTGGTGGAGGCGGGCGCGGCGCTGCTCGGCACGCGCGCGTGCCTCGCGTTCGGCGCGGGCGGCCCGGTCGAGGGAGTCGGCGCGGCCGGCCAGGCCCTTGACCCGTTCCTCGTGGGTGCGGACCTGGAGGCGGGCCTCCATCTCGGTCTGGCGGGCCTGGGAGCCGTCGAGGGCGAGCCGATCGCGGACGGAGGTGTCGGGCTCCTCCTCCGCGGGGGCCTCCTCGGCGACGAGGAGCCGTTCGGCGAGTTCCTCGGCCTCCGCGCCGGCGCGTTCCAGTGCCTCCTGGGCGCGGGCGACGGCTGCGGCGGTCCGCTCGGCCTCGCCGGCCGCTCCCCTGGCCTGGCCGGCGAGCCGGCCGAGGGCCTGGGCGACGGCCGCCTTCTCCTTCTCCGCGCTGCGCCGGAGGACGTCGAGCTCGTCGGCCCGGGCGGCGGCGGCCCGGCGGTGCCCGGCGGCCTCCTCCTTGGCGCGGGCCGTCTCCTCGCAGCGGACGGTGAGTTCGGCGAGCTCGGCGGCGGCCTCGTCGACCTGGGCCTGGACTTCGAGGAGGCTGGGGGCGCCGGCGGAGCCGCCCTGGGCGTGGTGGGCGCCGAGCAGGTCGCCCTCGGCGGTGACGGCGGTGAGGCGGGGGTGGGCGCGGACGAGTTCCAGGGCCTCGTCGAGGCCGTGGACGACGACGGTGCCGTCGAGCAGCCGGCGGACGGCGGCGACGAGACCGGCGGGGCCGGTGACGAGTCCCGCGGCGGGCACAGCCCCCGGGGGCAGGGGTGCGGGGTCGTCCTCGTGGTCGGCGGCCAGGAGCAGGGTGGCGCGGCCGGCGTCCTGTTTGCGGAGCAGGCGGAGGGCCTCGACGGCGGCGGCGGGGCCTTCGGCGGCGAGGGCGTCGGCGGCGGCGCCGAGCGCGGCGGCGACGGGGACCTCGTAGCCGGGGGTGACGGTGAGGAGTTCGGCGGCGGGGCCGAGGATCCCGGCGAGTCCCGCGGAGAGCAGGGCGCCGGTGCCGTCCTTGCGGCGCAGGCCGAGGGCGAGGGTGTCGTGCCGGGCGCGGGCCGCGGCCCGGCGGCTCTCGGCGTCGGCGGCGGCCTCGCGGGCGGCGCCCAGCGCGGCCTCCGCGTCGGCGAGGGCCCGGCGGGCCTCCTCGTACCGCTCGCCGTGGGCGGCGTCGGCGGCGTCGAGTCCGTCGACCTCGGCCTTGAGCCGCTCGTACTCCTCCCGCGCGGTGACGGCCCGGTCGGCGGCCTCGTCGCGGGCGGCGGCGAGGCGGTCGATCTCGGCCTGGGCGGCGGCGGCGCGGGAGCGGGCGGCGTTGACCTGGCCGTGCAGCCGGGCGAGGCCCTCGCGGCGGTCGGCGAGGGCGCGGTCGGCGTCCTTGAGGCGGCGCTCCTCGGCGGCGAGGGCCCGCTCCAGCGCGGCCCGGTGGTCGACGGCGTCCTCCAGGGCCCGTTCGGCGGCCTCCAGGGCGGCCTCCAGCTCGGCCTCCTGGAGGCGGACGCGGGCGGCCTCGCGCTCCAGGTCCTCGGGGTCGCGGCCGCGCCGCTCCTCGGCGGGGGCGTCGGTGGCGCTCTTCACGCGCGCGTCGGCGAGGGAGATCGTGCCGCGGACGCGCTCGGCGAGCTGGGAGAGGGCGTACCAGCTCTGCTGGGCGCGCTCCAGGCGCGGGGCGAGGGCGCGGACCTCGGCCTCCAGGGCGGCCTCGTGGGCGAGGGCGGCGCGCAGTTCCTCCTCGGTGGCCTCCTTGCGGGCCAGGAGGGCGGCCTCGTCGGCGAGTTCGGCGTCCAGGGCGCGCCGGTGGCGGACGAGGTCGTCGGCGAGGAGGCGGAGCCGGGCGTCGCGGAGGTCGGCCTGGATGACGACGGCGCGGCGGGCGACGGCGGCCTGCCGGCCGAGCGGCTTGAGCCGGCGGCGCAGTTCGTCGGTGAGGTCCTGCACGCGCGCGAGGTTGGCGCGCATCGCGTCGAGCTTCCGCAGCGCCTTCTCCTTGCGCTTGCGGTGCTTGAGGACGCCGGCGGCCTCCTCGATGAAGGCGCGCCGGCCCATGGGGTCGGCGTGCAGCACCGAGTCGAGCTGTCCCTGGCCGACGATGACGTGCATCTCGCGGCCGATGCCGGAGTCGGAGAGGAGGTCCTGGATGTCGAGGAGCCGGCAGGTGTCGCCGTTGATCTGGTACTCGCTGCTGCCGCCCCGGAACATGATCCGGGTGATCGTCACCTCGGCGTAGTCGATCGGCAGGGCGCCGTCGGAGTTGTCGATGGTGAGCGAGACCTCGGCGCGGCCGAGCGGTGGCCGCCCGGTGGTGCCGGCGAAGATGACGTCCTCCATCTTGCCGCCGCGCAGCGACTTGGCGCCCTGTTCGCCCATGACCCAGGAGAGGGCGTCGACGACGTTGGACTTGCCGGAGCCGTTGGGGCCGACGACGCAGGTGATTCCCGGTTCGAACCTCAGCGTGGTGGCGGAGGCGAACGACTTGAATCCGCGGAGCGTCAAGGCCTTGAGGTGCACCCACGGGACTCTACCCGGGGTGTCGCGTTTCGCCCGTGATCGCGCAGGGCAGACCCTCGGGTGAGAAGTGCCGTGACGAGGGTGTACTGGGGCGACACGCGGGGGCGGGTCGCCGGGGGCACGAGGGGGTTCAGAAAAGAAGGGACGCCGGAGCGTCCCTTGCCTATTCAGCTGTTCTCACCTGAGCCCGTCGGACATGGGTGTCAGGTGAGCGCAGGCTCCGCCTGGGGTACGTCGAGGTCGATGCGGTCGAGCAGCGACTCTCCCTGCTGAGCGGCGGCAGCGTTGAGCGCGTCGTTCTCGCTCTGGATCCGAACGAGCTCGGATTCCAGATCCTGGACGCGCTGCTGAAGCCGTCGCATCTCGGCGAGGAGTCGCGGGTCGGAGCCGCCGACGTAACCGAGAAGCGCCTTTGCCATGATGAGTGGTCCTCCACACTGAGTGACCGACCGATTGCGGTGTGGGTCGTGAGGGATGGATTCGCACCCGCGGTGCTCGGCAGTACCTGAGTCGTGCCGGTTTCTACTGCCACACAGCTAAGGTGCGCGGGGCTTCCAGAGTCTCACCAAAAAGTTTGACGGTCAACACGATCACGCCCCGACGGGCGTGGCGGACGGGGAGTTCGCAGCCGCGACGCGGGCGGCGGCGCCTCTCGACCCGTGCGCTCCGGGGCGTGGTGATGATCCTTACCAGGGAAGCCTTTCACGGGTGCCGAAACTTGGCAACCACCAGGCAGGACGCTCGTTCACCCGCGTTCACCGGCGCGAAACCGGCCCCCGGTCCCGGGCCCGTCGAGGGGGCGTCCGGAGGGGGCCGGCGGAGGGGTCGGGCGCGCGGGCTCAGCGGATGGCGAAGCCGTCGTATCCGCCGCGGGGTGTGCCCCATATCTCGGTGACACCGTCCACGCGGCCGGGCGTGTCCCCCGTCCGCAGCCACTCCAGCAGACGGTGGCAATGGTCACTCGGGCCCTCGGCCACGACCTGCACCCGGCCGTCGTCGAGGTTCAGGGCGAAGCCGGTGAGGCCGCCGATCTCCAGAGCGTTTGCCCTGGTGAACCAGCGGAAGCCCACTCCCTGTACCCGTCCGCGTACCCAGGCGGTCATCCGTACATCGTCACTCATGGCTGCACGCTAGCGGGCGGATTGCCCGAAGAGCACGTCACGGCGGCTTCCCATGGCGTACAGTCCCACGGAATGCGCCTCACCCACACGGGTGCACACCGCTCGGCCGTCCGCACGGAGCGTCACGCTCCGCGGGAATCCATGCCGAAAGCAAAGGGCGCAAAGATCCAGTAGCGAAGATCCAGCAGCGGGGATCCCTCGGGATCCCGCACAGCCAGCTCAGGGAGGCAGGGCAGATGGGACGCCACCGTCGCTCCGGCGCCGCGCCCGCCGAGGCAGACTACGCGACCGGCACCGACCGCGGTCACGGGGGTACCCGCCGCAAGCGTCGCCGCCCGGTCCGCACCGGACTGATCGGCGCCTCGGCGGCCGTCGTCGTCGGCGCCGCCGCCGTCGCGGTCGCCGCCCCGGGGATCCTCCCCGGCGGCGAGAAGCTCACGGCGGGCGACGCCGGCGGCAGCCGACCCGCCGCCGCGGAGACCCGGCGGACCCCCGAGCTGACCACCCAGGGCGGGGCGACCCGCACCCCGGCCGGGGCCTCGACGGCCACCGGCGGCACGGGCGGCACGAGCGGCACGGGCGAGGCCACCCGGAGCGCGAGGAAGTCCGCCGCCCCGGCCTCCCCCGAGGCCACGCCCACCCCCACGAAGACCGCGGCCCCCTCCCCCGCGCCGTCCAGGACGCGCACCGCGAAGGCCCCCGCGCCCGCCACCACCCCGGCGAAGCCGAAGCCGTCGAAGACGGCGAAGGCCCCGGCCGCCACCCAGGCCGCCCCGGCCCCCACCCGCACGACGCGGGCCCCGGTCGAGGAGACGGCCGCGCCGGCCGGCTCCACCGCGGACCGCGCGGACGCGGCCGAGGCCGAGGTGCTGCGCCTGGTGAACGCCGAGCGCGCGAAGGTCGGCTGCTCCGCGGTCCAGCCCTCGGCGGGTCTGGCCCGGCTCGCCGGCGCCTTCAGCGCCGACATGGCCGCCCGGAACTTCTTCGACCACACCGACCCCGACGGCGCCACTCCCTGGTCGCGCGCCCAGGCGGCCGGCATCACCAGCCTCGGCGCCGAGAACATAGCCCGCGGCCAGGTCGACGCGACCGCCGTGATGGTCTCCTGGATGAACAGCGACGGTCACCGCGCCAACATCCTCAACTGCGACTTCACCAGCCTCGGCGTCGGCGTCCACTTCGCCGACGGCGGCCCGTGGTGGACGCAGGACTTCGGCTACTGAACCCGCCGCCCCCACGGTTACCGTGGGGGTATGAGCGACGATCCGGCCTTCGACGTGTTCGCGCGCGGGTGTGCCTCGCGGGTGACGCTGGAGCACATCACCGGGCGGTGGGGCGGCCTCACCCTCTCCGCCCTGTACGAGGGTTCCTTCCGCTTCAACGAACTGCGGCGGCGGGTCGACGGCGTCAGCGAGAAGATGCTGGCGCAGACCCTGCACGCGCTGGAGCGGGACGGCCTGGTGCACCGGGAGGCGCAGCCGGTCAATCCGCCCCGGGTCGACTACCGGCTGACCCCGCTGGGGCGGGACGTCGCCGAGCGCCTCGTCGGGCTGATCGCCCTGGTCGAGGGGCGGATGCCGGAGGTCGTCGCGGCCCGGGAGGCGTACGACTCCGAGCGCGCCGCCGTCACGGGCTGACGCGCGGCGGGCGCTGGCAGCGCGGGCAGAAGTAGCTGGAGCGGTTCATCCAGGCGCGGCGGCGCATCGGGGTGCCGCAGCGGCGGCAGGGCTCGTCCTCGCGCCCGTAGGCGTCGAGCGAGCGGTCGAAGTAGCCGGACTCGCCGTTCACGTTCACGTAGAGGCTGTCGAAGCTGGTGCCGCCGGCGGCGAGGGCCGCGTTCATCACGTCGCGGATGTGGCCGAGGAGCTCGGCCGAGCGCGGGCGGGTGAGGGTGGCGGTCGGCCGGTCGTAGTGCAGCCTGGCCCGCCACAGCGCCTCGTCGGCGTAGATGTTGCCGACGCCGCTGATCAGCGACTGGTCGAGGAGCGCCCGCTTGACGGTGGTGCGCCGCAGACGCAGCGCGGCCTGGAAGACGGCGTCGTCGAAGGCCGGGTCGAGCGGGTCGCGGGCGATGTGGCCGATGACGTCCGGCAGTCCGTCGGCGCTGTCGGGCGCCGTGTCGTGCAGCGAGAGCCCGCCGAAGGTGCGCTGGTCGACGAAGCGAAGCTCCGTGCCGACCCGGTCGTCGAAACGGATCCGGATCCGGAGGTGCTTCTCGTCGGGGGCGCCCTCCGGCTGCACCAGGAGCTGTCCGCTCATCCCGAGGTGGCCGAGGACGGAGGTGCCGGTGCCGGCGAGCGGCACCCACAGGTACTTGCCGCGGCGGCGGGCCGGCTCGAAGCGCTGTCCGGTCAACCGGGCCGCGAAGTCATCCCCGCCCGCGGGGTGGCGCCGGACGGCCCGGGGGTGGAGGACCTCCACGCCCGCCACGGTCCGGCCGGCGACCCAGCGCTCCAGTCCGCGCCGGACGACCTCGACCTCGGGCAGCTCGGGCACGGGACTCCTCCGGAGGGGTACGGGTGGTGGCCCTCGCAGCCTACCGCCCGGTCACCCCGGGAAAAGTCCCCGGAATCCCCCGGGAAGGACCCGGCCTCCCGCCCGGGAGGCCCCGGCATCTCCTCGGGCCGGGTGCCGGGGGGAAGGCCCTGGCGACGGCCGGGCAGACCCGGCAAGCCACGGCCTCTCCGCCGGGGTCGCCCCCGGGGGCAGTGTGCGGAAACGGCTCCGCCCGCCCCTGGTGGGGGCGGGCGGGAAGAACTCCGTTGAAGGACGCGGGTGCGCTCACGCGAGGTCGGCGTGGTCGCGCGAGCGATCGGGCCCGGGCTGCGGCGTTCAGGCGGTGGCCGGGGTGGCCCCGTCCGTCCGGTCCTGCTCGCCGGTCACGCCGGCCTCGGCCTCGGCCTCGGCCGCCGCTGCCGCCCGCTCGTCCGCGGCCGCGCGGATGGCGCGCCACGCGGACTCGGCGGCCTGCTGCTCCGCCTCCTTCTTGCTGCGGCCGGTGCCGGTGCCGTACGAGACACCACCGACGCGGGCGGCAGCAGTGAAGGTCTTCTCGTGGTCCGGTCCCTCCTCGGAGACGAGGTACTCCGGAACACCGAGCCCCTCGGCCGCGGTGAGCTCCTGGAGGCTGGTCTTCCAGTCCAGGCCGGCACCGAGGTTCGAGGACTTCTCGATCAGCGGGTCGAAGAGCCGGTGCACCAGCTCGGACGCCGCTTCGAGACCCTGGTCGAGATAGACCGCGCCGATCACCGCTTCGAGGGTGTCGGCGAGGATGGAAGCCTTGTCCCGGCCGCCCGTGCCCTCTTCGCCCCGGCCGAGCCGGATGAAGGAGCCCAGGTCGAGGCCGCGCCCGACGTCCGCCAGCGCACGCGAGTTGACCACCGCCGCCCGGAGCTTGGCCAGCTGGCCCTCCGGCAGATCGGGGTGGGTGCGGTAGAGGGTGTCGGTGACCACCAGGCCGAGCACGGAGTCCCCGAGGAACTCCAGACGCTCGTTGGTGGGCAGACCGCCGTTCTCGTACGCGTACGAGCGGTGGGTCAGCGCACGCACCAGAAGGGCGGACTCGAGGTGATACCCGAGCCGCCCTTCCAGAAGCGTGTGGGACGAGGCGCTGTTGATGTTGTCAGACATCGTGCCTCTCACCAGCCCGCTCAGACCGAGAGGACCTGGCGCTTGTTGTAGGTGCCGCAGCTCGGGCACGCGATGTGCTGCAGCTTCGGCTCCTGGCAACGCTCACACGAAACCAGGGTGGGGACCGCAGCCTTCCACTGCGACCGGCGGTGGCGCGTGTTGCTGCGCGACATCTTCCGCTTCGGAACAGCCACGGCTACTTCTCCTGCTTCTCGTCGACACCGGTAGCGGCGTCGCTCATGTTGTCCTTCTCGTCGGCTCCCAGCGAACCGGCGAGTTCCTGCAGTGCCGCCCAACGGATGTCGGTGGCGTCGTGGTGGTGGTCGGGGTGGTCGTTCAGGTTGATTCCACACTCGGAACACAGACCCGCACAGTCCTCCCGGCACACCGGCTGCATGGGCAGCGCGAGTACCACTGCGTCACGCAGCACGGGTTCGAGGTCGAACATGCCGTCCTCGAGGGGGGTCATGCTCTCGTCTTCATCGTCCTCGTCGTCCGCGGCCGCTTTGACACGGCCCCGGTCGTCGGATTCGGGGTACGAGAACATCTCCTGGAAGTCCGCGTCGAGCTCCAGCTCGACGGGCTCCAGACACCTTACGCACTCCCCCTCGGCCGATGCACGGGCGGTGCCTGTGACAAGCACCCCTTCCATGACGGATTCGAGTCGGAGTTCGATCTCCACCGGAGCGCCCTCGGGCACTCCGACGACCCCGGCGACACCGAGATCGGCCGGCGCGTCGACCGTGCGGGAGATCCGCTGGAGGGCACCGGGACGCCGCCCCAGCTCGTGCGTGTCGAACACGAGGGGGTTGCGGTGGTCGAGGCGCGTGCTCAGGGTTCTTCCTGCTTTCGGATCGTTCGCGTCGCAAAGTCTTCACGGGCTGCCGCTTGCGGGCAGCAGGGATCGCGGGGATACACACGACCGAAGAGCCAGGATACTGGACGCTTCGCCCTGGGCCCAATCGGCCCCCGCTCCCGGCTACTGCCCCTGCTCGTAGCGGCGCAGCTGCTCCAGGTCGATCATGCTCGTGTCGAAGAAGCTGGTCTCGTCGAGCGCTGCCGCCTGCGGCTGCTGCTGGTACCCGTACGGGTCGCTCTGCTGCGGCTGCTGGTACGCGTAGGGGTCCTGCTGCTGGTAGGCGTACGGGTCCTGCTGCTGGTAGCCGTACGGGTCGGTCTGCTGGGGCTGCTGCGGCTGCTGCTGGTAGCCGTAGGGGTCCTGCTGCGCGGGGATCTGCGCGGCGACCGGGGCCGGGGCGGCCGCGGGGGCGGCGGGCGCCGGGTCGGCGAGCTCCGCGAGGCCGGCGAGGTAGTCGGCGTCGCTGGTGTGCACGGAGTGGCCGAGGCCCTCCTGGGCGGCCATGTGCTCGCCGAGGGCGTCGGTGGCGATCCGGCCGTGCAGCTTCTGTCGGCCGCGGCCGACGGCCTCCAGGGTCTTGGAGAGGACCGCCTCGAAGGCGCCCAGCTTGGCGTCCACGTACTCGTCGGCGCGGGCGATCAGGGTCTGCGGGTCCGCGCTGTACTCGGGGGCGTCCTCGTCGGCGTAGCCCCGCTCGTCCAGGCCCGGGCCGCGGCCGAGGAGCTTCTCGCGGCCGCGGTCGACGGAGCCGATGGTCTTGTTGAGGACGACCTCGAAGTTGGCGAGCTTGGAGTCGACGTACTCGTCGGCCTCGGCCCTGACCTCCTCGGCCTCCCGGCGGGCCTCGGCGAGGATCCGGTCGGCCTCCTCCTGGGACTGCCGGGCGATCTGGGTGTCGGAGACGATGGTGCCGCGCTCGGCGTGGGCGGCCTCGATGATCCGCTCGGCCTCCCGGCGGGCCTGCTCGACCAGCTGCTCGCGCCCGCCGATCAGTTCCTGGGCCTGGGCGAGGGAGTTCGGCAGGGCGTCCCGTACCTCTTCGAGGAGGGCGAGGAGATCGGCGCGGTTCACCACGCAGGAGGCCGACATGGGCATCGAGCGGGCGTTCTGTACGGTCGCGACGATCTCGTCGAGCTTCTTCTGCACGTCCACCGGGTGCTCGCCACTCTCTACAGCTGGATGGAGACGGACGGGACGACTGTAAGGGCAGTCGTGGCCCGTCCGACACCAGGTGACGGAGCGTCAGCGGCGGTGGCCGCGCGTCACTTCTGCGCGAGCCGCTCGGTGAGCCGGCCGAGCACCGCCGGGGGCACCAGGTGGGAGACGTCGCCGCCCCAGGCGGCGACCTCCTTGACCAGCGAGGACGACAGGAAGCTGTACGTGGGGTTGGTGGGCACGAAGAGCGTCTCGACGCCCGACAGGCCGTTGTTCATCTGGGCCATCTGGAGCTCGTAGTCGAAGTCGCTGACCGCGCGCAGGCCCTTGACGATGGCGGGGATGTCCCGCTGCTTGCAGAAGTCGACGAGCAGGCCGTGGAAGGACTCCACCTCGACGTTCCCGAAGTCGGCGGTGACCTCGCGGATCAGCTCGATCCGCTCCTCGACCGCGAACAGGCCCTTCTTGGACTGGTTGATCATCACCGCGACGTGCACGACGTCGTACAGCTTGGAGGCGCGGGCGATGATGTCGAGATGTCCGTTGGTGATGGGGTCGAACGACCCCGGGCAGACGGCGCGGCGCAACCTGATTCCCTCGCTCTCCGGTCCGGTCATCGTGCGTCTTCGCACGTAGAGGCGGCGCGACCGTACCAAAACGTTCCCTCGCCGTAGCGGCGGGACCGCAGTGGTTCGAAGCCGTCCGGCCAGCCGAAGGAGCCGCCTCGGGTGCTGCGTTCCACGGTGACGACCGCATCCTCGCTCAGCCAGCCCCCCGAGCGCAGTGTGAGGAGGATCTCCCGCAGCTCCTCGTCCGCGACCGCGTAGGGCGGGTCCAGGAAGACCAGGTCGTACGGCTCGGCCGGGGCCGGTCCCGTGACGACCTGCTCGGCCTTGCCGGTGCGGGCCTCGGCGCCGGGCAGACCGAGCGCGGCCACGTTCTCCCGGACGGTGCGGGCGGCGCGGGCGTCGGCCTCGACCAGCAGGGCGTGGACGGCGCCGCGGGAGAGCGCCTCCAGGCCGACGGCGCCGGAGCCGGCGTACAGGTCGGCGACCCGGCTGCCCTCGATGCCGTGGAGCGCCTCCCAGGTGGAGAAGAGGCCCTCGCGCGCCCGGTCGGAGGTGGGGCGGGTGCCGTTGCCCGGAGGCACGGCCAGGCGCCGCCCGCCGGCGGTGCCGGCGATCACGCGGGTCATCGGTTTTCTCGTCCTCAGATGCTGGTTATGTGTTGCGTACGCAATACGTAACCAGCTTAGGGCGGCCGCCTCGGTCAGCCCTTCTCCAGGTACTCCTCCCGCTCCTCGCTCAGCAGGGCGTCCAGGGCGGTGCGCAGCCCCGGGTGGTCCTCCAGACCGGGGTCGGCGAGGACCAGGGCGGTGGCCTCCTCGCGGGCGGCGGCGATGACCTCCTCGTCCTCGATGACGGCGAGGACCCGCAGGGAGGAGCGGACGCCGGACTGGGCCTGGCCGAGGACGTCGCCCTCGCGGCGCTGTTCGAGGTCGATCCGGGAGAGCTCGAAACCGTCGAGGGTGGAGGCGACAGCGCCGAGGCGCTGGCGTGCGGGGCTCGCCTCCGGCATCTCGGTGACGAGGAGGCAGAGGCCGGGGGCGGAGCCGCGGCCGACCCGGCCGCGGAGCTGGTGGAGCTGGGAGACGCCGAAGCGGTCGGCGTCCATGATCACAATGGCGGTGGCGTTGGGCACGTTGACGCCGACCTCGATGACGGTGGTGGCGACGAGGACGTCGAGCTCGCCGGCGGCGAAGCGGCGCATGACGTCGTCCTTGTCGTCGGGGTGCATGCGCCCGTGCAGGACGGCGACGCGCAGCCCGGCGAGGGGGCCCCGGGCGAGCTGCTCGGCGACGTCGAGGACGGCGAGCGGGGGGCGCTTCTCGGCCTCGTCCTCCGCGGCGGACTTGCGCGCGGCGGCCTTCTTCTCGGCGGCCCGGTCGACGTCGTCCCCGATGCGGGGGCAGACGACGTACGCCTGGTGGCCGTTCTCGACCTCCTCGCGGACCCGTTCCCAGGCGCGGGCGAGGAAGTGCGGCTTGTCGGCGGCGGGGACGACGTGGCTGGCGATCGGGGAGCGTCCGGCGGGGAGCTGGTCGAGGACGGAGGTCTCCAGGTCGCCGAAGACGGTCATGGCGACGGTCCGGGGGATCGGGGTGGCCGTCATGACGAGGAGGTGCGGGGGCTGCTTGCCCTTGCCGCGGAGCGCGTCGCGCTGCTCGACGCCGAAGCGGTGCTGCTCGTCGACGACGACCAGGCCCAGGTCGTGGAACTTGACCTTGTCCTCGATGAGGGCGTGCGTGCCGATGGCGATGCCCGCCTCGCCGGTGACCAGGTCGAGCAGGGCCTGCCGGCGGGCGGCGGCCCCCATGGAGCCGGTGAGCAGCACGACCTTGGTGGCCCGCTCGCCGCCGCCGAGCATGCCGCCCTCGGCGAGCTCGCCCATCATCTCGGTGACCGACCGGTGGTGCTGCTGGGCGAGGACCTCGGTGGGCGCGAGCATCGCGGCCTGCCCCCCGGCGTCGACGACGGCGAGCATGGCGCGCAGGGCCACCAGGGTCTTTCCGCTGCCGACCTCGCCCTGGAGGAGGCGGTGCATGGGGTGGTCGGTGGCGAGGTCGTCGAAGATCTCCCTGGAGACCTTGGTCTGGCCGTCGGTGAGGGTGAAGGGGAGCTTGGCGTCGAAGGCGGTGAGGATGCCGTCGGCGGCGGGGCGGCGGGGGACGGCGGGGAGCTGGGTGTCGGCGTGCCGGCGGCGGGCGAGGGCGACCTGGAGGACGAAGGCCTCGTCCCACTTGAGCCGTTCCCGGGCGGCGGCGACGTCGGCCTTGTTCCGGGGGCGGTGGATCAGGCGCAGGGCGTCGGGGAGTTCGGCGAGGCCGCGGCCCTCGCGCAGGGCGGGTGGGAGCGGGTCGACGGCGTCGGTGGCGCTGGGCAGCACGGCGTCGACGGCCTTGGCGATCTTCCAGGACTCCAGCTTGGTGGTGGCCGGGTAGATCGGGATGAGGGCGCTCGCCCAGGCGTCGACGGCCACGTCGCCCTCGCCGCGCAGGAGTTCGTAGGCGGGGTGGGCGAGCTGGAGGCGGCGGTTGAAGAGCGAGACCTTGCCGGAGAACATCGCGCGGGTGCCGGGCAGCAGGTCGTGGTGGGGCTTGTGGACGCCCTTGCCGAAGAAGACCAGCTGGAGGCGGCCGGAGCCGTCGGTGATGGTCACTTCGAGGCGCTGGCCGCGGCCCTTGGCGCCGTTGAAGGTGTGCACGCGGGCGTCGGCGACCTGGGCGACGACCGTGACGTGCTCGTCGAGGGGCAGGTCGGAGAGGGTGGTCAGCTCGCCCCGCTCCGCGTACCGCCGGGGGTAGTGGTGGAGGAGGTCGCCGACCGTGTGCAGGTCGAGGGCCTCGGCCATGACCTTGGCGGTGGCGGGGCCGAGGGACTTCTTGAGGGGTTCGTCGAGCGCGGGCACGTGTTCCATTGCACACCACGGGACCGACAGAGGGGGCGAGGGCGTGTCCTTCGGACCGGTTCCGATCCGGAGGACACGAGGGTTCGGGCCGGTGGACGGGCCGCCGGGCCGGGCCCGGTCACTCGACGCCGACAAGGAGCGGCGGGGCGCCCTCGCCGGCGTGGTAGGTGACGGTGTCGACGGCCAGGTAGCCGCGGCGGACGTGGGCTTCGAGGGTGTCGGCGAGGCCGGGCGGGGCGCTGTCGGCGACGACGAGGGTGACGAGTTCGCCGCCGGCCTGGAGCATCCGGTCGAGGACGGTGCGGGCGGTGGCGGTGAGGTCCTGGCCGATGACGGCGACGTCGCCCTCGATGAGGCCGAGGACGTCGCCGGCCTGGCAGACGCCGGCGCTGGTGAAGGACTGGCGGGCGGCGACGGCGAGTTCGGCGTAGCGGGTGGCGCCGGCGGCGGCGGTCATGGCGACGACGTCCTCGTCGAAGCTGCGCTCGGGTTCGTGGACGGCGAGGGCGGCGATGCCCTGGACGGCGGCCCGGGTCGGGATGAGGGCGACCCGGATGCCCTCGGCGCGGGCCTGTTCGGCGGCGGACGCGGCGGCGGCCCGCAGGTCGGTGTCGTTGGGCAGGAGGACCACCTCGCGCGCGTGGGCGCGGCGTACGGCGTCGAGGAGCTCGTCGCCGGTGGGCGGTTCGCCGGGCCTGGCCTGGAGGGTGGTCGCGCCGGCCTCGGCGCAGAGTCCGGCGAGGCCTTCGCCGGGGAGCACGGCGACGACGGCCCGGTGGGCCCGCTCCCCGCGCGCGTCGGCGGTCTCCCGGTCCGTGGGAGCGGAGGCGGGGGCGGGGGCGGCGAAGTGGGTGACGCGGATCCGGTGCGGCCGGCCGGCCTCGATCCCGGCCTCGACGGCGGCACCGGCGTCGTCGACGTGGACGTGCACGTTCCAGAGTCCGTCGCCGCCGACGACGACGAGGGAGTCGCCGAGGGCGTCGAGCCGGGCCTTGAGGAGTTCCACGGCGGCGTCCTCGGCCTCCAGGAGGTACAGGACCTCGTAGCCGGGGCCCTGCTCGCCGTCGTGACCGCAGCCCTCCCCCGGCCGCTCGGGCAGCGGGCGTGCCGCCGGGGACGGCGGCAGCGGTTCCGGGGCCCGTCCGGTCACCGTCTCCAGGAGCGCGCCGAGGACCGTCACCAGGCCCTGCCCCCCGGCGTCCACGACCCCGGCGCGGCCGAGCACGGCCAGCTGGCCGGGGGTGGCCGCCAGGGCCGTCCTGGCGCCGTCGTAGGCCTTCCTCGCCACCTCGGGGAGGGTGCCGCCGTCCGCGCAGCCGCCGGCGGCCGCGGCGGCGACGGTGAGGATGGTGCCCTCCTCGGGGCGGGCGACGGCGGCGCGGGCGGAGGCGGCGGCGGTGGCGAGGGCGCGGGCGAGGTGGTCGCCGTCGGCGCCGTCGGCGAGGACGGCGGCCATGCCGCGCAGCAGCTGGGACAGGATGGTGCCGGAGTTGCCGCGGGCGCCGAGGAGCGCGCCGTGGGCCAGCGCGCGTACGGCGTCGGCGGTGTCGGGCGCGGAGGTTCCGGCGGCCCCGGGGGCGGCGAAGACGGCCTCGACGGCCCGGTGGGCGGCGTCGGCGGTCAGGTAGAGGTTGGTGCCGGTGTCGCCGTCGGCGACCGGGAAGACGTTGATGGCGTCGATCGCGGCCCGCTCCCGGCCGAGGACCTCGGCCGTCCGCGCGCTCCAGGCCCGGACCGCCTCGGCGTCGAGGACGAGACGCTCGTCACCTCGGGCGGCGGAGTCGAAGGGCTGCAGGGCTCGCGACAACGGGGGTCCTCCTTCGGCGGTGAAGTCCACCGCAGGGTAGACCGGGGGCTTCCGGGTCCGGGGGGCGGGACGGCGCCCGACCGGACCGTGGTAGTTTCGTTCCACCGAAGCAGTCGTTGTATGCTGTTTCGGTTGCCTGGCACTCGCCAGGCCATCCCCGGCAAGCCACTTCAGACTCCTGATTCCGGTGCGCCGGATCTCACTGTAAATCTGAAGTCTTTGGAGTGACCCGTGGCTGCCAACTGCGACGTCTGCGGCAAGGGGCCGGGCTTCGGCAACAACATTTCGCACTCGCACCGCCGTACGTCTCGTCGCTGGAACCCGAACATCCAGCGTGTGCGTGCCGTGGTCGGTCGGACGCCGAAGCGGCTCAACGTCTGCACCTCGTGCATCAAGGCCGGCAAGGTCTCGCGCTAATCGCGACGTTTCCGTGTCGTAGCGCAGCCCCTGCGGTTGCCTGGGAAGGCCGGTCCACCTCGGTGGACCGGCCTTCCGCCTTGTCTGCGTCACACGCCTTGCCCGCATAGCGCGAAGGGCGGGTCCGGCCTCGGGGGCCGGACCCGCCCTTCGTCGTGCTCAGCGGCGCCGTTCCCACCCGTGGTCGACGGGCCCGATGCCCTCTCCCAGGGCGAAGCCGGCGGCGAGGGCCCCGGTCACGTACGCCTTCGCCTGGCGTACGGCCTCCGGGACGGGCAGTCCCTTGGCGAGGCCGGACGCGACCGCCGAGGCGAGCGTGCAGCCGGTGCCGTGGGTGTGCCGGTTGTCGTAGCGGGGGGCGCGCAGCCAGTGCTCCTCGGTGCCGTCGGTGAGGAGGTCGACGGCCTCGGCGCCGGTGGGGAGGTGGCCGCCCTTGATCAGGACCCATTCCGGCCCGTACGACAGCACGCCGTCCGCGGCGTTCCTCATGTCGCTCTCGTACACGACGTGCACGCCCGTGAGCTGCGTCACCTCGTCCAGGTTGGGGGTGGCGACGGTCGCGACCGGCAGCAGCGCGCGGCGCACGGATTCCAGGGCGGAGGGGGCGAGCAGCGGGTCGCCGTGCTTGGAGACGCCGACCGGGTCGACCACGAGGGGCACGTCCGCGCCGGCGAGGAGCTCGGCGACGGTCTCCACGAGCGCGGCCGAGGCCAGCATGCCGGTCTTGACCGCGTGGACGCCGATGTCGTCGACGACGGCCCGGTACTGGGCGCGGACGGCCTCCTCGGGGAGCTCCCAGACGCCGTGGACGCCGCGCGAGTTCTGCGCGGTGACGGCGGTGACCACGCTCATCCCGTGGACGCCGAGGGCGAGCATGGTCTTGAGGTCGGCCTGGATGCCGGCGCCGCCGCCGGAGTCGGATCCGGCGACGGTGAGGACCAGCGGCGGCCGGGCGTTCACTCGGTCTCCCCGAAGTGGTCCCAGCCGCCGGCGCTGTGCCAGGGGGCGCCGTCGACGGTCACCTGGGGCAGCGCGGAGGGTGCGATGACCTCGCCGATCACCTTCCAGCGGGCGGGCAGCTTCACGTCCGGCGGGAAGGTGGCGACGATCGCGTGGTCCTCACCGCCGGTGAGGACCCACTGGAGCGGGTCGACGCCGACGGCCTGGCCGATGTCGTGCATCTGGCCGGGGATGTCGATGAGTCCGGAGCGCAGGTCGATGCGGACGTTGCTGGCCTCGGCGATGTGGCCGAGGTCGGCGATGAGGCCGTCGCTGACGTCGCACATGGCGGTGGCGCCGAGCCCGGCGGCGGCCGGGCCCGCGTGGTACGGCGGTTCGGGGCGGCGGTGGGCCTCGACGAAGGCGCGCGGGGAGCGGAAGCCCCGGGAGAGGACGGCGTAGCCGGCGGCGGACCAGCCGAGCCAGCCGGTGTAGGCGACGACGTCGCCGGGCTGCGCGCCGCCCCGGGTGACCGGGTCGGCGTTGCGGAGGTCGCCGAGGGCGGTGATGGAGACCATGATCGTGTCGCCGCGGACGACGTCGCCGCCGACCACCGCGGCGCCCGCGACCTGACACTCGTCGCGCAGCCCGTCCATGAGTTCCGTGGGCCAGGTGACGGGGAGTTCCGCGGGGACGACGAGGCCGAGGAGGAGGGCGGTGGGGACCGCGCCCATGGCGGCGATGTCGGCGAGGTTCTGCGCGGCGGCCTTGCGGCCGACGTCGTACGCCGTCGACCAGTCGCGGCGGAAGTGCCGTCCTTCGAGCAGGATGTCCGTGCTGGCCACCACGCGCCGGTCCGGGGCGGAGACCACGGCGGCGTCGTCGCCCGGCCCGATCCGTACCGCCGGGGTGGAGGTGAGCCGGGACGTGAGCTCTCTGATGAGCCCGAACTCGCCCAGTTCTCCGACTGTGCCCTTCACCGCGTCTCACCTCGTGTCGTCGTGCCGGCCGGCCGCCGGCGGAGCGTCCGCTCGCGCCGCGGGTCGCGGGCCGTCACCGTGCTGGGTACCGTCAAGTTGACCGTCAACTTCCGTCCTGTGTACGCCACACCCCGAGCGCTCCGGAAGGCGCGGGTCTCCCCGCGGCTTCCGGCGACGCGGTACCGTGGCGTCTCTTTCTCCCACAAGATCCTCGTGGCCGCCCTGGAGGTTCCGTGGTACAGGCGTACATCCTGATTCAGACCGAGGTGGGCAAGGCGTCGACCGTCGCCGACACCATCTCCAAGATCCCGGGGGTGATCCAGGCAGAGGACGTGACCGGTCCGTACGACGTGATCGTGCGGGCGCAGGCCGACACGGTCGACGAGCTCGGCCGCATGGTGGTCGCGAAGGTCCAGCAAGTGGACGGCATCACGCGCACCCTGACCTGCCCGGTCGTCCATCTGTAGCCCCCGTCTACCCTTGGCCGGTGACCTCTTCCCACCGGCCCCTCGGCCTGCCCGTCGCGGCCGCCGCCCTGCTGCTGGCCGTGACCGGCTGCTCCTCCGGCGCCCAGGCGTCCGTGCCGGTGCCGACTCCGCCCGCGGCGGAGGCGGCGCTCTGCCGTGCGCTGGCGAAGGAACTCCCGGACGCCGTCGCGGGGCAGGAGCGGAGCGATCCGTCTCCCGACTCCGAGCTGACCGCCGGGTGGGGAGACGGAGCGATCGTACTGCGCTGCGGGGTCGACCGGCCCGAAAAGATGAGCGATCCGCAGGCGCGGGGCGTCTCCGTCGAGGCCGTGCGCTGGATGCTGGAGCAGCCCGAGGCCGGCGGCCCCCGCTTCACCTCGGTGTACCGGAAGACCTACGTCGAGGTCGTCCTGGACGAACGGTACGCCCACGACATCGGCCCCCTGGTGGACCTGGCGGGACCGGTGGACCGGGCGGTGCCCTGCGCCCTGGAGCCCGAGTGCCGTTAGGGCGTGGCCCCGGTCCCGCCGGACCGGGGCCGGGCGCGGCTAGCGCAGGCCCGTGGAGCGGGTCAGCGCGGCCTGGATCAGCCGGTCGACCAGCTCGGGGTAGCTCACGCCGCTCTCCTGCCACATGCGCGGGTACATGGAGATCGGGGTGAAGCCGGGCATGGTGTTGATCTCGTTGATGACGAAGTCGCCGTCCTCGGTGAGGAAGAAGTCGGCGCGGACCAGGCCCTCGCAGGAGACGGCCTCGTAGGCGGCGACGGCCAGGCGCTGGATCTCGGCGGTGGCCTCGTCGCCGATCGGGGCGGGCACGATGCCGGACGCCGAGTCGATGTACTTCGCCTCGAAGTCGTAGAAGTCGTGGTCGGTGACGGGCGGGATCTCGGCGGGCACGCTGGCGCGCGGGCCGTCCTCGAACTCCAGGACGCCGCATTCGATCTCGCGGCCGCGCAGCAGCGCCTCCACGATGATCTTCGGGTCGTGGCGGCGTGCCTCCTCGACGGCCTCGTCGAGGCCGGAGAGGTCGTCGACCTTGGTGATGCCGACGGAGGAGCCGCCGCGGGCCGGCTTCACGAAGAGCGGCCAGCCGTGGTCGGCGGCGAACTCGACGATCTTCTTGCGGGCCTCGGCCGGGTTGCGGTCCCACTCGCGCGGCCGGATGACCTCGTACGGGCCGACGGGCAGGCCGTAGGAGACGAAGACCCGCTTCATGTACTCCTTGTCCTGGCCGACGGCGGAGGCGAGGACGCCCGCGCCGACGTACGGGATGCCGGAGAGCTCCAGGAGGCCCTGGAGGGTGCCGTCCTCGCCGTAGGGGCCGTGGAGCATGGGGAAGACGACGTCGACCTCGCCGAGCGCCTGCGGCAGGGAGCCGGGCTCGTGCAGGACGACCTCGCGGCTGGCCGGGTCGACGGGGAGGACCACGCCGCCGGTCGCGGACTCGGCGAGCTGGGCGACGTCCGGCAGGGAGCGCTCGGCGATCGCCATCCGCTCCGGGGCGTCGGCGGTCAGGGCCCAGCGCCCCTCCCGGGTGATGCCGATGGGCAGCACGTCGTACTTGGTCCGGTCGATGGCCTTGAGGACGGCGCCGGCGGTGACGACGGAGATGGCGTGCTCGGAGCTGCGTCCGCCGAAGACGACGGCCACGCGCGGCTTGCGGGGGCTCTGGGTGTTCTCGCTCATATCGCGATGAGCGTACCTTGCGGTGTCCGAACTCCTGAGCGCCCCGCGCACCGCCTCGCGCGGACGGCGCAGCGCTCCCGGTCAGCGCCTTTCGGGCTTGGCGCTGCGCGACATGAGCTCCTTCAGGGCGACCGTCGGCGGCTTCCCGTCGTGGACGATCGACACGACGGTCTCGGTGATGGGCATGTCGACGCCGTGGCGGCGGCCCAGATCGAGCACCGACTCGCAGGACTTGACGCCCTCGGCGGTCTGCTTGGTGGCCGCGACGGCCTCCTGGAGGGTCATCCCGCGGCCGAGGTTGGTGCCGAAGGTGTTGTTCCGGGAGAGCGGCGAGGAGCAGGTGGCGACGAGGTCGCCGAGGCCCGCGAGACCGGAGAAGGTGAGCGGGTCGGCGCCCATCGCCAGGCCGAGGCGGGTGGTCTCGGCGAGGCCGCGGGTGATGAGCGTGGCCTTGGAGTTGTCGCCGAGGCCCATGCCGTTGGCGATGCCGACGGCGAGGCCGATGACGTTCTTCACCGCGCCGCCGAGCTCGCAGCCGACCACGTCGGTGTTGGTGTACGGGCGGAAGTACGGGGTGATGCAGGCGGCCTGGAGCCGCTGGGCGACCGACTCGTCGACGCAGGCGGCGACGGCGGCGGCGGGCTGTCGGGCGGCGATCTCACGGGCCAGGTTGGGGCCGGTGAGGACGGCGACGCGCTCGGCGGGGACGCCGGCGACCTCGCCGATGACCTCGCTCATCCGCTTGGCGGTGCCGAGTTCGATGCCCTTCATGAGGGAGACGAACACGGTGCCGGGGCCGAGCTTCGGCGCCCAGGCGGCGAGGTTCTCGCGGAGCGTCTGGGAGGGGACGGCGAGGACGGCGAAGTCGGCTCCCTCGGCGGCCTCGGCCGCGTCGGCGGTGGCCGTGATGCCCTTGGGGAGTTCGACACCGGGCAGGTAGTCGGGGTTGGAGCGGGTCTCATTGATGGTCTCGGCGAGCGCGGGGCGGCGGCCCCAGAGGCTCACCTCGCAGCCCGCGTCGGCCATCACCATGGCGAAGGCGGTGCCCCAGGAACCGTTGCCGAAGACGGCGGCCTTGGTCATGCGGCGTCTCCCTCGACGGCCTTGCGGCGCAGGGCCCGGCGGGCGCGGCGCGGGTCGTACGGCTCGGCGGGGGCCTTCTCGCCGCGGACCTCCTCCAGGAGGGCGGTGATGGCGGCCATGATCGTCTCGGTGGCCTCGCGCAGCACCTCGGGGGTGGGCTCCAGGCCGTCGAAGCGGGAGAGGTCGACCGGCGGGCCGGCCTGCACGATCAGCGTCTTGCGCGGGAAGAAGCTGAACTTGTCCTTCTTCGCGTACGGCGGCATCGCGAGGTTGGCGCCCCACTGGGCCACCGGGATGACGGGCACCTTGGTGAGCAGCGCGACGCGGGCGGCGCCGGTCTTGCCCGGCATGGGCCACATGTCGGGGTCCCGGGTGAGGGTGCCCTCGGGGTAGAAGGCGACGCACTCGCCCCGCTCGATGGCGTCCACGGCGGCGCGGAAGGCGTCGAGGGCGTTGGCGGTCTCGCGGTAGACGGGGATCTGGCCGGTGTTGCGGAGCATGGTGCCCACGAACCCGCCCTTGAAGAGCCCCGCCTTGGCCAGGAACCGGGGCACCCGGCCGGTGTTGTACTGGTAGTGCGCGTAGGAGAGCGGGTCCAGGTAGGAGTTGTGGTTGACCGCGGTGATGAAGCCGCCGTCGGCCGGAATGTGCTCCATGCCGCGCCAGTCCCGCTTGAACAGAACCACCAGGGGGGGTTTGGCGATGACCGCCGCGAGGCGGTACCAGAAGCCGATTCTGCGGCGGGGCACTCGGCGCACCTTTCTCCGGGTCTTGCTGGCAGGGGGTCAAGTGTCGCCCCATGCTCCTGCTGTGTCGAGTGACACCGTACGCCCCGGGGCCCGGCCGGTACCGCCGGGGCGGGACAGAATGGGCCGCGATGAACACGGAAGCGGACGACGGCTGGTCCCTGGTCGTACCCCTGAAGCCCCTGGCCCGGGCGAAGAGCCGGCTGGCCCCCGCGGCCGGGGAGCTGCTGCGGCCCCGCCTCGCCCTGGCGTTCGCCGAGGACACGGTGGCGGCGGCCCTGGACTGCCCGGAGGTCCGGGACGTGGTGGTGGTCACGGACGACCCGGCGGCCGGGCGGGCGCTGACCGCGCTGGGCGCACGGGTGGTGCCGGACGTCCCGGCGGCGGGGCTCAACGCGGCGCTCGCGCACGGCGCCCGGGCGGTACGGGAGCGGCGGCCGCACGCGCGCGTGGCGGCGCTGAACGCCGATCTGCCGGCGCTGCGTCCGGCGGAGCTGGCGCGGGTCCTGGCGGCCGCCCGGCAATTCCCGAGGGCATTTCTCGCGGATGCCGCCGAAATAGGTACGACATTCCTCTCGGCGGCTCCGGGGGTGGAATTGGAACCGGCATTCGGTGGTGCGTCGCGGCTTCGGCATTTGTCTTCGGGGGCGGTGGAAATCACGCTGGCCGGGGTGGATTCCGTGCGCCGGGACGTGGACACCGGCGAGGACCTGGCGGCGGCGGGTTCGCTGGGCCTGGGCCCGCGGACGGCGGCCCGGCTGCCGGCGACGGCCGGATAGGCTGCGGTCCATGCAGGCGACCGCGTACACGTACGACCCCGAGACCCGCAGCGGCAGTGTGCTGCTCGACGACGGCACCCCGGTGGGGTTCGGGGCGGAGGCCTTCGACGCGGGCGGGCTGCGATTGCTCCGTCCGGGGCAGCGGGTGCGGATCGAGACGGAGCCCGGCGCCCCGGGCGCGGCCCCGCGGATCACGCTGGTGACGCTCCAGACCTTCTGACCGGCGCCCCCGCGACACGGCTCCGGCACCCCGCGCGCGGCACGCCGCCGCCACCGTACGGCTCCGGCACCCCTGCATCGCGACGCCGGCACCCCCGCCGTACGGCTCCGGAACCGTGCGCGGCACCGGCACCCCCGCCGCCCTACGGCCGTGCGGCTCCGGAACGCGCCGCGGGCCGGGCTCCCGTGGGGGGAGCCCGGCCCGGCGGACGTGCGGTGACCGTCCTACTTCTTGGCGGCGGCCTTCTTGGCCGTGGCGGTCTTGCGCGCCGTGGTCTTCTTGGCCGGCGCCTTCTTCGCCACGGTCTTCTTCGCCGGGGCGGTCTTCTTGGCCGTGGTCTTCTTGGCCGTGGCGGCCGGGGTGGCCTTCTTCGCCGGGGTCGCCTTCTTGGCGGCGGCCTTCGTGGCGGTGGCGGTCGTCTTCTTCGCGGCCGCGGTGGTGGTCTTCTTGGCCGGGGTCGCCTTCTTGGTGGCGGTGGCCGTGGTCTTCTTGGCCGGCGTGGCCTTCTTGGCGGCGGCCTTCTTGGCCGTGGTGGCCTTCTTCGCCGCGGCCTTCTTCACGGTGGCGGAGGCGCCGCCGGTCAGGCTGCCCTTGGGGGCCTTCTTGACGGAGACCTCGCCGCCCTTGGGGAGCTTCTTCGACCCGCTGACCAGGTCCTTGAAGCCCTGACCCGCGCGGAAGCGCGGAACGGAGGTCTTCTTGACCCGCACGCGCTCGCCCGTCTGCGGGTTGCGGGCGTAGCGGGCCGGGCGGTCGACCTTCTCGAACGAGCCGAAGCCCGTGACCGAGACACGGTCGCCGGAGACCACGGCGCGCACGATGGCGTCGAGCACGTGGTCGACGGCTTCGGCGGCCTGCTGGCGACCGCCCAACTTGTCGGCAATCGCTTCTACGAGCTGCGCCTTGTTCACGTCTTCCCCTTCGGAGACTTTGCCGGAACGAAACTGTTCAAGCTTTTTCGCACGTTAGGCATGTATATACCGCAAATCAAACACGAAACGGTCTAATCACCCTAGTGCCGCAACGCGGAAGTGCGGTTGCGGAGTTCCTGGTGTCAGTCGTCTTCAGGGAATCGACCCTCGTCGAGGTCCTTCATCAACCGGTCCAGACGCGTCGCCGCGTCCGCGAGATCGTGCTTCGCCGCGGCCGTGACGACCAGCAGCTTCCGGGACAGCGCCATCCTTACGCCCTCCGGGACTTGCAGTGCGCGCACCCGGGAGTGCGCTTCTTTCAATCGGTCGGCGACTTCCTCGTAGAGCTTGAGTTGGTTGTCGCGTTCCATGCACCGATTGTGCCATCTAGGGCGAGTTGTCGCCCGACAGGGTCTCAACAAGCGACTGCGCCCCCCACCGGAGGGTGGGGGGCGCAGTCTTGGAAAAGCGCTGCTCAGGCCGTAATTGTACGGGGCTTGAAGGACGGCCTGGCCGCCTCGTAGGCCGCGATGTCGGCTTCGTTCTGAAGGGTGAGGCTGATGTCGTCGAGGCCGTTCAGGAGCCGCCAGCGGGCGTTCTCGTCGAGCTCGAAGTCGGCGTCGATCCCGGCCGCCAGGACCTTGCGGGTCTGCAGGTCGACCGTGATCTCGGCGGTGGGGTCGGCCTCGGTCAGCTCCCAGAGGGCGTCGACCGTCTCCTGCGGCAGGACGACCGTCAGCAGACCGTTCTTCAGCGAGTTGCCCCGGAAGATGTCGGCGAAGCGGGAGGAGATGACGGTCTTGAAGCCGTAGTTCTGCAGCGCCCAGACGGCGTGCTCGCGGGAGGAGCCGGTGCCGAAGTCGGGGCCGGCGACCAGGACCGTGGCGCCCTCGCGTTCGGGGCGGTTGAGGACGAACTCGGCGTCCTTGCGCCAGGCCTCGAAGAGGCCGTCCTCGAAGCCGTCGCGGGTGACCTTCTTCAGCCAGTGCGCCGGGATGATCTGGTCGGTGTCGACGTTGCTGCGGCGCAGCGGGACGGCGCGGCCGGTGTGCGTGGTGAAGGCTTCCATGATGCTCAGACCCCCGCGGTGGTGACGGTGTCGGACAGGTCGGCCGGGGAGGCCAGGTGGCCGAGGACGGCGGTGGCGGCGGCGACCTGGGGGGAGACCAGGTGGGTGCGGCCGCCCTTGCCCTGCCGGCCCTCGAAGTTGCGGTTGGAGGTGGACGCGGAGCGCTCGCCGGGGGCCAGCTGGTCCGGGTTCATGCCCAGGCACATGGAGCAGCCCGCGTGCCGCCATTCGGCGCCGGCCTCCTTGAAGACCTTGTCCAGGCCCTCCTCGACGGCCTGCAGGGCGACCCGGACGGAGCCCGGGACGACCAGCATGCGGACGCCGTCGGCGACCTTGCGGCCCTCCAGGAGGGAGGCCGCGTTGCGCAGGTCCTCGATGCGGCCGTTGGTGCAGGAGCCTACGAAGACGGTGTCGACCTTGATGTCGCGCAGCGGCTGCCCGGCGGTCAACCCCATGTACTCCAGGGCCTTTTCGGCGGCGAGGCGCTCCGAGGGGTCTTCGTACGAAGCCGGGTCGGGGACGTTCGCCGAAAGCGGGGCGCCCTGGCCGGGGTTGGTGCCCCAGGTGACGAAGGGGGCCAGGTCGGCGGCCTCGATGACGACCTCGGCGTCGAAGACGGCGTCCTCGTCGGTCTTCAGGGTCTTCCAGTAGGCGACGGCGGCGTCCCAGTCCTCGCCCTCGGGGGCGTGGGGACGGCCCTTGAGGTAGGCGAAGGTGGTCTCGTCGGGGGCGATCATGCCCGCGCGGGCACCGGCCTCGATGGACATGTTGCAGATGGTCATGCGGCCCTCCATCGAGAGTTTCTCGATGGCGGAGCCCCGGTACTCCAGGACGTAGCCCTGGCCGCCTCCGGTGCCGATCTTCGCGATGACGGCGAGGATCAGGTCCTTGGCGGTGACGTCGGCGGGCAGCTCGCCGTCGACCGTGATCGCCATGGTCTTCGGGCGGGCCATGGGCAGCGTCTGGGTGGCCAGGACGTGCTCGACCTGGCTGGTGCCGATGCCGAACGCCAGGCCGCCGAAGGCGCCGTGGGTGGAGGTGTGGGAGTCGCCGCACACCACGGTCATGCCGGGCTGGGTCAGACCCAGCTGCGGTCCCACCACGTGGACGACGCCCTGCTCGACGTCGCCGAGCGGGTGGAGGCGCACGCCGAACTCGGCGCAGTTCTTGCGCAGGGTCTCCAGCTGGGCGCGGGAGACCGGGTCGGCGATCGGCTTGTCGATGTCGAGGGTGGGGGTGTTGTGGTCCTCGGTGGCGAGGGTGAGGTCGAGGCGCCGCACCTGCCGGCCGTTCTGCCGGAGGCCGTCGAAGGCCTGGGGGCTGGTCACCTCGTGCAGCAGGTGAAGATCGATGAAGAGGAGGTCGGGCTCGCCCTCGGCGCGCCGGACGACGTGGTCGTCCCAGACCTTCTCCGCGAGTGTCCTACCCATCGCTTTCCCTCCGGCCGGCGGCTGCGCCGGCACCACTAGAGACCGTTGTGCGGTCCGTCGTGCGGCCGCCTCACCAGAGTGACAAGTTCCTCGGAAAATTGAACTTGCGTTTCACAGAGTGAGACGCGAATATCGTTGCATGGACAACTCTAGCGGCGTAGGCGTTCTCGACAAGGCAGCCCTTGTCCTGAGCGCCCTGGAGTCCGGTCCGGCCACCCTCGCAGGACTGGTCGCGGCGACGGGACTCGCACGACCCACGGCCCACCGACTGGCCGTGGCTTTGGAGCACCACCGGATGGTGGCCCGTGACATGCAGGGCCGTTTCATTCTCGGTCCGCGGCTCGCGGAGCTCGCGGCGGCGGCCGGCGAGGACCGGCTGCTCGCGACGGCCGGGCCGGTGCTCACGCACCTGCGGGACGTGACCGGGGAGAGTGCGCAGCTCTACCGGCGCCAGGGCGACATGCGGATCTGCGTGGCGGCGGCCGAGCGGCTGTCCGGCCTGCGGGACACGGTCCCGGTGGGCTCGACGCTGACCATGAAGGCCGGCTCCTCGGCACAGATCCTGATGGCCTGGGAGGAGCCCGAGCGGCTGCACCGCGGCCTCCAGGGCGCCCGCTTCACGGCGACGGCCCTGTCGGGCGTGCGGCGCCGGGGCTGGGCCCAGTCGATCGGTGAGCGGGAGCCGGGCGTCGCGTCCGTCTCCGCGCCCGTGCGGGGCCCGTCGAACCGCGTGGTGGCCGCCGTGTCGGTCTCGGGTCCGATCGAGCGCCTGACCCGCCACCCGGGCCGTATGCACGCCCAGGCGGTCATCGACGCCGCCGCCCGCCTCAGCGAGGCGCTCCGCCGCAACGGCTGATCTTCCTCTGTTCACCTGTACGTTCTCCGGCCCGCCGCTCCAACGCCGCAGCGGTGGGCCGGAGTTGTGCGTGCGCAGTGCCGGAGAACAGCGAAGAAGCCCTCCCCCGAAGGGAAGGGCTTCTTCGTTTCGCGTACCCCCGACCGGATTCGAACCGGCGCTACCGCCTTGAGAGGGCGGCGTGCTAGGCCGCTACACAACGGGGGCTTTGGATCATGCGGGCGTCTCCGCCGCTGATCCGAGCTGGTCTACCAGGACTCGAACCTAGACTAACTGAACCAGAATCAGTCGTGCTGCCAATTACACCATAGACCAATACGTGGTTAGACCAGCGTCGTACCCCCGACCGGATTCGAACCGGCGCTACCGCCTTGAGAGGGCGGCGTGCTAGGCCGCTACACAACGGGGGCCCTAGCGATCCTGCATCGGTGTCACCGGGAGCTACCCAGGTGATCCCGCGGGAAGGATCTGTACCCCCGACCGGATTCGAACCGGCGCTACCGCCTTGAGAGGGCGGCGTGCTAGGCCGCTACACAACGGGGGCTCGTGGATGCCAATCCACTGGTTTGCAGATGAGCTCTGCGAGCTGGCCTACCTGGACTCGAACCAAGACTAACTGAACCAGAATCAGTCGTGCTGCCAATTACACCATAGGCCACCGGGGCAACTTCCCCGCGAAGGGGATCTTGCTCGGCTTGCGCTTTCCGGGTTCTTGCCTTTCGGCTTGCTCCCCTCGGCGCAGGAAGAACATTACCCGAAGGTGGACGGTGCTCCAAAACGGGTATCCCCGCGGAGCAGCGGGGGGAGCTGGTGGAGGTCGGTGATCCGGTGCAGGCCGGGCTGCCCGCCGACGCCGGCGCGGTCCAGCCAGATGCCGCGGAGCCCCGCCTCCTGGGCGCCGAGCGCGTCGATGTCCGGCCGGTCCCCCACGTACGCCACCTCGTGCGGGGCGAGCGCCAGGGCGGTGCAGGCGGCGTGGAAGGCCTCGGCGGCCGGCTTGGCGCTGCCCAGCTCGGCGGCGCACAGGACGGCCTCGAAGCGGTCGCGGACGCCGAGGGCGCGCAGCTTGGGCTCCTGGGCGTGGACGCTGCTGTTCGACAGGACGGCCTGGCGGTACTCGGCGGCGAGGAGGTCGAGGACGGGCAGGGCGTCGGGGAAGAGCTCCCAGGCGGCCTCGTAGTGGGTGACGTACCGACCGAACCAGGCGTCGGCCTCGGGGTCGGTCAGGGCCGGGCGGCCGAGGAAGTCGCGGACGCGGTGCCGCCGCTGGTCCTGCCAGCCTCCCCCGGAGCCGTCCTCGAAGCGCCGCCAGTGGAGCTCGGTGAGCTCCTTCCAGCGGCGCAGGGCGTCCTCGACGGAGCCGTGCAGGCCGGTGAGGCCCTCGGCGGCGAGGTGGGCGCGCATCCCGGCGCGGTCGGCCGCCGCGTAGTCGAAGAGCGTGTCGTCCACGTCCCAGAGGACGGCGCGGATGGTCATGGAACCGACCGTACGCCCCGGGCGGCCGGGCCGGGAGGGGCCCGACGGATCCCGGGACGCCGACGGGGGCGGCGCCCGGAGGGTGTCCCGGGTGCCGCCCCCGTGGGCGTACCAGTCACGCGGTCACGCGGTCACGCGGTCACGCGGTCACGCGGTCACGCGGTCACGCGGAGAGCTTGGCCAGGGCCGCGTCGATGCGGGCCAGGGTCTTCTCCTTGCCCAGGATCTCCAGGGACTCGAAGAGGGGGAGGCCGACGGTGCGGCCGGTGACGGCGACGCGGACCGGGGCCTGGGCCTTGCCGAGCTTGAGGCCGTGGGCCTCGCCGGCGGCGAGGACGGCGCCCTTGAGCGACTCGGGGTCGTTCCAGTCGGCGTCCACCAGCTTCTCGCGGGCGGTGGTGAGGAGGGCCGCGGGCTCGCCCTTCATCGCCTTGTCCCAGGAGGGCTGGTCGAAGACGGGCTCGGCCAGGAAGAGGAAGTCGACGTTGGCCGTGATCTCGGAGAGGACGGTCAGGCGGGTCTGGGCGTGCGGGGCGATCCGCTCCCAGGCCGTGCGGTCGAAGTCCTCGGGCGCCCAGGGGGCGTGCGGGGCGCGGAGCCAGGGCTCGCAGGCCTCGGCGAAGGCCTTCACGTCCAGCATGCGGATGTGGTCCGCGTTGATGGACTCGGCCTTCTTGAGGTCGAAGCGGGCCGGGTTGGCGTTGACGTCCGCGATGTCGAACTTCGCCACCATCTCGGGGATGGTGAAGATGTCCTGGTCGGCGGAGAAGGACCAGCCGAGGAGGGACAGGTAGTTCAGCAGGCCCTCGGGGAGGAAGCCGCGCTCCCGGTAGAGGTTGAGGGAGGCCTGGGGGTCGCGCTTGGAAAGCTTCTTGTTGCCCTCGCCCATCACGTACGGCAGGTGGCCGAAGTGCGGGATCTCCTTGGCGACGCCCAGCTCGATCAGCGCCTTGTAGAGGGCGATCTGGCGGGGGGTGGAGGAGAGCAGGTCCTCGCCGCGCAGGACGTGGGTGATCTCCATGAGGGCGTCGTCGACCGGGTTGACCAGGGTGTAGAGCGGGGCGCCGTTGGCCCGGAGGATGCCGTAGTCGGGCACGTTCTCCGGGGTGAAGGTGAGCTCGCCGCGGACCAGGTCGGTGAAGGTGATGGGCTCGTCGGGCATCCGGAAGCGGACGATCGGCTCGCGGCCCTCCGCCTCGTACCGCGCGACCTGCTCGGCCGACAGCTCGCGGCAGTGGCCGTCGTAGCCGGACGGCTTGCCGGCGGCGCGGGCGGCCTCGCGGCGGTCGTCGAGCTCGGTGGTGGTGCAGTAGCAGCGGTACGCGTACCCGCCGGCGAGCAGCTTCTCGGCCACGTCGCGGTAGATGTCCATCCGCTGCGACTGGCGGTACGGGGCGTGCGGGCCGCCGACCTCGGGGCCCTCGTCCCAGTCGAGGCCGAGCCACTTCAGCGAGTCGAGGAGCTGCTCGTAGGACTCCTCGGAGTCACGGGCCGCGTCGGTGTCCTCGATGCGGAAGACCATCGTGCCCTGGTTGTGCCGGGCGAAAGCCCAGTTGAAGAGGGCGGTGCGGACCAGGCCCACATGGGGGTTGCCGGTCGGGGACGGACAGAAACGGACGCGGATCGCGTTAGCCACGCTTGATCACCCTGTTGGTGAGAGTGCCGATGCCTTCGATGGTGACGGCGACCTCGTCGCCGACGGTGAGGGGGCCGACCCCGGCGGGGGTGCCGGTGAGGATGACGTCGCCGGGGAGCAGCGTCATGGCCTCGGTGATGTGGACGACCAGGTCCTCGATGGAGCGGATCATGTCGCTCGTCCGACCGAGCTGGCGTTGTTCGCCGTTGACCGTGGCCTGGACGGCGAGGTCGCTCGGGTCGAGGTCGGTCTCCACCCAGGGGCCCAGCGGGCAACTCGTGTCGAAGCCCTTGGCGCGGGCCCACTGGGCCTCGCGCTTCTGGACGTCGCGGGCGGTCACGTCGTTGGCGCAGGTGTAGCCGAAGATCACGTCCTTGACGCGCTCCCGGGGCACCTCGCGGCACATGCGGCCGATCACCACGGCCAGTTCGGCCTCGTGGTGCAGCTCGCTGGAGAAGGAGGGGAACTCGATGGCGTCGCCGGGGCCGATGACCGAGGTGGTCGGCTTGAAGAAGGCGACCGGGACCTCGGGGACCTCGTTGCCGAGCTCCTTGGCGTGCTCCGCGTAGTTGCGGCCGATGGCCACGACCTTGTTGGGGAGCACCGGCGGCAGGAGCCGTACCTTGCTCAGCGGGACCTTGGTGCCGCTGAGCTCGAAGTCGGTGTACGGGATGCCCTTGATGATGTCCAGGACGAGGCCGCCGGACTCGACGGTCCCCTCGCCCTCGACCGCGCCGAAGGCGACATTGCCGTCGATGGAGAATCTGGCGATGCGCACGAGTGCTGTCGCCCCTCACTTGGTACTGGCTGGAGTCTGACGCTCCAGGCTAACGCGGCGCGGGGCGGCCTCCCGGCGGTTTTCGCCGGTGGCGGGCGGGTGGAGCGCCCGATCAGGCCTCGGCGAGGTAGGCCGGGACGTGCGGCTCGGGGGCCCGCATGAGGACGGTGCGGCGCGGGTTGGCCGTCGCGCCGGGGAGCTCCGTCGCGTACTCGGGGGTGGCGCCGCGGCCGAGGGCGGCGGCGTCCGCGAGGTGGGCGAGGGTGGAACGGCGCGGGTTGGCCGTGGTGGCGGGCGTGGGTGCAGTCATCGCGCTGGCAGACCTTGTCCGGGACGGGCGCCCGTGCGGGCGCGAGAATGATGTAAAGCGTCAGGCTAAATCAAGGCGTTCCCTTCGAATGCATGGCTAAGACATCGATTCCGGTGTGAGTTTGCTCACCACTGAGTGGATTTTCCGGGCATTACGGACAGGTATGTCAAGTCACGGAAAGGGACATTCCGCCACTGAACCAGCTATTCCGCTCCTGATCATCGCGACTGGGACACACGGGGATGCCGGGCCTTTGGCGCGGAAAAGTCCGAAACCTCCGTGATCATCTTCTACACCCCGTGATCCGTCGCGTACGGTTGGTCATCCACCCTGCGGTACAGACCGCGGCCCTTGTTGGAGTTCCGGCACTGTGCTGGAATTCCACGCACCGCCGCGGGTTCGAAGCCGGCACGCAGGGGGCGCAACGCAGCGCCGGCCGAGTGGCGGAGAAGGGGGATCTGCGCCGGTCACCGACGACCACCTGGGGCGCACCGATGCGTCCCGACGACGCCGACACCGTCCACTCCGGTTCCACCCGGAAGGACGCCTGGTCCAGAGGTTGCGACGCTAGTGCAGGGACGTTTCAAGAGGGATGGCACGGGCTCTGCCCAGGCCCGCAAGGGCCGCGCGGAGGCTCCGTCGGAGCAGGAACCGCGTGCCGGGACCGACCGCGGTCCCGCGGCCCCGCACCCCACCCAGCAGGCGCCCGGCGCGGGCGGCCAGGGCAAGGCCCCGGGCAAGGGGAAGGGGAAGGGCAAGGGGACGCGGCCGAACGCCGAGGCCGGCGAGCAGTCCGGCACGGCCGCGACCGCGCGCGCCGACAAGGGCGCCGCCTCCGCCACGCCCGAGAACGCGGCCGGCTCTCGAATAGCCCTGCGGAACTGGCGCATCTCCACCCGCCTCGTGGCCCTGCTGACCCTCCCCGTGGTCGCGGCCACCAGCCTCGGCGGCATCCGCATCAGCGAGTCGCTCCAGGACATGCAGCAGCTCGACCACATGCAGCTGCTCACCAAGCTCACCCGCGAGGCGACCGCGCTCGCCCAGGCCCTCCAGGCCGAGCGCGACCTCTCCGCGGGCCCCCTCGCCAACGGCCGTCCGGTCAGCGACTACCAGGTCGCCAACCCGCGACGCCGTACGGACCGTTCCTACGACGCCTTCCTCGACGCCACCCGGGCCATCCCGAACAGCGAGGACGACGAGGCGCTGCAGAGCATCCGCTCCAACGTCGGCACCATCGCCGCGCAGGTCATCGACCTCCACAACATCCGGACGAACGCCTACCAGAAGGGCGTCCAGCACTCGGTGACGGTCGAGGCGTACAGCCGCCTCATCCGCTCGCTGCTCAGCCTCTCGCAGGACATGGCGCAGGCGACCAGCAACCCCGAGATGATCAAGCGGACCCGCGCGCTCGCCGCGTTCTCGTCCGCCAAGGAGTACGCCTCCATCCAGCAGGCGATCATCGCGGGCGCCCTGCCGGCCAGCGACAAGACCGCCGGCCGGATCCAGCCCGGTGACCGCCTCTACGGCGAGGCCGCGCTCAAGAGTGAGAACAACGCCTTCAAGACGTTCACGGCGATCTACGAGGGGACCGGCGGCGACGCCACGGACCTCACCGACTCGCTGCACTCCGGCAACCCGACGATCCTGGACGCCGAGAAGTACGCCGAGCGCGTGCTGGCCTCCGACGGCGCCATGCCGGGCGGCGTGCGCCGCGGCTACCTCAACTTCACCGACGAGTACGAGACGAAGATCGCGGCCATGGGCCGCATCGAGAACCAGCTCCTCGGCGACATGGAGACGATGGCCCGCGAGCTGCGCCAGGAGTCGCAGCGCGAGGCCATCATCAACGGTGCGCTGATCCTGCTCGTCCTCGGCGTCTCGCTCATCGGCGCCTTCGTCGTGGCCCGGTCCATGATCCGCTCGCTGCGCCGGCTCCAGGACACCGCCACCAAGGTCGCCCAGGAACGCCTCCCCGAGCTCGTCAAGCAGCTCTCCGAGGCCGACCCGCAGGACGTCGACACCTCCGTCGAGTCCGTCGGCGTGCACTCCCGGGACGAGATCGGCCAGGTGGCCGCGGCCTTCGACGACGTGCACCGCGAGGCCGTCCGCCTCGCCGCCGAGCAGGCCCTCCTCCGGGGCAACGTCAACGCGATGTTCACCAACCTCTCGCGCCGTTCGCAGGGCCTCATCCAGCGCCAGCTCTCGCTCATCTCCGAGCTGGAGTCCCGCGAGGCCGACCCGGACCAGCTCTCCTCGCTCTTCAAGCTCGACCACCTCGCGACCCGTATGCGCCGGAACGGCGAGAACCTCCTCGTCCTCGCCGGCGAGGAGCCCGGCCGCCGCTGGACCCGCCCGGTCCCGCTGGTCGACGTCCTGCGCGCCGCCGCCTCCGAGGTGGAGCAGTACGAGCGCGTCGAACTGGCCGCGGTCCCGGCGACGGACGTCGCCGGCCGGGTCGTCAACGACCTCGTGCACCTCCTCGCCGAGCTGCTGGAGAACGCCACCTCGTTCTCCTCCCCACAGACCAAGGTCCGGGTCACCGGTCACGCGCTGCCCGACGGCCGCGTGCTCGTCGAGATCCACGACACCGGCATCGGCCTCTCCCCCGAGGACCTCGCCGCGATCAACGAGCGGCTCGCCTCGCCGCCCACCGTGGACGTCTCCGTCTCCCGCCGCATGGGCCTCTTCGTGGTCGGCCGCCTGTCCCTGCGACACGGCATCCGCATCCAGCTGCGCCCGTCCGACTCGGGCGGCACCACCGCGCTCGTCATGCTCCCGGTCGACGTCGCCCAGGGCGGCCGCAAGCCGGCCCCCAAGTCGGGTCCCGGCGCCCAGGGCGGGGCCCCGCAGGGCGGCAACGCCCCCGGCGGCCGTCTCCCCGGCGGCCCCGGCGCGGCCGGCGGCCCGGGTGCCGGACGTCCCGGCCTCGGCGGCCCCTCGGCCCCGGCCGGCCGGCTCGGCGCGGGCCCGGCCGGCGCGCGGCCCCAGGTGGGCCCCGCCGGCGGACCGCGCACCGCGCTGCCCGCCCGGGACGGCGCCCCGCAGGCCCCGCAGCAGCCCCAGCCCGCCCACGCGCAGCTGGAGCAGACCGGTCAGCTGCCGCAGCTCTCCCAGCCGGCGCAGCCCGGCCCGGGCGCGGGTCTCATCGGCGGCGCGGCCAGCGCCATCCCGTCCCGCACGGACGTGTGGGGCGGCAGCCCGCGCACCCCGCAGCCGCCCCAGGCCCCGCAGCCGCCCCAGCAGCAGGACCCGCTGGGTGCCCCGAACGGCTTCCCGCGCGCGGAGCTGCCCGGCGGCAACCCGCAGCCGCAGCGTCCGCAGGCCGCGAGCTGGGGCAGCGACCCGGCCCAGCAGCCGGTGCGCCGTCCGCAGCAGGACATGACGCCGCTGGACGCCCCGCGCGGTCACGACGACCGGGAGGCGACGGGTTCGTTCGCCGCGCCCGGCGCCCCGCAGGGCCCGGGTTCGACGGGCCAGTTCCCGCGGCCGGACTTCGACGCCCCGCAGGCGCCCTCGGCTCCGCGGGCAGGCCAGGCGCCGCAGGCCCCGCAGTACCAGGACCCGGCGTCCACCGCGGCGTTCGCCCGTCCGGACTTCGAGGCGCCGCAGGCCCCCCAGGCCCCGCAGTACCAGGCCCAGCCGCCGTACGGCAGCCAGCCCTTCGTACCGCAGGCCCCCCAGGCGCCCATGGCCCCGCAGGCCCCCCAGGCCCCGCAGCAGCGCACCGGCGACGACTTCGGCGCGCGGCAGCCCGGCCTCCCGCAGGCGGGCCACCCGCAGCAGGGCTTCGCGCAGGCCGGTCCGCAGCAGGCCGCCCCTCAGCAGCCCGGGCCGCGTCAGCCGCAGCCCGGTCAGCCGCAGCTCGGCCGGCCGCGTCGTCCGGAGGCCCTGCCGCCGGCGCCGGCCGCGGGCGACGGGCGGACCCCGCTGTACGACACGCTGGAGACCAACTGGTTCCAGCAGGAGCAGGGTCAGCAGCAGGCCCCGGCCGCCCCGCAGGCCCAGCCGCAGCAGCCGCAGCAGGCGCCCGAGCTCGACCGGACCATGCAGACCCCGGTCGTCCCGCAGCCCGGCCCGGCGCAGCGGCAGAACCCCGACGGCGGACGGCCGACCACCTGGCGGCCCTCGCCCAACGACGATCTGGTGCGCCAGGCCGAGCGGGCGCGCAAGCCCTCCGCCGGCGGGGTCACCACCTCCGGTCTTCCGCGCCGTGTGCCGAAGGCCAACCTCGTACCCGGGACCGCCCAGGAGCAGGCCCACACGGCCGGCCCCCAGGTCTCGCGTGCACCCGACGACGTCCGCGGCCGGCTCACCAATCTGCGCCGCGGTATCCAGCAGGGCCGACAGGCGGGCAACTCGACCACGGGTAGCTTCCACCTCGGTCCGAACCACCAGCAGGAGCGATAGTTGAGCGCGATGAGCCAGGCGGCGCAGAACCTGAACTGGTTGATCACCAACTTCGTGGACAACACCCCCGGGGTGTCCCACACAGTGGTGGTCTCCGCCGACGGCCTTCTGCTGGCCATGTCCGAAGGATTCCCCCGCGACCGAGCCGACCAGCTGGCGGCGGTCGCGTCCGGGCTCACCTCGCTGACCGCGGGCGCCTCCCGGATCTTCGAGGGCGGTCCCGTGGCACAGACCGTGGTGGAGATGGAGCGCGGCTTCCTCTTCCTCATGTCGGTCTCGGACGGCTCCTCGCTCGCCGTGCTCGCGCACCCGGAGTGCGACATCGGCCTCGTGGGCTACGAGATGGCGCTGCTGGTCGACCGGGCCGGCAGCGTCCTCACCCCGGATCTCCGCGCGGAGCTCCAGGGCAGCCTGCTGCACTAGCGGTCCCCACCCGCCCGCGGCACCTGTCCCCTCGACGGGGCGGTACTCCCCCCACGCGTACCGCCCCCGGCACCGTTCATCGTCCGGCCGCCCCATCCGGCCCCCCACCGGCCCCATCAGACGGCAGAAGGCTCGCCGTCACGCCCGGAGGATTCATGACCCCGCCCCCCGCCTCTCACGATCCGTACGGTGGCTCGTCGCTGGACGACCCGTACGGTCATGAGGGCGACCAGCCGCTGGTCCGTCCGTACGCGATGACCGGCGGCCGGACCCGGCCGCGCTACCAGCTCGCCATCGAGGCACTGGTCAGCACCACGGCCGACCCGGCGCACCTCGCCACGCTCCTGCCCGAGCACCAGCGCATCTGCCACCTGTGCCGTGAGGTCAAGTCGGTGGCCGAGGTGTCCGCCCTGCTGTCGATGCCGCTCGGCGTCGCCCGGATCCTCGTGGCCGACCTGGCCGAGGCGGGCATGGTGGCCATCCACCAGCCGGGCAACGGAGAAGCCGGCGGCACGCCGGACGTGACACTGCTCGAAAGGGTGCTCAGTGGACTTCGCAAGCTCTAACGGCGGCGCGGCCAGATCGACCACCAGCGCGAAGATCGTGGTGGCCGGTGGCTTCGGCGTGGGCAAGACCACGTTCGTGGGCGCCGTCTCGGAGATCAACCCGCTGCGCACCGAGGCCGTGATGACCGCGGCCTCGGCCGGGATCGACGACCTCACGCACACCGGCGGGAAGACCACCACCACGGTGGCCATGGACTTCGGCCGCATCACGCTGGACCAGGACCTGATCCTGTACCTGTTCGGCACCCCGGGCCAGGACCGCTTCTGGTTCATGTGGGACGACCTGGTCCGCGGCGCGATCGGCGCCGTCGTCCTCGTCGACACCCGCCGCCTCGCCGACTGCTTCCCCGCGGTCGACTACTTCGAGAACTCGGGTCTGCCGTTCGTCATCGCGCTCAACGGCTTCGACGGTGCCCAGCCGTACGCCCCGGAGGAGGTCCGGGAGGCGCTGCAGATCGGTCCGGACACCCCGATCATCACCACCGACGCCCGCCACCGCGCGGACGCCAAGAGCGCGCTCATCACCCTTGTCGAGCACGCTCTCATGGCCCGTCTCAAGTAGGGTTTCGGCCAAGGCAGTTGTCATATGCCGCCGCTCGGGGGCGGCCGGAGTCGATCTGTGGCCTTCGACACGGCCTGCCCTGGGCTTCATAACATTTCGACAGAGAATTCGGGCGGGTCGGACACCCGACGCATCCGCTCCGTGTCGCTGTGCTCACATGAGCCCCGCCATTTGGCGGGGCTCGTTCTTTATGCCCGTTTTATGTGAGGCGTGGGCCACGGGAACCCGGGCCGTCCCACTGTTTGGAAGGGACCCCCTTCACGTGCTGCAATTCATGAACTCCCGAGTAGTACGGCCCTGAACGAAACACCGGCACGACGTAGGTGCCGACGCGGAGAGGTTGTTGGTCGAGTGAGGCGAAGCATGGATGGCTCCGCGGAGCAGGAGGCGCGGGGCAACTTCACCCCGCCGTCGCGCAGCGCGCTGTCGCCCGCGGACGTACCGGTGACTCCCGTACCCGCGCCCGCCCCCCAGGGCAGCTCCAGCAAGCTGTCCCCGCGCAACTGGCGGGTGCCCACCCGGCTGAACGCCATCCTCCTCATACCCGTGCTCGTCGGCCTCGTCATGGGCGGCTTCCAGGTCAAGGGGTCGATCGACACCTGGCAGGAGGCGCAGGACGCCGAGAAGACGGCGCTCATCGTGCGCGCCGCCTCCCAGTACTCCACCGCCCTCCTCAACGAGCGCGACCAGACGGCCGTTCCGCTGCTCTCCGGCAAGGACCGGACCTCCGCCGAGATCACCCAGGCGTACGCCGCCACCGACGCGGCCCGCGCCGCGTTCGACGAGGCCATCCGCAACATGCCCTCGGGCCAGGGCCTGGAGCGTCGCCTGCAGGCGTTCAAGAACGAGGAGCCCAAGCTCGCGGGCCTCCGCAAGGCCGCCTACACGGCCGCGCTCGACCCGGTGAACACCCAGCTCGGCTACACCGGCGTGCAGCACTACCTCATGGAGTTCTCCAACGAGCTCGGCCTGGGCACCGGCAACATCACCAGCTACGGCCGGACCGTCTACGCCATCCAGCTGGCCAAGGCCGCCGGCTCGCTCCAGCGCTCCATCGGCACCCAGCTGCTCGTCCGGCCCAGCGCCAAGGACGCGGTCTTCGCCCAGCAGTCGGTCGCCTTCAACTCGTACAACTACCTGGAGCAGATCGCCCTCGGCGAGTACAACTCCGGTGGCACGGCCGAGGACGTCGAGCGCCTGAAGAAGGTCATGGCGGGCAAGGCCGCCGAGGGCGAGCGCAAGATGCAGGCCGCCGACATCACCCTGCCCAAGGGCAAGGACGGCTCGGTCTACTCCGGCGTCGCCACCGCGATCGGCTCCGCCGAGGACGCGGACGCGATCAAGGCCCTCGCGGCCAAGAAGATCAACGCCGAGACCTGGATGGCGATCGCCACCGCCAAGTTCGACGGCTACAGCGAGGTCGAGAAGACCCTCGTCGACAAGGCCGTGGCCGAGGCCACCGCGATCTCCGACGAGGCCAAGACCGACGCCTGGGTGACCGGCGCCAGCGTCGTCGTCGCCCTGCTCGCCGCCTTCATCCTCGCCGGGATGATGGCCCGGCAGATGAGCCGCTCGATGCGCGAGCTGCGCACCGCCGCCTTCGGTATCGCCGAGCAGCGCCTGCCCATGCTGGTCGACCAGCTCTCCCGCACCGAGCCCGGCCGGGTCGACACCCGGGTGCAGCCCATCCCGATCGACTCCCAGGACGAGATCGGCGAGGTCGCCCGCGCCTTCGACCAGGTCCACCGCGAGGCCGTGCGGCTCGCCGCCGAGCAGGCGATGCTCCGCGGCAACGTCAACGCGATCTTCACCAACCTGTCGCGCCGCAACCAGTCGCTCATCGAGGGCCAGCTGACCCTCATCACCGACCTGGAGAACAACGAGGCCGACCCGGACCAGCTGGAGAACCTCTTCAAGCTGGACCACCTCGCGACCCGCATGCGCCGCAACGGCGAGAACCTCCTGGTCCTCGCGGGCGAGGAGCCGGGCCGCCGCTGGGACCAGCCGGTCCCGCTCGTCGACGTGCTCCGCGCCGCCTCCTCCGAGGTGGAGCAGTACGAGCGCATCGAGATCGCCGGCGTGCCGGAGGCGGAGATCCACGGCCAGGCCGTGACCGACCTCGTGCACCTGCTCGCCGAGCTCCTGGAGAACGCCACCACGTTCTCCTCCCCGCAGACCAAGGTCCGGGTGACCGCGACCCGTCTCCCCGACGGCCGGGTGATGGTCGAGATCCACGACAAGGGCATCGGCCTCACCGCCGAGGACTTCGCGGACATCAACCACAAGCTGGCGAACCCGCCCACCGTGGACGCGGCCGTCTCTCAGCGCATGGGCCTCTTCGTGGTCGGCCGGCTCTCCGACCGGCACGGCATCCGCGTCCAGCTCCGCCCCTCGGGCGAGCAGGCCGGCACCACCTCGCTGGTCATGCTGCCGGACGCGATCACCCACGGCGGCGGCGGCGAGCAGCCGGTCCAGGACGACTTCACGGTCTCCCAGATCATCCCGCACCAGCAGCAGGGCGCCTTCGAGGCCCAGCCGGCCCCGATGCGCACCGCGGCCGAGCTCGGCTTCGACGACTCGCGCTACGAGCAGCAGGGCGAAGGCCAGCAGCTCGACCCGGTCAACCGCTCGCTGATGCGCGAGGAGCGCCGCGCGGCCCTGGAGGCCCAGGTCCACGGCGCGGACTCCGGGCCGTACGAGGAGCCCGAGCAGGGCCGGGCGTACGGCTCCGAGTACGGCCAGGAGCAGGGCTACGGCCAGGAGTACGCCCAGGGCTACGAGCAGGGCCAGGGGTACGCCCCCGAGTACGACCAGGAGCAGCAGGGGTACCAGCAGCAGCCGCAGGACGGCTACGGCTTCCCCCCGCAGCAGGGCTACGAGGAGTACGCCCCGCAGGGTGACGCGTACCCGCAGCAGGCGTATGCGGAAGCGGCGTACGGCACTCAGGAGCCGGCCCAGGGCGGTTACGACCAGGCGTTCGAACCCCAGTCCCACCAGGGCGAGTGGCCGGAGCAGAGCTCCTACCAGGGTGCTTTCGACCAGGGTTACCGTCCGGAATCGGAATCTTCGCAGCGCGCTCCCGAACAGGGCGCTGAGCGCGTAGGCTTCGACCGTCCGGCCCCGGCTCCGAGTCCCGCTCCGGACACCGGTCACGGTCTGACCGACGCCGGTCTGCCGCGCCGCGGCGGTGTCGCCCCGCAGGCGCCCCAGGCGCAGCGGCCCGTGCCGCCGGCCCAGGCCGCCCAGCCGGTGGGGCAGGACGAGCAGAACCAGAACGATGCCCCCGACGCATGGCGCTCGGCCAACGACGAGCGCTGGGAGCAGGCCAAGAAGCTCCGCGAGCCGAAGGCGGGCGGGGTCACCTCCTCCGGCCTCCCCCGGCGCGTCCCCAAGGCCAACCTGGTCGAGGGCACGGCGGAGCAGACGCCGCAGGGCGGCCCCCAGGTCTCCCGGGCACCCGAGGACGTGCGGGGCAGGTTGAGCAACCTGCGTCGCGGGGTCCAGCAGGGCCGCACCGCGGGATCGGACACGAACGGATCGGGCTTCGGCCCGGGCAGTACCTACGACCAGGAGCGTTAGTGTGAGCGCGATGAGCCAGGCGGCGCAGAATCTGAACTGGTTGATCACCAACTTCGTGGACAACACCCCTGGGGTGTCCCACACGGTGGTGGTCTCCGCCGACGGACTCCTGCTGGCCATGTCCGAGGGGTTTCCCCGGGACCGGGCCGACCAGCTGGCGGCGGTGGCCTCCGGGCTGACCTCGCTGACGGCGGGTGCGTCCCGGATCTTCGAGGGCGGCGCGGTCAACCAGACCGTGGTGGAGATGGAGCGCGGCTTCCTCTTCATCATGTCGGTCTCGGACGGCTCCTCGCTGGCCGTCCTCGCCCACCCCGAGTCCGACATCGGTCTCGTGGGCTACGAGATGGCCCTCCTCGTGGACCGCGCGGGGTCCGTCCTCACCCCGGACCTGCGGGCGGAGCTCCAGGGAAGCCTTCTCAACTAACAGACAGACAGTGCGTTTCACGTCACCGCACCGTTAGGGTGCGGTGACGCGGCTCCAAGGGACATGGACCGCGAGGCAGTCGGAGGAGGAGACGTGGGAACACCCCCGGGGGCGAACCCCTACAACGGTTACGACGCGCATCAGGCGCCGCCCAGCGACACCGCGCAGAACCGGTACAACTTCCCTTCCGCACCCAGCAGACAGGGTGTTTCCCCGTCCTACGGGCAGCCGCAGGCGCAGCCGGTGCCCCCGCGTGCGGCGGGGTCCTCGGCCTCCGGCGGCGGGCACAACCCGCTCGTGCGGCCGTACGCGATGACCGGCGGCCGGACCCGGCCGCGCTACCAGCTCGCCATCGAGGCGCTGGTCAGCACCACCGCGGATCCGGCCAGGCTGCAGGGGCAGTTGCCCGAGCACCAGCGGATCTGCCGGCTGTGCTTCGAGATCAAGTCGGTCGCGGAGATCTCGGCCCTTCTCTCCATCCCCCTCGGCGTTGCCCGGATCCTCGTCGCCGACCTGGCCGAGGCCGGACTTGTCGCCATTCACCAGCCCGGCGGCGACGAGGCCGCCGGCGGTCAGCCAGACGTGACACTGCTCGAAAGGGTGCTCAGTGGACTTCGCAAGCTCTAGCGGCGGCGCGGCCCGTTCAACCACCAGCGCGAAGATCGTGGTGGCGGGTGGCTTCGGCGTGGGCAAGACCACGTTCGTGGGTGCCGTCTCGGAGATCAACCCGCTGCGTACCGAGGCCGTCATGACGTCCGCGTCCGCGGGCATCGACGACCTCACGCACACCGGCGACAAGACGACGACGACTGTCGCCATGGACTTCGGCCGCATCACGCTGGACCAGGACCTGATCCTGTACCTGTTCGGCACCCCCGGCCAGGACCGCTTCTGGTTCATGTGGGACGACCTGGTCCGCGGCGCGATCGGCGCCGTCGTCCTCGTCGACACCCGCCGCCTCGCCGACTGCTTCCCCGCGGTCGACTACTTCGAGAACTCGGGTCTCCCGTTCGTCATCGCCCTCAACGGCTTCGACGGGAACCAGCCGTACGCCCCGGAGGAGGTCCGAGAGGCCCTCCAGATCGGTCCGGACACCCCGATCATCACCACCGACGCCCGCCACCGCGCGGACGCCAAGAGCGCGCTCATCACCCTCGTCGAGCACGCCCTCATGGCCCGTCTGCGGTAACCGTCCCGACGGCGCGTCGGCGCGACGCCACGGGAAAGGGCCCCCGCTCCTCGAAGGAGCGGGGGCCCTTTCCCGTGTGTGTGCGGGGCGTCAGCGCCAGCTGTGCGGGGCGCGGAAGCCGCCCTCGCGCTCCAGGCGGCGCCAGCCGGCGGCGGTGCGGCCGTGGCCGGCGACGGCCGGCTCGGGCTGCGAGGCGGCGCGGGCGAGCAGGACCGCGGTGATGGCGGCGAGCTCCTCGGGGTCGGCGTGGCCCTTCTCGACGCGGAGAAGGTTGGCCGTGGCAGGCGTGGTCACTTCTGTGGACTCCTTGTGGCCGGGGCGGGTTACTGGGGCGGGTTGCCGTGCTTGCGGGAGGGCAGGTCGGCGTGCTTGGTACGGAGCATGGCGAGGGACCGGATGAGCACCTGGCGGGTGTCGGCGGGGTCGATGACGTCGTCGACCAGGCCGCGCTCCGCCGCGTAGTACGGGTGCATCAGCTCGGCCTTGTACTCCTTGACCATGCGGGCCCGCATGGCCTCGGGGTCCTCGGCCTCCGCGATCTGCTTGCGGAAGATCACGTTGGCGGCGCCCTCGGCGCCCATGACCGCGATCTCGTTGGTGGGCCACGCGTACGTCAGGTCGGCGCCGATCGACTGGGAGTCCATGACGATGTACGCGCCGCCGTACGCCTTGCGCAGGATCAGCGAGATCCGGGGCACGGTCGCGTTGCAGTACGCGTACAGCAGCTTCGCGCCGTGGCGGATGATTCCACCGTGCTCCTGGTCGACGCCGGGCAGGAAGCCGGGGACGTCCAGAAGAGTGATGATCGGGATGTTGAACGCGTCGCACATCTGCACGAAGCGGGCAGCCTTCTCCGAGGCCTCGATGTCCAGGACGCCGGCGAGGGACTGCGGCTGGTTGGCGACGATGCCGACGACCTGGCCGTCGAGGCGGGCCATCGCGCAGATGATGTTGCGGGCCCAGCGCTCGTGGATCTCCAGGAAGTCGCCGTCGTCGACGAGCTCCTCGATGACCTTGTGCATGTCGTACGGGCGGTTGCCGTCGGCGGGCACCAGGTCGAGCAGGACGTCGGAGCGGCGGTCGGCCGGGTCCTCGGAGGCGACGGTCGGCGGGTTCTCGCGGTTGTTCTGCGGGAGCATCGACAGGAGGTAGCGGACCTCGGCGATGCAGGTCTCCTCGTCGTCGTACGCGAAGTGCGCGACGCCGGAGGTCTCGGCGTGGACGTCGGCGCCGCCGAGGCCGTTCTGGCTGATCTCCTCGCCGGTGACCGCCTTGACGACGTCCGGGCCGGTGATGAACATCTGCGAGGTCTCGCGGACCATGAACACGAAGTCGGTGAGGGCGGGGCTGTAGGCCGCGCCACCGGCGCAGGGGCCGAGCATCACGCTGATCTGCGGGATGACGCCGGAGGCCTTGGTGTTGCGCTGGAAGATGCCGCCGTAGCCGGCGAGGGCGGAGACGCCCTCCTGGATGCGGGCGCCGGCGCCGTCGTTCAGGGAGACCAGCGGGGCGCCGGCCGCGATGGCCATGTCCATGATCTTGTGGATCTTGGTGGCGTGGGCCTCGCCCAGGGCGCCGCCGAAGATGCGGAAGTCGTGGGCGTAGACGAAGACCGTGCGGCCCTCGACCGTGCCCCAGCCGGTGATGACGCCGTCGGTGTACGGCTTCTTGGCCTCCAGGCCGAAGCCCTGCGCGCGGTGCCGGCGCAGCTGCTCGACCTCGTTGAAGGACCCCGCGTCCAGGAGCAGCTCGATGCGCTCGCGCGCGGTCAGCTTGCCCTTCGCGTGCTGGGCCGCGGTCGCGCGCTCGCTGGGGCCGGCCAGCGCCTGCTCGCGCAGCACGTGCAGTTCGGCGACGCGGCCACGTGCGTCGGTGGGCTCGCTCGGGATCTCGTCGACAAGGGTCATGTACCGACCCTACGAACTCGACCAAGGAAACCCCGCCGTCGACTCCGTACAGTCTCGCGTGTCGATTCCTGGCGGGGACGGACAGAACCGTGGGGCCACCGGAGCGAGTCCACAGCCCGGGGGCCCCTTTGCTTGTGGGGAGTGAACAAAAACAGAGCGCGGGCCTCCGGGTTTCCGGGGGCCCGCGCTCGGGGGTGGCGTCCGGTTCAGCAGCCGCCGCAGTTGTAGAAGGTCACGTCCCAGTGGTTGCCCTCGTCGGCGTAGACGTTGCCCGCGCCGGAGCGCCACTGCGGGGCGCCGTCCCCGCGGAGGCCGATGTAGGTGAACGTGTTCTTGATGTAGTTCCCGACGCAGGTGTACTTGCTGAAGTCCAGCTTGTAGCCGTTCCAGTGCGAGTAGGTGCCGCTCGCGTGGCCGGTCTCGGTGCCGCCGGTGATGTTGAGGGCGCAGCCGCTGGCGCTCTTGAGGGTCTGGGCGCCCTGGGCGGTGGCGAGGTTGAGCTGCTCGAACGAGGTGCAGGTGGAGTTGTACCGGTCGGAGCAGCCGCCGGAGGAGGACCAGGTGATGCCCGCGTTGCGGAACATCGAGGTCGCGGTGGCGTGGCTGATCTTGGTGACGGCGTGGGCCTCGCCGCCGGCGGTGAGGACGCCGAAGCCGGGGGCGAAGAGGGCGCCGAGGACGAGTGCCAGGGCGGTGAGGACGGAGCGGAGCTTCACGGGGATGCCTCCTGCTGGTGACCGTGGGGACGGGGACGGCGGTGCAGGTGGTGCTCTGTGCGCACGGGGATGATGCCGCAGTTCTACGCGCGTCCGCCAGAGGGCGTAGGGCACCGGTACGGGGCCGTCCGGATGAACCTTCGCCAAAGATGTTGAATGTTGAACGGAATGGCGCTACAGTCATTCTCGTTGAAGGTTCAACAAGCACCCCCATCAAGGAGTCACGTCATGGGCATCTTCGGCCGCAAGAACACTTCGTCCGCCGTCACCACCGCCCCCCGCCCGGTGGACCCGGCCCTCGCCGCCCTGACCGGCGACTACACCATCGACGCCGCCCACAGCACCATCGGCTTCACCGTCCGCCACGCCATGGTGACCAACGTGCGCGGCTCCTTCGGGGAGCACGAGGGCAGCCTGACGCTCAACGGCAGCGACCCGTCCGCGTCCAGCGCAGCCATCGACGTCAAGATCGCCTCGATCGACACCGGCATCGGCGACCGCGACAACCACCTGCGCGGCGACGACTTCTTCGACGCCGAGCGGTTCCCGCTCATGACCTTCCGCTCCACCGAGGCCGCCCACCTGGGCGGCGACACGTACCGGATCACCGGCGACCTGACCATCAAGGACGTCACCAGGCCGCTCTCCATCGACCTGGAGTTCAACGGCACCGCCACCGACCCCTACGGCAACGAGCGCGTCGGCTTCGAGGGCTCGGCCGAGATCCTCCGCTCCGAGTGGGGCCTCACCTGGAACGCGGCCCTGGAGACCGGCGGCGTCATGGTCAGCGACAAGGTCAAGCTGAACTTCGACATCTCCGCCATCAAGAACGCCGCCTGACCCTCCTCCCCCGGCACCGGTGTGACACGAGCGCGCCCGCCCTCCGCGACGACGCGGACGGCGGGCGCTCGGCGTCTCCCGGAGCGGTCGGACGGGGCGTTGTCAGTGGGGGTCGTTAGCGTCGGGCGCATGGAAATCCGTATCGACAGCGCCGTGTTGGCCGATGCCGTCGCCTGGGCCGCGCGCGTGCTGCCCGCCCGCTCCCCGATGCCCGTGCTCGGCGGGCTCCTCCTGGAGGCCGGCGAGGACGGCACGCTGAGCGTCTCCGGACTCGACCACGAGGCCTCCGCCCGCGTGGCGGTCGAGGCGGAGACCGTGGTGGCGGGGCGCGTGCTGGTGCTCGGCCGGCGGCTGCTCGACATCTGCAAGGTCCTGCCCCCGGGCCGGATCGCGCTCGCCGTGGAGGAGTCCCGGCTCTCGGTCGGCGCGGGGGACGTCCGCTTCGGGCTCTCGCTGCTGCCGCTGGACTCCTACCCGGCCGCCCCGGCGCCGCCGCCGGTCCTCGGCGAGGTCGACGGCGGCGCCTTCGCGGAGGCGGTCGGCCAGGTCGCGGCGGCGGCCGGCCGGGACGACTCGCTGCCGGTCCTCACCGGGATACGGCTCGCCCTGGACGGGGCCGTGATGACGCTGGCCGCCACGGACCGCTACCGGTACGCGGTCCGCACCCTGGAGTGGCACCCGGGCGCGGAGCTCACGGACCCCGCCGACGTGGTCGTGCCCGCCCGCCGCCTCGCCGAGATCGCCCGCTCCTTCGCGGGCGCCGGCCGGGCCAGGATCGGGCTCGACGCGCACTCCCTCGGCTTCGAGCACGCCGGCCGGCGCACCACCGCCCGGCTGTTGGACGGCCGGCTCCCCCGCCACGACAAGCTCTTCGCCCTCGGCGACCACGCCGTCGCGGTCACCGGCCGGGCCGCCCTGGTGGAGGCCGTGAAACGGGTCGCGGTGGTCGCCGAGGGCGACAGCCCGGTCCAGCTCGCCTTCGAGGGGACGACGCTCCGGCTGCGCGCCGGGTACGAGGACGACGTCGCCTCCCAACTCCTCCCGGCCGCCCTCGACGGCGCCGGGGCGATGACGGTCGCCTTCAACCCGGGCTATCTGCTCGACGCCCTCACCCGCTTCACCGCCGAGGAGGTGCGGCTCCACCTGATCGGTCCCGGCCAGCGCGCCCTCCTCGCCGACGGCGCCGACGGCGGCCACCGACACCTGCTGATGTCGGTGAAGCCGCTGGTCTGAGGGCTGCCGGCCGGGCGCCGGCGCTCAGAAGCCGCCGCCTCCTCCGAAGTCGCCGCCGCCCCCGCCGAAGTCGCCGAAGCCTCCGCCGTCCCCGCCGCCGAAGTCGCTGCCGCCGAAGTCACCGGAGGAGATGTCCCCGCCGGGGTCGCCGAAGTCGCCGCCGCCGTACTCCGCCGCGTAGGCCGGGGTGGCGAGGGAGGTGCCGAGCAGCGTCCCGACGAGGAGGCCGGGGAGGAGGCCGCCGCCGAAGTAGCCGCCCGCCCAGGGGCCGTAGGCCGGACCCGCCTCCCAGTAGGGGCGGCGGCCGCCGTCGGTCTCGACGGTGCGGACGCGGGGGTCCCGGCCGTCGTCCAGGCGGGCCGCGTCGGCGGCGCAGACCGGGACCTCGCGGGAGGCGCCGCCCGCCGGGGTCCAGGTGCGGTCCTCGGTGGACGGGCCGTGGCGGGGATCGAAGAAGCACGGGGGCCGGCGCTCGGGCAGCGGCCGGGCGGAGCGGCGGGCGTCGAGCACGGCCAGCGAGTGGCGCCCGTCCTCCAGTGCCTGGGTGACCGCGCGCACCTCGTGCGGGTGCCGCACCCCGCCCATCAGGGCCTTCGCCCGGTCGTAGGAGTCGAGGGCCTGCTCGTAGTCGGCGCGCATCGCCTCGGTGGCGCCCGCCTCCGCGGGGTGGAAGTCGAGCCGTTCCAGCTCCTCGCCGAAGGCGGTGATGTCCTCGTCGACGACGACCCGCAGCCGCTCCAGGGCCGCCCGCTCCTCGGCCTCCTTCCGCTTGCGCCGACCGCGCACCACGGCGTAGGCGGCGGTGCCGCCGACGGCGGCCACCGCGCCCAGGGTGACGAGGCCGCCGACCGGGACGCCGGAGTCCTCCGCGGCGCCGCCGGGCCAGGCGGCGGGCGCCGAGCCGCGCATCGCGGGCAGGGCCTGGTCGGCGAAGGCGTTCAGTTCGGTGGCGGCGTCGGTGCCGGGCCGGTCGGCCACGGAGACCATGTTGTCCACGGCGGCGGCCGAGAGGACCCGGCTGTCGGCCTTGGCGGCGAACTCGTCGCCGAGCCGGACGGCGTACACGCCCGCGAGGCCGGTCTGCTCGCGGAGGTTCTCGATGAGCCCGTTCGGCGGGTACTGCGCGCCCTCCGGGAGGACGGCGACGAAGAGCGGCTTGTCCGCGTCCTCGATCTTCTCCGCGAGGGCGGCCGCCTCGGCCGCCGAGAGCTGCCCGGCGGCGCCCGGGTCGACGTACACCGGGCCCTGTCTCAGGGCGGCGGCCGCGTCCGGGACGCCCGTGGCCCTGGCACCCGCCGACGCGGGGGCCAGGGCCAGGAGCAGCAGGAGGATCAGCCCGGCGAGGGCCGACCACACCGAAATCGCCCTGGTCTTCATGGTTCGAAATTACCCGAACGGGCTCGAACTAGACATAGGGGGCGGCATCGCTCATTCGGCGGGGTCGACTCCCGCCCGCAGCAGCCCGTAGGTGAAGGCGTCCTCGATGGCCTGCCAGGAGGCGGCGATGACGTTCTCGCCGACGCCCACGGTGGACCACTCGGCGTTGCCGTCGCTGGTGGTGACGAGGACGCGGGTGGTGGACTCGGTGCCGTGCCGGCCTTCGAGGATGCGGACCTTGTAGTCGACCAGCTCGAACTTGGCGAGCTGCGGGTAGATCCGCTCCAGGGCGACCCGCAGGGCGCGGTCGAGGGCGTTGACCGGGCCGTTGCCCTCGGCGGTGGCGAGCATCCGCTCGCCCTTGGCCCAGAGCTTGACCGTGGCCTCGTTGGCGTGGGTGCCGTCGGGGCGGTTCTCGGTGATCGCCCGCCAGGACTCGGTGCGGAAGTAGCGGCGGGCCCGGCCCTCGGCCTCGGAGCGCAGCAGCAGCTCGAAGGAGGCGTCGGCGGCCTCGTACGTGTAGCCCTGGAGCTCCCGCTCCTTGACCCGCTCGACGACCCGGGCGACGAGCGCGCGGTCCCCGCCGAGGTCGACGCCCAGCTCCTTGCCCTTGAGCTCGATGGAGGCGCGGCCCGCCATGTCGGAGACGAGCATCCGCATGGTGTTGCCGACCAGCTCGGGGTCGATGTGCTGGTAGAGGTCGGGGTCGACCTTGATGGCGGAGGCGTGCAGGCCGGCCTTGTGGGCGAAGGCGGAGACGCCGACGTACGGCTGGTGGGTGGAGGGGGTGAGGTTGACGACCTCGGCGATGGCGTGCGAGATGCGGGTCATCTCCGCGAGGGCGCCCGGGGGCAGCACCCGCTTGTCGTACTTGAGCTCCAGGGCCGCGACGACGGGGAAGAGGTTGGCGTTGCCGACCCGCTCGCCGTAGCCGTTGGCGGTGCACTGGACGTGGGTGGCGCCCGCGTCGACGGCGGCGAGGGTGTTGGCGACGGCGCAGCCGGTGTCGTCCTGGGCGTGGATGCCGAGGCGGGCGCCGGTGTCGGCGAGGACGGTGGAGACCACGGCCTGCACCTGGGCGGGGAGCATGCCGCCGTTGGTGTCGCAGAGGACGACCGCGTCGGCGCCGGCCTCGTGGGCGGCGGTGACCACGGCCTTGGCGTAGTCGGGGTTGGCCTTGTAGCCGTCGAAGAAGTGCTCGCAGTCGACGAAGACGCGGCGACCCTGGGCGACCAGGTGGGAGACGGTGTCGCGGACCATCTCCAGGTTCTCTTCGAGGGTGGTGCGCAGGGCCAGCTCGACGTGCCGGTCGTGGGACTTGGCGACCAGGGTGATCACCGGGGCTCCGGAGTCCAGGAGCGCCTTGACCTGCGGGTCCTCGGCGGCGCTGCCGCCGGCCCGGCGGGTGGCGCCGAAGGCGACGAGCTGCGCGTGCCGGAAGGTGATCTCCTGGCGGGCGCGGGCGAAGAACTCGGTGTCGCGCGGGTTGGCGCCGGGCCAGCCGCCCTCGATGAAGCCCACGCCGAACTCGTCGAGGTGCCGGGCGATGGTCAGCTTGTCCGCGACGGTGAGGTTGATGCCCTCGCGCTGCGCCCCGTCGCGCAGCGTGGTGTCGAAGACATGGAAACTGTCGTCGGGGCGCGCGCCCTCGGCGTTCTCCGTGGTCATGGCTCTGATGGCTCCTGTCGGATGTGGCTCCGGAAGGTATGGATCCACTTGCCCCCATTCTCACGCGCCGTCCGTCTCCGGCACGGGTGGGGCCGGAAAACGAAAAAACCCCTCGCGGGTGCGAGAGGTCTGCGCGCGGGTCTGGGGCACGGTGTCCACTGCCGCGGGGGGTCGTTCCACGGATCAGCGGTCACTGCGGACCGGCGCGCTGCTGCCGATAATCATCGTGGTAGCAAGCACGCCGGAAGTCTGCCACAGCCCGGGGTCCGGCCGGACGCCGGTCTCACGATACGGGCAGCCGGTCCTCCCGCCGCTCGGGCGCCGTCTTCCCGACCCGGCCGAGGTCGATGTCGCGGGTCTCCCGCATGGTGAGGTAGACGATCAGGGAGACGGCCGCGCAGCCGGCGACGTACCAGTAGTAGCCGGACTCGATGCCGGCGTCCTTGAACCAGAGGGCCACGTACTCGGCGGTGCCGCCGAAGAGGGCGTTGGCGATGGCATAGGGCAGCGCGACGCCGAGGGCCCGGATGCCGGTGGGGAAGAGCTCGGCCTTCACGCAGGCGTTGATCGACGTGTAGCCGGTGATGACGAGCAGGGCGAGCAGCGAGAGGCCGAGGGCCGGCCAGAACGAGCCCGCGTGCTGCAGCAGCGTCATGATCGGCACGGTGAGGAACGTCGAGCCGACCGCGAAGGTGATGAGCAGCGGGCGGCGGCCGATCCGGTCGGACAGCCGGCCCGCGAGCGGCTGGAGGCAGGCGAAGACGATCAGGGCGCAGAAGGAGACGAGGGTGGCGGTCTGCTTGGAGAGCCCGGCGGAGTTGGAGAGGTACTTGGTGAGGTAGGTGGTGTACGTGTAGTAGGCCACCGTGCCGCCCATGGTGAGCGCGACGACGAGGAAGGCCTCGCGCCGGTGCGCCCACAGGGCCTTGAGGGTGCCCTTCTCCCCGTGCCCGACGCCGTCGTCGGCGGTCTCCTCGTACACCTCGGTCTCCAGCATGTTCCGCCGCAGGTAGAAGACGACGGCGGCGCCGAGGGCGCCCACGATGAAGGGGATGCGCCAGCCCCAGCTGTGCAGGGCCTCGGTGGACATGGTCCGCTGGAGGACGATCTGGAGGCCGAGGCCGAGGATCTGTCCGGCGGTCATGGAGACGTACTGGAAGCTGGAGGCGAAGCCCCGGTGCCGGGGCGCGGAGGCCTCGGTGAGGTAGGTGGCGCTGGCCGCGTACTCGCCGCCGACGGAGAGGCCCTGGAGGAGGCGGGCGACGAGGAGGACGGCGGCGCCGCCGTAGCCGGCGACCGCGTAGGTGGGGGCGACGGCGATGAGCAGCGCCGAGGCGGACATCAGGGTGACGGTGAGGGTGAGCGCCGCCTTGCGGCCCTTGCGGTCGCCGACCCGGCCGAGGAGCCAGCCGCCGACGGGCCGCATGAAGAAGCCGACGGCGAAGATGCCGGCGGTGTTCATGAGCTTGGCGGTGTCGTTCCCCTCGGGGAAGAAGGCGCCCGCGAAGTAGGTGGCGAAGCTCGCGTACACGAACCAGTCGAACCACTCGACCATGTTCCCGGCGGAGCCGACCCAGATCTTCTTCCAGTGATCTCTTCCCATGGCCCGGAACCGTGCCGGACCCCGCCCCCGGCGGGCAAGGGCGCAGGGGCAACGATCGGGAGTACTTGCGTGCGTTACGTTCGCGGAATCAGGGTTTCGTCGATGAACTCCCTGACCTGCGCGAGGACTTCGCTCCGCCCGGTACCCGGGAGGCCGACCGCCACGTGCACGCTGTAGCCGTCGAGGAGGGCTCGCATCCGGCTCGCGAAGCGGTCGGGGTCCACGGCCCGGAACTCGCCGCGCGAGACGCCCTCGGCGAGGATCGCGACGAGGTCCCGGTGCCAGGCGCGCTCGATGGCGGCCTGCCGGGCCCGGGCCTGGTCGTCGGCGTTCTGCGAGCGGTTCCAGACCTCCAGCCAGAGGGTCCAGTGGGGGTCGCGCGGCCCGTCCGGCACGTACACCTCGACGTATCCGTCGAGCCGCTCGCGGGCGCTGCCGGGCCGGGAGAGCAGTGCGCCCCGCTCGGCCCCGAGCCGGCCCTCGCTCCACTCCAGGGTCTGGAGCAGCAGCTCGTCCTTGGTGCGGAAGTAGTAGAGGAGGTGGCCGCTGCTCATCCCCACCTGCCGGCCGAGCCCGGCCATGGTCAGCCCGTCGAGCCCTCGCTCGGCCACGGTGTCCATGGCCGCCGCGAAGACGTCCTCCCGGGGCGGTGCCGCCTGGTTGCGGCGGCGGGGGGCGGGGGCCTGGTTGCTCTGCTGACTCACTCGTACGTTCTACACCGAGGGCTGCTGCTGGGTGACGCAGTGGATGCCCCCACCGGCCGCGAAGATCGTCCGGGCGTCGACGAGGACGACCTCGCGGTCCGGGAAGAGCCGGCGGAAGATCTCGGCGGCGAGCTCGTCGTGGGGGTCGTCGAAGGCGCAGAGGATCACGGCGCCGTTGCAGAGGTAGTGGTTGATGTAGGAGTAGTCGACCCAGTCGCCCTCCTCGTCGGTGAGGACCGTGGGGGCGGGGACCTCGATGACCTCCAGGGGGCGGCCCCGGGCGTCGGTCTGGGCGCGGAGGATGTCCACGTACAGCCGGGAGCGTCCGTAGTCGGGGTGGCGGGGGTCCTGCTGGCTGTGGACGAGGACGGTGCCGGGGCGGGCGAAGGCGGCGACGATGTCGATGTGCCCCTGGGTGCCGTACAGGCCGTAGTCGCCGGCGAGACCGTGCGGGAGCCAGATCGCCTTGGTGGTGCCGAGCTTGGCGTGGATCTCCCGCTCGACCTGCTCGCGGGTCCACTCGGGGTTGCGGCCGGAGCCGAGCTGGACGGTGTCGGTGAGCAGGACGGTGCCCTCGCCGTCGACGTGGATGCCGCCGCCCTCGTTGACCAGCTCGCTGCTCAGCACGGGGACGTCGGCCGCGTCCGCGACGTGGCGGGCGATCTTGGAGTCGTGCTCCCAGCGGGCCCAGTCCTGGGCGCCCCAGCCGTTGAACACCCAGTCCACGGCGGCCAGGGAGGTGCCGTCGGTGACGAAGGTGGGGCCGATGTCGCGCATCCAGGCGTCGTCGAGCTCCCGCTCGACGAGCTCGACGTCCGCGCCGAGGAGGGCCCGGGCGCCCTCGGCGTCGCCGGGGGCGACGACCATCGTCACCGGCTCGAAGCGGCGGACGGCGCGGGCGACGGAGGCCCAGGCCCGGCGGGCCTCGGCGAGCTCCTCGTCGCTGGTGAAGGTGGGGTTCGGGCTCGGCCAGGCCATCCAGGTCCGCTCGTGCGGGGTCCACTCGGCGGGCATGCGGTACGAGGTCATGGGGCGGGTCCTAGAGGAAGTAGAGGCGGTTCAGCGAGACGGAGTCGGCCGGCTCGGAGCGGATCGGGGAGCCGTCGAGCGAGACGAGGCCGGTGCGGTCGTCCACCTGGACGTCGCCGACGCGGGAGTTGAGGAGGAGGTCGGCGGGGCCGATCCCCCGGGTGCCGCGCACCGGGACGCGGCGGCGCCGGGTCGGCAGCCGGTCGCCGCCGAGGTCGACGGCGGCCCGGGCGACGAAGGCGACGGAGAGCTCGGCGGCGGTGGCGCCGTGGCCGCCGAACAGCGGGCCGAGGACGAGCGGTTCGCAGGTGTCGGTGGCGGCGTTGGGGTCGCCCGTGACGCCCCAGGCGGGGAAGCCGGCCTTCAGCACCATCTGCGGCTTGGCGCCGAAGTACTCGGGCCGCCACAGCACGAGGTCGGCCATCTTGCCGACCTCGACGGAGCCGATCTCGTGGGCGAGGCCGTGGGCGATGGCCGGGTTGATGGTGAGCTTGGCGAGGTAGCGGAGCACGCGCGCGTTGTCGTCGTGCGCGCCGTCGCCGTCCAGCGGGCCGAGTTCGGCCTTCATCTTCCCGGCCATGGCGAAGGTCCGGCGTACGGTCTCGCCGGCCCTTCCCATCCCCTGCGCGTCGGAGGAGGTGATCCCGATCGCGCCGAGGTCGTGCAGGACGTCCTCCGCGCCCATCGTCCCGGCCCGGATCCGGTCGCGCGCCATGGCGGCGTCGCCGGGGAGGTCGGTCTTCAGGTCGTGGACGGAGACGATCATCCCGTAGTGCTCGGCCACCGCGTCGCGGCCGAAGGGCAGGGTGGGGTTGGTGGAGGAGCCGATGACGTTCGGCACGCCCGCCATCTTCAGGACGTTGGGGACGTGCCCGCCGCCGCAGCCCTCGATGTGGAAGGCGTGGATCGTACGGCCTTCCAGGACGGCGAGGGTGTCCTCCACGGACAGGCACTCGTTGAGGCCGTCCGAGTGCAGGGCGACCTGCACGTCGTGCTCCTCGGCGACCCGCAGCGCGGTGTCCAGGGCACGGGTGTGGGCGCCCATGTCCTCGTGCACCTTGAAGCCCGAGGCGCCGCCCTCGGCGAGGGCCTCGACGAGCGGTGCCGGGTCCGAGGAGGAACCGCGGGCGAGGAAGCCGATGTTGACGGGCCAGGCGTCGAAGGCGGCGAAGGCGTGGCGCAGCGCCCAGGGCGAGTTGACGCCGACGCCCCAGACGGGGCCGAACTCCTGGCCGATGATCGTGGTGACGCCGCTGGCGAGCGAGGCCTCCATGATCCGGGGCGAGAGCAGGTGGACATGGGTGTCGACGGCGCCGGCGGTGGCGATGAGGCCCTCGCCGGAGACGATCGAGGTGCCGGTGCCGACGACGACGTCGACGCCGTCGAGGGTGTCGGGGTTGCCGGCCCGGCCGATGCCGGAGATCCGGCCCTCGCGGATGCCGATGGAGACCTTGCGGATGCCCTGGACGGCGTCGATCAGCAGGACGTTGCTGATGACGACGTCGCAGGTCTCGCGGACGGCCGCGGCCTTGAGGTGGAGGCCGTCGCGGGCGGTCTTGCCGAAGCCGGCGAGGAACTCGTCGCCGGGCTTCTGGGAGTCGGCCTCGACCCGGACGACGAGCCCGGAGTCGCCGAGGACCACCCGGTCGCCGGCCCGCGGGCCGTGCACGGAGGCGTACTCGTACGGGTCCATCAGTCGTCCTCCTTCGGGGCCGTGACGCCCAGGTAGCCGCAGGCCGCGGCGCGCCGCAGGGCCTCCTCCTTGGCGCCGGGCGCGTCCAGCGGCCCGTCGACGAGGCCGGCGAAGCCGATGGCGACGCGGGCGCCGCCGATGGGCACGAGCCCGACCTCGGCGGCGCCGCCCGGGTCGAAGCGGAAGGAGGCCCCGGCGGGGATGGCGAGGCGCATGCCGTAGGCGGCGGCGCGGTCGAAGTCGAGGCGCGGGTTGGCCTCGAAGAAGTGGAAGTGGGAGGTGACGCTGACCGGGACCGTCGCCGTGTTCCGCACGGGGAGGGTGAGCGCGGGCTCCTGCTCGGGGTGGCCGGGGCCGGGCAGCAGGGCGCCGGGCGCGCCGGCGCCGAGCGTGCCCCCGCCGATCGGGTCGGTGACGACGGCGAGCCGGGAGCCGTCGTCGAAGACGGCCTCGACGTGGACCTCGGTCACCACGTCGGCGACGCCGGGCAGGACGTCGTCGGGGCCGAGGACGGAGCGGGCCGCCTCGATGGCCTCGGCGAGCCGCCGGCCGTCGCGGGCCGCCTCGCAGACGGTGTCCGCGACGAGGGCGGTCGCCTCGGGGACGTTGAGCCGCAGCCCGCGGGCCCGGCGGGCCCGGGCGAGTTCGGCGGCACCGAAGAGCAGCAGCCGGTCGCGCTCCGTGGGGGTCAGTCGCACGTCATGCACCTCCTGTTTGAGCGACACTCTAAATGCTGGACGGAGTGCTTCCAAGTATTGACGTGCCCGTCAGGCACAGGTCACATTGAGCGCCACTCAAAAGCATCCCTTCCGCTCCCCCGGAGGTCCCATGGCGACGATCGAACAGCGCGGAGTCGACACCATTCCCGAGGCCGAACGCACCAGCGGTCCCCGCGACCTCGTCGCGATCCTGCTGGGCTCCAACCTCTGCCTGGGCGTGATCGTCTTCGGCTGGCTGCCGGTCTCCTTCGGTCTCGGCCTGTGGGGCTCGGTGACCTCCGTGCTCGCCGGCACCCTGGTCGGCGTGGCCGTGACCGCCCCGCTGGCGCTGGTCTCGCTGCGGACCGCCACCAACCTCTCCACCTCCTCCGGCGCCTTCTTCGGCGTCCGCGGCCGGCTCGTCGGCTCGGTGGTGGGGCTGCTGCTCTCGCTCGGCTACACCGCCCTGACCCTGTGGATCGGCGGCGACGTCGTCGTGGGCGTGCTCGCCCGCCTCACCGGGGCCTCCACCGGGGACGGCGCGCACGCCGTCGTCTACGCGCTGCTCGCGGCCTGCACGGCGGTGGGCGCGGTGTACGGATACCGGCTGCTGCTGCGGCTCAGCAAGGCGCTCGCCGTGGGCATGACCGCGCTCCTGGCGCTCGGGCTCGTCGCGTACGCCGGCGATCTCACCGCCGCGCCCGCGCCGGACACCCCGTACCTGCTCGGCTCCTTCTGGCCGACCTGGCTGCTCTCGGCGGTCGCGGCCGGCCTCAGCGGTCCGGTCGCCTTCATCACCCTGCTCGGCGACTACACCCGCTACGTCTCCCCCGCCCGGCACAGCGCCCGGACGGTCCACCGGGCCACCTGGCTCGGCCTCCTCGTCGGCCTGCTCGTCCCGCAGCTCTTCGGTACGTACACGGCGCTGGCCGCCCGCGCGGGCCTCGACTACGCGGGGCCGCTGGTCGCCGTCTCCCCCGGCTGGTACCTGGTCCCGCTGCTGCTGGCGGCCACCGCGGGCTCGGTCGGCAACGCCGGTCTGATGCTGTACTCGATGGGCCTCGACCTGGACGCGATCCTGCCCCGGGCCACCCGGGCGCGGGCCACCGTCGTGGTCGCGGCGGTCGCCACCGGCTTCGTCTTCCTCGGCCACTTCGCCTCGGACGCCCAGTCGGCGATGACCTCGTTCGTCCTGCTCCTGACGGCGATCGGGACGCCGTGGGCGGTCATCACCCTCATCGGGCACGCGCGCTGCCGAGGGGAGTACGACCGCGAGGCGCTCCAGGTCCACAACCGGCGCTCGCGCGGCGGGATCTACTGGTACGCGGCCGGCTGGCACCCGCGCGCCACCGCCTCCTGGGCACTCGGCGCGGCGGTCGGCCTCGCGGCCGTCTCCACCCCGCTGTACGAGGGTCCGCTGCTGGCCCTGACCGGCGGGATCGACTGCAGCTTCGTGCTGTCGGGCGTGGTGGGCGGCGCGCTGTACGCCGCCCTGACGCCGCGCGGGGCCTCCGGGACCGTGACGACGGCCCCGGAGGTCCGGGCGGCGACGGAGTGACTACCGGCCGAGCTCGTGCATCCAGCCGCGGGTGTCCTCGGCCTTGCCGGTCTGGATGGCGAGGAGCGCCTCGCGCAGCTTCATCGTGACCTCGCCGGGCTCGCCGCCCGACTGCCGCCACTCGCCCCGGGCGGACTTGACCGTGCCGACCGGGGTGATGACGGCGGCGGTGCCGCAGGCGAAGACCTCGGTGAGGGTGCCGTTCTCGGTGTCGGCCTGCCACTGGTCGATGGAGACGCGGGCCTCCTCCACCTCGTGGCCGAGGTCGGCGGCGAGCTTGAGGAGGGAGTCGCGGGTGATGCCCTCCAGGATCGAGCCGCTCAGGCTCGGGGTGACGATCTTGTTCCCGTACACGAAGTACAGGTTCATGCCGCCGAGCTCCTCGACCCACTTGTGCTCGACCGCGTCGAGGTAGCAGACCTGGTCGCAGCCCTTGGCGGCCGCCTCGGCCTGCGCGAGCAGGGAGGCCGCGTAGTTGCCGCCGGTCTTGGCGTCGCCCATGCCGCCGGGGACGGCGCGGACGCGGTCCTCGGAGGCCCAGATGGAGACCGGCTTGACGCCGCCGGGGAAGTACGGGCCCGCCGGGGAGGCGATGACGACGAAGAGGTATTCGTTGGCCGGGCGGACGCCCAGGCCGACCTCGGTCGCGATCATGAACGGGCGCAGGTAGAGGGACGCCTCGCCGCCGTGCTCGGGGACCCAGGCCTCGTCCTGGCGGACCAGCGCGTCACAGGCCTCGATGAAGGTCTCGACCGGCAGTTCGGGCATGCCGAGCCGGTGCGCGGAGCGCTGGAAGCGGCGGGCGTTGGCGTCGGGACGGAAGGAGGCGACCGAGCCGTCGGGCCGGCGGTACGCCTTCAGCCCCTCGAAGATCTCCTGGGCGTAGTGGAGGACGTTGGTCGCCGGGTCGAGGGAGAGGGGGCCGTACGGCACGAGCTGGCCGTCGTGCCAGCCGCGGCCCTCGGTCCAGCGCACGGTGACCATGTGGTCGGTGAAGTGGCGGCCGAATCCCGGGTCGGCCAGGATCGCCGCGCGCTCCGCGTCGGACAGCGGGCTGGAGGAGGGCTTGAGCTCGATCGTCGTCATGGGTGCTTGTCCTTCACCGGTTGTGTGTGTCGGACCGCGCCCGCGCACGCCCGGCATGACTGCTAGGACGTCCGAGCTTTCCCGCATGTGGCGGCCCACGTCCGATTATCGCGCGTGGGAACCCGGGTACGAAAGGCGGGTGAGGCGGTCCGGGGTCGATGGCGGCACCCCGCGACCGTACGAGAGCAGCCGCCGGGTGCGTGGGAGACCCGGCGGCTGCTGAGTGGTGTCAGTGACGCGCGGGTCAGCTCGCTACTCGCGCGGCGAGCGCGTCGCCGATCTCGTCCGTCGTGCGGGCGACCTTGCCGGCGGTGCCCCGCTCGGTGAGGTCGGCCTCGACGGCCGCCTCGACGCGGGCGGCCTCGGCCTCGTAGCCGAGGTGGCGCAGCAGGAGGGCGACGGAGAGGACGGTGGCCGTGGGGTCGGCCTTGCCCTGGCCCGCGATGTCCGGCGCGGAGCCGTGGACCGGCTCGAACATGGACGGGAAGTCGCGGCTCGGGTTGATGTTGCCCGAGGCGGCGACGCCGATGCCGCCGGAGACGGCCGCGGCGAGGTCGGTGATGATGTCGCCGAAGAGGTTGTCGGTGACGATGACGTCGAAGCGGGCCGGGTCGGTGACGAGGAAGATCGTCGCCGCGTCGACGTGCAGGTAGTCGGTGGTGACCTCGGGGAACTCCTGGGCGACCCGGTTGAAGGTGTCGGTCCAGAGGTGTCCGGCGAAGGTCAGCACGTTGTTCTTGTGGACCAGCGTCAGCTTCTTGCGCGGGCGGGCCTGGGCGCGGGCGAAGGCGTCGCGGACCACGCGCTCGACGCCGAAGGCGGTGTTGACCGAGACCTCGGTGGCGACCTCGTGCTCGGTGCCCTTGCGGATGGTGCCGCCGTTGCCGGTGTACGGGCCCTCGGTGCCCTCGCGGACGACGACGAAGTCGATCGCGGGCTGACCGGCGAGCGGGGTCGCGACACCGGGCAGCAGCTTGGAGGGGCGCAGGTTGACGTGGTGGTCGAAGGCGAAGCGCAGCTTCAGGAGGAAGCCGCGCTCCAGGACGCCGGACGGGACCGAGGGGTCGCCGATCGCGCCGAGCAGGATGGCGTCGTGCTTCTTGAGGGAGTCCAGGTCGGCGTCGGTGAGGGTCTCACCGGTGGCGTGGTAGCGCCGGGCGCCGAAGTCGTACTCCTCGGTCTCCAGCTTCACGTCCTGGGGAAGCACGGCCGCGAGGACCTTGAGGCCCTGGGCCACGACCTCCTGGCCGATGCCGTCGCCGGGAATGACTGCGAGATCGATGCTGTGAGACATGGCGGCACCCTACTCTTCGTCCCATCGACTGACACGGCACGTCCACCATGTGGACGAACGGACAGGTGCGCGGGGGACGGGCGGACGGTCAGTGGCCGGTGGAGCCGCCGTTGTCGCGGCGGTCGAGGGCGCGCTGGAGGGCGGCGGCGGCGTTCTGCCGGGCCTCGTCGCTGGGGCGGGCGGCGGAGTGGCGGACGCGGGGGGCGGTCTGGACGGCCATGGGGAATCGACTCCTTGAGATCAGTGGTGATCCGGGCGTGCGGAGATCAGTGGTGATCGAAGGCGCCGGAAGGGGCGGGGAGCGCCGCCGCAGGGGTTGCCTGCACAGGGGCATCGCGCTCTCGGCCGCCATTCGCTGATGAAGCGAGACGTTCGGCTCCTACAAAGCTAGGACAGCGAACCGCTTCTGTCTCCACAGTTACTCGGACTTCCTACTATCTGAGACGCCCGCTTTCGCACGGTCAGCACCTCACCACGACTACATAGCTTGCGTTCCTACCTAGGTGGTGATGCAATGCGACTATGGCCGCAGACCGCAGATCCAGCTGGCTCAAGGGAGTCCTCGACCTGCTCGTCCTCTCCCGCCTGACCGACGGGGAGAGCTACGGGTACGAGATCGCCAAGGCGCTCGCCGAGGCGGGACTCGGGGAGATCAAGGGCGGGACGCTCTATCCCGTGCTGAACCGCCTGGAGGAGGCCGGCCTGGTGGAGGCCGAGTTCCGGGCCGCCGAGCGCGGACCGGGCCGCCGCTACTACCGGCTGACCCCGCTGGGGTGCGAGCGCCTCGCCGCGGAGAGCCGGGCATGGCGGGAGTTCCACCGCACCGTCGACGCCGCGCTGCACGACACCGCGCCGCACGACACCGCGCCGCCGGACACGGCACCGACGGACACCGCACCGCCTCCGGGCGGAGGCACCGCATGAACGATCCAGGGGGAAGCACCACATGACCGACGACGACTACTTCACCGAGGTGGCCGGGGCCCTCGCCGCCGGCGGGGTCCCGGCCCCGCAGATCGAGGCCACCGTGGAGGACCTGCGGGCCCACCTCGCCGAGACCGGCGCCCCGCCCGAGGAGGAGTTCGGGCCCGCCGCCGTGTTCGCGGCCCGGCTCGGCGGACGGGCCCCCGAGCCGGACGCCCCCGACGAGGCGGCCGAGCACTGGACGTGGACCGCGGACATCTTCAACGACCGGCGGATGCTGGCGGTACACGGCGCCCAGGGCTGGGAGGTCGTGTCCCTCGACCCCCTCGGCCGCTTCGTCTGCCGCCGCACCCCCGGCACGGCGCTCCGCTGGGAGTACCGCCGCGAGGTGATCGCCGGCCGCCGGCGCGCCCGGGTCGAGGGCGCGCTGACACCCGAGGGCTGGGAGCTGTGCGGCGAGTGGCTCGTGTACGGCTACTTCAAGCGGCCGGCCGCGGCGACGGCCGGGCCCGCGGGCGCGGTGGCGGCCCCGCCGGCCGCCCCGCGCCAGTGGCTGTTCCTGAGCCGCCGCGGCAAGGCGGCGCTCGCCGTGTGGATGCTCCTGATGGGCGGCGCGACGGTGGCGTTCTTCCTCGGCGGGCTCGGCACGCCCGGGTTCATGCTCGCCATCGCCCTGGCCTCGTCCCTCTTCGGCGTGTGGACGGCCTCCCTGGAGACGGCCGCCGGCCGCGAGCGCCAGGCCGCGGCGGAGTAGGACGGACGCGGCGGAGTAGGACGGACGCGGCGGAGCGGGACGGACGCGGCGGAGCGGGAGGGCGAGCGAATCTAACTTCTTTATAGCGCTTGACAGGTTAGGCATACCCTGATCGAATCCCGCTGTAACCGGGATCGAAAAGTTGAGGGGTTAGAAATGTTATCCGCCGCGCCCGTCCTGCCCACCCGTCACCGCACCGTCACGGTCCGAGGCCACGAGATCTTCTACCGGGATGCGGGACCGGCCGACGCGCCCGTCCTGCTCCTGCTGCACGGATTCCCGACCAGCTCGCACATGTTCCGCGACCTGATACCCCGCCTCGCGGACAGGTACCGGCTGATCGCCCCGGACCACCTGGGCTTCGGCCTCAGCGCCGCGCCGCCCGCCGACGCCTTCCCCTACTCCTTCGCGGAACTGGCCGCGCTCACGGGCGAGTTCACCGAGGCGCTCGGGCTCGACCGGTTCGCGATCTACGTCCAGGACTACGGCGCCCCCATCGGCCTGCGCCTCGCCCTCGCCCACCCCGAGCGGATCACCGCGGTCGTCACCCAGAACGGCAACGCGTACGAGGAGGGTCTCGGCGCCGAGGCCTGGGCCCCCGTCCTCGCCCTGATCGAGAAGCGCACCCCCGAGACCGAGGAGCCGGTCCGGGCCATCCGCTCCCTCGACGGCATCCGGTGGCAGTACGAGACGGGCGTCCCCGCCGCGTACCGGGACCTCCTCAGCCCGGACGCCTGGCACCACGACGCCGCCCTGATGGCCCGGGAGGGCCAGGACGGCATCCAGCTCGCCCTGATCTCCGACTACGGCTCCAACCTCGCCCTCTACCCGGCCTTCCAGGAGTGGTTCCGCACCTCCCGGGTGCCGCTCCTCGCCGTCTGGGGGGAGGGCGACGAGGTCTTCGTCCCGGCCGGCGCCGAGGCCTTCCGCCGCGACCTGCCGGACGCCGAGATCCACCTCCTGCCCACCGGCCACTTCGCCCTGGAGACCCACGCGCCGCGCGTCGCCGAACTGATCGGCGACTTCCTGCGCCGCACCGTGGGGGAATGAGTACCGCCCCCGACCCCGGCCTGGGGGGACCGGGGAGGGGGGCGGTGATCAGGGGCCGCTCACGCGGCGGGCGGGCGTCAGCCCATGTGCGGGTAGCCGTACTCGGTCGGCGGGACCAGCGTCTCCTTGATGGCGCGGGTCAGCGTCCAGCGCATCAGGTTCTGCGGGGCGCCGGCCTTGTCGTTCGTGCCCGAGGCGCGGCCGCCGCCGAAGGGCTGCTGGCCGACGACGGCGCCGGTCGACTTGTCGTTGATGTAGAAGTTGCCCGCGGCGAAGCGGAGCTTCTCCATCGTGTGCGCGGCGGCGGCGCGGTCGTTGGAGATGACGGCGCCGGTCAGGGCGTAGTCGGAGACCGACTCCATCTGCTCCAGCATCTCGTCGTACTTCTCGGCGGAGCTGTCGTCGTACACGTACACCGCGAGGATCGGGCCGAAGTACTCGGCCTTGAAGACCTCGTTCTCCGGGTCGGTGCACTCGATGACGGTCGGGCGGACGAAGTACCCCTCGGAGTCGTCGTAGGTGCCGCCGGCGACGATCGTGCAGCTCGGGTCGGAGGAGGCACGGTCGATCGCCGCCTTGTTCTTGGCGAACGAGCGCTCGTCGATCACGGCACCGATGAAGTTGGACAGGTCGGTGACGTCGCCCATCTTGATGCCGTCGACCTCGGCCGCGAACTCCTCCTTGAAGCCGTCGTTCCAGATGGAGGCCGGGATGTACGCCCGCGAGGAAGCGGAGCACTTCTGGCCCTGGAACTCGAAGGAGCCGCGGGTCAGCGCGGTCTTCAGGACGGCGCGGTCGGCGCTGGGGTGGGCGACGACGAAGTCCTTGCCGCCGGTCTCGCCGACGATCCGCGGGTAGGAGCGGTACTTCTCGATGTTGGTGCCGACCGTCTTCCAGAGGTGCTGGAAGGTCTTGGTCGAACCGGTGAAGTGGATGCCGGCCAGGTCGCGGTGGTTGAGCGCCACCTCGGAGACGGCGATGCCGTCGCCGGTGACCAGGTTGATGACGCCCTTCGGCAGGCCGGCCTCCTCCAGGAGCTCCATGAGGAGCACGGCGGAGTGGGTCTGCGTCGGGGACGGCTTCCAGACCACCACGTTGCCCATGAGGGCGGGGGCGGTGGGCAGGTTGCCGGCGATGGCCGTGAAGTTGAACGGCGTGATCGCGTAGACGAAGCCCTCCAGCGGGCGGTGGTCCAGACGGTTCCACACGCCCGGGGAGTTCGCCGGCGGCTGCTCGGCCAGGATCTGGCGGGCGTAGGCGACGTTGAAGCGCCAGAAGTCGACGAGCTCGCACGGGGTGTCGATCTCGGCCTGCTGGGCGGTCTTCGACTGGCCGAGCATGGTGGAGGCGGCCAGCGTCTCGCGCCACGGGCCGGCGAGCAGCTCGGCGGCGCGCAGGATGATCGCGGCACGGTCGTCGAAGGACATCGCGCGCCAGGCGGGGGCGGCGGCCAGGGCCGCGTCGATCGCGTCCTGGGCGTCCTGCTCGGTGGCGCCGCGGAAGGTGCCGATGACGGACTTGTGGTTGTGCGGCTGCACGACCTTGAACTCGTCGCCGCCGCCCATGCGCTTCACGCCGCCGATGGTCATCGGCAGCTCGCGCGGGTTGTCGGCCAGCTCCTTGAGCTTGGCCTCCAGACGGGCGCGCTCGGGGGAACCCGGGGCGTAGCCGTGCACCGGCTCGTTGACGGGAGCGGGGACCTGGGTCACAGCGTCCATGAGGGTCGTGACTCCTTCAAAGAGGGGGAGGTGGGCTCAGCCCTTGGTCAGGATGGAGCGGACGAAGAAGAGCAGGTTGGCCGGCTTCTCGGCGAGACGGCGCATGAAGTAGCCGTACCAGTCGGTGCCGTAGGCCGTGTAGACGCGCATGCGGTGGCCCTCGGCGGCCAGGCGGTTCTGCTCCTCGGAGCGGATGCCGTACAGCATCTGGAACTCGTACTCGTCCAGCTTGCGGCCGGCGCGGCGGGCCAGCTCCTGGCCGATGGCGATCAGGCGCGGGTCGTGGGAGCCGATCATCGGGTAGCCCTCGCCGTCCATCAGGATCTTCATGATCCGGACGTACGCCTTGTCGATCTCGGCCTTGTCCTGGAGGGCGACCTCGGCGGGCTCCTTGTAGGCGCCCTTCACGATGCGCACGCGGGAGCCGTTGGCGGCGAGGCGGCGGGCGTCCTCCTCGGTGCGGAAGAGGTAGGCCTGGATGACGCAGCCGGTCTGCGGGAAGTCCTTCCGCAGCTCCTCGTGGATGGCGAACATCGAGTCGAGGGTGGTGTGGTCCTCGGCGTCCAGGGTGACCGTGGTGCCGATCTCGGCGGCGGCGACCACGACCGGGCGGACGTTGGAGAGGGCCAGCTCGTGCCCGTCCTCCAGGGACTGCCCGAACATCGACAGCTTGACGGACATCTCGGCGCGCTCGCCGAGGCCCAGCTCCTTGAGGCGGCCGATCAGCTCCAGGTAGGCGTCCCGGGCGGCGTAGGACTGCTCGACGGTGGTGATGTCCTCGCCGACGACGTCGAGGGTGACCTCCAGGCCGCGGTCGGTCAGGTCCCGGACGATCGGGACGACGTCGTCCACGATCTCGCCGGCGATGAAGCGCGCCACGACCTGCTTGGTCCCGGGCGCTGCCGACACGAGACGGCGCATCTTGTCGCTGCGCGACGCGGCGAGGATCACGGGACCCAGCACGGGGCACCTCCAGAGGGCAAGGGTAGAACGAGGCCGTACCCGAACGAAGCGAACGAACCGGAACAGCACGGATAACCACTGCGAAACCTACGAATCGGTCCGATCGTCCGCCACCTACACCTGTCACGCATCCGTGGCCCGCCTCTCATACATCTGTCTGAGGGGGTGCGAGAATGGATCGGTGAAGGGCGATTACCAAGACCTGGTGGACGAGATCTCCGCGCTCCTCGGGGCCCCGGCGACCCTGGAGAACCGTGATTTCGGGCTGATCGCCTTCGGGGCCCACGACAGCGACGACGACAGCGCGATGGACCCGGTCCGCACCCGCTCGATCCTCACCCGCAGGTCCACCCCGGCGGTCCGCGCCTGGTTCGAGGGCTTCGGCATCACCCGGGCAGAGGGGCCGGTCCGCATCCCCGCCTCCCCGGACGCGGGCGTCTTCCGGGACCGCGTCTGCCTCCCCGTACGCCATCGGGGTGTCGTCCTCGGGTACGTGTGGCTGCTCGACGCCGAGCCGGGGCCCACGCGCGAGCAGCTCGCGGCGGCCATGGAGGTGGCCGCCCGGATCGGCGGGCTCCTCGCCGACGAGGAACGGGCCGGCGCGGACCTCTCGCGCGAGTTCGCCGCGGCCCTGACGGCCGGGCGCGGCTGGCAGAGCGAGATGGCGGTCGCGGCGCTGCGGGCGGCTCTGGGTCCCAGCGCGGACGGGGTGCACGCCGTCGTGTGCGTGACCCCGTGGCAGGGGGACGCCCCCTCCGTGCGGGCCGTCCCCGGCGTGGCGGCGGTCGCCGCCCTCCCGGACGCCGCCTCCCTCGCCCTCCTGGTACGGCTGCGCACGGCCGAGGACCCGGCCCCCGCCCGCTCGGCCGCCGAGCGGCTGCGCGGGGGCGCCCCGGCCGGGATCGCCACCCCGCGGCGGGGCCTCGCGGAGCTTCCGGCGGCCTGGCGGGAGGCGAGCACGGCGGCCCGTGCCGCAGCGGCGCAGCCGAGACTGGGCCCGGTCGCGCAGTGGGCGGGGATCGGCCCGTACCGACTCCTGGCGGCGCTCTACCACCCCGAGGTCGACCCGGTCGTGGCGCCGCTGCTGGCCCCCGCCCACACGGAACTGGCCCGCACGGCCGAGGCGTACCTCGACCACGCGGGCCAGGCGGGCCGCACGGCGGCGGCCCTGGGCATCCACCGGCAGACCCTCTACTACCGCCTGTCCCGCGTCGAGCAGCTCACCGGCCTGGACCTGGACGACGGCGAGGACCGACTGCTGCTCCACATGTCCCTGAAGTCGGCCCGGCTGTAGGGGTCTCGCGGGAGCGGCGTACGGCTCCTGGTACGCGCGGGGGCGCTGAGGTGGTCGCGGCAGCACGGCGCCCGGCCGTCGGGCTCGTGCGGGACGAGCGGCCGACGACCGGGCGCGGGGGCGTGCGTCAGATCAGGTTGACCGAGCGGGCCGAGTTGGCGCCGATCTCCGTGGAGATCTCGGCGATCACGGCGGCGGGGACGGTGTCGTCGACGGTGAGCACGACGAGCGCCTCGCCGCCCTCCTCCGTACGGGAGACCTGCATGCCCGCGATGTTGAGACCGGCCTCGCCGAGGATCCGGCCGACGGTGCCGACGACACCGGGACGGTCCTCGTAGCGCAGCACGACCATGTGGTCGGCGAGCGCCAGGTCCACGTCGTAGTCGCCGACGGCGACGATCTTCTGGAGGTGCTTGGGGCCGGCCAGGGTGCCGGAGACCGACACCTCCTCACCGCTGGAGAGGGTGCCGCGCACGGTGACCATGTTGCGGTGGTCGGGCGACTCGGAGCTGGTGGTGAGGCGGACCTCGACACCGCGCTCCTGCGCGAAGAGCGGGGCGTTCACATAGGACACGGTCTCGTCGACGACGTCCTCGAACACGCCCTTGAGCGCGGAGAGTTCCAGCACCTTGACGTCGTGCTGGGTGATCTCGCCGTACACCTCGACGTCGAGACGGGCCGCGACCTCGCCCGCGAGGGCGGTGAAGATCCGGCCGAGCTTCTCGGCGAGCGGCAGGCCCGGCTTGACGTCCTCGGCGATGACGCCGCCCTGGACGTTGACCGCGTCCGGCACCAGCTCGCCGGCGAGCGCGAGGCGCACCGAGCGGGCGACGGCGATGCCGGCCTTCTCCTGGGCCTCGTCGGTGGAGGCGCCCAGGTGCGGGGTGCAGACGACCTGGTCGAGCTCGAAGAGCGGGGAGTCCGTGCAGGGTTCCTTGGCGTACACGTCGAGGCCTGCGCCGGCGACGCGGCCCTCCTTGAGGGCCGAGTACAGGGCGGCCTCGTCGACGATCCCGCCGCGGGCGGCGTTGACGATGCGGACGCTCGGCTTGACCTTGTGCAGCGCCTCGTCACCGATGAGGCCGAGGGTCTCGGGGGTCTTCGGCAGGTGGACGGTGATGAAGTCGGCGACCTCCAGGAGCTCGTCCAGGGTCAGCAGCTTCACCCCCATCTGGGCGGCGCGGGCCGGCTGCACATAGGGGTCGTAGGCGACGATCTTCATGCCGAAGGCGGACATCCGCTGGGCGACCAGGACGCCGATGCGGCCGAGGCCGACGACGCCGAGGGTCTTCTCGCTGAGCTCGACGCCCGTGTACTTGTTCCGCTTCCACTCGCCGTTCTTCAGCGCGGTGTTGGCCTGCGGGATGTTGCGCGCGGTGGCGACGAGGAGGCCGCAGGCCAGCTCGGCGGCGGTGACGATGTTGGAGGTCGGCGCGTTCACGACCATCACGCCGGCCTTGGTGGCGGCGGACACGTCCACGTTGTCCAGGCCGACGCCGGCGCGGGCGACGACCCGGAGCTTCCTGGCGGCGGCGATGGCCTCCGCGTCGACCTTGGTCGCCGAGCGGATGAGGATGGCGTCGACGTCGGCGATCGCGGGGATCAGCTCGGCGCGGTCGGCGCCGTTGCAGTGCCGGATCTCGAAGTCCGGTCCCAGGGCGTCGACGGTGGCGGGCGACAGCTCTTCAGCGATGAGTACGACAGGTTTCGAGCTCACGTGAGTCCTCACAGAGGCAGTGCGGACGGCCGTCCCGACGGCCGCAGGCGGTGGAGGGGGCTTGCCGCGTGAAAGCGCACGACGCTGTGGGCCAGACGCGATGTTGTTGAGCAGTGTAGTGCCGCATCGGCGCACGTCGTACGCCTCATCGGAAGGATCACCCGTCCGTGGTTGGACGGGGTGTCCAAGGATGCGGCACGGGGCCGGACGACATGTCCGGCCCCGTGCCGAGAGGCTTACGCCTCCTCGTCGTTCACCCAGCTCATGAGCTTGCGCAGCTCCTTGCCGGTGGTCTCCAGGAGGTGCTTCTCGTCCTGGGTCTTGTACTCGTTGTACTTCTTCAGACCACCGTGGTACTCGTCCATCCAGTTCTTGGCGAAGGTGCCGTCCTGGATCTCGGTGAGGACCTTCTTCATCTCGGCCTTGGTGTCGGCGGTGATGACGCGCGGGCCGGTGATGTAGTCGCCCCACTCGGCGGTCTCGGAGACGGACCAGCGCATCTTCTCCAGGCCGCCCTCGTACATCAGGTCGACGATGAGCTTCAGCTCGTGGAGGCACTCGAAGTAGGCGATCTCCGGCTGGTAGCCGGCCTCGACCAGGGTCTCGAAGCCCGCCTTGACGAGCGCGGAGGCGCCACCGCAGAGGACGGCCTGCTCGCCGAAGAGGTCGGTCTCGGTCTCCTCGGTGAAGGTGGTCTTGATGACGCCGGCGCGGGTGCCGCCGATCGCCTTCGCGTACGACAGGGCGAGGGCGAACGCGTTGCCCGTGGCGTCCTGCTCGACGGCGGCGATCGCGGGGACGCCGCGGCCCTCCTCGTACTGGCGGCGGACCAGGTGGCCCGGGCCCTTCGGGGCGACCAGGGCGACGTCGACACCGGCCGGGGGCTTGATGAAGCCGAAGCGGACGTTGAAGCCGTGGGCGAAGAACAGCGCGTCGCCGTCCTTCAGGTTCGGCGCGATGGACTCCTCGTAGACCTTGGCCTGGATCGGGTCCGGGATCAGGATCATGATGAGGTCGGCCTCGGCCGCCGCCTCGGCGGGGCTGACGACGCGCAGGCCCTGCTCCTCGGCCTTCGCCTTGGACTTCGAGCCCTCGTGCAGACCGACGCGGACGTCGACACCCGAGTCGCGGAGCGACAGCGCGTGGGCGTGGCCCTGGCTGCCGTAACCGATCACCGCGACCTTGCGGCCCTGGATGATCGAGAGGTCGGCGTCGGCGTCGTAGAACAGCTCGGCCACTGGGATTCTCCTTGGTGTGCTGGTGTTGCGTCCCACCGTACGGCGGGAGGGGGACGGAAAGTCTTCTGGTCTCGTCAGGCGGAACGGTCGAGCGCCCGCAGGGACCGGTCCGTGATGGACCGGGCGCCGCGCCCTATGGCGATGGTGCCCGACTGGACGAGTTCCTTGATGCCGAACTGCTCCAGCATCTTGAGCATGGCGTCCAGCTTGTCGCTCGAACCGGTGGCCTCGATGGTGACGGCCTCGGGCGAGACGTCGACGGTCTTGGCGCGGAAGAGCTTGACGATCTCGACGATCTGGGAGCGGGTCTCGTTGTCGGCGCGGACCTTCACCAGGACGAGCTCGCGCTGGATCGCGGCGCTGGGCTCGAGTTCGACGATCTTCAGGACGTTGACCAGCTTGTTGAGCTGCTTGGTCACCTGCTCCAGGGGCAGGTCCTCGACGCCCACCACGATGGTGATGCGGCTGATGTCGGGGTGCTCGGTGACGCCGACGGCGAGGGAGTCGATGTTGAAGCCGCGGCGGGAGAACAGGGCGGCGATCCGGGCGAGGATGCCGGGCGTGTTCTCGACGAGGACGGAGAGCGTGTGCTTGGTGGACATGTCTGGGTCTCTTCCTTCTTCGCTCTGCGTGCTCAGTCGTCTTCGCCGTCGCCGAAGTCGGGGCGGACGCCCCGCGCGGCCATGACCTCGTCGTTGGAGGTGCCGGCGGCGACCATCGGCCAGACCTGGGCGTCCTCGTGGACGATGAAGTCGACGACGACCGGCCGGTCGTTGATCGCGTTGGCCTCGGCGATGACCTTGTCGAGGTCCTCCGGGGACTCGCAGCGCAGCGCGACGCAGCCCATGGCCTCGGAGAGCTTCACGAAGTCCGGGACGCGGGTGCCCTTGGCGTCCGGGTTGACGTCGTCCGGGCCGGAGTGCAGGACGGTGTTGGAGTAGCGCTGGTTGTAGAACAGGGTCTGCCACTGGCGGACCATCCCGAGGGCGCCGTTGTTGATGATGGCGACCTTGATCGGGATGTTGTTCAGGGCGCAGGTGGTGAGCTCCTGATTGGTCATCTGGAAGCAGCCGTCGCCGTCGATCGCCCAGACCGTGCGCTCGGGCATGCCGGCCTTGGCGCCCATGGCGGCCGGGACGGCGTAGCCCATGGTCCCGGCGCCGCCGGAGTTGAGCCAGGTGGAGGGCTTCTCGTAGTCGATGAAGTGGGCGGCCCACATCTGGTGCTGGCCGACGCCGGCGGTGAAGATCGTGCCCTCGGGGGCGAGCCGGCCGATGCGCTCGATGACCTGCTGCGGGGAGAGGCTGCCGTCCTCCGGCAGGTCGTACCCGAGCGGGTAGGTCTCGCGCCAGCGGTTCAGGTCGGACCACCAGGCGGTGTAGTCGCCCTTGTTGCCCTCGGTGTGCTCGGCCTGGACGGCCTGGACCAGGTCGGCGATGACCTCGCGGGCGTCCCCGACGATCGGGACGTCGGCGGCGCGGTTCTTGCCGATCTCGGCCGGGTCGATGTCCGCGTGGACGATCTTGGCGTAGGGGGCGAAGCTGTCCAGCTTGCCGGTGACGCGGTCGTCGAAGCGGGCGCCGAGGGCGACGATCAGGTCGGCCTTCTGGAGCGCGGTGACGGCGGTGACGGCGCCGTGCATGCCGGGCATGCCGACGTGCTGCGGGTGGCTGTCGGGGAAGGCGCCCAGGGCCATCAGGGTGGTGGTGACGGGGGCGCCCGTCAGCTCGGCGAGGACCTTCAGCTCGGCCGTGGCGCCGGCCTTGATCACACCGCCGCCGACGTACAGGACCGGACGCTTCGCGCCGGTGATCAGCTTGGCGGCCTCGCGGATCTGCTTGGCGTGCGGCTTGGTCACCGGGCGGTAGCCGGGCAGTTCGGTCTGCGGCGGCCAGGAGAAGGTCGTCTTGGCCTGGAGGGCGTCCTTGGCGATGTCGACCAGGACCGGGCCGGGGCGGCCGGTGGAGGCGATGTGGAAGGCCTCGGCGATGGTCCTCGCGATGTCGTCGGCCTTGGTGACCAGGAAGTTGTGCTTGGTGATCGGCATGGTGATGCCGACGATGTCCGCCTCCTGGAAGGCGTCGGTCCCGATCGCCTTGGAGGCGACCTGACCGGTGATCGCGACCAGCGGGACCGAGTCCATGTGCGCGTCGGCGATCGGGGTGACGAGGTTGGTGGCCCCGGGTCCCGAGGTGGCCATGCAGACGCCGACCTTGCCGGTGGCCTGCGCGTAGCCGGTGGCGGCGTGGCCGGCCCCCTGCTCGTGGCGGACCAGGATGTGACGGACCTTCTCGCTGTCCATCATCGGGTCGTACGCCGGGAGGATGCAGCCGCCCGGAATGCCGAAGACGGTGTCCGCACCCACCTCTTCGAGCGAGCGGATGAGGGACTGCGCACCCGTGACGTGCTCGACGGTGGGGGCGGGCGTCGCGCCGCTGCGGGGCCGCGGCTGCGGATGGTGCCCGGTGGCCTGCTCGGTCATCAGCATCTCTTCTCGAGGCGGAGGGTTTTTGCGGGGGTTCGATGGGGTTCGGCGTCGACTTCCGGGAGAACCGGTGCAACAAAAAACCCCTCGTGCCGGAAGGCAAGCGAGGGGAGCGCGTCGGGTGGTTCTCAGCCGGCCTTCAGGGGCCCGGCTTCAGCCGACGCGCTTTCCAAGTACGAGAATTCGGGTGCGCATGGCAATGACCCTCCCTCCCGGGCCGCACCACTGTCAAGTGGGTGGGACGCGCGTCTCATCATGTGAGCTGATCGGGGGAGGGATTCCGCCGCTCCCCGGACCCCTTGCCGGCCGGTACGGAGACGGCTCCGGGCAGCGGATAGTCGCCCCGGACGAGGGCGCGCCGCAGCCGGTACTCGTCGAGCGGGCCCGAGAAGGCCGTGCCCTGGGCGTGCCGGCAGCCCATGGACCGCAGGGCGAGCACCTGCTCGGGGGCGTCGACGCCCTCGGCGACGGTCTGCAGGCCCAGCTCGCCGGCGATCCGGAGCACCCCGTTGGTGATCTTGCGGAGCCGGGCGGATTCGACCACTCCTTCGACGAGTGCCCTGTCCAGTTTCAGTATGTCGACGGGGAGGCGCCGGAGGGCCTGAACGGCGACGTGTCCGCTGCCGAAGCCGTCGAGGGCGATGCGGACGCCGAGGCGGCGCAGGGCGACCAGGCGCTGCTCCAGTTCGTCGAGGGGGGTCCGCTCGCCGGTGTCGGCCAGCTCGACGACGAGGGATCCGGAGGGCAGCCCGTGCCGGGCGAGCAGGGCCTCGACGGAGCCGAGGGGCAGCGAGCGGTCGAGCAGCCGGCGGGCGGAGACCCGGACGGAGACCGGGGTGCGGTGGCCGGCCGCGGCCCGCTCGGCGGCCTGCTCGACGGCCTCCTCCAGGAGCCAGCGGTCGAGCTCCGCGGTGCGCTCGCCGCCGTCGGTGACCCGGAGGTACTCGCCGGGGGTGAAGAGGATGCCCTGGGCGGAGCGCCAGCGGGCCTGCGCGCTGACGGCGGAGACCCGGCCGGTGGCGAGGTCGACCACGGGCTGGTGGAGGAGCGCGAACTCGCCGTCGTGGAGCGCGCTGCGCAGCCGGGCGGCGAGCTCGGTGCGCCGGGCGACCTCGGCCTGCATCTGGGGGACGTACAGCTCGACCCGGTCCTTGCCGCCGGCCTTGGCGCGGTACATGGCGAGGTCGGCGTTGCGCAGCAGGTCCGCGGCGCCGATGCCGGGCTCGGCGAAGGCGACGCCGATGGACGCGGCGACCTTGACCTCGGTGCCGCCGTCGACGCGGTAGGGGCGGGAGAGGGTGAGCCGGAGCCGGTCGGCGATCTCCTGGACCTGGGTCTCGCGGGCGGTGCGGTCGCGCAGCCCGTCGCCGAGGATGAGGGCGGCGAACTCGTCGCCGCCGAGCCGGGCGGCGGTGTCCCCGGCGCGGACGGCCTCCTGGAGGCGGCGGGCGGCCTGGACCAGGAGGTCGTCCCCGGCCTGGTGGCCGAGCCGGTCGTTGACCGCCTTGAAGCCGTCGAGGTCGATGAAGAGCACGGCGGTGCCGGGGTCGGAGGAGCGGCGGCCGCCGAGGGCCTGTCCGACGCGGCGGGTGAAGAGCGCGCGGTTGGGCAGCTCGGTGAGCGGGTCGTGCTCGGCGTTGTGCTGCAACTGCGCCTGGAGGCGGACCCGCTCGGTGACGTCGCGGCTGTTGAAGATCAGGCCGCCCTGGTGGCGGTTGACGGTGGACTCGACGTGGAGCCACTCCACCCCGCCGTCCGACTCGCCCGGCCGGCCCGCGTGGCCGGAGCGGAACCGGCACTCGATGCGGGTGGTGGGCTCCTCCGCGGGCGAGGCGGCGAGGAAGCGGCGGATCTCGTGGACGACGGCGCCGAGGTCCTCGGGATGGATGAGCGCGGCCAGCTCCGAGCCGATGAGCTCCTCGGCGTCCCGGCCGTACACCCCGGTGGCGGCGGGGCTGACGTAGCGCAGGACGCCGTTGGGCGCGGCGATCATGATGACGTCGCTGGAGCTCTGTACGAGCGACCTGAAGTGGTTCTCCTTCTGGGCCAGTTCGTGGGTGAGGGCGATGTTGTCGATCAGCATGATGCCCTGGCGGACGACGAGGGCGAGGACGACGGCGCAGCCGGTGAGGACGACGACGCGGTCGACCCGGCGCCCCTCGACGACGTTGTACAGGATGCCGAGGGTGCAGACGGCGGCGGCGAGGTACGGCGTGAGGGCGGCGAGCGAGCCGGCGATGGGACGGCTGACGGGCCCCGGCGGGCGGGCCGCCGCGGTGTCCGGCGGGCGGTGGGCGCCCCAGGGCGCGTAGGCGAGCAGCAGGGAGCCGGCGAACCAGCCGGCGTCGAGCAGCTGGCCCGAGACGTAGCTGGCGCGCAGCAGCGGCGAGGTGAAGAGGGCGTCGCAGAGCACGGTGAGGGCGAGCGCGGCGATGGCGGTGTTGACCGCCGAGCGGTTGCCCGGGGAGCGCCGGAAGTGGAGGGCGAGGACCATGCTGACGAGCACGATGTCGAGCAGCGGGTACGCGAGCGACAGCGCGGCCTGGGCCACGGACTCGCCCTGGAAGTGGGCGGTGTGGGCGAGGGCGAGGCTCCAGGAGAGGGTCAGCAGGGACCCGGCGATGAGCCAGGCGTCGAGCCCCAGGCAGACCCAGCCGGCCCGGGTCATGGGCTTCTTGGCGAGGACGAGGAGGCCGACGATGGCGGGCGGGGCGAAGAGTAAGAAGAACAGGTCGGCGACGGAGGACTCGGGGACGTCCCGGCCGAGCACGACTTCGTACCAGCCCCAGACGGCGTTCCCGGCGCCGGCCATGAAGGACGAGAAGGCGAAGAGGAGCCAGGCGGGGCGGGTGCCGCCGGCCTGGGTCCCGGCGTAGAGGAAGCAGGAGACGGCGGCGGTGAGGGCGGCGGCGCTCAGCCCGAAGTCGCCCATGAACAGGGCGAGCCGGGGCGAGCCCCAGCCGAGCGCCGCGCCGGTGGTGTAGCCGGCGCAGACGAGGCCGAGGCCGATCTGCGCGAGGAGCGAGCCGGCCCAGGTGGCCCGGTGTCCGGGACCGTGGTCGGGCCGCTCGGGTCCGCGCGGCCCCGCGGGGGCGGGCCCGCGCCGCATCAGCGCGGGGGCGCCGGTGCCGCTCACCCGGCTCCCCCGCCCCGTGTCGTGTCCGAGGCCGCCGGCCTCGCCGTCCGGCGGACCGAAGGCGTGCGCGCTCCGGGCACCGGGCGCGGCGTCCGCGGCGCCGCGGGGGGCGGGCACGTCGCGCGCCGGGCGCGCCGGGGCCGGGCCGGGTGTGCCGGAGCCGTGGGCGTACGGCCCCGGGGCGGTCGGTTCGGTCCCGGGCGCCGGGAGCCGCGGCAGGCCCGCGGCGTCGGCGCCCGGCGTGCCGTCCAGGAGCTCCGCGCGGTGCGGCGCGGCCTGGTCCGGCACCGGACGCGCGAGGTCGGCAGGGAAGGGCGGGAGAGGTCCCGGCGGCGTCGCCGCGCCGGACCGGCGGTCCGTCGGCCGTGCTTCACCCGTCACCCCCCTCGGAATCTGATGGCCCGTCACTTCACTCCCCAGCGTCAGCCCGTACAGACGCATGTCCCCCGATCCGGGACGATACACCAGGACCGTCACTCAGGGACAGGGTTGCAGTACTCTCCGTGACGGCGAGGGGGGCTTGCGGGCGGCGCGGCACGGGGCGCACTCGGGCGCACGGGCCCCCGGAACCCCCGGACAGGTGGTCCTCAGGTGGTGCGGAGGACGTTCGCGAGCTCCTCCCCGGCCGCGTACCGTCCGACCTGCGCCGCGATCAGCCGCTTCGCCCGCGGCATGAACGCCGAGGTGGAACCGCCGACGTGCGGCGTCACCAGCACCCCGGGCGCGTGCCACAGCGGGTGCCCGGCCGGCAGCGGTTCCGGGTCGGTGACGTCCAGCGCCGCCGTGATCCGTCCGCTCTCCACCTCCTTGAGCAGGGCGTTCGTGTCCACCACCGGGCCGCGCGCGACGTTGACGAGCAGCGCCCCGTCCTTCATCCGGGCCAGGAACCCCGCGTCCGCCAGGTGCCGGGTCTCGGGCGTGAGCGGAGTGGACAGCACCACCACGTCCGCCTCGGGGAGCAGGGAGGGGAGATCGGCCAAGGGGTGCACCGGACCGCGCGCCGTGGTGCGCGCGGAGCGCGCCACGCGCGCCACCCGCGCGCACTCGAAGGGCGCGAGCCGGTCCTCGATCGCCGCGCCGATCGACCCGTACCCGACGATCAGCACGGACTTGTCGGCGAGCGCCGGGTAGAAGCCGTCCCGCCACTCCTCCGCGTCCTGGCCGCGCACGAAGCGCGGGATGCCGCGCAGCGAGGCGAGGATCAGGGCGAGGGTGAGCTCGGCGGTGCTGGCCTCGTGGACGCCCTTGGCGTTGCAGACCGAGACGCCGGGGCCGAGGTCGCCCAGGCCGGGGACGACGTGGTCGATGCCGGCCGAGAGGGTCTGGACGACGCGCAGCGAGGTCATCGCGGCGAGCGGCCGGACCGCGACCGCGGAGCCCTTCATGTACGGGACGACGTAGAAACCGCAGTCGGCCGGATCGGCCGGGAAGTCGGCTCCGCCGTCCCAGAAGCGGTAGTTCAGTCCCGACGCGCCCGGGTCGGGCAGCCCGTCGATCTCGTCGGCGGGGATCGGGAGCCACACGTCGGCGGTGGTGGGTGCGAGTGTCATGACCGGGAGGCTATGCGAAGAATCCCGTGCGCCATTGGTTACTTTGGGGGGCGGCACAAGGAGGGGTAGCGGCACGTGGAGCGCAGGACTATCGGGGCGACGGCGCTCGGCGTGGGGGCAGTGGGGCTCGGCTGCATGCCGATGAACTGGGGCTACAGCCGCTCGCAGCAGCGCGGTGACCGCTCGCTGCGGGCGGTGCACGCGGCCCTGGACGCCGGGGTGAGCCTGCTCGACACCGCCGACATGTACGGGCCGTTCACCAACGAGCTGCTGCTCGGGCGGGTGTTGAAGGAGCGCCGCTCGGACGTCTTCGTGTCGACGAAGTGCGGACTCCTCGTCGGCGACGGGCACGTGGTGGCGAACGGACGGCCGGAGTACGTGCGTCGCGCCTGCGACGCCTCCCTGCGGCGGCTCCAGACGGACGTCCTCGACCTCTACCTCCTGCACCGCGCGGACCCCGAGGTCCCGGTGGAGGAGACCTGGGGCGCGATGGCGGGCCTGGTGGCGGCGGGGAAGGTGCGGGCGCTCGGGCTGAGCGCGGTCGGGGTGCGGCGGAGCCGGCGTTCGCGTGCCGGTGATCTGTACGAGGGAACGATCCGCCAACTGGCCAGGGTGCAGCAGGTGTTCCCGGTGGCGGCGGTGCAGGCCGAACTGTCGCTGTGGGCGCCCGAGGCGCTGGCGCGGCTGCTGCCCTGGTGCGCGGCGCGCGGCGTCGGGCTGCTCGCGGCCATGCCGCTGGGCAGCGGGTTCCTGACCGGGACGCTGACGCCGGGCGGTGGCTTCGAGCCGGACGATCCGCGGGCCCGGCACCCCCGCTTCACCTCCGAGATGATGGCGGCGAACCAGCCGCTGGTGGCCGGGCTGCGCCGGGTGGCGGAGCGGCACGGCGACGGGGTGACCCCGGCGCAGGTGGCGCTGGCCTGGGTGCTCGCGCAGGGACGGCACGTGGTGCCCGTGCCGGGCACGAAGCGGGCGCGGTGGGCGGTGGAGAACGCCGCGGCGGCCGGGCTGCGGCTCACGCCCGGCGACCTGGCGGAGCTCGCCGCGCTGCCCGGCGCCCGGGAGTCCTGGGACTGAGACACCGCCCCGGGCCGGGCCCGTCGGCGGGCCGGGCGGTGTATCAAGGAGGGACGGATGCCGCTCGCACGCCCGTTCTGCCGAAGGGGATCGGATCATGAGACGTCCCGCCGTACCCAAGGTCCTGTGGGGCGCCGCCGCGCTGGCGCTCGTGGCCGGCTGCTCCTCGACCAGCGCCCCCGGAGACCCCGCCGCCGGGAGCGCCTCGCCGCCGGCCGCCTCCTCCCCCGCCGCCCCGTCCTCCGCCACGCCCTCCTCCGGCGCGCCGGCCGGGGGCGGCCGGGTGACGGTGGCGGGGACGCTCACCGAGGGACTGCGCTCGCCCTGGGGGCTGGCCGCGCTGCCCGGCGGCGACCTGCTGGTCTCCTCGCGGGACGAGCGGACGGTCACCCGGGTGGACGGCCGGAGCGGGGAACGGACCCCGCTCGGCGAGGTGCCGGGCGTGGTGCCGGGCGGCGAGGGCGGGCTGATGGGCCTCGCGGTGCGCGAGGGGTGGGTGTACGCCTACCTGACCGCCGAAGCGGACAACAGGATCGTGCGGATGCGGTACGGCGGCGGGGACGGCGACCGCCTGGGGACGCCGGATCCGGTGCTCACCGGCATCCCCAAGGGCACCGTCCACAACGGCGGGCGGATCGCCTTCGGACCGGACGGGATGCTGTACGCGGGGACCGGCGAGACGGGAGAGACCGGGCTCGCCCAGGACCGGGGGTCGCTGGGCGGGAAGATCCTGCGGATGACCCCGGACGGGAAGCCCGCGCCGGGCAACCCCTTCCCGGGCTCGGTGGTGTACTCGTACGGCCACCGGAACGTCCAGGGGCTCGCCTGGGACGGCGAAGGGCGCCTGTGGGCCGCCGAGTTCGGGCAGAACACCTGGGACGAGCTGAACCTGGTCGAGCCGGGCCGGAACTACGGCTGGCCGGCGGCCGAGGGGCGGGCGGGGAAGGCCGGGTTCGTGGACCCGGTGGCGCAGTGGCCGACCTCGGAGGCCTCGCCGAGCGGGATCGCGTACGCCCGCGGAGCCGTGTGGATGGCGGGCCTGCGGGGCGAGCGGCTGTGGCGGATCCCGCTGTCGGGCGCGGAGCGCTCCGGCGCGCCGGAGGCCTTCCTGGACGGCGAGCACGGCCGGCTGCGCACGGTCCTCGCGGACGGCGCGGGCCGCCTGTGGCTGATGACCAGCGAGACCGACGGCCGGGGCACGCCCGAGACCGGGGACGACCGGATCCTCCGGCTGGAGGTGAGGTGAGGGTGGGCGGGTTCGGCGGCCTCGACGCCTTCTTCGCCCCGGGGCGAAGGCACGCGGAGGAGGAGCGGCGGCGCCTCGCCCTGACCCGGGAGGACCCGGGGGCCGCCGACCCCGCCCGGGGGCCGGTGGACCTGGCGTCGGGGCGGGTGACGATACGGGTCCCCGGGCCGGGCGCTGCCTCAGCGGGGGGTGGCGAGGAGGTGGAGGCGGTGGGCGAGGGCGGCGGCCTCGCCCCGGCCGGAGACGCCGAGCTTGGCGAGGATGTTGGAGACGTGGACGCTCGCCGTCTTGGGTGAGATGAACAGCTCCTCGGCGATCTGCCGGTTGGTGCGGCCGGCCGCGACCAGGCGCAGGACGTCCTGTTCGCGGGGGGTGAGGCCGAAGGCGTCGGCCTCGGGCTCCGGGTCCGGCGCGGCGGGGCCCGGGTCGTTTGTCAGCGGGATCCGGGCGCGGGCGGCGAGCAGGTCGACGTCCTCGCGCAGCGGCCGTGCGCCGAGGGCGACGGCGGCGGCGTGGACCTGCCGGAGCAGGGCCGTGGCCTCCTCGCGCCGGCCGCCCTCGGCGAGGAGGGCGTCGGCGAGCCGGTGGCGGGCGCAGGCCAGCGGGTAGGGCTGGCCGAGCGGGGTCCACGCCTCGACGACCTCGGCCCAGCGGGCGGCCGTCCCGCGGCCCTCGGCGCGGGCCAGCTCCTCGGCGACCTGCGCCGCGTGGGCGGTCCAGACGGGGGCGGGGGCGGCGAGGACCCGGACGCAGCGGCGGACGGCGGCCAGCGCCTCGGCGCGGCCCTCCTCGGCGGCGGGCAGGCCGCGGCTGTCGGCCTCGGCGGTGACGGCGACGAGGACGAGGGGCCAGGCGTAGCGGTGGGTCCCCGGCGGGAAACCGGCCTCGGCGACGGCGGCGAGCCGGGCGCGGACGTCGGCGAGCCGGCCCTCGGCGGCCGCCGCGGCGACGTCGACGCAGGCCAGCGGGAGGGTGTACTGCGGGATCGGGTCGCGGCCGCCGTAGACGGCGCGGGCCTCGTCGAGGTGGTGGGCGGCGGTGGCGGTCTCGCCGCGGGCGACGGCGATCTGGGCGAGCCGCACGTGGGCGGAGGCGCGGGGCTTGGTGCTGGTGACGGCGGCGAGGAGGCCTTCGGCCTCGGCATGCGCCTCGTCCCAGCGGCCGAGCGAGAAGAGGGACTCGGCCCGGTTGCCGCGGATCCAGCCGGCGGACTCGACCAGGCCGCGGGTGCGGGTCAGTTCGAGACCCGCGTCGGCGAGTGCGACGGCCTCGGCGGAGCGGCCGAGGGACTCCAGCGCGGAGACGATGTTGATGTGGGCGCGGGCCGCCTCGTGGAACTGGCCGAGCGCCGTGGTCCGTTCGCGTACCGCGTGCATCTCGGCGAGGCCCTCCTCGCGGTCCCCGGCGGCGACCATGATGGTGCCGAGGGTGAGGCGGGCGTTGAGTTCGGTCGCCTCCGCCTCGACCAGGCGGGCGTACTCGACGGCGCGTTCGGCGGCGGCGAGGGCCTCCGGACCGGGCTTCCGCAGCATGCCCCAGCCGGCGGCGCCGGCCAGGACGGTGGCGTGGACGGCGGACGGCGGCAGGCCCTTGACGAGTTCCTGGGCGCGGGAGATCTCGGCCCAGCCGTCGCCGCGGCCGAGGTTGGACTGGAGCCGGGCCTGCTCGGCCCAGAACCAGGCGGCGCGCAGCGGGTCGTGCTCGTCCTCGCCGTCGAGGATGCGCAGCGCCATCTTGCCGATCTTGAGAGCGCGTTCGCGTTCGCCGCAGAGGCGGGCGGCGACGGCGGCCTCGGCGAGCAGGTCGAGGTGGCGCAGCGGGGTGGTCTCGGGGTCGCAGCCGCAGGCGGGGTAGGACTCGGCGTAGTCGATGGGGCGCAGGCCGGCCCGCACCTCGGCGGGCGCCTCGTCCCAGAGCTCCATGGCCCGTTCGAGGAGGCGGAGCTGTTCGGCGTAGGCGTGGCGCTTGCGGGTCGCGACGGAGGCGTCGAGGACGGCCGGGAGCGCCTTGGCCGGGTCGTGGGCGTGGTACCAGTACGTGGCGAGGCGGGTGGCCCGTTCGTCGGGGCGGACGAGGCCCGGGTCGGCCTCCAGGGCCTCGGCGTAGCGGCGGTTGAGGCGGGAGCGTTCGCCGGGCAGCAGGTCGTCGCTGACGGCCTCGCGGACCAGGGAGTGGCGGAAGCGGTAGCCGTCGCCGTCGGGGACGGCGAGGAGGAGGTTGGCGCCGACGGCGGCGCGCAGGGCCTCGATGAGTTCGTCCTCGCTGAGGCGGGAGACGGCGGCGAGGAGCCCGTGCTCCACGGTGGAGCCGCCCTCGGCGATGATCCGGGCGACCCGCTGGGCGGGCTCGGGGAGTGCCTCGACGCGGACCAGGAGGAGGTCGCGGAGGGAGTCGCTGAGCGGGTGGGCGCCGTCGCCGCAGGAGCGGGAGGCGACGAGTTCCTCGACGAAGAAGGCGTTGCCGTCGGAGCGGTCGAATATCTCGTCGACGAGGCCGGGGGCGGGCTCGGCGGCGAGGATGCCGGTGAGCTGGCGGTGCACCTCGGCGCGGGTGAAGCGGGAGAGCTCGATGCGGCGGATGGTGCGCATCCGGTCGAGTTCGGCGAGCAGCGGGCGCAGCGGGTGGCGGCGGTGGATGTCGTCGGCGCGGTAGGTGGCGACGACCACGATCCGGCCGCGGCGCAGGGTGCGCAGCAGATAGGTGAGGAGGTGGCGGGTGGAGGTGTCCGCCCAGTGGAGGTCTTCGAGGACGAGGACGAGGGTGCGGTCGGCGGCGATCCGCTCCAGGAGGCGGACGGTGAGCTCGAAGAGGCGGGCGGTGGCGTCCTCGTCGCCGGCGTCGGCGGTGCCGGGGTCGCCGAGCTCGGGCAGGAGGCGGGCCAGTTCGCCCTCGTGGCCGTCGGCGGCGGCGGTCAGCTCCTCGGGGAGCCGGCGGCGCAGGGTGCGCAACGCGGTGGAGAAGGGGGCGAAGGGCAGTCCGTCGGCGCCGAGCTCCACGCAGCCGCCGAGGGCGACGACGGCACCGGCCTCGCAGGCCGCGTCGCGGAACTCCTCGACGAGCCGGGTCTTGCCGACACCGGCCTCGCCGGCGACGAGCAGCGCCTGGGGCTCTCCCGCGGTCGCACGGGAGAGCGCCTCGGTGAGGGCGGTGAGTTCGCCGGCGCGGCCGACGAAGACGGGACTGACGGACCTGGTCTCCACGGCGCCGAGCATCGCACAGGCGCCCTGCCGCTCACTCATACGGGGTCACGCGACCCGGGCGTAGCGGTCGCGGTCCGTACTCACCCGCCCCTCGGGTTCCCGGTGTCCGGCCCGCGGGGCGCGGGCGGCCTTGGCGGCGCGGGCGGCCTCGCGGACCAGGCGCTGGGCGGCGGCCTCGCGGACCAGCTCGGCGTGGGCGGCGCGGTGGAGTTCGTACGCGAACATGGGGTGCTCCCTGGGCTGTGGTGTCGGTGTCGCTCCTTGCGATGCCTCCACCTTCCTCGCCCAGCCGGTGCCGGGGCATCGGGCGAGTGCCGCATGTTCGCGGCGCGGGGGTCCTTAGGGAGGGGCGGGGGACGCCTTAGGCGGGGGTGCCGCGGGCGGGGGGGCTGAGGTGGGGTGCCTCAGACGGTGTCCTCAGTGATCCGTACGGCCCCGCTCCCGGTCCCTGTACCGGTCCCCTTCGCTGTCCCCGTCCCTGTACCGGTCCCCTTCTCCGTCCCCGTACCGGTCCCGGCGTGGGTGTCGCCGTCGGTGTCGCCGCCGTCGGGCGTCCGCTGGGCGGGCAGGTCCGCGCGGGTGTCGGCGGCGAGCCGGCATTCCGGGGGCTCGATGCTGATCCGGGGCAGGATCCGGTCGAGGCTCCGGGGCAGCCACCAGTTGGCGCCGCCGAGCAGGTGCATGAGGGCGGGGACGAGGAGGGTGCGCAGCACGAAGGCGTCGAGGGCGACGGCCGCGGCGAGGGCGATGCCGAACATCGCGATGACCCGGTCGCCGGAGAGGACGAAGGCGAGGAAGACCGAGATCATGATGACCGCGGCGGAGTTGATCACCCGGCTGGTCTCGGCGAGACCGACCCGGACCGCCCGTCGGTTGTCACCGGTTTCCAGCCACTCCTCGTACATCCGGCTGACCAGGAAGACCTGGTAGTCCATGGAGAGGCCGAAGAGGACCGAGACCATGATCACGGGAAGGAAGGGCTCGATCGGGCCTGAGCTGCCGAGGCCGAGGAGTTCGCCGCCCCAGCCCCACTGGAAGACGGCGACGACGATGCCGAAGGCGGCGGCGACTGCGGCGATGTTCATCGCGGCGGCCTTCAGCGGGATGCCGATGGACCGGAAGGCGAGCAGCAGGAGCAGGCAGCCGAGGGCGATGACGGCGCCGACGAAGAGCGGCAGCTTGCCCACGATGATCTCGGCGAAGTCGTCGTACGAGGCGGTGATGCCGCCGACGTGGACGTCGAGGGAGGTGCCGGCCTCGGCGGCCGGGACGACGTGCTGGCGGAGGCGGTCGACGAGCTCGCTGGTGGCCTCGGACTGCGGCGAGGAGTCGGGGACGACGGTGAGGACGGCGGTGTCGCCGGAACCGTTGTAGGCGACCGGGGAGACCGAGGCGACGCCCTTGGTGGCGCCGAGCGCGGCCGGCAGCTGGTCGAGGGCGACCCGGTCGTCGGCGCCGTCGAGGCTCGCGACGAGGGTGAGCGGGCCGTTGACGCCCGGCCCGAAGCCCTCGGCGAGGAGGTCGTACGCCTGCCGGGTGGTGGCGGTGGCCGGACCGTTGCCCTGGTCGGAGGTACCGAGGTGGAGCGAGAGCGTCGGCAGCGCCAGGACGCCCATGACGACGGCGGCGACGGCGCCGAGGAGCTTCGGGTGGCGCTCGACGAAGGCGGACCAGCGGGCGGCGAAGCCCGTGGGCAGCTCGGGCTGCGGCCCGTGCTCGGCGAGCGCGCGCCGCTCGCGCCGGGAGAGGGCGCGCATGCCGATGAGGGAGAGCAGCGCGGGCAGCAGGGTGACGGAGGCGGCGACGGTGAGGACGACGGTGAGGGAGGCGGCGAGCGCGACGCCGTTGAGGAAGCTCAGCCGGAGGATGAGCATGCCGAGGAGGGCGATGCAGACGGTGGCGCCGGCGAAGACGACGGCCCTGCCGGTGGTGGCGACGGCGGTCTCGGCAGCCTCGGCGACGCCCAGGCCGCGTTTCAGGCCCTTGCGGTGCCGGGTGACGATGAAGAGCGCGTAGTCGATGCCCACGCCGAGGCCGATGAGCATGCCGAGCATGGGGGCGAAGTCCGCGACCGTCATCACGTGCCCGAGGAGCACGATCCCGCCGTAGGCGATGCCGACGCTGACGAGGGCCGTGGCGATGGGGAGCAGGGACGCGGCGAGGGAGCCGAAGGCGAGGAAGAGGACGACGGCGGCGACGGCCACGCCGACCGCCTCGGCGAGGTGCCCGCCGGGCGCCTCGGTGAGAGCGACGGCGCTGCCGCCGAGCTCGACCCGGAGCCCGTCGGCCCCGGCGGCCTTCGCGGTGTCGACGAGCGCCCGCGCCTGCTCGACGGGGATGTCGTCGGCCTGCTCGTGGAAGGTCACGGTGGCGTAGGCGGTACGCCCGTCCTCGCTCACCTGCCCGGGCGCGGCCCCGGCCCCGTACGGGGAGGTGACGGCGGCGACGCCGGGCAGTCCGGCGACCTCCGCCAGCATCGGCCCGACCCGCTCCTGCACGGCGTCGGCGCGGACGCTGCCGCGCTCGGTGTGCCAGACGATGGTGTCGACGTCGCCGCCGAGCCCCTGGAAGCCCCGGTCGAGGAGGGCGGCCGCCCGCCCGGACTCGGTGCCGGGCACCTCGTAGTCGTTGGAGTACGCGCTGCCGGCGAAGGCGGCGGCGCCACCGACCCCGACGAGGGCGAGGACCCACAGGATGACGGCGACGAGGCGGTGCCGGATGAACCACCGTGCGATGGCTGCCAAAGGACGTGCTCCCTGCCTGGATCGGTGCTCGCGGCCCACTGTGGCAGCCAAACGTGATCGTTTGACCGTTTCGTGTCGATCCTCACAGATCGCCCGGTAAGGCGGCCGGCGCCCCCCTCACCACCTCTCGGCGGCCCCTCCGCCGCAGCGGAGCTCACGCTCGGTGAAGGCCAGGAAGTCCCTCAGGAGCCCCGAGCACGTCCGGGAAGCGCCACATCTCCCGTTCCGCCTCGTCCTCGGAAGCCAGGAGCTCGACCCCGGCCATGAACGAGGTGGCCCGGTCGGCGTAGACCTGGCACGACGCGTGGTCGCCCTCCTCGGTCAGCACGAAGGGCCTCGCCTAGTGGTCGAACTTCTCGGCCGGCGCCAGGAGCCGGTTCACCTCCGGCCCCGAGAAGGCCCCCCGGCAGACGCGCTCGGGCAGCTCCGGCGCCGCCCTCGGCTCGTCTGCGCGCAGCCGACCAGCAGACCGGCGAGAGCCACGGCGGTGGCCGCGCCGCTGCGACGGGACACGCGCGTCACCCTGCGGGGCACTTCAGCTCGCGCTGGGCGAAGGTCATGAACCTCTCCAGGAGCCCGGGCACCGCGCTCTGAGTCTTCGCCGTGTCGACCTGCCAGAGGGTGTCGACGTACAGGGCGATGTACTTCCCCGGGTCGGACGGGGACTTCGACGGCTCGCAGACGAAGTGCGTGGCGGCGCCGCCGTCCCAGATGAGGCCTTTCTCGCCCATGTCGAGAGGGCGGGGGTCGCGCCCGTCCCAGGAGGACCATTCGATCTCCCCCTCGAACTCCCGAAGAACGGCATGCGCCATGAACCGGGTGATCCCGTCGACGTCGACACTGCAGGTCTCCGCGTCCAGGCTTTCGTCCATCGCGAAGTCCCCGTCACTGACGGTGACCTTTTCCCCGGCGGGCAGAAAGGGGGTCAGGTCGCTGCCGGAGAAGGCGCCCCAGCAGACGCGTGCGGGCAGTTCGGGAACCGCCTTCGGTTCGTCCTCCGAGCAGCCCGCCAGAAGCACCGGCGTCACCGCACCGGCCACCACGGCCATGGCCAGATTCTTCGACCGACGCACGCGCGTCATCGCCTTACCCCTTCGCACTGGAAACCAGATCGCGCCCGACCGAATGGGCGGTGCCGGCGTCGACGGACGCAATGCCTCGATATTCCTCGATCTGCTCGGGAGTGAGATCGGTGCCCCGCGCGGCCGCATCGACCGCCTTGGCAGCCGCCTCCTTCGCAGCCGACTCGGCTTGCGTGTAGTCCCGGGCCGCCTCCTTGCTGCCCTCGGCCGTATTGTCCTGCTTCGCGCTTTCCACTGCGGATTCGGTGACGTCCTCCTTGATCCAGGTGATGACGTCACCGCCCACGGGAATCATCTCGATGTACTTGCCGCCGACCATGTCGATGATGCGGTTCGTCCACTTCGCGTTCTCTTCCGTGCCCTTGTTGTACTCCTCCGCCTCGTGGGCCTTGGCCTCGTGGACGGCTTGAGCCCTCGCCTCCGTCATGATTCCGGCGATCTCGCCTCCGGGATGGACTGCGTTCTTCAGCGCGTCACTGGGGTCGCCGTGCCGTTCGGGATGCTGGAAGACATCGGCCACCAGCATGGTCGTGTACGCCTGCTGGGCGTTGGTGATCGCACCGTACGCGTCGGGATCCTGGCCGACCGCGCCGAGGAAGAAGGCCATCTCGTTCTTCTTGAACTCCGCCATCTCACCGAAGGGCATGGCCTGGTTCGCACCGTTCTCCGCGGCGGCCTGGAGATCGGGCATGTACTCCGCCGCCATGTTGCCGAAGGTCGGGGCGAGTCCGCTGAGGGATCCTCCGTCCGTCACGAGCTCGGGCGAGTTCCCGATCTTCTCGACGACCTTCTCCATGATGCTCGCCATGGCCTTGGTGTGTTCCACGGGCTTGGCGTCCTCGTCGCCGGGGACGCGGCCGGTGACCGCGGCTTCCAGGGCGTTGCCGGTGGCCGCCTGGCCGGGATTCGGTTCGCCGCCGGAGACGGTGTCGTAGTAGTCCTCCGTGGGCTTCTTGTCGAGCATGTAGTCGACGACGCTCTTGGCGTCCTTGCCCGTGAGCTCCTCGTCGGCGAGGGTGACGATGCCGTCCTTGTTCGTGTCGCCGCGGAGCTGCTCGTCGAAGAAGGCCGTCGAGGCGGCCGGGTTGTTGGCCATGGCCTCCATGAGGCCGGTGAGGGGGTTGAAGCCCTTGCCGCCGTTCTCGTCGAGGTTGATGCGCACGTCCATGTTCGTGGGCAGGGATTGGGACCAGCGGCCCGGGTCCTCCCGGTCCATGGCGACCATGTCCCGGCCGACGGAGACCAGGAAGTCCTTGTCGTACGTGCCCTCCCTGAGGAGGCCGCTCAGTGCCTGGTAGCCGTAGATCTTCGAGAAGCCGACGCCGGGGACGTCGAGCTCCTTGCGGCCCGCTTTGAGGAGTCCTTCGGTCCACGCCACGTCGAGGTGGTTCGGGGTCGTCCGCTGGGTGGCGAGGCCGAGCATGGCGCCCATGTCGGACTGGATGTTGCGGACCATGTCGACGCGGTCCTGGCCCGCCGGGCCGAGGGACGTGGCGTTCAGCGACATCTTCGCGTACGCGTCGAGCGTGCCCTCCGCGCCCACCCATCGGTAGAAGCCGGTCGCGAACTCGGGGTCGCTCCGGTTGTCGTCGAGGAGGTCCTCCAGCTCCTTCAGTTCGGCGACGTTCCGGGCCGTGCCGCCGTCGCCGGTGACCTTCTTCAGCAGCTCCGCGGCCCGGGCGACCTGCTCCTCGTCGAGGCTCTGGTAGGTGGGGGCGCTGAAGTCGTGGGCGTCCTTCACGTTCGCCGCGAGCGCGCGCCGCAGCGAGTCGTCGGCGTCGGCGCAGTCCTCGACGATGCGGTCGATCTTCGCCTGCCAGGCGGCCACGGCCTCCTGCTGTTTCCGCACGTCGGCGGCGTAGCCGGGATAGTCCGGGTCGTGGCGCGCCGCTACGTCCTTCGACAGGTCGTGCCGCGGCGTGACCCTGCCCTGCGCGTCGACGTGGACGCCGGCCGCCGGGCCCTCCTCGTCCCTGATCCTGACGAGGGCGTCCCGGGCCGCCAGGAAGGCGGTGTGGGCGTCGGCGAGCAGCAGCTGGATGCCCTTGGCCTGCGCCTCGGCGTCCCCGAACTCCTTGACCGTCTTGTCGATGAAGGGCCGGGTGACGTCGGAGTTGACGCCCTGCCACTGGGCCTTGTCGGTCTTGGCCTTCATGCCGTCGCGGGCGTCGGCGGCGAGCGTCTTCAGCTTGGCCGCCATTTCGGACCAGTCGTCCGCGGCCTCCTTCAGCTTGGCGACGGGCGCGTTGACGACGTCGTCGAATGTCAGCACGGCGGTTCCCCCGGGTCGTCTACTTGAAGTACTCGTCGATCTTGGACGTGGAGAGCAGGTCGCCCGCGATGTCCACGTCGTCCTTGGCGTGGGTGGACTTGGTGTAGTCGAGGTGGTTGGAGATCCGGGCGCAGGCGTCCAGGAGCGTCCGCAGCTGGCTGTTCCACCGGTCGTGCACCTTCAGCAGCTCCGAGCCGCTGGTGAAGTTGCCGTTCGTGAGGGCGATCGACGCGTCGAAGGTCGCGGGCCTCGCGTGGTCGCCGTCCCGGGAGAGCCTGCCGTGGAGCAGGTAGGCCTCGTGGCCGATCGCCCCGAGGTCGTCGCGGTTCACCACGAGGTCCCCGGAGCCCGCCGTCGCGGCCGCGTTTCCGTCAAGTCCGTTCAGTGTCATTCCAGTCGACTGCCGCTGCGCGGAGTCGGTCTTGAGCTGTTCCCACTCGTCCCAGGACATCCTGCTCCCCCTCGTTCGCCCCTGCGACCGGACCTCGGACCCGACGCGCGCGAGTCGCTCGCTTCACCGTAGCAACACGGCCGTGCCGCACCGGCCCGGGGAACCGCGCCGGCCGTGTGCGGGTGCGAAGGGAGCATGGTGGCGCCGGACCGCGGAGCGCGTTCGCCGGGGCCGGGCGCCGTGGCGCAGCTCGGTTGACCCCCGACTCCCCCGAACGGCAAGCTGACCTCCTGTCATTCACTGTGCCCTGGGGGAACGTTGAGCAAGTCGGCACACCACATCGGACCTGATTCCGCGCCGGACCGCTACCGGTTGCTCCGCTCCATCGGGCGCGGCGGCGAGGCGGTGCTCTATCTCGCGGAGATCGAGCTCGCGGGCGGTACCGAGCCGGTCGTCGTCAAGGTCCTCGACTCGAAGACGACGATCACGCCGGAGATCTTCGAGCGGGTCAGCCGCAAGTGGAACGAGCAGGCGGAGCTCCTGCGGTTCGTCAGCCGGCCCGGGGTCGTCGGTGTGCGCGAGCACTTCCAGGGGGCGCCCATCCACGCGCCCGGTGAGTCCGGCACCCTCACCGGCCGGGCCCTCGTCCTCGTCATGAACCACGTCGACGGCCTCGACCTGCGCGACTGGCGCGCCGAGCGGACGCTGGCCACCCCGGCGGAGCGGCGCGAGGTCATGCGGACGCTGGAGCAGCTCGCCGACGTCCTCGACTGGCTGCACTCCGGGAAGGCCACGCCGTCCGGCCGGATCGTCGTCCACGGCGACCTCTCGCCGGGCAACGTGATGGTCGACGAGCACGGCCAGGCCACCCTCGTCGACTTCGGTCTGAGCAAGCTGACCGCTGACCACCAGACCGCCGAGGTGTGGTTCACCCCGGGCTACGCGGCGCCGGAGATCTTCGAGGGCAAGCGGACCCCGGCCACCGACCGGTACGCCTTCGGGGCCATCGCCTACTTCCTGCTGAGCGGCCAGTCGCCGCCGGCCACGCCCGAGCAGCTGGCGGCCGCCTTCGCCACGGTCCCGCAGATCGCCGCCCTGCCCGAGGACCAGCGCCGGAAGGTGCTGGCCATCGCGGCGGCCGACGCGGACCGGCGCCCGCTGTCGCTGTCGGCGTGGGTCAAGGAGGTCCGGCACGGGGTCGTCTCCACCACGACGACCTCCCGCCCGGCGACCCCGCAGGACGCGCCCCCGAAGGACGCCGCTCCTCAGGACGCGGTCCCGCCGCGTCCGGTCGGCGCCCCGGCCGTTCCGCCGCTCCCGGTCGCCCCGCCCGTGGGCCCCCCGCCGGCCGAACCGCCCGCCCGGCCGGCCGCACCGGCCCCGCCGGTCCAGGACGCCGCGCCCACTCCCCCGCCCGCCCCTCCGGTCCAGCCGGTCCAGTCCGCGCAACCGGTGGTCTCCACGCCGGTGGCCACTACCGCCCCCACCTCGGCCACCCCCGCACCCGCCGCCCCCACCTCCGCCGCGCCTCTCGGCTACGACGCCGGGCACGGCGCGTACGGTCCGCCGACCGCCGGTGTCCCCGCGTACGGCGGGCCAGGCCACGGCGGTCAGGGGTTCGGGCCTCCGACGGCCGGGATGCCCACCGTCGGCGGGCCCGGCGGACCGGCCGGGCCCCAGCAGACCCGGCAGCCCGAGCCGCGCAAGCGGCGCAAGGGACCGCTGATCGGCGCCGTCGCCGGTGTCCTGCTGGTCGCCGTCCTGGCGGTGGCCGGGGTCCGGCTGCTCGCCGACAAGGACGCCGAGGACGGCAAGAACGACCGGGCCGGAGGCTCCACCACCTCGGCCCCGGCACAGGCGGAGGCGACGAGCGGGTCGCCCACCGGCGAGCCGTCCACCGAGGCACCCACGGACGAGCCGACCAGCGAGGCGCCGACCGGGGAGCCGAGCACGGACGCCCCCGCCGACGGCGCGAGCCCGTCCGTGGACCCCGGCTCCGTGCCGGACAGCAAGCAGGCCGACCTGACCAGTCTGACGCCGGTCGACGGCCTGGACGGGTTCACCGTGACCTCCGCCGCCACGCTCAACGCCAAGGACTACGGCTCGGCCTTCGTGGCCGGCTGCTCCGACGAGTCGTACATGGAGTTCAACCTCGGCCGGGCCTGGGAGACGCTGGAGTTCACCGCCGGCATCGACGACGACTCGCCGACCGAGGAGGCGCGGATCTCGATCTCCGTGGACGACCAGCCCGCCCCCTTCGCCCAGGCGGTGTCGCTGGGCAAGCCGGTCACCAAGAGCATCTCGGTCAAGGGCGCCCTGCGCCTGCGGATCCGCGTCGAGGACACCTGCTCCTTCTCGCAGGAGGCGCTCGTGGTCATCGCCGCCCCGGTGCTCAAGCGGTAGCCCCCGCGCGGCACGAGAGCGGCCCCGCACCGGATTCCCGGTGCGGGGCCGCTCTCGTACGCGTACGGGCAGGAGGACTCAGCCCTCGCTGACGCCCAGCTTCTCCAGGATCAGGTCCTTGACCTTCGCCGCGTCGGCCTGGCCACGGGTGGCCTTCATGACCGCGCCGACCAGCGCGCCGACCGCCGCGACCTTGCCGCCGCGGATCTTGTCGGCGATGGCCGCGTTGCCCGCGATGGCCTCGTCGACGGCCGCGCCGAGCGCGCCGTCGTCGGAGACGACCTTCAGGCCGCGCTTCTCGACGACGTCGTCCGGGGTGCCCTCGCCGGCGAGGACGCCCTCGATGACCTGGCGGGCCAGCTTGTCGTTGAGGTCGCCGCCGGCGACCAGGGCCGAGACCCGGGCCACGTCAGCCGGCGTGATGGGCAGCTCCTCCAGGGAGACGCCCTTCTCGTTGGCGTTGCGGGCCAGCTCGCCCATCCACCACTTGCGGGCCGAGGCCGCGTCCGCGCCCGCCTCGATGGTGGCGACGATCGGGTCCACGGCGCCGGCGTTGAGGATGGACTGCATCTCCTGCTCGGAGACGCCCCACTCCTCGCGCAGCCGGTTGCGGCGCACGCGCGGCAGCTCCGGGAGGCCCTTGCGCAGCTCCTCGACCCACTCGCGGGCCGGGGCGACCGGGACCAGGTCCGGCTCGGGGAAGTAGCGGTAGTCCTCGGCGTTGTCCTTGATGCGGCCGGAGGTGGTGGAGCCGTCGTCCTCGTGGAAGTGACGGGTCTCCTGCACGATCGTGCCGCCGGACTCCAGGACCGCCGCGTGGCGCTGGATCTCGAAGCGCGCCGCCCGCTCCACCGAACGGAGCGAGTTCACGTTCTTCGTCTCCGAGCGGGTGCCGAAGGTGGTCGAGCCCTTCGGCATCAGCGACAGGTTGACGTCGCAGCGCATCTGGCCCTTGTCCATGCGCGCCTCGGAGACGCCCAGGGAGCGGATGACCTCGCGCAGCTCGGCCACGTAGGCCTTGGCGACCTCGGGGGCGCGGTCGCCGGCGCCGACGATCGGCTTGGTGACGATCTCGATCAGCGGGATGCCGGCCCGGTTGTAGTCGAGCAGCGAGTGCGAGGCGCCGTGGATGCGGCCGGTCGCGCCACCGATGTGGGTGGACTTGCCGGTGTCCTCCTCCATGTGGGCGCGCTCGATCTCCACGCGGAAGACCTCGCCGTCCTCCAGCTGGACGTCCAGGTAGCCGTTGAAGGCGATCGGCTCGTCGTACTGGGAGGTCTGGAAGTTCTTCGGCATGTCCGGATAGAAGTAGTTCTTCCGGGCGAAGCGGCACCACTCGGCGATCTCGCAGTGCAGCGCGAGACCGATCTTGATGGCGGACTCGACGCCGATCTCGTTCACGACCGGCAGCGCGCCGGGCAGACCGAGGCAGGTCGGGCAGGTCTGCGCGTTGGGCTCGGCGCCCAGCTCGGTCGAGCAGCCGCAGAACATCTTGGTCTTCGTGCCGAGCTCGACATGGACCTCCAGGCCCATGACGGGGTCGAACGAGGCCAGTGCCGCCTCGTACGACAGCAGTTCAGTGACAGTCACGGTGGAACTTTCCCTCTCAGCCCAGCAGGACGTCGTCGTCGCCGAGGCGCTTCAGCTCGCGGTACAGGATCGCGAGGCCGGTGACGATGGCGGCGGCGGACACGGCGGAGTCGATCAGGCGCAGCACGTCGTGGTCGTTGCGGGCCAGCTTGGCCTGCTTGGCGACGCTGACGGCACCGAACGCGGTGGTCGCGAGCGAGACGTAGATGCCGGTCTTCGACTTCTTGAAGTTCTTGGCCTTCTTTGCCATGGCACTCACAGCGACGGAGCCTCCTCGAGCAGCGGGTGTCCCCACTTTTCCACGAAGGCGGCCTCGACGGCGGCACCGACCTTGTAGAGCCGGTCGTCCTGCATGGCGGGGGCGATGATCTGCAGCCCGACCGGGAGGCCGTCCTCGGGCGCCAGGCCGCAGGGCAGCGACATGGCGGCGTTGCCGGCCAGGTTGGTCGGGATGGTGCACAGGTCCGCGAGGTACATCGCCATCGGGTCGTCGGCGCGCTCGCCGATCGGGAAGGCGGTGGTCGGGGTCGTCGGGGAGACGATCACGTCGACCTGCTCGAAGGCCTTCTCGAACTCGCGGGTGATGAGGGTGCGGACCTTCTGGGCCGAGCCGAACCACGCGTCGTAGTACCCCGAGCTGAGCGCGTACGTGCCGAGGATGATGCGGCGCTTCACCTCGGGGCCGAAGCCGGCCTCGCGGGTCAGGGCGGTGACGTCCTCCGCGGAGCGGGTGCCGTCGTCGCCGGCCCGGAGGCCGTAGCGCAGGCCGTCGAAGCGGGCCAGGTTGGACGAGCACTCCGACGGCGCGATCAGGTAGTACGCCGAGAGGGCCAGGTCGAAGGTCGGGCAGTCCAGCTCAACGACCTCGGCGCCCAGCTCCTTCAGCAGCTCGACGGACTCGTCGAAGCGCTGCATGACGCCGGCCTGGTAGCCCTCGCCGCGGAACTGCTTGACGACGCCGACGCGCATCCCGGCGACCGAGCCGTTGCGGGCGGCCTCGACCACCGGCGGGACCGGCAGGTCGATGGAGGTGGAGTCCAGCGGGTCGTGGCCGGCGATCGCCTCGTGCAGCAGGGCCGCGTCCAGGACCGTGCGGGCGCAGGGGCCGCCCTGGTCGAGGGAGGAGGAGAAGGCCACCATGCCGTAGCGGGAGACCGAGCCGTAGGTCGGCTTGACGCCGACGGTGCCGGTGACGGCGGCGGGCTGGCGGATCGAGCCGCCGGTGTCCGTGCCGATGGCCAGCGGGGCCTGGAAGGCGGCGAGCGCGGCCGAGGAGCCGCCGCCGGAGCCGCCGGGGATCCGGGTGAGGTCCCAGGGGTTGCCGGTCGGGCCGTAGGCGCTGTTCTCGGTGGAGGAGCCCATCGCGAACTCGTCCATGTTGGTCTTGCCGAGGATGACGACGTCGGCGGCCTTGAGGCGCTTGACCAGCGTGGCGTCGTACGGCGGGATCCAGCCCTCCAGCATCTTGGAGCCGACCGTGGTGGGCACGCCCTGGGTCGTGAAGATGTCCTTGAGGGCCAGCGGGACGCCGGCCAGCGGGCCGAGCTTCTCGCCGCGGGCGCGCTTCTCGTCGACGGCGCGGGCCTGCGCGAGCGCGCCCTCGCGGTCGACGTGCAGGAAGGCGTGGACCTTCTCGTCGACGGCGTCGATGCGGGCCAGGTGGGCCTCGGTGACCTCGACCGCGGTCAGCTCGCCGGAAGCGATCTTCGCGGCGGTCTCGGCGGCGGTGAGCTTGATGATGTCCGTCATGATCAGTCCTCCCCCAGGATCTGCGGCACCTTGAAACGCTGCTGTTCCTGGGCGGGGGCGCCGGAGAGCGCCTGCGCGGGGGTGAGCGAAGGGCGGACCTCGTCCGCGCGCATGACGTTCGTCAGCGGCAGCGGGTGGGAGGTCGGCGGTACGTCCTGCTCGGCGACCTCGGAGACGCGGGCGACCGCGCCGATGATGTCGTCGAGCTGACCGGCGAAGTGGTCGAGTTCCTCTTCGGCGAGTTCCAGACGCGCCAGCCGAGCGAGGTGTGCGACCTCCTCGCGCGTGATGCCAGGCATGCAGCGATCCTCTGGGGTGAGTCTGATGGTGTGGGGCCAATCCTAGGGGGCCCTCACCCCTCACCGTGAAACGGTCGGCCCGGACGGCCCGCGGGGCCGCCTCCGCCGGGCCCCGCCGGGGTCACTGCACGACGTGTCCGGGGGCCGGGGAAGGCTCGGTCACGGGGGCCGTGTCGACCGCCCGACGCCAGCCGTGCTCGCCGCGGGCGAGCAGCCAGGCGGTGGTCTCGGCGGGCGGCATGGCGGCGGAGACCAGCCAGCCCTGGACGGCGTCGCAGCCCAGGTCGCGCAGCCGCTCCCAGGTCTCGTCGTCCTCGACGCCCTCGGCGACGACGAGCAGGCCGAGGGAGTGGGCGAGGTCGACGGTGCAGCGGACGATCTCGGCGTCCTCGGTGTCGACGGCGAGCCGGGCGACGAAGGAGCGGTCGATCTTCAGCTCGCTGACCGGGAGCCGGCGCAGGTGGACGAGGGAGGAGTAGCCGGTGCCGAAGTCGTCCAGGGACATCTTGACGCCGTGGCCGGTGAGGCCGTTGAGGGTGTCGGCGGCGCGCTGGGGGTCCTCCAGGAGGACGTGTTCCGTTATCTCCAGCTGGAGGGAGCCGGCCGGGACGCCGTGGCGGGCGAGGCGGGCGGCGACGGCGCCGGCGAAGCCGGGGGTGTGGACGTCGCGGGGCGAGACGTTGACGGCGACGGGCACCTCCAGGCCCTGGGCGCGCCAGCGGGCGACCTGGGCGAGGGCGGTCTCCAGGACGTACTCGGTGAGGTGCGGCATCAGCCCGGAGGACTCGGCGATGGCGATGAACTCGTCCGGTGGAACCTTTCCTCGCTCGGGGTGGACCCAGCGGACGAGGGCCTCCAGACCGGCGACCTGGCCGTCGAAGCGGACCTTCGGCTGGTAGTGGAGCTCGACCTCGCCGGCGTCCAGGGCGCGGCGCAGGTCCCCGAGGAGTCCGAGGCGGTCGGGGGTGTTGGAGTCGCGCTTGGACTCGTACACCTCGACGCCGGTGCGGTCGCGCTTGGCCTGGTACATGGCGACGTCGGCGCGGCGCAGCAGGCCCTCGGCGTCCCGGGCGTGGTCGGGGTAGACGGCGACGCCGGCGCTGGCCTCCAGGACGAGGACGAGGCCGTCGAGGTCGAGCGGGGAGGAGAGCTCGGCGACGAGGTGGCGGGCGACCCGCTGGGCGCTGGTGGTGGAGTCGGCGACGGGCAGCAGGACGGCGAACTCGTCGCCGCCGAGCCGGGCGGCCTCGGCGCCGCGCGGCAGGGCGAGGCGGAGCCGGTCGGCGATCTGGAGGAGGAGCCGGTCGCCGGCGAGGTGGCCGAGGGTGTCGTTGACCGAGCGGAAGCGGTCCAGGTCGATGAGGACGAGGGCGGCGCGGGCCTGCGCCTCGGCGTCCTCCAGGGCGGTCCAGGTGCGCTCCAGGAGCCACTGGCGGTTGGGGAGGCCGGTGAGCGGGTCCTTGAGCTGTTCCTCGGCGCGGGCGCGGGCGATCCAGAGGGTGGAGTCGAGGGCGATCAGGGGGATCGCGAAGAGCGGCAGCAGGACCGGGTAGGCGGCGGCGACGACGCAGATCAGCGGGGCGATGCCGAGCAGGGCGACGGCGACGAGCCCCTGCCGCAGGAGCGCGGTGCGGGCGACGGTGGGCAGGCCGCGGCCGGGCGGGGCGAGGGTGTACCACAGGAGCAGGCGGGTCGCGAGGAGGTAGGCGCCGGCCGCGAGGACGATCTCGGGGGCGTCGGCGATCCCCCAGTCGAGCGGCTGCCAGGGGCGGTCGACGCTGGGGACGTCGCCGAAGAGGGCGAGGACGAGGGCGGCGGCGCCGACGCCGAGGATGTCGGCGGCGCCGTGCAGCAGGCCCTGCCGCCAGCGGTGCCGGCGGGCGGCGCTGACCAGGACGACGACGGTGAGCGAGACGAGTCCGGCGGGGACCCAGCCGTAGAGGAGAAGGACGGCGAGGGTGAGGGCGGCGCCGGAGCCGGTGCCGCCCCACCAGCGTTCGCGGCCGAGGGCGACGAGGTGGCCGACGATGAGCCCGGTGAGGAGGGCGAGGGACCAGCCGGCGACGCCGCCGGGGAAGAGCGGGTGGCCGGACGTCAGGGCCCGTTGGAGGCCGGTGACGAGCACGGCGGCCGCCGTGCCCAGCACGGCGGCGGGCAGGCCGGTGAAGCCCGCTGGGAGCACCTGGCCACGCGGCCGTGACACCGGTGCGGCACTCTCGGTCGGTTCCATTCCCGTCCCTCTCACAGGCGGCGGCGCCGTCGCTGTCCGATGGGCCGCGGCGAGGCGGCCGTGGTGGCGTCCGGCCGCCGCTGGTGCGTCCCGCCGGCTTCGGGGCGGGACGCAGGGCGCGGGGCCGTTCGTCCTGGGGCACGACCGCGCAGAGCCCTCGCGCGGCGGTGCGGGACGAGACGCACGGTCACCACACTAGGCCGCCGAGGGCGCCGAGGGGCAGCGCTCTCCCTCTCTTGCCCGAATGCGGCCTGGCCACCCGTAACGATCTGGTATGCGCCGAACGGGTGAGCTTCCGGGGACGGGACGGGGTCTCCGAGGGTTATTCCTCGATCGTCTGTGCGGCCGCGCGAGCGGCCTCGGGACCCTGTTCGAGCAGGATCTTGAAGCCTTCCTCGTCCAGAACCGGAACCTTCAGCTGCATCGCCTTGTCGTACTTGGAGCCCGGGTTCTCCCCCACGACGACGAAGCTCGTCTTCTTGGAAACGGAACCGGTGACCTTGGCTCCGCGGCTCTGGAGCGATTCTTTTGCGCCATCCCGGGTGAACTGCTCCAGGGTGCCGGTCACGACGACCGTGAGGCCCTCCAGGGGGCGCGGCCCCTCGTCCTCCCCGGCGCCCTCGTCCTCCAGGGTGACGCCGGCGGCGCGCCACTTCCGCACGATCTCGCGGTGCCACTCCTCGGAGAACCACTGCTTCACGGCGGCGGCGATGATGCCTCCGACGCCGTCGACGGCGGCCAGCTCCTCCTCGGTGGCCTGCTCGATCCGCTCCAGGGAGCGGAACTCGCGGGCGAGCGCCTCGGCGGCGACGGGGCCGACGTGGCGGATGGAGAGGCCGTTGATGAAGCGGGCGAGCGGGCGGGTCTTGGCGGCCTCGATGTTCGCCAGCATGGCGAGGGCGTTCTTCTTCGGCTCGCCCTTCTGGTTGGCGAAGACGGTGACGATCTTCTCCTCGCCGGTCTTCGGGTCCCGCTTGGGCAGCCCGGAGTCGGCGTCGAGGACGTACGCCTTGACCGGCAGCAGCTGCTCGATGGTGAGGTCGAAGAGGTCGCCCTCGTCGGTCAGCGGCGGCTCGGCGGGCTCCAGGGGCCGGGTGAGGGCGGCGGCGGCCACCGCGCCGAAGTTCTCGATGTCCAGGCACTGGCGGCCGGCGAGGAACTCGACCCGCTCGCGCAGCTGGGCCGGGCAGGTCCGGGCGTTCGGACAGCGGAGGTCGATGTCGCCCTCCTTCATCGGCTTCAGCGCGGTGCCGCACTCGGGGCACTCGGCCGGCATCACGAACTCCCGCTCGGTGCCGTCCCGCAGGTCGACGACCGGGCCCAGGATCTCCGGGATCACGTCGCCGGCCTTGCGGAGCACCACGGTGTCGCCGATGAGGACGCCCTTGGCCTTCACCACCTCCTGGTTGTGGAGGGTGGCGAACTCGACCTCGGAGCCGGCCACGGTGACCGGCTCGACCTGGGCGTAGGGGGTGACGCGACCGGTGCGGCCGACGCCGACCTTGATGTCGACGAGCTTGGTGTTGACCTCCTCCGGCGCGTACTTCCAGGCGATGGCCCAGCGCGGGGCGCGCGCGGTGGAGCCGAGCCGGCCCTGGAGGGCGATCTCGTCGAGCTTGACGACGACGCCGTCGATCTCGTGGGCGACGGAGTGGCGGTGCTCCCCGTAGTACGCGATGAACTCGCGCACCTCGGGGAGGCCGGCGACGACCTTGTTGTGCGTGGAGGTGGGCAGGCCCCACTCGCGCAGCAGGTCGTACGCCTCGGACAGCCGGGTGATCTCGAAGCCCTCGCGGGCGCCGATGCCGTGCACCACCATGTGGAGCGGGCGGGTGGCGGTGACCTTGGGGTCCTTCTGGCGCAGCGACCCGGCGGCGGCGTTGCGCGGGTTGGCGAAGGGCTTGTCGCCGGCCTCGACCAGACGGGCGTTGAGCGCCTCGAAGGCCTCCATCGGGAAGTAGACCTCGCCGCGGATCTCGACGAGGTCCGGGATCCGCTCGCCGCGGAGGCGCTCGGGGATGTCGGCGATCGTCCGGACGTTGGGCGTGATGTCCTCGCCGGCGCGGCCGTCGCCGCGGGTGGCGGCGCGGGTGAGCCGGCCGTGCTCGTAGGTGAGGTTGACGGCGAGGCCGTCGACCTTGAGCTCGCACAGGAAGTGGAAGTCGGGGGTGCCGACGTCCCGGGCCACGCGCTCGGCCCAGGTCGCCAGCTCCTCGTCGTCGAAGGCGTTGTCCAGCGAGAGCATGCGCTCGCGGTGCTCGACGGAGGCGAAGTCGGTCTCGTACTGCCCCGCCACCTTCTGGGTCGGCGAGTCGGGCGTACGCAGCTCCGGGTACTCCTCCTCCAGCGCCTCCAGGGCGCGCAGGAGCCGGTCGAACTCCGCGTCGCTGACGACCGGCTGGTCCTTCACGTAGTACCGGAAGCGGTGCTCCTCGACCTGCTCGGCCAGGTCGGCGTGCTTCTCGCGCGCCTCCGCGGGCACGACCGACCCTCCGTCGGGCAGGGCCCCCTGTTCGACTGCCACCTTCGTCCGTCCTCCCGTGCCTTCAGCACCCGGTCACTCTGGGTTGTCCGCGAGTGATCTCGCCGCCCGGGCGCAGTGGGCGAGCGCCGCCCGGGCGTACGCGGGCGAGGCGCCGGCCAGCCCGCAGGAGGGGGTGACGACCACGGACTCGGCGAGAGTCCCCGGATTCAGCCCCAGCCTGCGCCACAGCGTCCTGACACCCATGACGCTACCTCCCGGGTCGGACAATGCCGTGTCGGTGGACGGCACCACACCGGCGAAGAGCTTCGTACCGGCCTCCACGGCCTCGCCGATCGGCTCCTCGTCACGTTCGGTGAGCAGGTCGAAGTCGAACGAGACGCCGGCGGCCCCGGCCCTGCGGAGCAGCGCGAAGGGCACTCCGGGGGCGCAGGAGTGGACGGTGACGGGCCCGTCGTGGACCGCGATCACGTCCCGCAGGGCGGACTCGACGACCTGCCGGTCGACGGCCCGGTGGGTGCGGTAGCCGCTGGCCGTGCGGACCTGCCCGAGGAGGACGGCGGTCAGCGAGGGCTCGTCGAGCTGGAGCACGATCCTGGCGCCGGGGACGCGCTTGGCGACGTCGGCGAGGTGTTCGCGCAGGCCTTCGGCGAGGGAGGCGGCGAGGTCCCGGCAGGCGCCCGCGTCACCGAGGGCGGCCTCGCCGCCGCGGAGCTCCAGGGCGGCGGCGAGCGTCCACGGCCCGACGGCCTGGACCTTGAGCGGGCCCTCGTACCCCTGGGTGAACTCCTCCAGGGCGTCGAGGTCCTCGCCGAGCCAGGAGCGGGCGCGGCGGGTGTCGCGGCCCGGCCGGTCGCTGATCCGCCAGCCGCTGGGCTCCACGTGCGCGTACAGGTCGACGAGCATGCCGAGGGTGCGGCCGATCATGTCGGCGCCGGGGCCCCGGGCGGGCAGCTCGGCGAGGAAGGGGAAGTCCTCGAAGGAGCCGGTGACGGTCTTGGCGGCCTCGCGGGCGTCGCCGCCGGGCAGGGACCCGACGCCGGTGGCGGGGCCCCACTGTGCGATCTCGTTCATGGTGGGGTTACCGTCCCGGCCGGACCGTCAGGTCGTTGACCTCGGCGTCCCGTGGGAGGTCGAGGGCCATCACGATGGTGGTCGCCACGGACTCCGGGTCGATCCACTTCCCGGGGTCGTACTCCTTGCCCTCCTGCTGGTGCACCTTGGCCTGCATGGGGCTGGCGGTGCGGCCGGGGTAGACCGAGGTGACGCGGACGCCGTTGCCGTGCTCCTCGTGGCGCAGCGCGTCGGCGAGCGCCTTCAGGCCGTGCTTGGAGGCGGCGTACGCGCTCCACTCGGCGTGCGCGTTCAGCCCGGCGCCGGAGTTCACGAAGAGGACGTGTCCCTGGGAGAGGCGGAGCTGCGGCAGGAAGTGCCGGGTCAGCTCGGCGGGGGCGACCAGGTTGACGTTCAGCTGGTGGTGCCAGGCCTTGGGGGTCAGCTCCCCCACTCCGCCGAGGTCGACGACGCCGGCGATGTGCAGCAGCGAGTCGATCCGGTCGGGCAGGCTCTGGTGCGAGAACGCCCAGGAGAGCCGGTCCGGGTCGGCGAGGTCCCCGACGAGCGTCCGGGCGCCGGGGAACTCCGCCGCCAGCTCCTTCGCCCGCCCCGCGTCGCGCGCGTGCAGCACGAGTTCGTCCCCGCGCGCGTGCAGCCGCCGCGCGACGGCGGCGCCGATGCCGGAACCGGCGCCGGTGATCACATGAGTAGCCATGGGCCCATGCTCCCACCTGCGCTCAGGAGGAGGGGGCGGGGGCGGGCGGGGAGGCCGGGGTCGTGGCGGACCAGAAGTCGGAGCGGACGTGGGGGGTGGGGATCTTGCCGTAGGGGTAGACGGGGCCGTTGGGCTTGGTGGTCGGGTCGGCGACGTCGGACTTCTCGACGCACGGGGTGGTGAGGTCGAAGAACGCCTGGCCCTTGTACCCGATCGTGAGATCGAACAGGAAGCCGTCGGTGCTCCGGGCGAAGACGGACGGCATCTCACGGTCCTGGTTCACGCCGGTGATCTCGTAGCCGCTCTTCTTCCAGAAGCGTTCGATCACTCCGAGGAAGCTGCCGCGCCTCTCTTCGGAGATGACCGTGGTGACGGTCCGGCGCCGCGTCACCGTGCAGCTTCCGCTGGTCCAGGTGTCGTGGGCCCACTGGACCTCGGGCACGACCGCTCCCAGCGTGGCGTCGAGGATCGCGTCCGCCCGCTCCGCCGCTTCCTGCATGTTCATGTCTTTCCTCACTCGTCCATCGCCGTCCTGCCCCCCGCACCCCGCGAGCACCGCGCCCGTCATGACGACGGAGACGGCCGCCCCTACGATCCGCCCCGGTCGCTTCATCGGTGCTCCTCCGTGGTGATCTTCTCGGGTCGCCCGGCGACGATCCTGGCGACGTTGTTGGCGGACTCGGGATCCAGCTCCGGGGTGAAGTACTGGGAGTGGGCGTCGAACCCTCCTCTGTCCCAGACCATCCGCGGACCGTCGTCGACCTTGAAGCGGCGGGCATCGAAGGCCTCGCTCGCCGGGTCCTTGCCGAAGTACACGTCGTCGTCGCCGATGTCCCAGAGGTCGCGGGCGACCAGCACGCCCACCGGCCCCGATGTCAGCCAGCCCATGGCCGCCTCGTCCTTGCTCGGCAGGTGGGTGACCGGATCATTGTCGGCCGCGCCTACGAAGACGTGGTCCTTGCCGACCCCGAGCTCCTCGGCCTTCTGCGCGTCCACGCCGGGGCTGCCGAGGAGGATGATGTCGTCGGCGCCCGGGATCCCACCGGACCGCTGGGCGGCCGTTCCCACGGTGAGCGACCCGTAGGAATGGCCGATCGCCGTGACGTGGGGGTCCTTGTTCTGGTTGGTCGCCGAGAGCCCTGCCATGAACTCGTTGTACGCCGGGGCGCCCCGCTGGGCGTCGCCCCTCGTCATGACGTCCACGTGCTGTGGAGCGTCGTAGCCGAGCCAGATGATCGACGCGCTGGAAGGGTCGAGGCGCCGGGCGCCCCTGGCCGTGTCCTGCGCCCGCTTCATGGTGTCGTCGACGAACTCCTCGTTCAGCTTCGTCCCCAGGCCCGGGACGTACGCCGAGACGTTCTTCGACGTGTCCGGGTTGCCGTACGAGACGATCGCGCGGCCGTTGCCCTCGTCGCCGATGCCCAGGAGGAACATCGGCGGGTCGCTCGGCGCGTTCAGCTTCTCCTGGATGCCGCGCAGCGCGTCCAGCTTCGTCTTCGCGTCGTCGCCGCCCTCCCGGGCCAGCTCGTCCATGAGGATCGGCAGGTAGGTGCGATTGGCTTCGTCGCGGGCCGTGGCCGGGATGCCGTCCAGGCTGCCGACCAGGTCCGGGGCGACCTCCAGGTACTCCTCGCGCTGCTCGTCCGTCAGGCCGTCCCACCACTTCTTGCGCTCGGCGGGGCTCTTGTCGGTCGGCACGTCCTCGCCGAGGTACATGCCGGCCGTGCCGCGCACGTCGGCGGTGTCCAGGCGGACGTCCTTCAGGGTGGCCTCGGTGACGTCGAGGCCCTTCTCCGCCTTCAGGCCGATCAGGGTCTTGGCGTACCGGGCGTCGACCTCGCCGGCGGAGCGCAGGGCTCGGGCGATGCGATCGGCGACGGACTGGGCCTTCGCCTGGTTCGGGTTGAGCGGCAGGAAGCCCGGGAAGCCGCCCTGGGGGCTGCCGAGGGGCGGCGCCTCGAGGGGGAGCCGGGCGCTGCCCCGGACGGTACCGCCGGGGGCCTGCTTCGCCGTGCCGGCCAGGTCGGTGACCTCGGCGGCGGGGTAGCTCACGGAGCCGTCCTCGTGGACGGTGAGGCCCTGGGCGGAGGCGTCGGCGAGGGCGTTCTTCAGCTGCGTCTGCGGCTCGGCGAGGTCGGCGGCGAGGCCGTTGAGCGTCGTCCTGACGAGGCCGCACTCGCTGTGCAGGTACTGGAAGTTGCGGCTGAGGCGCTTGAGCCGGCCGAGGGCGGCCTCCGCCGACTCGCTCTCCTGCGTCTCGCGGAGCTTCGCGGACATGGCCCGGTCGACCCGGGTCCGGTCGGCGTCCGAGCGGTTCGACACCTGGTGCCAGGCGTCGCCCGCCTCCGTGAGCTCGGAGGTCCTCAGGTCGCGCAGTTGCTGCCAGGTGAGGGTGGCGGCGGTCATCGCTTCTCCTCCCCCGGCTTGGTGTCGATGGAGGCGAGGGAGCTCTTCACCGAGGCGTCGGTCTCGCCCATCTCCTTCGCGACCGCGAGCAGCGTCCCCTGGAGCGCCTCGCATTCGTCGCGTACGGACACGAGGCGGTCCTCCCACGACCGGCGCACGTCGTTCAGCGCGGCGAGCGCGGAGAGGCCGGCGGCTCCGGAGGAGACGCCCTCGTGGCCGGGGCCGAGGGCGGCGCGGCTCGTCTCGGTGCTGGTCCGTACGGCGCCCGCCGTGCCGGAGGCGCTGGTCCAGGGGCCGTCGCTGTGCTTGAGGTTGCCCGTTCCGGACGTGCCCGAGGGGCCGCCCGGATCCGTGGAGGCCAGATTCGTCCGGGTGTCGTCCCCGACCGTCCCGAAGATGTCCTGCCAACGCTGCGTTGGGCTCACGATCCCCCGATCCCCGTTGCGTGTCATGTGCGCACGGCGACCTTAGCGGAGCTCGTTCCGGAGTACGCAATCGCGAAGCCGAGCCGGGCGGTCAGCTCAGCTGCCGCTCCAGGTACGCCAGGGCCGCCGGGCCGTCCTCGGCGAAGAAGGCGAGGTCGGCGAGGGGGCGCGGGAGGAAGCCCTCCTCCTCCATGCGCCGGAACTGGAGCTTGAGGCCGTCGTAGAAGCCGGCGGTGTTGAGGAAGACGACGGGCTTGGCGTGCTTGCCGTGCTTCTTCAGTTCCAGGATCTCGGTGGCCTCGTCGAGGGTGCCGGTGCCGCCGGCCATGACGACGATCGCGTCGGACTTGGCGAGGAGGAGCGCCTTCCGCTGGGCGAGGTCCTTGGTGATGGTCATCTCGTCGGCGTTCGTCCGGGCCTTGGCGGCGAGGAAGTCGACGGAGACGCCGACGAGCCGGCCGCCGGCCTCCTGGACGCCGTCCGCGACGACCTTCATCAGCCCGGTGTCGGAGCCGCCCCAGACGAGGGTGTGGTCCGCCTTGCCGAGGAGGCGGGCGAAGTCGCGGGCGGGGGCGGTGTAGCGCTCGTCGAGGTCGGCGGCGGAGAGGAAGACGCAGATGTTCATGCCGCCACCGTAGGACACGTCCCTTCTCTCCTCGGCCCCGTTTTCTCCACGGCTCTGACCTGCGGGTTCCATGTTTCTTCGGGAATTTCCGGGCCGCGGCGATGAGTTGGGGCGCGTCCGTCGGTCTGCCCTGCCATGGACGAGGTGAAGAGGGTCGTGTCACGGGACGGGACGCCGATCGCGTACGCGCGGTACGGGCCGGGGGCCGCGGACCGGCCCGCGGTGGTGCTGGTGAGCGGGACGCCGGGGTCGGGCGCGGACGGGGTGCCGCTCGCCCGCCTGCTGGCCCGCAGCCACCCCGTGTACGTGTACGACCGCCGGGGGCACGGCGGGAGCGGCCACCCCCTTGAGCGGGAGGTCGAGGACCTGGCGGCGGTCCTGTCGGCGGCGGGTCCCCACACGGCGGTACACGGCACCGGGACGGGCGGGGTCCTCGCGCTGGCGGCCGCGGCGGCGGGGGTGCCCATCGGGGCCGTCTCGGTCTTCGAGCCGCCGTACGACGGGCGTCGGCCCGTGCCCGAGGTGCACGCGCGCGTGCTGGTGGTCGACGGCGGCGCCAGCCCGGCGCCGGTGCGGCGGGCGGCCCGGGAGCTGACGGCACGGCTGCCGCGCGCCCGGCACCGGACGCTGACGGGGCAGACCCACGAGGTGGCGCCGCACGTGCTGGCGCCGGTCCTCATGGACTTCGTGGCGGACGCCGTGGAGCCGGCCGACGTCTCCTGAGCCGGGGCCGTCCCGTCCCCGCTACGCGGGGGCGGCGGCCGTGCGGCGCACCGTGGTGGCGATCGTCGCCGAGCCCACCACGCGGGTGCCGTCGTAGAGGACGATCGCCTGGCCGGGGGCGACGCCGCGGACGGGCTCGTCGAAGGCGACCTTCAGTTCGCCGTCCTCCAGGACCGCGCTCACCTCGGTCTCGCCGCCGTGGGCGCGGAGCTGGGCGGTGTAGCGGCCGGGTCCTTCGGGGGCGGTGCCGCACCAGCGGGGCTTGATCGCGGTGAGGGCGGTGACGTCGAGGGCCTCGGCGGGGCCGACGGTGACGGTGTTGTTCACGGGCGAGATGTCGAGGACGTAGCGGGGCTTGCCGTCGGCGGCCGGGTGGCCGATGCGGAGGCCCTTGCGCTGGCCGATGGTGAAGCCGTACGCGCCCTCGTGGGTGCCCAGCTTCGTACCGGACTCGTCGACGATGTCGCCCTCCGCCTTGCCGAGGCGGCCGGCGAGGAAGCCCTGGGTGTCGCCGTCGGCGATGAAGCAGATGTCGTGGCTGTCGGGCTTCTTGGCGACGGCGAGGCCGCGCCGCTCGGCCTCGGCCCGGATCTCGTCCTTGGTGGTGAGGGTGTCGCCGAGCGGGAACATCGCGTGGGCGAGCTGCTGCTCGTCGAGGACGCCGAGGACGTACGACTGGTCCTTGGCCATGTCGGAGGCGCGGTGCAGCTCGCGGCTGCCGTCCTCGTTGAGGACCACGGTGGCGTAGTGGCCGGTGCAGACGGCGTCGAAGCCGAGCGCGAGCGCCTTGTCGAGCAGGGCAGCGAACTTGATCTTCTCGTTGCAGCGCAGGCACGGGTTGGGCGTGCGGCCCGCCTCGTACTCCGCGACGAAGTCGTCGACGACGTCGGCCCGGAAGCGTTCGGCCAGGTCCCACACGTAGAAGGGGATGCCGATGACGTCGGCGGCCCGGCGCGCGTCGCGCGAGTCCTCGATGGTGCAGCAGCCGCGGGCTCCGGTACGGAAGGACTGCGGGTTCGCGGACAGCGCGAGGTGCACACCGGTGACGTCGTGGCCGGCCTCGACGGCTCGGGCGGCGGCGACGGCGGAGTCCACGCCGCCGGACATGGCGGCGAGGACGCGAAGGGGGCGCGGAGTCTCAGTCATAGCCCTACCAGAGTACGGGGCGGCGGGAACCGTCCGGCCGGGACCGAGCGTTCCGGTAGGCATGGGGAGCGAGAACGGCGCGAAGAAGGCCGGAAAGAAGCGGGGGGTCCGGCGCCGCACCGTGCTGCTCGGCGGCGGCGTCGCGGTGGCGGGCACGGCGGTCCTGGCGCGCGAGGAGCTGGCGCGGGCCTGGTGGCGACTGCCGGGGATGGAGAAGCCGCGCACGGACGGGGCGCTCGACCACGGGGCGGCCGAGTGGACGGCGGCGCACCAGGCGAACTGGCGGCGGGCGGACCGGCCGGACGACTACGGGATCGACCGGGTGGTGATCCACGTGGTGCAGGGCTCGTACGCGACGGCGCTGAAGGTCTTCCGCAATCCGCTGCACGGGGCGGCCACGCACTACGTGGTCCGCAAGGACGGGCACGTGGCGCAGATGATCCGGGAGCTCGACGTGGCCTTCCACGCCGGGAACCGGGGCATGAACGAGCGGAGCATCGGCATCGAGCACGAGGGCTTCGTGGACCGGCCCCAGGACTTCACGGCGGAGATGTACGCGGGCTCGGCGCGGCTGACGGCGGACATCTGCCGGCGGTACGCGATACCGGCGGACCGCGAGCACGTCATCGGTCACGTCGAGGTCGAGGGCACCGACCACACCGATCCCGGCCCGCACTGGGACTGGGACCGGTACATGGAGCTGGTGCGGCGGGAGCTGACCAAGCCGGTCCCTAGCTGAGCCCCGCGGTGCGGGCGCGCTCGACCGCCGGGCCGATGGCGTCGGCGACGGCCTTCACGTCCTCCTCGGTGGAGGTGTGGCCGAGGGAGAAGCGGAGGGTCCCGCGGGCCAGGTCGGGGTCGGCGCCGGTGGCGAGGAGGACGTGGCTGGGCTGGGCGATGCCGGCGGTGCAGGCGGAGCCGGTGGAGCAGGCGATGCCGGCGGCGTCGAGGAGGAGCAGCAGGGAGTCGCCCTCGCAGCCGGGGAAGGTGAAGTGGGCGTTGGCGGGGAGCCGGTCGGCCGGGTCGCCGCCGAGGACCGCGTCGGGGACGGCGGCGCGGACGGCGGCGACGAGCGCGTCGCGCAGGGCGCCGATCTCGCGGGCGAAGGCCTCCTGTCCCTCGGTGGCGACGCGGGCGGCGGCGGCGAAGGCGGCGACGGCGGGGACGTCGAGGGTGCCGGAGCGGACGTGCCGCTCCTGTCCGCCGCCGTGCAGCACGGGGACGGGGGTGTGCTCGCGGCCCAGGAGCAGGGCGCCGATGCCGTAGGGGCCGCCGATCTTGTGGCCGGAGACGGTCATGGCGGCGAGGCCGGAGGCGGCGAAGTCGACCGGCAGCTGGCCGACGGCCTGGACGGCGTCGGCGTGCAGCGGGACGCCGAACTCGGCGGCGGTGTCGGCGAGCGCGCGGACCGGCATGACGGTGCCGATCTCGTTGTTGGCCCACATCACGGTGGCGAGGGCGACGGACTCCGGGTCGCGGGCGATCGCCTCGCGCAGCGCGTCGGGGTGGACCCTGCCGTACGCGTCGACCGGCAGGTACTCGACGTCGGCGCCCTCGTGGCCGGCGAGCCAGTCGACGGCGTCGAGGACGGCGTGGTGCTCGACGGGGCTGGCGAGGACGCGGGTGCGGCGCGGGTCGGCGGCGCGGCGGGACCAGTACAGGCCCTTCACGGCGAGGTTGTCGGCCTCGGTGCCGCCGGAGGTGAACACCACCTCGCTGGGGCGGGCGCCGAGCGCGGCAGCGAGGATCTCGCGGCCCTCCTCGACGGTCCGCCGGGCGCGCCGCCCCGCGGCGTGCAGGGAGGAGGCGTTGCCCGTGACGGCGAGGTGGGCGGTCATCGCCTCGATCGCCTCGGGGAGCATGGGCGTGGTCGCGGCGTGGTCGAGGTATGCCATGGTGGGTCGATTCTACGAGCCCGGGCACGGCGCTCCCGTACGAGCCGTCCTCGGCGCTCCCGTACGAGCCGTCCCCGGCGCTCCGTGCGAGCCGTCCCCGGCGCCCGTCCGGACGGGTGCGGGCGGGCGCCGGGGGCGTGCGGGCTCAGCCGCGCGGGGCGCGGGCCAGCTGGCGGGACTGGGCGACGAGGCGGTCGGCGCTGTCCCAGACCTCGGCGTCCTCCTCCAGGAAGCCGCCGGCGAGGTTGCGGGTGGTGATGGAGACCCGCAGCGGGCCGGGGGCGGGGCGGCAGCGGACGTGGGTGGTGAGCTCCACGGTCGGCGTCCACCCCCTGAGGCCCAGCTCGAAGGAGGTCGGCGGCAGCGCGTCGACGGCGAGGAGCAGGGAGAGCGCGTCGGGCTCGCGGCCGTCGGCGAGGCCGAACCAGGCGCGCATCTCGCCCTTGCCGGAGGGCGCGCCGACGGCCCAGCCGACACAGGCGGGGTCGAGGCGCAGGTCGAGCCGGTCGGTGATGGCGGAGGAGCCGGGGATCGGCGGGGCCGGGCCGTCGGAGGCGCTGAAGCACCGGTCGATCGGCGCGAGGGCGGGCGGGACGGCACTGGTGCGGACGTCGTCGCTGAGGGCGTCGAGGTCGCCGTAGGAGGCGAGGACGCGGATCCGCTCGACCTCGGTGCCGTCCTCGGCGTACTGGTAGAGGGAGGCCGTGCCGGTGGAGAGGGTCCGGCCGGTGCGGACGGTCTCGGTGCGGATGACCGCGGGGCCCGGCACCGACGGCGTGAGGTAGTGCGCCGAGATGGTGAAGGGGTCGGGGTGCGGCAGGTGGTGGCCGAGGGCGCGGCCGAGCAGGGCGAGGAGGTAGCCGCCGTTGACGGCATGGATGATCGTCCAGCCGGCCGAGAGGTCGGCGTCGTAGACCCCGGGCTCGCGCGGGGTGACGGCGGTGTCCCGGTCGAACTCGCTGAGCGCCGCGGCCTCGGCGGCGGGGCTCGTCTCGGTGCTCGTGCTCATGCGCCGACGGTACAGCAGGAAACTACTGAGCGGTAGCTTTTTGGGGTTCCTCGCGGGCGGACGAGCGGCGGTTCCAGGCGCGCGGGGCACGCCAGTGGTAACGCATCGCGAGCAGCCGCAGGAGGAAGGCGGTGAGCACGGCGGTGCCGCTGGTGAAGGCGTTCAGGACCTCGAAGCGGATGCAGAGGACGACCATGGTCGCGCCGACGATCGCGGGCACGGCGTAGAGGTCGCGGTCCCAGCGGAGCAGGGAGGGCACCTCGTTGGCGAGGACGTCGCGCAGCACGCCGCCGCCGACGGCCGTGGCGAGGCCGAGCGCCGCGGAGGAGGTGAGGCCCAGCCCGTAGTCGTACGCCTTCGTCGTCCCGGTCACGCAGAAGAGGCCGAGGCCCGCCGCGTCGAAGACGTTCACCGCGGTCTGGGTGCGCTCCACCTCGGGGTGGAGGAAGAAGACGAGCGCGGTGGCGACCAGCGGCATGAGGAAGTAGCCGAGGTCGGTGAAGGCGGCCGGGGGTACGGCTCCGATGATGAGGTCGCGCAGGAGGCCGCCGCCGAGCGCGGTGACCTCGGCGAGGACCGCCATGCCGAAGACGTCGAAGTTCTTCCGGACGGCGAGGAGGGCGCCGGAGATGGCGAAGACGAAGATGCCGACGAGGTCGAGCGTGTGTTGGACCGACGGGCTGAACAGATCGTGGAGCACCGGACAATTGTGCCGTGCGTACGGAAGGGGCCCGGCCGCGCGACGGCGGCCGGGCCCTCCCCGGGTGTCCTACTCCTTCTCGAAGGCGTCCCGGGCGGTGTCCCCGGAGGGGTCCGGGGCGGTGCCCCCGGAGGCGTCCTCGGACCTGGGCGCGTCCGCCTGCGCCGGGATCACGACCGCGCCGGTGCCGCCCGCCATGGGGAGCTCGCCCGACCGGATCTCCCGGGTGAAGTGGCAGGCCACCTTGTGGCCGTCGCCCACGTCCGTGAGCTCCGGGCGCTCCTCGGAGCACTTCGGCTGGGCCCACGGGCAGCGGGTGTGGAAGCGGCAGCCGGCCGGCGGGTTCGCCGGGGAGGGCAGGTCGCCGGTGAGGAGGATCCGCTCGCGCCGCTCCTCGACCTCCGGGTCGGGGACGGGCACGGCGGACATGAGCGCCCGCGTGTACGGGTGCAGCGGCTCCTCGTACAGCGTGTCGCTCGGCGCCTCCTCGACCAGGGAGCCGAGGTACATCACGCCGATGACGTCCGAGATGTGCCGGACGACGGCGAGGTCGTGGGCGATGACCAGGTAGGTCAGGCCCATCGACTCCTGGAGCTCCTCCAGGAGGTTGATGACCTGCGCCTGGATGGAGACGTCGAGCGCGGAGACCGGCTCGTCGCAGATGATGAGGTCGGGCTCCAGGACCAGCGCGCGGGCGATGCCGATGCGCTGGCGCTGGCCGCCGGAGAACTCGTGCGGGTAGCGGGAGAGGCTGTTGGCGGGCAGGCCCACCTTGGCGAGGATCTCCCGGATCTTCTCCCGCCGCTCGTCCTGGTTCGCGCCGATCCCGTGCGCGGCCATGCCCTCGCTGAGGATCGACTCGATGTTCTGGCGCGGGTTGAGGCTGCCCAGCGGGTCCTGGAAGACCATCTGGAGCCTGCGGCGGAAGGAGCGCAGCTCCTTCTCCGGCAGCTTGGCCACGTCGGTGCCGTCGAGGACGACGGAGCCGTCGGTGACGTCCACGAGCCGCAGCACGGCCCGCCCGAGGGTGGTCTTGCCGCAGCCGGACTCGCCGACGAGGCCGTACGTCTGGCCCGCCTCGACCTTGAGGGAGATACCGTCCACGGCGTACACGTGGCCGACGGTGCGGTCGAAGAGGATGCCCTTCTTGACGGGGAAGTGGACCTTCACGCCGTCGAGTTCGAGCAGGCTCATGCCGGTACCTCCGTCGTGGCGAGGACCGGGTTCGCGCAGCGGGCGCGGTGGCCGGCCGCGCGCGGTTCGGTCAGTTCGGGCGTGCCGGTGAGGCACTCCATCTCGTACCGGTCGCAGCGCGGGGCGAAGGCGCAGCCGTCGGCCCAGGCGATCTGGTCGTTGATGGATCCGCGGATCGGGTGGAGCGGTTCGCCGCGCGGGGCGTCGAGCCGGGGGATGGAGCCGAGCAGGCCGTGGGTGTACGGGTGCGTCGGGTGGGCGAACAGCTCGCGCCGGCCGGCCGACTCGACGACCTTGCCGGCGTAGAGGACGTTCACCTGGTCGCAGAGGCCGGCGACGACACCCAGGTCGTGGGTGATCATCAGCAGCGCGGTGCCCTCCTGGTCGACCAGTTCCTTGAGGAGTTCGAGGATCTGGGCCTGGATGGTGACGTCGAGCGCGGTGGTCGGCTCGTCGGCGATGAGCAGGCGGGGGGCGCAGGCCACCGCCATGGCGATGAGCGCGCGCTGCCGCATGCCGCCGGAGAGCTGGTGCGGGTACTCCTTGAGGCGCCGGTCCGGGTCGGGGATGCCGACCCGGTCGAGGAGGTGGGCGGCCTCCTTGCGGGCGGCCTCGCCCTTCAGGCCGCGGTGGCGCTGGAGGATCTCGGTGACCTGGACGCCGATGGGGACGACCGGGTTCAGCGAGGACAGCGGGTCCTGGAAGATCATCGCCATCTCGCGGCCGCGGAGGTCGCGCAGCTTCGAGGGCGGGAGCTTCAGCAGGTCGGTGCCGTCGAGTTCGGCGCGGCCGCCGAGGGTGACGCCCTTGGCGGGCAGCAGCCCCATGAGGGCGAGCGAGGTCACGGACTTGCCGCAGCCGGACTCGCCGACGAGGCCGACGACCTGGCCCTGGTCGACGCTGAAGGAGACGCCGTTGACCGCCCGGACGTCCTTGCGGCCGCGGCCGCCGAAGGTGACGGTCAGTTCGTCCACGGTGAGCAGTGCCATGTCAGCCTCGCAGCTTCGGGTCGAGGGCTTCGCGCATGGCCTCGCCGAGCAGGGTGAAGCCGAGGGCGGTGATGACGATGCCGACCGCCGGGTACATGGACATCATCGGCTCGTTGTCGAAGAAGCGCTGGGCCGCGGAGAGCATGACGCCCCACTCGGGCACCGCGGGGTCGGGGTTGCCGAGTCCGAGGTAGGAGAGGGCGGCGGCCTCGATGATGGCGGTGGCGAGGCTGAGCGTCGCCTGGACGATCACCGGGCTCAGCGAGTTCGGCAGGATCTGGGTGACGACGATCCGCCGCTTGCGGATGCCGAGCGAGCGGGCGGCGAGGACGTAGTCGCTGCCGCCCTGGGCGAGCATCGAGCCGCGCAGGAGGCGGGCGAAGACGGGGATCTGCACGACGCCGACGGCGATCATCACGGTGGTGAGGGACTGGCCCATCACGGCGGCGACGGAGACGGCGAGGAGCAGCGAGGGCAGCGCGAGGAGGATGTCGGTGACGCGCATGATGGCGTCGTCGATCCGCCGGCCGGCCTTTCCGCCGAGGGTGGCCGCCGCGCCGGACACGATGCCGACGAGGGCGCCGATCAGCAGGCCGATGAGCATGGAGACGACGCCGACGAGCAGGGTCTGGCGGGCGCCCACGAGCATCCGGGAGAAGAGGTCGCGGCCGAGGTGGTCGAGGCCGAACCAGTTCTCGGCGCGGGCGCCGACGAACTGGCCCCGGTTGGAGAAGACCTCGCCGCGCCAGGTCTGTTCGGCCGGGCCGTACGGGGCGATCCACGGGCCGATGATCGCGAGCAGGACGAAGCCGGCGATGATCACGGCGCCGATGATCGCCATCTTGCTGCCGCGCATGCGGCGCATGGCCTCGCGCCAGAGGCTGGCGCCGCTGGAGGTCTCGGTCTTCGCCGTGAGCTGGGCGAGCCGGTCGATCTTGGAAGCAGTGGTGGTGAGACTCATCAGTGCACCCGCACCCTCGGGTCGATGACGCTGTAGGCGAGGTCGACGAGCATGTTGATCACCACGTAGATCATGGCGATGAACAGGATGAAGCCGACGAGCACCGGGTAGTCGCGGGCGTCGATGGCGGTCCGGATGAAGGAGCCGATGCCGCCGAAGGTGAAGACGGACTCGGTGAGCACCGCGCCGGAGAGGAGGCTGCCGGTGAGCAGGCCGACGGCGGTGACGACGGGGAGCATCGCGTTGCGCAGGACGTGCCGGCCGCGGACGACCCGGCGCTCCAGGCCCTTGGACTCGGCGGTGCGGACGTAGTCCTCGCCGAGGACCTCCAGGACGCTGGCGCGGGTCATGCGGACGATGACCGCGAGCGGGATGGTGGCGAGGGCGATGCCGGGCAGCACGAGGTGCATGAGGGCGTCCCAGGCGGCGTCGAGCTCGCCGGTGAGGACGCCGTCGAGGACGGCGAGGCCGGTGACGCTGGTGGCGTCGATGCCGGTGGTCTGGCGGCCGTAGGTGCCGAAGATGTCGCCGAAGGCGGCCTTGAGGAGCTGCGCCAGGAAGAAGACCGGGATGCAGATGCCGACGAGGGAGCCGGAGACGGAGGCCACGTCGAGCCAGCCGCCGCGCTTGCGGGCGGCGAGGTAGCCGAGCGGGATGCCCACGCTGATGGCGATGAGCATGGCGGCGAGGCTGAGTTCGACGGTGGCGGGGAAGCGCAGCACGAACTCGTCCCAGACGGGCTGTCCGGTCTGCACCGAGGTGCCGAGGTCGAGGTCGAGGAGTCGCTTGAGGAAGCGTCCGTACTGGACGTAGATCGGCTGGTCGAGTCCCAGCGCGCGGTTGATGCGCGCCACGTCGGCCTCGGTCGCCCGCTCGCCCAGGATCGCTGAGGCGGGTCCGCCGGGCAGCCGGTTCAGCCAGATGAAGAGCAGAACCGACAGGCCGAGCAGGGTGGGTATGAGCTGGAGAAGTCGTCGTACGACGAGTCGCAACACCCCGCGTGCCCCTTTCTTGCGTGTGGAGGGTGGATGCGCGGACGCCCGGTCACGACAGGAGCGCGTGACCGGGCGGAGCGCTTACGGGTGTGTTACTTGAAGGAGACCTCGGCGAAGTTCTCCTGCGTCAGCGGGGAGACCTTCGGCGGGACCACGTTCTTGCCGAACGCGATGGCCGGCGGGGAGGAGGTCAGCGGGACGCCCGGGAGGTACTCCATGATCGTCTCGTTGGCGGCCTTGTAGAGGTCCGTGCGCTTGGTCGGGTCGCCCTGGAGCGATCCGGCCTTCACCGCGTCGAAGACCTTCTTGTCGTCGAAGCCCCACTGCTTGCCGGGGCCGGCGAACCAGGTGCCGATGAAGTTGTAGCCGTCGTTGAAGTCACCGGTCCAGCCGAAGATGTGGAGGGCGCAGTCGCCGCTCTCCACCGCGTCGACGTAGTCCGGGTTCCACTTCTTCGGCTTCGGGTTGACCTTGATGCCGGCCTTCTCCAGGTCGGCCTTGATCAGCTCGAAGATGTCCTGCGGGGCGGGCATGTACGGGCGGGTGACCTCGGTCGGGTAGCAGAAGTCGATCGACAGGCCGCTCGCGCCGGCGCCGGCGAGGAGCGACTTGGCCTTGGCGGTGTCGAACGGGTACTGCTTCACCTTGTCCGAGTGACCGGCGACGGTGTCGGGCATGAACTGGGTCGCGACCTTGCCGCCCTCGGGCAGCTGGGTCTTGACGATGTTCTCGCGGTCGACGGCGTGCGCGATGGCCTGGCGGACCTCGGGCTTCTTCAGCGCCGGGTTGGCCCCCTGCGTCATGCCGAGGTAGAGCAGGTTGAAGACGTCACGGGTCGGGACCTGGAAGCCCTCGCCCTCCAGGGTCTTGATGTCGGCGGGCGCGACGAGGTCGTAGCCGTCGATGTCCCCGGCCTGGAGCGCCGCGCGGCGGCCCTCCTCGGTGTCGATCGTGCGGAAGACCAGGTTCTTCACCTTGGCCTTCTCGCCCCAGTAGTCGTCGAAGCGCTCCAGGCTGACTTCCTTGTTGCCCTTGTTCCACTTCGTGATCTTGTACGGGCCGGTGCCGGCGACCGTGCCGGCCTCCTGGCTGTACTTGGGGTACGAGATGGCGTCGCCGGCCTCGGTGAGCTGCTGCTTGGCGTACTCCGTGAGGGCCTTCGGCGAGTGGATCGCGAGGGCGTTCAGGGAGAAGCCGCCGGGCAGGTTGGCGGAGGGCTCGAAGACCTCGATGACGGCGGTGGAGTCGTCCTTGGCCGTGCAGGACTTGTAGTTCGCCTTGGGCGTCTCCTTGTCCTCGTTGGCCTTGAAGCCGCCCATGATGGTCTGCCAGTAGTACGAGACCGCGCTCGACTGGTAGGTGCCCTTCCAGTTGAACCAGTAGTCGTAGTTGGCGCAGACCGCCTTGGCGTCGAACGCCTCGCCGTCGTGGAACTTCACGCCCTTGCGGAGGTTGAAGGTCCAGACGGTGCCCTCGGGGTTGCTGGACCACTTCTCGGCCAGACCGCCGACGAGCTTGCTGCCGCCGGGCTCGTGCTCCAGGAGCGCCTCGAACGCCTGACGGGTGATCCGGAAGGTCTCGCCGTCGCTCGCGAGGGCCGGGTCGAGGGAGGCCGGGTCGCCCGGGGCGCCGAACACGAAGGTGTCCTTGGCCCCGCCCTTGTCCCCCTCCTTCCGCTCACTCGCACAACCCGTGGCGATGAGGCCGACCGCGATGGCCGCCGTCAGAGCCCGGGTCGACCGGGAATTGAGTATGCGCATGGGTCCACCCCTGGGTCGCCCTGTCTGGTCTTGACCGGCCGAACGCTACTGGCGAGTGACGCGGCAGAGAACAGTCCGCATAGCGGTGATACCAACCTGAGACCCGGACACTCACCAAAACGGTCCGTTGCCGGACATCGACGGCCTGAGCGGTCTCAAAGCGGACGCAAAACCCCGTCCTGGCAAGGAAATTCGGCCAGAACGGGGCAGGAGGGGACAGCGGACGGTCAGCGGTGCTGCGCGGGCGGGTAGCCGTATCCCGGACGAGCGGATCCCGCATGCTGGGACGGCGCTCCGTGCGCGTCGCGGTCGTAGAAGGGCCGGGCGTGGGCCTTCAGCCAGAGCGCCACCGGGTCGTACGCGTCGGAGAGCGCGACCGTCGAGACGGGCAGCCCCTCGGGGACCGCGCCGATCGACTGGCGCATCATCGCCCGCACCTCGTCGACGGCCGCGGCCGAACCGTCGTACAGGTCGAGGCCGATGACCAGGTACGGGGTCCCCAGCGCGGGCTGCACCCAGCCGCGGCGCAGCGAGCGGACGGCCGGGGTCCGGTGTGCGTTCTGGGTGAGCTGGGCGTAGAACTGCGGCATCTCCAGGGCGGGTTCGGAGACCCGGAGCGGTCCGGCGGGCATCCGGTCGAGGCCGGTGGCGATCCGGCGGAGGTCCGCCCACGGGATGCCCACGCCGCCGCCGGGGGCGTGCGGGTTGAGCCAGACGCCCCAGCGCTCGGGGTAGAGGGAGCGGGCGATCTCGCGGCCGGTGACGCGCTCGTGGGCGCGGTGCCAGCCGGAGGCGGCGAGTTCGCCGGGCGAGGTCACACAGGGCGCGTAGCCGTGCCCGTCGACCTCCATGTTGCCGTACTGGGCGTCCGGCGAGCCGGGGGCGCCCTGCCAGAGCAGCATGTACAACTCGCCGTCGGCGAGGGCGTGCAGCAGGCCCTCGTACGCGTCGTAGCGTCCGGGCGCCACCTGGCGCAGCATCTGCTCGACCTCTCCGGTCGCGGCGCTGCCTGACGCGCTCACCCTGGGTCCCGCCCCTCTGTCTGTCTCGTACGGCTCGTGTTCGGTGTTCGGTGGATCAGTGGACCGCGCGCTGGTAGAAGGGGCGCACCCGCTCCAGCATCCAGTCTCCGACGGGGTCGGCCGCCATGTCGAGGAGGATCAGGTTCACCGGCCAGGCGACCTCGACCCGGCCGAGGGCGCGGCCCAGCGCGTCCAGCGGGGCGTTGCGGTCGACGCCGTCCCAGCCCACGAGCTGGACGCCGATGAAGAGGGCGGGTTCGGTGCCCTCGACGCTGGCGAGCGCGCGGCGGGCGGTGGCGACGACGCCGCCGGCCTCGAACTCGGCGGAGGCGGCGGCGAGGAAGTCGACGGGGTCGTCCTGCCAGTCGGGCTCGAAGAGCCGGACCCGGCCGCCGGACGCGGGGCCGTCCAGGGCGGTGCGGCCGACCCGGCAGAGCTCGGCGACGGCGGGCGGGGGCAGCGGGACGCCGACGGTGCCGCCGGGGTTCACCGCGATCCCGAGCTGGGGCGGCAGGCCGCGGGCGAAGTCACGGGCGGGCGCGACGGTGAAGGACATGTGGGTGCCGACGCAGGCGAGGAACTGCTCCTGGGAGCTGAAGACGGGGACGAAGGCGCCGCCGCCGATCTCCATCGTGGGGAGGTCCAGATCGGGGCTGTCGGGGCCGCCGCCGTTCGGCAGCGGGACCCACACCTGACTGCGACCGAGCACCTCGATGAGCCGGCCCCCGGCCGCGGGCTCCCCGAGCGCGGCGGCGAGCGCCTCCTCCAGCTCGTTGCCCGGCCACGTCACGTCCACGGTGGTTGCGTCCCCTTCTCGTACGGCCCTGGTCCCGGCCGTCCCGCAGCACCCTAACGCCGCCCCGCCCCGGCTGTGACCAGAACCCGGCCCGAGGCCTCACACCGGGGCGCGGAAGCCGATCCGGCGCAGCGCGGCCGCCGCGTCCCGGTCGAGGAGGGTGGCGGACGCGCAGCCGCGCGGCGGGCGGCCCGCCTCGACGGCGGCGACGAGCCGGCCGACGGCCCTGCGGTGCCGGGCGAAGGCGTACGCGGACACCCCCCGGCCCCGCTCCCGCTGGCCGTCCCTGGCGGTGTCCGGGTCGACGTCGAGGAGGACGAGGTGGAGGGCGCGGCCGCGCCGGGCGGCCGCGCGGGCCAGCCAGCCGCGGACCCAGGACTGGGTGCCGCAGTCGTGGACGAGGACCCCGGCGTCCGAGCGCAGGGCCCGGTGGAGCCCGGCGTAGTGCGCGATCCTGACCAGCGGGCGGTAGAGCGCGTACGGCACGAAGGAGGGCATCCGCGCCTCCCAGCGCTCCCGGACGTCCTGGGAGTCGATGCCGAGGCCGGCGGCGGCCCGCCGCAGCAGGGTGGACTTGCCGCTGCCCGGCAGCCCGGAGACGACCACCACGTCGCCGGCGGCGAAGGTGAGGACGCGCGGTCCGCGGCCGCCCCGGTCGCGCAGGTCCCGCACCACGCGCCCGCCCCGCCGGGTCCTGGCGCGGGCCCGCTGGACCGGTATGGCGGCATCGCCCGCGAAGGCGCCGGTGTGCTGCATCCTCATCGCTGCTCCCCCTGTCGGGTCCCCGGGGGACGTGTCGGGGACCTCACGGAGACCCTTGCCCACGAAGTGTAAAGAAACGGTAATCCGAGACAAGCGATTTGCGGCGCCGACACCGTGTGCGAGGATGTGCGCGCCAGGCGCGCGCAGCGCCCCACAACCGCATACCGGCCGCTCGAATCCGCGCGGGAGAGTTCCGGACCGGCCCGCTGGGCCGCCCGGGCGCCGAAGGAGCAAGACCCTCCCTTGAATCTCTCAGGCCCCGTACCGCGTGGACGAGGCAGATCTGAAAAGCGGGACACCCGTCGTGTCCCCACCCAAGGTGCAAGCCGGGGATGCCCCCGGTGAACCTCTCAGGTTCCATGACAGATGGGGAGGAACATCCTTGCCTGTCATGTTTTCCGCCTTCGGGAACCGGGAGCCACGTCCACCATGAGCACCACCCCCCGTCTCACCGCCCTCGATGCCCTGCATCGTTCCCTGGGCGCGACCATGACCGACTTCGCCGGCTGGGACATGCCGCTGCGGTACGGCAGCGAGCGCGATGAGCACAACGCCGTCCGCACCAGGGCCGGTCTCTTCGACCTCTCCCACATGGGCGAGATCACCGTCACCGGCCCGCAGGCGGTCGACCTGCTCGACTACGCCCTGGTGGGGAACATGTCCACCATCGGCCCCGGCCGCGCGCGCTACACGATGATCTGCCAGGAGGACGGCGGCATCCTCGACGACCTGATCGTCTACCGCCTCGGCGAGACCGGGACCGGGTCTCCTGAATACATGGTCGTCGCGAACGCCTCCAACGCCCAGACCGTCCTGGACGCCCTGGTGGCCCGCTCGCGGCACAACGGGGGCTTCGACGCCGAGGTCCGCGACGACCGCGACGCGTACGCCCTGCTCGCCGTGCAGGGCCCCGAGTCCCCCGGCATCCTGAAGCAGCTCACCGACGCCGACCTGGACGGCCTGAAGTACTACGCGGGCCTCCCCGGCACCGTCGCCGGCGTCCCGGCGCTGATCGCCCGCACCGGCTACACCGGCGAGGACGGCTTCGAGCTCTTCCTGAAGCCGGAGCACGCCGAGGGCGTGTGGAAGGCGCTCACCGAGGCGGGCGCGGACGTCGGCCTCATCCCCTGCGGCCTGTCCTGCCGCGACACGCTGCGCCTGGAGGCGGGCATGCCGCTGTACGGGCACGAGCTGACCACCTCGCTCACCCCCTTCGACGCCGGTCTGGGCCGGGTCGTGAAGTTCGAGAAGCCGGGCGACTTCGTCGGCCGCAAGGCGCTGGAGGCCGCCGCCGAGCGCGCCGAGACCGCCCCGCCGCGCAAGCTGGTCGGCCTGGTCGCCGAGGGCCGCCGCGTCCCGCGCGCCGGCATGCGGGTGGTCGCGGGCGGCGAGGTCGTCGGCGAGATCACCTCGGGCGCCCCCTCCCCCACGCTCGGCGAGCCGATCGCGATGGCGTACGTCGACGCGGCCCACGCGGCCCCCGGCACCGAGGGCGTCGGCGTGGACATCCGCGGCACCCACGAGCCGTACAAGGTCGTGGCGCTGCCGTTCTACAAGCGACAGAAGTGACACGGTCGTCCCGGATCCCGTCTCACCCCGCAAGACCCCCGTACATCCGCACTCCCCCGGTACAGGAGAATCAGGTCATGAGCAACCCCCAGCAGCTTCGCTACAGCAAGGAGCACGAGTGGCTGTCGGCCGTCGAGGACGGCGTCGCCACGATCGGCATCACGGAGCACGCGGCCAACGCGCTCGGTGACATCGTCTTCGTCCAGCTCCCCGAGGTCGGCTCCACCGTGACCGCCACCGAGGAGTGCGGCGAGCTGGAGTCCACCAAGTCCGTGAGCGAGCTGTACTCCCCGGTGACCGGTGAGGTCGTCGAGGCGAACCAGGACGTCGTCGACGACCCGTCGCTGGTGAACTCCGCCCCGTTCGAGGGTGGCTGGCTGTTCAAGGTGCGCCTCACGGCCGAGCAGGACGACCTGCTCACCGCCGACGAGTACACCGCCTTCACCGCAGGCTGACCGAGACCCCCTAGGGATCGCTTCATGTCGCTTCTGAACACTCCCCTCCACGAGCTGGACCCGGACGTCGCCGCCGCCGTCGACGCCGAGCTCCGCCGCCAGCAGTCCACCCTCGAGATGATCGCCTCGGAGAACTTCGCTCCGGTCGCGGTCATGGAGGCCCAGGGCTCCGTCCTCACCAACAAGTACGCCGAGGGCTACCCGGGCCGCCGCTACTACGGCGGCTGCGAGCACGTCGACGTGGCCGAGCAGATCGCGATCGACCGGATCAAGGACCTGTTCGGCGCCGAGTACGCCAACGTGCAGCCGCACTCCGGCGCCTCCGCCAACCAGGCCGCGCTCTTCGCGATCGCCCAGCCGGGCGACACGATCCTGGGTCTCGACCTGGCGCACGGCGGCCACCTCACCCACGGCATGCGCCTGAACTTCTCGGGCAAGCAGTTCAACGTGGTCGCGTACCACGTGGACGAGGCCGGCCTGGTCGACATGGCCGAGGTCGAGCGCCTCGCCAAGGAGCACCGCCCGAAGGTGATCATCGCCGGCTGGTCGGCGTACCCGCGCCAGCTGGACTTCGCGGAGTTCCGCCGGATCGCCGACGAGGTCGAGGCGTACCTGTGGGTCGACATGGCCCACTTCGCGGGCCTGGTCGCGGCCGGTCTGCACCCGAACCCGGTCGAGTACGCCGACGTGGTGACCTCCACCACGCACAAGACGCTCGGCGGCCCGCGCGGCGGCATCATCCTGGCGAAGAAGGAGTTCGCGAAGAAGCTGAACTCCTCCGTCTTCCCGGGCTTCCAGGGCGGCCCCCTGGAGCACGTGATCGCGGCCAAGGCCGTCTCCTTCAAGGTCGCGGCCTCGGAGGAGTTCAAGGAGCGCCAGCAGCGCACCCTGGACGGCGCCCGGATCCTGGCCGAGCGCCTGGTCCAGGACGACGTCACGGCGCACGGCGTCTCGGTCCTCTCCGGCGGCACGGACGTGCACCTGGTCCTGGTGGACCTGCGCGACTCCGAGCTCGACGGCCAGCAGGCCGAGGACCGGCTCCACGAGGTCGGCATCACGGTCAACCGGAACGCCGTTCCGAACGACCCGCGCCCGCCGATGGTCACCTCCGGCCTGCGCATCGGCACGCCGGCCCTCGCCACCCGCGGCTTCACGGTCGAGGACTTCCGCGAGGTCGCCGACGTCATCGCCGAGACGCTGAAGCCCGGTTTCGACGCGGAGAAGGCCGAGTCGCTGAAGGCCCGCGTGACCGCGCTGGCCGAGAAGCACCCGCTGTACCCCGGCCTGAAGTAATTTCGTACGCTTTTGTTCGTACGAAAGCTCCGGGGCACCGCGCACACTGGAGGGTGAGCGCGGTGCCCCGCCCCATGTCTCCACCCCTTTCTCCCACGCTTTTCTGCTCCACCCCGGCAGACAACGGCGTCTAGCCCCCACAAGGAGTCCTCCCGTGGCCATCTCGGTCTTCGACCTGTTCTCGATCGGCATCGGCCCGTCCAGCTCCCACACGGTGGGCCCGATGCGCGCGGCCCGGATGTTCGCCCGCCGGCTGAAGAACGAGGGCCTGCTCGCCCACACGGCCAAGGTGCGGGCGGAGCTGTACGGCTCGCTCGGCGCCACCGGCCACGGCCACGGCACCCCGAAGGCGGTCCTCCTCGGCCTGGAGGGCAACTCGCCCCGCACGGTCGACGTGGAGCACGCCGACGAGGAGTTCGAGCGGATCAAGGCGAGCGGGCGGATCAACCTGCTCGGCGCCCACGACATCCCGTTCTCCTTCGACGACGACCTGGTCCTGCACCGCCGCAAGGCGCTGCCGTACCACGCCAACGGCATGACGGTCTTCGCGTACGACGCCGAGGGCGGGCTCGTCCTGGAGAAGACGTACTACTCCGTCGGCGGCGGCTTCGTGGTCGACGAGGACGCGGTGGCGGGCGAGAACCCGATCATCCCGGACGACACCGTCCTGAAGTACCCCTTCCGCACCGGCGACGAGCTGCTCCGCCTCACCAAGGAGACCGGCCTGTCGATCTCCTCCCTGATGCTGGAGAACGAGAAGGCCTGGCGCACCGAGGACGAGATCCGGGCCGGCCTCCTGGAGATCTGGCGGGTCATGCAGGCCTGCGTCTCGCGCGGCATGTCCCGCGAGGGCATCCTCCCCGGCGGTCTGAAGGTCCGCCGCCGCGCCGCGACGCTGGCCCGCGGGCTGCGCTCCGAAGGCGACCCGGCGATGCACGCGATGGAGTGGATCACCCTCTACGCGATGGCCGTGAACGAGGAGAACGCGGCGGGCGGCCGGGTGGTCACCGCCCCGACGAACGGCGCGGCCGGCATCATCCCGGCGGTCCTGCACTACTACATGAACTTCGTGCCCGGCGCCGACGAGGACGGCATCGTCCGCTTCCTCCTCGCCGCCGGCGCGGTCGGCATGCTCTTCAAGGAGAACGCCTCGATCTCCGGCGCCGAGGTCGGCTGCCAGGGCGAGGTCGGCTCCGCCTGCTCGATGGCGGCCGGCGCCCTCGCCGAGGTCCTGGGCGGCTCCCCCGAGCAGGTGGAGAACGCCGCCGAGATCGGCATGGAGCACAACCTGGGCCTCACCTGCGACCCGGTCGGCGGCCTCGTCCAGATCCCGTGCATCGAACGGAACGGCATGGCGGCGGTCAAGGCCGTCACGGCGGCGAAGATGTCGATGCGCGGCGACGGCAGCCACCTGGTCTCCCTCGACAAGGTCATCAAGACCATGAAGGAGACGGGCGCCGACATGAGCGTCAAGTACAAGGAGACCGCCCGCGGCGGCCTCGCGGTGAACATCATCGAGTGCTGATCCGCGCGCGCTCGTGACGAACGGCCGGTCCCGCCCCCACGGGACCGGCCGTCGCGCGTTCGGGTCAGTAGCGGACCCAGAGGACGATGACGTCCGGGCGGGTGGAGGTGAAGGGCTCGCAGAGGAAGATCGGGCCCCAGAGGGTGTAGCCGGCCTGGCCGGCGGCCTGGCACTCGGCGTACGAGGAGTGGTGGCTGCGCGGGTAGAAGCCGGGGCCGGCGGCCTCGGCCGAGCCGGCCGTGCCGAGGGCGAGGGCTCCGGCGGTGGCCGCGGTGGCGAGCGCGGCTGCGACGCGACGGTACATGGCATGTCCTCCTGAAATGAACGATGCGATGTGGTGCGTGGGGGTCTCGGGCGGTTCCCGACGGCTGCGCAGCCGGGACGAAACGTATCGGCGCACCCCCGGCCCGGCAATAGGTCTAGGCCAATCCTCGGATGGATGTCCGAAAACGCTGAGAACGGCCGGTTCTCGCCGCTTCGGGCCCGGCGTCAGAGCCGCAGCCAGTGCGGGTCCGGAACCACCGTGAGGAGGGCGGAGAGGGCCACGATCACGGCGAGGACGGCGAGTTCCACGCGGGCCGGAGGGACCGCGTCGGCGCCGGAGCGCAGCCGCGCGCGGGCCGCGAGGGCGAGCAGGCTGGCGCCGCCGAAGAGGGCGAGCTTCACCAGCAGGACCCGGCCGTAGGCGGTGGCGAACACCGCCTCGGCGGGCAGGCGGCGCAGGGTGGAGACGGTGCCGGTGACGGCTAGGGCCGCGTAGACGCAGGCGGCCATCCGGGCGTACCGCAGGAGCACCGCGCGGCCGCCCTCGCCGCGCGGCCGCAGGACCCGCAGGACGTACAGCAGGGTCCCGGTCCAGAGCGATGCGGCGGTCAGGTGGACGACGGTGAGGGCGGTGCCGACGCCGAAGCCGGCGGTCTCGGGGTGGGCGCGCAGCGCCTCGGCGACGATCGCGGCGGCGAGCGGGAGGGCGGCGAGGCCGGGGCGACGGGAGGCGGCGCAGACGGCGGCCAGGAGGCAGGCGTTGGCGGTGAGGAGCAGCAGCCGGCCCTCGCGGAGCCCGTAGACGACGGGGAGGTCGAGGCCGCTGACGGCGGCGAGGAGCAGCAGGAGGCCGGCGGCGGCGCCGGCGGCGAGGAGGGCGCCGGGGACGGCGAGGGGGCGCGGCAGGACCCCCTGGCCCGCGAGTCGGCGGCCGGCGAGTTCGCCGACGGCGACGGCGAGGCCGGTCAGCAGGAGGAGCCGGAGCAGGGTGGTGGTTCCGGCCGCGGGTATGCGCAGTTCGCCGGTGCCGGCGCGGGCGAGGCCCGCGCCGAGGACGGCGACGGCGAGGACGCCGAGGACGGCGGCGGCGAGGGCCACCGCGCCTCGGCGGCTGGGGGTGCCGAAGGGTCCGGGAAGCGTCACCGGACGATCGTCACCGAGCCCGGGAGGGGCGGCAACTCAGGGTGGACACCGCCCCGTCCCGGTCCCGTCGCCGGCCGGGGCCGGGGTCAGGCCTTGTTGAGGTGGGCCCAGAACTCGTCCCACGACAGCTGCCCGTCGCCGTTGTCGTCGCGCTGCTTGATGAGGGCCTCGGCCACCGTCTCGGTGACGTTGAAGTCGCCCAGCTGGGCCATGACGCTCTTGTACTCCGCGGCGGTGATGAAGCCGTCCCCGTCCACGTCGTACCGGTTGAATGCCGTCCGTGCCGACTCGATGTCCGCCACTGCTTCCGCCCCTTCTCGGTGCTGTTATGACGGGGGTCAGATTAGCTGGCCGCGCGGTGTCCGATGAGGGCGGTACGAGCACGGGCGCGACCCGCGTCCCCGAGGCCGCGGCGCGCGGCCGGACGAGCGGGACGCGGGACCGGGCGGCGGGGCGTCCACTATGTGGATGATCGAGAGAAACAATCAATGAACCGCATAGTCATTCATGGTTTGCAAGGCGCGTGCCGCATGTCACCAACGATTCACTATTAAAACGTCACTATATGTCCCTCTTGGTGGCTATATGGACGTTTGGCGGTGTGGCCTGCCGTCTGTCATAGTCGGTGACACGACCCCCATTGACCCGGGCAAGGTCGCCTCTGCGGCCGTGGATACACCCCCCCGTCCACGGCGCATCACACGGAAGCCCCCACGCGGCCCCACCACGGCGCACGGGGGCTTTCGTGCGTCCGGGGCCCGTCAGCGGTCGGTGACCCGCATCTCGAACCAGGTCGTCTTGCCGCGCGGCCCGAGGTCCGCGCCCCAGCGGTCGGAGAGCTTGTCGACGAGGAAGAGGCCCCGGCCGCTGACGTCGAGCTCGGCCACCGGCATGAGGCAGGGCAGCCCGCGCGAGGGGTCGCGCACCTCGATCCGGATCCGGCCGGGGCGGCGCTGGGCGCGCAGCACGAAGACCCGGGCGCCGGTGTGCCGGACCGCGTTGCCGACGAGCTCGGAGACCAGCAGGACGGCGTGCTCGGCGAGGTTCGGGCCGAGCCCCCACTGGCGGAGCACCACGTACCGGGTCATGCGGCGGGCGATCCTCGCCGACTCCGGGAGCGACGGCATCCGCACGTCGGTCTCCGCGGGATTGCCGTACCGGTCCATCGCCGCGAGGGCCTCTTCGTCCTCCAGGGTCGGTGTCCACCGGGCGGCGGGCACGCCGCCCTGCCGTGGTTGTTCCCTGCTCTCCAGGCCCGCCATGTGCTCCATGATGGCCGCAGGAGACGGCCCGCGGGGGCCGTTCCGGTGGAATGGCCCCCGCGGGACGGCATGTCGCCGTGACGGTCCGTCGGCTGACGGGCCGTCCGGCGGCGGTCAGGCGAACTTCGCCTTGCCCGGGCCCTCTTCGACGAAGCTGCGCATGCCGGTCTCGCGGTCGGCGGTGGCGAACAGCGCGGAGAACCAGGTCCTTTCGAGGGCGAGGCCGGTGTCGATGTCGGCCTCCAGGCCCTGGTCGATCGCCTCCTTGGCGGCGCGCAGCGCCACCGCCGGGCCCTGGGCGAGCTTCGCGGCCCAGGCGTGCGCCTGCTCGTACACCTCGACGGCCGGGACGACCCGGTCGACCAGACCGAGCGTGAGGGCCTCGTCCGCCTTCACCATCCGGCCGGTGAAGATGAGGTCCTTGGCCTTGGAGGGGCCGACGAGCCGGGACAGCCGCTGGGTGCCGCCGGCGCCGGGGATCAGGCCGAGCAGGATCTCGGGCTGCCCGAGCTTGGCGTTGTCGGCGGCGATCCGGTAGTCGGCGCAGAGCGCGAGCTCGCAGCCGCCGCCGAGGGCGTAGCCGGTGACGGCGGCGACGACCGGCTTGGGGATGCGGGCGACGGCGGTGAAGGAGTCCTGGAGGGCGCGCGACCGCTCGACCATGGCCACGTGGTCCATGACCTGCATCTCCTTGATGTCCGCGCCGGCCGCGAAGACCTTCTCGCCGCCGTAGAGGACCACGGCCCGCACGTCGTCGCGGTCGGTGGCCTCCTGGGCCAGCTCGCGCAGCCGGTCCTGGGTGGCGATGTCCAGCGCGTTCATCGGCGGGCGGTCGAGGCGGATCGTGCCGACGCCGTCGGCGACTTCGAGGTTCACAGTCATGGGGTGAAGGTTAGTGGCCGTTAACGGCGCGGGGCCCGGTGCCGTTGCTCACAGAGCGACGGCACCGGGCCCCGGGTCACGCGCGGATCAGGCGGTCCACTCCGCCCACGACATGTTCCAGCCGTTCAGGCCGTTCTCCGGCTTGATCTGCTTGTCCTTGGAGTTCTTCACGATGACGACGTCACCGATGATCGAACGGTCGAAGAACCAGGCGGCCGGGGTGGAGCTGTCGCCCGCGCCCCGGGTGTCCGAGAGGCCGACGCAGCCGTGGCTGACGTTCTGGGAGCCGAAGGTGGACTTCGGGGCCCAGTAGTTGCCGTGCACGAAGGTGCCGGAGGTGGACAGCCGCATGGCGTGCGGCACATCCTTGATGTCGTACTCGCCGCCGAAGCCGACGGTGGCCCCGTTCATGCGGGTCACCTTGTACTTCTCGCTGATGACCATCTGGCCGTTGTACGTGGTCGTGGACGGGGCGCCCGCGGTGATCGGGAGGGTCTTGATGATCTTCCCGTCGCGCTCGACCTTCATCGTCTTGGCGCTCGCGTCGACCGTGGAGACCTGTCGGCGGCCGATGGTGAAGGAGTACGTCTTCTTCTGCTTGCCGTAGACGCCCGGGCGGCCCTCGACGCCGTCCAGGTTCAGCTCGACGGTGACCTTCGTCCCCGCCTTCCAGTACTGCTCGGGGCGGAAGTCGAGGCGGTCGTTGCCGAACCAGTGGCCCTCGATCTCGACGGCCGGCTCGGCCGTCACCTTGATGGCCTTCTCCACGGCCTCCGGGTCGGTGATGCCCCGGGTGAAGTTGACGGAGACCGGCATGCCGACGCCGACGGTCGTCCCGGCCTCCGGCGTGTAGTGGCCGATGAAGGTGTTCTTCGGGGTCAGCGTGGTGAAGGTGGTGTCCTTCGCGGACTCCCGGCCCTCGGCGTCCTTCGCGATCGCGTGGACCTTGTACTGGGTCCCGGCCGACAGGTGGGCCAGCGGCTCCCAGCTCGCGCCGTCCGCCGAGATCTTCCCCTCGACCGCGGCGCCCTTGGAGTCGGCGACGGTCACGGTGGTCAGCTTGCCCTGCGCCGCGGTGACCTTGAGGGCCCCGCTGGTGGCGACCGCGTCGGCGCCGTCCTTCGGCAGGACGGTGACGACCGCCTGGGAGGCGGCGTTGTCGGGGGCGGTGCTCCCCTGACCGGCGCCCTTGCCGCCCGCGCCCGCGCCGGACCCGGCCTGCTCCCCGCCGCCGCAGGCGGTGAGGACCACCATCAGCGCCCCCGCGGCCAGCGCTCCGAGCCGGACGCCCCGCCGCCGTGCCGGCGTCCCCGATATCGGCTGCCCGTTCACTCTGGTTCTCCCCTCGCACGACCCGGCCGCCGGCCGGGCCCCACCCCCTGTACGCACGTCCCGCGCACGGCGTTAGATAATCACACCGGAAGACACGAAAGTTCCACGTGAATGTCACCGTTCAGTTCCAGTCGGGACGAGGCCGGAGGCGGGCGGGGAGCGGCTCGCGTCCGGCCCGGCGGCCGGGGGCGGTTCAGCGGAGCGCGGAGCCCTTCCGCCACTCCTCCCAGTCCATGTTCCAGCCGCCCAGGCCGTTGTCCGGGGCGACCGCGCGGTCCCGGGAGTTGACCACCTCGACGACGTCGCCGACGAGGCTCCGGTCGAAGAACCAGCCCGCCGGGGTGTCGGCGCCGCCGCCCTTCACGTCCCGCAGCCCCACGCAGCCGTGGCTCACGTTGGCCGAGCCGAAAGTGGACGCGTCGGCCCAGTAGTTGCCGTGGATGAAGGTGCCCGACTCGGTGAGCCGCATGGCGTGCGGCACGTCCTTGATGTCGTACTCGCCGCCGAAGCCGACCGTGGCGCCGTTCATCCGCGTCACGTCGTACAGCTCGGTCACCACCATCTTCCCGTTGTACGTGGTGGTCTTCGGGGCGCCCGCGGTGATCGGCAGGGTGGCGAGCAGCCGCCCGTCCCGGCGCACCTCCATGGTGTGGGCGGCGGCGTCGACCAGGGAGACCTGGGAGCGGCCGACGGTGAAGCCGACCGTCTTGCGCTGGATGCCGTACACGCCGGGGGCGCCCTCCACGTCCCGCAGGCCGAGTTCGACCGTCACCTTCGTGCCGGCCGCCCAGTACGCGGCCGGGCGGAAGTCGAGCCGCTCCTTGCCGAACCAGTGGCCCACGACCTCCACCGGTGGGTCGGCGGTGACCCGGATGGCCCGTTCCACCTCGGCGCGGTTCTCGACCGGCCGGTTGAAGCCGAAGGAGACGATCATGCCGGCGCCGACCGTGGAACGGTTCTCCGGAGTGAAGTAGCCGATGAAGCGGCTCTCCGGCACCACCGTGGTGAAGGTGGTGTGCCGGGCCGAGCGGCGCCCGTGGGCGTCGAGCGCCACCGCGTCCACGCTGTACTTCGCGGCGAGCGCGAGCCGGGTGCCGTCGGCGGGCCGCCAGCGCAGCCCGTCGGCCGCGATCGCCCCGGGCACGGCGGCCCGGCGGCCGTCCGCCACCTGGGTCACGCTCACCCGTTCGAGTCGCCCGCTGTCCACCCGCACCTCCAGGGGCCCGTCCGCGGCGACCGCCCGGCTGCCGTCCTCCGGGCTCACCCGGATCACGTCGCCGGGGGCCCTCGCCTTGCCCGGGAGGTCCAGGCCGAGGCCCCCTCCCCCGTCCGATCCGGTGCAGCCGGCGAGGCCCACCAGGAGCCCCGCCACCGCGAGGAATTGCCCGGCCCGTTCCCATACACGTGTCACGCGTGGCCCAACGACGACCCCCCTCCAGGGGAAACGTCCGTGCGGGCCATGTTGGGGGGACCCCGGCGCGGGAAGAACAGGGGAGTACGACCGGGAGCACACGAGGGTGCGGGAGGACGCGCGGGGCAGGGGCCGGGACGCCCTCGCCCCGTCACGCGGGCCCCGCCGGAGCCGCGGGAGGCCAGGGCGGTGTCGAGCGCAGCCGAACAGCAGGCGGTACCGGAGCATGCCCCGGGACGGACCGCGCCCCCGGTGTGGCCGGGGACGCCCACCCCGCTCGGGGCCCGCTGCCGGACCGGCCCCGACGGGACCCGGGGCACCAACTTCGCGCTCTGGGCGGGCGGGGCGGAGGCCGTGGAGCTCTGCCTCTTCGCGCCCGACGGCACCGAGACCCGGCTGCCGCTGACCGAACTCACCCACGAGATCTGGCACGGCTTCGTCCCGGGCGTCGGCCCCGGGCAGCGGTACGGCTACCGGGTGCACGGCCGCTGGGACCCGTGGACCGGCGCCCGCTGGAACCCGGCGAAGCTGCTCCTCGACCCGTACGCGCGGGCCGTCGACGGCGACTTCGCGGCGCTGCCCCCGGAGGCGTACGGGCACGTCAGGGACTGGCCCCAGCAGCACGTCGCCGACACCGTCCGCGACGAGCGGGACTCCGCCCCGCACGTGCCCAAGGGGGTCGTCGTGCGGGACGACGACGACTGGTCCGACGACCGCAGGCCCAAGACGCCCTGGCAGGACTCCGTCATCTACGAACTCCACGTCAAGGGCTTCACCGCCCGGCACCCCGGCATCCCCGAGCGGCTGCGCGGCACCTACGCGGGGCTCGCCCACCCGGCCGCGATCGACCACCTCGTCCGGCTCGGCGTGACGGCGGTCGAGCTCCTGCCGGTGCACCAGTTCGCCCACGAGGACCACCTGCTGCGGCGCGGCCTCACCAACTACTGGGGCTACAACTCGATCGGCTACTTCGCCCCGCACGCCGGCTACTCCTCGTCCGGCACCACCGGCCAGCAGGTCGGCGAATTCAAGCGGATGGTGCGGGCGCTGCACGCGGCGGGCATCGAGGTGATCCTCGACGTCGTCTACAACCACACGGCGGAGGCCGGCGAGCTCGGCCCCACGCTGTCGCTGAAGGGCATCGACAACCGCGGCTACTACCGGCTCCAGTCCGACGCGCGGAGGTACGCCGACTACACCGGCTGCGGCAACACGCTCCACGTCGTCCAGCCGCAGGTGCTGCGGCTCATCACCGACTCCCTGCGGTACTGGGTCACCGAGATGGGCGTCGACGGCTTCCGCTTCGACCTGGCGGCCGCGCTCGCCCGCTCGATGCACGACGTCGACATGCTCTCGCCGTTCCTCGCCGTCATCGCCCAGGACCCGGTGCTCCGCCGGGTCAAGCTCATCGCCGAACCCTGGGACGTCGGCAACGGCGGCTACCAGGTCGGCGCCTTCCCGCCGCTGTGGACCGAGTGGAACGACCGCTACCGGGACGCCGTACGGGACTTCTGGCGCGGCGCGCTGCCCGACGTCCGGGACCTCGGCTACCGGCTCTCCGGCTCCAGCGACCTGTACGCCTGGGGCGGCCGCCGCCCCTACGCCTCCGTCAACTTCGTCACCGCCCACGACGGCTTCACGCTCCGCGACCTCGTCACCTACGAGCGCAAGCACAACGAGGCCAACGGCGAGGGCAACCGCGACGGCACCCACGACAACCGCTCCTGGAACTGCGGCGCGGAGGGCGAGACCGACGACCCCGCCATCGGCGCCCTCCGGCTGCGCCAGCTCCGCAACCTGCTCACCACGCTGCTGCTCTCCACCGGCGTGCCGATGCTGGTCGCCGGCGACGAGATGGGCCGCACCCAGGGCGGCAACAACAACGCCTACTGCCAGGACAACGAGACCAGCTGGCTCGACTGGTCGCTGCCGGACGACCCCGGCCGCGCCCAGCTCCTCGCCCTCACCCGGCGGTTGCTGGCCCTCCGCCACCGCCACCCGGTGCTGCGCCGCCGCGCCTTCTTCTCCGGCCGGCCGCAGGGCGCGGACGGGCTGCGGGACCTCGCGTGGTTCGGCCCCGACGGCCGGGAGATGACCGAACGGGACTGGTACGCGCCCTCGGCGACGCTCGCCCTCTACCTGTCGGGCCGCGACATACCGGGCCGCGACGAGCGGGGCGAGCAGGTCCTCGACGACAGCTTCCTCGCCGTCCTCCACGCGGGCCCCGACCCCCTGGACTTCCGCCTCCCCGGCCCGCCCTGGGCCCAGACCTACGAACGCGTCCTCGACACCTCCCTGGACGACCAGACCGCACCCCCGGGCACCCTCCACCCGGGCGGCGCGGTGCTCCGGGTGGAGGGGCGGTCGGTGGTGCTGCTGCGGGTGGCGGGGTAGACCCGCGGGCGACGGGGTCAGCGGAGCGCGACGTAACAGGTGAAGTCGCCGCGGGCGTGGGCGTCGGGCCCGGTGTACACGAAGCTGATGCTCTCGTGGCCGCTGGTCCAGAACGTGTCGGCGGGCCGGGCGCCGGCCTTCCACGCGGCGGGGGCCTTCCGGAAGGCGGTACGGCACCGCTCGACGGCGAGCCGGTCCCCGACGCCCTCGGGGTCCGCGTCGCGGACGGTCTCGTCGATCCGCTGCTGGGCGAAGACCCGCAGGTCGGCGCCGCGGCAGGGGACGACGCGGACGAGGCCGGTGTGGTCGAGGCCGGTGTCGGTGGACGCGCAGGCGCCCGGCTCGACCCCGGTCATCGCGGTGAGCACCGTCCTCGCGGTCTCGGAACGCTGGGTGGCCGGGACGAGGGCCGTGACCGGGGCGCCGTGACCGGTGAGGGCGAGTTCGACGCGGAGGCCGGTCAGCCGGCGCAGCGTCCCCTCGTCGTGCAGGTGCGCGAGGAGCTTCCCGAAGTCGGCCTCGGCGCGGACCAGCCGGCCCCGCCGGTCGAGCTCGACGACGACCGTCTGCGCGGGGCCGCGCCCCTCCACGTGTCCGGCGACGGCGGGCGGCAGCGCGCTCCGCGCCGTCAGGTCGTCGACGTGCGCGCGGTACCGGCGCCCACCGCCGGGCAGCGTCTCGGAGTCGACGGCGGAGGAGACCTTCAGGACCTCCGCGAGGGTGCCTCCCCACGGGGCCGCGTCGCCGGCCAGGCCGAGGACGCCCCCGGCGGCGTCGGCGAACTCCTTGGGGTCGGAGGCGGCGTACCGCAGCCAGACCCCGCTCTCCTGGCGGTACGCGATCTCGTTGCCCTCGACCGCGTACTCGTGCCGCTCGGTCCGGCCGGGCGTGAAGTCCAGGTCGTCCGCGACGGACGCCGAGAAACCGGCCGGCACGCGGCGGGTCCGCTCCACGCGGGCGGCCTCCTTCCCCCAGTCGAGGACGCCGGCCGTCCGCTCCACGGCGCTTCCGCCGGAGGTCCGGTAGGTGACGGTCTGGGTGAAGCGGGCCGTCCCGATGTCCGCGAGCACCTCGCCCGCGGCGGCGGGCTGCCGCCGCGGAGGCATCTCGAAGACGGGCAGCCGGGTCGGGGAGGCGGTCGCGGTCGCGGTCGGGGCCTTGTCCCGGGGGCCGTCGGCCTTCTCCGCGCCGCTCTCGCAGCCGGCGACGGCCAGCAGCAACGGCAGCGCGACGACCGCCGCGCGGAATCTCTGACGTGCCCTCATCGTGTCTCTCCCACCCCTGATACGTGCACAGGGCAGGGATCCTACGGAGGCGGCGACGGCGCCGCGGCGGCGGAGGGGGCCGAGGGGGGCCGGGGCTGAAAATCGGGTGAGGGGTGTCAGTGGTGAACCGTAGGGTCGGGCCTGATGCCCGAGAAACCTGCCACCCCCGAGGACCGCCCCGCCGACCGATCGGCGGTGCGGGTCCTGCTGCGGCTCTGGCCGTACGTCCGGCCCGTGCGCGGGCGGTTCTTCAGCGCCGCCGCCGTCGCGATCGTCGCCTCCTGTCTGTCGCTCGTCATCCCCCTGGTCCTGAAGTGGCTGGTGGACGGGCCGGTCTCGGACCGGGACCCGGGCGGAGTGTGGCTGGGGGCGCTGTACCTGCTGCTGCTCGGCTTCGCGGAGGCCGGTCTCTTCGGGCTGCGGCGGTGGCTGGTGGCCCGCCCGCTGTCCTCGGTGGAGGCGCGGATGCGGGAGGACCTGTACGGGCGGCTCCAGCGGCTGCCGATCGCCTTCCACGACCGGTGGGCGTCCGGCCAGCTGCTCTCGCGCGGGACGACGGACCTGATGCTGGTCCGGATGTTCCTCGCCTTCCCGCTGACCTTCCTCGTGGTGAACGGGGTGACGCTGCTGGCCGGTTGCGCCCTGCTGCTCGCGCAGGACTGGTCGCTCGGCCTGGTGCTGCTGACGCCCGTGGTGCCGGTGGTGGTCCTCTGCTCGTTCTTCGAGAGCCGGTACGCGGTCGTCACGCGCCGCGCCCAGGACCAGGTCGGCGATCTGACAACGGTCGTCGAGGAGAGCGTCCTCGGCATCCGCGTCGTCAAGGGCTTCGGCCGGCACCGCAGCCAGGCGGAGTCCTTCCGCCGGCTCGCCCGGCTGCTGCGCTCCACCGAGCTGGCCAAGGCGCGGCTGCTCGCGCTGATCTGGGCGCTCATCACGATCCTGCCGGAGCTGGCGATCGGGGCGACGCTGGTCCTCGGCACGGTCGAGGTCGCGGACGGCGACCTGTCGGCGGGCACGCTCGTCGCCTTCCTGTCGACGGCGCTCGCGCTGCGCTGGCCGGTGGAGTCGATCGGCTTCCTGCTCGCGATGAGCCAGGAGGCGGCGACGGCCACCGAGCGGTACTTCGAGGTGATGGACGCGGAGGTGGAGCCGGACACGGCGGCGGGCGGCGGGCGCGCGGGCGCGGGCCCGGACGGCGTGCGCTTCGAAGGGGTCTCGTTCCGGTACCCGGACGCCCCGGAGGGGACGCCGCCGGTCCTGGACGGCATCGACCTGCACATCCGGCCCGGGGAGACCCTCGCCCTGGTCGGCGCCACGGGTTCCGGCAAGACCACGCTCACCGCGCTCGTCCCGCGGCTGCACGAGGCGACCGGCGGACGGATCCTGCTGGACGGCGAGGACATCGCCCTGATGGACCGGGAGCGGCTGCGGTCGCTGGTGTCGGTGGCCTTCGAGGAGCCGACGCTGTTCTCGGCGAGCGTCGGGGAGAACGTGCTGATGGGCGCGGGTCCGGACGCCGGCGGTCCGGAGCTGCGGCGCGCCCTCGGGATCGCGCAGGCGGAGGGCTTCGTGGACCGGCTGCCGGAGGGCACCGCGACGCAGGTCGGCGAGCAGGGGCTGAGCCTGTCGGGCGGGCAGCGGCAGCGGCTCGCGCTGGCCCGGGCGGTGGTCGGCCGGCCGCGCTTCCTGGTCCTGGACGATCCCCTGTCGGCGCTCGACGTGCACACGGAGGCGCGGGTGGAGGCGGCCCTGCGCGAGGTGCTGAAGGAGACGACGGCGCTGGTCGTGGCGCACCGGCCGTCGACGGTGATGCTGGCCGACCGGGTGGCGCTGCTCTCGGGCGGGCGGGTCGCGGCGGTCGGCACCCATCAGGAACTGCTGCGGAGCAGCGGCGAGTACGCGTGGCTGATGGCCGGCGAGGGGGACGGGGAACGATGACGGAGACCACGCTCGCGCGCCCGGACGACGAGGAGGAGCGGGCGGAGGCGTCCGGTCCGGGCGACCCGTTCGACCGGGACGACCTGCCGGCTCCGCGCGGGGCGACCGGGGCGCTGCTGCGCTCGCTGCTGGCCGGGCACCGGTTCCGGGTGGCGGTGGCGGCGCTGGTGCTGCTGGTGAAGGAGGCCGCGGTGCAGGCGGGCCCGCTGCTCGTGGCGTACGCGATCGACCGGGGCGTGCCGGCCTTCCGGGCCGGTGACCACGGGCCGCTGGTCGCGGTGGCGGTCGGCTACCTGCTGTGCGCGGTGGGCGCGGGGGCGCTCCAGTACGGCTTCGTGCGGGGCGCGGCGCGGATCAACCAGGACGTGCTGCTCGACCTGCGGGGCCGGATCTTCCGGCACGCGCAGGTGCTGAGCGTGGACTTCCACGAGCGGTACACCTCGGGGCGGCTGATCTCGCGGTCGACGACGGACGTGGAGTCGCTGCGGGAGCTGCTGTCGGAGGGGCTGCAGGAACTGGTCGGGGTGGTGCTGTCGTTCGTGTCGATCTCGCTGGTGCTGCTCTGGCTGGACCTGGGGATCGGCGCGGTGGCGGTGGCCTCGTTCGGGCCGCTGTACCTGCTGGTGCGGAGCTACCGGCGGCGGGCGGGCGCGGTGTACGCGGAGCGGTCGACGGCGATCGCCGGGGTGATCGTGAAGTTCGCGGAGACGATGAACGGCATCCGGCCGGTGCGGGCCTTCCGCCGGGAGCGGGTGAACGACGCGGAGTTCGCGGGGCTGAACCGCCGGCACGAGCGGAGCAACGGGGACGCGCTCCTGGAGATGGCCCGCTATGTGGTGGGCTCGCGCCTCGTGGCGAACACAGCGGTGGCCGGAATGTGCCTGTGGGGCGCCTACCGGGTCGCGGAGGGTTCCCTGGAGCTGGGCGTGCTCGCGGCGGCGGTGCTGTACGTGCGGCGGCTGTACGACCCGATCGACCGGCTCGGGATGTTCCTCAACTCGTACGAGTCGGCGGCCGCTTCGCTCACGAAGATCGCGGGGCTGCTCGCGCAGGAGCCGGGCGTGCCGGAGGCGGAGGCCCCGCGCGAGCTGCCGGCCCGGGCGGGGGCGGCGCCGGGCCGGGAGGTCGTCTTCGACGGGGTGCGGTTCGCCTACCGGACGGGCGGCGAGGTGCTGCCCCGCTTCTCCCTGCGGATCCCGGCCGGGCAGACGGTGGCGGTGGTCGGCGCGACCGGCGCGGGCAAGTCGACGCTGGCGAAGCTGCTCGCCCGCTTCTACGACCCGACGGAGGGCCGGGTCCTGCTCGACGGCGTGGACCTGCGCGAGCTGTCGACGCCCGAACTGCGGCGGGGGGTGGTGATGGTGACGCAGGAGGCGTTCCTCTTCTCCGGCACGGTCGCGGAGAACATCGCGATCGGACGCCCGGACGCGTCCCGGGAGGAGATCGAGCGGGCGGCGAAGGCGATCGGCGCGCACGAGTTCATCGCCGGCCTGCCGGACGGCTACGACACCGACGTACGGAAGCGGGGCGGCCGCATCTCGGCCGGTCAGCGCCAGCTGGTGGCCTTCGCGCGGGCGCTCCTGGCGGATCCGGCGGTGCTCATCCTGGACGAGGCGACGAGCTCCCTGGACGTGCCGGGCGAGCGGGCGGTGCAGCACGCGATGGACACGGTCCTGGCGGGCCGCACGGCGGTGGTCATCGCCCACCGCCTGTCCACGGTGGAGGTCGCGGACCGGGTCCTGGTGATGGAGGCGGGCCGGATCGTCGAGGACGGCGCTCCGGCCGAACTCGTCGGCGGCGAGGGCCGCTACGCGGGCCTCCACCGCGCCTGGCGGGACTCGCTGGCGGGCTGACGGCGGGGTGGGGCCCCCGGAGGGCGTACGGGGCGCCCTGGCGGGGCACGCGTACGGGGCGAGGGGCCGCGGCGCGTGCAGGGCGACGGGGTGCCGGGCACGCGTACGGGGGCGACGGGGCCGGGGGCCCGACCGCGTTCGGGCGGGCGCCCGGCGGTGCGGACCAGGTCCGGGCGCGCCCAGCACCCAGCGGCACGGACCCCGACCGGGTACGCGCCCGGCGACAGGGACCGCGTTCGGGCGGGCGCCCGGCGGTGCGGACCGCGACCGGGCGTGCCGCGCGACCGTTCTCGCCGGACGGCCCGGGGCGCGGACGCGGAGGGTCCTGTTCCCGCCGAAATGTTTCGGCCATCGCGCCGGTAAAGCCGTCTCGTGTCCGAAGGGCGGGACGGGTAACGGCGCGCCGACCGAACGCCGGGCGGCCCGCGCGGCGTTCCCGCACGCCGAACGGGGTGTGCCGCTTCACCCAAGATCGATGAAACGTCCGGTTAACGAACGTGACCGTACGCGCACCGGACGACTTCCGGCCAAGTTGTTGACGCGCTCCTGACAGGTACCGGCGGTAGCTGCCACTCTCTCCCAGGTTCCTCGCAATCGCGTTCGCCGCATCACCCGTTCGTGTGTCACCGCTCTGCTTGCACCACCCGGCCCGCCCACCCAACGGACCGGTACCCCCCTCGCAAAAGGAGTCCGCGTGAGATCCACGCCCAGCCGCCGTGCCACCGCGACCGGCGCTCTCGTCGCAGCCGCCGCCATGATCGCCGTCGGCGTCCAGGCCGGCAGCGCCTCCGCCGGCGTCACCGGCACGACCGCCGCCCCGGCTTCGGCCCTCGGGAAGGTCAACCCGGGCAAGCTCCCCGCCGACCTCTCCCCCGCCCAGCGCACCGCGCTGATCAAGGCCGCCGACGCCGACAAGGCCGAGACGGCCAAGGAGCTGGGCCTCGGCAGCCAGGAGCAGCTCGTCGTCCGCGACGTAGTCCAGGACCGCGACGGCACCACCCACACGCGCTACGAGCGCACCTACGCGGGCCTCCCGGTCCTCGGCGGCGACCTGATCGTGGCCGAGTCCAAGGCGGGCGCCACCACCGGCGTCGCCAAGTCCTCCCGCGCGGAGCTGAAGAACGTCGACCTGTCGGCCACCGTCGCCCCCGCCGCCGCGGAGAAGCAGGCCGTCGGCCTGGCCGCCGCCGAGGGCTCGAAGGCCACCAAGAGCGAGCGCGCCCCGCGCAAGGTCGTCTGGATGGGGCAGAGCGGCTCCCCGGTCCTGGCGTACGAGACCGTCGTCGGCGGCCTCCAGCACGACGGCACTCCGAACGAGCTGCACGTCGTCACGGACGCCAAGTCCGGCGCCAAGCTGTACGAGTGGCAGGCCGTGCACACCGGCACCGGCAACACCCAGTACAGCGGCCAGGTGACGCTCGGCACCGCGCCGTCGTACACCCTGACCGACACCACCCGCGGCAACCACAAGACGTACAACCTCAACCGCGGCACCTCCGGCACCGGGACGCTCTTCTCCGGCTCGGACGACGTCTGGGGCGACGGCACGCCGTCCAACCTGGAGACGGCCGGCGCCGACGCCCACTACGGCGCCGCGCTCACCTGGGACTACTACAAGAACGTGCACGGCCGCAGCGGCATCCGCGGCGACGGCGTCGGCGCGTACTCCCGGGTCCACTACGGCAACGCGTACGTCAACGCCTTCTGGCAGGACTCCTGCTTCTGCATGACGTACGGCGACGGCGCGGCCAACGCCAAGCCGCTCACGTCCATCGACGTGGCCGCCCACGAGATGACCCACGGCCTGACCTCGGTCACCGCCAAGCTCGTCTACAGCGGCGAGTCCGGCGGCCTCAACGAGGCCACCTCCGACATCTTCGCGGCGGCCGTCGAGTTCTACGCCAACAACCCCAACGACAAGGGCGACTACCTCGTCGGCGAGAAGATCGACATCCGCGGCAACGGCACCCCGCTCCGCTACATGGACAAGCCCAGCAAGGACGGCTCGTCCAAGGACGCGTGGTACTCGGGCATCGGCTCGATCGACGTCCACTACTCCTCGGGCCCGGCGAACCACTTCTTCTACCTGCTCTCCGAGGGCAGCGGCGTCAAGACCGTCAACGGCGTGACGTACGACTCGCCGACCTCCGACGGCCTCCCGGTCACCGGCATCGGCATCGACAAGGCCCGGATGATCTGGTTCAAGGCGCTCACCACGAAGTGGACCTCGTCCACCAACTACGCGGGCGCCCGCACCGGCACGGTCGCGGCCGCCGAGGAGCTGTACGGGGCCGGCAGCCCCGAGGCCCTCGCCGTCCAGCACGCCTGGGCCGCCGTCAACGTCGGCACCCGCCCCGGCGGCACCACCCCGCCCGACGGCAAGGTCTTCGAGAACACGGCCGACGTCGCCATCCCGGACTCCCCCGGCGCCGCGGTCACCTCGACGGTCAACGTCACCGGCGTCACCGGCAACGCCCCCAGCAACCTCTCCGTCGGTGTGAACATCGTCCACACCTACATCGGTGACCTGGTCGTCGACCTCGTCGCCCCCGACGGCTCGGTCTACAACCTGCACAACCGCTCCGGCGGCAGCGCGGACAACATCGTCCAGACCTACACCGTGAACGCCTCCTCCGAGGTCGCCAACGGTGCCTGGAAGCTCCGCGTCCAGGACAAGGCCGGCGCCGACACCGGCTACATCAACAGCTTCAAGCTGACCTTCCCGTAACCCGGGAGGCACGGCCCGGAGCACACACACGACGGACGCCCGGAGGGATCCCATCCCTCCGGGCGTCCGCCCGTTCACCCCAGCTCGTCCCGCGAGCCGAGCCGCCCGCCGGTGAAGCACAGCCGGTAGACCGGCACCTCCGCGAAGACCGTCGCCCGGTAGTACCGGCACTCGTCCGCGCCCGCCGGCTCCGGCGGCAGCCCCGCCGGCGGCGCCTCCAGAGCGTGGTCGGGCAGGTCGTCCACCAGCTCCGCGTACGCCTGGCCGACCAGCAGCCGCGCGTAGTTGTCGGGCTCCAGGTACGAACGGGACTGCGACCACAGCGCCACGCCCGCCGTCAGCACCGACAACGCCGCGAGCAGCGCCAGCGGGATCCAGATCGCCCGCACCAGGTCCTGCCGGACCCGGCGGCGGGCCCGGTCCAGCTCCCGGGCCGAGGTCGGCGCGGCCGGCACCGCGGCCGGCGCCCGCCGCGGCAGCACCGCCGTCAGCGCGAAGCCGCCGCCGCGCACCGGGCCGTGGGTCAGGGTGCCGCCCGCGAGCCGGACCCGCTCGTCCAGGCCGACGAGCCCGAAGCCCCCGGAGGACGGCTCCCCAGGCCCGTCGCCCGGCCCGCTCGCCACCCGTACCGTCACCCGCGCCGCGGTCTCCCGCAGTTCGACGGTGACGGCGGCGCCCGGCGCGTGCTTCGCCGCGTTCGTCAGCCCCTCCTGCACCACCCGGCGCAGCGCCATGCCCGCCATGCCCGGCGGCTCCGGCACCGGGCCGTCACCGCGCAGGGTCACGTCGAGCCCGGAGGCCCTGGCCCGGTCCACCAGCTCGCCGACCGTCTCCCCGGCCGGCGTCGTCGGCGCCCCCTCCCCCTCCTCCCGCAGCACCCCGACGACGTCCCGCAGCCGCTCGGTCGCCTCCGCCGCCGCCCGCCGCAGCTCGCCCGCCGCCCGCTGCTGCTCGGGCCCGAGGCCCGGATCCACCTCCAGGGCGCCCGCCCGCACCGCGATCAGCGCCAGGTCGTGGCCGAGGGAGTCGTGCATGTCCCCGGCGATCCGCGACCGCTCCCGCAGCCGCTCCCGGTCGGCGACCGCCGCCTGCTCCCGCTCCATCCGGTCGGCGAGCTCCCAGCCGCTGCGCACCAGCCGGTCGTACTGGCGGACGTACCGGCCGATCAGCCAGGGCGCCACGACGGCCAGGGCCAGGGCGAGCAGCAGGGTGAACCAGGGGCCGAGGGAGGTGCCGGTGAACCGGGTGAGCACCAGGCCCACGGCGGCCACCGCCCCGAACAGCCAGAGCGAGCCGCGGGTGTGGTCCTGCCGCCGCCCGGCGAGATAGCCGAAGGCGACCAGGGCGAGGCTGTACGAGGGCGTGAACAGCTCCAGGGAGGCGGGCAGGCTGGCGGCGACCGTGACCGCGAGCGGCAGCAGCGGCCACCGGCGGCTGACGGCGACGCAGCCGCCGAGGACGGTGACCCCGGCGGCGACCTGGAACCAGGACCCGCCGTCGTTCGGGTCGGAGCGCAGCAGCACCGGGAGCGAGAGCAGCAGCCACAGCGCCAGGTCGAAGAGGCGCCGGCGCGCCGCCGAGACCTCAGGCACCGGAGGGCCCGGGGTCGGCGGCGAGTCCCGCTTCGTGGGCGAGGACCGCGAGCTGGACCCGGTTGCGCAGGCCGAGGCGGGCGAGGACGGCGCTGACGTGGGCCTTCACGGTGCCCTCGACCACGTGCATGCGGGCGGCGATCTCCTGGTTGGAGCAGCCCGCCGCGAGCAGCGAGACGACCTCCCGCTCGCGGCCGGTGAGCGGCGCGAGCCGGGCCCGGGCCGCGGCGGCGCGGGTGAGCCGCTCGCCGCCGAGGGTGTCGATGACCCGGCGGGCGACGGTCGGCGAGAGGGCGGCGCCGCCGGCGGCGACCGCGCGGACCCCGGCGATCAGCTCCCGCGGGTCGCCGGACTTCAGGAGGAAGCCGCCGACGCCGGTGCCGAGGGCCCGGGCGATGTAGTCGTCCTCGGAGAAGGTGGTGAGCATGACGACCGCGGTCCCCGGCAGGGTGCGGCGGAGCGCGTCGGCGGCGGCGAGGCCGTCGAGCCGGGGCATCCGGATGTCGAGGAGGGCGACGTCGGGCCGGTGGAGCCGGGCCAGCTCCACCGCCTCGTGTCCGTCGCCCGCCTCGGCGACCACCTCGATCCCCGGGTCGGTGGTGAGGATGGCCCGCACCCCGGCGCGGATCATCGTCTCGTCGTCGGCCAGCAGCACCCTGATCATGCCGTCCAGCCTAGGCACCCGCCCGGGTCCCCCCGGCGGCTACCTCAGGAGCACCCCCGCCCCCTCACTGCCCGGGTCCTCCGGCAGCGCGATCAGGCCGGGTTCGGCGGGGTGGGCGAGGAGCGGGTGGGAGGGCAGGACGCGGACGGTGCAGCCGAAGGGGCCGGTGCGGTCGAGCTCCAGGGTGCCGGCGTAGGGCTGGCGGCCGTCCAGGTCCGGGCCGCCGACGGGCTTGAGGGCGACCGTGCGGGTGCCGGTGAGGGTGTCGTCGGCGTCCACGCGGCCGGTCACGGCCTGCACCTCGACGTCGTCCGGGGAGAGGCCGCCGAGCGCGACCCGCACCCGGACGCAGGGCGTGGCGCCCAGCTCCGCCCCGGTCTCGGCGAGGTCGTCGCCGATCTCGACGTGGTCCACCGAGACGCCCGGCCAGGCCGCCCGGACCCGGGCCTTCCAGGCGGCGAGCTCGCGCGCCCGGTCGGGGGTGAGCACCCGGCGGGCCGCGGCGGCGGGGACGTACAGCCGCTCCACGTACTCGCGGACCATCCGGTCGGCGAGGACCTTGGGGCCGAGTTCGGTGAGGGTGCGGCGGACCATGGCGGTCCAGGCGGCGGGGACGCCGTCGGGGCCCCGGTCGTAGAAGCGGGGGGCGACCCGGCGCTCGATCAGCTCGTAGAGGGCGGCGGCCTCCAGGTCGTCGCGGCGCTCCTCGTCGGCCGCGGCGGCCCCGTCGGCGGTGGGGATGGCCCAGCCGAACTCGGGCTCGTACCACTCGTCCCACCAGCCGTCGAGGACGGAGAGGTTGAGGCAGCCGTTGAGGGCGGCCTTCATGCCGCTGGTGCCGCACGCCTCCAGGGGACGGAGCGGGTTGTTGAGCCAGACGTCGCAGCCGGGGTAGAGGCCGCGGGCCATCTCCATGCCGTAGTCGGGCAGGAAGACGATCCGGTGCCGGACGCGCGGGTCGTCGGCGAAGCGGACGAGCTCCTGCACGAGCTTCTTGCCGCCGTCGTCGGCCGGGTGGGCCTTGCCGGCGACGACGAGCTGCACCGGCCGCTCGGGGTGGAGCAGCAGGGCGCGCAGCCGCTCCTTGTCGCGGAGCATCAGGGTGAGCCGCTTGTAGGAGGGGACCCGGCGGGCGAAGCCGACGGTGAGGACGTCGGGGTCGAGGACGGAGTCGGTCCAGCCGAGTTCGGCGGCGGCCGCGCCGCGCTGGCGCCAGGAGGCGCGCAGCCGGTCCCGGACGTCGGCGACGAGCCGGGCGCGCAGCGTGCGGCGCAGTTCCCACAGCTCGCGGTCGCTCGCGTCGGGGCCGAGGCGGGCGGCCTCGGGGGCGGTCCAGGTGGGGGCGTGGACGCCGTTGGTGATGGAGGTGATCGGCACCTCCTCGGCGTCGAATCCGGGCCAGAGTCCGGCGAACATCTCGCGGCTGACGGCGCCGTGGAGGGTGGAGACGCCGTTGGCGCGCTGGGCGAGGCGCAGGCCCATGGCGGCCATGTTGAAGACGCCGGGCTGGCCGCCGAGCGGGGTCTCGTCGCCGAGGGCGAGGATCCGGCCGGTGTCGAGGCCGGGCAGGGCGCCGTCGTCGCCGAGGTGGCGGGCGACGAGTTCCCGGTCGAAGCGGTCGATGCCTGCGGGCACGGGGGTGTGGGTGGTGAAGACGGTCCCGGCCCGGACGGTCTCCAGGGCGGCGTCGAAGTCGAGCCCGGCGCCCTGGAGTTCACGGATCCGTTCGAGCCCGAGGAAGCCGGCGTGGCCCTCGTTGGTGTGGAAGACCTCGGGCTCGGGGTGGCCGGTGAGCCGGGTGTACGTGCGGACGGCGCGGACGCCGCCGATGCCGAGCAGCATCTCCTGGAGGAGCCGGTGCTCGCTGCCGCCGCCGTACAGCCGGTCGGTGACGGACCGCTCGCCGGGGGCGTTCTCCTCGACGTCCGAGTCGAGCATCAGCAGCGGGACGCGGCCGACCTGGGCGACCCAGATCTGGGCGTGCAGGCTCCGGCCGCCGGGCAGGGCGAGCGCGATGCCGGCGGGCCCGCCGTCGGCCTCCCGGAGCAGCGAGACCGGCAGCTCGCCGGGGTCGAGGACGGGGTACTGCTCCTGCTGCCAGCCGTCCCGTCCGAGGGACTGGCGGAAGTAGCCGTGGCGGTAGAGCAGCCCGACGCCGACGAGCGGCACGCCGAGGTCGCTGGCGGACTTGAGGTGGTCGCCGGCGAGGATGCCGAGCCCGCCGGAGTACTGGGGCAGTGCGGCGGCGACGCCGAACTCGGGCGAGAAGTAGGCGAGGGCGGCGGGCCCGTCGCCGGAGACCCGCTCCTGGTACCAGCGGGGCCGCTCCAGGTAGCCGTCGAGGTCCTCGGCGGCGGTGGCGAGCCGGTCGAGGAAGTCCCGGTCGGCGGCGAGGGCGGCGAGCCGCGGCGCCTCCAGGGCGCCGAGGACGCGGACGGGGTCGGCGCCCGCGAGCCCCTCGGGGGCCAGGGAGTCGAAGAGGGCACGGGTCGGCTCGTGCCACGACCAGCGCAGGTTGCGCGCCAGGGCGGCGAGGGGTCGAAGGGTGTCGGGGAGGACAGGACGCACGGTGAATCGACGGATTGCCTTCACGTGTCCCACCTTCGCAGGCCGGTGACGCTACGGAGCGGACGCACCACGCTGTGCGCCCGGCGTGCCGCTCCGAGCGTAGGTCCGCCGGCCCCGCTCCGGCCACGGTGCACCCCCGGGTCCCGGGCGCACGGGCGGGGCGCCGGGGGCGCGCGGGACGCGCCGGCGGTTCAGATCCTGCGGGGCGCCGCGGCCCGGTACTCGCCCGGGGTCATGCCGTGGGCGGTGCGGAAGGCGAGGTGGAAGCCCACGCGGCTCCGGTAGCCGACGCGGGCGGGTACGGCCGACTGGGGGAGCCCGGTCCCGGCGAGCAGCCGGGCGGCCTCGCGCATCCGGCGGGCCGTCAGGTGGCGGGCCGGGGAGGTGCCGACGGCCGCGCGGAAGGCGGCGGTGAAGGCGGAGCGGCCCATGCCGGCCTCGCGGGCGAGGGTCACCACCGTCCACGGCTCGGCGTAGCGGTGCTCGATGGCGGCGAGGGCGCGGGCGATGCCGGGGTGGGCGCACGGGCCGTCCGGGGGGTGCGGGGCGGCGAGGACGAGCGCGGTCTCCAGGACGCGCAGGGCGAGCAGCCGGTCCCCGGGGCCCGCGCGGCGGCCGGGGGCGGCGAGCGCCCCGAGGGTCTCGCGCAGCAGCGGCGCGCCCTCGACGCGCCGCCGTTCGAGCCGGAGCGCGCGCGGGAGCGCCGCCATGAGGGGCGGCGCGCCCCGGAGGTCGTAGCCGGCCCGTACGGTGAGCACCCGGGCGCCCTCCTCCTCCGTCCCGCCGACCAGGCGCACCTCCGCGGGCGGCGCGCCGGGGGGCGAAGCGCCGGGGCGGTCGGCCGGCGGTCCGTCGGGGGTCGGGCCGGCGGGGCCCGCGGTGAGCCGGTGGGGGGTGCCGGTCGGCAGGAGTGCCAGGTCACCGGGGGTGAGGTCGAGGGGGCCCGCGCCCCCGAGGTCGAGTCTGCACCGCCCGGCCAGCACGTGGTGGAGGACGGCCCGGGCCGGTTGCGTGTCCATGCGCGTCTCCCGTCTTCTCCGGTGACGACGGACCGTCAGCGTAACGAGCGGCGGCGCCGGTTCGCGGTCCGCCGCACGGCAGCCGGCGGGTTTCGGCCGACTCACGCCTTGCCGCACCCCCTACGCCCTAGTAGTTAACAAAGGGCCGGATTGCCCACGCGTGAACCCGGGGAAGCTCCCCGCGTACTCGCCCGAATCCCTCGTTCCCGTCCCGTCCCCAGACCCGTCTCCGCACCCCGTTTCATCCCTGTGGGCCCGCCATCCGAGTGAACGCGGAGGGGCGCGGCGATGCCCGCCTCCCACCGGCCTCCGGCGCGGCTAGAAAGAGCGCACCACCACCCGCACCCCCGTAAACCGTCAGGTGATGCTGTGAATCCGCTCATGGGACGCATTCCCGTACTGGACGTCCGCCCGCTGGTCGACTGCGGCCGGCGCCCCGCGAAGGCGGTGGCCGGCGAGACCTTCGAGGTGACGGCCACCGTCTTCCGCGAGGGCCACGACGCGGTCGCCGCCAATGTCGTACTCACCGGCCCGACGGGCCGCCCGGGGCCGTGGACCCCGATGCGCGAGCTGGCCGAGGGCTCCGACCGCTGGGGTGCCGAGGTCACCCCGGACGCCGAGGGGCTGTGGACCTACACCGTCGAGGCGTGGAGCGACCCGCTGGCGACCTGGCGCCACGCGGCGAAGATCAAGATCCCGGCCGGGATCGACTCCGAGCTCGTCCTCGCCGAGGGCGCGGAACTGCACGAGCGGGCCGCGAAGGGCGTCCCGAAGAAGGGCGGCGGGCGGGAGGCGGTGCTCGCGGCCGCCGACGCGCTGCGCGACGAGTCCCGGCCGGCGGCCGCGCGCCTCGCCGCCGCGCTGGCGCCCCGGGTCACGGAGACCCTGGACCGGCATCCGCTGCGCGAACTGGTCACCGCCTCCCCGGCGTTCCCGCTCCGGGTGGAGCGGGAACGGGCCCTGTACGGCGCCTGGTACGAGTTCTTCCCGCGCTCGGAGGGCGTGCGGAAGGTCAAGGGGCGTACGGTCCCGGGCACGTTCCGCACCGCCGCCGAACGGCTTCCGGCCATCGCGGCGATGGGCTTCGACGTGGTCTACCTGCCGCCGATCCACCCGATCGGCGAGACCCACCGCAAGGGCCCGAACAACTCCCTGTCGGCGTCGCCGAGCGACGTCGGCGTGCCGTGGGCGATCGGCTCGCCGGAGGGCGGGCACGACGCGGTCCACCCGGACCTGGGCACGATCGAGGACTTCGACGCCTTCGTGGCCCGCGCCCGGGACCTGCGCCTGGAGGTCGCGCTGGACTTCGCGCTCCAGTGCTCGCCGGACCACCCGTGGGTGGAGAAGCACCCGGAGTGGTTCCACCACCGCCCGGACGGCTCGATCGCCTACGCCGAGAACCCGCCGAAGAAGTACCAGGACATCTACCCGATCGCGTTCGACAAGGACATGGACGGGATCGTCGCCGAGACGGTCCGGGTGCTGCGGCACTGGATGGACCACGGGGTGCGGATCTTCCGGGTGGACAACCCGCACACCAAGCCGGTGGTGTTCTGGGAGCGGGTCATCGGGGAGATCAACGACCGCGACCCGGACGTGATCTTCCTGGCGGAGGCCTTCACCCGCCCGGCGATGATGCGGACCCTCGGCGCGATCGGCTTCCAGCAGTCCTACACGTACTTCACCTGGCGCAACACCAAGGACGAGCTGACCGAGTACCTCACGGAGCTGTCCGGGGACGTGGCGGCGCAGATGCGGCCCAACCTCTTCGTGAACACCCCGGACATCCTGCACGCCTACCTCCAGGAGGGCGGCCGGCCGGCCTTCGAGGCGCGCGCGGTGCTCGCGGCGACGCTCTCGCCGACCTGGGGGATCTACGCCGGCTACGAGCTGTGCGAGAACACCCCGCTGCGTCCCGGCAGCGAGGAGTACCTGGACTCGGAGAAGTACCAACTGAGGCCCAGGGACTGGGAGTCTGCGGAGCGCGCGGGCGCGACCATCACTCCGCTGATCACCGCTCTGAACCGGATCCGGCGCCGCAACCCGGCGCTCCGCCGACTGCGGAACCTGACCTTCCATGACGTCGACAACCCGCAGGTGATCGCCTACTCGAAGAAGGAGGGTTCGAACACCGTTCTGGTGGTCGTCAACCTCGACCCGCACCACACCCAGGAGGCGACGGTCTCGTTGAACATGCCGGAACTCGGCCTCGGCTGGCACGAGACCGTGCCGGTGCGCGACGAGCTCACCGGCGACACCTACCACTGGGGCAGGAACGCCTACGTGCGCCTAGAACCGGGCGTCGCGCCCGCGCACGTGCTCGTCCTGCGACCGTCCCCGCAGACCGGAGGGTCACCCACCTCATGACCGTCAACGATCCCGTCCCCGACACCTTCGAGTCCACACCCGCCAAGGACCTCGATCCCGACTGGTTCAAGCGGGCCGTCTTCTACGAAGTCCTCGTCCGGTCCTTCCAGGACAGCAACGGCGACGGCGTCGGCGACCTGAAGGGCATCACGTCCCGCCTGGACTACCTCCAGTGGCTCGGCGTGGACTGCCTGTGGCTGCCGCCCTTCTTCAAGTCCCCGCTGCGCGACGGTGGTTACGACGTCGCCGACTACACCTCGGTCCTCCCCGAGTTCGGCGACATCGCCGACTTCGTGGAGTTCGTGGACGCGGCGCACCAGCGCGGGATGCGCGTGATCATCGACTTCGTCATGAACCACACCAGCGACCAGCACCCGTGGTTCCAGGAGTCGCGGCGCGACCCGGAGGGACCGTACGGCGACTACTACGTCTGGGCCGACGACGACAAGCAGTTCCCCGACGCCCGGATCATCTTCGTCGACACGGAGACCTCCAACTGGACCTTCGACCCGGTCCGCAAGCAGTACTTCTGGCACCGCTTCTTCTCGCACCAGCCGGACCTCAACTACGAGAACCCGGCCGTGCAGGAGGAGATCCTGTCGGCGCTGAAGTTCTGGCTCGACCTCGGGATCGACGGCTTCCGGCTCGACGCGGTGCCGTACCTGTACCAGCGGGAGGGCACCAACTGCGAGAACCTGCCGGAGACCCACGCCTTCCTCAAGCGGGTCCGCAAGGAGATCGACGACCACTACCCGGACACGGTGCTGCTCGCCGAGGCCAACCAGTGGCCCGAGGACGTCGTCGACTACTTCGGCGACTTCCGCTCCGGCGGCGACGAGTGCCACATGGCCTTCCACTTCCCGGTCATGCCGCGGATCTTCATGGCGGTGCGGCGCGAGTCGCGCTACCCGGTCTCCGAGATCCTGGCGAAGACGCCGGAGATCCCCGCCGGCTGCCAGTGGGGCATCTTCCTCCGCAACCACGACGAGCTCACGCTCGAAATGGTCACGGACGAGGAGCGGGACTACATGTACGCCGAGTACGCCAAGGACCCGCGAATGCGGGCCAACATCGGCATCCGGCGGCGACTCGCCCCGCTCCTCGACAACGACCGCAACCAGATGGAGCTGTTCACCGCGCTGCTCTTCTCGCTGCCGGGCTCCCCGGTGCTGTACTACGGCGACGAGATCGGCATGGGCGACAACATCTGGCTCGGCGACCGGGACGGGGTGCGCACCCCCATGCAGTGGACCCCGGACCGGAACGCGGGCTTCTCCTCCTGCGACCCGGGCCGCCTCTACCTGCCGGCCATCATGGACCCGGTCCACGGCTACCAGGTGACCAACGTGGAGGCGGGGATGGCCTCGCCGTCCTCCCTGCTGCACTGGACGAAGCGGATGATCGAGATCCGTAAGCAGAACCGCGCCTTCGGGACGGGGACGTACACCGAACTGCCGTCCTCCAACGCGGCGGTGCTCGCCTTCATCCGCGAGGCCGCTCCGGAGGAGGGCCAGGACGCCGATCTCGTGCTCTGCGTCAACAACTTCTCGCGGTTCGCACAGCCGACCGAGCTGGACCTGCGGCGCTTCGCCGGGATGCGGCCCGTCGAGCTGATCGGCGGGGTGGAGTTCCCCGCCGTCGGCGAGCTGCCGTACCTGCTGACGCTGGCGGGTCACGGCTTCTACTGGTTCCGCATGAAGCGGAGTTGAGGGGAGGCCGATTCGGCCTCGGCCCGGGTGGGACGGTTTCCTCCGTCCCACTCTGGGAACGGTGTCCCACACACGAACCACCCCCATACGGGTCCATCCGGCCCCATCCGTATGGATCTTCCCTTTCCGACACGTCCCGCACATCCGGACAGCCCCAGCCGCCATCCGGGACAATCTGCGCATTTGAACACTTACGACAACCCTGTGCGCACCCCGGGGAAAGGACGCGATGCCATGCCTGAGATCGCCGCATCCACCACCCGGGCCCCGGACGCCCTCCTTCCGTCCCTGACACCCCTGCTCCACGAATGGCTGCCCCGGCAGCGCTGGTTCGCGGGCAAGGGCCGCCGGGTCACCGGATTCACGCTGGACGCGGCCACCGAGCTGCTGCCCCTGGACGGCGCCGGCCCCGGCCTCCTCCACCTCCTGGTCCGGGTCGAACAGCCCGGCCGCCCCACCGGCGAACCCGCCGACTGCTACCAGATCCTCCTCGGCGTACGGTCCCAGCTGCCGCCGCGCCTCGCGCCCGCCCTCATCGGGCGCATCCGGCAGGGCCCGCTCGCCGGCCGCGCCGTCTACGAGGGACTGCGGGACCCGCGCCTCGCCGGACTCCTGTACGAACGGCTGCGCACGCCCGGCCGCACCGGGCCGCTCCGCTTCCACGCCACCCGCGCCCTGCCCGGGGCGCTCGCTCCGAGGGTCCTCGACGCCGAACAGTCCAACTCCTCACTGGTGTTCGGCGACGCGTACATCCTGAAGATCTTCCGCCGGGTCAGCCCCGGTGCCAATCCCGACCTCGAACTCCCCCTCGCTCTCGGGCAGGCCGGCTGCGCCCGCGTCCCGGCGCCCGTCGCCTGGTTCGAGTCGGGGGCGGCGACGCTCGGCGTCCTCCAGCCCTACCTCCGCGACTCCCGCGACGGCTGGCGGCTCGCGCTCGACGCGCTCGCCGCCGGGCGGGAGTTCACCGCGGAGGCGCGGGCCCTCGGACGGGCCACCGCCGAGGTGCACCTCGCGCTCGCCGAGGCGCTGCCCACGCGGCGCCTCGCCCGCGCCGAGACGGAGGGCCTCGCCGCCGCGATGGACCGGCGGCTGCACGCCGCCGCGCAGGCCGTCCCCGCGCTGCTGCCGTACGTCCCCGGGCTGCGGGCCGTCTTCGCGGCGGCGGGCGACGCGGAGGGGGCGGGCGCGGTGCAGCGGATCCACGGCGACCTGCACCTCGGGCAGACGCTGCGCGGCTCCGACGGGGGGTGGGCCGTCATCGACTTCGAGGGCGAGCCGGCGAAGCCCCTCGAAGAGCGGCGCCGCCCGCAGCCGACGGTCCGCGACGTCGCCGGCATGCTCCGCTCCTTCGACTACGCGGCCCGTACGCACCGGCCGTGGAATGCGGAGTGGGCGGCGCGGTGCCGGGCGGCGTACTGCACGGGCTACGCGGAGGTCGCGGGGGCGGACCCCCGGACGGATCCGGCGCTGCTCCGCGCCTACGAGACGGACAAGGCGGTCTACGAGGTCGTCTACGAGGCCCGCCACCGCCCCGACTGGCTCCCCGTCCCCCTCGCCGCCATCCACCGCCTCGCCACACCCCCGTGACCGCGGCGCCCGTACGGCGCCGAGCTCGCGGTGCGGGTTCAGGCGCGGGAAGCCCGGGCCCGGCCGGGGGCGCCGCCCCCCACGGGGACGGCGGTGGGGGGAGATGGCCCGTTCGGCGGAGTTTCCGGGGGGGTTGTGGGGGTGTTGACATGTTCGTACATATTCCGAGCTTTCTGGAGGCTTACCGGTGACCGCCAAGACGCCCCGCACAGCGCCCCCTCTCGACCCCGGCGAGCGCGCGCGGCTGCTCGCCGGCGAGCATCACGACCCCCACGCCCTCCTCGGCGCCCACCCGGTGAAGGGCGGGCTCGTCATCCGCGCGCTGCGCCCCTGGGCGAGCGCGGTGACGGCCGTCCTGCCGAAGGGGCGGAAGGTGGAGCTCACCCACGACGGCGACGGGATCTTCTCCGCGTTCGTCCCGCTGCTGCGGAAGGTCCCGGCGTACGAGCTCCGCGTGCGCTACGGGGACGACGAGCTCGCCGTACAGGACCCTTACCGGCACCTGCCGTCGCTCGGCGAGCTGGACCTGCACCTGATCGGCGAGGGCCGGCACGAGGAGCTGTGGACGGCGCTGGGCTCGCGGGTGATGCGGCACGGCGGCGTCACCGGCACCCGTTTCGCCGTCTGGGCGCCGAACGCCCGGGGCGTCCGCGTCACCGGCGACTTCACCCACTGGGACGGCACCGGGCTGCCGATGCGCTCGCTGGGCTCCACCGGCGTGTGGGAGCTGTTCGTGCCCGGCATCGGGGAGGGCGCGGTGTACAAGTACGACATCACCCGCCCCGACGGCTCCCACACGCTCCGCGCCGACCCGATGGCCCGCCGCACCGAGTGCCCGCCGGACACCGCCTCGATCGTCACCGAGTCGCACTACGAGTGGAGCGACCAGGAGTGGATGGCGCGGCGCGGCGCCCGGCCGCCGCACGAGGCGCCGATCTCCGTGTACGAGGTCCATCTGCCGTCCTGGCGCCCCGGCCTGACGTATCGCCGGCTCGCCGACGAGCTGCCCGCATACGTGAGCGAACTCGGCTTCACCCACGTCGAGTTCATGCCGGTCACCGAGCACCCCTTCGGTGGTTCCTGGGGCTACCAGGTCACCGGCTTCTACGCGCCGACGGCCCGCCTCGGCACCCCGGACGACTTCAAGTTTCTGGTGGACGCGCTGCACCGGGCCGGGATCGGGGTGCTGATGGACTGGGTGCCCGCGCACTTCCCGAAGGACGACTGGGCGCTGGCCGAGTTCGACGGACGGCCGCTGTACGAGCACGAGGACCCGCGCCGCTCGCACCACCCGGACTGGGGGACCCTGGAGTTCGACTACGGCCGCAAGGAGGTGCGCAACTTCCTGGTCGCCAACGCCGTGTACTGGTGCCAGGAGTTCCACGTCGACGGCCTGCGCGTGGACGCGGTCGCGTCGATGCTCTACCTGGACTACTCCCGCGAGTACGGCGAGTGGCTGCCGAACGAGCACGGCGGCCGGGAGAACCTCGACGCGGTCGCCTTCCTGCAGGAGATGAACGCGACCGTCTACCGCCGCTGCCCCGGCATCGTCACCTTCGCCGAGGAGTCGACCGCCTGGGACGGGGTGACGCGGGCGACCGACCTGGTCGGGCCGGGCGGCCACGGCGGCCTGGGCTTCGGCATGAAGTGGAACATGGGCTGGATGCACGACTCGCTCCAGTACATGGAGAAGGAGCCGGTGCACCGCAAGTACCACCACCACGAGATGACCTTCTCGATGGTGTACGCGTACAGCGAGAACTACATCCTGCCGATCTCGCACGACGAGGTGGTGCACGGCAAGCGGGCGCTGGTGTCGAAGATGCCCGGCGACTGGTGGCAGCGGCGCGCCAACCACCGCGCCTACCTGGGCTTCATGTGGGCCCACCCGGGCAAGCAACTCCTCTTCATGGGACAGGAGTTCGCCCAGGGCTCGGAGTGGTCGGCGGACCACGGCCCCGAGTGGTGGCTGCTCGACCCGGGCTACGGGGCGCAGGCCGACCACCGGGGCGTGAAGGACCTGGTGCGGGACCTGAACCGGGTGTACACGGCGACGCCCTCGCTCTGGGAGCGGGACACCGCGCCGGAGGGCTTCGAGTGGGTGGTCGGCGACGCCGCCGACGACAACGTCCTCGCCTTCCTCCGCTACGACGGCTTCGGCTCGCCGCTCCTCGCGGTCTGCAACTTCTCCCCCGTCGTCCGGCAGGACTACCGGATCGGCGTGCCGGACTCCTTCGCCGCCTGGGGCGAGGTGCTGAACACGGACGCGGCCCGGTACGGCGGTTCGGACGTGGTCGGCACCGACCCGGTGAAGACCGAGACGGTGCCGTGGCACGGGCGGGCGGCGAGCGTCCGGATGACGCTGCCGCCGCTCGCGACGGTCTGGCTCCGCCCCGCCTGACGGTCGTCGGGCGGGCCTGACGGTCCTCAGGCCCGCCTGACGATCCCGAGCCGCTGGGTGGCCCGGGTCAGCGCCACGTACAGGTCGTTCGTCCCGTGCGGGGCGCCGGCCCGGATGCCGTCCGGGTCGACGACGAGGACCGTGTCGAACTCCAGGCCCTTCGCCTGCCGGGGGTCGAGGAGGACCACCGGCCGGGTGAGGTCGGGCTGCTCGCCGTACGAGGCCTCGGGGAGCGCCTCGACGAGGGCGGGCAGCAGCTCCGCCGGGGCGATCACCGCGAGCCGGCCCTCGGCGCGGAGCTCGGCGGCGACCGCGTCGGCGGTCTCCTTCACCGGGTCCTCGGCGGTCCGGTCCCAGGGCTCGACGCCGGTGGAGCGGACGGAGCCGGGCGGCTCGAAGGACGGGTCGTCCTCGCGGCGCACGGCGGCGGCGACCGCCATGATCTCGGCGGGCGTGCGGTAGTTGACGCCCAGCCTCACGTGCTGCCAGCGGTCCTCCACGTACGGGGCGAGGATCCGCTCCCACGCGCCGACGCCGGCCGGGTCGCCGGTCTGCGCCGGGTCGCCGACCAGCGTCATGGAGCGGGTGGGGCTGCGGCGCATCAGGAGCCGCCACTGCATGGCGGACAGCTCCTGCGCCTCGTCGACGATGATGTGTCCGAAGGCCCAGGTGCGGTCGGCGGCCGCCCGCTCGGCGGCGGTGCGGTGGTCGGCCTCCTCGTGGCGCTCGGCGAACCGCTCGGCGTCGATGATGTCGTGCGCGGACAGCACCTCGGAGGCGTCCTCGTCGAGTTCCTCCTTGTCCTCGAACTCGTAGGTCCGGGAGGCGAAGGAGACGTCGAGGACGCCCTGCGCGTACTGCACCCGACGCTGCCGCTCGGCCTCCTGGGCGGCCCGTTCGGCGGAGTCGTCGTGGCCGAGGAGTTCGGCCGCCTCGTCGAGGAGCGGGACGTCGCCCGGGGTCCACGCGCCGCCGTCGCGGCGGATCGCCGCCGCGTCCTCCTCGGGGAGGTGGGTGGGCTCGGCGAGGTAGTCGGCGAGGAAGGCCTCGGGGGTCAGTTCCGGCCAGAGCTCGTCGATGACGGCGTGCACGTCGGGGTTGGCGGCGATGCCCTTGGCGAGGAGGGCGATGTCGTCGGGGCCGAGGAAGTTCGGGCCGCCGTACGGGTCGGCGCCGATCCGGTCGGCGAGCTGCGCGGCGAGCGCGTCGAGGATCCGGAAGGCGAAGTAGGGGCGGGCGAGGTTGTGCGGGAGGGCGGTCTCCCGGGCCTTGTGGCGGGCCTCCAGGGCCGTGTCCCAGTCGATGACGAGGTCGCCGTCGTCGTGCGCGACGACGAGCGGCGCCCCGCGCTCGGGCACCCGCTGCCGGTCGCGTACGGCCTCGGCGAGGGCGGCCGCCATCCGGACGTCGCCCTTCACCGCGGCGGCGCGCGCCGTGTCCGTGCCCGTGGCGCGGACGCCGGGGTACAGCTCGCCGGGGGTGGCGAGGAGGACGCCGGTCTCGCCGAGGGAGGGCAGCACGTTGCCGATGTAGCCGAGGAAGGCCGGGTTGGGGCCGACGATGAGGACGGCGCGCTTGGCTAGCTGCTCCCGGTGGGCGTAGAGGAGGTACGCGGCCCGGTGCAGGGCGACGGCGGTCTTGCCGGTGCCGGGACCGCCCTCGACGACGAGGACGCCGTGGTGCGGGGAGCGGATGATGGCGTCCTGCTCGGCCTGGATGGTCTGCACGATGTCGTGCATCCGGCCGGTGCGGGCGGCGTCGAGCGCGGCGAGGAGGACCTCGTCGGCGTCCCGGCCCTCGTGCCCGGAGCGGCTGCGGTCGGCGAGGTCGAGGACCTCGTCGTGGAGCGAGACGACCTCGCGGCCCTGGGTGGTGATGTGGCGGCGGCGGGTGAGGCCCATGGGCTCGTGGCCGGTGGCCAGGTAGAAGGGGCGGGCGACCTCGGCCCGCCAGTCGATCACGAGCGGGGTGCGCCGCGGGTCGTCCTCGCGCAGCCCGATGCGGCCGATGTGGTGGTCGCGGCCGTCCTTGAAGACGAGCCGGCCGAAGCAGAGCCCGGACTCGCCGGCGTTGAACGCGGCGAGCAGCCCGGACTGCTCGGCGACCAGGACGTCCCGTTCCAGGCGAGACTGGGCGCTCCCGGTCCCGGGCGTCCTGAGCGCCTCGCCCACGGCGGCCTCGGCCCGGTCCCTCAGGTCGTCGAGCCGCGCGTAGAGCGAGGTGATGAATTTCTGCTCGTCCCGAATTGGCTCGGTTGACAATTCGACTCCCAGCGCGATACAGTGCCTTTAGTGAAATGCTCCATGAATTCCTCCCGACAAGCTCGCGAGTGAACACACGGAATTCACCAATATAGGCGCGGCACCACCCCGACTGTCAATTCAGCCGGGGTTTTTTCGTGCCGTCACGCGGATTCGGCGTGGCGCAGGATCTCCTTCGCGAGCGGGTCGTGGACCTCCGGCGGAAGGGCGTGCCCCATGCCGGGGACCTCGGCGAGCCGGGCGCCGCGGATCACCTGCGCGAGGTGCTCGGCGTGCGGCGCCGGCGCGACCGGCTCGGCCGGCGCGGAGATCACCAGGATGGGCACCTCGGTGGCGGCGAGCCGTTCCGTGCGGACGAGGCCGGAGTAGTCGGCGCGGGCATGGGCCGTGCCCGCGACGTGGTGACCGGTGTGGGCGACGATCCGGCGCTCCTGCGCGCGGAAGAACTCCGCGTCGAAGGGCAGGGCGTCGCCGGCGAGGGCCCGCCAGTGCGCGACCCGGGCGTCCAGCTCGCCCTCCAGGTCCCGCTCCTCCTCCGGCCGGGACCACAGCTCCAGCAGCGCGGCGGAGGGGCCGGGCAGCTCCTCGACCGGGATCCGGGTGCCGTCCGGGGCGGTGTACGGGGTGGCGCTGAGCGCGGTGGTGCCGATGACCGTCGCGCTGAGCAGCCGGTCCGGGTGGTCGGCGACCAGCAGCTGGGTGAGCAGCCCGCCCAGCGACATGCCGACCACGTGGGCCCGCTCGACACCGCACGCGTCCAGGACGGCGACGGCGTCCTCGGCGAGCCGGGAGAGCGGGTAGGGCTTCTCGTCGAAGACCCAGGTGGAACGGCCGGTGTCCCGGTGGTCGTAGCGGATCACCCGGTGCCGGGCGGCGAGCCGCTCCACGAGCCCGTCGGGCCAGGCGAGCCCGGAGGCCTGCGCCCCCATGACGAGGAGCAGCGGGGGCAGGGCGGGGTCGCCCTGCTCCTCGACCCAGAGCCGTACGCCGGGCTCCACGTCCACGAACCGTTCGCGCGTCATGCCGCGCTCCTTCCGTCGAACTCAACGAGACGAGACGTATCGTATCGCTACGTCCCCGGAGGAAGTCAAGCGCCGAAGGCCGGCACGACGAAGGGCCGGACCCCGCGGGGTCCGGCCCTCGACCGTCCTAGGTCAGGCTCTTGTGGAAGTGGACGTCCTCCGCGCCGCCCGGGATGCCGAGGGTGCGGCCGGTCTCGACGTACCCGTGCCGGCGGTAGAAGTCCGGGGCCTGGAAGGTGAAGGAGGAGACGGTGGCGCGGTCGCAGCCGCGCCGGCGGGCCTCGGCCTCGGCCGCGCGCAGCAGCCTGCTCCCCCACCCGTCCCCTCGGCGGTCCTCGCGCACCCACAGCATCTCGATGCCGAGCAGTCCGCCCCAGGTCCAGGCGGTCAGCCCGCCGACGGTCTCACCCGTCGCCGGGTCCCGCGCCCGCACGGACAGCGCGCCCTGGTCCTCGGCGGTGGTCCCGGTGGCCGCGAAGTTGTACGCGTCGAGGCCGCGGTCCAGAAGCGCCGCCAGGTCCGGGTCCCGGTCCCCGACGGTCAGCCCCGCCTCGTCGTGATCATGGTTCATGCGGGCGAGTCTGGCACGGCCGCCCTCAGGAGCGGGACGACCTCCGCCTCCTCGTACGCGAAGTGGGTCTCCAACTCGGCGCGCAGCCGCTCGAATTCGGGGCGCAGCCGCTCCGGCCCCGTCTCGTCGACCCGGGCGAGCAGCTCCCGCAGGCCGTCGAGCGCGCGGGAGACGGTGGCGTGTTCGGCGTGGAGCCGCTCGAAGACCCCGGCCTTCCCGGGGAACGCGCGGGCCAGGTACGGGAAGAGGCCGGCGTCCTCGCCGCCGTGGTGCCGGGCGAGGCCGGAGCAGAAGGTGAGGCAGTGGCGGCGGAGCTCCACCGTCAGCTCGGCGGTGCCCCGCACGGCGAGGCCCTCGGCGAGGGCGGCGAGCTCCTCGCGCAGCCAGTCGTGGACCTTCACCAGCTCGTCGGCGAGGGCGTCCAGCCGGTCCGGCGGGGTGTAGTCGTCGGCCGGGATCCGGTGGAGGACGACGACGGGCAGGACCCTGCTCGTCGCCTTCTGGTAGTCCGCGTAACCGGGGGCGACCGCGACGACCTTGGCGAAGAGCTCGTCGCGCTCGGCGCCGGTCGCGGCGACGGCGGTCGCCTGCCAGGTGTCCGCGCCCAGCTCCACGGTCACCGTGGGGTTGACGAGGATGTTGCGGTACCAGTCCGGGTGGCGGTCGGAGCCGCCGGCCGAGCCGACGACGAGCAGCCGGTCGCCGTCCGCGGCGAATCCGAGCGGAGTGGTGTGTTCTTTTCCGGACCGGGCGCCGGTGGTGGTGAGGAGAAGGAGCACCCATCCCTCGAAGGGGCCGCCGAGGCGTCCGGCGTGGGTACGGAATTCTTCGATGATCGAGGTGTTGAAGTCGAGAGGCAACTGCCGTCCCTACGGTTCTCTTGCCTCCATGTCTCCGCTTTCGAGCGCGGACCGACACGCGACGCGAGGAGCCCCATTCTCACGCGGAGGCCCTTGACGGTGTCAAGGGCCTTTTCGCGGGGGCGGGTTCCTCCCGGTGCCCGGATCCGGCTCAAGGCCCGGGTCCCGGGAGGAGGTTCGGTGGGGGTCAGACTCCGGTGCGGGCGCGCTCCTCGCCCTGGTCGCGCGGGTCGGGTACGGCGGTGGGGTCGCCGGCCCCGGCGTGCTTGGCGTGCTCGGCGTGTCCGGTGTGTTCGTCGACGAGGGTCTTCTCGTCGAAGGGGAACTTCCCCGCCAGGACCTCGGTCACCCGCGTCCGGTCGATCTCCTTCGTCCAGGTGCCGACCAGGACGGTGGCGACGGCGTTGCCGGCGAAGTTGGTGAGGGCGCGGGCCTCGCTCATGAAGCGGTCGATGCCGACGATCAGGCCGACGCCGTCGACCAGGTCCGGGCGGTGCGACTGGAGGCCGCCGGCGAGGGTGGCGAGACCGGCTCCGGTGACGCCCGCGGCGCCCTTCGAGGCGATGACCATGAAGACGAGGAGGGAGATCTGCTCGCCGACCGAGAGCGGGTCGCCCATCGCCTCGGCGACGAAGAGCGAGGCCATCGTGAGGTAGATGGCGGTGCCGTCGAGGTTGAAGGAGTAGCCGGTGGGGACGGTGATGCCGACGACCGGCTTGGAGACGCCCAGGTGCTCCATCTTCGCGATCAGGCGGGGCAGCGCCGACTCGGAGGAGGAGGTCGAGAGGATCAGCAGGAACTCGCGGCCCAGGTACTTCAGGAGCGACCAGATGTTGACCCCGGCGACCAGCCGGAGCAGCGCGCCGAGGACGACGAAGACGAAGAGGGCGCAGGTCAGGTAGAAGCCGATCATGATGACCGCGAGGGACTTCAGGGCGTCGAGGCCGGTGGCGCCGACCACGGCGGCGATGGCGCCGAAGGCGCCGACCGGGGCCGCCCACATGATCATGGCGAGGATGCGGAAGACGAGCCGCTGGATGTGCCCGATGCCGCGGAGGACCGGCTCGCCGGCCGAGCCCATCGCCTGGAGGGCGAAGCCCGCGAGCAGGGCGACGAGGAGGGTCTGGAGGACCTCGCCCTCGGTGAAGGCGGAGACCAGGGTGGTCGGGATGATCCCGAGCAGGAAGTCGGCGGTGCCCTCGCTCGCGCCCTCCGCCTGCTTCGCGCCGGCCTCGGCCAGCTCCTTGGTGAGGTGGAGGCCGGAGCCGGGCTCCAGGAGGTTGCCGACGACGAGGCCGATCGCGAGTGCGACGGTCGACATCACCATGAAGTAGCCGAGCGCGAGGCCGCCGACGGCGCCCACCTTGGCGGCCTTGCGGACGGAGCCGACGCCGAGCACGATCGTGCAGAAGATGATCGGCGAGATCATCATCTTGATGAGGTTCACGAAGCCGGTGCCCAGCGGCTTCAGCTCGACGGCCACGCCGGGGGCGAGGAAGCCGACGCCGATGCCGAGCAGGACGGCGCCGATCACGGCCAGATACAGGTAATGGGTGCGGTCCCGGCGTGCGGCCACGGGGTCCTCCTCGCGCTGATGGGGGCGTCCACGTCCCGGTGGACTCCGCGACTATCCATCAGCCTGTGACCGGGGTCACCGTTGCGTGCGTTTCGTTCATGGCCGAAACGTGCGCGTGCCGCTCACGCGAGAGCGGTGCGGTGCGGTGCGGTGCGGTGCGGTGCGGAGAACGATTCGGGAACGCGATGCGCTCCAGCAAATCCCGGCGTGCACACTTGCACGCATGCGTCTCCCGCTCCTCCGCCCCTTCCGCAGGCCGCGGCCCCGCAGCCTGGCCGGCCAGCTCTTCGCCATGCAGGTCGTGCTGATGGCCGCGGTCGTGGCCGGCTGCGCGGTCTTCGCGTACCTCACGGACCGGGCGCAGGCCGAGGAGACCGCGCGCCGGCAGGCGACGGCCGCCGCGACGGCCCTCGCCGGCTCGCCGTCCGTGCGGGCGGCCGCGCTGTCGGCCGACCCGTCCGCCGCGCTCCAGCCGTACGCGGAGGAGCTCCGGCGGCGGGCGGACCTGGCCTTCGTGGTGGTCATGGCGCCGGACGGCACCCGGTGGACGCACCCGGAGCCCGACCGGATCGGCCTCCACTACCTCGGGCACATCGAGCCGGCGCTGCGCGGCGGGACCTTCTCGGAGACGTATCCGGGGACCCTCGGCCCGTCGGTGCGGACGATCACGCCGGTCTTCTCCGAGGGGCGGGTGGTCGCCCTGGTCAGCGCGGGCATCACCATCGAGCGGATCAGCGCGCAGGTGCGGGAGCAGGTCACGGCGCTGCTCGGGATGGCGGGCGCGGCGCTCGCGCTCGGCGGCGCCGGCACGTACGTGATCAACGCGCGGCTGCGGCGGCACACCCACGGGATGAACGCCACCGAGCTCAGCCGGATGCACGACTACCACGAGGCGGCGCTGCACGCGGTGCGGGAGGGGCTCGTGATGCTGGACGGGCGGCGCAGGATCGCGCTCATCAACGACGGGGCGCGCGAACTCCTCGGCCTCGACGAGGGGGTGGTGGGCCGGCCGGCGGCGGAGCTCGGCCTTCCGGCCCCGCTGACGGGGGCGCTGCTCTCCTCGGAGCCGCGGGTCGACGAGACGCATCTGACGGACGAGCGGGTCCTTGTCGTCAACACCCGCCCGGTGGTGGGCGGGGAGCGCCGCGGCACGGTCGTCACCCTGCGCGACCGCACCGAACTCCAGGCACTGTCCGGCGAGTTGGACTCCCAGCGCGGGTTCACGGAGGCGCTGCGCTCGCAGGCCCACGAGGCGGCGAACCGGCTCCACACGGTGGTCTCGCTGATCGAGCTCGGGCGGGTGGCGGAGGCGGTGGAGTTCGCGACGGCCGAGCTGGAGCTGGCGCAGGCGCTCACCGACCGGGTGGTGGACGCGGTCGGCGAGCCGGTCCTCGCGGCCCTGCTGCTCGGGAAGGCGGCGCAGGCCAACGAGCGGGGCGTGGAGCTGGTCCTCACCGAGGACAGCCGGATCGACGACGGGCTGCTGCCGCCGGCCCTGGAGCCGAGGGACCTCGTGACGGTCCTCGGCAACCTCGTCGACAACGCGGTGGAGGCGGCCGGCGGGACCCCGCACGCGCGGGTGACCGTCACGGTCGCGGCCCGCGCCGGCGACGGCGAGCTGCTGCTCCGCGTCGACGACAGCGGGCCCGGCGTGCGGCCCGCCGACCGCGACGCGGTCCTCGGCCGCGGCTGGTCCACCCGGGGCCCGGGCCGGGGCCTCGGCCTCGCCCTGGTCCGCCAGGCCGTCACCCGGGCCGCCGGCACCCTCACCGTCGCCGAGGCCCCCGGGGGCGGCGCCCGCTTCACCGTCCGGGTGCCGCTCCCCCGTACCGGAGGAGAGGCGTGAGCGGGGCACAGGAGATCCGGGTCCTGGTCGTCGAGGACGACCCCGTCGCCGCGGACGCGCACGCGCTGTACGCGGGGCGGGTCGAGGGCTTCCGGGTGGTCGGGGTCGCGCACTCGCGGGCGGCGGCGGTACGGCTCCTCGACCGGGTCCCCGTCGACCTGATCCTGCTCGACCTGTACCTCCCCGACGGGCACGGCCTCGCGCTGCTGCGGGCGCTGCGGGCCGCCGGGCACGCGGCGGACGTCATCGCCGTGACCTCGGCCCGCGATCTCGCGGTGGTCCGCGAGGGGGTGTCGCTCGGGGTCGTCCAGTACGTCCTCAAGCCCTTCGCCTTCGCGACGCTGCGGGACCGGCTGACGCGGTACGCCGAGTTCCGCGGCGCGGCCGGGGAGGCCTCGGGGCAGGACGAGGTGGACCGCGCCCTCGCCGTGCTGCGCGCCCCGCAGCCGGCGACCCTCCCGAAGGGCCTCAGCGGCCCGACCCTGGAGGCCGTCACCCGCTCCCTGCGCGAGGCCCCCGCCGGACTCACCGCCGCCGAGGCCGGTGCCGCCGTCGGGATCTCGCGCATCACCGCCCGCCGCTATCTGGAGCACCTCGTCAGCGAGGGCCGCGCCGTCCGCGCCCCCCAGTACGGCCAGATCGGCCGCCCGGAGCTCCAGTACCGCTGGCGCGAAACCATCCGCTGAGGCGGCGGCTCCCTCGGGGCGCCCGGCGGCCGGGCAGCCCTGCCGGGCCTCGCGCCGCGGAGCTCGTACCCGCTTCTCACCGCGTCGAAGGACGGTCCGCGGCCGCTCACCGGACGTCACGCACCGCTCACCGGGGATTACCGGCCGGTTCCGACGTTCCTACAGGCTGTGGCCTCAGATGAACCCACCGTAGCCATTTTCGGCCATTCGTGGTTTCGTGGCCGGGTGCACCATCCCTCTCCCCCCTTCGACGCCCCGGCCGCGCGCCGCCTGCGGCAGGGGCTCGGCATGGCGCCCGCCCATGTCGCCTACGGCCTGCGGGCCCAGTACGGGCTCCCCGTCACCCCCGACGCCGTCGCCGCCTGGGAGCGCGGCACCCTCGCGCCCAGTGAACAGGAGCTGACCGCCCTCGCGGGCGTCCTGTGGTGCTCGCCGGCCGACCTGATCGCCGTCGCCTCCACGCTGCGCGAGCACCGGGTGGCGCGTGGGCTCTCGGTGGAGGACCTGGCCCGGCGGGTCGGCGTCGCCGCGGCCGCGTACGCCCGGATGGAGGACACGGGCACCTGGAAGGGCACCGAGCGGCAGACGGCCGCGCTCGCCGAGGTCCTGGGGCTCGGGCCGCGCGCCCTGATCACCGCGACCGGCGGCGACGGGCGGCTGGCGGAGCTGCTGCGGGACGCGGCGACGACCCGCTGGCAGGCGTACGTGAAGCCGGCGGTCCGGATGCTGCCGCTGCCCAAGCGGGTGGTGGAACCGGCTCTCGCGCGGCTGCACGCGGAGTACCACGCCCGGATGGCCGCGACGTCCAGCTGGGGCGCCTCGGGCGCGACCGGCGACGAGGGCCGCGCGTACCTGGAGTCGATCAACGAGCACTTCTGGGCGGCCGTGGGGCATTAGGGCGTGTCGTTCGGATCGTGCCGATCGGCGGGACGCCCTTCCCCCACCCGTAGGACCCGGAGACACGGCGACGGAGGTCCCGCCGGGCGGGGCCTCCGTCGCCGTGGGGCGGGTGCGGTCAGAAGACCGACTCGGCCTCGCGGATGCGGTCCGCGGGGACCGTCTTGAGCCGGGTGATGGCCTCGGCGAGCGGCACCATCTTCACGTCGGTGCCGCGCAGCGCCGTCATGTTGCCGAACTCGCCGCGGTGCACGGCCTCCACCGCGTGCCAGCCGAAGCGGGTGGCGAGGACCCGGTCGTACGCGGTGGGCGTGCCGCCGCGCTGGACGTGGCCGAGGATGACCGGCCGGGCCTCCTTGCCGAGGCGCCGCTCCAGCTCGTACGCGAGGGCCGTGCCGATGCCCTGGAAGCGCTCGTGGCCGAACTGGTCGATCTCGCCCTTGCCGTAGTCCATCGTGCCGTCGGCCGGGTGCGCGCCCTCGGCGACGCAGATGACGGCGAACTTCTTGCCGCGGGCGAACCGCTCCTCGACCATCTTGACCAGGTCGGCCGGGTCGAAGGGACGCTCCGGCAGACAGATGCCGTGGGCGCCGCCGGCCATGCCGGACTCCAGCGCGATCCAGCCGGCGTGACGGCCCATCACCTCGACGACCATCACCCGCTGGTGCGACTCGGCGGTGGTCTTCAGCCGGTCCATCGCCTCGGTGGCGACGCCGACGGCGGTGTCGAAGCCGAAGGTGCGGTCGGTGGAGGAGATGTCGTTGTCGATGGTCTTCGGGACGCCGACGACGGGCACGCCCGCGTCCGAGAGCATCCGGGCGGCGGTCAGCGTGCCCTCGCCGCCGATCGGGATGAGCGCGTCGAAGCCGCTCTTCTCGACGATCGCCTTGGCGTTGTCGCAGGCGGCGGCGAAGCGGTCGCGCTCCAGGCGGGACGAGCCGAGGATGGTGCCGCCGCGGGCGAGGATGCCGCTGACGGCGTTGAGGTCGAGCGGGCGGTAGCGGCCGTCGAGGAGTCCGGCGTAGCCGTCCTCGAAGCCGATGACCTCGTCCCCGTAGTTCGTGACGGCCCGGTGGACGACCGACCGGATCACTGCGTTCAGGCCGGGGCAGTCGCCGCCTGCGGTGAGGACTCCGATGCGCATCGTGCTGTGTCTCCTGCTCCGTCGAGATTCCGTGTGAGCCGTTGAGCCGTTCCTTGAGCCGCTTCCGATTCTCACACGCCGGATCCGCCCGGGCCTTCCGCGGCCGGTCCGCGCGTGCCGGGAACGGGTCCTTCCGGGGGCCTTCCGTCCCTCGGAACGGGACCTTCGCACGGCGGGCGACCTACCCAGGTGCAGGGGTATTGTCAAGGGGGTAATGCCACCCTATCGGTGTCTTTCCAGCGCCGGAGGGTTGACGAAGGCGAGGGCCGGGCCCCGGCGGGCCGGGCCCTCCCGCAGGACGGCCCTCCCACCGGACGGGCCCCTTCCGCAGGAACGGGACAGGAGACCGCGGCGTGACGCGCAGTGTGTACGTGACCGGGATCGACCGCGGGGACGGCCGCCAGGTCGTCGAGCTGGGAGTCATGGAGCTCCTCACCCGACAGGTGGACCGGGTGGGGGTGTTCCGGCCGCTGGTGCACGACGGCCCCGACCGCCTCTTCGACCTGCTGCGCACCCGCTACCGCCTCACCCAGGACCCGTCCACGGTCTACGGCATGGACTACCACGAGGCCTCCGCGCTCCAGGCCGAGCAGGGCACCGACGAACTGCTCTCCCGGCTGGTCGACCGCTTCCACGCGGTCGCCCGCGACTACGAGGTCGTCCTCGTCCTCGGCACCGACTTCGCCGGCACCCAGGTCCCCGACGAGCTGGCCCTCAACGCCCGCCTGGCGAACGAGTTCGGCGCCTCCGTCATCCCGGTCGTCGGCGGCAAGGGCCAGACCGCCGAGTCCGTCCGCGCCGAGGCCCGCAACGCCTTCCGCGCCTACGACGGCCTCGGCTGCGACGTCCTCGCGATGGTCGTCAACCGGGTCGCGGGCGAGGACCGCGACGCCATCGCCGACCGGCTGGCCGCCCGGCTCCCCGTCCCCTGCTACGTCCTCCCCGACGAGCCCGCCCTCGCCGCCCCGACGGTCGCCCAGATCACCCACGCGCTCGGCGCGACCGTCGTCCTCGGCGACGACGCCGGCCTCGCCCGCGACGCCCTGGACTTCGTCTTCGGCGGCGCGATGCTGCCGAACTTCCTCGCCGCGCTGACCCCCGGCTGCCTCGTCGTCACCCCCGGCGACCGCGCCGACCTGGTCGTCGGCGCGCTCGCCGCCCACTCGGCCGGCACGCCCCCGATCGCGGGCGTCCTGCTCACCCTGGACGAACGGCCCACCGACGCGGTCCTCACCCTGGCCGCCCGGCTCGCGCCCGGCACCCCGGTCATCTCCGTCGCCGGCAACAGCTTCCCCACCGCGGCGGAGCTCTTCGCCCTGGAGGGCAAGCTCAACGCCGCCACCCCCCGCAAGGCGGAGACCGCGCTCGGCCTCTTCGAACGGCACGTGGACACCGCCGACCTGCTCAAGCGGATCTCGGTGGCGCCCAGCGGCCGGGTCACCCCGATGATGTTCGAGCACGAGCTCCTGGAGCAGGCCCGGGCCGACCGGCGCCGGGTGGTGCTCCCCGAGGGCACCGAGGAGCGGGTGCTGCGCGCCGCCGACGTGCTGCTGCGCCGCGACGTCTGCGACCTCACCCTCCTCGGCGACGTCGAGACCATCCGCAAGAAGGCCGCCGACCTCAGCGTCGACCTGCGCGACACCCAGCTGATCGACCCGCGGACCTCCGAGCTGCGCGACGCCTTCGCCGAGCGGTACGCGGCGCTGCGCGCCCACAAGGGCGTCACCGTGGAGCTCGCGTACGACGTCGTCTCGGACGTCAACTACTTCGGCACCCTCATGGTCCAGGAGGGCCTCGCCGACGGCATGGTCTCCGGCGCGGTCCACTCCACCGCCGCGACCATCCGCCCGGCCTTCGAGATCATCAAGACGAAGCCGGAGGCGTCGATCGTCTCCTCGGTCTTCTTCATGTGCCTCGCCGACAAGGTTCTCGTGTACGGCGACTGCGCGGTCAACCCGGACCCGGACGCCGAGCAGCTCGCGGACATCGCCGTCCAGTCGGCGGCCACCGCCGCCCGCTTCGGCGTCGAGCCGCGGATCGCGATGCTCTCGTACTCCACCGGCACCTCCGGCTCCGGCGCCGACGTCGACAAGGTGCGCGAGGCGACCAAGCTGGTCCGCGCGTCCCACCCGGAGCTGCGGATCGAGGGCCCGATCCAGTACGACGCCGCCGTGGAGCCCTCCGTCGCCGCCACCAAGCTGCCGGAATCGGAGGTGGCCGGCCAGGCGACCGTGCTGATCTTCCCGGACCTCAACACCGGCAACAACACCTACAAGGCGGTCCAGCGCTCGGCCGGCGCCATCGCCGTCGGACCGGTCCTCCAGGGCCTGCGCAAGCCGGTCAACGACCTCTCGCGCGGCGCCCTCGTCAGCGACATCGTCAACACGGTCGCCATCACCGCGATCCAGTCCCAGGTCCCGTCACAGGGCCAGTCCCAGGTCCCGACCCCGGCTCAGGAGCTCCCCGCATGACCGGCACCCCCACCCGCGTCCTCGTCCTCAACTCCGGCTCCTCGTCGGTGAAGTACCAGCTCCTCGACATGAGCGACGGCAGCCGGCTCGCGCAGGGGCTCGTCGAGCGGATCGGCGAGGAGACCTCCCGGCTCGCCCACACCCCGCTCCGGGCCGGCGGGAGCGCGCCGCGCGAGCGGACCGGCCCGATCCCCGACCACGCGGCCGCGCTGAAGGCGGTCGCCGAGGAGCTGGCGGCGGACGGGCTCGGCCTGGACTCCCCCGAACTGGCCGCGATCGGCCACCGGGTGGTGCACGGCGGGCTCCGCTTCACCGAGCCGACCGTCATCGACGAGGAGGTGATCGCCGAGATCGAACGGCTCGTGCCGGTGGCCCCGCTGCACAACCCGGCGAACCTGCTCGGCATCCGCACGGCGATGGCACTGCGCCCCGACCTGCCCCAGGTCGCCGTCTTCGACACCGCCTTCCACACGACGATGCCGGAGTCGGCGGCGCGGTACGCGATCGACGTGGAGACCGCCGACGCCCACCGGATCCGCCGCTACGGCTTCCACGGCACCTCGCACGCGTACGTCTCCCGGGCGGCCGCGCGGCTGCTCGGCAAGGAGCCCGAGGAGGTGAACGTGATCGTGCTCCACCTCGGCAACGGCGCCTCCGCCTCTGCGGTCCGCGGCGGCCGCTGCGTGGACACCTCCATGGGCCTGACCCCGCTGGAGGGCCTGGTCATGGGCACCCGCTCCGGCGACATCGACCCGGCGGTCACCTTCCACCTCAAGCGGGTGGCCGGCATGGACGCCGACGAGATCGACGTCCTCCTCAACAAGAGGTCGGGCCTCGTCGGCCTCTGCGGCGACAACGACATGCGCGAGATCCGGCGCCGGGTCGACGCGGGCGACGAGCGGGCCGCGCTCGCCTTCGACATCTACGTCCACCGCCTGAAGAAGTACATTGGCGCGTACTACGCGGTCCTCGGCCGCGTCGACGCGGTCGTCTTCACCGCGGGCGTGGGCGAGAACGCGGCACCGGTCCGGGAGGCCGCCATCAGCGGCCTGGAGGAGCTGGGCCTCGCCGTGGACGCCGGGCTCAACGCCGTGCGGTCCGGCGAACCGCGGATCATCTCGCCCGAGTACGCCCGGGTCGCGGTGGCCGTGGTGCCCACCGACGAGGAACTGGAGATCGCCCGCCAGACCTTCGCGCTGACGAGTGGGAGCGCGGAGGCGGGTAGGGGCGTGGAGAGGGCCGCGGGCACGGGCGGGAAAACCGACGAGGAGGGGACCGAAAAAGTTACTCGTACGACAAACGCCTGAGCGGGCCCCCGCCCATTTGTACTTTCCACCAGCCGGAATATTCCGCAGTGAAACAAACCGATAGGATCCGCCTCATGCGCCGTTCCAAAATCGTCTGCACACTGGGCCCCGCCGTCGACTCGTACGAGCAGCTGAAGGCTCTCATCGAGGCCGGTATGAACGTGGCCCGTTTCAACATGAGCCACGGAACCCAGGCAGAGCACCAGGAGCGGTACGACCGTCTCCGCAAGGCCGCCGCCGACACCGGCCGCGCCATCGGTGTGCTGGCCGACCTCCAGGGCCCCAAGATCCGCCTGGAGACCTTCGCCGAGGGCCCGGTCGAGCTGGTCCGCGGGGACGAGTTCACCATCACCACGGAGGACGTCCCCGGCGACAAGTCCATCTGCGGCACCACCTACAAGGGCCTCCCGGGCGACGTCTCCAAGGGCGACCAGGTCCTCATCAACGACGGCAACGTCGAACTGCGGGTCGTCGAGGTCGAGGGCCCCCGGGTCAAGACCGTCGTCATCGAGGGCGGCGTGATCTCCGACCACAAGGGCATCAACCTGCCCGGCGCGGCGGTCAACGTCCCGGCCCTCTCCGAGAAGGACGTCGAGGACCTCCGCTTCGCCCTCCGGATGGGCTGCGACATGGTCGCCCTCTCCTTCGTCCGCGACGCCGCCGACGTCAAGGACGTCCACAAGGTGATGGACGAGGTGGGCCGCCGGGTCCCCGTCATCGCCAAGGTCGAGAAGCCGCAGGCCGTCGAGAACATGACCGAGGTCGTCGCCGCCTTCGACGCCGTCATGGTCGCCCGCGGCGACCTCGCCGTCGAGTACCCGCTGGAGCGGGTCCCGATGGTGCAGAAGCGCCTCGTCGAGATGTGCCGCCGCAACGCCAAGCCGGTCATCGTCGCCACCCAGATGATGGAGTCGATGATCACCAACTCCCGTCCGACCCGCGCCGAGGCGAGCGACGTCGCCAACGCGATCCTGGACGGCGCGGACGCGGTCATGCTCTCCGCCGAGTCGAGCGTGGGCGCCTACCCGATCGAGACCGTCAAGACGATGTCGAAGATCGTCGCCGCGGCCGAGGAGGAGCTCCTCTCCAAGGGCCTCCAGCCCCTGGTCCCCGGCAAGAAGCCCCGCACCCAGGGCGGCTCCGTCGCCCGCGCGGCCTGCGAGATCGCCGACTTCCTCGACGGCAAGGCCCTCATCGCCTTCACCCAGTCCGGCGACACCGCCCGCCGCCTCTCGCGCTACCGCACCCAGCAGCCGATCCTCGCCTTCACCACCGACGAGGGCACCCGCAACCAGCTCGCCCTGAGCTGGGGCGTCGAGTCCTTCCTGGTCCCCTTCGTCGACAACACCGACGCCATGGTCGACCTCGTCGACGCCGAGCTCCTCAAGCTCCAGCGCTACAACGCCGGCGACACCATGGTCATCACCGCCGGCTCCCCGCCCGGCGTCCCCGGCACCACCAACATGGTCCGCGTCCACCACCTGGGCGGCGAGGGCGCCTGACGCGCCCGCGGACAGTGAACGGCCGGTGGGCCGCACCCCCTCTCGGGGTGCGGCCCACCGGCCGTTTCCGCTACGCCTCTTGCGGGGGCGGCGGGGACTCCCCCTCGCCCAGCACCCAGAGCGAGCCATCATCCACCACGAGCTCGTGGTACCCGAGGTGTTCCCCGAGTTCGTGGTAGCGGACATAGCGGGATTCCGTGATCGGAACCCCGTAGGCCTTCAGCGCCCTCAGGAAGAGCCGGAAGCCGAGGTCGGGATCGACCTCTGTAACGACGCGCCGCAGAGCGGGCACGACGCCGCGGACGGCACCGTAACGGTCACTCTCGGTCGCGGCCGCCAGGGGAGCGGCCATGACCTCGATCTCCGCCAGAACGGCATCCCTCATCGCCAGACCGGCACCCGGGCCGCCACCGCGAAGATCGCTCAGCTCCCCCGCTCCGTACCGCTCCGTGACCAGCCTCACGATCTCGCGCAGCCAGGCCCTTCCATCGAGCCACGGATCCTCTTCCACGTACGCCCGTCTCACCGCGGCACTCCACAGAACGTTGACGACCTCGGTGGCCAATGACGACTCCAGGAGAAGCTCGGCGTCCGACAGCAGGGTGGGTGCGTAGGCCCCCTCTCCCCATCTGATGGCTTCGCCGACGACGTCACGCGGACCGAGACCGCCCACCGATTGCACGGAAAGCCACTTGGCAAGCCCGGTGAGACCGAAATCCACCCAGATGTCACTGCGCGACATCACCATGATCCATTACTCCGGGTAGGCCGTGTAGACGATGTATCCGCCATGCTTGTTCATAGATGTCCGCTGCAGGTTGATGACGACGGTGTTTCCGGCATTCCAAACCCTTCTGTCGTGAGAATAGACAGTACCGAGCGACTCCGGGCTGTCAAGCCTCACCTTGAACGTGAGAAGCTGGGCAAGGGGAGAATCAGCTGGATTATCCGCCATCCATTTCTGCAGACGCTTGCGATTCTTCTGATTCTGGTCGGGTGACCCACCCGTAAGGAATTTCTTCATGGCCGCGTCCACAGATTCCTGAGCAGTGGACATGTCAGTCCAGACGGAATTCACACCGGGGCCGTTCGGATTCTTTTTGAGCTTTTCCCGCGCAAGAACGATCGCTTGCTCCATCGTGGGGTTCACGTGCTCCGCGATCGTGTGTCCAGTCTTCGACCCCTCATGTGCAAGAAGGTTCAGACAGTTGTGAACCAGGACACTCCGAGGAGATGCCCCTCGGGTTCCGACGAAGAACGTGTGCAGGCCTTCCACGGTCAGGTCATAAACGACGTTCGCAGCGTCGCCGCCCCGATCCCTCACCGAAGCCACCTTGCCGGTGACCTCATCGGCACCGATCACGAGATCCTCAGGCCGAAGGTCCGAGGCGAATGTCCAGCCTCGCCCCATGACATGGACCCTGTGCCCCGGCGTGGTGACCAATGTGGAGCCATCGACAAGGCGAACCTCTACAAAGTCCTTCGTCTCATGACGGAAGGTCGAGGTGACCCGCATCCCACGGCGTTCGCCGCTGTCGGGATCGGCCGCGAGCACGAGGTCACCGATCCGCACGTCACGGATCGGCCGAATCGATCGGTCGGCCATGACGACCGGCGTTTCACCGAGGAAACTGTTGGTGGTGCATGCGGCTAGAGCGTCCTCGACCAGATTCGCCTCTCTGGTGATCGCGGCCATGATCTGGGGATCGAGGCCCAGGTTCTTGAGAGCCCGGTACGCATCCGTCACGGCGATTCCGGTGTTCAACGCCGCATCGAGCGCGCGAATCGCGTCGACCGCATCTGCGATCTTCTTGCCGGGGATGAAGTTGCTTGCGGCCCACAGGCACCCGGAGACGCTCCCCTTGGAGCACTGCACGAAGTCGTCCGTCAGAACGTGCCACACGGTCTTCAGGAACGCCTTGTCCAGCTCCAGGACTATTTCCCACCGCTTGAAGTAGTGGTCGATATAGGAAACCTGGTTCTCGAACCGCTGACTGCCCAGCCACGTGGTCGCCGCGGTCGGACAGGTGGCTGCCGTCGGAGTGGATCCGATGTCCGGGTCCAGGCAGAGGTAGAAATCGACATCGACGTGGAACGTCAGCTTGAATTTGACCGTGCAGCCGTCGAATCCGATGTCCAAGACACACGGATTCTGAGGTTCTGCCTCACCGACCTGCTCCATGCTCTGCCTGGTGAAGACTCCGCCGATGCCGGTCGCGCCGCCTGTGGAGATGGTTTCCTGAGCCTCGGCGTTCTCTGCGCGGGTCGCCGACTCCTCTGCCGCGGTCGCGGCCTCGTCGGCCCTGACGGCCGAGGCCTCGGCCGCGGTCGCATCCTGCTCGGCCCGGGTCGCCACGCCGTTGGCGGTGCGGGCGTCGCCCTCGGCCGCCGTCGCCGAAGCTCGGGCCGAGGCCGCGTCCCTCTCCGCTTCGGTGGCCGCAGCATCCGCCTGCGACGCATAGCCACCTGCGGAGTTCGCCGCCCCCTGCGCCGCTTCAGCATCCGCCGTAGCCCGCTGGTGATACTCCGCTGTCCTGGCCAGGGACTGCTTGGCCGCCTCGACCGACTTCGCTGCAGCGTTCGCGGACGTCTGCGCGGCCTCGGCGGAAGCAGTGGCCGCCGCGGCGTACTCGGCGCTGCGGGCCGCGGCTTCCGCGGCCGCCTTCGCATCGGCGGTCGCCCTGGCCGCGACCGCCTTCGCTTCGGCCGCCGCGGCAGCGGCCTGCACGGACTTGGCCTTCGCAAGGGCTGCCTGTTGCTGGGCAAGGGTCTTGGACGACTGGCCGATGAGCACCGCGAGGCCCGCTGAGGTATCGGTTTCCGCATAGGGAGAGCCGAGCTCGATGGCATCGTTGGCGGGCTTGATCACCTGCTGGGCGGAACTCCGGGCCGCGGCTGCCGCCTGCGCGGTGGCATGGGCGAAGCCGGCTGCACGGACGGACTCCGCGACCGCGGCTGCCGCCTCCTGGCGGGCGACGTTCGCATGCGCCTTGGCCTGGGCCGCCTTGTCCCGAGCCGTGGCGGCCTGCGCCTTCGCCGTGATGGCGTTCCATTTCGCCTGGTCGGCGGCGTCGATGGCGTCCGCCACGGCAACGGTGGCCTTCGCCACGGCGGCCTCCGTGACGGCGACATCGCGCTTGGCGGCGTCGGCGGCGGACTGTGCGCGTTTGGCCGCGGCGTCGGCACGAGTGGCGGCCGCCCTGGCGTTGGCCGAGGCCGTCGTGGCCGAATCCGCGGCAGCACGGGCGTTCGCCGCAGCGGTGCGCGCTTCGTTGGCGGCATTGCGCGCCTCCGTGGCCGCGGCCCGAGACGCGGCGGCGGCATCGGTGCCCTCGTCCGCCTCCGCTCTGGCTTCCAGCGCGTAGGCCTTGGCCTCCAGGGCGTCACGCCGGCCTTCCGCGATGATGGCCTTGTCCCTGGCCGTCACCGCGTTCCGTTCAGCGGCAAGCGCCTCGTCCTTCTTCGTGGCGGCTGTGGAACCGGCGGTCTGCGCGGCACTCAGCTTGTCCGCTGCGACCTGGCGTTCGGCTTGCGCCTTCTGCCTCGCGGCGCCGGCCTTGGCCCGCTCCGTATCTGCCAGTTCCTTCTGGGACTTGGCATAGTCGCGCTCGGCCTCGGCCTTCTTCCGCTTGGCCGTCGCGTCGTCTGCCGCGACCTTGGCCTCCGCCTCGGCCGCGGCAGCTCGGTCCTGGGCCGCCTTCGCCTTGGCCGCGTTGTCCGCGGCGAGCTTGGCCTGGTACGCCGCTCCCTCGGCAGCGGCCTTGGCCTGCGCCTCGGCTTCCTCGGCGGCCTTGCGACGGAATTCCGCCTTGGAGGCGTGCGCCTGCGTCTCGGCGAGGGCGCGCAGAGTCTTGCTGTCGGCCGCAGACGCGCGAGTGGCGTGCGCGGCGGTCTCGGTCGCCTTGAAAGCCGCCTGCGCGGCGGCGGCGGACGCCTTGGCCACCTGGACAGCCTGCTGTCCGTACATGAGGCCGCGGCCGCGCGGCAGGCCGGCGGCGTCGGCGACGGCGTAGGCCTCGAGCTTCGCCTTGTCCGCCCGCTCCGCCTCGTCCTGGGCGGCGAGCGCCGCGCGCCCGGCGACGAAGACCCGGCCCTGCGCCCGCTCCCGGGCGCGGATGATGTTCGTTCTGACCTTCGCGAAGTCGGCAGGCTCGGGATACCAGCTGGTCGAGGTCGGTACCCGGAGCCAGTAGGCCTCCCAGTCGGTGAGCCTGTTCGCGATGAGGGACTGGGCCAGCGCTTCGCCCATGGCCTGGGAGGCCACGCGCAGGTGCCCGGAGGCCTTCGCTTCGGCATCCATGATCACGTCTCGCTGGACCCTCTGCCCGGCCAGCTCGTTCTGCCACTCGACGGAGGCCTGGACGACCTCGGCGCCCAGCACGTTGTAGGGGTCCAGCGGGTTGTGCGTCGTGCAGGAGGCGAACCGCGCCTTGAGCGCCTCGACGTCGAGGCGGAACTCCATGGTGCCCGGTTCGGGCGCGGTCGTCGGGAAGCCGCCGTGCTGGAGGAAGAGGCGGGCGTCGTCCGCATACATCGGGTGCATGAAGGTCATGTCCCACTCCAGCGCGTGAAGCGCCGGGCGGTCCTCGGGCCGTTCCTCGGAGTAGCGGGCCGCGGCGATCGCGTTGACCGCCGCCACCGACTCCTCGTTCGCGACTGGTGTCTGGTCCGTGTAGTAGATGTCGGACTCGTCGCGGAGGTACATCGCTCCGAGACCTTCCTCCAGCCCAGTCGTGTTGAAAGGGTTCTCGTCGTTGGAGATCCATTCGAACCCGGTCACCGTGTAGCCGGGCGGAGTGGTCTGTGAAGGGATGGAGAGGGACTCTTCCCACACGTCGTGCCTGGCGGACGTTTCACGGCCCTTGGCCTGCCGCCACGCGTCGTCCTTGTCCCAGGCGAGGGTGAGAGGGGTGTTGCCGTTCCACCACCCTTCCGTGACCGCCGCGGCATGCAGTTCGGCCTCGGAGCCGTTCAGGCCCTTCCGGGAAAGAGCCTTCATCTCCTGGCCGCCCCGGCGGATCGTCAGGTTGAGGAGGCACTGATCGGCGCGCACCCTGGCGGCGGCATCGAGGTCGTAGGTGCCGCTCCCCGGAGCGTCGGCCAGGGCGGCGACGGGCGTCATGGCATCGGCCGTCAGGGGAAGTGGGTTGCTCGTGAGAGATACCGCCACAGCGGTGGTCAGGGCGGTGGCGCTCAGCAACCGCGTCCATCTGCGGGGGACGCGGCGGCCGCCCGGGGGTGCGTACTTGCGCATGGTGGATCAACCGTTCTCGTACGGAAGTGGCGGGAGGGCGGGCGGGACGCCGTCAGAAGAGGTGGTCGAAGGCGGCCCAGCCGCCGGTGCCGATCTGCACGCGCGCGGCGAGGGGAACGCTGGGGTTGCCGGTGCCCTTGTAGAGCCAGAGGAGGCCGGTCGTGTCCGCGGCGATCAGGTCGGTCCTGCCGTCGCCGGTGTTGTCTCCGGTGGAGACGATGAGCTTGTGCATGTTCCAGCCGCTGCCGACGGTGATGCGCGCACCGAGGACGCCGTCCTCCACGTAGTTGCCGGTGCCGGGGTAGAGGTAGAGCGTGCCGTCCGAGTGGCGGGCGAGGAGGTCGGTCTTGCCGTCGCCCGTGTAGTCACCGCGGCCGGCCAGCGCGGTCATCGTGTTCCAGCCTCCGCTGCCGATCCGCATGCGGGCCTGGAGGGAGCCGTCCGGCCGGGCCGCGTAGAGCCAGAGCGTGCCGTCGGTGTGCCGGGCGACGAGGTCCGGTTCGACCGAACCTCCCATGTTGCCCACGGAGATCAGCCCGTCGTAGATCTGCCAGCCCCCGCCTACGACCTTGGTGTCGTTGCCGTGTTCGGCGGTGTAGTAGAGCGTGCCGTCGCTCCGGTGGTAGACGTCGTTGCCCTTGCCGCCTTCGGAGACGTTGGACTGAACGAGGGCGTCCGCCTCGGCCCAGCCGCCGCCCATGTCGACCATGGGCTGAACGCCACCCGTGCCCTTGGGCTCGTAGTCGTAGAGGCGGCCGGATTTGCGGGCGAAGAGGGGGAACATCACGGGACCGGGAGCGGCCTGGACCTGCGCGGTGGCGATCGCGTCCGTGCGGTCGGCCGCCCAGGGAAGTGACGGTCTCGCGGCCACGAACAGGGCGGCGAGCAGCCCGCTCAGGGCCACCGTCACGTAGACCGCCGTTCTGCGGAACGGACGGTCGGTCTGACGAATCATGAAAGTTTTTGGGTCCTCACAGGGGTTGCCTGCCCGGGACACAAGAGGATCACTGCACGACGGCCGCCCCCCAGCGCCCTGGCACCGGGTGGTCGGCCTCGGCAAGTCCAAAATAGAACTTAAGTTTGATTATCTGAATGGGTTTTCAAGCCTTTCGTGAACAACGCTGCGGGCCTCGACCCACCAAGATGGATGCGGCCCGCAGCCGTTGCGCGGCTCCCGGAGTGGTACGGGGGGGTCAGACCGGCTCGATGGTGTTGCGGAGGTCCTTGACCCTGAGGGTTCCGCCGAACTGGCCGGCCTGCTTGAGCTTGACGTTGGTGAAGAAGACCGCCGGGAGGTCCACCGGGGGCGGAGACTCGGGGCCGAAGGTGATCGGGATGATGCCGAGGAGGTTGCCCTTCAGCTCCTCCGTGTACATCGTCACCGTGCCGTCCGTGATGGTCGACGTCGAGCCGCGCTGGGAGCGGACGTGGGCCTCGCGGCCCTCGGAGTGCTCCGTGATCTGGTGCAGGTCCTTGATCCCGATGTAGGTCGCCGTGAACTTCAGGACCTTCTTGACCTTGCCGCCGTACGTCTTCACCTCGACGATGCCGTGGTACTTCAGGCCGCTGAGCGTGAGCCGCGAGGACTCCAGGCGCCACGGCTCGTCCGGCAGCAGCGGGATGCCGGGCTCCAGCTCGGCGGCGGCGAGGGCCGCGTCGTCGCGCTCGGGGCACGGGAAGCGGGGCTTGGCCCCGTCGGGTATGTCGGTGTCCGGCTTGGCCTCCAGGCCCTGCGCGCTCTCGGGAAGCTCCCGGACCTCCACGCCGGCCTTCTCCGCGGCATCCTTGATGGCGGCCTTGGTCGTGTCCGCCTTCGGGTCGACGGGGTTGGTGTCGGCAGCCTTCGGGTCCGCCGCCTTCGGGTCCGCCGCCGTCGTGGCCGCGGTGCCGCTCGCGGTCTGCGTCCCGTCCGGCGTGGTCCCGAGCTGCGGGGCGGCCGTCGTCGCGGAGGCGGTCGGCGTCGCGGTGGCCGTCGGGGTCGCCGTCGGCTCCTTCGGGGCGAGCCCGCCGAAGAGGTCCTTCAGGGCGTCGCCGACGCCCAGCGGGTCGAGCGGGTTGACCGACTGCGTGGGGGTGGGCGCGGCCGTGGCGGTCGTCGCCGCATCGGCGGCCACCGCCTGGGCGCCGCCCTGGGCCGCCGCGGTGGCGGACGGGCTCGCCGTCGCGGTGGGCGTGGCGGTCGCGGACGGGGTCGCCGTCGGCTGCCCGGTCGGCTCCGCCGACCGGGTGGCCGTGGCGGTGGCCGTCGCCGTCGGCTCCGGCTTCGCGGTCTCGGTGGCCTTCGCCGTGGGCGTGGCCGTCGTCTCCTCCGCCACCGGCTCGTCGGAGCGGCTCACACAGGGGCCGGGCGCGAAGGGGATGTCCTTCTCGTCGGCCAGCGCGGGGCTGGGCGCGAGGCCCATGCCCATGAGCACCGCGGTGGGCATGGCGGCGAGCGCCATCGCCTTGCCCGCGGGGCCCTGGATCCTGTTCAGCAGCGTCTTGCGAGGGGCCGCGTGGCGCGGTCCGCTCCTCGCGACAGTCGGCTGGGTGTCGTCACCCCGCACTGTTCCTCCCGCCGTTGGCGTCGATGCTGGTCTCGGTCGCCCCGCGCTGGTCCGGGACGCCGGCCGTCATGATGGTCCCGTCCTCGCGCGCCGGCCCACCGTCGTACTCCGCCCCCGCCGGCTCGTCCGTCTCCTCCGGCTCGGGCGCGGGCGCCCAGGACGCCGACAGGGCGCCGCCGATGAGGGCGAAGAGGAACCCGACGACGAATCCGCCGAAATTCGACACCGGAATGGACACCAGGGCCAGGACGATCGCCGCGACACCCGCGAAGACCCGGACGACGGGCTGGAACCACATCGTCAGGCCGAGGGTGACGAGGAGGACACCAATGATCAGCGCGCCCGCGCCCGCGGTCGTCGCCATGGCGAGGGTGATGTTGCCAAGCCTCACGTCCCCGTACGGAAGGTAGGCGATCGGCACACCACCGAGCATGGTGAAAAGTCCCGCCCAGAAGGGCCGGGTCTGCCGCCAGACCTTGAACCGGTTCTCCTTCTTGGGGACTTCGCGGGAGGCAAGGGTCTCGGCGCTCATGGAAACAGCTCCCTGGAAGCGGTGTTGCTGAGAAAGGTGAAGAGGCCGGGGGCATGCCCCGGTGCGGGTGCGGACCGCCTCGACGGCCCGCACCCCGGCCGACCGGGTCAGCCCGTGAAGCACTCCTTGTCCGTGCCCCGGTGCAGGGACAGGTTCAGGTTGGGGAGCTTGAACGTCGCGGCCGTGGTCGCCCACGCCTTCTGCTCGACGCCGGTGAGGGTGGCGGTCTTGGCACGCTGCGCGAAGCCGTGCGGGTTGGCCTTGGTCCCGGCCTGGATGCCCGGGCGGCCCGGCAGGTCCGTCTTGCCGTCGGCGGCCTTGCCGGCCACGCCCGCCGCGATGCCGATGTCGATCTGCTCGAACTCGGCGTCGGCCTTCAGTGAGGAGACATCGAGGTAGATGCCCTCGGCCACGACCGGCTTGTTCTTCTCGGTGCCCGCCGTCAGCCGGAGCGTCACGTCACCGATGAACGGGATCTTCGGGGTGACCACCGACTGGCACATGTTGGTGATCTCGGCGTGGTCGAAGCCGGACACGGCGACCGGGGCGCCGAACGGCTTGCCTTCCAGGGTGTGGCCCTCGGCCACGCTGCCGTACTGGACGAATCCGTCACCCTTGAGGCGGTCCGTCGTGACCTTGAACTCCTGGCCGGAGATCGCGAAGGACGCGGCGAGCGCGCCCTGGGCCAGGCCGACACCGATCGCGGCCGTGGCCGCCAGGCTCGGGACCATGACGACGGCGAAACGCTTCCATCTGGTCCCGCCACGAACCTGGGACTTCATGAGAATCCTCCTTCTCGGACGTACATCTCCAGGAGGGCCCGGGGCCCGGCCTGGGATGGGAGAAGAGCTACGTCCTCGGGAAGGAGAGCGCCGAGGCGTCAGGAGGCGCGACGCGCGTCCGAATCACCGGCGATCACCCCCGAGCGACAACCATGTGCCGCGCGTGCGCACGGCCCGGTGGACAGGTCCTGCCCGGTGGGAGCAGGAACCCCCCTGTCCGATGACCGGCCGCGTGGGCCGCCGGTCCGCCCGGTGGGGACCCTCGCCGCGCGTCCTGGCGGTTGCCGGGGCGTGCGGTTCGGACCGAGCGTGGCCGATCGTGGTCCATTCCCGGCGCCCGCACAAGGGGTTCATTACTCGCTAGTAACGGATGCGTGACCGCGCCATGGCGTGTTGCTGCCACCCGGGTACGCAGGGTGGGGGTGCGTGGTGCGGAAAATCCACTTATGAGAAGGCGAACCCGGACAGAACCACGAGTTCGATTTACTGCAAGTAACAGCGGCCGCGTTTATCAAGATTTGGTAAAGCGCGGCCGCCACTTGTCACCGTGTCGCCAAATCATCAGACGATCCGGCGCCTTTCCCCGCTCTGAGCAGGCGCTTAGTCGCGGGGCGGGAATTCAGGGGTCAGAACAGCACCCGCGCCAGCGACTGGCGGGCGGCGATCACCCGCGGGTCCTCCGGGCCGATCACCTCGAAGAGTTCAAGGAGCCGCAGCCGCGCCGCGTCCCGGTCGTCGCCGAAGGTGCGGCGCACGGTCTCCACGAGCCGCCCGAAGGCGTCCTGGACGTGACCGCCCACCAGGTCCAGGTCGGCGGCGGCGATCTGCGCGGCGACGTCCGCCGGGTTGTCCGCCGCGTTCTTCCGGACCGCCTGCGGGTCCATGCCCTGCACCCGGCCGAGCAGTTCCGCCTGGGCGAGGCCCAGCTTCGCCTCGGGGTGCTCCGGGTCGTCGGCGAGGACGTTCTTGTACGCCTGCACCGCACCGGCGAGGTCGCCCGCGTCCAGCGCGGACGCGGCCGCCTCCAGGAGGGCGTCGTACGGGCCGGCGACCTGACGGGCGGCGGGCGCGGCGCCCTCGGCGCCGGCGTCCACGGCCAGGCCGGTGAGGCCGAACCGCTCCTCGCCGATCTGGATCAGCTGGTCGAGGGTCTCGCGGATCTGACCCTCCGGCACCGCACCCTGGAACAGGGGCAGCGCCTGGCCGGCGACGACCGCGAAAACGGCCGGAATTCCCTGGATGCCGAACTGCTGCATCAGCATCTGGTTGGCGTCGACGTCGATCTTCGCGAGGAGGAAGCGGCCGGCGTACTCCACGGCCAGCCGCTCCAGGAGGGGGCCGAGCTGCTTGCAGGGCTCGCACCACTCGGCCCAGAAGTCGAGGACGACCGGGACCTCGGCGGAACGCTGGAGCACATCGCGCTCGAAGCCCGCCTCGTCGACGTCGATCACGAGGGCGGAGGGCGGCACCGCGGCGGGCCCGCCGTGGCGCGCCGCCTCGGCGCGCGCCTGCTCCGCCTTCGCCTTGGCCTCTCCGGCCGCCTTCACCGCGGCGAGGTCGACGACGCCGCTCATGGACATGTTTCGGGGCTGCATGAGTACATCCTCCCCCTTCCGCGCGCGGATCCGGTAAGCCGTGGCTGAACAGCGCCCTCCGCCGAGGGCGCTTCCGCTCGCCGGGTCCCCACCCGGCGTCCTGCATGGTTGTCGCTCAGGCCGCTCAAAGCCTTTCGCTACGGGTCGTAGCGTAATGGCCGGGGCCGGGGCGGAGGGGGCCCGGACTCCGTGAACTGCCTCACATCGCGGGCCTCTGGCGCCGAACCTACCGGCGGGTATGGTCGTCGTTCATGTGTAGCCGCACCACCCCCCGCAGCACCCGTACCGGCCGCCCCCGCTCCACCGAGGCCGACGAGGCCATCCTGGAGGCGACCCGCGCGGCCCTGGTGGAGCTGGGCTGGTCCAAGCTCACGATGGGCGACGTCGCCGTCCGCGCCGGGGTCGCCAAGACCACGCTGTACCGCCGCTGGGCCAACAAGAGCGAACTCGTCGTCGACGCCGTCGCCGTCCTCTTCGATGAACTCGAACTGCCGGACCTGGGTTCCCTGCCGGCCGACATCGCCCATGTCGTCCACCAGTTCGCGGCGCTCCTGGAGCGCCCCGAGACCAAGACCGCGCTGATGGCCGTGGTCGCCGAGTCGACCCGGGACGCGCCGCTGCGCGAGCGGATCCGCGCCTCGATCGTGGAGCGGCAGAAGCGGCTGGTGCTCGACGGACGGCGGCGCGCCCAGGAGCGCGGCGAACTGCCCGCGGAGCGGGATCCGGCGACCGTGGACGCCATCGACGACCTGATCTTCGACGTGGTCGCCGGCGCCGTGGTGCACCGTGCCCTGGTGAGCGCCGAGCCGGTGGACGGCCAGTGGGTGGCCCGGCTCTCCGCGCTGCTCGTGGGGGGCCTGGGCGCGGTGGCGGTGCTGGGTTAGGGCCTGTCGTCGAACTCCCGCCGTCGCCCGGAGGGCGGCCCCGCGGCGTCAGGTGCGTGCTCTCGGCGTGCCGGGCGCGAGGCCTCGTACGGGACGTACTCGGCCTTGTGCCCGGTGCGGCGAGAGCGCGTGCAGGGCGTCGTGGGGCAGGCGGGAGTTTGACGACAGGCCCTAGCGTGCCGGGATGACGACACGACTCCCGGACCGGGTCCGTGCCCTGCTCGACGACGTGAACCCCGCGGTGCTGGCCACCGTCCAGCCCGACGGCTCCCCGCAGACCTCGGTGGTCTGGGTGGGCCGGGACGGCGACGACCTGCTGATCTCCAGCCAGGACGGCCGCCGGAAGGTGAAGAACGTGCGGGCGGACGCCCGGGTCTCCCTGACCGTCCACGACCGTCGTGACCCGCTGGTCTATGCGGAGATACGCGGCACGGCCACGGTCGCCGAGGACGAGGGACGGGAGCTGGCGGTCGCGCTGGCGGAGTCGTACGAGGGCGAGGGCGCCGGCCGGGAGTACCGGGAACTGCCGCCGGAGCGGGTCCGGGTGGTCATCCGGATCACCCCCGTGAAGGTGCTGGGCACGGCGGCGAAGTAACGGAAGCGGCAGCACGGAAGGGCCGGTACGGGTACCGGCCCTTCCGTGCTGTCGTCGCGGCGGCTCAGAAGCCGGCGGGCTCCACGTACACGCCCCACTCCTCGCGGAGGACGTCGCAGATCTCGCCGAGGGTGGCCTCGGCGCGGACCGCGTCGAGCATCGGCGGGATCATGTTGGAGCCGTCCCGGGCCGCCGCCAGCATGGCGTCGAGGGAGGCGCGGACCTTCGCCTCGTCGCGCCGGCCCTTCCGCTCGCCGAGAACCCGGACCTGCTCCCACTCGACCTCGTGGCTGACCCGCAGGATCTCCAGGTCGCCGGTGACCGAGCCGTGGTGGACGTTGACGCCGACCACGCGCTTCTCGCCCTTCTCCAGGGCCTGCTGGTAGCGGAAGGCGGACTCGGCGATCTCGCCGGTGAACCAGCCGTCCTCGATGCCGCGCAGGATGCCGGAGGTGATCGGGCCGATCGGGTGCTGCCCGTCCGGGTGGGCGCGCAGACCGCGCTCCTTGATCTGGTCGAAGATCTTCTCGGCGTCGGCCTCGATGCGGTCGGTGAGCTGCTCGACGTACCAGGAACCGCCGAGCGGGTCCGCGACGTTGGCGACGCCGGTCTCCTCCATCAGCACCTGCTGGGTGCGCAGCGCGATCTCGGCGGCCTGCTCGCTGGGGAGCGCGAGGGTCTCGTCGAGGGCGTTGGTGTGGAGGGAGTTGGTGCCGCCGAGGACGGCGGAGAGGGCCTCGACCGCGGTGCGCACGACGTTGTTGTACGGCTGCTGGGCGGTGAGGGAGACGCCGGCGGTCTGGGTGTGGAAGCGGAGCCACTGCGCCTTGTCGGTCTTGGCGCCGTACACCTCCTTCATCCAGCGGGCCCAGATCCGGCGGGCGGCGCGGAACTTGGCGATCTCCTCGAAGAAGTCGAGGTGGGCGTCGAAGAAGAAGGAGAGGCCGGGGGCGAAGACGTCCACGTCGAGGCCGCGGGAGAGACCGAGCTCGACGTAGCCGAAGCCGTCGGCGAGGGTGTACGCCAGCTCCTGCGCGGCCGTCGCCCCGGCCTCGCGGATGTGGTAGCCGGAGACGGAGAGCGGCTTGTACGCGGGGATGCCCTGCGCGCAGTGCTCCATCAGGTCGCCGATGAGGCGCAGGTGCGGCTCGGGCGGGAAGAGCCACTCCTTCTGCGCGATGTACTCCTTGAAGATGTCGGTCTGGAGCGTGCCGTTGAGCACGGCCGGGTCGACGCCCTGGCGCTCGGCGGCGACCAGGTACATGCAGAAGACGGGGACGGCGGGGCCGGAGATCGTCATCGACGTGGTGACGTCGCCGAGCGGGATGTCCTTGAAGAGGACCTCCATGTCGGCGGCGGAGTCGATGGCGACGCCGCAGTGGCCGACCTCGCCGAGGGAGCGGGGGTCGTCGGAGTCGCGGCCCATGAGGGTGGGCATGTCGAAGGCGACCGAGAGCCCGCCGCCGCCGGCGGCGAGGATCATCTTGTACCGCTCGTTGGTCTGCTCGGCGTTGCCGAAGCCGGCGAACTGGCGGATGGTCCAGGTGCGGCCCCGGTAGCCGGTGGGGTGGAGTCCCCGGGTGAAGGGGTACTCGCCGGGCCAGCCGATGCGCTCGAACCCCTCGTACGTGTCTCCGGGCCGGGGCCCGTAGACCGGCTCGACCGGGTCCCCGGAGAGCGTGGTGAAGTCCGCGTCGCGCTTGCGGGCCTTGTCGTAACGGGCCTGCCAGCGACGGCGGCCTTCCTCGATGGCGTCAGCGTCCATGCCTTCGAATTTACTAGGACGTCCTAGTAAATGTCGATGAGAAACCCCCGCACAGTTGTACGGGGGCGGGGGTCAGGCCTTGGCCGGAACCGGCTGCGCGCCGCTGACCAGCGGCTTCACGTCGGCGACGACCTTGCGCTCGACGAAGAAGGCGGCGAAGGGGATCGTGCCGGAGAGCAGCACCCACACGATCCTGCCGAACGACCAGCGGGCCTTGGAGCCCAGGTCGAAGGCGAAGAGCAGGTAGATGATGTAGAGGACGCCGTGGGCCTGGGAGACCGCGAAGGTCACGTCCTCGCCCATGTCGAAGCCGTACTTGAAGACCATGCAGGTGCACAGCACGAGCAGCATGACGGCGGTCACGTACGCCATGACGCGGTAGCGGGTCAGCACGCTGGATTTCATGCCGTCGAGCGTAACCGCCCGTTCCGGGGCGATCTTCGCGGGGGTCCGCCCCGGCCGGGGCCGGGGTCAGCCCTCGTCGAAGTCGCCCGCGGCGACGCGCAGCGGGCGGAGCATCGCGAAGATCTCGGCGCACTCCTCGGCGTCGTACGCGCCCAGGCCGAACTCCATCTCCATCAGGTCGCGGGTGGCCGCCTCGACCACCTCGCGGCCCTTCTCCGTGATGGAGGCGAGGGTGCCGCGCCCGTCGTTGGGGTTGGGGCGCTTGGCCACCAGGCCCGACCTGACCAGGCGGTCCACCGTGTTCGTCACGGACGTGGGGTGGACCATCAGCCGCTCGCCGATCTTCGACATGGTCAGCTCGCCCTCCTTGGAGAAGGTGAGCAGCACCAGTGCCTCGTAGCGGGCGAAGGTCAGCCCGTACGGCTTGACGACGGCGTCGACCTCGCCCAGGAGGATCTGGTGGGCGCGCATGATCGAGGTGATCGCGGCCATCGAGGGGACCGGACCCCAGCGCTTCTGCCAGAGCTCGTCGGCGCGGGCGATGGGGTCGAACGGGAGACTCAGCGGCTTCGGCACGCGTCGACCTTACCGATTGGTCACATGACGGTCAGCCCCGTCTCGTCCTTCGGTCGCGAGCAGGACACCGAGGGTCAGGAGGGCGAGCAGGCCCGCGCCGGCGACCACCAGATGGACGGGGACGAACTCGGCGACCAGGCCCGCGCCGGCCATGCCGACGCCCTGCACGGTCATCATGCCCGCCGTCATCAGGGTCATCGCCCTCCCCCGCCGCTCCTCGGGGACGGCCGCGACGAACCGGGCGTCGAGGCCCAGGGTGTACGCGCCGGCGGCGCCGGCCGCCACGAGCGCGAGCGCGGCGAGCGCGGTGCCGGGACGGAGCGCGTACAGGAGGAAGGGGAGGAAGCCGGCGAGGAGGAGGGGGGCGACGAGCCGGACGCGGGTGGCGGGGCTCAGGAGGGCGCCGGCGAGGAGTTCGCCGGCGATGGTGCCGACCGGCAGGGCGCACATGAGGAGGCCGAGGGCGGCGGTGGAGACGCCGAGCCCGTCGGCGTAGGGGGCGGCGAGCGCCTCGGGGACGACGACGAAGAACGGCGGCAGCCAGAAGAGCAGCATCAGCCGGCGGATCCGGCGGTCGCGCAGCAGGGACCAGGTGGCGCCGGGCCCCTCCCGCCCTTCGGCGGCGCGGGCCGGGCGGCGGGCGGTGCCGAGGCGCAGCAGCAGGGCGGAGAGGAGGAAGGTCGCGGCGGTGAGCGCGATGGCGCCGCGGGCGGGGACGACGGTGAGGAGGACGCCGCCGATGCCGAAGCCGGCGAGGAGGGCGGACTGGGAGACGATCCGCAGGAGCGAGCGGCCGAGGACGAAGAGGTCGCCGTCGCCGAGGATGTCGGCGAGCGTCGCCATGCGGGTGCCCTGGAAGACGGGCGCGACGGCGGCGACGGCGCAGCGCAGGACGAGCAGTCCGGCGACGGGGGTGGCGGGCACCACCATGAGCGCAACGGCCCCGGCGCAGACCAGGTCGCAGACGACGAGCACCCGGCGGGGCGGGTGCCGGTCGGCGAGCCCGGCGAGGAGGGTGCCGCCGAGGAGGTAGGGGAGGAAGCCGAGGGCGAAGGTGAGGGAGGAGAGCAGCGGGGACCGGGTGAGGTCGTAGACGAGGACGGTGAGCGCGATCTCGCTGACGACGAGCCCGAGCAACGACAGCAGGTGCGCCCCGAACACCCACCGGAACTCCCGCACGCGGAAGACGTCGAGGTAACCGGCGGCGGGGGCGGGCCCGGTGGCGGCGGGGGCCGGTCCGGCGGGGACGGCTCCGGTAGCGGTGGTGGCGGGGGCGTGCTTCGAGGCCTCGGCCCGGTGGTCCTCGGTCCCGCCGCCGGTCGCGGGCTCGGTCGGGGTGCCGGTCGAGGCCCCGACCCGAGCGCCGGCAGGGGTGCCGGTCGAGGCCGGGGTGCCCGTCGAGGCCCCCACCCGAGCGCCGGCCGGGGTGCCGGTCGAGGTCGGGGTGCCGGTCGGGGTCTCGGGCCGGGCACCGACCAGGGCCTCGGTCGGGGCCGGGGTTTGGGCATCGGTCGAGGTCTCGGCCCGAGCGCCGACCACGGTGGTCGGCGTCGGGACGGGGGGCGGGCTGTCCGTCGGAGTCATGACCGCACCCTGCGGGCGGGCGGGGCCGCGGGCCTAGACTTTCGGGTCCAGCCGAATCTTCGAGCGTCCGGACGGGGCCCGTGCCGTATCACCTGCTCTTCGGGGAGTCCGATCCGCTGCGGATCCGGTTCGCCGTGTCGCCGCTCTGGGAGACGCAGTCGGCCGTGCGGGTGCTGGCGCGGCCCCGGCAGCAGGGGTACCACCTGCCGTGGCTGCGGCGGATCGCCGGGGCCGCGCGGGAGCTCGACCTGGCGCCGCTCCAGCTGCTGATGCCGGAGCGGGGGCACTCGCCGGACTTCCTGTATCCGCCGCCGCTGGGGCCCGCCGCCTCCTTCGAGGAGGAGCTGGCCGCCGTGCGGGCGGTCGATCCGGCGCTGGCCGGGCCGGACCTCGCGCGGGCCCTCGCCTGTACGCCGGGGGCGGCCGGGAGCGCCGAGGGGCGGCGGTTGCTCGCCGATCCCGCCGCCTCCGTCGTACGGCTCGCGGAGCTGCTCCGGGCCGCCTGGGAGGCGCTGGTCGCGCCCGAGTGGCCCCGGCTGCGGGCGCTTCTGGAGGCGGACGTGGCGTACCACTCGCGGCGGCTCGCGGAGGGTGGTCTGGAGCGGCTGCTCGGCGAGTTGCACCCGTCCTTCTCCTGGGATCCGGGGGCGGCGGTCCTGGAGGTCGGTTCCTATCGCGGCGAGCACGTGCGGGCGCTGGGCGGCCGAGGGCTGGTGCTGATGCCGTCGGTGTTCATCTGGCCGGAGGTGATCAGCGGCTTCGACGAGCCCTGGCAGCCGACGGTGGTGTATCCGGTGCGCGGTGTCGGCGGTCTGTGGAGCCCGCCGCGCGAGCGCACGCCGGAGGCGCTGGCGCGGCTGCTGGGGCCGGTGCGGGCGGACGTGCTGTGCGCGCTGGACGAGCCGGCCGGGACGACGGCGCTCGCGCACCGGCTCGGCCGGGCGCCGTCGTCGGTGTCGGCGCACCTGGCGGTGTTGCGGGACGCGGGGCTGCTGACCTCGCGGCGGTACGGCCACCAGGTGCTGTACGAGCGGACGCCGCTGGGGATCGCGGTGTCGCAGCCGGACGCCGGGTGACCGCCATGTCACGATGAGCCCCGTTCGTCCGGTGATCTCCTGACGGACCTCGCGCCCGTACTCCCCACGTTGCCGACCCTGGGGGCCGGATGTCCCGCCGCACCGCCACCGTCACCGCCGTCGCCCTGGCCGCCGTCCTGCTGCTGGCCGGCGGCGGCTGCTCCGCCGACGAACCCGCCCGTTCCCCCGTCGGTCCGCCGGCCGCGACGGGGGGCGAGGCGCCGGCGCCGACCGGCGGTTCGCCGTTCTGGGTGGATCCGGAGAGCGACGCGGCGAAGCAGGTGCGGCGGTACGAGGCGCAGGGCCGCGCCGACGACGCCCGGGTGCTGAAGCGGATCGCCGAGCAGCCGGTCGCGGAGTGGCCGGCCGGGGACGATCCGGTGCCGGAGATCCGGCGGGCGGTGCGCGGGGCGAAGGCCGAGGACCGGACGGCGGTCTTCGTGGCGTACAACATCCCGCACCGCGACTGCGGGATGTACTCGGCGGGCGGGGCGCGGGACGCGCAGACGTACCGGGCCTGGGTGGACGCCTTCGCCTCGGCGATCGGGGACGCCTCCGCGGTGGTGGTCCTGGAGCCGGACGCGGTGCCGCACATGGTGGACGGCTGCACGCCGGGGCAGTACCACGAGGAGCGGTCGGCGCTGCTCTCGGAGGCGATCGAGCGGCTGAAGCGGCAGCCGGGCACCCGGGTCTACCTGGACGCGGGGAACCCGGCGTGGATCGACGACCCGGGGAAGCTGGTGGAGCCGCTGCGGCGGGCCGGGATCGCCCGCGCGGACGGCTTCTCGCTGAACGTGTCGAACTTCCAGGAGACGTCGGTGGTGCGGGACTTCGGGGCGACCCTGTCGGGGCTGCTCGGGGGGATGCACTTCACCGTGGACACGAGCCGGAACGGCGCCGGCCCCCTCCCGGGGGACCGGGCGGAGGCCTGGTGCAATCCCCCGGGCCGGTCGCTCGGCGTGCCGCCGACGGACCGGACCGGGGACGCGCTGGTGGACGCGTATCTGTGGATCAAGCGTCCGGGGGATTCGGACGGGCAGTGCCGGGGCGGCCCCGCCGCGGGGACCTGGTGGCCCGAGTACGCGCTCGGCCTGGCCCGCCGCGCCGGTTCCTGACCCCGGCGCTCCTCGCCTCCGTCGGCCTCACTCCCCCGGGACCTGGATCCACTTCGCCTCGGAGGGGATGCCGGCCTCGTCGGTGACGAAGAGCATGTACCAGCCGGGCGGGACGAGGGTGCGGTCCTCGGGGGCGTCCACGGTGACCGTGAGGCCGTCCTTGCCGCGGGTCAGTTCCAGTGCCACCGAGCGCTGTTCGACGTCGGTGGTGTGGGTGACGGCGCTGGGCCGCATCAGGCGGGCCTTGGCGATCCGGCCGGCGTCCTTGGTCCTGAAGGTGGCGCGGCCGTTGCGGTCGAGCTCCCGGGGGCCCTCGCCGAGCGCCGGCCGGTCGGCGCCGGCCTTGTGCAGGTAGGGCGGGGTGAAGACCTCGATGCGCTGCTCGAAGGTGCCGAGCTTGGTGTTGTCCTTGTCGTCGAAGAGCGGGTCGGAGCCGAAGGTGGCGACCCGTCCGTCGGGCAGCAGCAGCGCCTCCGAGTGGTAGTTGCGGCCGACGGTGGGGTCGGCCGCGGCGGCGAAGGCGTTGGTGGCGGGGTCGTAGAACTGCGCCTTCAGGATGTCGCTGCCGCTGCGGCCGCGGTAGTCGCGCGAGCCGCCGGTGGTGAAGACGGTGTCGTCGGGGAGCAGGACGCTGTTGAGGTAGCGGGTGCCCTGCGGGAGGGCGGGGCCGTCCCGGAAGGCCGGGCTGTCGGTGTTCAGGTCGACGATGGAGGTGCGGGCGGTGGACTTGGCGGACTCGCCGACCCCGCCGCCGCCGAGGACCATCACCTTCTGCGCCTGTGCCGGGGGCAGGATCAGGGAGGCGGAGGTCTCCAGCTGGTCGGGGTCGGTGAGGCCGGTCAGGGGGGTGAACTTGTTGGTCTTCAGGTCCCACAGGCCCGGTGCCCGGCCCTTCTCGGCGGGGCCGTAGCCGGCGTTGGAGCCGGTGTAGAGGAGCTTGCCGCCCTTGGTGAGGAAGAGCGAGGGGTAGGTGGGGAAGTAGCGGAAGGGGCCCTTGGTCCACTTCTTGGTCTTCGGGTCGTAGATCTCGTTGTCGCCGGGGACGACGTCGCCGACGTCGTTGAGCCCGGAGACGGCGAGGACCCTGCCGTCCTGGAGGCCGACGAGGGTGGGGTACCAGCGGGCGTCCTTCATGGGGGCGACCGGGATGTACTTCTCCGCCTTGGGGTCGAACTCGTAGGCGGCCTTGATGCCCTGGAAGTCCTGCTTCTCGGTGGTGAGCTTCTGCGCGAGGCCGTACACGTCGTCCGCCTGCTCGCCCTTGAGGCCGACGACCTCGTACTGGGCGGCCTCGGTGGTGAGGCCCTGCGGCCCCTCCTCGACGGCCTCGACGAAGACCCGGGCCTCGGCCGCGGTCACCTTGGTCTTCCACGGCTTCATCTGGCCGCTCTTGAAGTACGAGATCTCGAACTCGCGCTTCGCCTTGGGGACGGTGACGTCGGTGGTGGTGACGTACTCGACCCCGGACGGGGAGCGGAAGCGGGTGCCCTTCTTGAGGGTGACGGCCTTGTCGGGGCTCTCGTTCTTCACCCGCATGCCGCCGCCGGCCTTCGTCACCCCGCCGTCGAGGACCTCGTAGCGGGCGGTGCCGCCGGCCACCAGGAGCCGCCCGTCGGGCAGCTGGCTGTGGCCGGCGCAGAAGAAGTCCTCGGGGGTGGGGATCTTCTTGAAGGTGTTCTTCACCGGGTCCCACAGGACGGTGTCGAAGGTCCCGGCGTCGAAGTTCTTCTGGTCGTTGCCGGAGCCGGCGATGAGCAGGACCTTGCCGGTGTGCAGGAGGGCCGCGTGGATGGCGTTGATGCGGGCCCCGTCGGGGACGGAGACGCCGCCCCAGGAGCCGTACTTCTTCTTGTACCCGGGCTGGGCGATCTTGTAGGCGTGGTACTTCTCCGAGGCGAAGGAGACCGCCGCGGGGGCGTTGAGGGCCGCGAGGACGAGGACGGCGCCGCTGCCGAGCAGGGTCTTCTTGAACTTCTTGGACGGCCGGTAGGCCATGGATCAGTTCCCTCCGGTCGTCGTGGGCGCGGGGGTCGCGGGCGGGTGCGGGGGCAGGGGCGGGAACTGCGGCAGCGGCGGTACGGTGCGCAGCTCGATCGCCGTGCGGGCGACGGCGAGGCGGCGGTCGCGGGTCCGGGCGCGGGCCCGTTCGCGCTGCGTCCGGGCGCGCCGGTCGCGCAGCAGGGTCCAGGCCCACACGGTGAGGGGGGCGAGGGTGATGACGAGGGCGAGGACCGCCCAGGTGCGCATGGCCGCGTGGGTGTGGTCGTAGTGGACCGAGGCGGCGAGGGAGGCGACGAGGACGACCGCCCAGTAGAGGTGGATGCGGAAGGTGAGGACGCGGTCGGGGCTGGCGGAGCCGCCCTTGGGGGTGACGACGAAGCGGCCCCGGGTGCGCAGCAGCGCGGAGCCGAGGGACTTCAGGTAGATGGGCGCGGAGAGCGCGGACATCACCATGCCGGCGAGGCCGCCGGAGCCCTCGGGTTCGTGCGGGGAGACGTTGTGGCGGCGGTTCCAGAGGTAGAGGCCGATCTGGAGGGCGACGGCGTCGCTGTAGATCATGAGCCAGACCTGGGAGGAGACCTGGGTGCCGGAGGCGCCGAGCCACAGGTAGAGGACGCAGCTGAGGATGCCGAGCAGCCAGTTCACGGCCGTCATGGGGTAGTAGACGAGCATGAGCGTGTAGTTGAGGAGGCGGCCGGGCGGCATGCTGAACGGCGCCTTCCAGTACTGCTTGAGGATCGTCTCGTACGTCCCCCGGGACCAGCGGAGCTGCTGGGTGAAGAAGTCGGTCCAGGAGGCCGGGCCCTCGCCGACGGCGAGGACGTCGGGGGTGTAGACGGAGCGCCAGCGCCGGCCGGTGGCCGGGTTCTTGTGGCGGTGCAGCTCGAAGCCGGTGGCCATGTCCTCGGTGATGGAGTCGTACAGGCCGCCGACCTGCTTGAGGGCGGAGATCCGGACGACGTTGTTGGTGCCGACGAACATGGGGGCGCGGTAGCGGTTCCCGGCGCGCTGGATGAGGGCGTGGAAGAGGAACTGCTGGGACTCGGCGGACTTGGTGACGGCGCCGGTGTAGTTGCCGTAGACCTGGGGGCCGACGACGAAGGCGACGTCGGGGTCGCGGAAGTAGCCGAGCATCCGCTCCAGGAAGGCCGGGTGCGGGACGTGGTCGGTGTCGACCGAGGCGAAGAAGTCGTAGGCGTCGCCGTGCATGGCGAGCCAGGCGTTGTAGTTGCCGTGCTTGGTCTTCGCCTTGTGGGCGCCCTTCGCGCGGTTCCACTCGGGGACGCCGGCGCGGGTGAAGTGGCGGACGCCGAGTTCGGCGCAGAGGGCCTTGGCCTCGTCGCTGTCGCCCTCGTCGAGGAGCCACACGTGCAGGGTGCCGTCGTGGCGGATGCGGACGGCGGCCTCCAGGGTGGCCCGCACCATGGCGAGGGGTTCCTTGCCGGGCACGTAGGTGGTGAGGAAGGCGGCCCGGGTGCCCTTCTCCGGGTACACCGGGACGGGGTCGCGGGCGACCATGGTGGCGTGGGCGATGGAGGTGACGTTCACCAGCATGAAGAAGCAGATGAGCCCGATCGACACGAGCATCACCGTGTCGTACGGCACCCGCCAGGTGTCGTCGCCCTCGCGGACGGTCCAGTGGGTGGGCCAGACCAGGTAGGCGAGGAGCACCGCGGAGAGCAGCGGGGCGAGCGCCATGAGGAGGACGGCGCGTATTCGGCGCGGCTCCTTCGAGAGCAGACTCGTGTACCGCACCTGGTACTCCGCCGTGTCCGGTTCCGTGAGGGGACCGGCGAGTCGGCTGTAGGTGTCGTAGTCGTAGCCTCCCGGCCGCACGGTGCCTCCAGCTGTCGTCGAACGGGTCGATATCCCCACAAAAGGGGAGATGCCCCGGCGTGTCGACTGGAGTGCTCCGAGTGAGGGCGTTCTACCGTGCGCGTCCACCCGATCGACGCAGCGTGTACGCGACCGCCTTCCGCGCCACCGGGTTCAGCTCCTCCACCGCGGCGAGCAGCGCGCCGAGCTGCTCCAGGGCGGCGAGCGCGGTGTCGGCGCCGTCCGGGTCGACGCCCTCGTAGAGTTCGAGGCCGATGAAGGAGGCGGCGACGGCGCGGGCGAGGCCGGCCGGGTCGGTGACCCCGTCCAGCGGGCCGCCGGCGAGGACGCGCCGCAGCACGGCCTCGATCTCCTCCGCCCACAGGTCGAGCCCGGCGGCGGTGGCCGGGGCGAGCCGGGGGTGGGTCTGGGCGCCGGCGAGCAGCTGGGCGAGGACGGCGACGTGTCCGGCCTCGCGCTCCTCCGCGTGCATGGCCCGTCCGAAGGCGAGCAGGTCGGTGAGGCTGGTGACGGCCCGGAGCCGGTCGCGGTGGCGGGCCACCCGCTGCTCGGCGCCCCGTCGGCAGGCGGCGGCGAGCAGGTCGTCGACGGAGCCGAAGTGGTAGAAGACGAGCGCCTGGTTGACCCCGGCGGCGGCCGCGACGGTCCGCGCGGAGGCCCCGGCGATGCCGTGGTCGACGAGCGCCCGCAGCGCCCCGTCGAGCAGCTTCTCGCGGGTCTCCCGCCCCTTGGCGTCCCGCGCCATGCCCGCCCTCCTGACCCCCGCGGCGTGCCGCGGGCCCGGTGGCGCTCCCCCGCGGAGACACCGGGCCGGCGGCGGCCGGGAACGGGGATGCCCGGTGGCGTCCCACGGCCACTTTCCCGTCTTGAGCGATCGCTCAAGGAGGACGGTAACCGATGTCGAACACCCGCTCAAAGTCCCGGCGGGCAGCGCGAAGCCCCTGGCCGGGCGGCCAGGGGCTCGGGGGGGGCGGGCGGCTCAGCCGCCGAGGTGGCGCTCGACCGTCTCGACCTTGGCGGTGAGGCCGTCGGTGACGCCGGGCCGGATGTCGGCCTTGAGGACGACGGAGACGCGCGGGGCGCGCGCCTCGACGGCGGCGACGGCCCGCTTCACCACGTCCATGACCTCGTCCCAGTCCCCCTCGATGGACGTGAACATGGCGTCGGTGCGGTTCGGGAGCCCGGACTCCCGGACGACGCGGACGGCGTCGGCGACGTAGGCGCCGACCTCCTCGCCGACGCCGAGCGGGGTGACGGAGAAGGCGACGATCACGCGTTCACCTTGCCCTCGGCGGCCTCGGCGCGGGCGCGGGAGGCGATGACGGCGGCCTCGGCCTCGCGCTTCAGCCGGCGGTCGGCGTAGAAGCCGCCGAAGGGCACGACGGAGAGGAGGAAGTAGACGGCGGCGGTGCCGAGGCTCCACCTGGTGCGGTTCCAGGCGTCGAGCCAGAAGAGCACGTAGAGGACGAAGAGCAGGCCGTGGACCGCGCCCATGACCGGGACCGCGTTGAAGTCCGTGGTCCGCTTGAGCACCGAGCAGACCAGCAGGAGCAGGAACGACACGGCCTCGGGGGCGGAGACGAGCCGGAGGCGGTGGAGGGAGGAAGCGGTCTTGAGGTCCACGGAGGGTCACCTTCGTTCGAGCCGATGAACAGCTGCCGGGCGCGATCTTGTGAACGGATGCACAAGGGTGGGCGGATCCATTGTGCACGGCGACTTTGCTGTCTCTTTATCCGGGTCCCCGCTACCTTCGGGCCGTGGCTACGTTCCGACTCCAAGGCAGCAAGGTGCTCGCCGTGACGATGACCGGCGACGCCGTCAAGGCGAAGAACGGCTCGATGGTCGCCTACGACGGGCAGATGGCGTTCAAGAAGATGAGCGGCGGCGGTGAGGGCCTGCGCGGCATGGTCACCCGTCGGCTGACGGGGGAGCAGATGGAGGTGATGGAGGTCAGGGGCCAGGGGACCTGCTGGTTCGCCGACCGGGCCTCCGAGATCAACCTCGTGCGGCTGCACGGCGACAAGCTGTGGGTGGAGGCGAGCAACCTGCTCTGCACCGACGCGGGGCTGCGCACCGGCACGACCTTCACGGGGATGCGCGGCGGCGCCACCGGCAACGGCCTCTTCACCACCACGGTGGAGGGCACCGGCCAGGCGGCGATCATGTCCGACGGCCCCGCGGTGGTGCTCCGGGTGACCCCGCAGTACCCGCTGTCGGTCGACCCGGGCGCGTACGTCGCCCACCAGGGCGACCTCCAGCAGCACTTCCAATCGGGTGTGACCTTCCGCACGCTGCTGGGCGAGGGCGGCGGCGAGGCCTTCCAGATCCGCTTCGAGGGCGACGGCCTGGTGTACGTCCAGCCCAGCGAGCGGAACACGATCGGAGGCGACGTCTGATGCCCTTCCGCGAGATCAACTCGAAGATGGTCGAGGCGGCCGTCGTCCCCGGGCAGCGCCTCTTCAGCCAGCGCGGCGCCATGCTCGCCTACCGCGGGGACGTCACGTTCACGCCGAACACGGCGGGCGGGCAGGGCGGTCTGATGTCGATGATCGGCCGCCGGGTGGCCGGCGAGGCGACGCCGCTGATGACCGTGGAGGGCAGCGGCACGGTGATGTTCGGGCACGGCGGCCACCACATCCAGGTGATCACGCTGACCGGCGACACCCTCTACGTGGAGGCGGACCGGCTGCTGGCCTTCGACGGCACCCTGGAGCAGGGCACCATGTTCATGGGCTCGCAGGGCGGGGTCATGGGCCTGGTCCGCGGCCAGGTCACCGGCCAGGGCCTCTTCACCACCACCCTGAAGGGCCACGGCGCGGTGGCGGTCATGGCGCACGGCGGGGTCGTCGAGCTGCCGATCACCCCGGGCCGCCCGGTGCACGTCGACCCGCAGGCGTACGTCGCCCACCACGGCGACGTGCGCAACAAGCTCTCGACCGCGCTGGGCTGGCGCGACATGGTGGGCCGCGGCTCGGGCGAGGCCTTCCAGCTGGAGCTGAGCGGCAGCGGTGCGGTGTACGTCCAGGCGTCGGAGGAGAAGCTGTGAGCACCCCTGTCATCCACGATCCGCACACCCTGCCGTCGGACGACAACGTCGACGCGTACACCTTCTGCGTGGAGCTCAAGGGCTCCCAGTGGTTCCTGCAGAAGGGGAAGATGATCGCCTATTACGGGCGGATCGAGTTCAACGGGATCGGGCACGGGCGGCTCGACCGGCTGGTGCGGACCGCCTTCCACTCGCCGCTGCACGCGAGCGACTGGGTGGTGGCCGAGGGCTCCGGGAAGATGCTGCTCGCGGACCGGGCCTTCGACGTGAACTCGTACGACCTGGACGAGGGCAACCTGACGATCCGCTCCGGGAACCTGCTGGCCTACCAGCCGACGCTGGCGCTGAAGCAGTCGATCGTGCCGGGCTTCGTGACGCTGATCGGAACCGGGAAGTTCGTGGCCGCGTCGAACGGTCCGGTGGTCTTCATGGAGCCGCCGCTGCGGGTGGACCCGCAGGCGCTGGTCGGCTGGGCGGACTGCCCGTCCCCCTGTCACCATTACGACCACGGCTACCTGACGGGCGTGATGGGCGGCGTACGGGCCCTGACCGGCATCGGGGGCTCCTCGGGCGAGGAGCACCAGTTCGAGTTCGTCGGCGCGGGCACGGTGCTGCTCCAGTCGACGGAGCTGCTGATGGCGGAGCGGGCGACCGGTGCGCCGCCGGCCCAGCCGGGGGTGCCGGGCGGGCACGGGGCGCACGGTTCCGGCCAGGCGGCGCAGGGAGCGGTACCGCGTCTTCCCGGCCAGCTCGGGGACCTGCAGCGGCGCTTCGGGCTGTGAGCGGTAGTCTGCGGAGCGTGACGCCTTCGAACGGCCGCGCGGGGACCGCGGCCGGTACCGCGGGTGCCGCGCGTCACCCCGCAGATTTCGTCAAGTATTCAACTTCTTAGGTAGAATCCACTCTATGGACACCGAGACGGCCACCCCCTGGCTCACCGACGCCGAGCAGTGCGCGTGGCGCACCTTCCTCGACGTCCAGCGAATGCTGACGCACCAGCTGGAGCGCGATCTCCAGCCCTTCGGCCTGACGATGAACGACTACGAGATCCTCGTCAATCTCTCCGAGTCCGCGGAGCGCCGGCTCCGCATGAGCGACCTCGCCGCCGCCACCCTCCAGTCCAAGAGCCGCCTCTCCCACCAGATCACCCGGATGGAGAACGCCGGTCTGGTCCAGCGGGAGAACTGCGAGTCCGACCGCCGCGGACTGTACGCGGTCCTCACCGACGAGGGCATGGAGACCATGCGCAAGGTCGCCCCGCACCACGTGGAGTCGGTCCGCGACCACTTCATCGACCGGCTCTCCCCCGAGGCGCTCGGCGGCCTCCACGAGTCGCTCAAGCCGATCGCCGAGCGGCTGCGCGGCAAGCGCGGCAAGCCGTGACCTGACAGATCCACGGAAAAGGGCCTCCCCGGGGCGGGGAGGCCCTTTTGCGTCATCCGGGGCTCAGTTGCCGGTAAGGCTCGCCAGGAGCTCGTCGGAGGCCGCGTACGGGTCGAGCGCGCCCGTCGCGATCCGCTCGGCCAGCGCGTCGAGCCGCCGGTCCCCGTGCAGGTCACCGATCCGCTCGCGCAGCGCCGTGATGGTGATGGTCTCCACCTCGCGGGCCGCCCGGGCCTTGCGGCGCTCCGCCAGGACCCCGTGCTCCTCCATCCAGGCCCGGTGCTTCTCCAGGGCCTCCACGACCTCGTCCACGCCCTCGCCGCGCGCCGCGACCGTCTTCACGATCGGCGGCCGCCAGTCACCGGGGCCGCGGGCCTCGCCGAGGCCCAGCATGTGGTTGAGCTCGCGGGCGGTGGCGTCGGCGCCGTCCCGGTCGGCCTTGTTGACCACGTACACGTCGCCGATCTCCAGGATGCCCGCCTTCGCGGCCTGGATGCCGTCGCCCATGCCCGGCGCGAGCAGCACCATCGAGGTGTCCGCCTGCCCGGCGATCTCCACCTCGGACTGGCCCACGCCGACGGTCTCCACCAGGATCACCTCGCAGCCGGCCGCGTCGAGGACCCGGATGGCCTGCGGAGCGGCCCAGGCGAGACCGCCCAGGTGGCCGCGGGTGGCCATGGAGCGGATGTAGACGCCCGGGTCGGAGGCGTGCTCCGACATCCGGACCCGGTCGCCGAGCAGCGCGCCGCCGCTGAACGGCGAGGACGGGTCGACGGCGAGGACGCCGACCCGCTTGCCGGCCCGGCGGTACGCGGTCACCAGCGCCGAGGTCGACGTGGACTTGCCGACGCCGGGCGAGCCGGTCAGGCCGACCACGTACGCGTTGCCGGTGAGCGGGGCCAGCGCCGCCATCACCTCGCGCAGCTGCGGGGACGCCCCCTCCACGAGCGAGATCAGCCGGGCCACGGCCCGCGGCCTGCCCTCCCGTGCCTGGGCGACCAGTGCGGGGACGTCCACCATGCTGCCTTCTCCTGTCGGAAGTGCTTACTTGCCGGCCACGCGGATGATCAGCGCGTCGCCCTGGCCGCCGCCGCCGCAGAGCGCGGCCGCGCCGATGCCGCCGCCGCGCCGCTTGAGCTCCAGCGCGAGGTGGAGCACCACACGGGCGCCGGACATGCCGATCGGGTGGCCGAGCGCGATGGCGCCGCCGTTGACGTTCACCTTTTCCGGGGACACGCCGAGGTCCTTCATGGACTGTACGGCGACGGCGGCGAAGGCCTCGTTGATCTCGATCAGGTCGAGGTCGTCGACGGTCAGGCCGTCCTTCTTCAGCGCGTGCCGGATGGCGTTGGACGGCTGCGACTGGAGCGAGTTGTCCGGGCCGGCCACGTTGCCGTGGGCGCCGATCTCGGCGATCCACTCCAGGCCCAGCTCCTCCGCCTTGGCCTTGCTCATCACGACCACGGCGGCGGCGCCGTCGGAGATCTGCGAGGAGGTGCCGGCGGTGATGGTGCCGTCCTTGGTGAAGGCGGGGCGGAGCTTGCCGAGGGACTCGACGGTCGTCTCGGCGCGGACGCCCTCGTCCTTCGCGAAGACCACCGGCTCGCCCTTGCGCTGCGGGATCTCGATCGGGGTGATCTCGGCCTCGAAGACGCCGTTCTTCTGCGCGGCGGCGGCACGCTGGTGCGACAGCGCGGCGATCTCGTCCTGGGAGGCGCGGTCGATGCCGAGGCGGGTGTTGTGCTTCTCGGTGGACTCGCCCATGGCGATGTTCTCGAAGGCGTCCGTGAGGCCGTCGTACGCCATCGCGTCGAGCATCTCGATCGCGCCGTACTTGTAGCCCTCGCGGGACTTCGGCAGCAGGTGCGGGGCGTTGGTCATGGACTCCTGGCCGCCGGCGACGACGATGTCGAACTCGCCGGCGCGGATCAGCTGGTCGGCGAGCGCGATGGCGTCCAGGCCCGACAGACACACCTTGTTGATGGTGAGCGCGGGGACGTTCATCGGGATGCCGGCCTTGACGGCGGCCTGGCGGGCGGGGATCTGCCCGGCGCCCGCCTGGAGCACCTGTCCCATGATCACGTACTGCACCTGGTCGCCGCCGATGCCGGCCCGGTCCAGGGCGGCCTTGATGGCGAAGCCGCCGAGGTCGGCGCCGGAGAAGGACTTGAGCGAGCCGAGCAGTCGACCCATGGGCGTGCGGGCGCCCGCGACGATCACTGAGGTGGTACCGGTCGTTCCAGACATGAGGCACGGCCCCTTGGGATGAGGAGTGAACGAGGGTTTACCGCCAATGTACTGAGCGGTGCGGCGCCCGGTCACCGGCCTGCCGGTGTGACGGCGCGCACGTTGCGTAACCACCCCCGGCGGGGTGCACTGGAGCCATGCTGACGCGTATCGACCACATCGGGATCGCCTGCTTCGACCTGGACAGGACCGTCGAGTTCTACCGTGCCACGTACGGCTTCGAGGTCTACCACTCGGAGGTCAACGAGGAGCAGGGCGTCCGCGAGGCCATGCTGCGGATCAACGCCACGGACGACGGCGGCGCCTCCTACCTCCAGCTCCTGGAACCCACCCGCGAGGACTCCGCGGTCGGCAAGTGGCTGGCCAAGAACGGCGAGGGCGTTCACCACATCGCCTTCGGCACCGCGGACGTCGACGGGGACGCCGAGGCCATCCGCGGCAAGGGCGTCCGGGTCCTCTACGACGAGCCCCGGACCGGCTCCATGGGCTCCCGGATCACCTTCCTCCACCCCAAGGACTGCCACGGCGTCCTCACCGAACTCGTCACCTCCGCGCCCGCTTCCGCTGACCACTCCTCAGCGGAGCACTGACCTCCGTATTCCCGGCCCGGTAGAGTGGGCGGCTCCGGGCCGGGGCCGGTCGGGGCCGCTTCGCGCGGCGCCGTAGTCGGGATGTCGGGGTCGTCCGATCTGCCACGATTCCCCGGGGGGCCGTTCTGTCCGGTGAACGGTGCTCGTCGGAACGTCGCGACCAGGGGTTGGGGTCTCCCCCGCTCGCAAGCTCGGGGAAGGATGGACCGCGCGGTGCGGGGCTACGAACGGCAGGAGAGCCAGCGAGCCGAGGACGACCATCTCTCGCGGTTCGAAGCCGAGATGGACCGGCTGAAGAAGGAGCGGGAGAAGGCGGTCCAGCACGCCGAGGACCTGGGGTACCAGGTCGAGGTCCTGCGTGCGAAGCTCCACGAGGCGCGGCGCACCATCGCGTCCCGCCCCGCCTACGACAGCGCGGACATCGGTTACCAGGCCGAGCAGTTGCTGCGCAACGCGCAGGTACAGGCCGAGCAACTCCGCCAGGACGCCGAGCGCGAGCTGCGCGAGGCCCGGGCGCAGACCCAGCGGATCCTCCAGGAGCACGCCGAGCACCAGGCCCGGCTCCAGGCCGAGCTCCACAACGAGGCCGTGCAGCGCCGTCAGCAGCTCGACCAGGAGCTGAACGAGCGCCGACAGACCGTCGAGGCCCACGTCAACGAGAACGTGGCCTGGGCCGAACAACTGCGGGCCCGCACCGAGGCCCAGGCCCGCCGGCTCATGGACGAGGCCCGCGCCGAGGCCGAGCAGTCGATCGCCGCCGCCCGCGCCGAGGCCACCCGGCTGACCGAGGAGACCGGCCGCCGCGTCGGCGCCGAGGCCGAAGCCGCCCGCGCCGAGGCCGAAGCGATTCTGCTGCGCGCCCGCAAGGACGCCGAGCGGCTGATGACGGCCGCCTCCACCCAGGCCCAGGAGGCCACCGGTCACGCCGAGCAGCTGCGGACCGCCGCCGTCGCCGAGACCGACCAGGCCCGCCGCCAGGCCGCCGAGCTGACCCGCGCCGCCGAGCAGCGGATGCAGGAGGCCGAGGAGCGGCTGCGGCAGGCCCGCGCCGAGGCCGACAAGGCCCTCGCCGAGGCCAAGGAGTCCGCCGCCAGGACGCTGGCCTCCGCCGACTCCGTCAACGAGCAGCGCACCCGTACCGCCAAGTCGGAGATCGCCCGCCTCGTCGGCGAGGCCACCGAGAAGGCCGAGCAGCTCAAGGCCGAGGCCGAGGAGAAGCTCCGCGAGGCCACCGCCCACACCGAGAAGGTCTTCGCCGAGGCCACCGAGAAGGCCCGCGCCAGCGCCGCCGAGGACTCCGCCGCCGCGCTCGCCAAGGCCGCCCGGGGTGCCGAGGAGATCCTCAGCAAGGCCTCCGAGGAAGCCGCCGAGACCACCCGCAGGGCCTCCGAGGAGGCCGAGCGGATCCGCCGCGAGGCCGAGACCGAGGCCGACCGGCTGCGCTCCCGCGCCGAGGAGCAGGCCGACGAACTGCTCGGCTCGGCCAAGGACGACACCAAGGAGTACCGGGCCAAGACGGTCGAGCTCCAGGAGGAGGCCCGCCGGCTGCGCGGCGAGGCCGAGCAGCTGCGCGCCGAGGCCGTCGCCGAGGGCGAGCGGATCCGCGGCGAGGCCCGCCGCGAGGCCGTCCAGCAGATCGAGGAGGCGGCGAAGACCGCCGAGGAGCTGCTGTCCAGGGCGAAGGCCGACGCCGACGAGCTGCGCTCCAGCGCGGGCGCCGAGAGCGAGAAGGTCCGGTCGGAGGCGATGGAGCGCGCCCAGACGCTCCGGACCCAGGCCGAGGAGACCCTGGAGCGGACCCGCGCGGAGGCCGAGCGGCTGCGCGCCGAGTCCGAGGAGCAGGCCGAGGCGGTACGGGCGGCCGCCGAGAAGGCCGCCGCCGAGCTGCGCGCGGACGCCGAGCGGGCCGCCGAGGCGCGCCGTGCCGAGGCCGCCGAGGAGCTGACCCGGCTGCACGCCGACGCCGAGGCGAAGGTGGCGGCGGCCGGGCGCGAACTGACCGATGCCCGTGCCGAGGGCGAGCGGATCCGGCGCGAGGCCGCCGAGGAGACCGAGCGGCTGCGCGCGGAGGGCGCCGAGCGGATCAGGACGCTCTCCGAGCAGGCCGAGCAGGAGGCCGAGCGGCTGCGGTCGGAGGCCGCAGCGGACGCGTCGGCGGCCCGTGCCGAGGCCGAGGCGACGGCACAGCGGCTGACCTCCGAGGCGGAGTCCGAGGCGGAGCGGCTGCGCTCCGAGGCCCAGGAGACCGCCGACCGGATGCGGGCCGAGGCCGCGGCCGCGGCCGAGCGGGTGGCCGCCGAGGCCGCCGAGGCGCTCGCCGCCGCGCAGGAGGAGGCCGTCCGGCGCCGCCGGGAGGCCGAGGAGACGCTGGAGTCGGCCCGTGCCGAGGCCGGCCGCGAGCGCGAGCTCGCCCGCGAGCAGTCCGAGGAGCTCCTGGCCGCCGCCCGCAAGCGGGTGGAGGAGGCGCAGGCCGAGGCGCAGCGCCTGGTCGAGGAGGCGGACGCGCGGGCGACCGAGATGGTCGGGGCCGCCTCGCGAGCCGCGCAGGAGGTCCGCGACTCGGTCGCCGGGCTGCGCGAGCAGGCCGAGGAGGAGATCGCCGGGCTGCGCTCGGCCGCGGAGCACGCGGCGGAGCGGACCCGTACGGAGGCGCAGGAGGAGGCGGACCGGGTCCGCGCCGACGCGCACGAGGAGCGGGAGCGGGCCTCGGAGGACGCGGCCCGCACGCGGGCGCGCGCCCAGGAGGAGTCCGAGGCGGCGAAGGCGCTGGCCGAGCGGACCGTCGGCGACGCCATCGCGGAGGCGGAGAAGCTCCGCGCGGACACCGCCGAGTACGCCCAGCGGGTGCGCACGGAGGCGACGGACGCGCTGGCCTCGGCCGAGCAGGACGCGGCCCGCACCCGGGCCGACGCCCGGGACGACGCCAACCGGATCCGTTCGGAGGCGGCCGAGAAGGCCGAGGGCGTCGTCGGCGAGGCGACGGCCGAGGCCGAGCGCCTCACGGCGGAGGCGTCCCTGGTCCTGGACGAGGCCCGGCAGACGGCGGACAAGCGCCGCCAGGACGCCGCCGAACAGGCCGACACCCTCATCGGCGAAGCCACCGCCGAAGCCGAGCGGATCGCCGCCGAAGCCTCCCTCGTCCTCGACGACGCCCGACAGGCCGCCGACAAGCGCCGCCAGGACGCCGCCGAACAGGCCGACACCCTCATCGGCGAAGCCACCGCCGAAGCCGAGCGGATCGCCGCCGAAGCCTCCCTCGTCCTCGACGACGCCCGACAGGCCGCCGACAAGCGCCGCCAGGACGCCGCCGAACAGGCCGACACCCTCATCGGCGAAGCCACCGCCGAGGCCGCGCGGATCGCGGCGGAGTCGGCCGAGCTGCGGGAGACCACCGAGCGGGACGCGGCACGGCTGCGGAGCGAGGCCGAGCAGGTCAAGACGGACGGCGAGGCACACGCCCAGGCGCTGCGGACGGCCGCCCTGGCCGACGCCGAGCAGATCCTGGACGAGGCCCGGCAGGCCGCCGACAAGCGCCGGCAGGACGCGGCCGAGCAGGCCGACGCACTGGTCGGCGAGGCGACCGCGGAGGCGGGCCGGATCACGGAGGAGGCCGGCGAGCTGGCCGACTCGCTGACCGCCGACGCCCGGGCCGAGGCCGAGCGGACCCTGGCGGACGCGGCCGGTGAGGCCGAGCGCCTGCGGACCGAGGGCGCCGAGGCGCTGGAAGCGGCCCGTCAGGACGCCGAGCGCATCCGCACGGAGTCGGCCCGGGTCAAGGAGGACGCCGAGGCGGCCGCCGAGCAGATGCGCTCGGAGGCCCGCGCGGAGGCCGACCGGACCCTGGACGAGGCCCGCGAGGCCGGCGCGAAGAAGCGCGCCGACGCGGCCGAGCAGGCCGACCAGCTCATCGCCAAGGCCCGGGAGGAGGCGCTGCGCGCCACCGCCGAGGCCGAGGCCCAGGCCGACACGATGGTCGGTGCCGCCCGCAAGGAGGCCGACCGGATCGTCGCCGAGGCGACCGTGGAGGGCAACGCCCTGGTGGAGAAGGCGCGGACCGACGCCGACGAACTCCTCGTCGGGGCACGGAAGGACGCCACCGCCATAAGGGAGCGGGCCGAGGAGCTGCGGAGCCGCGTCGAGGGCGAGATCGAGGAGCTGCACGAGCGGGCCCGGCGCGAGTCGGCCGAGCAGATGAAGACGGCCGGCGAGCGGGTCGACAAGCTGGTGAAGGCCGCGGAGGAGCAGCGGGCCGAGGCGGAGGAGAAGGCCAAGGAGCTGGTCTCGGAGGCGAGTTCGGAGGCGAGCAAGGTCCGGATCGCGGCCGTGCGGAAGGCGGACGCCCTGCTGAAGGAGGCCGAGCAGAAGAAGAGTTCGCTGATCGCGGAGGCCGAGCGGATCAAGGCGGAGGCGGAGGCCGAGGCGGACCGGCTGGTGCAGGAGGGCCGGCGCGAGCTGGAGGTCCTGACCCGGCGTCGTACCGACATCAATGCCGAGATCTCCCGTGTCCAGGACGTTCTGGAGGCGTTGGAGTCTTTCGAGACTCCGTCGGCGGGCACGAAGGACGGACTCAAGGCGGGCGCTTCCTCGGGTTCCACTCGTTCGGGTGGCAAGTCCCAGGACGGCTAGCCACTCAAAAGGCTGGACATTCTCCAGATCAAACGGGCATACGCTCGATGACACGCCGCTTCGGCCCCTAGGATTCCCTCTAACACCTCACCGGTCTCATTCGACAGGAACCCCATGAGCGACACATCCTCCCCCTTCGGCTTCGAGCTCGTGCGGCGTGGTTACGACCGCGGTCAGGTGGACGACCGCATTACCAAGCTGGTCGCCGACCGTGACAGTGCTCTGGCCCGGATCACCTCCCTGGAGAAGCGCATCGAGGAGCTCCACCTCGAAACGCAGAACGCCCAGGCGCAGGTGAGTGACGCGGAGCCGTCGTACGCCGGTCTCGGCGCGCGTGTCGAGAAGATCCTCCGTCTCGCCGAGGAGGAGGCGAAGGACCTGCGCGAGGAGGCCCGTCGCGCCGCCGAGCAGCACCGCGAGCTGGCCGAGTCGGCCGCCCAGCAGGTGCGCAACGACGCGGAGTCCTTCGCCGCCGAGCGCAAGGCGAAGGCGGAGGACGAGGGCGTCCGGATCGTCGAGAAGGCGCAGGGCGAGGCGAACTCGCTGCGGGCCGAGGCGCAGAAGGACGCGCAGTCGAAGCGCGAGGAGGCGGACGCCCTCTTCGAGGAGACCCGCGCGAAGGCCGCCCAGGCCGCCGCGGACTTCGAGACCAACCTGGCGAAGCGCCGCGAGCAGTCCGAGCGCGACCTGGCCTCCCGTCAGGCCAAGGCCGAGAAGCGCCTGGCCGAGATCGAGCACCGCGCCGAGCAGCTCCGCCTGGAGGCCGAGAAGCTCCGCACGGACGCCGAGCGCCGGGCCCGCCAGACGGTGGAGACCGCGCAGCGCCAGGCCGAGGACATCGTGGCCGACGCGAACGCCAAGGCCGACCGGATCCGTTCGGAATCGGAGCGCGAGCTGGCGGCGCTCACCAACCGCCGCGACTCCATCAACGCGCAGCTGACCAACGTCCGCGAGATGCTGGCGACGCTGACCGGTGCCGCGGTGGCCGCCGCCGGCTCCCCGCTGGACGAGGACCGCTCCGCGGGCGTCCCGGCCCAGCAGACCCGCTAGGACCGGCGCCCGGCACGACCGGGCGGGCCCGCGGGCCCGTCGCCGAGACCCCGTGAAAGCCCCCCGTCACTCCGGTGGCGGGGGGTTTCGCGCGCCCTTAGCTTGGTACGCATGATCGAGCTTGAGGGGCTGACGAAGCGGTACGGGACGAAGACGGCGGTCGATCATCTCTCCTTCCAGGTCCGGCCGGGCATGATCACCGGCTTCCTGGGGCCCAACGGGGCGGGCAAGTCGACGACGATGCGGATGATGCTCGATCTGGACAACCCGACGAGCGGGACGGTGCGGATCGACGGCCGGCACTACCGGGAGCTGGACGAGCCGCTGAAGTACATCGGGGCGCTGCTCGACGCCAAGGCGATGCACGGCGGCCGCTCCGCGTACAACAACCTGCTGTGCCTGGCGCAGTCGAACCGGATCCCCGAGCGGCGGGTCGGCGAGGTCATCGACCTGGTGGGGCTGACGGCGGTGGCGCGGAAGAAGTCGAAGGGCTTCTCGCTCGGCATGGGCCAGCGGCTCGGTATCGCCTCGGCGCTGCTCGGGGATCCCGAGATCCTGATGTTCGACGAACCCGTCAATGGTCTGGACCCCGAGGGAATTCACTGGATCCGCAATCTGATGAAGTCTCTGGCGGCCGAAGGAAGAACGATCTTCGTCTCCAGTCATCTGATGAGTGAAATGGCGCTGACGGCGGATCATCTGATCGTGATCGGACAGGGAAAGCTGCTGGCCGACACGTCGATGGCGGATTTCATCCTGCAGAATTCGCGGAGTTTCGTGCGGCTGCGCTCTCCGCAGCAGGAACGGCTGCGGGATGTGCTCCACGGCGCGGGATTCACGGTGATCGAGGCCGGAAACGGCACCCTGGAGATCGACGGGGCGTCGACGGAGAAGCTCGGCGAGCTGGCGGCCGCGCACCAGCTGACGCTGCACGAGCTGAGCGCCCAGCGGGCGTCCCTGGAGGAGGCGTTCATGCAGATGACGGCGGGCGCGGTGGAGTACCACGCGCACGGCACCGACGTGCACGGCGGCGGGCCGGCCGTGCCCGGCCCCGCCTGGGGCGCGAACTCCGGCTGGGGTCCCGCACAGGACGCGGAAGCCGGCCGGAACGGTGAGGGGGTCTGAGGATGGCGTCGGTACCCGCGGTCCTCCGGTCCGAGTGGACCAAGATCCGGACGGTCTCGTCGACGATCTGGACGCTGGCGTCCGCGCTGATCGTCACGGTGGCGATGAGCGCGGCGCTCTCCGCGGTCCTCAACTCCACCTTCGACGAGCTGTCCGAGCTGGAGCGGGCCACCTTCGACCCGACCTTCGTCAGCTTCTCCGGGATGGTCCTCGGTCAGCTGGCGATGGTGGTCTTCGGGGTGCTGGTGGTGGGGACCGAGTACTCCTCGGGCATGATCCGCACCTCGCTCGCGGCCGTCCCCCAGCGGGCCGCCTTCCTCTTCTCCAAGATCGCGGTGGCCGGGGTGCTCGCCCTGGCGGTCGGCCTGGTCACGAGCTTCCTGTCGTTCTTCCTCGGGCAGGCGCTGCTCGGCGAGCACCGGACGACGATCGGCGCGGACAACGTGCTGCGGGCGGTGGTCGGCGGCGGGATCTACATGGGGCTGATCGCGGTCTTCTCGATGGGCGTGGCGGCGATGCTCCGCTCCTCGATGCTGTCGCTCGGCATCCTGGTGCCGTTCTTCTTCCTGATCTCCCAGATCCTGTCGGCGGTGCCGAAGGCGAAGGAGGTCGCGAAGTTCTTCCCCGACCAGGCCGGCTCCAAGATCATGCAGGTGGTGCCGGACGCGCTGGGCTCGGAGAAGGCGCCGTACGGGCCGTGGGGCGGGCTCGGGATCATGCTGGTCTGGGTGGCGGCCTCGCTGCTCGGCGGCTATCTGGTGCTGAAGCGGCGGGACGCCTGACGGCGCACGCCCCCCAAGGCGCCCGTCCGGGACGCCCCCGGGGACCCTCACCGGGCTCCTGGGGGCGTCCCGGATTTCTCCCTGAGGTTTCGCTTCGGTCTCGAATCACGGGCGCGGGAACCGTCAACGGCTGGATAAGCTCCTGACTCGTACGGGGGCCTCGCGGCCGCACGCGCCGGCGCGCCCCCCGATCGCACACCACCGAGCCGTCGATGGGGCTGGAGAATGATCGAGGCAGTCGGCCTGACCAAGCGCTACGGCGCGAAGACGGCCGTGTACAACCTTTCCTTCCAGGTGAGGCCGGGTGTCGTCACCGGCTTCCTGGGCCCGAACGGCTCCGGCAAGTCGACCACCATGCGCATGATCCTCGGCCTGGACACCCCCACGTCCGGACACGTGACGATCGGCGGCCACCCCTTCCGGCGGCTGCCGAACGCGCCCCGCCAGGTCGGCGCCCTCCTCGACGCCAAGGCCGTGCACGGCGGCCGCAGCGCCCGCAACCACCTCCTGTCGCTGGCCCAGCTGGCCGGGATCCCGGCCCGCCGGGTGGACGAGGTGCTCGGCGTGGTGGGCCTCCAGGACGTGGCGAAGCGGCGCTCCAAGGGCTTCTCGCTCGGCATGGGGCAGCGGCTCGGCATCGCGGCGGCGCTGCTCGGCGACCCGCAGGTGCTGCTCTTCGACGAGCCGGTCAACGGCCTCGACCCGGAGGGCATCCTCTGGGTGCGGAACCTCATGAAGAAGCTGGCCTCGGAGGGCCGCACGGTCTTCGTCTCCAGCCACCTGATGAGCGAGATGGCGCTCACGGCGGACCACCTGATCGTGATCGGCCGGGGGCAGCTGCTCTCGGACATGCCGGTGAAGCAGTTCATCTCGGCGAACTCGGCGGACTTCGCCCGGGTCCGCGTCCCGGAGGGCGAGCCCGCGCTGCGGGACAAGCTGTCGGGGGTGCTCGTCGAGGCCGGCGGCCAGGTGCTGTCCGAGCCGGACGGGGCGCTGCGGGTCACCGGTCTGCCGCTGCCGAGGATCAGCGACCTGGCGCACGGGGCGGACGTACGGCTCTGGGAGCTGTCCCCGCACCAGGCCTCGCTGGAGGAGGCGTACATGCGCCTCACCCAGGGCGCGGTGGACTACCGCTCGACCGACGACAGGCTGGCCCACCTCCAGGCGCCACCGCAGCCCGGCCGGCCGGGGTACGGGGTGCCGCAGGGCCCGTCGGTCCCGGAGGACGTGCCGCAGCAGGGCTGGTACGCCCCGCCGCCGCCCGGACAGAACCCCTACGCGGCCCCGCAGCCCCCCGCGGCTCCCGCCGCTCCCGCGGCCCCGGCGGCTCCGGCCGCCCCGGTGCCGCCCGCGCCGCAGGCCGCCGCGCCGCTGCCGAGCGGCCTCCAGAAGAAGCCGAGCGACACCACCGAGGACGCCCGATGACCGCCCCCGCGCCGACCCCGACGCCCGCCCCGCCGTACGGCTACGTCTCCCCCATCCCGGTCCGCCGGGCGCACCTCGGGGACGCGCTCGCCTCGGAGTGGACGAAGATCCGCTCGGTGCGGTCGACGGTGTGGACGCTGGGCACGATGGTCGTGCTGATGCTGGTGATCGGTCTGGGCGTGGCCGCGGTCGCCGCCTCCGAGGGCGGGAACATGGGCGAGGAGTCGGCGCTGCCGCTGGGCTTCTTCGGGATGCTGCCCGCGTCGATCTGTGTGATCACGCTGGGCGTGCTCACCATCTCCTCCGAGTACGGCACGGGCATGATCCGGACGACGCTGACGGCGTGCCCGAGCCGGTCCCGGGTGCTCACGGCGAAGGCGATCGTCTTCTTCCTGTTGGTCTTCACGGTGACCCTGGTGGTGGCCTTCGGGGTGGCGACGGCGCAGGTGGCGATGGTGGACGCGGCGGAGCCGACGGGCGCCGAGTGGGCGCGGGCCACGGTCGGCGCGGCCGGGTTCATGGCGCTGCTCGGTCTGCTGTCGATGGCGGTGGGGGCGCTGGTGCGGCACTCGGCCGGCGCGATCACGGTGATGATCGGCGTGCTGCTGCTGCCGCTGGTGGCGGCGCTCTTCATGTTCTCGCCGGCGCTGAAGGGGCTCCAGGAGGCGCTCTTCACCTACTCGGTGCCCTCGCAGCTGATCGCGCTGTACAGCGCGCGGCCGCCGTTCGGCGACAGCGGCCCGGCGGGCTGGGAGACGCTGCTGATCCTGGCCGGGGCCACCGCCGTGGTACTGGGCGGCGCGTTCGCGCTGCTGAACAAGCGGGACGTCTGAGCGGGCGGTCCGCCCCTCAGTACCTCGGCGCGTTGCGGGACCGCTGCACCCGGGTGGTGCGGCGGTCCTTCGCGCTCCAGCAGGCCTTGTGCCAGTGGCGGCGGTCGTCGACGCCGCCGTACTCGGGCCAGGCGACGACGTGCGGGGCGCCGCCCGGGATCTCCTGGTCGCAGCCGGGGCAGCGGTAGCGCTTGCCCGGGGAGCTGGCGCCGGCGACCAGGCGGACGTACCACTCCTCGCCCTGCCAGCTCTCGGTGCGCTGCGAGCCGCCGTACCGGTCGTCGCGGTCGTCCTGCGCCGCGCCGGCGCCTCGGCGGGAGCGGTTGTGACGCGGGGACACAGCACACCTCACGAAGTCGGGAACACGGACCGTTCCCTCAAGCCTACGGGCCGCGACGCGGTGCCTGGAGGCCCGGTCCCGGCCCCCAGGCCGAAAATCGCAAGAACTTCACGCGAGGCCGTTGCCTTTGGCACGTGTCAGGCGTTGGTGCCGGTACGAGGGTCAGTGACGCGTCGGCCGCGAGGAGGCAGAAGGCGATGCGGGTGGGAACGTTCGTTCTGGCGGCGCAGTTTCCGGGCCAGGGCCAGGGAGAGGCGCTGCACCGGGCGGTGCGGACCGCCGAGGTGGCCGAGGAGGCGGACCTGGACGCGGTCTGGCTGGCCGAGCACCACTTCGTGCCGTACGGCGTCTGCCCCTCGGCGGTGACGCTGGCGGCGCTGCTCCTGGGCCGCACCCGGCGGCTGCGGGTGGGGACGGCGGTGAGCGTGCTGCCGAGCGTCCATCCGGTCGCCCTGGGCGAGCAGGCGGCACTGCTGCACATCGCCTCCGGTGGCAGGTTCACCCTCGGGGTCGGGCGCGGCGGTCCGTGGGTGGACCTGGAGGTGTTCGGCGCGGGTCTGGAGGCGTACGAGCACGGCTTCCCCGAGGCCCTCGACCTGCTTCTGCGCTGGCTGACCGAGCCCCGGGTGGGCGCCTCCGGCGAGCGGTTCTCCTTCCGCGAGGTGGCGGTGGTGCCCCGGGCCGACGAGCTCATCGGCGGCGAGCCCGCGCCGGAGGTGGTCGTGGCCTGCACCTCGCCGAAGAGCGTCCGGCTGGCCGCCGAGCGCGGCCTGCCGATGCTGCTGGGCATGCACTGCGGCGACGAGGAGAAGGCGGAGATGACCGCGGCCTGGGCGCGCTGGGCGCGGGAGTCCGGGCGGGACCCGGACGAGGTCGCGCGGATCGGGGCCGGCCACGTCTCCGCGGGGGTGACGCAGCTCGCGGACCGGACCGGGGACGCGGTGGAGGCCCTGGTGAAGGCGATGCCGGGCTGGCTGAAGCAGGGGCTGGACGCGCATGTGACGGTGGACGGCCGGCACCGCGCGATGCGGGACCCGGTGGCGTACACCGAGCTGCTGTGTTCGCTGCATCCGGTCGGCACCCCGTCGCTCGCGGCGGACCGCCTCGCGGCGACTTCCGAGCGCACCGGCATCACCCGCTTCGCGCTGCTCGCCGAGGGTTCCGGCGACCTCGCGGCGACCGAGGAGAACCTGCGGCGGCTCGGCGCCGAGGTCCTCCCCCGGCTGGCCTGAGCACCGGGACCCGCCGCCGCCCCCGCGTCCCCGCGGGACGGTGCGTGTCGGCACGCACCGATCGCGGATCGCGCGACGCGGAGCGGCGGCGTTCGAGTCCCGGCGGTTCCCGGTGACGACGGTCGGGCCTCAGCAGTCGCGGAGCTCGGGCGACTGGTTGAGCAGCTGGGCCCGTACGGAGGTGAAGCGGGCGAGCCGCTCGTCCACCGCCGGGTCCTGCGGGAAGACCGCCACGCGGTGGCAGTTCTGGAAGGCCAGACGCACTCCGAAGTGACGCTGGAGCGCACCGCGGATCGCGTCGCTCGCCAGCGCGCGCAGCAGCTGACCACGTGCCTGCTCGTTCGGCGGCGGCGTCTGGTTGTCGGCGAACTCTCCGCCTTCCACCTCCAGCTGGGCCACCAGAGAACTGATCATCTCCCACGCGAAGGGCAGGGAGGTCCGGACGCAGTCGACGAAGGCGGCTTCGTCGACCTCGCCTCGCTCGGCCTGTTCCAACAGTGCCGGTGAGACGTCGAGCGACATGGGTTCTCCTCTCGCGACCCCGCGGACGGGGTCTGTGCGGGCAGGGCCGAAGGCGACGTTCGCCACGCAGCGTGCACGGACGACGACCTCCAGCATCCACGGTAAGCGCGCGGTGCTGCCCGCACCAGGAGAATGGGCGCACAACAGGCCGATAACCGACGGGTGTTCGGCTCATGCCGGTACCCGAATCGCGTAGAAGGGCGCTCCTCTTGTAGCGTTGCCGACCATGCGTCTCGTCATTGCCCGTTGCTCCGTGGACTACGCGGGCCGGCTCACGGCCCACCTGCCCTCCGCCCCCCGTCTCATCCTGATCAAGGCCGACGGCAGCGTCTCGATCCACGCGGACGACCGGGCGTACAAACCGCTCAACTGGATGTCGCCGCCGTGCACGCTCAAGGAGGGCCCCGAGAGCAACGACGGTGGCGCGGGCGTCTGGACCGTGATCAACAAAGCGGGCGAGAAACTGATCATCACGATGGAGGAGATCCTCCACGACTCGTCCCACGAACTGGGCGTCGACCCGGGTCTCATCAAGGACGGCGTCGAGGCGCACCTCCAGGAGCTGCTCGCCGACCGCATCGAGACGCTGGGCGAGGGGTGGACGCTGATCCGCCGCGAGTACCCGACGGCGATCGGCCCCGTCGACATCCTCTGCCGGGACGCGGACGGCGCGACGGTCGCGGTCGAGATCAAGCGGCGCGGCGAGATCGACGGCGTCGAGCAGCTCACCCGCTATCTGGAGCTGCTCAACCGCGACCCGCACCTCGCGCCCGTGAAGGGCGTATTCGCGGCGCAGGAGATCAAGCCGCAGGCCCGGGTCCTGGCGACGGACCGCGGGATCGGCTGCGTGGTGCTCGACTACAACGCCCTGCGCGGCATCGAGGACGACAAGCTGCGGCTGTTCTGACGTACGGCTCCGGCCGATGCGGCGAAGGGGACGGCCCCGGGCGCGGTGAGCGCCCGGGGCCGTCCCCTTTCCGTGGGCCCTCAGCCCCCGGCGGGCGGCTCGGAGGCGCTGCTGGAGCCGGCGGCCTGGCTGGTGGTGGCCGTGTCGGTCGGCTCCGGGGGCGCCGAGGTGGTGGTCGGCGGCGCCGTCGTGGGCGTCGGCGTCTGCGTCGGCGGCGGAGGCGCGGAGGAGGTCGGGAACGTCGGCCGCGTCGTCGTGGTCCGGGTCGGGCCGGGGCTCGTGCTCGTCGGTCCCGAGGTCGTCGTCGGCGGGCTCGTCGTCCCCGGGGCGCTCGTCGTCGACGGGGCCGGTGTGCCGGAGGAGGAGGTCGAGGGGGAGCCGGTCGCCGAGGGGTCCGTGGCGGTCGGCGAGGGGGTCGCACCGGAGCTGGTGGGACCGGGCGAGCCGGAGGCGGTCGGGATGCCGGTCGCGGCGGGGCCGCCGCCGGGCTCGCCGTCGGCGGGGGCGCCGTCGCCGGTGTCGGGCAGCTCGTCGACGCCCGCGTCGGCGGTGCTGTCGGTGCTGACGGTGCCGGAGGTGGGGGCGTCGTCGTTGCCCGAGGTGGCGCCGAGGGTGACGACCGTGCCGAGGACGGCGACGAGGAGCGCGCCGGCACCGACGGCGGCGAGGTTGCGCCGGGTGCCGTCGAGGACGACCGCCTTGAGCCCCTTGCGGGCCGGCTCGGCCCTGGCGGCGGGCGAAGCGGCGGTGACCGCGGGGCCCTTGCCGGTGACGTCGGCGCGGCCGGGGAAGGCCGGGAACGCGGGAGGGGTGGCGGCCGCGGTCGTCGCGACCGGCGGCAGCACCTCGGTGGCCGGCTCCACGGGCGTCCGCGGAACCGGGGCCGTGGCCGTGGGCCGCGCGACGGGCAGGCCGCGGGCGGGCGAGTCGGTACGGGCCGGCAGCGCGGCCGTGGCGGGCTCCCGCTCGCGGCCGAGGTCGGCGACGAGGGCGAGGGCCCGGCGGCCGGCGACGGTGCCGCGCTTGTCGGCGAGGGCGCCGCGCAGCCCGATGGAGGCCTCCAGCTCGGCGCGGGCGCGGGCGAGGTTGCCGCCGCAGATCGCGAGGACGCCGAGCTCGTGGTGGAAGTACGCCTCCTCGGCGACGTCCCCGGCAAGCCGGGCGGCCTCCTGGCCGGCGCGCAGCGCCCGCTCCCAGGCTCCCCAGTGGAGGCCCGCGGCGAAGGCGGGGGCGGCGGTGCGGGCGAGGGCGACCGCGGTGGCGCGCCGCTCGGCGGCCTCCTCGCCGGTGCCGGCGCCGTCTCCGAGGAGGCCGCCGAGCGCGGCGAGCAGGGCGTCGGACTCGGCGGCGGCCCGCTCGGGGCCCACCGAGGGGTGGCCGGCCCACCAGGCGTAGTGCTGGGCGGCGGTGTGGAGGCGGTCGGCGGTGTCGTGGCCGTAGCCGTGGGCGAGGAGCTGGGTGAGGACGCCGCCGGCGAGCCGGTGCCGGGAGCCGACGGGGCTGAGGAGTCCGCAGGCGCGCAGCTCGCCGAGGGCGGCGTCGGCGTGGGTGTCGCCGACGAGCGCGGGGAGGTGGGCGTGGTGCGGGAGTTCGCCGCCGAGGGCGACGGCGAAGCGGAGGGTGGTCTGGGCGGAGCGGCTGAGCCGGGAGGCGAGCAGCGCGGCGGGGGCGGCGCCCTCGCCGAGGCTGGGCAGCGGCACCTCGTGGAGTTCGACGTCGGGGTTCTCGTACGGGTCCGGGGCGGGCGCGGTGCCGCCGGTGCCCGCCCCCGGGGCCGTACCGGACGGGCCGAAGGCCTCCTCCAGGGCGCCGAAGGCGTCGAACTCGGCGGGGGTGACGCGCAGCCGGTCGCGCTGTCGGAGCAGGGCGCCGGCCTGGACGAAGCGGAGCGGCAGTCCCTCCGACTCGAACCAGAGGTCGCCGGCCCAGTTGGCCTCCTCCTCGGTGAGGCGGCGGCCGACGGCGGCCTCCAGGAGGGCGAGGGAGGCGGCGCGGCCGAGGCCGGGCAGGGCGACCTCCTCGATCCGGGCCTCGGCCGAGGGGGCAAGGACGCCGGGGGCGGCGGCGAGGAGGAAGGCGCACTCGGGGGCGGCGGCGAGGAGTTCGTCGAGGGCTGCGCCGCCGAACTCCAGGTCGTCGACGACCACGACGGCGCCGACGGTGGCGAGGTCGGCGCGCAGTCCGTCGCCGTCGGGCCGGTGGCCGGGGGCGTGCAGGACGGCGGCGCGCAGCTCGTGGAGGAGTTCGCCGCCGGTGCGGTGGTGGCCGGAGAGGCGGACGACGCCGTCGGGGGCGAGATCCGCGCAGTCGGCGGCGACGACGTCGAGGAGAGCCGTGCGGCCGGCGCCGTCGGGGCCGGTGAGGCGGGCCGAGCGGCCCCGGGTGAGGGTCTCGGTGAGCCGGGCGCGCTGCTCCTCGCGTTCGAGGAGGGGGAGTTCGGGGGCGGCTGGGCCGGGCGGCACGGCCGCGGCGGCGGCGCGGTCGGCCTCGGCGCGCTCCTCGGGGGTGCGGCGGCGGGCCGGCGGGGGCGTCTCGCCCGGCGGGCAGGGCTCGATCTCGCTGCCGTCGACGGGGTTGACGGTGAGGAGCAGCCCTCCGGAGACGATCCGGGTGACGCGGGCCCGGGCGGGTGCCGCGGCGGCACGGTCGGGCAGGGCGGTGGACTGGGCGGGGCGGGCGTCCTCGGCCGCGGTGTCGTGACCGGACTCGTCCGGCCCCCGGTGTATCGGGTCCATGGTCAAAGCCCCCAAGAGCGGTGGTGCGGAGCCCGCCGGGTGGGTCCGTCGTCGGGTGCGGGCGACCGAACCCTAGACGGTCGCCGGGCGCCCGGGAACAGCCGGGGTGCCGTGGAGACCAAGACGTCATGGTCTTGTGAGGATTGAGCGTGACGCCTGTTTCTCACGGCGGCTTCACAGACGGCGGGGCGGCGTTCGTCCACCGGCCGCCCGCGCACCGTCCGTTCAGACCCGGGGCAGGGACTCCACGACGAGGCCGCCCTCGATGGCGAGGATGCGGTGGAGGCGGGTGGCGACGAGGAGCCGCTGCATCTGCGGCGGCACCCCGCGCAGGACGAGCCGGCGGCCGCAGCGGCCGGCCCGTCGGTGGGCGCCCATGATCACGCCGAGGCCGGTGGCGTCCCAGGAGTCGAGTCCGGTCAGGTCCAGCACGAGGTCGCCGACGCCGTCGTCGACGGCCGTGTGCAGGACCGTACGGGCGTCCGCCGCGCTCCGGACGTCGAGGCGGCCCCCGACGACCAGCTCGGCATGGTCGCCCCTGATGTGCATAGTCGCTCCCCGGGAATGCTCCGTCTTCGCAAACAACTGACTGCCGCCTCGGCGGATACGTTGCGCCCTGTCGTCGAACCGATACCTGAATTCACTCCATGGAGTGAGGCCGTGTGGCGGACGCGGCTCAGTACCTGTAGAAGCCCTGCCCGCTCTTGCGGCCGATGTCACCCGCGTCCACCATCCGGCGCATCAGCTCCGGCGGCGCGAACTTCTCGTCCTGGGACTCCGTGTAGATGTTGCTCGTGGCGTTCACCAGGATGTCGACGCCGGTCAGGTCCGCGGTGGCGAGCGGGCCCATCGCGTGGCCGAAGCCGAGCTTGCAGGCGATGTCGATGTCCTCGGCGGTGGCGACGCCCGACTCGTACAGCTTGGCGGCCTCGACGACGAGGGCGGAGATCAGGCGGGTGGTGACGAAGCCGGCGACGTCGCGGTTGACGACGATGCAGGTCTTGCCGACCGACTCGGCGAAGGAGCGGGCGGCGGCGAGGGTCTCGTCGCTGGTCTTGTAGCCGCGGACGAGCTCGACGAGCTGCATCATCGGGACCGGCGAGAAGAAGTGGACGCCGACGACGGCCTCGGGGCGCTCCGTCACCGCGGCGATCTTGGTGATCGGGATGGCGGAGGTGTTGGAGGCGAGGACCGCGCCGTCCTTGGCGATCTTGTCGAGGGAGCGGAAGATCTCGTGCTTGACCTCGATCTTCTCGAAGACGGCCTCGACGACGATGTCGGCGTCGGCGACCGCGTCGAGCTCCGTGGTGGTGGTGATCCGGCCGAGGGCGGCCTCCGCCTCTGCGGCGTCCAGCCGGCCCTTCGCGACGAACTTCTCGTACGAGGCCTTGATGCCGTCGGTGCCGCGGGTCAGCGCCGCGTCGGTGACGTCCCGCAGGGCCACGTCCCAGCCGGCCTGCGCGGAGACCTGCGCGATACCGGATCCCATGAGTCCGGCCCCGATGACGGCGAGCTTCCCAGCCACGAATTCCACCCCTCTGCACCTGTTCACTTCTGGCTCTCTCCGGCGGAGATTAGCGGGCCGGGGGCGCCGTGTGACCGCGAAGTAATGCGCGTCACGCTCTCTTTGACGGACGTCACACTCGCGACAGGCGCGGCGGGCGGGGGCGTCACTAGGCTGGGGCCATGGTCAATCTGACGCGCATCTACACCCGCACCGGCGACCAGGGCACCACGGCCCTGGGCGACATGAGCCGCACCGCCAAGACCGACCTCAGGATCGCGGCCTACGCGGACGCCAACGAGGCCAACGCCGTCATCGGCACGGCGCTCGCCCTCGGGCATCTGGAGGAGGAGGTCGTCACGGTCCTCACCCGCGTCCAGAACGACCTCTTCGACGTCGGCGCCGACCTCGCGACGCCGGTGGTCGAGAACCCCGAGTACCCGCCGCTGCGGGTGGAGCAGTACTACGTCGACAAGCTGGAGGCGGACTGCGACCGCTTCCTGGAGGAGCTGGAGAAGCTGCGCTCCTTCATCCTGCCCGGCGGCACGCCCGGCGCGGCGCTGCTGCACCAGGCGTGCACGGTGGTCCGCCGCGCCGAGCGCTCGACGTGGGCGGCCCTGGAGGTCCACGGCGAGACGATGAACCCGCTGACGGCCACCTACCTCAACCGGCTGTCGGACCTGCTCTTCATCCTGGCGCGGGTGGCCAACAAGGAGGTCGGCGACGTGCTCTGGGTCCCGGGCGGGGAGCGCTAGGGCAAGCGGTCGGCGGCGTGCTTCTGGTCGCGGGCGGGGAGCGCTAGGGCAAGCGGTCGGCGGCGTGCTTCTGGTCGCGGGCGGGGAGCACCGAGGGCTTCTCCGGTTCGCCGGCCGGGGCCTTCTTCGGCCAGACCGTGTAGCTGAGGGCGATCAGACCGTGGATGCCGACGGCGCGCCAGACGCCGCCGATCGAGGCCTCCAGCTTCGCGGTGTCGCCGGCGTCGCCGACGTACCAGACGGCGGCGAGGAGCAGCGCGGAGGCGACGGAGCCGGCGACCAGCGTGCCGAGCCAGATCCGGCCCTCGTGGCGGGCGCGGGCCATGCCGTGGCGGGGCGGCTTCGGGGGCGGCGGGGCGCCGCCGAAGCGGTGCGCGGCGTGGCCGTCGAGCCACTTCACGGTGCGGTGCCCGTGCCCGACGGTGTAGCCGATGTAGATCGCGGCGAGCCCGTGCCGCCAGCTGGGCTCGGCGCCGTTCCTGAGGTCGATCGCGGAGACGACCAGGAGCAGGACCTCCAGGAGCGGCTCGCACAGCAGCAGCGCCGCGCCCAGTCTCGGCCTGCGCAGCAGGTAGCGGGCGCCGAGTCCGGCGGCCAGCAGCACCCAGAACCCCACCTCGCAGACCACGATCATGGTGACGATCACGGGCTTCCCCTTTCCTTCCCCCGTCGGGTCCCTCCCAGCGTCCCGTGCGGGAGGGCCCGCTTCGTCGTCGCGGGTGAGGAAACCCGCCTACATCCTTCGACGGAGGCGCGGGCGGGCCCGGATCGGCCCTGACGTCGACGTCCTGGGGCCACGGGGCGTGTTGGATGGGTACGTGATCCTCCCCCGCCCGCACCGCGACGACGTGCTCATCGCCCTCGCCGGTCTGTCCGTCGGCGTGCTGCTCTGGTCGTACGGGCTGTACACGACCGGCGACCGCGTCCTCGACCAGCGGTGGGCGGCGCTCGTCCCGCTGTCGGTGATGGCCGCGGCGGAGGCGCTGCGCCGGGCGGCCCCGCGGACGGCGCTGCTCCTGGGCACGTCGGCCATCGCGGCCGACCAGTTCACCAACGGGAACCTGGCCACGGTCCTGATGTTCACGGACGTCGTCTACGCGGCGGTCGTCTACGGCACCCCGGCGCAGGCCCGCCGCATCCCCTACACGACGGCGCTGGTGACGGTCGCGACCACGGCGGCGTTCCTGGTCTGGTGGCAGAACGCGATCGCGCTGCTGGTCGGCGTCATCACCGGCATGGTCTCCTTCCTGCCGGCCGTCACCGGTTCGATCGTGCGCAACCACCGGGAGGCGGCGGTGGCCGCCCGGCTGCGTGCCGAACAGACCGCGCTGCTGGCCGAGATGGACCGGACGCAGGCGGTGGCGGCGGAACGGGCGCGGATGGCGCGGGAGTTGCACGACGTGGTGGCCAACCACCTGTCGGCGATCGCGATCCACTCGACGGCGGCGCTCTCCCTCGACGATCCCGGCACCACCCGGCAGGCGCTGACGGTGATCCGGGAGAACAGCGTGGCGGGACTCGCGGAGATGCGGCGGCTGATCGGGCTGCTCCGGGAGAGCGGCGCGGAGACCGAGCCGGCGGCGACGGCCTCGCTGGCGGGGCTGGACGCGCTGGTGGCGCAGGCGGGCGCCAACGGCACGGCGAGCGGCCTGCGTTTCGTGCTGGACGACGCGCGGCGGGACGGTCCCGGGCTTCCGGCGCCGGTGGAGCTGGCCGCGTACCGGATCGTGCAGGAGGCGCTGACGAACGCGCTCAAGCACGCGGTGCCCGGCGAGGTGCGGGTGGCGCTCGCCCGGTCGGACGGGGCGCTGCGGGTGACGGTGACGAGTCCGTACGGGGAGCGGCCGGGGCCGCGCGCGCCGGGCTCGGGCGCGGGGCTCGTGGGGATGCGGGAGCGGGTGGCGCTCCTCGGCGGGGCGCTGGAGGCCGGCCCGGTGGCGGACGGCGGGGGCGGCGAGGTGTGGCGGGTGCGGGCGGAGCTGCCCGTGGGAGCGGGCGAGGAGGAGCGGGCATGACGGTGCGGGTGGTGGTGGCCGAGGACCAGAGCGCGGTACGGGCCGGGTTGGTGCTGATCCTGGGCAGCGCGCCGGACATCGAGGTGGTCGGGGAGGCGGAGGACGGCGAGCGGGCGGTGGAGCTGGCCCGGGAGCTGCGTCCCGATCTGGTGCTGATGGACGTGCAGATGCCCCGGATGGACGGGGTGACGGCGACCCGGCGGGTGGTGGCCGAGGGGCTCGCGGACGTGCTGGTGCTGACCACCTTCGATCTGGACGAGTACGTCTTCGGGGCGCTGCGCGCGGGGGCCTCGGGCTTCCTGCTGAAGAACGCGGAGGCGCGGGAGCTGATCGAGGCGGTGCGGACGGTGGCGCGCGGCGAAGGGTTGATCGCGCCGGCGGTGACGCGGCGGCTGATCGCCGAGTTCGCCTCCCCCGCTCCGCCGGTGCCGAGGGATCCGGCGGTCCTCGACGGGCTGACGCCCCGGGAGCGGGAGGTGCTGTCGGCGCTGGGCGCGGGTCTGTCGAACGCGGAGGTCGCGGTGCGTCTGGACATGGCGGAGGCGACGGTGAAGACGCACGTCAGCAAGGTGCTGGGGAAGCTGGGGTTGCGGAGCCGGGTGCAAGCGGCGGTGCTGGCGCGGGAGTTGGGTCTCTGAGGGAAGCGGGCCGACGTTGGTCTGGACCTCTTGACGATTGGTCCAGACCTTCCTACGCTCGCGGGGCGCGCGCAACTCTCCACGGACCACCCCCACCCCGAACGTCCGCTACTTGAGGAGCACCGTTGAGCACTCAAGCACCGACGCGCCGAAGAGGACTCAAGGCGAAGGCCGCCGCCGGCCTGACGGCCCTGGCCCTCCCCCTCGCCGCGATGGTCGGCCTCGCCTCCCCCGCGGAGGCCGCCACCTCGGTCACCGCCACCTATACCAAGACCCAGGACTGGGGCACCGGTTTCGGCGCCAACTGGACCATCAAGAACACCGGCACCACCACCATCTCCTCCTGGAACCTGGAGTGGGACTACCCCTCCGGCACCAAGGTCACCTCCGCGTGGGACGCCACCGTCACCAACAGCGGCAACCACTGGACCGCCAAGAACGTCGGCTGGAACGGCACCCTGGCCCCCGGAGCCTCCGTCTCCTTCGGCTACAACGGCACCGGCTCCGGCGCCCCCTCCGGCTGTAAGATCAACGGCGCCTCCTGCGACGGCACCCAGCAGCCGGGCGACACCCCGCCCTCGGCCCCCGGCACCCCGACCGCCTCGAACGTCACCGACACCTCGGTGAAGCTCAGCTGGGGCGCGGCCACCGACGACAAGGGCGTCAAGAACTACGACGTCCTGCGCGACGGCACCAAGGTGACCACCACCACGGGCCTCACCTACACGGACCAGGGCCTCACCGCCGGCACCGACTACAGCTACACCGTCGTCGCCCGCGACACCGCCGACCAGACCGGCCCCTCCGCCGGCCCCGTCGCGGTCCGCACCACCGGCGGAGGCGGCGGCCAGCCCGTCCCGAACGCCGTGAAGATGGGCTACTTCACCAACTGGGGCGTCTACGGCCGCAACTACCACGTGAAGAACATCGTGACCTCGGGCTCCGCGTCCAAGATCACGCACATCAACTACGCCTTCGGCAACGTGCAGGGCGGCAAGTGCACCATCGGCGACGCCTACGCCGACTACGACAAGGCCTACACCGCCGACCAGTCCGTCGACGGCGTCGCCGACACCTGGGACCAGCCGCTGCGCGGCAACTTCAACCAGCTGCGCAAGCTGAAGAAGGCCTACCCGAACATCAAGATCCTCTGGTCCTTCGGCGGATGGACCTGGTCCGGCGGCTTCGGCCAGGCCGTCCAGAACCCGGCCGCCTTCGCGCAGTCCTGCTACGACCTGGTCGAGGACCCGCGCTGGGCCGACGTCTTCGACGGCATCGACCTGGACTGGGAGTACCCGAACGCCTGCGGTCTCACCTGCGACACCAGCGGCGCCGCGTCCTTCAAGAACATGATGCAGGCCATGCGCGCCAAGTTCGGCGCCAACAACCTGGTCACCGCGGCCGTCACGGCCGACGCCTCCGCCGGCGGCAAGATCGACGCCGCCGACTACGCGGGCGCCGCGCCGTACTACGACTGGCTCAACGTGATGACGTACGACTTCTTCGGCGCCTGGGAGGCCAAGGGCCCGACCGCCCCGCACTCCCCGCTGACCTCGTACGCCGGCATCCCGCAGGCGGGCTTCAACTCCGCAGAGGCGATCGCCAAGTTCAAGGCCAAGGGCGTCCCGGCCAACAAGCTGCTGCTCGGCATCGGCTTCTACGGCCGCGGCTGGACCGGCGTCACCCAGTCCGCCCCCGGCGGCACGGCGACCGGCCCGGCGCAGGGCACCTACGAGCAGGGCATCGAGGACTACAAGATCCTCAAGAGCTCCTGCCCGTCCACCGGCACCGTCGCCGGCACCGCCTACGCCCACTGCGGCACCAACTGGTGGAGCTACGACACCCCCGCCACCGTCACCTCCAAGATGGGCTGGGCCAAGAACCAGGGCCTCGGCGGCGCGTTCTTCTGGGAGTTCAGCGGTGACACCACCAACGGAGAGCTGGTCTCCGCGATCAACGGCGGCCTGAGCTAACGGGCCACCGGTACGACGAAGCGGGGGACGGTGCAGCACACCGTCCCCCGCTTCCGTACGCGCGGTACCTACGCCACGTTCACCCGCTGGCCGGGAGGCGCCGCCTCCAGCCAGGCCATGAAGCCCGTCCGGGCGTCCTCGCTCATCGCGAGTTCGAGCCGGACGCCGTTGTACATGCAGGGCTGGATCACCGAGTCGGAGAGGAGCGCCAGCTCCTCCTCGCCCTCCGGCATCCGGCGCTCCAGGGCCACGATGGCCGAGCGCTCCAGGAAACGGCGCGGCCGGGGCGCGTACGAGAAGACCCGGAACCAGGCGATCTCGTCACCGCTGTACCGGGCCACTCCGTACACCCAGCCCTTGCCGGACAGATCCGGCTCCTCCGGGACGTCCCAGCGCAGCGAACAGTCGAAGGTGCCGCCGGCGCGCTGGATCAGCCGTCGGCGCAAGCCGAAGACGAAGAGCCCGATCAACACCAGTGCGACGACCAGGCCGCACACGAGCAACGCGAGGAACATCTTCACCGACCTCCTCGCCGCGTCCCGTGACCGGCGCCGCCGGCCTCAACCGAATACAACCTGCATCTGCATCGCCTCAGCCGCGGCACGGTCTGGAACATTCCAGCCGTGCCGCGGCTGAGGGCACTACTCTTCGGTATCCGGTCCGCTAGCGGACCGCTACCGCGCGCAGCCGGACCTCGGCGCGCCGCTCGGCGGCGGCGTCCTCGTCCGACTTGGCCCGCTCCAGCGCGCGCTCGGCACGCTGGGCGTCGATCTCGTCCGCCAGCTCGGCGATCTCCGCGAGCAGCGACAGCTTGTCGTCGGCGAAGGAGATGAAACCACCGTGGACGGCGGCCACGACGGTGGCGCCCTCGCTCGTGCGGATGGTCACCGGGCCCGACTCCAGCACACCGAGCAGCGGCTGGTGACCGGGCATGACGCCGATGTCGCCGGAGGTGGTACGCGCGATGACCAGGGTGGCCTCGCCGGACCAGACACTCCGGTCCGCGGCGACCAGCTCGACGTGCAGCTCAGCAGCCAAGGGTGGGCTCCTCGGTTCACCACCCGGCGGTGCTGCCGGGTGTTGGGATCAATTCTAAGGGGCGTGGAGAGGGGGGCGGGAACGGCTCCCGCCCCCCTCGGGCGAGCACGGGGCTCAGGAGACGCCGAGCTCCTTGGCGTTCTTCTTGAGGTCCTCGAGACCACCACACATGAAGAAGGCCTGCTCCGGGAAGTGGTCGAACTCACCGTCGCAGATCGCGTTGAACGCGGCGATCGACTCGTCCAGCGGAACGTCCGAACCGTCCACACCGGTGAACTGCTTGGCGGCGTGGGTGTTCTGCGACAGGAAGCGCTCGACACGACGCGCACGGTGCACGACGAGCTTGTCCTCCTCGCTGAGCTCGTCGATACCGAGGATCGCGATGATGTCCTGGAGGTCCTTGTACTTCTGCAGGATGCCCTTGACGCGCATGGCGGCGTCGTAGTGGTCCTGCGCGATGTAGCGCGGGTCCAGGATCCGGGACGTGGAGTCCAGCGGGTCCACGGCCGGGTAGATGCCCTTCTCGGAGATCGGACGGGAGAGAACCGTCGTCGCGTCGAGGTGGGCGAAGGTGGTCGCCGGCGCCGGGTCGGTGAGGTCGTCGGCGGGGACGTAGATCGCCTGCATCGAGGTGATCGAGTGACCACGGGTCGAGGTGATGCGCTCCTGGAGGAGACCCATCTCGTCGGCCAGGTTCGGCTGGTAACCCACCGCGGAGGGCATGCGGCCGAGCAGGGTCGACACCTCGGAACCGGCCTGGGTGAAGCGGAAGATGTTGTCGATGAAGAACAGCACGTCCTGCTTCTGCACATCGCGGAAGTACTCCGCCATGGTCAGACCGGCGAGGGCCACACGGAGACGGGTGCCCGGGGGCTCGTCCATCTGGCCGAAGACCAGGGCGGTCTTGTCCAGAACGCCGGACTCCTCCATCTCCTGGATGAGGTCGTTGCCCTCACGGGTGCGCTCACCGACACCGGCGAACACGGAGACACCGTCGTGCAGCTTCGCCACACGCATGATCATTTCCTGGATCAGAACGGTCTTGCCGACACCGGCACCACCGAACAGACCGATCTTTCCACCCTTGACGTACGGGGTGAGAAGGTCGACGACCTTCAGGCCGGTCTCGAACATCTCGGTCTTCGACTCGAGCTGGTCGAACGCCGGGGCCTTGCGGTGGATGGACCAGCGCTCGCTGACCTCCGACTCCGCCTCGGGCTCGTTCAGGATCTGACCCAGCGTGTTGAACACGCGGCCCTTGGTGACGTCGCCGACGGGCACGGTGATGCCGTCGCCGGTGTCCACCACGGGGGCCTGGCGGACCAGGCCGTCGGTGGGCTGCATGGAGATGGCGCGGACGACGCCGTCGCCGAGGTGCTGCGCGACCTCCAGCGTCAGCGTCTTCTTGGCGCCGTCCTCGGCCGGGTCGGCGACCTCGACGTGGAGGGCGTTGTAGATCTCCGGCATCGCGTCGACGGGGAACTCCACGTCGACGACCGGGCCGATGACCCGGGCGACGCGGCCCGTGGCGGCGGCCGTCTCAACAGTGGTCGTCATTACTTGTCACTCCCCGCGGTCGCGTCGGCCAGGGCTGCGGTGCCACCGACGATCTCGCTGATTTCCTGGGTGATTTCGGCCTGGCGGGCCGCGTTGGCAAGTCGGGAGAGGTTGTTGATCAAGTCTCCCGCGTTGTCGGTCGCCGACTTCATCGCGCGCCGCGTCGCGGCGTGCTTCGACGCCGACGACTGGAGCAGCGCGTTGTAGATGCGGCTCTCGACGTAGCGCGGCAGAAGGGCGTCCAGGACGTCCTCCGCCGACGGCTCGAAGTCGTACAGCGGGCGGAGCGTGTCCGACGCGCCGGCCTCCTTCGCGACCTCGTCGAGGCTGAGGGGCAGCAGCCGGGCCTCGACCGCCGTCTGCGTCATCATCGAGACGAACTCGGTGTAGACGATGTGGAGCTCGTCCACACCACCCTCGGCCGTGTCCTTCTCGATCGCCTCGATCAGCGGCGCGCCGATCTTCTTGGCGTCCGCGTACGTCGGCTCGTCCGTGAAGCCGGCCCACGAGCCGGCCAGCTTGCGCTCACGGAAGTTGAAGTGCGCGATGCCACGGCGGCCGACGGCGTAGACGTCGACCTCCTTGCCCTCGCCCTCCAGGCGCTTGATGAGCTGCTCCGCCGCCTTGATGGCGTTGGAGTTGAAGGCGCCGGCCAGACCGCGGTCGCTCGCGAGGAGCAGTACCGCGGCACGGGTCGGGTTCTCGGCCTCCGTGGTCAGCGGGTGCTTGTCGTTCGCACCCGTGGCCACCGCGGTCACCGCGCGGGTGAGCTCGGTGGCGTACGGGGTCGAGGACTGCACCTTGCGCTGAGCCTTGACCACGCGCGAGGCGGCGATCATCTCCATCGCCTTGGTGATCTTCTTCGTCGCGGTGACGGATTTGATGCGACGCTTGTAGACCCGGAGCTGCGCTCCCATGAGTCAGGTCCCTTCCGTCGTCACTTCGAGACGTTGACGGCGGCCGGGGCGTCTTCGCCGAGCAGCTTGCCGTCAGAGGTCTCGAACTGCTTCTTGAACTCCGCGATGGCGTCGGCGACGGCCGTCAGGGTGTCGTCCGACATCTTCTTGCCCTCACGGATGGAGGTCATGAGACCGGAGTGGTTCTGGCGGAGGTACGCCAGGAGCTCGGCCTCGAAGCGACGGATGTCGGCGACCGGGACGTCGTCCATCTTGCCGGTCGTGCCGGCCCAGACGGAGACGACCTGGTTCTCGGTCGGCATCGGCTGGTACTGAGCCTGCTTGAGCAGCTCGACCATGCGCTGACCGCGCTCCAGCTGCGCCTTCGAGGCCGCGTCCAGGTCGGAACCGAAGGCCGCGAAGGCCTCCAGCTCACGGAACTGGGCGAGGTCCACGCGGAGGCGACCGGCGATCTGCTTCATGGCCGGGTGCTGGGCGGAGCCACCGACTCGGGAGACCGAGATACCGACGTTCAGGGCCGGACGCTGGCCGGCGTTGAACAGGTCGGACTCCAGGAAGCACTGGCCGTCGGTGATGGAGATGACGTTGGTCGGGATGAACGCCGAGACGTCGTTCGCCTTGGTCTCGACGATCGGCAGACCGGTCATCGAGCCGGCACCCAGCTCGTCCGAGAGCTTGGCGCAACGCTCCAGGAGGCGGGAGTGCAGGTAGAAGACGTCACCCGGGTAGGCCTCACGGCCCGGCGGGCGGCGCAGCAGCAGCGACACGGCGCGGTAGGCGTCGGCCTGCTTCGACAGGTCGTCGAAGACGATCAGGACGTGCTTGCCCTGGTACATCCAGTGCTGGCCGATGGCCGAGCCGGTGTACGGGGCGAGGTACTTGAAGCCGGCCGGGTCGGACGCCGGGGCCGCGACGATCGTCGTGTACTCGAGCGCACCGGCCTCCTCAAGCGCGCCGCGCACGGACGCGATGGTGGAGCCCTTCTGGCCGACGGCGACGTAGATGCAGCGGACCTGCTTGTTCACGTCGCCCGAGCGCCAGTTGTCGCGCTGGTTGATGATCGTGTCGACGGCCAGGGCGGTCTTGCCCGTCTGGCGGTCGCCGATGATCAGCTGACGCTGACCGCGGCCGACCGGCGTCATGGCGTCGACGGCCTTGTAGCCGGTCTCCATGGGCTCGTGGACCGACTTACGGGCCATGACGCCCGGGGCCTGCAGCTCGAGGGCGCGGCGGCCCTCGGTCGCGATCTCGCCGAGACCGTCGATCGGGTTGCCGAGCGGGTCGACGACGCGACCCAGGTATCCCTCACCGACGCCGACGGAGAGGACCTCGCCGGTGCGCTGCACCGACTGTCCCTCCTCGATGCCGCTGAACTCACCGAGAACGATCGCACCGATCTCGCGCTCTTCGAGGTTCAGCGCGAGACCGAGGGTGCCGTCCTCGAACTTCAGCAGCTCGTTCGCCATGGCCGAGGGAAGACCCTCGACCTTCGCGATGCCGTCACCGGCCAGGCTGACCGTGCCGACCTCCTCGCGCGAGGCCGCGTCCGGCTGGTACGACTGGACGAAGGTCTCCAGCGCGTCCCGGATCTCCTCCGGCCGGATCGTGAGCTCCGCCATCTGGGTTCCCTGCTCTCCTTGTTGGGCCCGAAGTTCTTAAGGGGTCTGGGGGCCGACCCCCAGGAATCTTCTGCAATCTCTGCACGGCCCAACCGGGCCGCTGTGATGCGTGTTGTGTTGCCGGCGGCGTGAGCCGTCAGCCGGCCAGCCGCCGCTTCGCCTCGCCGAGGCGCTCGGAGACCGTGCCGTCGATGACCTCGTCGCCGACCCGCACCGAGATCCCGCCGAGGACCGCGGGGTCCACGTCCAGGTTCAGGTGCATCGCGCGGCCGTACAGCTTCGCCAGTACGGCGCCGAGGCGCTGCTTCTGCTGGTCGGACAGCGGCACCGCCGAGGTGACGACGGCGACCATCCGGTCCCGGCGCGCCGCGGCGAGCTTGGACAGGGACTCGAGTCCCCCCTCCAGGCTACGTCCCCGGGGCTGGGTCACCAGACGGACGACCAGGCGCTCGGTGGTGGCGTTGGCCTTGCCGCCGAGCAGCGTGCGCAGCAGCTCGCCCTTGGCGGCGGGCTTCGCGGTCTTGTCCGTCAGCGCCGAGCGGAGCTCGGTGCTGGAGGTCACGATCCGGCCGAAGCGGAACAGCTCGTCCTCGACGTCGTCGAGGGCGCCCGTCTTCTGGGCCGCGGTGAGGTCGGCGGTGTTCGCCAGCTCCTCGGCCGCGTCGACGAGGTCGCGGGAGCGCGACCAGCGGGACCGGACCATGCCGGACACCAGGTCGACGGTCTCGCCGCCCACCTGACCGGTCAGGAGTCGCTGCGCGAGCGCGGCCTTGGCCTCGCCCGACTGGGCGGGGTCGGTCAGGACCCGGCGCAGCGACACCTCGCGGTCGAACAGGGCGGTGACTGCGGCCAGCTCGTCCGCGAGCTTCGCCGCGTCGACCGAGGTGTTGTCGGTCAGCGCGTCGAGTGCCTCGCGGGCGGCGGCCAGTGCCTCACGGCTCGCTCCGTTCATCGGACGGCCTCAGCCTTCTCCTCGAGCTCGTCGAGGAAGCGGTCGATCGTGCGGCTCTGGCGGGCGACGTCCTGGAGGGACTCGCCGACCAGCTTGCCGGCCAGGTCCGTGGCGAGCTTGCCGACGTCCTGACGCAGGGAGGAGGCGGCGGCCTTGCGGTCGGCCTCGATCTGCGTGTGTCCGGCGGCGATGATCTCCTCGCGCTGGCGCTGGCCCTCCGCCTTCATCTCCTGGATGATCGCGGTGCCCTGCTCCGTCGCCTCCTGGCGGAGACGCGCGGCCTCGTGGCGGGCCTCGGCAAGCTGTGCCTTGTACTGCTCCAGCACACTCTGAGCCTCGATCTGGGCCGACTCGGCCTTCTCGATGCCACCCTCGATGGCCTCGCGGCGCTCCACCAGAACCTTGTTGATGTTCGGGAGGAGCTTCTTGGCGAGGAAGCCGAAGACGATGACGAAGGCGATCAGGCCGATGACGAGCTCGTCAAGATGCGGGAGGAGGGGGGGCTGGGGCTCCCCCTCGGCCGCAAGAAGCAGAGCGTTCACATCAGTGCCTTCCGTGAAAATGTGGCTGTCGTCGAGAAGCAGGCTTAGTAGACGAAGCCCATGACGATGCCGATGAGGGCGAGCGCCTCACAGAAGGCGAAACCCATGATCTGGTTGGTACGGATCAGGCCGGCCGCCTCGGGCTGGCGCGCGAGGGCCTGGGTGCCGTTACCGAAGATGATGCCGACGCCGACGCCGGGGCCGATCGCGGCGAGGCCGTAACCGATGGCGGCGACGTTGCCTTCGACAGCAGCAAGGGTCTGGAGAGCGGACATGCCGGTTCTTCCTTCTCTTTCAAGGACCCGGTGGGGGTTGGCCACCGGAGACTGCGGGGTGGGTGGTGGAGCTGGTCCGTGGCAGGGGGCTCAGTGGTGCTCGGAGAGCGCGCCCTGGACGTAGCTGCAGGCCAGGAGCACGAAGACGTACGCCTGGACGGCCTGGATGAAGAGCTCGAAGGCGGTCATCACGAGGACCATCACGAAGGACGTGCCCGCGTAGACGATGCCGATGCCGTTGAGCAGGTACCAGGAGGCCAGCGAGAACATCACGATCAGCAGGTGACCGGCGAACATGTTCGCGAACAGTCGGACCGCGTGCGTGAAGGGCCGGATGATCAGGTTCGAGAAGAACTCGAGGACGACGACCAGCGGCAGGATCGGGCCGAGGGACTTGTCCCAGCCGACGATGTTCTTCCAGCCGCCGACGAAGCCGTGCTTCTTGAAGGTCAGCGTCACCCAGAGCACGTAGACGATCAGCGCGAGGGCCGCCGGGAAGGCGATCAGCGAGGTGACCGGGAACTGGGCCAGCGGGATGATGGACCAGAGGTTCATCATCCAGACGAGGAAGAACATGGAGACCATGAAGGGGACGTACTTCTCGCCGTCCTTCTTGCCGATGATCTCGTAGACGATGCCGCGGCGCACGAAGTCGTAACCGGCCTCGCCGACCATCTGCATCTTGCCGGGGACCAGCTTCGGCTTGCGGAAGGCCGCCCAGAAGAAACCGACCACCACGAGGGAGCTCAGGACCGCGAGCAGCATGGGCTTGGTCAGCTCGAAGCCGCCCCACGTCGCGATCGGCTCGTAGATGAACGTGTGCAGGCCCGGAGCCGGGAAGCCGCATCCGGTGAAGATGTGGCAATCCGGGTCGAAGGCAAGCGTCTGGTCAGCACTCACCGCGGGCTCCTTCAGCGTGGCGCATAGGTACGGCAACCTCGTTGTGTCGGCGCGGCACGCAGCCGCGGGTCGGCACTGGACTGGTCTTACGGATAGGGGGGCGGCGGGTCGGCTTCGAGCCTCGCGCTGGGACAGGCGCCGCTTCGGATGCCCGCGCCCGCAATGCCGCAGTTGGCACCGGACGATAGCAGGAAGCCGAACGCGCCTTTATCCCGGCCCTACCCTTCACGACTTCGAACCCGTTTTCTCGGGCTCGACGTACGCGATCTTGGCCTTCATGTAGGCACGGGCCTGGGCCGCGACCCACACCACGGTCGCCGCGAGCAGCGTGAAGGCGAAGGCCTTGAAGTCGAACACCGTGGTGCCCTTCAGCAAGGCCAGGAAGACGAAGAGAACCAGCAGCTGGGTCGTGTAGAGCAAGAGCCCCATGGCCTGGAACAGCTGCGGAAGCTTCTTTGCCGTCCGCTGCAGCACCAGCATCCCGATGCCCATGAAGAGGAGGACGACCAGGGTGCCGAGGGCGGCGCCGATCGCGCCCTTCCCGCCGGCGACGATGCCGCTGATCACCGTGGCGATGGCGCCGACGGCGGCAGTGGGTACGACGGCCGAGAGAAGGAGGCGTGCGTCGCTGGAAGGCATGGCGGTGTCTCCGCTGTGATGGAGGGGGCGATGGTGTCGTCTGGGACGAGCGTAAGCCCGGTCCGAGGTGGGTCTCGGGGCCAACAGACCGTCGCACTACGGTCTTTCGGCACTGTCGCCGGGTCTCGTGAACCGTATCACAAACTATTTGAATAGGTCTTTACTCAGGGGGTGTGCCAACTGTCACACATGAGGGTTACAACGCGCGATTGTGCGCGACAACCGGGCACCTTGTCTGGTATTGGCCCCCGTTGAGGCTTTCGCCGACCGCCGCTGACGCGGCGTCAACTCGGCGTTCCGGCCTTCCTCCGGTCGGTGAAGCGCGAACGGTGACCGATGGCCGTCGAGCCGTGCAACCCCGCCGGGACCGGGACCCGCTCCTCCTCCGCCGTCGCCCCCTGCTCCGGCTCCGGCTCGACGACCCGGCTCCGGCGCCGGTACCGCGGCGGGACCACGGCCTCCGCCCAGCGGGGCGCCCGCGGCGAGAAGCGCGGCATCAGGAGCAGCACCAGACCGAGGGCGCTCAGCACGGTGATGGCGAGGACGATCCACATCGACGCCGAGTGGACCGAGTACGCGAGCGTGCCGAAGGCGATCAGCGCCGACCAGAAGTACATGATCAGCACGGCCCGGCTGTGCGAGTGGCCGATCTCCAGGAGCCGGTGGTGCAGGTGGCCGCGGTCGGCGGCGAAGGGCGACTGGCCCTTCCAGGTCCGCCGCACGATCGCCAGGACCAGGTCGGTCATCGGGATCGCGATGATGGTCAGCGGCAGGATCAGCGGGATGAAGACGGGCAGCGCCGCGTGGGTCGCCTGCCGGGTCGAGCCCTCGAAGATCTTCAGGGTGTCCGGGTCCACCTGGCCGGTGATCGAGATGGCGGAGGCGGCGAGGATCAGGCCGATCAGCATCGAGCCCGAGTCGCCCATGAAGATCCGCGCCGGGTGCATGTTGTGCGGCAGGAAGCCCAGGCACATGCCCATGAGGATGGCGGCGAAGAGCGTCGCGGGGGCGGCCGCCTCGATCGTGTAGCCGTACCAGAGGCGGTACGCGTACAGGAAGAAGGCGCCGGTGGCGATGCAGACCATGCCGGCGGCGAGGCCGTCGAGGCCGTCGACGAAGTTGACCGCGTTGATGGTGAGGACGACCAGGGCGACCGTCAGGAGGGTGCCCTGCCACTGGGTGAGCGCGACCGTGCCGACGCCCGGGATGGGCAGCCACAGGATCGTCAGGCCCTGCGCCACCATCACGCCGGCCGAGATCATCTGGGCGCCGAGCTTGATCAGCGCGTCCAGCTCGAACTTGTCGTCCAGGACGCCGATCAGCCAGATCAGGGCGGCGCCGGAGAGCAGCGCGCGGGGCTCGTTCGACTGGTCGAAGACGCTGTTGAGGTTCTGCAGGTGGTCGGCGACGAGCAGTCCGGCGCACAGCCCGAAGAACATGGCGATGCCACCGAGCCTCGGAGTCGGTTCTCGGTGCACGTCGCGCGCGCGGATCTCCGGCATCGCGCCGGTCGCGATGGCGAACTTCCGCACCGGACCGGTCAGCAGATAGGTCACCGCGGCCGTGACACAGAGCGTCAGCAGGTAATCACGCACGGGCTGTCCCCACAGGAATCGCTGGCCATCTCAGCCCCACACCCTAGCCGTGCCGTCCATGTGCTTGGAGACACCCCGGGCCCCGGAACGGTTGCGGACCGCCCCCGGTCTTCTTCCGTTCACCGTCCATACGGGGGAAATCCGCTGGTCAGCTCCCGTACTTCGGCACGTACCCGAGCCGTTTCCTCCGGTTCGTCGCGCAATGCCGAGGTGAAGAGCGCGGCGATCCTGGCCATCTCCGGGGCGCCCATCCCCTGCGTGGTGACCGCGGCGGTGCCGAGCCGGATGCCGCGCCCGTCCCCGTGGGGCAGGGCGCAGGTGTCCAGGACCATGCCGGCGGCGGCGAGCCGGGCGCGGGCGGTGCGCCCGTCGACACCGAGCGGGGCGGGGTCGGCGGTGATGAGGTGGGTGTCGGTGCCGCCGGTGGTCACCGCGAAGCCCTCGGCGGCCAGCGCCGCCGCGAGCACGCGCGCGTGCTCGACCACCCGATGGGCGTACGCGGTGAAGGCCGGGGTCGACGCCTCCCCCAGGGCGACCGCCTTCGCCGCGATGGTGTGCATCTGGGCGCCGCCCTGAGTGAACGGGAAGACCGCCCGGTCGATCCGCGCGGCCAGCTCGGCCGTGCACAGCACCATCCCGCCGCGCGGACCGCGCAGTACCTTGTGGGTGGTGGCGCAGACGACGTCGGCGTACGGGACCGGGTTCGGCGCCGCCCCGCCGGCGACGAGGCCGATGGGGTGGGCGGCGTCGGCGATGAGGTAGGCCCCGACCTCGTCGGCGACGGCCCGGAAGAGCGCGTAGTCGGGGTGGCGGGGGTAGGAGATCGAGCCGCAGACGATCGCCGTGGGCCGGTGGTGGCGGGCCAGGGCGGCGAGCTGCTCGTAGTCGATGAGCCCGGTCTCGGCGTCGACGCCGTACGGGACGAAGTCGAACCAGCGGCCGGAGAAGTTCGCGGGCGAACCGTGCGTGAGGTGCCCGCCGTGGTCCAGGCCCATGGCGAGGACCGTGTCACCGGGCCTGAGAAGGGCCGCGTACGCCGCCAGGACGGCCGCGGAGCCCGAGTGCGGCTGGACGTTGGCGTGGTCGGCTCCGAAGAGCGCGGTGGCCCGTTCCACGGCGATCCGCTCGGCCGCGTCGGCGTACGCGCAGCCGCCGTGGTACCGGGCGCCGGGATACCCCTCTGCGTACTTGTTCGCGAGCGCCGAACCCAGCGTCGCGAGCACCGCGGGCGAGGTGAAGTTCTCCGCCGCGATCAGCTGGAGCGTCTCGGCCTGTCGTCGCGCCTCCCCCGCCAGCACGTCGGCGATCTGCGGATCCTGCCGCCGCAGGACGTCGAGGACCTCTTCTGGGGGCGCGCTGACCGACATGGCTCACTCCGGGCCTGGGGGACGTAGCACCAATGTAGGCGCGCACCCCCGCCCCCGCCCCCGGAGCGCCGCCGGGCCCTCACCCCCCTCAGCGCCGTGTAGGCACGCCCGTCAGGGCCGTGACGACCGGGTCCAGGGCCTCCTGGAGCCCCTCCCCGACGCACCCCTCGCGCCGCTCGGCCCTGGGGGCCTTACGGCCACGCGGCGGAGCCGCACATGTCACTTCGGGCCGCTGCGGCGGCCTCCGACCGCCGACGGTGTCGCCTCAGCGCCGCGTCGGGACGCCCGTCAGGGCCGTGACGACCGGGTCCAGGGCCTCCTGGATCTCGTCGCCGATGGAGCGGAAGACGGTGATGGGGGCGCCGTAGGGGTCGTTGACCTCGTCCGCTTCGGCGGAGGGGGCCAGGAGCCACCCGCGTAGAGCGGCGGCCGCGCGGACCAGGGCGCGGGCGCGTTCGACCACCCCGTCGCGCGGGTCCGGCAGGGTGGCGGGGTCGATGGCGCGGACCAGGCGGGTGAACTCCTTCAGGGTGAAGGTGCGCAGTCCGGCCGAGTGGCCCATCGAGATGACCTGCGCGCGGTGGTCGCGGGTCGCGGTGAGGACGAGGTCGGCGCGGATGACGTGCTCGTCGAGGAGTTCGCGCCCGACGAAGCCGCTGTGGTCGGCGCCGAAGTCGGCGAGGACCAGCTCCGCGTTGGTCTCCATGGGGGCGCCCTCGTGGCCCCAGGTGCCGGCGCTCTCCACGATGAGGCCCCGGCCGAGCCCGTCGCCGAGCCGCTGGAGCAGGGCGTGGCGGGTCAGCCGCTCGGTGATGGGCGAGCGGCAGACGTTGCCGGTGCTGACGTGGAGGATGCGGAAGGTGGTGTCGTGCTCGTACCCCGCTATGCCACGCCCCTCAGGGGCGGTCAACTGGCCACCTCGAGGTCGGGTACGACCTTGCGGAGCTCCTCCGCCGACAGCGCGCCCTCGCGCAGGAGCACCGGGACCTTGCCCGTGACGTCGACGATGGAGGAGGGGACGTTGCCGGGCGTCGGACCGCCGTCGAGGTAGACGGAGACGGAGTCGCCGAGCATCTGCTGGGCGGCGTCGCAGTCCTCGGGCGCCGGGTGCCCGGAGAGGTTGGCGGAGGTGACGGCCATCGGGCCGACCTCGGTGAGCAGCTCGATGGCGACCGGGTGCAGCGGCATGCGGATGGCGACGGTGCCGCGGGTGTCGCCGAGGTCCCACTGGAGGGACGGCTGGTGGCGGGCGACCAGGGTGAGCGCGCCGGGCCAGAAGGCGTCGACGAGCTCCCACGCCTGCTCGGAGAAGTCGGTGACGAGGCCGTGCAGGGTGTTCGGGGAGCCGATGAGGACGGGGGTGGGCATGCCGCGGCCCCGGCCCTTGGCGGCCAGCAGCTCGGCGACGGCCTCGCTGCCGAAGGCGTCCGCGCCGATGCCGTACACCGTGTCGGTGGGGAGCACGACGAGTTCGCCGCGGCGGACCGCCGACGCGGCTTCGCGCAGGCCGGTCGCGCGGTCGGTCGCCTCGTTGCAGTCGTATCGGCGTGCCATCAGTCGCGCTCCTCCTCAGTCGTGGTGGTGCGGTGCCGGCTCACGGCATCGCCTTGCGGGCGGTCGCGAAGCGCGGCCGGTTGTTCAGGTCGGGGTGGTCGGCGGCGTCCGCCCAGCCGGCCTCCTCGTTGAAGATCCACGGCACCTGGCCGCCCTGGGTGTCGGCGTGCTCGATGACGACGAGGCCGCCGGGGCGGAGCAGCCGGTGCGCGGTGCGCTCGATGCCACGGATGGTGTCGAGGCCGTCCTCGCCGGAGAAGAGCGCCATCTCGGGGTCGTGGTCGCGGGCCTCGGGGGCGACGTACTCCCACTCGGTGAGGGGGATGTACGGCGGGTTGGAGATCACCAGGTCGACCTGGCCGTTGAGCTCCGGGAGGGCGGTGAGCGCGTCGCCCTGGTGGACGGTGACGCGGGAGCCGGCGGCGTTCTTGCGGGTCCAGACGAGCGCGTCGTCGGAGAGCTCGACGGCGTGGACGCGCGAGCGCGGCACCTCCTGCGCCATGGCGAGGGCGATGGCGCCGGAGCCGGTGCAGAGGTCGACGATGAGCGGCTCGACGACGTCCATCGCGCGGACGGCGTCTATGGCCCAGCCGACCACGGACTCGGTCTCCGGGCGGGGCACGAAGACCCCGGGGCCGACCTGGAGCTCCAGGTAGCGGAAGAACGCCCGGCCGGTGATGTGCTGGAGCGGCTCGCGCGCCTCGCGGCGGGCGATGGCCTCCCAGTAGCGGGCGTCGAAGTCCGCGTCCTTGACGTTGTGCAGCTCCCCCCGCTTGACGCCGTGCACGAACGCGGCGAGCTCCTCGGCGTCGAAACGCGGTGAGGGAACGCCGGCGTCGGCCAGCCGCTGGGTGGCCTGGGCCACCTCGGCAAGCAGCAGGTTCACGCTGGTCCTCCGTGGTGCGGGGTGGGGCGGGGAGAGGTGCCTCGGGCCGGTCAGGTCGCGGCGAGCTTGGCCGCGGAGTCGGCGTCGACGCAGGCCTGGATGACGGCGTCGAGCTCGCCGTCGAGGACCTGGTCCAGGTTGTACGCCTTGAAGCCGACGCGGTGGTCGGAGATGCGGTTCTCCGGGTAGTTGTACGTGCGGATCTTCTCGGAGCGGTCGACGGTGCGGACCTGGCTGCGGCGGGCGTCGGCGGCCTCGGCCTCGGCCTTCTCCTGGGCGGCGGCGAGGAGGCGGGAGCGCAGGATGCGCATGGCCTGCTCCTTGTTCTGGAGCTGGCTCTTCTCGTTCTGGCAGGAGGCGACGATGCCGGTCGGCAGGTGGGTGATGCGGACCGCGGAGTCGGTGGTGTTGACCGACTGGCCGCCGGGGCCGGAGGAGCGGTAGACGTCGATGCGCAGGTCGTTGGCGTGGATCTCGACGTCCACCTCCTCGGCCTCGGGCGTGACGAGCACGCCGGCGGCGGAGGTGTGGATGCGGCCCTGCGACTCGGTGGCGGGCACGCGCTGCACGCGGTGGACGCCGCCCTCGTACTTGAGGCGGGCCCAGACGCCCTGGCCGGGCTCGGTGGCGCCGTTGCCGCCCTTGGTCTTCACGGCGACCTGGACGTCCTTGTAGCCGCCGAGCTCGGACTCGGTGGCGTCGATGATCTCGGTCTTCCAGCCGACGCGCTCGGCGTAGCGGAGGTACATCCGGAGCAGGTCACCGGCGAAGAGGGCGGACTCGTCGCCGCCGGCGCCGGCCTTGATCTCCAGGATGACGTCCTTGTCGTCGCTGGGGTCGCGGGGGACGAGCAGGAGGCGGAGCTTCTCGGTGAGCTCCTCGCGCTGCTTCTCCAGCTCCTTGACCTCGGCGGCGAAGTCGGGGTCGTCGTGCGCGAACTCGCGCGCGGTCTCGATGTCGTCCCCGGTCTGCTTCCAGGAGCGGTACGTGCCGACGATCGGGGTCAGCTCGGCGTAGCGCTTGTTCAGCTTGCGCGCGTTGGCCTGGTCGGCGTGGACCGACGGGTCGGCGAGCTTCTTCTCGAGGTCGGCGTGCTCGCCGACCAGTTCCTCGACCGCCTCGAACATCTTCGGGCTCCTGGTTTCGTCTGTTGCTACGGGGACGCCAAAGCGCCGGTCCCGGCCGCCCCGCGCGGGGGCGTCCGGTGACCGGCGCGGGGGCTCGCTACTTCGCGGCGGAGCCGGCGGCCTTGCCGAAGCGGGCCTCGAAGCGGGCCACGCGGCCGCCGGTGTCGAGGATCTTCTGCTTGCCCGTGTAGAACGGGTGGCACTCGGAGCAGACCTCGGCACGGATGGTGCCGTCGGTCAGGGTGCTGCGGGTGGTGAACGACGCGCCGCAGGTGCAGCTGACCTGGGTCTCGACGTACTCGGGGTGGATCTCGCGCTTCAAGGTGTCTCCTAGTTCCGGGAGGGCACCGGGTCGTCACCGCGGGTTGCGGTGGACGTGAACCGGGGCCGACGTACCAGTCTGCCAGGACTGGCCGCATCTCCCCAAACCGGGGTGGGTGCGGCGGTATTCCCCGGGCTAGCCGATCACGCCCTCCGCCTTGCCGGAGGCCGTGTCGCTCGTGGCGGAGGCGGGGATGGGGCGGTCGGCCCTGAGGGCCTTCCAGACCTGTGCGGCCTGGGCTTCGAGCGGCACCACGCGGTTGCGGTCCCAGGCGGCGTACTCGACCGGCATCGTGATCATGTCGACGTCGTCGGTGCCGAGCCCGGACAGGCCCTGGGCGAAGCCCATGAGTTCCTGGACGGAGTCGAGCTCGGAGTCGGGGGTGATGGCCTTGGTGGCGGCGTCGGCGAGGTCGAGGAGCTTCTTGGGGTTGGTACCGGCGCCGACGTCCTTGACCTGCTTGATGAAGGCCTTCATGAAGGCCTGCTGGAGCTGGATGCGGCCGAGGTCGCTGCCGTCGCCGACGCTCTTGCGGGTGCGGACGAGGCCGAGGGACTGCTCGCCGTCGAGGGTGTGGGTGCCGGGCTCCAGGTCGAGGTGGCTCTTGGAGTCCTTGATGGCCCGCGTGGTGGTGATCTCGACGCCGCCGAGGGTGTCGATGAGCTTCTTGAAGCCGGTGAAGTCGACCTCGATGTAGTGGTCCATGCGGATGCCGGACAGGGACTCGACGGTCTTGACGGCGCAGGCGGGGCCGCCGACCTCGTACGCCGTGTTGAACATGGCGTTGCTCCGGCCCGCGACCTCGTCGCCCCGCTCGTCGGTGCAGGCGGGGCGTTCTATGAGGGTGTCGCGGGGGATGGAGACGACGCTGGCCTTCTTGTGGCCCTCGTAGACGTGGAGCACCATCGCGGTGTCGGAGCGGGCGCCGCCCTCGTCCTTGCCGTAGGCGCCGTTGTCGCCGGAGCGGGAGTCGGAGCCGAGGACGAGGATGTCCATCGAGCCGTCGTCGACGTTCTTGGGGCGGTCGGTGCCGAGCCGGGCGTTGATGTCGACGCCCTCGATGTTGCCGTCGAGCTTGAGGTACGCGTAGCCGAGTCCGGCGCCGGCCAGGACGAGCACGGCGGTGGCGCCGGACGCGGTGATGGCGATCCGGCGGCGGCGTGTGGCGGTCGGTTTGCGGCGGCGTCCGGTGGCGCCTCCGCGTGCGCGCCCGCTCTTGGTCTGCTCGGTCATCGTCTTCCCTCTGGCCTATGGTTCACCTTTTGTGACGGCGAAGCATCCGAAAGGGTTGCACGGCGTTCTGTGAGGTTTCGATGAGCGAGCCGCCCCGCACGCACTGTGCCCACCGCTCGGGGAGCGGTGGGCACAGTGTTCGCGCAGGTCACGAAGGGGTTACGGCTCCGAGGCCGTCACCCGCGGTGTGACGCGGGTCTCCCCGCGTCACCGACGGCGTCAGTCGTTGTTGGCGCCCGGCGTCGTCTTCTGGATCTGCAGCAGGAACTCGGCGTTCGACTTCGTCTGCTTGAGCTTGTCCAGGAGCAGCTCGATGGCCTGCTGCTGGTCGAGCGCATGCAGCACGCGGCGGAGCTTCCAGGTGATGGCGAGCTCGTCGCTGCCGAGGAGGATCTCCTCCTTGCGGGTGCCCGAGGCGTCGACGTCGACGGCCGGGAAGATCCGCTTGTCGGCGAGCTTCCGGTCGAGCTTCAGCTCCATGTTGCCGGTGCCCTTGAACTCCTCGAAGATCACCTCGTCCATGCGCGAGCCGGTGTCGACCAGCGCGGTGGCCAGGATGGTCAGCGAGCCGCCGTCCTCGATGTTGCGCGCGGCACCGAAGAAGCGCTTCGGCGGGTAGAGCGCGGTCGAGTCGACACCACCGGACAGGATGCGGCCGGAGGCGGGCGCCGCGAGGTTGTACGCGCGGCCCAGGCGGGTGATGGAGTCCAGCAGGACGACCACGTCGTGACCCAGCTCGACGAGGCGCTTGGCGCGCTCGATGGCCAGCTCGGCGACGGTGGTGTGGTCCTCGGCCGGGCGGTCGAAGGTCGAGGAGATGACCTCGCCCTTCACCGACCGCTGCATGTCGGTGACCTCTTCCGGACGCTCGTCGACCAGGACGACCATCAGGTGGCACTCGGGGTTGTTGTGGGTGATCGCGTTGGCGATCGCCTGCATGATCATGGTCTTGCCGGTCTTCGGCGGGGCCACGATCAGACCGCGCTGGCCCTTGCCGATCGGCGACACGAGGTCGATGATCCGGGTGGTCAGCACGCCCGGGTCGGACTCCAGACGGAGCCGGTCCTGGGGGTACAGCGGGGTCAGCTTGTTGAACTCGGGGCGGCCGCGGCCGGAGTCCGGCGCCATGCCGTTGGTCGAGTCCAGGCGGACCAGCGCGTTGAACTTCTCGCGGCGCTCGCCCTCCTTGGGCTGGCGGACCGCGCCGGTGAGGTGGTCGCCCTTGCGCAGACCGCTCTTGCGGACCTGGGCGAGGGAGACGTACACGTCGTTCGGACCGGGCAGGTAGCCGGAGGTCCGGATGAACGCGTAGTTGTCGAGGATGTCCAGGATGCCCGCGACGGGGATCAGGACGTCGTCGTCGGAGACCTGCGGCTCGCCGGCGGCGAACTCGTCGCGCCCGCGACGGCCGCGGCGGTCGCGGTAGCGGCCGCGACGGCCACGACGGCCGCCGTCGAAGTCGTCGTCGTCCTGCGGACCGCCCTGCGGGCCCTGGCCGTGGCCCTGACCCTGCTGCTGGCCCTGGCCGCCCTGGCCCTGGCCCTGGCGCTGCTGGTCCTTGCGCTGGCCGCCGCCCTGCTGCTGGTCGTCGCCCTTGCCGCGCTCGCGCTGGCGGTCGCGGCGGTCCCGGCGGTCACGGCGGGTGCGGCCCTCGGCGCCGTCCACGGCGGCCTCGGCCCTGTCGCCCTGCTCGCCCTTGGCCTCGGCGCGCACCTCGGTGCGGGCCTCGGTCTTCACGGCCTGCGCGCCCTCGGCGCCCTCGGGCGAACCGGCGGGGGCGGTGGCACGGCGGCGGCGGCGCTCGCCGGCCGGCTGCTCGTCGCCCTGGTCGGCACCGGCCGACTTCGACGGCTGGCCCGGGATGTCGATCTGCTGCTGGGCGGGGGCCTGCTCGGCCTTCTCCGCCTTCGGCTCGGCGGCCTCGGCGGACTCGCCCGTCCGGGCCTTGGAGGTGGCGCGGCGCTTCGGCTTGGTCTCGGCGGCGGCCTCGGTCTTGGCGGGGGCGGCGGAGCCGGAACCGGCCTGCGCCTCCTTGATGACCTCGATCAGCTGGCTCTTGCGCATCCGCGCGGTGCCCCTGATGCCGAGGCCGGACGCGACCTGCTGCAGCTCGGCCAGGACCATGCCCTCGAGGCCGGTGCCGGAGCGGCGGCGCCGTGTGGTGCCGCTGGCAGCACCTGCGGCGGGCGCGGCGGCGTCGACAGTGCTGTCGGCAGGCACGCCCATCAGATCGGTGGTGTCGCTCACGAAGGGTCCTTCCCTGGAGCGGACGTCGGCCCTGTGGCTCGGCGACCGGTTGTGCTGTCCGGCAGCGGTCCTGGTTGGTGGACCGTGTCCGGGGCGGTGGTCCCGCCGGGATGCGGCGAGAGGAGAGATAACGTGCTGTGGGTCCGGCCCGAGCGCCCCACTGCTCGGCCCTCGCGTGGAATGAGCGAGGGGTGTCGTGCCGGTTCCGGAGCGTGCTCGAAACTGCTCAGGCAGGCTGCGCAGGCAGTTGGGGAGGCTCCCGGAAGAATGTGTGGTCCCTGAGGGGACACTCCGCACCGCTCCACAAAGAGGTCGGGTGCAGACTTGAGATTAACACTACCGGCTCCAACAAACATTCCCCCTCTCACTCACCGGCAATCGCGTGTCCAGGACGCGCCCGGCGTCCCCGCACCGCCCGCCGCCGCACCTCAGGGCGCCAGCGGCAGCACGCTCGCTCCCGGCGCGTCGAGGTCGAGCCGGTTCGCGGCCCAGCCCTCGCCCGCCAGCAGGGCGACCTTGTCGGCGGTCTTCTCGTCGGCCAGCGCGAGGACCGTGGGGCCCGCGCCGGAGATGACGGCGGGCACGCCGTCGGCCCGCAGTCGGTTGACCAGCGCGAGGCTCTCCGGCATCGCGGGGGCCCGGTACTCCTGGTGGAGCCGGTCCTCGGTGGCGGCGAGCAGCAGTTCGGGGCGGCGGGTCAGTGCCTCGACGAGGAGGGCGGCGCGCCCGGCGTTGGCGGCGGCGTCCACGTGCGGGACGGTGCGCGGCAGCAGACCGCGGGCGGTCTCGGTCAGGACCGGCTTCCCGGGGACGAAAACCACCGGAACGATGGAATCCGAGGGGTCCATCCTGATGGCCCGCGCGGCGCCGGATTCGGTCCAGGCGAGGGTGAAGCCGCCGAGCAGACAGGCGGCGACGTTGTCGGGGTGGCCCTCGATCTCGGTGGCCAGCTCCAGGAGGGCGGCCTCGTCGAGCTTGGCGTCCCCGCCTATGGTCACGGCGCGGGCGGCGACGATGCCGGCGCAGATGGCGGCGGAGGAGGAGCCGAGGCCCCGGCCGTGCGGGATGCGGTTGGCGCAGACGACCTCCAGGCCGCGCGGCTGCCCGCCGAGCAGGTCGAAGGCGGTGCGCAGGGAGCGTACGAGGAGGTGCCTCTCGTCGCGCGGGAGCGTCTCGGCGCCCTCTCCGGCGATGTCGACGTGCAGCCCGGAGTCGGCCACCCGGACGACGACGTCGTCGTAGAGGCCCAGCGACAGGCCGAAGGCGTCGAAGCCCGGGCCGAGGTTGGCGCTGGTGGCGGGGACGCGCACCCGTACGGCGGCGGCGCGGAACGCGGGACCGGCCATCGCTCGATGACTCTCCTTGACTGCGGCGACGTGGTGTTCAAGAAAGTGCTGGGGGAACCCGGAGTACCGTTTCGGCCGTTTCGGTCGCGGGGAGGCGACAACGGCATCGGCACCACGCATATGCGTCGTGGCGGGTTCGGTACAGCCTATCGAAGGAAGGTTCTGCGGCGACATAGGGCGCACGGGAGGCGCACGATGCGTGTCGCGCGCCAACCTGTGCATCTATGTAGGTTCCTGATCGGGTTTCGGCCGATCAGGAATCTCCGTACCTGGAACGATTTCAGGCCAGGCCGAGCCGCTGCGCGGCGGCCGCGGCGTCCACCGGGACGGTGACCGGCTGCGGGGCGCCGGCGACGGCCCAGTCGGGGTCCTTCAGGCCGTTTCCGGTCACCGTGCAGACGATCCGCTGGCCCGGGTCGACCTTGCCCTGCTCGGCGGCCTTCAGCAGACCGGCGACCGACGCGGCCGAGGCGGGCTCCACGAAGACGCCCTCCTGCGCGGCCAACAGACGGTAGGCGCGCAGGATCTCACGGTCCGTCACCTCGTCAATGAAGCCGCCCGACTCGTCGCGCGCGGCGATCGCGTAGTCCCAGGAGGCCGGGTTGCCGATGCGGATCGCGGTGGCGATGGTGGACGGGTCCTTGACGACCTCACCGCGCACCAGCGGGGCCGAGCCGGAGGCCTGGAAACCCCACATGCGCGGGCGGTGGGTGGCGAGGCCGTCCGCGGCGTACTCGCGGTACCCCTTCCAGTACGCGGTGATGTTGCCCGCGTTGCCCACCGGGAGGACGTGGATGTCAGGGGCGTCGCCCAGCATGTCCACGATCTCGAACGCGGCGGTCTTCTGGCCCTCGATGCGGACCGGGTTGACCGAATTGACCAGCGCGACCGGGTAGTTGTCGGAGAGCGCGCGGGCCAGGTCCAGGCAGTCGTCGAAGTTGCCGTCCACCTGGAGGATCTTCGCGCCGTGCACGAGGGCCTGGCCCATCTTGCCGAGCGCGATCTTGCCCTGGGGCACCAGGACCGCGGAGACCATCCCGGCCCGCACCGCGTACGCGGCGGCGGAGGCGGAGGTGTTGCCAGTGGAGGCGCAGATGACGGCCTTGGCGCCCTCCTCCTTCGCCCGGGTGATGGCCATGGTCATGCCCCGGTCCTTGAAGGAACCGGTGGGGTTGGCGCCCTCGACCTTGAGGTGCACCTCGCAGCCCGTGCGCTCGGAGAGGACCTGGGCCGGGACGAGCGGCGTACCGCCCTCACGGAGCGTGACGACGGGCGTCGCGTCCGTGACCGGCAGGCGGTCCCGGTACTCCTCGATGATGCCGCGCCACTGGTGGGTGCCCTTGTGGGTCATGGGTCCTTACTCCCCTTCAACACGCATGATGCTGGCGACACCGCGCACGGTGTCGAGCTTGCGCAGCGCCTCGACCGTCCCGGAGAGGGCGGCGTCGGCCGCGCGGTGGGTGACGACGACGAGCGAAGCCTCGCCGCCGCCGTCCTGTCGACCGTGCTGGCGCACGGTGTCGATCGATACGCCGTGCTCGGCGAAGACCGTCGCGACCTGGGCGAGGACGCCCGGCTTGTCGGCCACGTCGAGACTGATGTGGTACCGCGTCACCACGTCGCCCATGGGGCTCACGGGCAGCTGGGTGTACGCGGACTCGCCGGGGCCCGTCGCCTCGTTGAGACGGTTGCGGCAGACGGCGACGACGTCGCCGAGAACGGCCGAGGCGGTCGGCGCGCCGCCCGCCCCGGGGCCGTAGAACATGAGCCGGCCGGCGGCCTCCGCCTCGACGAAGACCGCGTTGTACGCCTCGCGGACGGAGGCCAGCGGGTGGCTCAGGGGGATCATCGCCGGGTGCACGCGCGCGGTGACGGACTCGCCGTCGGCGGCCCGCTCGCAGATCGCGAGCAGCTTGATGGTGCAGCCCATCTCCTTGGCGGAGGCGAAGTCGGCGGCGGTGACCTCGGTCATGCCCTCGCGGTAGACGTCGTCGAGGCGCACGCGCGTGTGGAAGGCGATGCCGGCGAGGATGGCGGCCTTGGCGGCGGCGTCGAAGCCCTCGACGTCGGCGGTCGGGTCGGCCTCGGCGTAACCGAGCGCGGTGGCCTCGTCCAAGGCCTCCTGGTAGCCGGCGCCGGTCGAGTCCATCTTGTCGAGGATGAAGTTCGTGGTGCCGTTGACGATGCCCATGACCCGGTTGATCTTGTCGCCGGCGAGGGACTCGCGCAGCGGGCGGATCAGCGGGATGGCGCCCGCGACGGCGGCCTCGTAGTAGAGGTCCTGCCCGTGCTGCTCGGCGGCGGCGTAGAGGTTCGCGCCGTCCTGGGCGAGCAGCGCCTTGTTGGCGGAGACCACGGAGGCGCCGTGCTCGAACGCGGTGGTGATGAGGGTGCGGGCCGGCTCGATCCCGCCGATGACCTCGACGACGACGTCGATGTCCCCGCGTTTGACCAGGGCGGTCGCGTCGGTGGTGATCAGGGCGGGGTCGATGCCGCCGCGGACCTTGTCGGGACGGCGGACGGCGACGCCGGCGAGCTCGACCGGCGCGCCGATGCGCGCGGCGAGGTCGTCGGCGTGCGTCGTCATGATGCGCGCCACCTCGGAGCCGACAACTCCACAGCCCAGCAGCGCCACCTTCAGCGGACGCGTACGCATCATCCGACCTCGTCTCTCGTACTTCTGATTCGTATCTCTACGGTCTTGCGGGTTCACACCGGGGGTGGGAACAACACACGGGGGTGGAACAAGTCTCACTCACCGGACGGCGGATTCCGCCGCCCGTCCGGATCCTGAGACATCTATTCCACCACCCGACTATTTCATCAGCCGACGTCGAGACGCAGGAGATCTTCCTCCGTCTCACGGCGGACGATGACCCTTGCTTCGCCGTCCCGGACCGCCACCACGGGCGGCCGGAGGGCGTGGTTGTAGTTGCTCGCCATGGAGCGGCAGTAGGCGCCGGTGGCGGGCACGGCGATCAGGTCGCCGGGGGCCACGTCGGCGGGGAGGAACGCGTCGCGGACGACGATGTCGCCGCTCTCGCAGTGCTTGCCGACGACCCGGGAGAGCATCGGTTCGGCGTCGCTGACGCGGGAGACCAGGCTGACGCTGTACTCGGCGTCGTACAGGGCGGTGCGGATGTTGTCCGACATGCCGCCGTCGACGCTCACGTACGTGCGCAGCCCGTCGAGCGGCTTGATCGTGCCGACCCGGTAGAGCGTGAAGGCCGTCGGCCCGACGATGGCCCGCCCCGGCTCCACGGAGATCCGCGGCGTGCGCAGCCCGGCGGCCTCGCACTCCCTCGTCACGATCTCGCCGAGCGCCTTGGCGATCTCGTGCGGCTCGCGCGGGTCGTCCTCGGAGGTGTACGCGATGCCGAGGCCGCCGCCGAGGTCGATCTCGGGCAGCTCGACGCCGTGCTCGTCGCGCACCTCGGCGAGGAGCTGGACGACCCGGCGGGCCGAGACCTCGAAGCCGGCCATGTCGAAGATCTGCGAGCCGATGTGCGAGTGGATGCCGATGAGCTCCAGGCCGTCGAGCTTCAGCGCCCGGCGCACGGCCTCGGCGGCCTGCCCGCCGGCGAGCGCGATGCCGAACTTCTGGTCCTCGTGGGCGGTGGCGATGAACTCGTGGGTGTGCGCCTCCACGCCCACGGTCACCCGGATCTGCACGCGCTGCCGCTTGCCGAGGGACTGGGCGATGTGGGCGACCCGGACGATCTCCTGGAAGGAGTCGAGGACGATCCGCCCGACGCCGACCTCGACGGCCCGCCGGATCTCGTCCTCGCTCTTGTTGTTGCCGTGGAAGGCGATCCGCTCGGCGGGCATCCCCGCGGAGAGCGCGGTGGCGAGCTCGCCGCCGGAGCACACGTCGAGGTTGAGGCCCTCCTCGTGCAGCCAGCGGACGATCGCGCGAGAAAGGAAGGCCTTGCCGGCGTAGAACACGTCGGCGTCGGTGCCGAAGGCCTCGGCCCAGGCGCGGCAGCGGGCGCGGAAGTCGGTCTCGTCGAGGAAGTAGGCGGGGGTTCCGAACTCCTCGGCGAGGTCGGTGACGCGCAGCCCGCCGACGGTCGCGACGCCCTGCTCGTCCCGGTCCACGGTCCGCGCCCACACCTTGGGGTCGAGCGTGTTCAGGTCGGCGGGCGGGGCGGTGTAGTGGCCCTCGGGGAGGACGTCGGCGTGGCGGGGGCCTGCGGGGTGGGCGGAACGGCTCATGTCTGGTCAGCTCTTTCAGATCCGGTCGGGTGCGCTGATGCCGAGCACGGAGAGGCCGCCGGCGAGCACCGTCCCGGCGGCTTCGGCGAGCGCGAGCCGGGAGCGGTGGGCGGCCGAGGGTTTCTCGTCGCCGAGCGGCAGAACGGTGTGCTGGAAGCCGAGCAGCGCGTCGGCGACGGCTTCGAGGTGCCGTGCGACCCGGTCGGGGGCGCGGTGGCGGGCGGCGGCGAGGAGCACGGCGGGGTGGTCGCGGACCAGCCCGAGCAGCGGATCCTTGACATCCGTCTCGTACTCGGGGAGGACGTCGAGCTGCCGGCCGTTGACGAGCAGCCGGCGGGCGCGGGAGTGGGCGTACTGGACCCGGAAGAGCGCGTTCCGCTCGTGCCGCACGAGGAGCGGGGCTCCGTCGAGGGGCCGGTCGTGGGGCGCGGCGCGCAGCAGCCGCCACCGGGCGGCGTCGCTCCCGAGCGCCCCCTCGTCGTACGTCCCCGGGTGCACGTGCACCCGCTCGCCCCCGTCCGCGACCCCGGCGTCACCGCCCTGCGCGCGCAGCAGCCGGACGAGGCACTCCACGACGACGACGGCCCGCTCCTCGCGGACGGCCTCGAACCGCACGACCTCCCCGGCGAGCCCGTCCCCGTGCCCGTACGAGAGCCCGGCGGCGCGCACGGCCGCCACGAGCCCGGCCCCGCCGCCGGGGCGCAGGGTGAAGTTGAGGAATCCGGGACCGGTGATGTCCACGGCGAGGATCCCGTCGGCCCCGTCGAGCCGCTCCTTCAGCACGGACGCGACGTCGAGGGCGGCCCGCCCGGCCGGCCGCGCGAGCGACAGCGCCACACTGCTGGCGTACTCCCCCACCCCTCCCGGCCGCGCCTTCTCGACCTTCACGCGCGAGGGAACGTCGACCCGCAGCGCACCGTCGTCGACCGCACGGCGCACGGCGTGCTGCACGGTGAGGGAGAGGTCCGCGGGGGTCACGGTCCCAGCCTAGGGGAGGAGGGGGGCAGGAACGCGAACCGGTTTCGCCATACGGGCACTGGTGGGGGCGGGGAGGGGGATGGGGGAGGTCGGGGCGGTGCGGAACGTGGGCGGGTTCAGCGCGCCGGGTACGGGCGATGCGGGCGGCTCAGGGGGAGGGGAAGGGGCTCGGCATCTTGGCCTTGCTTCTGGACCTGACCTTGGCCCTGGCCCTAGCTGTATTGATCACGAGCGTTAGAAGCGCATCCGCCCGAGGGGTTCACCCCCGGGCGGAAGCTCGTGGCGGCGGGGGTCTTGGCGGCAGACGTCCGGGCGCGGACCTCCCGACGGCGAGAAGCTCGTCCGCAGGTCCCTCGGCAACCGACCTACCGAGAACCATCCTCCATACGGCTATACGGCGGGCCCTTCGGCGGCGAGTCTCTCCGGGGTGTGTTCCCCGGGGGCGGGTCTCTCGGGGGAGCCGTCCCCTGCGGAGGGCTCCTCTCCCGCGTCGGCCCCGCCGGCCTGACGCCGCTCCCGGGGCTCGCGGTGCAGAAGCTGCCGGACCACCCGTACGAGCTCCGCCGGCTCGAAGGGCTTCGCGAGGAACGCGTCCGCGGCCGGGGCCGCCTCGCCCTCTCCGCCGGCACTGATGATCGCCACCGGCAGATGCCGGGTCCGCGGATCCTCCCGCAGCCGCTGGGCGGTCTTGATCCCGTCGAGCCGCGGCATGACGACGTCGAGCGTCACGACATCGGGCCGCACGTGATGCACGACGTCCAGACACTCGGCACCATCGGCCGCGGTCACGACCTCGAACCCCTCGAGTTCGAGATTGACCCTGATCAACTGCCGGATGACCTTGTTGTCGTCGACAACGAGCACCCGCCCGGACATGCCTGACACATGAACGAGAGTAGGGCGCCCCGAGGGGCTGCGTCCGGGTTTTGCCCACTTCCGACCCGTGCGAGCGAACACCCCCGAGGTGACGCCCCGGAAATACCTGTTCACAGGCACCCCGCGACGCCTGGTAAGGTTTCACCCGTCGCCGCCAAGCAGCGACGAAGCCCCCGTAGCTCAGGGGATAGAGCAACGGCCTCCGGAGCCGTGTGCGCAGGTTCGAATCCTGCCGGGGGCACTTCGCAGAAGTGCCACACAGACCCCGTGATCAGCGGAAACGCTGAGAGCGGGGTCTTGTTGTATGCGCAGGCGTGTGCCGGGGTGGGCAGCCGTATGACAGGGGTCGCGGCCTATTCGCGGCCTGGGCCGCAGCGCATCGTCCCAGGTGGGAGCCTGAAAACGAGGAAGGCCCCGGGACGGGTCCCAGGGCCTCACGCGTGCTTCACTCGCCGGTCACTCGTACTCGCGCAGTAGATCCTCGATGCGCCTGTTGGCCACCTCCTGGCGGCCGTCGAGGCACTTCGCGTACCGGGACAGCAGCACCTCCACGCTGTTGCCGGCGCGTTCGGCGACCTCGGTGGCGTCCACGCCCGCGTTGAGCCACGTGGAGAGCGCGGAGTGCCGAAGGTCGTACGGCCGCCGGGCGAGCGGCGAGGCCACAACGGCCGGCGGGAGCGCGAGCTCCCGGGCTTCCTGCCAAGCCCGGTAGTAGGTGGAGGAGGACACCACTCCCCCGTTCTCGCTGAAGAACAGCCGCCCGTCGTCCGCGGTGCCGAAGGTCTCGACGTGCTCCCGGAAGATCCGCACGAGCTGGGGCGGGATCGGCACCCGCCGGACATCCTCCACGGGCCGGTTCTTGAGGCCGCGGTCGTCGTGGCTCTCCCCGGAGTCGGTCCACTGCTTGCCGACGCTGGGGCGGGTCCGGTGGAGAAGGGCGGTCCCCCAGCCAGATTCGGGGAGGGTGAGGTCCTGCTCGGTCAGGCCGACCGCTTCGGCAGGCCGGAAGCCCCCGAAGTACATCCCGGCGAAGAGTCCGACCAGGCGCCGGCCGCGGGCCCGCCGGTAGCCGCCGATGTACGAGACGGCGTGGAGGAGCGACCGGGCTTGCTCGGGATTGGCCACGACTCGCGGATCTACTTCGCTGGAGACTTTCGGCTTCTGCCAGCGGACAGAGGTCAGCGGATTCTCGGAGAACTCCCCGAGATCGACCGCGTAATTCAGCGCGTTGACCAGAGTGCGGCGCTTCCGCCGTACGGTCTCGGCAGCCGCAGCGGTGCCGTCCAGTTTGAGTTTCAGGGAGTCGAGGACGGCCCGTCCGACCACAGGGTCGGCAAGGACGGCCATGGGCCGAGACGCCTTCGCGACCCAGTGGAGCGTGTTGCCGACATCCACGGGCAGTTCCCTGTCCCCCGGGGCGGGAAGCACGAAGGCCCACGTCCGCAGCGTCTTGCGAAGGATGTCGTCCGAGGGCCGACCGGGCCGGTCCTCCAGGAGCGCGATCGTCACGGCGGTCAACGACTCGTTGATGCCGTCACGGGTGTTGGGGGCGGCGTGCGGCCACTTCATGGCCAGGTACTTCAAGGCGAATTCGTACCAGCTCAGCGTGGCTTTCTTCTCCGCCATCGAGTCGGGAAGTCCGGATTCGGTGTCGAATTCCTCGCCATCGCGCGCGGCTCGAAGCAGCTTCGAGCGGAAGCTGTCGGCAAGCGCTTTGGTCTTCCGCGTCTGAGAGAACGGTTCGCCAGCCACCTTCCACCGAACCTCATAGGACGGCCGCGCTCCTTGCTTGGCGCGAATCGACCAGACTCGCACATCGGTCGACTTCACGCGGCGGCTCCTTCGAGGCCCCGGAGCCAGGCGGAGAAGTCCGAGCGCCAGACGCGAAGCTCCCCGTTCGGCAGCTTGAAGGCGTTCGGCCCCAGCCCCAGCTCACGCCACCGGTAAAAGGTCCGCCGCGACACCCCGCCCAACTCGGTAAGGATCTGCGGCACAGTCATCAGCTCGTCCTTCACAGCAACTCATCCCCCTGAGCTTCAAGTTCGGTTCGGATCTCTCGGGCGTGTTCGCGGTTGTGCTGGATGTCGCGGCGGATGTTGGCGGCGAGCCAGGATTCACCGGGGGTGTGGCCGTGGCCGGCGTAGGCCCAGTGGGCGACGACGAGGAGGGTGGACTCGGGGTGTTCGTCGGGGTCGGGCAGGCCGAGGGCGGTGCGTTGCTGGGCGGCGCGGTAGTCGGCGCGGACCTGGCGTAAGGCGCCGAGGGTGGTGGAGTAGGCGCGGGACTTGGTGGAGAAGTGGCCGCGGAAGCCGAGCATGTGGGCCCAGGCGCGCAGGCGGCGGTCCGGGTAGGCGGCTTCGAGGTCCATGCAGGCTTCCATCAGCCGCCGGGGGTGGTCGGGGACGTCGAGGAGGATGAGGGCTTCCTTGTTGCCGACGGGGTGGTCGACGGTGCCGGTGGTCTCGGCGGCCTTCGTGGCGTACTTCGCGACGTAGGCGGCAACGGCCTGTTCGGTCAGCTCCTCGCCCTGGCCGAAGGCGCCGATGGGCTGGACGTCGAGCTGGGTGCCCCAGGTGAGCGTCAGATCCTGGGCGATGCCGTGGGCGGGGGCGGCGTCGACGGTGACGCGGACGCGGGCGGCGGCCGCGTGGATGGCGTCGGTGAGGAGGTCGAGGGTGGCCCAGTGCGGGGGCGGGGTGTGCGGTCCGTCGGGGCCGTCGAAGCGGATGACGGCGTGGAAGTGGACGGCGCCGCGTTTTTGGTACTCGGCGACCTTGCCGAAGGAGACCCGGGACTGTTCGCGGGCGGCTTTCTGGGTGAGGCCGGCGCGGGCGGCGATCTCACGGCGGAGGTAGATGGTGAAGTACCGCCACAGCTCGGAGGCGTGGTTGTTCCACAGCACGGCGGCCGCGTAGTCGTAGGTGGCCGGGTCGAGCGGGGTGCCGAGTTCGGGCGCGTCCTCGGGGTGCTGGGTGCCGCAGCGGCAGGGGCGGGTGCCGGGGCGGTTGTGGACGGGGCCGAAGGACGGGGCGGTGAGGGTGGCGAAGACCCGGGGGTGTTCGCGGATCGTCTCGGGGGTGCCCTTGTCGGGGTCGCCGGTGAGTCCGGCGCGGATGAGGTGGTAGGTGTCGCCAGCGTAGGTCCAGGCGCAGGCCGGGCAGCGGGAGGCGCGGCGGTTGCCGCAGGCGACTCGGAGGACGCCGCCGGGTTCGGCGTCGGTGGTGTAGGCGTGGACGACGGTCTTGGTGGCGGGGTCGAGGAGCTTGGTTCCGCCGGTCAAGCGGATGGGGGCGGTGCAGCCGCCGGTGCGGCGGAGTTGTTCGGTGAGGCGGTCGAAGCCGGGGGACCCGGCCACCCGAAGCAGATCGCTCAGGGTAGCCGGGTCCAGGCCCGCCGCAAGGGCGGCGTTGGTCACGCCAGGACCTCCTGCCGGACGGTGAGGAAGGCGGTGGCGATCCAGCGGGTGTAGGCCGGGGGGATCGCTTCGGTCAGCTCGGCGTGGACGTCGGTCCAGGTGATGCCCATCGCCTGCTGCATCTCGGGCACGGTGGCTTTGCCGCCGCCCTTGCCGTACGCGGCGACGTAGGGGCCCTCACGGCGGACGCCGTGGCGGTGTCCGCGTACGTAGCCGCGGTGGCGCGGGTGGGCGGGCTTGGGGGTGGACCAGCGGCCGAGTTCGAAGTTGCGGTGCCGCAGGACGCCAAGGCCGAACATCTCGCCGCACAGGGTGAGGTCCTTGCGGATCGCGGCCCGGCCGTTGGGCTGCTCGATCACATACGGCAGGCCGCAGGCGTCGAGGAGTTCGCGGGTCGGGGCGACGAGGTCGACGTGGGCGTTGCCCCAGCCCTGGGAAGCGTTGGTGCCGACGGTGATGGCGCAGCCGGCCTGGCAGGGCGGGGAAGCGTGGACGAGGGTGTAGCGCTCGATCTCGCCGCTGGTGATCAGGTGGGTGAGGTAGTCGAGGGCGTCGCCGTGGTGATAGGCGAAGGGGTAGTTGGGTCGGTGGGCGATGTCGCAACCGTCGACCGCGAATCCGGCGAGGTGGTAGCCCATGGCGGCACCGCCAGCGCAGGAGAACAGGTCCAGGACCCGGGGCAGGGCGTTCACGCGGCGCCTCCTCGGCTGTGGGCGGAGCCGTGGTTCGTGTTCCATCCGGCGACCAGGGCGCCGACCTGGGCGTCTCCCTCGGCGGTGGCGGTGGCGCCGCAGTGGCAGACAGCGGAGGCGGTGGCCGGCTCGGACGGGGACGGCTTGCTGACGTGCAGGCCGGGCCTGTCCTGCGAGGGCGTGAGCTTGGCCATCACGGTCACTTCCCGGCACGGGCGAGGGCGACGGAGGTGGTGCGGGTGCCGGTGCCCTTGCAGGCCGGGCAGGTGGCGGCGAGGGTGCGGGGCCGGCCCTCCGGGGTGGTGGTGCCGGTGGTGATGTGGACGACGGGGAAGCCGTCGCAGTGGCGGCAGACGCGCTGGGCGTGGGTGTTCTCGGGCATGATGAGTGCTCCCTTTCGGGTCCGGTGGATCTGGATGGGGTGAAGGCGCCCGGGGCGGCGGTCTTTGGCGAGAGAGCCGCCCCGGGGGCCGCTAGCGGGTGTTGCGCCTGCCGTGGCCCTTGACCGCGTACATCGACGCGTCGGCGGCCGACAGGGCGTCGGTCAGGACCGGGACCGGCAGCTGGTCGCGGTGGTAGTGGCCGACCGAGGCGGAGACCGACAGGACGTGCCCGCGGTGGGTGACCGGCTCGTCCAGCGCGGCCCGGAGTTCGGCGAGGCCGGCCGTACGGGCGGGGTCGGTGACGATGGCGGCGAACTCGTCCCCGCCGAGGCGGGCGGCGATTCCCTGCCGGCCACACCAGGCGGTGAGCCTGGCTGCGGTCTCGGTGAGGACCGTGTCTCCGGCGGCGTGGCCGTGGGTGTCGTTGATGGCCTTGAAGTCGTCCAGGTCGACCAGGACCACGAGCGCGTTCGGGTGCTTGGCCATGAGGTGTTCGGCGCGGGTGGTCCATCCGGCGCGGGTGTGCAGGCCGGTCAACGGGTCGCGGCGGGCGGTGGCCAGGCGGCGCCAGAGCAGTCCGCCGTGCAGGGCCCAGCCCAGGGCCGGTAAGCCCGCGGCGGCGATCGTCTGCGTGTCCACGGGAGCTACCGGCCCTTCTGCATGTCGCGGATCAGGAGGCGGAGGACGATCGCGACGACGGCGATGGACGCGGCGCTGATGGCGACGGCGAGGAGCATGGAGACCAGGACGGCGCCGACGACCAGGACGACGGCGCCACCGCCGGCGGCGAGGGCGACCGCGCTGCCCGGGGTGAGCTGGACCGAGCCCCGAGGCGCGGGGGACGGGACGGGGGCGGAAGCCGGAACCACGACCGAAGCCGGGGCGGTGACCGGTTCGGTTCGGGCCCTGGGGGCGGGGTGGCCGGGCGGGAGCGGGTTGACCGGGATGCGGGGCTGGAGCATGACGCAGGTCTCCCTACTTGGCGATGGGGTCGATGAGCGGGGTGAGGAGGCTGTCGGCGAGGAGGTAGCCGCCGAGGAGGAGGGCGGCGACGAGCCACCAGGGCGGGCGGATGAGCTTGATTCCGAGGCCGCCGATGACGATCAGGGCGAGCCAGAGCGGAACGTCCACGGGACGGGCTCCTTCGGGTTCAGCGGGGCTGGCAGCGGTGGGTGCGGGCGGCGAGCTCGGCGGCGGCGCGGGTGTTGTAGTCGGCGGAGAAGTCGCAGCCGGGGGCCGTGCACACGGCGGTGTGCTTGGTCCGGCCGCGGCCGTCGCGATGGGTGCCGACCTGCACCGGGCCGATCTTGATGACGTTGTGGAAGCGGTTGGGTCGCACGGGTCTTACCTCCTTCCTGGGTCAGGCGAGCTGGAGGGCGATGGAGTCGGCGAGGGCCGGGGGCATGCCGTGGCGGGTGCGGAGGGTTTCCGCGTCGATCGGCCGACCGGTCTGGGCCCGGTGCGCGTCCGCGATCTTCTGGGCGTGAGCCATCAGCGCGGGCGGCACCACCACAGCAGGCACGGGGGCGGGGGCGGGCTGTTCTTCCTGCGCGGCGGGTTCCGGCTGGATCTCCGCCGGTTCGGGTTCGGCCGGCGGGAGTTCGGGAGCCGGTTCCGGGGCCCGTTCCACGGTCACTTCGGCGACCGGGTCCGGGGCCGGTACAGGTTCCGGGGTGTGGGTGGGTTCGGCGGGGGCGGGGTGGGTGTGGGCGAGGAGGGTGCCGCCGAGGAAGGCGATGGCGGGCCATCCGGCGACGAGGATGCGCAGCCAGGCCGGGACATTGGTCATGTCGAGGAGGCCGGCGGTGGCGACGTTGGCGCCGAGGGAGGCGATCAGGGCGATGGCGAACCAGAGCCAGGCGTCCCGGTTGCTGCTGTCGGTGCGCATCCGGCGCCAGGCGGCGACCAGGAGGAGGTCGACGGAGACCGGGTAGGCCCACGCCTTCCATCCGTCCTGCCCGGCCGCTACGGCCAGGTCGTGCAGGTGGGCGAAGGACAGGGCCCCGGCGATGACGGCCTGGATCAGGACGGCGTCGAGACGGAAGGGGCGGAACACGCGGCCGTCTCCTTTCGGGCATGGGTCGGGTAGGGACCTGGCGTGAGACGGTCACGCCGACCGAGAGGGTGGGGGTGTTACGCGGTGGCCGGGTTCGGCTTTACCAGCGGGGCCGACGCCGGATCGGCGCTGGGGTCGTCCGGGAGGGCCGGGCGGTAGGCAGCGAGGGCGGGAAGGTCCGGGGTGAGGTCGGCGTGTGCGGTGCAGATGTCGGCGACCTCGGCGGCGGACAGTTCGGGGGTGCGGATGCGGGTCCAGCCGCCGGAGGTGTCACCGGCCACCGCGACGCCGGGCCGATCCGGCGGGATCGCGGTCACCGCCACCACCGCGTCCGGGGCGATGTCCCCCAGGCCCATATCGGCGGTCTGCTTGTCGTTGACCCGGTGCACGACCCGGCCGGTGAGCTGGGCCCGCAGGGTGGTCGCGCCGCGGCCGAGGTCGGAGCCGAAGCGCTGCCCGCACACCTCCAGGTAGATGCCGGCCGCGCGGGCCATCTGCCCGAGCCGGATCATCTGCATGACCATCCGGTCCCGGCGCTCCTCGTCCTTCTTCCCCGTGACGAGGAACAGCTCCGCGACCTCGTCCACCAGGACCACCACCGGGACCGGGCGGGCGGTCTCGGGCAGGGCCCAGATGTCGGCGACCCCGGCGAAGCTCAGCAGGTCGAAGCGGGCTTCCATCTCCCCGACCAGGGCGTCCAGCAGGCCGGACGCTTCCTCGGGGGTGGTGGCGAACCCCGACAGCCGGGGCGCGTACCCGCGCTGTTCCACACCCCGCTTGCAGTCGATGCCGACCAGGGCCACGTCGAGGCGGGCGAGCTGGGCAATCAGGTTGCGCTGATACATCGACTTGCCGGACTGGTTCGCGCCGAGGGTCAGCGCGTGCGGGACCTTCAGGTAGTCCCGTACGAACGCCGAACCGTCCTCCCGCAGCGCGACCGGCACCGCCAACGAACCGGACGGGCGACGTCGGGAGCGCGGCATCCGGACCCGGCGCAGAACGTCGTAGCCGGTCATCCGCAGTTCCACGAAGCCGGGCTTGGTCTCCACGACGTTCACGGAGTGGACGCCCCAGGCGTGCCGCAGCCGTTCGGAGGCCGTCATCACGTCGGCGGGCTCCAGACCGGCCGGGAGTCGCAGGGTGACCCGCATCCCGGTCGAAGTGCCCCGCACGCGGCGGACCTTCGGCGGAATGGGCTGCACCTCGGAGCGGCGGGCGACGTTGCGGACCATGAACGCCCGCAGGCGGGACGGCTGGACCGTCAGCCCGCACACGTCCATCGTCGCGTGGTAGTTCACCGCGAACCGCACCCGCGTGACCGGCAGACCCACCAGCGACCAGAACACCCGGGGCGCTCGAGCCTTGGCGTATCCGAGGCCGCCGGCGGTTGTGGCGAGCGGGAGGCCGACCTCCCATAAGGTCGAGATGTCAGCCATGGTCAGGCGCCCATCGGGGTGACCGCGACGGCGCGGAAGGAGATGCCGTGGCGGGTCTGGCCGTTGAACGTGTTCTCCCAGTCCCGGGCCTTGAGCCCGATGACCGTCACCGGCATACCCGGGGCGAGCCCGTCCGGGAGACCGGTCTCCGGGACCGTCACCTGGTAGAGGTTGCCCTCCCCCTCGTCCGAGATCAGCAGGCCCACCGTCGAGAGCCCGGCCCCGGTCTCCCGGTCCACCGCCCTCTCACCGGTCTGCTTGCTCACGAGCTTCGGCGTGGGAGCGGTCGCGACGAACACGACAGCGCTAGAAAGGTCGATCTTGAAGGACGGCATCAGCACTCCTACGTTGTGGGGCAGCCCAAATGAGACCGCCGATGCTCGCTGTCCTAGGACTGCGAGCGCTTGAATAGATAGTGCCCAGCAGTCCTAGGACTGTCAACAGTCCTAGGACTGTGTTTGACTGGTTCCTGTTGAGAGGGGTTCGAGATGGCGCCCAAGTGGCGGGAGCTGGCAGACAAGCTGGCTGAGCAGATCCGGAGGGGTGAGTACGAGCCCGGTCAACGGTTGCCGCAGATCAGGGACTTGGTCGAGGCGGGAGAGGGCTCTAAGGCCACGGTCCACGCCGCCTACAAGGCACTGGAGTCCGAAGGGCTTGTCACCTCTTCCCGGGGCCACGGGACCGTCGTCCGCGAACGCGTACCGCTCAAGCGGCTCGGCATCGCCCGGTACGACAAGGCCAAATGGCGTGACGGAGACGAAGTCGCCTTCATCGCGGATCGCGTCGCCTCAGGCCGGGCGTACCGCAGGAACGAGCAGACTCAGACCGTCAGCCTTGTCGAGGCGCCGCCAGTCGTGGCGTCCGCCCACGGCCTGGAGCCGGGCGCACCGGTCTACGCACGGGCCCGGCTCGTCAAGGAAGGCGACCAGCCGACGCATTCGCTGACCAGCTATTACCGCCCCGAGCACGTCGAGGGCACCCGCTTGGTCGACCCGACTCCGGGGCCGGCGGGCAGGGGTGGCGGGTTCCGCGTTCTCTACGACGCCGGATACGAGATCGACCACATGAAGGAATCCCTGTTCGCCCGCGTTCCGACGGCGGAGGAAGCGCGGATGCTTCAGCTTCCCCCCGGCGAACCCGTGGTCGAGCTCCACCGCACGACGTACACGGCCGCCGGCACAGTGGTCGAGTTCGCGATCGGGGTACACGCAGCTTCGCGCTTCGCGTGGGAGTACGACTTCAAGGTGCCCGACTCGGCACAGCTCCAGGAGGACCAGCAGTGATCTCGACGCAGGACTGGGCTGACACACGGCTCCTCTGGGAGTACCACCAGATGGGGCACGTCCCCCGGCCCTGCTCGGTGGCGATCGGCCTCGGCAGCCACGACCTCGGCGTAGCCGACACCGCAGTCGACCTGTACCGGCGTGGCCTGGCTCCCCTTCTCGTCTTCACCGGAGCCACCAGCCCCACGACACGGGAGCGCATGCCCCGCGGCGAAGCCGTCCACTACCGCGAGCGGGCCCTCGAACTCGGCGTCCCGGCATCGGCCGTGCTCGTGGAACCACGTGCTCGGAACACCGGGGAGAACATCCGGTTCTCGCGGGACCTCCTCTCCGAGGCCGGCGTCGAGGTGTCCTCCGTCCTGCTGATCAGCAAGCCGTACGAGGAGCGCCGCGCTTACGCCACAGCCAAGAAGGTGTGGCCCGATGTCGAGATCGTGAGCGCCTCAAGCCCGATGACGCTCCAGGGCTACGTCGACTCGATCGGTGACCCCCGCTTGGTGATCGACATGCTGGTAGGCGCCCTGCAGCGGCTCCTCATCTACCCGGAGCAGGGATTCATGATCAGCCAGCCGGTGCCGGCAGAGGTGGCCGCGGCGTATGAACGTCTGCGCGACGCCGGATTCACCAGCCGCCTTCTCCGCGACGATCAGGGTCAGCCCCTCAGCCAGACCCGGCGGTGACGAGCCACCGCATAGACGGCCTCGACCTGTTCAGCGGTGAGACGCCCGGCCAGTGGCCCCAGCGCGGCTATCTCCCGCTCTTGACAGACGCGGACCGCGCTCTGAGGGTTCGACTGATGCAGGGACTCCACGCCCACGAAGACCAGCATGGGCTCGACCGACACGGCGAAGTCGCAGTACCGCTGAAGGGCTCGCCGAACGAAGTCCGCCTCGGTCCTGCTCGCGGCAGCGTAGGGGCGAGGAGGGCCCCCGTTCACCTTGACCATCGTGTCGCCCACCCAGACCGTCGCCCCGCGGTGGGTCTTGGTGTTGATCGTGAACACCCCGCCCGGCCCGATCAGCAAATGGTCGATGTCTCCGCCGTTGCCCTTCTGGATCCCGTGCAGCGCGTACCAGCCCGAACGGGATAAGCGAGCGAGCTCCCGACCGACCTTCTTCTCTCCCTTGAGCCCGGTGTAGAAGCTGTCCCACTCCGAAGGTTGCCGCAGCAGTTTCGAACGGAGTCGCTGCACAGCGGACGGCCCCCGCTCAGCCATGAGCCCGATGAGCCGAGCGCCCGGCAGGTTTCTGGCGAGATCTTCGCTGGGGGTGAGGGGCGGGAGAGAGGCCGGCGGCGCCGCACGGTGTGGAGGAGGGAGTACCTGGCGTGGTGCAGCGGCAGGCGAAGCCGAGGTTGCCGAACCAGCCGTGTCGACAGTGAGCCCATCGCCAAGTTGCGCCCGAAGCAGGGCCAGTGCTTCCTCCTGATACTGCCTCACCTTGATCGTCACGGCTCCGGTCGCGCGATCCGCCCAGGCCACCGCAGTCCCGTTCGGGAGATTCACGTACAGCCGATCCCTGCCGTGCCGCTTCCACGACTTCACCGTGAGACCACTACTCACCCGTCGCCCCCCCTGCAGACAGATCCCCATGCCTATGGCAGCACCTGCCGACTACGCCCACAAGAGCGCCCGTTCCTGGGGAGCTGTTACAGGTTTCTCTACCTCATCAAGCACCCGGCTGCGCTCCGCTCCGCCGGGCGGGCTTCCCGGCTCCGCTCGGGGCGCCGCTCCTGCCTTCGGCCCGCTCCGCCCCCGCTGCGCCGACGCCCGCCCCTGCAAGACGGGATAGGCCCAAGAGCATGAGTCCGAGCCCCAACGGCCGCCGGTTCCTCAGGTTACCGACATGCCTCCGGCGGGGGCGCTCAGGCTCCGGGATGGGAGGGGCCCGCGGGCGGGTGCCGGCCGGTGGGGTGTAGCGGTGGGGAACTCCCATCCCGCCTGCCGTCGACCCAGGCAGAGCCGAGCAGACACGGCACCGGGCGTCCAGGTCGTTCGTCCAGCGGGGCGCTCCACCTGGACGCCCGGCACCGCGCCTGCTCCACGGTGTGTGGGTCGACGGCAGACGGGATGGGAGTCTGAGGGGACGCTTGAGGCGCGTAACCACCCTCGATAGAAAGCGTGGTTACAAAGCGTCAGCAGGCAGCAAACAGGGAATTCATTAATGATCCTCATGGAGCACAAGGTACATCGCCTGGAAAAGCTGCTCCCGAGCCTCTATGAGATCACCCTGCGGAAAAACCCAGTTATCGCTGTAGTCAGAATCTCTACCTTCCTGAAGAAGGCCAGCCCAGGTATGCAGCGTTTGATACATTCCACTGGCAGCTTTCAGGAATTCTTTAATGTGCGGATCAAGCTCCTTAGGCCCCTCCAGGCGAAGAATGAAAACACGCGTCCGGATTGAATCGAGTGCAGATGTTACCGCTTCCGCCTCCTCTGAACTGAAATTAGAAATGACCCTACCTTGCTCGTCATACTGGTCGGACAGAAAGGATCCACACCTATCGACAGCGTCCTCATACCTCTCGCAAGCGATCAACATTTCAGCAAAAGTATCGCGCCTGAGCTGCCACTTAGTCTGCTCTCTGGCAGCCTCGGCAGATTTCTCGACTTGCTGTAGTAGGGCTACAGCCTGCTTGGATGCACTGTCGTACGCCTTGGCCGATTGCCGCAACACCCCATAGAGGGCGAACAGGCCAACTAGGACAGCTCCGGCGGTCGATATGGCGCCGTTGAGCAGTGTGAACTTCCACTCTTCCATGCTGGAATCTTCGACGAGACGTTGCCACTCTGTCAGGAGATTCTGAGTTTTAGGCCTGAGTAGCACGAGGCCCCTCCGGCATGGACCATGCCCTATAGCAAGAAGACAGACATGCCAGCCGCCTCATCTCTCTTGCCGCGTCTGGCCCGTCCCATTGTCAGCGGGATCCGCTACCTTCAGGTCAGGGCGATCGTCCGGAAGCTGCAGCAGGGGGGCGCATGGGTGGGCAGTTGCGTGTTGGCCAGGTCTATCGGTACGCCACGGGGAAGGACCCAGGGCCTGTCGAGCTGGAGGGATACCCCAACTTTCATCACGTGACCCATTCCCTCGGTTTGCCACGAGCGCTGCTAGAGGCAGGCATCAACGGCATGCGTAAGGTGCCCACGCCGAACGGGGAACGGCGACCAGTGATCCTCGTACGGTCAAGCCCGTGGAAGGCCGGGACCGAGCAGACCCCCTGGCACGACGTGTTCGACATGGACAACGGGCACGTTCGCTACTTTGGCGACCACAAGCCCACAACCCAAGCTGAGCCGGGCAAGACCATCGGGAATGCCGCTCTGCTCGATGCCTTCGCGGGACATCAGGGGCACACGCCTGAGGAACGAGCTGTCGCCGTCCCCTTGTTGCTCTTCCGGGCCGTGTCGCGCAGCGGGAGGGTGAAGGGACACGTCGAGTTCTGCGGACTCGGCATCATCGAGCGGGCCGAACGGCTGGTGCAGTGGGGTGGCAGTGACCACACCACATTCACTAATTACGTCTACGACATCGCCCTGCTCGATCTCGCCGACGAGGATGACAAGGTCTCTTGGGAGTGGATCCACGCCCGCAGGAACAAGGATCTAAGCGACGCGGAGACGCTCGCGCTAGCTCCGCGGGCGTGGCGGGAGTGGGCCAAGAACGGCAGCTCCGAGCTTCCACGTCTCCGCCGGAGGGTCGCGCGCGCCAAGGTGACCAAGGTGCCCGAGCAGCGGCCGAAGCCGGGTACGCCCGAGGCCAAGGACCTGGAGCTGATCTACAAGTACTTCGACGGGCGCAAACACGACTTCGAGGCCGTGGCCTCCGCGGTCGCCGCGCGCGTTCTACGGGGTGCCGGGAACAGCTACCTCGAAGGCTGGTTGACCCAGCGGTCCGGTGACGGAGGGGCTGACTTCGTCGGCAGGCTCGACATCGGCAGCGGACTCGCCGGCACCAGCCTCGTCGTCCTCGGTCAGGCGAAGTGCGTCCGGCTCGACCACGTTGTCTCCGCCGACCAGATTGCTCGTGTCGTAGCCCGCCTCCGTCGTGGCTGGATCGGCGTCTATGTGACGACGGGGGCCTACTCCGTGCCGGCGCAAACAGAGATGGTCGAGGACCAATACCCGATCGTTCTGGTAAACGGGCTGGACCTGGCGCGGGAGCTCAGGAGCATGGCCCGGGACGATCATGGCGGAGATCTCGAAGCCTGCATCGAACACATACTGCGTGTCCGCGAGACCGCGGTCACCAACCGCCGACCGGAGGAAATCCTGCTGGAGTAGGTACCGGGGCAGCGCGGCCTATTTGTGGACCAGGTGACCTCGTACAGCCCGCTGCAAGCCGGTGAGCTGCCGATATACCCCTAGCTCACGCGGCCTCCGGAGCCGTGTGCGCAGGTTCGAATCCTGCCGGGGGCACTCCAGCTCGGACAGCGTGATCAAGCCGCTGACCTGCTGAAGTGCCGAAGATGAAGGGTCGGCCTCAGTCTCACTGAGTCCGGCCCTTCGTCGTTGTCTGTCACCGGTCACGCGTGAGTGGTGCGTGAGGCGCGATCGCGTCCGAAAGCCCCTCCTCGGGCGCAAGACCACCGATAGCCTCGCCGAAGATCGAGCTATCGACTGGCCAGTGACTTGGGGGAACGGTGCCGGCAAGGGTCACCCAGAGCAGAAGGATCGAGCGGGCGGGAGTTAACGCTCTACGCACACTCCTCGAAGATCACGATCAGATCGTCCAGGAGATCGACGGCGGCAACGACTACGGGGAAGACCTGTTCGTCATGCTCACCAAGGACGGCGAGCGAACTGGTGTCGCGATCGCCATCCAGGTGAAGAGCGGCGACAAGTACAAGCGGGCGCATGGTTACGCGATCCCTGTCGACGGACATGCGAACGACTGGAAGAACGGCCTGCTGCCTGTCCTGGGCGTCGTGTTCGACGTAGCGACAAGGAAGTTGTTCTGGGCGAACCTCACAGAGTGCCTTGAGTCTTCTGAGGAGGCGCCCAGCTGGATCGCAGTACCGCGGGAGCAGGAACTGAACGAGGACACGATCCAGTCGTTCCTGGCCCTGACCCACAAGTTCGTTGAGGCTCGTTCACAAGGACGCATCGAAGAGTCATCACTGCACGTCACTCGGCTGTCAGGAACCTTCAGCGCCTCCCCCCGGTTCGTAGGTCGGAAGCAAGAGCAGCAGGCGATCAGGGACATGCTGACCACCGCCGGGGGACGTCGAGTCCTGGTCTCAGGGATGGCCGGTGTCGGCAAGACGTCCTTGGTGGACCAAGTGGTCAGGCACCACGATGTGTCTACGGTGTTCTCTGGCGGCGTGATCGTCGCAGACATGCACGGGTTCTCGGCGCATCGCACGCGCATGGCCCGCCCCGGAATCGCGTATGGACCTCTCCTGTCAGTTCTTGGTGTGCCGGGTGACGAGATCCCGCGTACCGCAGAAGGTCAGGCTGCGCTCTACCACCGAACGCTCGACGCCCTCGACGCCTCTGGCAACCCGGTGTTGATGGTGTTCGACAACGTAGCCGAGCTCTCTCAGGTCGCCGAATTGCTCCCCAGGGGAGAGGCCCATGGCGCGGTACTGACCTCTCGTAGCAGGTTGGGAGTGCTTGAAGGAATCGAGAGGATCAACCTCGACTGTCTCAGCCCGGAGGAGTCAGGCGTCCTGCTCACTCAGATCTTGGGGTCAGGGGATCAGCGTCTCCACACCCCCGGCCCGATCCGCGATCTGTGCACCCTGTGTGGCCATCTTCCGCTGGCGCTTAGCATCTCGGCAGCGATCCTGAAAGACGACGCCGACCTCACGATCGACGATCTACTGGCCGAACTGAGCGAAGAGAAGAGCCGGCTCGATGTCCTGCACTTTGGGGACACCGCCGTAAGGGCAGCCCTTCAGGTCTCGCTCACTCGCCTCGATCGCGCCATGAGGGATCCCTTTTGCCGACTCTCCATCCATCCGGGCAGCGAGATGTCGGAACAGGCAGCTTCGGCAGTTCTCGGAGTATCTGTCCCACAGACTCGCTCACTCCTGCGCCGGCTCAGTCATGCCAGCCTCATCTCCCGCGGCTCCGCCGCCTCGCGATGGCGGATGCATGATCTTGTCCATCTATTCGCTGCCGAGCAGTGTGAAACAACGATCTCTGCCAGTGATCGCCAACAAGCCTTCAGCCGCCTAACCGAGGTGTATTGCCAGGCTTCACTAAACGCAGACCTCACGCTGCGCGGCACCCCCGAAGGGAATCCGCCACAGTTCCATTCGACTACCGAAGCCCTGAACTGGCTTGATCTAGAGTGCGCAAATCTGCAGGCTTCAGCGCGGGCCGCTCGCGACATCGATCTAACCGGACAGGCTTACGCTATTTCGATGCACCTCATCGTCTACCTCGACCTAAGGGGGCGCGTCGCCGAAGGCCTTCAGTCGGCGCAAATCGCCTACGAGGCGGCACGCAAAGAGCGTGACGCCGAACGGCAGGTCAGAGCTCTCAATAACATTGGAATCAACCTCACCTCCCAGGGCAGGCTGGAAGACGCCATTCGAACCCTCAAAAAGGCAGCCGCCATTGCAGAAAGGATCGGTTTCCTGGATGGGCAATGTGACGCAGCAGTCAGCCTTGGCGCGGCAGTTCGCCAACACGTCAGCCCTAGAGCGGCTATCCCGATCTTGATCGAAGCCGTGAAACTCTCAAGAGAGAATCGAGACCCAAACGATATCGGGGCGTCTCTAACCAACCTTGGCTCTGCATACCGCGAATCCGGCCTCCTGCACCAGGCAGTGGCAGCTCTCAGCTCATCAATTCCATACCATCGCGCCTCGGGAAACCGGAGACAGGAAGCATCCGCACACGCCGGGCTGGGGGTAGCCCTCGGCCAGCTAGGCCAGCAAGAGAAATCCGAAGAGTGTTTCCAGGAGGCATTTACCGCATACAGGGAAGTGCAGGATGAAGCAGGAATCCATCTCAACTACATGAACTTGGCGCATACGCAACTCAAATCCGGAAAAATCAAGGAGGCGCGAGGCTCCCTACATCGAGCACTCCGATTTTTCCAGAGCACCTCACGTCATCATTTCGAGGCTAATTCACTCGGGCTGCTAGGGGCTGCGGAGTGGATGTCGGGAGACACCGATCAAGCAAAGACATACTACGAGGAAGCCATTCGAATCTTTCGCAGAATCGGGCTGAAAGAAAGCGAACGAGAGATGAAGGCCGCACTACGTGAAATGCTGAGCGGCCGACCCAGTTAGCCCTAGGTGTATTAATCCACAGCGTTGTAAGGATGCTCCGCTCCGCCGGGCGGGCTTCCGGCTCCGCCGGGGCGCCGCTCCTGCCGTCGGCCCGCTGCGCTGACGCCCGCCCCTGCAAGACGGGAGAGGCCCCAAGGCATGAGCCCGAGCCGACGGCCGCCGGTTCCCCAAGGTCACCGACATGCCTCCGGCGGGGGCGCTCGGGCTCCGGGATGGGAGGGGCCCGCCGGCGGTTGCCGACCGGTGGGGTGTAGCGGTGGGGACTCCCGTCCCGTCTGCCGTCGCCCCAGACAGAGCCGAGCAGACACGGTGAATGGGTCGACGGCAGACGGGACGGGAGTTGAGGTCGGTGTCGGCAAGGCGCCGCCGTCAGAGCGGTGCGCAGGATGCGTCAGCCGTGGGCGCGGGTGCACGCTTCCGCAGCGACGCTCTGCCTCACCCGAATCGCGACCAGGTCGGCAATGCAACCCGGGTTAGGGATCCAAAACATCCCGCCGCGCAGAGCCTGCTTTGAGCAGGCGTTGTACACCTTAGGGCCCACCACGTATCCATTACTCTTCACGTAGTTGATGCAGCCGGAGTACATAGCTGACGCCGGCGTAGCCGCCGCAATGGGGCCGAGGGTTGCAAAAGCGGCCACTCCCATAGCCGCAGCGACTCGTCCAGCCTTAAACGATTTCACCAGAATCCTTTTTGTTGAGCTTCGGGCGTTTGATGAACCCGAAGATGATCACACAGCAAGGCGGCCGTCGAATGCTGTGGGGCCAACTTTGGCTAGAAGTCATCGCTGATCCGCCCCCAAGCGCACATCAACGTCACGGCTGGGCCAACAAGGCCCCGGTCCCTGCTTTCCAATCTGTCGACCATGCCCAGCCCTCGGGCCAACACCCTCGCCAGCACCGCGGCCCCTGGCTACCCCCGGTACGTAGGCCGGCACCACAGCTGAAAAGCGTGCGCGGCCAACACCCCGAGGCACTGATAGACGGCGGGCAAAGACCGTGCCAGATCCGTGCCAGATCGTGCGGGGAACCACGGGGAACGACGGACGTGATCGGGCTGTGGGGCGTGGCTCAGCTCCCGCTACACCTGGGCAGGTCAGGTGTAGCCCCACCCTCCCTCTCTCCTAAAGCGGTGGGTTCCTGGATACAAAATTGAGACGTATCGGCCGGTTCCTGATCCCCTCTGCGCATGGGGCGCTGCGGTGGAGTCACCAGAAGAGGAGCGGTCTGTCGGAATCGCGCTGAATGGAACGGGTTATGTCATCTGCATGGTGGGGGCTGGGGTGCCCGCGCGCCGAGACTTCGCACCCAAGTCGTACGCCACGGACGCCCGCGTCGACTGCAAGAGCGGGGGCAGCCTCCTCGGCGCAGGGGGCAACTACGGAGACTGTGGTCGATCATGGTGAGCTGGTTCGAGTGGCTTTGGAGTAGAACTGTCGGTTGTGAGACGACCCAGCAAGCCCAACTGCGGCAGCACAGGGCACCCGATACGGCAGAGGGGTAGAAGCGGTTCGGGCAAGACTCCCCTCAGCCGATGCGCACCCGTAGGCCCTGCGCCGAGCATAGCCCCGTGACCTGGGGAAACGAGCAAGCTCATCACGGCCTCGGGAGCCGTATGCGCAGGTTCGCATCCTGCCCGGGCGCTTCGGGAGAACGGCCAAGAGACCCCGCTCGCAGCGCAAGCTGTCGGCGGGGTCTCCTTGTTTCACGTGTCTTCGCTTGTCCACCGTAAGCGCCCGGCGAGAGTGCCGGGCGGCTTCTCGGAGGGCTAGTTGACGTTGACCGCCTTCCAGGCGGCGTTGACGGCGTTGTATTCGGGGGAGGTGGCGCCGTAGAGGTCCGAGGCCGCGGAGAGGGTGGCGGTGCGGGCGCCGGTGTAGGTGGTGGAGGAGGTCATGTAGGTGGTGAGGGCCTTGTACCAGATCCGGTAGGCCTTCTCGCGGCCTATGCCGGTGAGGGTGGAGTTGTCGTACGTCGGGGAGCTGTGGGTGACTCCGTTGATCGTCTTGGTGCCGCTGCCCTCGGCCAGGAGGTAGAAGAAGTGGTTGGCCGGGCCCGAGGAGTAGTGGACGTCGAGGCGGCCGAGGCTGCTGGACCAGTAGTCGGCGGAGTTGCCGTCCTTGCTGGGCTTGTCCATGTAGCGGAGCGGCGTGCCGTTGCCGCGGATGTCGATCTTCTCGCCGATGAGGTAGTCGCCGGCGTCGGTCGCGTTGTTCGCGTAGAACTCGACCGAGGTGCCGAGGATGTCGGAGGTGGCCTCGTTGAGGCCGCCGGACTCCTTGCTGTAGCGGAGGTTCGCCGTGGAGGCCGTGAGGCCGTGGGTCATCTCGTGGCCGGCGACGTCGAGGGAGGTCAGCGGCTTGGCGTTGCCGGCGCCGTCGCCGTACGTCATGCAGAAGCAGGAGTCGGACCAGAAGGCGTTGACGTACGCGTTGCCGTAGTGGACGCGGGAGTAGGCGGCGACGCCGTCGCCACGGATGCCGTTGCGGCCGAGCTCGTTCTTGTAGAAGTCCCAGGTGACGGCCGCGCCGTAGTGGGCGTCGGCGGCGGCGGTCTCGCGGTTGCTCGCGAGGCCGTTGCCCCAGGTGTCGGTGGAGTTGGTGAAGAGGGTGCCGGTGCCGCTCGTGGCGCCCTTGAGGTCGTACGTCTTGTGGCCGCCGCGGGCGGCGTCGGTGAGGGTGAAGCCGGCGGAGGTGCCGAGGGTGACCTGGCCGCTGTACTGGGTGTTGCCGACGCCCGTCTCGATCGCCTCGTAGGAGTGGAGCTCCTTGCCGGTGGCAGCGTCCGTGACGACGTGGCGCTCGCTCGGCGTGCCGTCGTGCTGGAGGCCCTTCTCGACGGTCTCCCAGGCGAGGACCGGCTTGCCGTCGGCCGCCCAGATCACCTTGCGGGCGCCCTCGCGGGTCCTGTCCCCGGCCGTGGTCGTGGTCGGGACCGCGATGCGGGCCTTCGTCGCCTTGGTGGTGGTGCGGGTGCCGTTCTTCTTGTGGTGGACGACGAGGTCGCCGCCGAGGACCGGGAGGCCTTCGTAGGTCCGCTCGTAGCGGGTGTGGACGGTGCCGTCCGCGTCCTTGACGACATCGCGGGCGACCAGGGCCTCCCGGGCGGAGAGGCCGATCGCCTTCGCCGTCTCGGGGGCCGAGGCCTGGGCCTGGCGGATCGCGGCCGCGCGCTGCGGGGCGCTGAGGACGACGGCGGTGGCCGCCGCCTCGGTGCCGGTCTCGTTGACGACCGTGGCTCCGGCCGTTCCGGTCTGGACGCCGACGACGACCATGGCGGCCGTGGCGACGAGGGCGGCGGTGCGGACGGCGGTCCGGCGGTGCGAGGACTGCTGGCGGATCACGCGGGCTCCTTCGCTGAAACGCGTGGGGGTCATGTGGGGGGTGACGCGGAGGGGAGCGTGCCAGCCAGAACGGGTTTTTGACAGGTATGCAACAAGAATTTGACCATCTGTTGTCCGAAGGACGACGAGAGCTGTCCGCTATGCGGCATGCCGAACGGGCCCCCTCGGAGGAGAGGGGGCCCGTTCAGTGAGGCCGGCTGGAGGGCCTTCAGGGGTAGGGCAAACGCCTTGTGTAGAGGGATTGGTGACGAGAAGTCAGGCACTCTTCCGCTTCGGTGCGGCCGCCTTCTTGGGTGCGGTCTTCTTCGCCGTCGCCTTCCCGGACGAGGACGAGGAGGATGGCGATGAGGATGAGGACCTCTTCGCCGTCGCGGCCTTCTTCGTCGCCGTCTTCTCGGACGCGGTCTTCTTCGCCGTCGTCGCCGCCTTCTTCTCGGACGCGGCCTTCTTCGCCGTCGTCGCCTTCCTGGCCGGCGCGGTTCTCTTGGTCGGCGTCGCCTCCTCGTCCGGCGCCGCCTCCTCCGACGCCTTCCCTTCCGGCGCCTTCTTCGCCGGGCGGCTCTTGATGTCCGTGACCTCCGCCGGCTCGCCCCGGGCCTCCTTCGCCTCGCGGACGCTCTTCTCCAGGGCCGCCATCAGGTCGATCACCTGACCGCCGCCGCCCTCCTCGCCCGGTTCCGGGGGCGCCACGCCCTCGCCGCCCGCCGCCTTCGCCGCGATCATCTCCTCGACCGCCTCGCGGTAGTCGTCGTGGAGGCTGCTGATGTCGACCTCGCCGAGGGTGGCCATCAAGGCGTCCGCCAGATCGAGTTCGGCGTCACGGACCGTCACCGGCGACTCGGGGGCGACGCCCTCCGGTGCGCGGATCTCATCGGGCCAGAGCAGCCCGTGCATGGCGATGACGTCGTCCACCACCCGCAGCATGCCCAGGCGTTCGCGGCCCCGCAGGGCGAACTTCGCCACCGCCACCTTGTCGCTGCGCTTCAGCGCCTCGCGCAGGAGGGTGTACGGCTTGGCGGCCGGCACGCCGTTGGCGGAGAGGTAGTACGCGGCGTCCATCTGGAGCGGGTCGATGTCACCCGCCGGGACGAAGGCGACGATCTCGATCGTCTTGGCCGTGGGCAGCGGCAGCGAGGCCAGGTCCTCGTCCGTGATCGGGATCATGGTCCCGTCGGCGTCCTCGTACGCCTTGCCGATCTCGGCCGGCGCGACCTCCTCGCCGTCCAGCTCGCACACCTTCCGATAGCGGATCCGGCCCCCGTCCTCGACGTGGATCTGCCGGAAGGAGACGGAACGGCTCTCGGTGGCGTTCACGAGCTTGATCGGGATGCTGACGAGCCCGAAGGATATGGCGCCGTTCCAGATCGATCGCACGGTTCATCCCCTTCGTACCGATATGACGGGAAACATGGGAGTCTCATCGTATGACGCCCATCACAGAGGTGGCGGGGCGCCGCATCACGCTCAGTAACCTCGGCAAGGTCATCCACCCGGCCACCGGCACCACCAAGGGCGAGCTGCTGCACTACTACGCCACCGTCGAGGCCGTGATCCTGCCGCATCTGCGCGACCGGCCCGTCTCCTTCCTGCGCTATCCGGACGGACCCGGGGGCCAGCTCTTCTTCACCAAGAATCCGCCGCCCGGTACGCCCGCCTGGGTGGCCACCACCCCCGTGCCGCGCACCGAGGACCCGCGGGCCCGGCAGGTGATGATCCAGGACCTGCCGTCGCTGGTGTGGGCGTCGAACCTGGTCCCGGAGTTCCACACCCCGCAGTGGCGGGCCTCCTCCCCCGCCGTCGCCGACCGGCTCGTGCTCGACCTCGACCCGGGGGCGCCCGCGACGGTCGTCGAGTGCTGCCGGGTCGCGCTCCACCTGCGGGAGCGGCTCGCCGCGGACGGCCTGGAGGCCTTCGCCAAGACCTCCGGCGCGAAGGGGCTCCACCTGCTCGTCCCGGTGGTGCCGACGCCTTCCGAGACGGTCTCGGCCTACGCGAAGCGGCTCGCCGTCGAGGCGGAGGCGGAGCTGCCGCGGCTCGTCACGCACCGGATGACGAAGGCCCTGCGCCCCGGGAAGGTCTTCGTCGACCACAGCCAGAACGCCGCCGCCAAGACCACCGCCACCCCCTACACCCTCCGCGCCCGCGCCCGGCCCACCGTCTCCGCGCCGATCACCTGGGAGGAGATCGAGGCCTGCGCCGCCCCCGACGACCTCGTCTTCGTGATGGGCGACATCGCGCCACGTCTGGAGCGGTACGGAGAGCTGCTCGGGCCCCTCTTCGACGCCGGACGGGCGGGGGAGGTGCCGTGAGCGTCACGGGCGGGGAGGGCGGCGACCGCCCGGAGGGCGTCGTGGGCCGCGGCGGAAGCGGGGCCGCGGGCCGCGACGGAGCCGGAAGGCGAGGCGGGGGCCGAAGCGGAGGCCGAAGCGGAAGCGGAGGCGGGAGTGACGGCCGGGGTGGGGGCGGGAGCGACGGCCGGGGTGCGGACGGGCGGGACGGTCGGGGTGCGGACGGGGTCGCCCGCCGTGGTGGCGAGGGCGCCCATCGAGGTGGCGGAAGCGGCCGTCGTGGTGGCGGGAGCGCCCGTCGTGGTGGCGGGAGCGGCCGCAGCGGCGGGGTCGCCCGGCGAGGCGGCGGGGCGGTGGCCGATGACCGGAGTGGTGACGGCCACGCCGACGGCGGGGTCGTGCTCGTGCCGCCCGTGGACGTCATGCGGCCGCGGTCCGCCGACGCGATCCCCCCGCAGGCACCGGCGCCGCGGGAGCTCCAGTACTCCCTCAAGCTCGACGGGTTCCGGGCGCTCGCCTTCGTCCTGGAGGGCGGGCGGGTGGTGCTCCAGTCGCGGTCCCGGCGCGACCTCTCCCCCGAGTTCCCGGACATCGCGGCGGCGCTGGCCGGGCAATTGCCGCCCGGGCTCGTGCTCGACGGCGAGCTGTGCGCGTACCGCGAGGGGCGGATCAGCTTCACCGACCTGCTGCGCTCGCACGCCGACCGGGTACGGGGCCGGGTGCCGGTCTCGTACATCGCCTTCGACCTGCTCGCCGTGCCCGGCCGGGACGTCCGGGCACTGCCCCTGCGCGACCGCTGGGAGCTGCTCGGTACGGCGCTGAGCGAGGCGGACCCGCCGCTCCAGCGGGTGCTGGCGACCGAGGACGAGGAGACGGCGCACGGCTGGTTCCGCGACCTGCGGGAGGCGGGCGTGGAGGGGATCGTCGCCAAGCGCCTGGACTCGGCGTACCGCTCCGGCTCCACCTGGTCCTGGCGGAAGGTCCGGCACGCGGACACGGTGGACGCCCAGCTGATCGGGCTCGTCGGGCCGGCCGACCGGCCCCGGGCGCTGCTCGTGCGGCTCGCGGACGGGCGCACCCTGACGACCACGCCCCGGCTCACCCCGGCGCAGGCCCGGGAGGTCGCCACCGCGGTCGCCGCGAGCGGTGGCGGCGTGACGGCGGAGACGGATCCCGAGCACGGGCCGGTGCTGCGGATCGCCCGGCCGGCGACGGTGGAGCTGCGGCAGGTGGCGGGACGGCACGGGACTCCGGCGTTCGTACGGTTCCGGGGGGAGGGGGTGTGACCCGGGAGGGGACCCGACGGGACGTGCCCCACCGGGAGGGATCCGAACCCCGACCCCGACCCCGACCCCGACCCCGGCCCCGGCCCCGGCCCCCAACAGCGACTCACCGACCTCCCCGAACCCCCGCCTAGAAGCGCAATCCAAGGAATCTCGCGTGTGACACGAAGGCTCTGCTTTGCGTCACCTCGCCGCACGCGCGCGTGCCCGCCGGAGCCGTTCGGTCGCCGCGCGGAACCCGCACGACGTCCCCTCGCGCCCCTTGCGCGTGCCGAACGCCCTCGACCGGCCCACGCGCGCGTACAGCGCGTCACCACCGCCCCCGCGCTTGTACCGTCCGTCACCCCGGATTCACGCGCGCACCGTCCGCAACGGCCGGACCACGGCGTGTACATGGCGCAAACCGAGCGCAACGTCAGCCCCCGGAACGGTGCGTGACGTCTGTTCGGCTTCGTTGTCCTTCCCTTGGTGCACACTTGCTCCCTGGTAGCGCACACGGGGAAGGCGGCCTGGCCATGCTGACGGGGATCGAGGAGGTCGACTGGGCGTCGTTGGGGCACGCCTACGGCCCGGCGGACGACGTGCCGGAGCTGCTGCGCGGTCTCGCCTCGCCCGACCCCGCGGAGCGCGAGGCGGCCCTCGACGGCATGTACGGCACGGTCCACCACCAGGGCGACGTCTACGACTCCACCCTCGCCTGCATCCCCTTCCTCCTGGAACTCGTCGCCGACCCCGCCGTGCAGGACCGCGGCGCCATCGTCGAACTCCTCACCAGTATCGGCGGGATCGAGCTCGACGACGAGGACGACGACCTCGACGGGCCGGCGGGACCGGGGCCGGGCGACGCCGAGTTCGTCCCGGCCGCCAACTTCGCGATGGCCGCCGCCGCCGTCGCCGCCGGCGCCGACGTCTTCCTCGGGCTGCTCGACGGCCCCGATCCCGAGGCGCGGCTGGCCGCGCCCGTGGCGCTGGCGTCGCTGCACCCGGACCCGGCGCTCGTCCTGACCCTGCTGCGGGAGCGGCTCACCACGGAGCCGGACACGGAGGTGCGGCTGGCGCTGGTCGCCGCGGTGGGGCGGATCGCGCTGCGGCACGCCTCGCTCCGCGCGGAGACCGTCGACTGGCTGGCGTGGCTGGCGCGCGCGGCGCAGGACCCGGGGCTGCGGCTCGCGGCCCTGGCGCAGCTCGCGCGCTGCGCGCCGGGGCGGATCCCGCAGGACATCGTGCGGTGGGTGACCGAGCTCCTGGAGGAGATCCGGACGGCGCCGCGCCCGGAGCCCGAGGACATGGGCTGCGAGGCGGGGGCCGCGCGGATGCCGGCGACCCTGGTCGGCCACGTGCGGGAACTCCTGGAGGACCAGGTGGCGGGGCGGCGGACGCCGTGGACGGAGGAGTTGCTGCGCACCCTGCACGGCGCGCTCGACGACCGGGTGGACGACCGGATCGCGCTGATCCTGGCGCAGTTGCGCAGCCCCGACCCGGGGCAGCGGTCGGACGCGATCTGGCTGTGCGGGGGGCTGATACGGCTCTGGCGCGGGCGGTACGAGGAGGTCGTGGCGCTCGTCGGCGCGCAGCTCGCCGATCCGGACGCCCGGCTGCGGGACGCGGCCACCTCCTTCCTGGAGCGTCTCTTCGAACTGGGCGCCCCGGCCGCCGACGCGCTCGCGGCCGCCCTCGCGGCCCGGCCCGCGGGGGCGGCGATCGCCCCCGGCGGGCTCGGGCGGTCGACGGGCCGGACCGGGCGGGACGGCGCGCTGCTCGCCCTCGCGCGGTCCGGTGACAGTCGGGCGGTGCCGCTGCTCGCGCGGGCGCTCGAAGGGCCGGGCGAGGTGCGGCGCGAGCTGCTGTACACGCTCGGTGGGCTCGGTCCGGCGGCGGTGGGCCTCGCGCCGCTGCTGCGGCGGCGGCTCGCGGCGGTGGAGCTGGACGAGGACCTGTACGACCGGGCCGGCCCGCTGCTGCACGCGCTGGCCGCGGTGCGCGGCAGCCAGGCGCTGCCGGAGGTGCTGCGGGTGCTGCGCGGGGCGCCGGAGTACCGGCGGGAGTGCGTGCGGGAGGCGGCGGCGCGGACCCTCGGCTCGTTCGGGCCCGCGGCCCGGGAGGCCGTACCGGAGCTGCGGGGCCTGCTCGGCTCGGGCACGGCGGCGGTCTCGGCCGCGGCGGCGCGCGCCCTGTGGGCGGTCGAGGGTGACGCGGACGCGGTGGTGCCGGTCCTGCTGCGCTGGCTGCGGCCCGGCTCCTCGGGGACGGACCGGTGCGCGGCGGCCCAGGCCCTGGGGGCGATCGGCCCGGCGGCGGCCGAGGCGGCGCGGGCACTGCGGCCCGGTCTGACGTCCCGGGACCTGTGGGAGCGGGTGCGGTGCGCGACGGCGCTGTGGCGGGTGTCCGGGGAGACGGAGCGGACGCTTCCGGTGCTGCTCGCGGCCTGGGAGGAGAACCGGCACGCGCGCGTGGAGATCGTGGAGTGCTTCGCCGAGATGGGCCCGGCCGCGTCGGCGGCACAGCTGCCGATCCTCACCGAGCTGACCCGGCGCCGGCGGCACAACGCCCGGGAGGGTGCCTCCGGCAGTCACGACGTCCACCACGACGAGAAGCTCCTGACTCTCTGCCGGGCCGCCCTGTCCCGCATGGAGCTGCGGGGCCTCCGGGAGAACCAGGGGAACCGGGGGAACCAGGACCGCTGAGCGGGCTGGGGAGCAGGGGCGGCCAGGGGCGGCGACGGGCGGTTCCGTCGTGACCGACGGTGGGGCCCTGCCGACGCTCCCGAACCACAACCGACAATGACGCTAATGGCGACAAACGATCGATAAAGGACAATCCTTATCGTTCAGTGCACTATCCGTGCATCAACGGTCGCCGTCCGTCGTTCGAGGAGCAGCGTGAGACCCCGTACCGCCCGCCTCGCCGCCGTCCTCGCGCTTGCCGCCCTTCCGGTGCTCGCCGGGTGCGCCGGGCAGGGCGGGCTCGTGAGCGACGGGCCGGCGGAGGTGGCGGAGGGGCCCGTACGGCTCTGGCCCGACCTGCCGCCCGCCTCGGATCCGCCCGTCGACTACGGCGAGACCGACACCGAGCGGGTGCCGGGGATCACCGTGCGGGGGGCCGACGTGCGGACCGTCGACCCGGTCGCGGTGGTGCGGGCCGAGGTGGCGGCGCACCCCGACACGTACACCGGGGCGGACGGGCTGTACGAGGAGACCTCCCGGGCGGTGCTCGCCTGCGGCACCGCGCCGGCCAAGTGCCCGGTGCTCCCGCCGTACTACCGGGACCTCACGGGGAACGGCCGGGAGGAGCTGATCGTCGGGATCCGGCTGCCGGAGCAGCAGGTCGCCGTGCGGGTGTACCTCGCCGAGGACGGCGGCCTCACCCGGGTCATGTCGACGGTGGAGCAGGTGGTCGGCGTGGAGCTGGCCGGGCGCGACCTGATCGTGCGGGCCGTGTCCGCGGGGATCCCGGGGTACGAGTACCGCACCGCCTGGTCGTGGGACGAGCGGCAGCACAGCATGCTGCCGGCCCGGGACGAGATCGTCCCCGTACGAGGGGGCGGCGCCTCGGACCCGCCGCGTACGGCACCGGGAACGCCCCGCCCGTCGCCACCGGTCTCCCCGGAGGCGGCCTCCCGCGGCTCGGGGGCCGCGTCGTGACGCCGCGCCGTGCGCGCCGGCCCCGCCCGCCCGCCTGGACCGCGACGCTCACCTGGAAGGCCGCCGTCTTCATCGCCGTGATGTGCTGCGCGCTCGCCGCCCTGCTCGGCACCCTCGTGCACGTCTCCGTGACCGGGCAGACCGTGCGGGACGCTCGGGAGAAGGCACTGTCGCGGCTGGCCGGGGTCACCCGGGCGTACGAGGCGGGCGAGCCGCTGCCGCCGTTCGCCGGGCTCGACCCGGCCGGGCTGCCGGAGCCGCTGCGGCGGCTGACCGCGCGGGGCGAGCGCGGCACGATGATCACCGATCACGAGGGCCGGCCGACGATGTGGGCGGCGGGCCCGGCGGACGGTCACGCGCTCGCGGTCCGCGTCGACCACAGCGTGGGCGCCGGGACGATCGACGCGCTCGACCGGTCGATCGTCGGCTCCTCCGTCCTGGCCATCGCGGCCACCCTGGCCGTCGGCGTCGCCGCCGTCACCCGGGTCACCCGACGGCTCCACGCCACCGCGCAGGTGGCCCGCCGGATCACCGCCGGGGACCTGGACGCGCGGGTGGACGACCCCCGGACGAAGGACCCGAAGCGCCCGCAGGACGAGGTGGCGACGGTCTCCGGAGCCCTCGACACGATGGCCTCCTCGCTGCAGCGCAAGCTGCAGAGCGAGCAGCGGTTCACCGCGGACGTGGCCCATGAGCTGCGCACCCCGCTGACCGGCCTGTCGGCCGCCGCCGAGCTGCTGCCGGAGGGCAGGCCGGCGGAGCTCGTACGGGACCGGGTGCGGGCGATGCGCGGGCTGACCGAGGACCTGCTGGAGATCTCCCGGCTCGACGCCCGCAACGAGACGGTCGACCTGGCCGTGCACGAACTCGGGCCGGTGGTGGAGCGGTCGGTGCGCGCCTCGGGCACGGCGACGGAGGTGCGGATCGTGCGGGACGCGACGGTGGAGACGGACCGGCGGCGCCTCGAACGGGTCCTCGGCAACCTGGTCGCCAACGCCCACCATCACGGCCGGCCGCCGGTGGTGGTGACCGTGGACGGGGCGACGGTGGCGGTGCGGGACCACGGGCCCGGCTATCCGGAGTACCTCCTGAGCTCCGGCCCGCAGCGCTTCCGCACCGAGAGCGGCGGCAAGGGGCACGGCCTGGGCCTGACGATCGCGGCCGGGCAGGCGGAGGTGATCGGCGCGGAGCTGGTCTTCGAGAACGTCCCGGACGGCGGCGGCGCGGAGGCCCGGATCCGGCTGCCGGAGTACGTACGGTTCGCGACGGACGACGACCCGGAGACGTGACCCCACCGGAGGCACGAACGAAACGACCCGGAGACGTGACCCCGCCGGAGCCATGAGCAAAACGCCCGGGAGACGTGACCCCGCCCCAGGCGGGAACGACCCGGAGTCGTGGCCCGCCGGAGGCGTGAACGACCCCGGAGGGCCCCGGCCCGCCGCGGACGGAGGCACGCGACGGCCGGGCGGCGGGAACGCCCCTCACGGCACACCGTCACACAAAAGGGACATAGGGCATACGGCTTGCTACGTTGCCGACCATGACCGCACCTCGGATCCGGGACGCGTCCCCGGCCGTGTCGCCGCCCGGTGTCCGGGGCCCGAAACGGCGCGGGGTGGAGCTGGTCCTGCTCCTGGGCGCCGTCCTGATCTCCGTCTGCGGCTACGCCGAGGTGGGCCTGGCCCACGACGGGGCCGTGCCGCCGGACGCCGCGCGGTACGGGGCGGGGCTCGGCCTCCTCGCGCTGCTCGCGCACCTCGCCGTACGGTTCCGGGCGCCGTACGCGGACCCCCTCCTGCTGCCGATCGCCGTGCTGCTCAACGGGCTCGGCCTGGTGCTGATCTACCGGCTCGACCTGGAGACGCCCCGCGACCAGGCGGCGACCACCCAGCTGGTGTGGTCGACGCTCGGGGTCGCGCTCTTCATCGTGGTCGTGCTGCTGCTGCGGGACCACCGCGCGCTCCAGGGGTACGCGTACGTCTGCGTGGCCGCCGCGCTGGCGCTGATGATCCTGCCGATCTTCTTCCCGGCGGTGAACGGAGCCAGGATCTGGATCCGGGTCGGCGGGCTCTCCTTCCAGCCGGGGGAGTTCGCGAAGATCCTGCTGGCGGTCTTCTTCGCCGCGTACCTCTCGGCCAACCTCAGCGCGCTCGCCTACGCCGGACGCCGGATCTGGAGGTTCCAGTTCCCGACCTGGCGGGTGCTCGGGCCGATCGTGGCGATCTGGCTGCTGAGCGTCGGCGTCCTCGTCCTGGAACGGGACCTCGGCACCTCGCTGCTCTTCTTCGGCCTCTTCGTGATCATGCTGTACGTGGCGACCGGCCGCACCGGCTGGATCGCGATCGGGCTGCTGCTCGCCGCCGCCGGGGCCTTCCTCATCGGATCCGTCGAGCCGCACGTGCACAGCCGGGTGCAGGACTGGCTGGATCCGTACGCCTCCATCCGGGCCGGCGACGGGCCGGGGCAGCTCGCCCAGTCGCTCTTCGCCTTCGCCGCCGGCGGGATGCTCGGCACCGGGCTCGGCCTCGGGCACTCGGTGCTCATCGGCTTCGCCACCAAGTCGGACTTCATCCTGGCGACGGCCGGCGAGGAGCTCGGCTTCGTCGGGCTGACCGCGCTCTTCCTGCTGTACGCGCTCTTCGTGGCGCGCGGCTACCGCGCCGGGCTCTCGCTGCGGGACCCCTTCGGGCGGCTGCTCGCGGTCGGGCTGGCGTCGATCGTGGCGCTCCAGGTCTTCGTGATCGCGGGCGGGGTGATGGGGCTGATCCCGCTGACGGGCATGGCGATGCCGTTCCTGGCGCAGGGCGGTTCGTCGGTGGTGACCAACTGGGTGATCGTCGCCCTCCTGGTGCGCGTCAGCGACTCGGCGCGGGCGCCGCAGCCGGAGACCGCGGACGCCGGGGAGCCGGTGCGGGTGGAGGCGGGCCGGTGATCCGGTACATCCGGCGGGCCGCCGCGCTCTGCCTCCTGCTGCTCGCCGCGCTGCTGGTGAACGCGGTGCGGGTGATGCTCGTCGAGGCCGAGGAGCTGGACGCGAATCCGGCCAACCGCCGGAGCGCCATCGCCCACTGGGCCGAGCCGCGCGGCGACATCGTCGTCGACGGGAGGCCGGTGACCGGCTCCCGGGACAGCGGACAGCAGCTGCGCTGGGAACGGACCTACCGCCGGGGCCCCCTGTACGCACCGGTGACCGGCTACGCCTCCCAGACGTACGGCACCACCCTGCTCGAACACGCCGAGGACGCGCTGCTCGCCGGCACCGACCCGATCCTCGCCCCGCTGCCGCTCTGGAACGACCTCACCCGGGGCCGCTCCCCCGGCGGCGACGTGGTGACGACCGTCCGGGCCTCGATGCAGGAGGCGGCCTACCGGGGGCTCGACGGGAAGCGCGGCGCGGTCGTCGCGCTCGAACCGTCGAGCGGCCGGATCCTGGCGCTCGTCTCCTCCCCCTCGTACGAGCCCGGCGTGCTCTCCGGCACCGGGGCGGACGTGAAGGACGCCTGGGCCCGGCTGACCACCTCCCCGAACCAGCCCCTGCTCAACCGGGCGCTGCGGCAGACCTATCCGCCCGGCTCCACCTTCAAGATCGTGACGGCGGCGGCGGCGCTGGACTCCGGGGTCGTACGGGACGTGGACGCGCCGACGGACACCCCCGACCCCTTCGTGCTGCCCGGCACCCGGCAGGTGCTGCCGAACGAGGCCCGGGGCTGCGAGGACGCCTCGCTCGCGTACGCCCTCCAGTGGTCCTGCAACACGGTGATGGCCGGGCTCGGCGTGGACGTCGGCCTGGCGGGCATGGTCGGCGCGGCGGAGCGGTTCGGCTTCGACGACCCCTCACTGCGGGTGCCGTCGTGGGTGGCGAAGTCCCACTTCGACCGGGACATGAGCCCGGACCAGCTGGCGCTGTCCTCGATCGGGCAGTTCGACACGACGGCGACGCCGCTCCAGATGGCGATGGTGGCGGCGGCCGTCGCCAACACCGGGGAGATCGCGCGGCCGTACCTGGTCGACCGGACGACCACCTCCCGCGGGACCACGGTGGACCGGACCCCGCGCCGCCCCTACCGGCAGGCGATGAACCCCTCGACGGCGCTCCAGCTCCAGCGGCTGATGGTGCGGGCGGTGGAGGAGGGCACGGGGGCGAACGCGGCGATCCCCGGGGCGCGGGTCGGCGGCAAGACCGGCACGGCGCAGCACGGCTTCGGCAACACGGGGACCCCGTACGCCTGGTTCATCGCCTGGGCCCAGGCGGAGGACTCGGCCCGGCCCGCGGTCGCGGTGGCCGTCGTCGTCGAGGACGCGGAGGCGGCCCGCGCCGACATCAGCGGCGGCGGCAGCGCGGCCCCGATCGCCCGCGACGTCATGCGCGAGGCCCTCCGCCTGGAGGCCGAGGCGCGCGCTGTGCCGGGCGCACCGGCAGTGTTCGGTGCGCCCCGCGCCTCCGAGGCGATGCCCCCGGCCCGCCCGCGCGGCGCCCCGGGCGCCCGTACCCCGGCGGTGACGCCCTCGCCGTCCGGGGACGTGCCGGCCGCCCGCCCGCGCGGCGCTCCGGGCTCCGCGCCCCGGACCCACGGGTCGGACTGACTTCCGGGCGGCCCCGTGTCCGGGGGCGCCTCCGGGGACCCCGGTGCCGTCACTCCTTCGCGCCGTCCGCGATCGCCTCCGCCACCTCGGCGACCCGGGCGTGTTCCTCGGCGGCGAAGCGCTCGGCGTCGAGCCGTTCGGCGATCTCCTCGTCCTGGGTCATGAGGAGGTCGAGGTTGGAGTCACCGAGGTCGAAGACGCCCATGTCGAGGTAGGCCTTCTGGAGGCGTTCGCCCCAGAGGCCGATGTCCTTGACGCAGGGGACGATCCGGCTGAAGAGGAGCTTCCGGAAGAGGTGCAGGAACTCGTTCCGCTCGCTGAACTCCTCGGCCTCCCTGCGCGACACCCCGAAGTTCTCCAGGACCTCGACCCCGCGCAGCCGGTCGCGCATGAGGTGGCAGCCCTCGATGACGAACTCCTCGCGCTCGCGCAGCTCCGCGTCGGTGAGCTGTTTGTAGTGGTCGCGCAGGGCCATCCGCCCGAAGGCGACGTGCCGGGCCTCGTCCTGCATGACGTACGCCAGGATCTGCTTCGGCAGCGGCTTGTCGGTGGTGTCGCGGATCATGCCGAAGGCGGCGAGGGCCAGGCCTTCGATGAGCACCTGCATGCCGAGGTACGGCATGTCCCAGCGGGAGTCGCGGAGCGTGTCGTCGAGGAGGGTCTGGAGGTCGCCGTTGATCGGATACAGCATTCCGATCTTGTCGTGGAGGAAGCGGCCGTAGATCTCGGCGTGCCGGGCCTCGTCCATCGTCTGGGTCGCGGAGTAGAACTTCGCGTCGAGGTCGGGCGCGGACTCGACGATCCGCGCGGCGCAGACCATGGCCCCCTGTTCGCCGTGGAGGAACTGGCTGAAGTTCCAGGCCGCGTAGTGGCGGCGCAGGTCGCCCTTGTCCTTCTCGGTGAGCTTCGCCCAGTGCCGGGTGCCGTGCAGGGCGAGCGCCTCGTCGGGCGTGCCGAGCGGGTCGTACGGGTCGACCTCCAGGTCCCAGTCGATCCGGCGGGTGCCGTCCCACTGCTTGTCCTTGCCCTTCTGGTAGAGGGCGAGGAGCCGTTCACGGCCGGCGTCGGCCATGTCGTACTCCCAGGAGAAGCGGGCGTCGCCGGTCGCCGGGATCTGCCGGCCGGGTCCGGACGGGGGGTTCACGTAGAGCTCGTGCGTCGACATCGACCACTCCTTCGGCCACCGGCGTCCTGCCGCCTTCAGCAGGCTCACACGTTGCTGTACGAAGCGTCAACAAGTCGCGCACAGGGGATTGACGGGCTTGCTGACGGGCAGTCTGATAGCAAGTGACGACGGTAACTCCGCGTTCGAGGCCAGCGAGGTGTCCCGCCATGAGCCCCTTCACCGAGCCCGACTTCACCCGGCTGCGGGACGCGCTCGGGCCGCTCCGCGACCGCGAGCGGCTCGCCGAACGGCTCCTGGAGGCCTCCCGCAAGCACTCGTACGACCCCGACACCGAGCTCGACTGGGACGCCCCCTTCGAACCCGGCCACTGGTACTGGCCGCCGGAGCTGGTCTCCCTCTACGACACCCCGCTGTGGCACCGGATGTCCGAGGAGCAGCGGATCGACCTCTCCCGCCACGAGGCCGCGTCGCTCGCCTCGCTCGGCGTCTGGTTCGAGATCATCCTGATGCAGCTGCTCGTCCGGCACGTCTACGACAAGCCGCTGACCAGCCGTCACGTGAGCTACGCGCTCACCGAGATCGCGGACGAGTGCCGGCACTCGATGATGTTCGCCCGGCTGATCCGGAAGAGCGGGACCGGCGAGTACCCGGTGCCGCGGGTCTACCACAACCTCGCCCGCGTCCTGAAGACCGTCTCCACCACCCCCGGGTCCTTCGCCGCGACCCTCCTCGGCGAGGAGATCCTGGACTGGATGCAGCGGCTGACCTTCCCGGACGAGCGGGTCCAGCCGCTGGTGCGCGGGGTGACCAGGATCCACGTGGTCGAGGAGGCGCGGCACGTCCGGTACGCCCGCGAGGAGCTGCGCCGCCAGATGGTGACGGCGCCCCGCTGGGAGCGGGAGTTCACCCGGCTGAGCTGCGGCGAGGCCGCCCGGGTCTTCTCCACCTGCTTCGTCAACCCCGCCGTGTACGAGGCGGTGGGCCTGGACCGCCGGCAGGCGGTCGCCGAGGTCCGGGCGAGCGGCCACCGCCGGGAGGTCATGCAGGCCGGCGCCCGGCGCCTGACCGACTTTCTCGACGACATCGGCGTCCTGCGCGGCCCCGGCCGCCGCCTCTGGCGCTCCTCGGGCCTCCTGGCCTGAGGGGCGTCCCCCCCTCGGGCCGGGGGGCCGGAAGGGGATCCGGAGCGGGAGGCCCCGGGGTTACGCTGCCGACATGACGAGCGCCGCCTCTCCCGCGTACCGCCGGCTCAGCGTCGAGGAGCGGCGCGGCCAGCTCCTGGAGGCCGCGCTGGGGCTCTTCGCGCACCGGGCCCCCGAGGACGTGTCGCTCGACGACGTCGCCGAGGCGGCCGGGGTCTCCCGGCCGCTGGTCTACCGCTACTTCCCCGGCGGCAAGCAGCAGCTGTACGAGGCCGCGCTGCGCTCCTCCGCCGACGCCCTGAACCGGTGCTTCGCGGAGCCCGAGGACGGGCCGCCCACGGAGCGGCTCGGCCGGGTCCTGGACCGCTACCTCGCCTTCGTGGACGGCCACGACGCCGGCTTCAGCGCACTGCTGCGCGGCGGCAGCGTCGTCGCGACCTCCAACACCACGTCGATCGTGGACGAGGTGCGGCGGGCCGCCGCCGGGCAGATCTTCCTGCACCTCGGCGCGGAGCGGCCGGGCCCGCGGCTCGCGATGCTGGTCCGCTCCTGGATCGCGGCGGTCGAGGCGGCCTCGCTCATCTGGCTGGACGACGGCAAGCGGCCGCCCGCCGACGAGCTGCGCGACTGGCTCGTCGACCACCTGGTCGCCGTCCTGGCGGCCGGGTCCGCCCGCGACCCCGAGACCGCCGGGGTCGTCCGGCGGCTGCTCGCCCAGGAGCGGGCCGAGGGGCCCGTCGCCGAGCTGGCCGGGCGGCTCGTGCCGCTCGCCGGCGCGGCCGCGCACCTGCTGTGACCTCCCGCGACGGACGTGGCCGGGAGAGACTGGTGGGGTGAGAAGCGAGAACACCCCCTTCCGCGGCGGCCCCCTCGACGGGCGGGTGCTGCCCATCCTGCTCGGCATGACCGGACACCCGCCGAAGTGGTACGAGGTGCCGGTCCCGGCCCATGACGGCCGGCCGGCCGTGCTCCACACGTACCGCCGCGAACCGGCCGGCCACACCCGGCGGCTCGGGCTCCAGCGCGGCTGGGTCTACGAGTACGCGCCCGAGGGGCGGGAGCGGCGCGAGCTGAAGTGGCCGTGGTCCAAGCCGAACGGGTGATGCGGGGCGCCGCGCCCCGATTCGTACGGTAATCGGATGAACCGACGCGCCATGATGCCTCCGGAGCCCGCTCTGGAGGTGGTGGTGACGTGTCGCGAAGGCTGCTGCGCCCGGTCTGTACGGGAGCCCTGGCCGCCCTGACGGCCCTGACCGGCCCGGCGGTGGCCGCCCCCGCACCCCCCGAGCCACCGGCACCCCTCGCGCCCCTCGCCCTGGCGGACCCCGCCGCGGAGCCCGTCGGGCCGGTGGACCCGGACAGCGTGGCGGCCGCGGATCCCGGACCGGCCGCCACAGAGGCACCGGGGACCGCGGAGACCGGGGGAACCCCTGAGATCGGGGAGACGCAGGAGACCGAGGCCGAGGAGACCGGGGGCAGGAGTGCCGAGGCCGAGGCTCCCCCGGTCGACGAGGACGACGCCGCCGCCCTGCCCCCCGCCGGCGGGGGCTCCGTCGCCACCCTGCTCGCCCGGCTCCGCACCCTCTACCGGGAGGCGGAGGAGGCCACGGAGCGGTACAACGCCGCCGAGGAGGCGCTGAAGGTCCAGCAGGCCGACACCCGGCGGCTCACCGCGGACCTGGAGACCGCCCGCACCGCACTCGCGCGCGGGCGGGCCGAGGCGGGGCGGCTCGCCCGGGAGCAGTACCAGGGGCGCACCTCGTACGCCTCGCCGCTGCGGCTGCTCTTCGCCCCCGACCCGCAGTCGGCGCTCGACGCCCGGCACCTCCTCGACCGGACGGCCCGCGACCGGGCCTCCGCGCTCCCCCGGCTGCGCGCCGCCGAGCGGCGGGCCGCCGGCCTCGCCGACGCCTCGCGGACCGCCCTCGACCGGCAGCGGACCCTCGCGGCACGGCAGCGGACCCGCCGGGACGAGGTGCGGAAGAAGCTCGCGGAGGTCGAGGCGCTGCTCGCCGCCCTCACCCCCGAGCAGCTGGCGCGCCTCACCGAGCTGGAGCGGCAGCAGACGGCGGGCGCGCAGCGCGAACTCCTCGACTCCGGCGCCCTCGGCCCCGCCCGCACCCCGTCCCGGGCAGGCGCGGAGGCGCTGCGCTTCGCGGTCGATCAGCTCGGAAAGCCGTACGAGTGGGGGGCCGAGGGGCCGGAGGCGTACGACTGCTCGGGGCTCACCCAGCGGGCCTGGGCTGCGGCCGGCCGGGAGATCCCGCGGACCAGCCAGGAGCAGTGGGCGGAGCTGCCCCGGGTGGCCCTGGACGAGCTGCGGCCCGGGGACCTGGTGGTGTACTTCCCCGGCGCCACCCATGTGGCCCTCTACCTCGGCGAGGGCCTGGTCGTGCAGGCCCCGCGCCCCGGGGCCCGGGTGAAGGTGTCCCCGGTCGCCGCGAACCCGCTGCTCGGGGCCGTACGGCCGGACCCGGGCGGGACGCCCCTGGAGTCGTACACCCCGCCCGTCCTCCCGGACGGTGCTCGGGAGGGTTCGGACGAGGGGTACGACGGTGAGGGGGTGGCCCCGGATCAGGCGCCGGAAGCCACCGAGGCCAGGTAGGCGGAGGCCTTCTCCGGGTCGAAGAAGAAGTTCTCGAAGTCGGCCGGGTCGTTGAAGCCGTTGGCGAAGCGGTCGGCGATCGGCTGGAGCTCCCCGGCCGCGCCGATCAGGTTCAGGACGTGCTCCGGCGGCGGCGCCAGCATGGCGTTGGTCCACTTGGTGACGGGCTCGGCGGTCCGCCAGTAGCGGTCGAAGGCGGAGCGCATCCACGCCTCGTCGAAGGGCCGGTCGCCGTGCTCGACGATGGCGTCGAGGTAGGCCGCGGCGCACTTGGCGGCGGAGTTGGAGCCCTGACCGGTGATCGGGTCGTTGGCGACGACGACGTCCGCGACGCCGAGGACCAGGCCGCCGCCGGGCAGCCGGCCGACGGGGTTGCGGACGGTGGGGGCGTAACGGCCGGCCAGGGTGCCGCAGGCGTCGGTGAGTTCGACCTTGGTGGCGCGCGCGTACTCCCAGGGGGTGTACTTCTCCATCAGCTCCAGCGTGAGCGCCAGGTGCTCGGAGGGGTCCTTGACGCCGCGGAAGGCGTCGACGGGACCGCCGGGGATCCCCTCCCAGAAGAGGATGTCGGCACGGCCGCCGGTGGTGAGCGTCGGCATCACGAAGAGCTCGCCGACCCCGGGCACGAGGTTGCAGCGGACCGCGTCGAAGTCGGGGTGCTCGGGGCGCGGGCCGAGGCCGTTGACGTACGCGACGGCGAGGGCGCGCTGCGGCTCGGTGTGCGGGGAGCGCGCGGCGTCCCGGCCGAACATGGAGACCAGCTCGCCCTTGCCCGCGGCGACGAGCACCAGGTCGTAGCGGCGGGCGAAGAAGTCGAGGTCGCCGACGGCCACGCCGTGGATGACGAGCTGTCCGCCGCGCTGGGCGAAGGTCTCCATCCAGCCGGCCATCTTCACGCGCTGGTCGACGGACTGGGCGTAGCCGTCGAGCTTCCCGACCCAGTCGATGATCCGGGCCGACTCCGGGCCGGCGACGGAGACTCCGAGGCCCTGGATCCGCGGGGCCTGGGACTCCCAGAAGTTGAGGCCGAGGTCGCGCTCGTGCTGGAGCGCGGTGTCGAACATGCACTGCGTGGACATGACGCGGCCGGAGCGGATCTCGTCCGCCGTCCGGTTCGACATCAGGGTGACCTCGTACCCGCGCGACTGGAGGCCGAGGGCGAGCTGAAGACCGGACTGTCCGGCGCCGACTATGAGGATCTTCCGCATGGGTGGTGCTCCTGGCGAGAACGGGGGGGGAGGGGGCGGCGGGGCGGCGTCCCGGGTGTGACTGCTCGGGGGTTGCCGGGGGCCGCACGGGGACGGCGGGGCGGCTGCCCGGGGCGGTCCGGGAGCCGCCCCTCGGCACGGCTGCTCAGGCGTGGCTGTTCGGGCGCGGCCTGTTGTTCGGGTGTGGCTGTGCGCGCGGCTATTCGGGTGTGGCGGAGAGGGCGTGCTCGACCATGGCGAGGAGCGTCTCGACGACGCTGTAGCGCTTGCGCGCGTCCATGATCACCACGGGGACCTCGGCGGTGATCGTCAGGGCCTCCCTGACGTCCTCCGGCTCGAACCGCTCGGTGCCCTCGAAGTGGTTGACGGCGACGACGTACGGCAGGCCGCAGCTCTCGAAGTAGTCGAGCGCGGGGAAGCAGTCGGTGAGCCGGCGGGTGTCGGCGAGCACGATCGCGCCGATCGCGCCGCGCACCAGGTCGTCCCACATGAACCAGAAGCGCTGCTGCCCCGGCGTGCCGAAGACGTACAGGACCAGGTCGTTGTCGAGGGTGATCCGGCCGAAGTCCATCGCCACGGTGGTGGTGAGCTTGTCCGGGGTGGCGGTGAGGTCGTCGGTCTCCTCGCTGGCCCGGGTCATCAGCGCCTCGGTCTGGAGCGGGGTGATCTCCGAGACCGCGCGGACGAAGGTGGTCTTGCCGACGCCGAAGCCGCCCGCGACCACGATCTTCGTCGCGATCGGGGCGCGGGAGTGGTCGAGCTGCCAGTCCTGCGCGCCGTCCTCGGGATCCGGCTCCGCGGCGGAGTCGGGTTTCTCCGGGCCGGCCTGCCCGGACTCCCCGACGGGCCCGGGCTGGGCGGGGATCGCGGCGGCGGGCACGGCCTCCGCCGGAGCGGCGGCGGGGGTGTCGACGGCGGTGGCGTCAGAGACGGCGGAGTCCACTCAGCACCCTTTCGAGGAGCGCGCGGTCGGGCTGGCCGGTGTCGTGACCGGTCCCGTACACGCGGATCTTTCCCTGGTCGGCCAGGTCGCTGAGCAGCACCCGGACGACGCCCAACGGCATCTTGAGGAGGGCCGAGATCTCCGCCACCGTCCGCATCCGGCGGCATATCTCGACGATGGCGCGCATCTCGGGCATGAGCCCGCGCGCGCCGGGGCCGCCGTCGGTGAGGACCTTGCGGGCGAGCGGCGCCTCCAGGGCGGCCACGAAGGTCTCGACGAGCAGCACGTGTCCGAAGCGGGTGCGGCCGCCGGTGAGCGAGTACGGGCGCACGCGCGCGGGGCGCCGTCCTTCGCCGCGTACCGGCAGGCGGTGGCCCGCGGCGGTCAGCGAGGTCACCGGGGGCCCTCCATCGACTTGCGCAGTTCACTGCGGACTTCGGGGGTGAGGACGTGTCCGGCCCGGCCCACGAAGAGCGCCATGTGGTAGGCGACGACGCTCATGTCGCAGTCGGGTTCGGCGTGCACGCCGAGCAGCGAGCCGTCGCTGATCGACATGACGAAGACGCTGCCCTCCTCCATGGCGACCATCGTCTGCTTCACCCCGCCGCCCTCCATCAGGCGGGCGGCGCCGACGGTGAGGCTGCCGATGCCGGAGACGATGGTGGCGAGGTCGGCGCTGGAGCCGCGCGGGCCGCGGGGGCGGACGGGCCCGTCGTCGGCGGCTCCGAGCCCCTCGTCCGGGTCGGAGGAGAGCAGCAGGAGCCCGTCGGAGGAGACGACGGCGACCGAGCGGACGCCGGGCACCTCCTCCACGAGGTTGCCCAGCAGCCATTGCAGGTTGCGGGCCTCCGTGCTCAATCCGTAGGCGCCGGCCGGCGCGGTCGTGCTCGTGGTGCTCGTTCCCGTGGCGGTCAACTGCGTGCCTCCTCGACTGTGTCCCCCGTCATCTCCTCTGTACGCGTGGTGCTCTCGGCGGCTATCTCCGCCTCGACGTCCCGGCGTCCGGCCACGGCGCCCTGGTGGAAGCCTCCGAGCCGGCGGCGGAGCGCCTCGGCGTCGACGGAGCCCCGCCGGGGCGCGGACGGCGCGGACGGCGCCCGGACCACCTGGGGGGTGCGCTTGGGCAGGCCCTTGTCGGTGACCCGCTCCCACTGCGCGGGGCGCGGCCCCGGCACCTGGGCCTCGTCGGCCGGTCCGGCCTGCCCCGGCACGGCCGCGACGGGCGTCTCGGCGGTCCGCTCGTGGCTGTCCGGCTCGGGCGGCGGGTCGGGGAGCCGGACCTGGAGGGTCGTCTCCGACACGGACTCGACGGGCTGCCGCTCGGCGGTCCCGACGTGCTCGTACGGCTCCGGGTCGGGCGTCGCGGACTCGTACGCCGGGGCGGACGCGGACTGGTACGCGGGCGTGGGCTCGGGCTCGTACGCCGGGGCGGAGGCCTGCGCGGGCTCATACGCCGGGGCGGGTTCGGGCTGGTACGCCGGCTCCGGCGCGGGCTCGTGGGCCTGCTCCGGCTCGGGCGCGGGCTCCGTCGTCGCCGGCTCGGGCCGCGTCTGCTGGAAGGCGCGTTCCGCCGCCTCGACGAGCGGGTCGCGGGCGCGGGACGGAAGGGTGTTGGAGTTGGCCTCGGCCTCGGAGCCGGGAAGGTGGAGGACCGGTACGGGGCCGGTGCCGGGGACCCGTACCGGCTCGGCGACGGCGGCCGGCGGCGCGGTGGGCAGCAGCGGCAGCGGCAGCACCACGACGGCGGCCGTGCCGCCCGGCTTCTGCTCGCGCAGCTCGACGCCGACGCCGTGGCGGGCGGCGAGCAGGGAGACGACCCGCATGCCGAGGCCCTCGCCCTCGAAGGCCTCCGGGTCGGCGGCGGCGAGGCGGGCGTTGAGGTCGGCGCGGCGGTGCTCGGGGATCCCGATGCCGGAGTCCTGGACGGAGAGCATGACCTCGCCGGTCTCCAGGAGCCAGCCGGAGAGCTGGACCTCGGCGTCCGGCGGGGAGAACGAGGTGGCGTTCTCCAGGAGTTCGGCGACGAGGTGGCTCAGGTCGTCGGCGGCGAAGCCGGCGAGCTGGGCGTGCGGCGGCAGCGACTGGATGGTGACCCGCTCGTACCGCTCGATCTCGCTGACGGCGGCGCGCAGCACGTCGACGAGCGGGACCGGGCCCGCGTGGCCGTGGACGTGCTCGTGGCCGCCGAGGACCAGCAGGTTCTCGCTGTGGCGGCGCATGACGGTCGCCATGTGGTCGAGCTTGAAGAGGGTGGCGAGACGGTCCGGGTCCTGCTCCCGCTCCTCCAGCTTCTCGATGACGGCGAGCTGGCGGTCGACGAGGCCGAGGCTGCGCAGCGAGAGGTTGACGAAGGTGTGGTGGACGGTGTCCCGGAGCCGTTCGAGGTCGGCGGTGAGGACGGCGATCCGGCCCTGGAGCTCGGCGCGCTGGGCGGCGAGTTCGGCCTCGGCGGCTTCCTGGGCGGCGACCAGGCCGGCCCGCTCGCCGGTGAGCCGGCCGGTGTGCGCGGAGAGGGCGGCGAGCCGGCCGTGGAGGGTGTTGAGGGAGCGGACGGCCTGCGCGAACTCGTCGTTGCGGCCGGTGAAGCGGACGGCTTCCTCGGTGGCCGGGTCGGGCGCGGCGGCGAGCCGGGCGGCGCCCCGGCGGAGCACGGCGAGCGGCCGGGTGAGGCTGCGGGCGACGTAGGTGGAGACGCCGACGGCGAGGATCAGGCAGCCGCCGAGGAGGGCGAGGCGCAGTTCGAGCGCGGTGACGTCGTCGTCGCGCAGGGCGGTGAGCCGCTCGACCCGCTTGGCGGCGAGGGAGGACTCGACGCCGCGCATCTGCTCGATCCGGGCGGAAAGCGCGGCGTCCAGGGCGGGCGGCGAGGTGCGGGTCTCGGCCTCGGTGAGGGCGGGCTGGTCGGTGAGCCGGCCGAGGGCCAGTTCGGCGGTCTTGACCTCGGGTCCCGTGACGGTCTCGGCGAGGGAGTCGCGGGCGGCGGGTCCGGCGGAGCGGTCGAAGTCGCCGAGGGCGGCGAGTTCGCGGACCCGGGCCTGCTGGGCGGCGGCGCTGAGCTGGTCGCGGGCGCGCTCGGCCTCCTCCTTGCCCTCGGGCTCCTCGGCGACGTAGGTGCCGGTGGTGGCGTCGTAGCGGAGCTCGCCGGTGGCCTCGGGCTGCGGGGTGACGAGCGCGGCGATGAGCAGGCCCCGGGTGGAGGAGGCCTGTTCGACGGCGCGGCCGAGGTCGGCGGGGGCGCGGGTTGTGCCGGTGACGCCGGGGTCGGTGGCGCGCGGCGGGGTGCGCTCGGCGAGCTCGTCGGCGAGTCCCTGGAGGGAGGCGATGACGTCGCTGTACGCCTTGTGGGCCTCCAGGGCCGTGCCCTTGCCGGTGACGGCGGCGCGGCGGACGGAGGCGACGCCGGCGAGCTCGCGGCGCAGCGCGTCGGAGGCGGTGGGGCGGATCTCGTCGATCTGCCGGTCGACGCGGGCCGACTTGGCGGGGGTGAGGACCCGCCGGTTCTTCTTGGGGCCGGTCTGCTCCTCGCGGCCGGCGGCGACGAAGGCCACGACCTCGTCGCGCTCGTCGGCGAGGGAGTGGGCGAGGGTGACGGCCTGCCGGTCGAGCTCGGCGAGGGTGACCAGGCGCCGGGACTCGTTGAGCTCGCGGGAGGCGGTGAGGACGGCGGGGGCGCCGGCGCCGAGGACGATGGCGCCGACGAGGGCGACGCCTGCGACGAGGCGGGTGCGGACGCGCTTGGAACGGCCGCCGGGGGTCGGCGCGGAGGCTCCGGCGGGCGCGGCCGCGGGGGTGCTTCCCGGGTTCGACGGGGTGCCGGTGCCGGGGGCGCTCGGCGGGGCGCCGGGGGTGGTCGGCGCGGTGCCGGGGGTCGGCGGCTCACCGGGGGTCTGGCTCCGCGCGCCGTTCATGCTCCGAGGCCGCTTCTTCTGCACCGGTGCTCGCATTCTTGACTCGTCCGCCCACACAGCAGAGGTGACGGCCGGTCATGAGGTCCCGCCCCCACCCCTGGTACGGCTTCCGACCATTCCAGCGCTTCTCGGCAGGGGACGGGCATCGGCCGCTCCGCCACCCGAACGAGTGAACAACAATCCGGAGTTGGCGAACAACTTCCGGGGGGCGTCGGCGGCGGGTCGCGACCGCCCCCGGCTGGATCTTCGGGGCGGGCTTTGGCAGGATGCCCGCCCGCAGCTCGCCGGAGCTCGCGATTCCGCCTGTCGGGACGGCCATGGCCGGTTGGTACAGGCCATTTTCGGCCCTTTGCAGGTGTTGCGAAGGGACTGCGCGAGCCGGGCACACTGGACATCATGCGCAGCGAGGTCGCCACCCTTCCGGGCAGTCCCGAACGGCCCAACGAGGACTGGGCCGCCGCAGCTCTGCCCGCGTCGGGCGGCGGCGGGACGCTGGTCCTGCTGGACGGCGTCACGCCCCCGGCGGGCGGGGCGGGCTGTGTGCACACGGTGCCCTGGTTCACCGCGCGACTGGGCGGCGCTTTGACCGAACTGTCCGCTTCCCGGGCCGATCTGACGCTGTCCGAGATCCTGGCGCGGGCAATCCGGCGCACCGCGGAGCTCCACGCGGACACCTGTGACCTTTCTCACGTACGTACGCCTCAGGCGACCGTGGTCCTCGCGCGGTGGGACGCGGCCGCGGTCGAGCACCTGGTCCTCTCCGACGCGGTGCTGCTGCTCCGGGCGCCGGACGGCGCGGTCCGGGCGGTGCGGGACGACCGGCTGGACCGGATCCCCCGGGAGGCGCTGCGCACGCACGAGGCGGCGGACCGGCTGCGCAACCGCGAGGGCGGCTTCTTCACGGCGGCCGCGGACCCGTCGGTCGCGGAGCGGGCGGTGACCGGTACGACCCCGCTGGCGGAGGTGCGGGCGCTCGCGGCGCTCACGGACGGGGCGAGCCGATGGGTCGAGCGGTTCGGCGCGGGCGACTGGGCGGAGTGCGCGGGCGTCCTCGCCGAGGAGGGCCCGGCGGGGCTGCTCCGGCGGGTCCGGCTCCTGGAGGGGGCGGACCCCGGCGGGCGCCGCGGAAAGCGCCACGACGACGCGACGGCCGTGTACGTGGAGTTCTGAGGCGGGTGCGGGTCAGCCCTCGGAGCGCTGGTTGAAGTGGTGGAGCAGCCGGGCCAGTTCGGCGACCTCGGCGCGGTCCCAGTCGGCGAGCTTGCGGACGTACCGCTCGCGGCGGGCGTCCCGGACGTGCCGGAAGCGGTCGCGGCCCTCGTCGGTGAGCCGCACCAGGGAGGCGCGGCCGTCGGCGGGGTCGGGGTCGCGGGCGACCAGGCCGAGCTGTTCGAGGGCGCGCAGCTGGCGGCTCATGGTGGCCTTGCCGACGCCGAAGTAGGCGGAGAGCTCGGTGGCCCGCTGCGGCCCGGCGTCGTCGAGCCGTACGAACAGGCCGTACGCGGACGGCTCCAGCTCCGGGTGCACCTCCCGCGCCATCTCCCCCGACTGGGCCCGTGCTCGCCGCAGGAACACCGCGAGCTCCCGCTCCAGGGCGAGGAACTCCCGCTCGGCCGCCCCGCCCCCGGGCGGCCGCCCGGACGCCTCGCCGAAGCCGGACGCGTACGCCCGGCCCCGTCCGGCACGGGAAGCGGCGCGGACGCCGGGGGCCGCCCCGGCATCGGGGCCTGACCCGGTATCGGGGCCTGACTCGGTATCGGGGCCTGACCCGGTATCGGGGCTCGTTCCGGCGTCGGGACTCGTGCCGGCATCGCGGTTCGTGCCGGCATCGCGGTTCGTGCCGGCATCGAGGTCTGACCCGGCACCTGGGCCTGACGCGGCACGGGGGCTCGTCCCGGCGTCGGGGCTCGTGCCGGCATCGCGGCTCGTGCCGGCATCGCGGCTCGTGCCGGCATCGCGGCTCGTGCCGGCATCGCGGTTCGTGCCGGCATCGAGGTCTGACCCGGCACCGGGGCTCGTCGCGGCACCGGGGCCCGCCCCCGCGTCTGAGGGCGTCCCCGCATCGGGGCCCGCCCCGGCATCCAGGCCCGCCCCCGCGGCCGTGGTCCTCCCCGCATCGGGGCTCGCCTCGGGGACGGAAGCCGCCCCCGCCTCAGGAGTGGCCCCCGCACCGGAAGCCGCTCCTGCTCCCGCGGCCGCTCCCGGAGTGGCCCCCGCGCCGGAGGACTTCCCCGCGTCGGGAGCGTCGCCTCCGGGCCGGGTCGTGCCGGGGACCGGGGCCGGCGCGGTGTCGTCTTCGCCGGTCGTGCCGCCTGCGTGCACCCCGCACCTCCCGCGCGTGTTTCGTGGACTGAAAGTTTCCCGTCGCCCCGGGCATCGCCGCAGCTCCTTCAGTATTTCGCAGGAGTAGACCAACGGCGGAACCCGGGGCCTCTTCCACCGCCCTGTCTACGTGCGTAGAGTCGCCGTCGAGCACGTGACTGACATGTCCACACCACTTCCACCTCCGGGAGTCACGCCATGCGTGTGCGCAGATCCGTCCCCCTCTCCCTGCTCGCCGGCCTCGCGGCCACCGCCCTCGTCCTGCCCCTCGCCGGTCCGGCGGGCGCCGCCGACCCCGGTGCCCGCGCCGCCGTCCCCGCGCGCGGCACCGCCCACATGGGCATGGGCGTCCTCAAGCACGACGGCCGCGGCGCGGCCCCCTCCGGCGGCGTCTCCGCCCTCGCCACCTGGACGGAGGGCGTCGACGTCTCCAGCCACCAGGGCAACGTCGCCTGGTCGACCCTCTGGAACAGCGGCGTCAAGTGGGCCTACGTGAAGGCGACGGAGGGCACGTACTACAAGAACACCTACTTCACGCAGCAGTACACCGGCTCGTACAACGTCGGCATGATCCGCGGCACGTACCACTTCGCCACCCCGGACACGACCACCGGCACCGCCCAGGCCGACTACTTCGTCAACAACGGCGGCGGCTGGTCCAAGGACGGCAAGACCCTGCCCGGCGTGCTCGACATCGAGTGGAACCCGTACGGCGCCACCTGCTACGGCAAGACCCAGTCCGGGATGGTCACCTGGATCCGCGACTTCCTCAACCGGTACAAGGCCCGCACCGGCCGCGACGCCGTCATCTACACGGCGACCAGCTGGTGGAAGCAGTGCACCGGCAACTACTCCGGCTTCGCCTCGACCAACCCGCTGTGGATCGCGCGGTACGCCTCCGAGGTCGGCGAACTCCCCGCCGGCTGGCCGTACTACACGATGTGGCAGTACACCTCGTCCGGCCCGACGGTCGGCGACCACAACCACTTCAACGGCGACCTCTCCCGCGTCCAGGCGCTCGCCAACGGCTGACGCCGGCGCGGAGAACGGCGGTCCAGGGGCGCGGCGGCGCCCGGGACCGCCGTTCCCGTGCCCGGGGCTTTTTCGGTGCACCCTCTTGCCGATTGGTATGGACCAATGCGAGTCTCTACCCGGCCGCACGGGATTCAACTTCCGTGCGCCCCGCGCGCGTTGCTCGTTCCGTACTCCCCCACGCACGAGAGAGAGCCCCCCGCATGCCGTCCTCCCGCCGTACCGCCGCCGGCGTCGCCGCCCTGTCCGCCGCCGCGGCCCTCGTCGGCCTCACCCCGACGACCGCCGCCGCCCACGGAGCCGTGTTCACCCCCGTGAGCCGGATCGCCGCCTGTTTCGCCGAGGGCCCCGAGAGCCCCGACTCGCAGGTCTGCAAGGACCTCGTCGCCGACTCCGGCACCCAGCCGCTCTACGACTGGAACGAGGTCAACATCGCGAACGCGGACGGCAACCACAAGGCGGTCATCCCGGACGGCAAGCTCTGCTCGGCGAACCGCGAGAAGTACCGGGCCCTGGACTGGGCGCGCACCGACTGGGCGGCCACCCCCGTGAAGGCCGGCCCCTTCGACTTCAGGATCCGCGCCACCGCCGCCCACTCCGGCACGATGACCCTGTACATCACCAAGGCCGGCTTCGACCCGACCCAGCCGCTGAAGTGGTCGGACCTCGACGCCACCCCGGCGGCCGTGTACCCCACCACCCGCACGGCCACCGACGGCTACTACTCCTTCACCGGCAACCTGCCCGCGCGCACCGGCCGGCACGTCGTCTACATGGTGTGGCAGCGCAACGACAGCCCCGAGGCCTTCTACAGCTGCTCGGACGTCACCTTCGGCACGGCCGCCGCGGCCACGGCCGCCAGGGCCGAGGCGCCCACCGAGGCCGAGCTGGCCGCCGGTGCCGAGCTGTCCACGGTCAGCCACGCCGGACACGGCGGCGACGAGCTGCCCCCGGCGCTCTCCGCCGAGGCCTCCGCCGCACCCGCCTCCCCGCTGCCGATGGCCCTGGCCGGCGCCGGCGCGCTCGCCGTCTTCGGCGCGGGCAGCCTCCTCCTGGGCCGCCGCCGCGGCTCCTCCGGCTCCTCCGGCTCCTAGGAGCCGGAGGCCCGGCGGGAGGCGGGCGCGGCACGGGGCCGCCCCGCCCCTCCGGCGGCCCCCGGGGAAGGCCCCGGCCCCCGAGGGTTGCTCGCCCCCCTCCCGCCCCGCCCCCCGGAGCCCGCTCCGGGGGGCGTTTTCGCGCCATCTGCACCGGGACGGGTGGAAGACGGGACGTTCGTGGACAGCCTTGGTGAAAGCTCTGTTCGAACGGCCGTCCGCACCACCGTCCGCCCGTGAAGGAGAGCGCTCCATGCGGAACCAGCAGCGGTGGGTCTACCACCGCGGGGAAGGGCTGCGCACGTTCGGGGTGGAGGAGGAGCTCCTCCTGGTCGATCCCGACACCGGACTCCCCCAGCCCCTCTCCGGCACCGTCACCGAGATCGCCGCCTGGCACGCCGACGCCGGGCCCCGCCGCGGCGAGGCACCGGAACCGGCGAAGCCCGAGCTGTACGCCGAGCAGCTGGAGATCGGCACGACCCCCTGCACCACCACCGCCCAGCTCGCCGACCAGCTGCGCCGGGCCAGGCGCGCGGCCGCGGCCGCCGCCGAGGAGGCCGGGGTGGCGGTCGCGGCCCTCGCCACCGCGCCCATGGACTTCGGTCCGCTGCTCACCCCCGACGAGCGGTACCGCCGGATCCACGACCGGTACGCCCACCTCGTCGACGAGGAGTTCGCCTGCGCCTGCCACGTCCACGTCCACCTCGCCTCGGCCGAGGAGGGCGTGGGCGTCCTGGACCGGATCCGCCCCTGGCTCGCCCCGCTCCTCGCGCTCAGCGCCAACTCCCCCTACTTCCAGGGCGTCGACACCGGATACGCCAGCTGGCGCCACCAGCTGTGGCAGCGCTGGCCGATGTCCGGCCCGAGCGAGCTGTACGGGGACGTGGAGGCGTACGAGCGGACCACGCGCGAGATGCTCGCCAGCGACGTGCTGATCGACGACCACATGGTCTACTTCGACGCCCGGCTCTCCCGTCGCTACCCGACCGTGGAGATCCGGGTCGGCGACGTCTGCCTGGACCTGGAGGACACGGTCCTGCTCGCGGTGCTGAGCCGCGCGCTGGTCGAGACCGCGGCCCGGGAGTGGCGGCGGGGCCGGCTCCCCGACCCGGTCTCGACGGTCGTGCTGCGGCTCGCGGCCTGGCGGGCCAGCCGGTACGGCCTCGGCGGCGAGCTGCTCGACCCGCGCAGCTGGCGGCCGCGCCCGGCCGGCGAGGTCCTGCACGCGCTGCTCGACCACGTGCGCCCCGCCCTGGAGGACGCGGGCGACCGGGAGCGCGCCGAGGCGGGCGTGGCGCGCCTCCTCGCCCGAGGCACCGGCGCGGACCTCCAACGGGCCGCCCGCGCCGGGGACCCGACCCTGGCCTCGGTGATCGTCGAAGCCGTCCGCCGCACGACCCCGGCGTGAGCGTCCGCACGCGCCCGGGGTCGTGGACGGCCGTACGGGCCCCGGGCGGGAACGGCCTACGGCACCGGGGGCGCGACGGCCTTAGGGCCCCACGGGGAAACGGTCGTACGGCGTCGGGGTCGTAGACAGCCGTACGGCCCTCCAGGCAGGAACAGCCGTACGGCCCTTGGGTCGGAACGGTCGTACGGCCCCCGGGTCGGAACGGTCGTACGGCCCCCGGGCCGGAACGGTCGGACGGCGCTGGGTCGTGGCGACCGTACGCCCCCCACGCGGGAACGGGCCTGCACGGCGCCGGCCGTGAAGGGCCGTACCGCCCCGGCCGTGGACGCCGGAGGCCCCCGGTACGCGCGCGTACCGGGGGCCTCGGCGGGGCCGGGGTGGATCAGGCGGCCACCGGGACCGGGACCTCCGCCGGGGCCAGGGCGATCTCCAGGACCTGGCGGACGTCGGTCACCGGGTGGACCTCCAGCTTCTCCAGGACCTCGGCCGGGACGTCGTCCAGGTCGGCCTCGTTCCGCTTGGGGATGACCACGGTGGTGATGCCCGCCCGGTGCGCTGCGAGCAGCTTCTGCTTCAGGCCGCCGATCGGCAGCACCCGGCCGGTGAGGGAGACCTCGCCGGTCATGGCCACGTCGGTGCGGACGAGCCGGCCGCTGAGCAGCGACGCCAGCGCGGTCGTCATCGTGATGCCCGCGCTCGGGCCGTCCTTCGGGACCGCGCCCGCCGGGAAGTGGATGTGCACGCTCCGGTCCTTGAGGCCGGTGACGGGCAGCTCCAGCTCCGCGCCGTGCGAGCGGAGGAAGGAGAGCGCGATCTGCGCGGACTCCTTCATCACGTCGCCCAGCTGGCCGGTGAGGGTCAGCCCGGCGCCGCCGGTCTCCGGGTCGGCGAGGGACGCCTCCACGAAGAGGACGTCGCCGCCTGCGCCGGTCACCGCGAGTCCGGTGGCCACGCCGGGGACGGCGGTGCGCCGCTCGGACGGGTCCTGGGCGGACTCGGGCACGTGGTGCGGGCGCCCGATGAGGTCCCGCAGGTCCTCGGGCGTGACCGTGAACGGCAGCTCGCGGTCGCCGAGTTCGTGCTGGGCCGTCACCTTGCGGAGCAGCCGGGCGACGGCCCGCTCCAGGGTGCGGACGCCGGCCTCGCGGGTGTACTCGCCGGCCAGCTTGCGCAGCGCGGCCTCGTCGATCGTCACCTCGCCGGTCTCCAGGCCGGCCCGCTCCAGCTGCCGGGGCAGCAGGTGGTCGCGGGCGATGACGACCTTCTCGTCCTCGGTGTAGCCGTCGAGGCGGACCAGCTCCATGCGGTCGAGCAGGGCCTCGGGGATGGCTTCGAGCACGTTGGCGGTGGCGAGGAAGACCACGTCGCTGAGGTCGAGCTCGACCTCCAGGTAGTGGTCGCGGAAGGTGTGGTTCTGCGCCGGGTCGAGGACTTCGAGGAGGGCCGCGGCGGGGTCGCCGCGGAAGTCGGAGCCGACCTTGTCGATCTCGTCGAGGAGGACGACGGGGTTCATGGACCCGGCCTCCTTGATCGCGCGGACGATCCGGCCGGGCAGGGCGCCGACGTAGGTGCGCCGGTGGCCGCGGATCTCGGCCTCGTCGCGGACGCCGCCGAGGGCGACGCGCACGAACTTCCGGCCCATGGCGTGGGCGACGGACTCGCCGAGGCTGGTCTTGCCGACGCCGGGCGGCCCGACGAGGGCGAGGACGGCTCCGCCGCGGCGGCCGCCGACGACGCCGAGCCCGCGCTCGGCGCGCCGCTTGCGGACGGCCAGGTACTCGGTGATGCGTTCCTTCACGTCCTCCAGGCCGGCGTGCTCGGCGTCCAGGACGTCCTTGGCGCCCTGGATGTCGTAGCGGTCCTCGGTCCGCTCGTTCCACGGCAGTTCGAGGACGGTGTCGAGCCATGTCCGGATCCAGGAGCCCTCGGGCGACTGGTCGCTGGACCGCTCCAGCTTGTCGACCTCCTTGAGGGCGGCCTCGCGGACGGACTCGGGGAGGTCCGCGGCCTCGACGCGGGCGCGGTAGTCGTCGGACTCCTCGCCCTCCTTCTCGCCGTTGAGCTCGCGCAGCTCCTTGCGGACGGCTTCGAGCTGGCGGCGGAGCAGGAACTCGCGCTGCTGCTTGTCGACGCCCTCCTGGACGTCCTTGGCGATGGTCTCGGCGACCTCCTGCTCGGCGAGGTGCTCGCGGAGCTGGGCGGTGGCGAGCTTGAGGCGGGCGACGGGGTCGGTGGTCTCCAGGAGCGCCACCTTCTGCTCGACGGTGAGGAAGGGCGAGTACCCGGAGTTGTCGGCGAGCGCGCCGACGCCGTCGATCTGCTGCACCCGGTCCACGACCTGCCAGGCGCCGCGCTTCTTGAGCCAGGTGGTGGCGAGCGCCTTGTACTCGGTGACCAGCTCGGTCACGGCGCCGGGCAGCGGGTCGGGCACGGTCTCCTCGACGACGGTCCCCTCGACCCACAGCGCCCCGCCGGGCCCGGTCGTCCCGGCCCCGATCCGCACCCGTCCGATGCCGCGGATGAGCGCCCCCGGGTCGCCGTCGGACAGCCGGCCGACCTGCTCGACGATCCCGAGCACGCCGGTCCCGGCGTACGTCCCGTCCACGCGCGGCACCAGCAGCACCCGCGGCTTCACGCCGCTGCCCTTGGCCGCGGCCTGCGCGGCCTCGACCGCGGCCCGCACGTCGTTGTCGGAGAGGTCGAGCGGAACCACCATCCCGGGCAGCACGACCTCGTCGTCGAGCGGCAGCACGGGCAGCGTCAGCGGTGCGGACGGCTTGGACTCAGAAGCCATGATCTCCCCTTCGGCAGTCAAGTTGAGTTATGCCGACTCAATGCATGTGAGCCCGCGAATGTTCCCCGCGTCTTGTTCGCTGTGAGCGATCACCGGATCGCCGCACGTGGGAGCGCCGAATCCGCCGGTGGGACGGATGGCGCCGCGGAGGCTCCGCCCCGTGGGGCCGGTGCGTGGCGTGTTCCGGCTGCGGCGGGGGCCGGGGACGGGCATGCTCGGCGCATGGAGCATGCGGTGAGGCGGCGACGGGTGTGGGGCGCGGTGCCGGGGGTCGTGGCGGCGCTGGTGCTGGGCGTGGGCGGGTGCGCGGACGCCGACGTGCCGCCGGAGCCGGGCGGCGGGAAGAGCGGGTCGAGCACGGACCCCTCGGCCCGGACGACCGAGCCGCGCTCCGGGGCCGTCCTGGTGGAGGTCGCGGTGAGCGGCGGATTCGCCGGCGTGGACAACCGGCTCACGGTGCGGGAGGACGGGTCGTGGACCCTGCGCTCCCGGGGCGGGGAGCCACGGACGGGGCGGATGGACGCCGCAGGGCTCGCCGGGCTGCGGGCCGCACTGGAGGACCCCGCCTACGCGCGCGTGCCCGAGCGGCCGAGCGAGCGGCCGGTCTTCGACGGCTTCCAGTACACGGTGACGTACCACGACCGGACGGTCGTCGCGGGCGACGGCGAGCGCCCCGCCGCCCTCCAGCGCGTCTTCGACGCCCTCCCGGAGGGCGGCCCGCCCACGGCGCCCTGAGCCGCGCGGCGCCCGCCCGCGGCGCCCTCGTCCGCCCACCCCAGCGTCACCCCGTGACTCCACAACGTGTTTGTCCCGCGCGCCCGTGCTCCGCGAGGATGGCCGGGACGCCCCGTACCGACACGACGAGAAGCGGAGTGACCGCCCATGAACACCCCCGTCACCCTCGACCGCCGCGAGGGTCCGTACGGCGAAGTCGTCCTGCGGCGCCGCGACACCGGGGACCGCACCGACTTCGAGATCATCGCCAACGGCACGTTCCTGATGGACACCTCCGACGGGCGCTCGGAGCGGCTGCTCGTGGACGCGGCCATGGCGGCGCTGCCCGAGCACGCGCGCGTGGGCGCGTCCGTCCTGATCGGCGGGCTCGGCGTCGGCTTCTCGCTGGCGCACGCCGCCGCCGACCCGCGCTGGGGCCGGATCGCGGTGGTGGAGCGGGAGGACGCGATCATCGACTGGCACCGCGGCGGCCCGCTCGCCTCGCTGTCCGGCCGCGCGCTCGCCGACGAGCGGACCGTGATCCTGCACACGGACCTCGTGACGTACCTGGAGACCACCGCCGACACCTACGACGCGCTCTGCCTGGACATCGACAACGGCCCGGACTGGACCGTCACCCAGGACAACGAATCCCTTTACGGCTCATGGGGTTTGGCGTTCTGCGCCGCCCGTCTGAACCCCGGCGGCGTGCTCGCCGTGTGGTCGGCGCGGCCGTCCGCCGATTTCGAGGAGTCCTTGCGGAATGCCGGATTCAGCGGGGTACGGACCGAAGAGGTCGCGGTTGCCCGGGGCGTCCCCGACGTGGTCCACCTCGGCATCAGGCCTGCGTAGCCGGGACGCCGCGGCTACCTCTAGGCTGCTGCACCGACATCGGCGACGCGAGGCGGGGCAATGGAGCAGACACACACCGGTCATCAGGGTGCGGCCACTCCGGGGGCCCAGCGGCGCGTCCTGGTCGTCGAGGACGACGCGACGATCGTGGAGGCGGTCTCCGCCCGGCTGCGCGCCGAGGGCTTCCTGGTGCAGACGGCCACCGACGGCCCCGCGGCCGTGGAGGCCGCCGAGGCCTGGCAGCCGGACCTGATGGTCCTCGACGTGATGCTGCCCGGCTTCGACGGCCTGGAGGTCTGCCGGCGCGTGCAGGCCCGGCGCCCGGTGCCGGTGCTGATGCTCACCGCCCGGGACGACGAGACCGACATGCTGGTCGGGCTCGGCGTCGGCGCCGACGACTACATGACGAAGCCTTTCTCCATGCGCGAGCTGGCCGCCCGGGTCCACGTGCTGCTGCGCCGGGTGGAGCGGGCGGCGCTCGCCGCCGTGACCCCCCGCAGCGGGACCCTGCGCCTGGGCGACCTGGAGATCGACCACGCGCAGCGCCGGGTGCGGGTGCGGACCGAGGACGTGCACCTCACCCCGACCGAGTTCGACCTGCTGGTCTGTCTCGCCGGCACCCCCCGCGCGGTGCTCTCCCGGGAGCAGCTGCTCGCCGAGGTGTGGGACTGGGCGGACGCCTCCGGCACCCGGACCGTGGACAGCCACATCAAGGCCCTGCGCCGGAAGATCGGCGCCGAGCGGATCCGCACGGTGCACGGTGTCGGATACGCGCTGGAGACCCCGGCGTCGTGAACCGGCCGGCGCGGCGCCCGGGGGGGTCCAGGCGCCGGATCGCGATCTCGATCAAGACGAAGCTGGGGGCGCTGGTCGTCGGGGCGGTGCTGCTGACCTCGGGACTGGCCCTGGTGGCGATCCGCACGTCCACCGAGTTCCGGTACATCACGATCTTCGCGATGATCGCGACGCTGCTCATCACCCAGTTCGTGGCGCAGTCGCTGACGGCGCCGCTGGACGAGATGAACACGGTGGCGGGGTCGATCTCGCGGGGCGACTTCTCGCGGCGGGTGCGGGGCGCCGACCGGCGCGACGAGCTGGGCGACCTGGCCTCGACGATCAACCGCATGGCGGACGACCTGGAGGCGGTGGACCGGCACCGCAAGGAGCTGGTCGCCAATGTCTCGCACGAGCTGCGCACGCCGATCGCGGCACTGCGGGCCGTCCTCGAGAACGTGGTCGACGGGGTCTCGGAGGCCGATCCGGAGACGATGCGCTCGGCGCTGAAGCAGACGGAGCGGCTGGGCCGGCTCGTGGAGACGCTGCTCGACCTGTCGCGGCTCGACAACGGTGTCGTCCAGCTGCGGGCGCGCCGTTTCGAGGTGTGGCCCTATCTGTCCGGGGTCCTGCGGGAGGCGAACCTGGCCGCCGCTCAGCGCGGGCTGCCGTCGACGTCCGGTCTGCACCGGCGCACGGACGTGCACCTGCACCTGGACGTGTCGCCGTCCGACCTGACGGCGTGCGCGGACGTGGAGCGGCTGCACCAGGTGATGGCGAACCTGATCGACAACGCGGTGAAGCACTCGCCGCCGCACGGTCGCGTGACGGTGCGGGCCCGGCGCGGCCCGTACCCGGAGTCGCTGGAGCTGCTGGTGGAGGACGAGGGTCCCGGCATCCCGGAGTCGGAGCGGCACAAGGTCTTCGAGCGGTTCAACCGGGGCACGGCGCCGGACCGGCAGGGGCCGGGGAGCGACGGCGGCACGGGGCTCGGCCTGGCGATCGCGCGCTGGGCGGTGGATCTCCACGGTGGCGGGATCGGCGTGGCCGAATCCTCACGTGGATGCCGGATCCGGGTCACTCTTCCAGGCAGCCTTCCCCTTCTCGATTGACGTAGGGTTCGAACCGGAAGCGAACGTTCTGCGTGTTCACGGGCAGACGTGGTCAGGGAGCGGCCGAAGGAGGCCGCAGCCCGGGCTTTTCCGTACCCTCACAGAAGCGGAACCACGGTTGTTTCCCGCCATTCATGGCATCGAAACACGCCGTCAAGTGTGACTTGCACGACGTTGGAGTGCCCGGCCTGCACGTCCCGGCCGGACAGGCGTAGCCTTTATTTCCGCTGTCCATCACCTTGCGAAGCGGAAGAGGGCGGTTGCCGCCGTGTCGTCTCAGTCCCCCAGTACCCCGAGCTCCCCGGCCGACCAAGACGGGCGTGGCGTGAGCCCCGCAGCCGCCTTCGGCGCCAATGAGTGGCTCGTCGACGAGATCTACCAGCAGTACCTCCAGGACCCGAATTCGGTCGATCGTGCCTGGTGGGACTTCTTCGCCGACTACAAGCCGGGTGCGGCGGAGACCCCGTCCGCCCCGGCCGCCACCACCACGGCCGCGCCCTCGGCGCCGCAGGCGGGCCCCGCACAGGCCGCACCTGCCGCTCAGGCCGCCGCCGTGCCCGCCCCGGCCGCTCCGGCCGCTCCGGCTCCGGCCGCCGCCCCGGCTCCCGCCGCCGCTGCCCCGGCGAAGCCCGCCGCGGCCGCTCCGGCAGCCGCGAAGCCGGCCCCGGCCGCCGCGCCCGCCCCGGCCGCCGAGGCGCCCGCCGGCCCCGAGCTGATCACGCTCCGCGGCCCGGCCGCCGCCGTCGCGAAGAACATGAACGCCTCGCTGGAGATGCCGACGGCCACGTCCGTCCGCGCCGTCCCGGTGAAGCTGCTCTTCGACAACCGGATCGTCATCAACAACCACCTGAAGCGCGCCCGGGGCGGGAAGATCTCCTTCACCCACCTCATCGGCTACGCCATGGTGCAGGCCATCAAGGCCATGCCGTCGATGAACTACTCCTTCGCGGAGAAGGACGGCAAGCCGACCCTGGTCAAGCCGGAGCACGTGAACTTCGGTCTCGCCATCGACCTGGTGAAGCCGAACGGCGACCGCCAGCTCGTCGTCGCCGGCATCAAGAAGGCGGAGACGCTCAACTTCTTCGAGTTCTGGCAGGCGTACGAGGACATCGTGAAGCGCGCCCGCGTGGGCAAGCTGACGATGGAGGACTTCACCGGCGTCACGGTCTCGCTGACCAACCCCGGCGGCCTCGGCACCGTCCACTCCGTCCCCCGCCTGATGCCCGGACAGTCGGTCATCATGGGCGTCGGCTCGATGGACTACCCGGCGGAGTTCCAGGGCACCTCCCAGGACACCCTGAACAAGCTCGGCATCTCCAAGGTCATGACCCTGACGTCGACCTACGACCACCGGGTCATCCAGGGCGCCGCGTCCGGCGAGTTCCTGCGCATCGTCGCCAACTTCCTCCTCGGCGAGCAGGGCTTCTACGACGACATCTTCAAGTCGCTGCGGATCCCCTACGAGCCGGTCCGCTGGCTCAAGGACATCGACGCCTCGCACGACGACGACGTCACCAAGGCCGCCCGCGTCTTCGAGCTCATCCACTCCTACCGGGTCCGCGGCCACGTCATGGCCGACACCGACCCGCTGGAGTACAAGCAGCGCAAGCACCCCGACCTGGACATCACCGAGCACGGCCTCACCCTGTGGGACCTGGAGCGGGAGTTCGCGGTCGGCGGCTTCGCCGGCAAGTCGATGATGAAGCTCCGCGACATCCTCGGCGTGCTGCGCGACTCGTACTGCCGCACCACCGGCATCGAGTTCATGCACATCCAGGACCCGAAGCAGCGCAAGTGGATTCAGGACCGCGTCGAGCGTCCCCACGCGCGCGTGGAGCGCGAGGAGCAGCTCCGCATCCTCCGCCGCCTGAACGCCGCCGAGGCCTTCGAGACCTTCCTGCAGACGAAGTACGTCGGCCAGAAGCGCTTCTCCCTGGAGGGCGGCGAGTCCGTCATCCCGCTGCTCGACGCGGTCATCGACTCCGCCGCCGAGTCCCGCCTGGACGAGGTCGTCATCGGCATGGCCCACCGCGGCCGCCTCAACGTCCTCGCGAACATCGTCGGCAAGTCGTACGCGCAGATCTTCCGCGAGTTCGAGGGCAACCTCGACCCGAAGTCGATGCACGGCTCCGGCGACGTCAAGTACCACCTGGGCGCCGAGGGCACCTTCACCGGTCTCGACGGCGAGGAGATCAAGGTCTCCCTGGTCGCCAACCCCTCCCACCTGGAGGCGGTCGACCCGGTCCTGGAGGGTGTCGTCCGCGCCAAGCAGGACGTCATCAACAAGGGCGGCACGGACTTCACCGTCCTGCCCGTCGCCCTCCACGGCGACGCGGCCTTCGCGGGCCAGGGCGTGGTGGCCGAGACCCTGAACATGTCGCAGCTGCGCGGCTACCGCACCGGCGGCACGGTCCACATCGTCATCAACAACCAGGTCGGCTTCACGGCGGCTCCCGAGTCGTCCCGCTCCTCCATGTACGCCACCGACGTGGCCCGCATGATCGAGGCGCCGATCTTCCACGTGAACGGCGACGACCCGGAGGCCGTGGTCCGCGTCGCGCGGCTCGCCTTCGAGTTCCGCCAGACGTTCAACAAGGACGTCGTGATCGACCTCATCTGCTACCGCCGCCGCGGTCACAACGAGGGCGACAACCCGCAGTTCACCAACCCGCAGATGTACAACCTGATCGACAAGAAGCGCTCGGTGCGCAAGCTGTACACCGAGTCGCTCATCGGTCGCGGCGACATCACCCTGGAGGAGGCGGAGCAGGCGCTCCAGGACTTCCAGGGCCAGCTGGAGAAGGTCTTCGCGGAGGTCCGCGAGGCCACCGCCGCCCCGGCGCCGGCCCACGTGCCGGACGCGCAGGCCGAGTTCCCGGTCGCCGTCACCACCGCGGTCTCCCAGGAGGTCGTGAAGCGGATCGCCGAGTCGCAGGTCAACATCCCGGAGCGGATCACGGTCCACCCCCGTCTGATGCCGCAGATGCAGCGTCGCGCGGCCTCGATCGACGACGGCACCATCGACTGGGGCTTCGGCGAGACCCTCGCCATCGGCTCCCTGCTGATGGAGGGCACCCCGGTCCGCCTGTCGGGCCAGGACTCCCGCCGCGGCACCTTCGGCCAGCGCCACGCGGTCCTGGTCGACCAGGAGACCGGCGAGGACTACACCCCGCTGCTCTACCTGGCCGAGGACCAGGCCCACTTCAACGTCTACGACTCGCTGCTCAGCGAGTACGCGGCGATGGGCTTCGAGTACGGCTACTCGCTGGCCCGCCCGAGCTCGCTGGTGGTCTGGGAGGCGCAGTTCGGCGACTTCGTCAACGGCGCGCAGACCGTCGTCGACGAGTTCATCTCCTCGGCCGAGCAGAAGTGGGGCCAGACCTCCGGCGTCACCCTGCTCCTCCCGCACGGCTACGAGGGCCAGGGCCCGGACCACTCGTCCGCCCGCCCGGAGCGCTTCCTCCAGATGTGCGCCCAGGACAACATGACGGTCGCCATGCCGACGCTGCCGTCGAACTACTTCCACCTCCTGCGCTGGCAGGTGCACAACCCGCACCACAAGCCGCTCATCGTCTTCACCCCGAAGTCGATGCTGCGTCTGAAGGCCGCGGCGTCCAAGGTGGAGGAGTTCACCTCCGGCGGCTTCCGCCCCGTCATCGGCGACGCGACGGCCAACCCGGCCGACGTCCGCAAGGTCGTCTTCTGCGCCGGCAAGGTCTACTACGACCTGGAGGCCGAGCGTCAGAAGCGCGGCGACACGGAGACCGCGATCATCCGTCTGGAGCGCCTGTACCCGCTGCCGGGTGCCGAGCTCCAGGCCGAGATCGCCAAGTACCCGAACGCGGCGAAGTACATCTGGGCGCAGGAGGAGCCGGCGAACCAGGGTGCGTGGCCGTTCATCGCGCTCAACCTGATCGACCACCTCGACCTGGCGGTCGGCGCGGACATCCCGGCGGGCGAGCGCCTGCGCCGGATCTCCCGCCCGCACTCCTCGTCCCCGGCGGTCGGCTCTGCCAAGCGTCACCAGGCCGAGCAGCAGCAGCTGGTCAACGAGGTCTTCGACGCCTGACGTCGGCGCCTCGCGCGGAGGCCCGGCACCCCTCGATCCCGAGGGGTGCCGGGCCTCCGGCGTGTCCGGGCGGGCCTATCCTGGATCGCATGTACTTCACCGACCGTGGCATCGAGGAACTGGAGAAGCGGCGCGGCGAGGAGGAGGTCACCTTCGAGTGGCTCGCCGAGCAGCTGCGGACCTTCGTCGATCTCAACCCCGACTTCGAGGTGCCGGTCGAGCGCCTCGCGACCTGGCTGGCCCGTCTGGACGACGAGGACGACGACGAGTAGGCCCGACCCCTGGCGGTGCCCCCTTCCGTGCGGACACGGAGGGGGGCACCGTCACGTCGGGGGCCGTCACGTCGGGGGCCGTCAGCGCTCGCGCAGCCGGTCGTAGGCGAGGCCGAGGGCGCCGTGGGCGACGAGGAGGGCTCCCGCCGTGGCCCAGCCGCCGCTGCGCCGGCCGAGGCCCCACAGGAGCAGCGGCACGCCCGCGGCGAGCTGGACGCCGCCGAGGAAGCGCGCTCTGGGCCCGCGCACGTACGGGCCGAGCGGGCCCTCCTCCACCACGTCGAGCTCGTCGAGGACGGCCTCGCGCCAGCCGGGCCACTCCAGCTGCTCGGCGCCGGCGGCGAGGGCGGCCGCGCGGAGCCGGTCGGGGGCCTCGCCGGGATCGAGGCCGATGGGCAGGGCCAGGCCGGTGCGGGCGAGGACCGCGACGAGGCCGAGGAGGCGGGTACGGGAGTCGGCCTCGGGGTCGGGGAGGGTGAGCGGCTCCAGCGCCTGGACGTCGAGGACGGGATCGAGGGCGAGGCGGTCGGCGAGGGTCCGCATGGCCTCGTCCTCGCCCGCCGGGGTGCCGGCGGCGAGCCACGTGTAGCCGACGGTGCGGCGGAAGCCGGCGGCCAGGGTGGTCCCGGCGCGGTCCGCGTCCCACCAGAGGGCGAGGACGGGCCAGCCGGCGGCGGAGACGGCGAGGGCCGTGGCCCAGCCGGTGACGACCCGCTCGACCGGCTCCCCGCCGTCCTGCCAGGGCTTTCCCTCCGGTACGAGGACGCTCCAGCCGTCTCCGGCGGGGGCGAGGAGCAGCGGCTCGCGCAGGAGCTGGGCGGGCGGCCGGACCGTGGGGGGATCGGCTCGGCACAGCAGCAGCGCCCCGGCGGGGCTGGGTCCGGAAGTCGCGTTCATGGCCTCCAACCTAGGCCAGTTTGTCCGTGTACGGAGGTGTTCGGCTCGACCCTGTCAGGGTTGATTCAGGGTTGACTCGGCCTCACTGCGATATATCGTGAATCTCGGAAGTCGCGATATGTCGAGTCGCGATGTGTCGAGGATGCGGGAGGACAGCACCATGACCGAGTGGTCCGTCACCGAACCGGTGAAACTCGCGCCCGCCGACCCCGTGACACGGCTGCGCGTCCGTGTCGTGGGCGGCGCGGTGAACGTGGTGGGCACGGAGGAGAGCACGGCCCGGCTGGAGATCTCCGAGATCGAGGGCCCGCCCCTGATCGTCACCCAGGAGGGCTCCACCCTGACCGTGACCTACGAGGACCTCCACTGGAAGGGCGTCCTCAAGTGGCTCGACAGCAAGGCCCACCGGCGGCGCGCGGTGGTCTCGGTCGCCGTCCCGGCCGGTGCCGAGGTCGAGGTGGGCGCGGTGTCGGCGGACACGGTGATCTCGGGCCTGCGGGGCCGCACCGAGGTCCGCGGAGTGACCGGGGGGACGACGCTGGTCGGGCTCTCCGGCCCGGTCCGCGCCGAGACCGTCTCGGGCGCCCTGGAGGCCCAGTCGGTGACCGGTGCCCTGAGGGTCGCCTCGGTGACCGGTGACGTCACGGTGATCGAGGGCTCCGGCTCGGCGGTGCGGGCGGAGACCGTCAGCGGTGATCTGGTCCTGGATCTGGACCCGGCTCCGGCCGGGGCCCCGCCGGCCGACATCCGGCTCACCAGCGTCTCCGGCGAGGTCGCCGTGCGGCTGCCGCACCCGGCGGACGCCCGGATCGAGGCGAGCACCACGAGCGGCGCGGTGTCGAACGCCTTCGAGGACCTGCGGGTGGGCGGCGAGTGGGGCACCAAGTCCATCACCGGCACGCTCGGCGCGGGCAGCGGCACGCTCAAGGCGACCACGGTCTCCGGCTCGATCGCCCTGCTGCGTCGCCCGGACCCCGCCGAGGCCCCGGAGCCCGCACCCGCCGCGCCCGAAACGCCCTCCACGCCCTCCGCCCCCGCGTCCGGAAAGGTGCTCTGACATGCCCCCCGTCTTCGCCCACGGCCGACTCCGCCTCTACCTCCTCAAGCTCCTCGACGAGGCCCCCCGGCACGGCTACGAGGTCATCAGGCTCCTGGAGGAACGCTTCCAGGGGCTCTACGCCCCCTCGGCAGGCACGGTCTACCCCCGGCTGGCCAAGCTGGAGGCCGAGGGCCTCGTCACCCACACCAGCGAGGGCGGCCGGAAGGTCTACTCGCTGACCGACGCGGGCCGGGCCGAGCTGGCCGGCCGGGAGGCCGAGCTCGATGCCCTGGAGCGGGAGATCCGGGACTCCGTCGCGGCGCTCGCCTCCGAGATCCGGGAGGACGTGCGCGGCGCGGCCGGCCGCGTGCGCAGCGAGATGCGCGCGGCCGCCGGCCGGGCCCGGACGGCGGAGGAGGGCTCCTTCGCCGATGTGAAGGAGGAGCTCCGCAAGGCCAGGCGGGAGTGGAAGGAGCAGGCCCGGCAGGCGAAGGAGTTCCAGCGGATCGCCCAGCAGGTCCAGGACGAGGTCCAGAACCGCTTCGCGAGGGGCGAGTGGCCGCAGGCCGTCCGGGAGGGGCTCTCGGGGATCACCGCCCAGCTGAGCGACCTGGTCTCGGGCCAGACCAAGGGCCGCGCGGGCGCGGGGAGCGCCCCTTCGGCGGGTGCCCCTCCGGCGGGCGGTGCCCCGGTGGACGTGTCGATGCCGGGCGCGGACGGCGAGGCCCTGGTCCCGGAGTGGGCCCGGGAGGACGCCGGCTCCGGTGACCCGGCCCGTGACCTGGACCGGCTGCTCGACCGCTTCCGGGACGAGGTGCGGGACGCGGCCCGGGACCACGGCGTCACGGACGCCCAGCTCACCGAGGCCCGCGCCCACCTGGCCACGGCGGCGACCCGGATCACCGGGATACTGCGCCCGCGCGCGAAGTCCTGAGGGGGCCCGGCCACGGGGCCCGGTTACGGGACCCGGATACGGGACCCGGATACGGGACCCGGATACGGGACCCGGATACGGGACCCGGATACGGGACCCGGCCATCCCCGGCCGGGATGGCAGGGATGGCGCTCAGGCCCGCGCCGGGGGCCGGCGCCGGGTCAGCGGGCCCCCGGGCCGGTGCGGGTCACGGTGACGGTGACGCGGGCGTCGGGGGCGGCGAGGACGCGGACCCGTTCGTACCCGCGGCCGTGCCCTGCGCCGCCGCCCTGGTCGCGGAGGACGAGGGCCCCGCGGGCGGTGATCTTCCAGGCGCCGGGCGGCAGGGCCAGTTCGGTGACGCGGGAGCCGCGGCGGCCGGCGGCGTCGTACTCCAGGCGGTAGACACCGGCCGCCGGGTCGTAGGCGGAGGTGCGGACGCGGCCGGCGACGGCCTCCGCGTAGGGCTCGGCGGTCAGCTCCTTGTTGGTACGGAAGGCACCGGCGGAGTCGACGGCGCAGTAGCCGCCGCCGTAGCACCAGACGTAGCCGGCCCAGCCTGAGGTGTAGCGGCCGAGGGAGGCCATGGCGTCGCGGTAGAAGCGGTTCATGTTCGGCAGGGAGTTGTTGAGCGGACCCCACTCCCCCACCACCACGGGGACCTTGTGCTCCTTGGGATAGCGGGTCACGGCCTGCTCGTAGCTCTCGATCCAGCCGGCGGCGGGGTCGTAGTCGGCGCCGGCTTCCATGCCCGTGTTGTAGAAGTGCGGGGCGTAGACGATCTTCGGGTCGTCGATCCGGCCGAGTCCGGTGGGGACCCCTTCGCCGACGATCGGGGTGGGTTCGACGAAGATCCAGGCGTCCCGGTCGGCCGTGCGGATGGCGTCGGCGATCCGGTCGTACAGGGGGGTGAGCTGCTCGCGCTCGATGCGGCGGGCGGCGGTGGGCAGGTCCTCGCCCTCGCGGATCTCGCCCATCGGCTCGTTGATGGGGTCGTAGCCGAGGACGGCCGGGTGGTCGTGGAAGCGCGCGGCGAGCACCTGCCACATCCGGGCCTGGGCGCGGCGGAGGTCCTCGTCCTCGTAGAGGTGGGTGAAGGCGCGCTGGACGGCGGGCTCGAAGTACTCGGAGAACCAGTCGTCGGGGCGGGGGGTGAAGGGCAGTCCGTCGGTGCGGGTGGCCCAGGCGGGGATGCCGCGGTGTCCGAAGGCGGGGCCGAAGACGTCCTGGTGAGCGTCGATCAGGACCTTGACGTCGTACTTCTCGGCCCAGTCCAGGATCCGTTCGATCTTCCGCAGATAGGCCTGGCTGTAGCGGCCCGGCTGCGGCTCCAGGTCGTCCCAGAAGACGAGGAGGCGGGCGAAGTTGAAGCCCTTGGCGCGCATGTCGCGGAAGTGCCGCTCGGTCACGGCGGAGAGGGCGGCGTCACCGCGGTTGGCCTTGTCCTCCACGTTCCAGCCGCGCAGGGTGAGGACACGGCCGCGGGAGTCGGTGAGGGCGGGGATGTCGGTGAGGGCGGAGCTCCGGTCGCCCCCGGGGATCCGGTCGCCCCCGGGGCCTCCGGTGGTTCCTGTCCCCGCGTACGCGGAGGTCGGGGCGAGCAGGGAGGCCGCGAGGGCGGCCGTCAGAAGGGTGGTGCGCAGCAAGGGGACCTCCGGCACGAGGAAGTGAGCGTTGTTCACCTTTCCGGTGCCGGAGATCCCATCAGGTCGACCGACCCGTATCAAGAGGTCGCCAGCACGATCTTTCCGAAGAGTTCGCCGGAGGCCATCTTCACGAAGCCCTCGCGGGCCCGGTCCAGCGGCAGCACCTCGTCGATCACCGGACGGACCCCGGTGGCGGCGCAGAAGGAGAGGAGGTCCTCCAGCTCGTCCTTGGAGCCCATGGTGGAGCCGACCACCTTCAGCTCCAGGAAGAAGATCCGGGTCAGTTCGGCGTGCGAGGGGCGGTCGCCGCTGGTGGCGCCGGAGATCACCAGGGTGCCGCCGGGGCGCAGGGACTTCACCGAGTGCGACCAGGTCGCGGCGCCGACGGTCTCGATGACGGCGTCCACCCGGTACGGCAGCCGGGCCCCGGGCTCGTACGCCTCGACGGCGCCGAGCTCCACGGCCCGCTTCCGCTTGGCCTCGTCCCGGCTGGTGGCGAAGACCCGCAGGCCGGCGGCCTTGCCGAGGACGATCGCGGCGGTGGCGACGCCGCCGCCCGCGCCCTGTACGAGGATCGAGTCGCCGGGGCGGACCCCGGCGTTGGTGAAGAGCATCCGGTAGGCGGTCAGCCAGGCGGTGGGGAGGCAGGCGGCCTCGGCGAAGGAGAGCTCCTTCGGCTTGGGCAGCACGTTCCAGCGGGGGACGGCGACGCGCTCGGCGAAGGTGCCCTGGTAGTGCTCGGTGAGGATGGAGCGGGGCTCGTCGGGTCCGACGCCGTGGCCGGTCTGGCCGATCACGGAGTGCAGGACGACCTCGTTGCCGTCCTCGTCGATCCCGGCGGCGTCGCAGCCGAGGATCATCGGCAGCTTCTCCTCGGGCAGGCCGACCCCACGCAGCGACCAGAGGTCGTGGTGGTTGAGGGAAGCGGCCTTGACGGTGACGGTGGTCCAGCCGGGACGCACCTCGGGCTCGGGGCGTTCGCCCAGTTCGAGGCCGTTCAGAGGCTGGTCGCGGTCGATTCGGGCGGCGTAGGCAGCGAACATGGCCCCGACCCTAGGGGCGACGGAGAGCGCACGGAACCTCACTCCGGTGTGACGCACGTCCCGCACTGCGGGCCCAGTGGCTCCCGCTCGCCCCTTCCCTTCTCCCCTCCGGCTCCCGCTCCCGGCCAACGAGCACGGGCCCACTCCCCCCCGGGCACAAGAAAGGGCCCCTCCCCGGTCCGATGCGGCGGACCGGGGAGGGGCCCTCTCGGGGACCCTTCCGCGGACGGGGTCAGCGGCGGGCGACGCCCTCGGCGCGGGCGGCGGCGGCGACCGCGGCCGCGACGGCCGGGGCGACCCGGTCGTCAAACGGCGACGGGATGACGCAGTCCGCGCTGAGCTCGTCACCGACGACGCCGGCGATGGCGTCGGCGGCGGCGATCTTCATGCCCTCGGTGATCTGGGAGGCCCGGACCTGGAGCGCGCCGGCGAAGATGCCGGGGAACGCGAGGACGTTGTTGATCTGGTTGGGGTAGTCCGAACGGCCGGTGGCCACGACCGCCGCGTACTTGTGCGCGACGTCGGGGTGGACCTCGGGGTTCGGGTTGGCCATCGCGAAGACGAAGGCGTCCTTGGCCATGGCGGCGACGGCCGCCTCGGGGACCGTGCCGCCGGAGACGCCGATGAAGACGTCGGCGCCGGCGAGGGCGGTCTCCAGGGAGCCGGTGAGGCCCGCCTTGTTGGTGAGGCCGGCGATCTCGCGCTTGACGTCGGTGAGGTCCTCGCGGTCGCTGCTGACGATGCCCTTGCGGTCGGCGACGCAGACGTCGCCGATGCCGGCCGACAGGAGGAACTTCGCGATGGCCACACCGGCCGCGCCGGCGCCGGAGATCACGGCGCGCAGGTCGCCGAGGGTCCGGCCGGTCAGCTTCGCCGCGTTCCGCAGGGCGGCGAGGGTGACGATGGCGGTGCCGTGCTGGTCGTCGTGGAAGACCGGGATGTCGAGCCGCTCCTGGAGCTTGCGCTCGATCTCGAAGCACCGGGGCGCCGAGATGTCCTCCAGGTTCACTCCACCGAAGGACGGGGCGAGCCGGACGACGGTGTCGACGATCTCGTCGGTGTCGGTGGTCGCGAGGGCGATCGGGACGGCGTCGACGCCGCCGAACTGCTTGAAGAGGATCGCCTTGCCCTCCATGACCGGGAGGGAGGCCTCCGGGCCGATGTCGCCGAGGCCGAGCACGGCGGTGCCGTCGGTGACGACGGCGACGACCTGGGACTTCCACGTGTAGTCGTGGACCAGCTCGGGCTGCTCGGCGATGGCGGTGCACACCTTGGCGACGCCAGGCGTGTACGCGAGGGACAGGTCGTCCTTGTCGCGGACGGGGACGGTGGCCTGAATGGCCATCTTGCCACCGCGGTGAAGAGCGAAAGCCGGGTCGAAGAGCTCCTCGGGAGCTCCTTCGGTAGCGCTCTCGCTGAGAGGATTGACGATCTCCGCTGCCATGTGGGTGAGACCCCTTATGTCTGTTGTTCGAGGGTTTCCGCTCCTGGTGTGGAGCGGTGGGCGGGTCCCGCGGCCGCCGTGTCGGGCAGCCGCGCGGGCGCGCCGCACAACGCGCCCTGAGCCCCGGATGAGGGGTGTAAGGATCCTTCTTACCGGACGGACGGCACCGCAGACGAGTCCGTATCCGGTCGGTGACGCGACTCATACCGGGTGCTCACGGACGCGGACGGAGAACGACTCGTCACTCGATATCAGGAAAGATGCCGACGGCGTCCGTTTGGCTCTGTTCGTGCCGTCCGAATGGCGAGATCGACCGCAGATTCTTCGGTGAACGGGTAGGGCTACGAAAGAAGGTCCGGCCTTGATGTACCGGCCTGTCGGGATTCGGGCGCGACCCGTTACCCGATTTTGACATCCGTGGCCGTCGGTTTGAGGCGGTCCGAATGGCAAGATGCCGTAATCACACGAGGTCGCGACACTCGAAGATGCGTACGCGGCCCATTGGCAACGCCTATGGCAACTCCCTCACACGCCGGAGGATCCCGACCATGACCGCACGCTCCACGCGCTGGACGACCGCCGCCAAGACCCGCACCTCCCGTCTTGCCGCGGTCGCCGCCATCGCGGTCGCCGGCTCGATGCTGCTGACCGCCTGCGGCGATCAGACCGACGGCGGCTCCACGAAGGAGGGCGGCACCGCGGCCAACTCCGCCCCGCTCTTCTCCAAGCTGCCCGCCGACATCCAGAAGGCCGGCGTCATCAAGGTCGGCACGGACGCCTCGTACGCGCCGATGGAGTTCACCGAGAACGGCAAGATCGTCGGCGTCGACCCCGACATCGCCGCCGCCCTCTCCAAGCAGCTCGGCGTGAAGTTCGAGTTCACCTCGGGCACCTTCGACGGCCTGATCACCTCCCTGGAGACCGGCCGCCAGGACATCGTCATGTCCTCCATGACGGACAACAAGAAGCGCCAGGAGGGCCTGGACGACAACGGGAAGAAGATCGGCAAGGGCGTCGACTTCGTCGACTACTTCTCCTCCGGCGTCTCCCTGCTGGTCAAGAAGGGCAACCCGCAGGGCGTGAACTCGCTCGACGACCTCTGTGGCAAGACGGTCGCCGTCCAGCGCGGCACGATCTACGAGGACACCTTCAAGGCCCAGGCCGAGAAGTGCGGCGCGAACAAGCTCACGATCCAGGCGTTCGACACCGACGCCGAGGCCCAGACCCGCGTGAAGGCCGGCGGCGCGGTCGCCGACCTGAACGACTACCCGGTCGCCGCGTACATCGCGAAGACCTCCGGTGGCGGCAAGGACTTCGAGGTCGTCGGCAACCAGACGGACGTCGGCCTCATGGGCATCGCCGTCTCCAAGGACAAGACCCAGCTGCGCGACGCCATCAAGGAGGCGCTCGACGCCAGCATCAAGGACGGCAGCTACGCCGAGGCGCTGAAGAAGTGGGACGTCGAGGGCAGCGCGGTCAAGTCGGCCACCATCAACGCCGGCAAGTGACCCGCTCGCTCCCCCTCGCACCACTGAAGGGCAGTCGTGATGACTGACAAGATCAGCAAGGGCCCGGCCGCCACGCCGGCCGGGTCCGCCCCCTCGGGCACGCCGTACGAGGCGATCAAGGCCGTCCCGGTCCGGCACTACGGCCGCTGGGTCAGCGGCGTCGTGGTCGTGGCCCTCCTCGGCTGGCTCGTCTACGCCTTCTCCCAGGGCAACATCATCTGGGCGACGGTCGGAGACAAGCTCTTCGACCCGTCCGTCCTCTCCGGTCTCTGGAAGACCGTCCTCATCAGCGTCTCCGCGATGGCGCTCGGTCTCGTGCTCGGCATCGTCTTCGCCGTGATGCGGCTGTCGAAGAACCCGGTCACCGGGGCCGTCTCCTGGCTCTACATCTGGTTCTTCCGCGGCACGCCGGTCTACGTCCAGCTGCTCGTCTGGTTCAACCTGGCGCTGATCTTCGAGTACATCAACCTCGGTCCGATCTACAAGGACGAGACCTCGCAGGTCCTCACCCCGTTCATGGTGGCCCTCCTGGGCCTGGGCCTGAACGAGGGCGCGTACATGGCGGAGATCGTCCGCGCCGGCATCCAGTCGGTCGACGAGGGCCAGACCGAGGCGGCGCACGCGCTCGGCATGTCCCAGACGAAGACCATGCGCCGGATCGTCCTGCCGCAGGCGATGCGCGTGATCGTGCCGCCGACGGGCAACGAGTTCATCAACATGCTGAAGACCTCGTCGCTGGTCTCGGCCGTGCAGTACACGGAGCTGCTCCGCGCCTCCTCGAACATCGGCTCCACCGCCGGCGCCGTGATGGAGATGCTCTTCGTGGCGTCCATCTGGTACCTGGCGCTGACCAGCGTCTTCAGCGTCGGCCAGTACTACCTGGAGCGTCGTTTCGCCCGCGGTTCGACCCGTAACCTGCCGCCCACCCCCTGGCAGCGGGTCAAGACGAACCTCACCACGTTCAAGCGTTCCCCGGAGGCATCGGCATGACCGGCGAGCTCATGGTCAAGGCGGAGGGCGTCCACAAGTCCTACGGCGCCGCCCACATCCTCCGCGGCATCGACCTGGAGGTCCGCAGCGGAGAGGTGTTCTGCCTGGTCGGCCCGTCCGGCTCCGGCAAGTCGACCTTCCTGCGCTGCATCAACCACCTGGAGCGGATCGACGGCGGCCGGCTCTCGGTCGACGGCCATCTGGTCGGCTACCGCCAGAAGGGCGACAAGCTCTACGAGCTGAAGGACAGCGAGGTCGCGGCCCAGCGCCGGGACATCGGCATGGTCTTCCAGCGCTTCAACCTGTTCCCCCACATGACGGCCCTGGCCAACGTGATGGAGGCGCCCATCCAGGTGAAGGGCGAGTCGAAGGCCGTCGCCCGCGAGCGGGCCGAGCGCCTGCTCGACCGGGTCGGCCTGAGCGACCGGATGGGGAACTACCCCTCCCAGCTCTCCGGCGGCCAGCAGCAGCGCGTGGCCATCGCCCGCGCGCTGGCGATGGAGCCGAAGCTGATGCTCTTCGACGAGCCGACCTCGGCGCTCGACCCGGAGCTCGTCGGTGACGTCCTCGACGTCATGCGGGACCTGGCCGAGTCGGGCATGACGATGATCGTCGTCACCCACGAGATGGGCTTCGCCCGGGAGGTCGGCGACTCGCTGGTCTTCATGGACGGCGGCGTGGTGGTCGAGTCTGGTCACCCGAGGGACGTCCTGACGAACCCGCAGCACGACCGGACGAAGGCGTTCCTGTCGAAGGTGCTGTAGCGGACGACACGCGAGGGGGCGGTACGGGCACGAAGCCCGTACCGCCCCCTCCGTCTGTCCCCCGCCGCCGCGTACGACGGGTGTATGCCCCGCGGCTACTTCACGGCGAGGAGCAGCGTGTCGGAGGGCGAGCACCACACCGGCCGGGCCTCGCCGAAGCCGGCCGCCCGCAGGGTGTCGGCGTGCCAGCCGACCGACGGCATGTCGCCGTCGGCGTGCTCGCCGTAGATCTCGAAGCGGCGGGCGGTGGGCTCGGCGAGGACCGGGTCCTTCGCGGCGAGCGCCCACCAGTCGGCCCAGTCGAGGACACCGGCGGCCTTCTCCGCGTCCATCCGGGCGTGCCGCTGGGCGCGCTCGGCGGCGTTGATCCGCGGGGTGGCCGGGTCGATCATGTGGTCGGCGTTCATGAAGACCCCGTCCTCCCGCACGAGCCCGGCGATCTGCCCGTAGAGGGCGGCCAGCGGCTCGCTGCGGAGCCAGTGCAGGGCGGTGGCGGTCAGGACGGCGTCGTACGTGTCGTACGGCAGCGCCCGCGTCCACGCGGGGTCCTTGAGGTCCGCCGTCACGAAGGAGACGCGCTCGTCGCCCTCGAAGGTGCCGCGGGCGATGGCGAGGAGCGCCGGGTCGAGGTCGACGCCGGTGGAGACGGCGCCGGGGAACCTCCGGAGGAGCCTGTCCGTGATACTTCCCGTACCGCAGGCGAGGTCGAGGACGCGGGGCTTCGGCCCCACGAGCGCCTCGACCATGTCGAGCATGACGCGGAACCGCTCCTCGCGGTCCGGCATGTACCACTCCTGCTGGCGGTCCCAGCTCCGCTGCCAGCCCGCCCAGTCGGTGTCGCCCATGCCCGTACCCTCCGTCGTCGTCGCCACAGAAAACCCGAGAACGTAATACCCTCAGAGGGGAAACACCGGTTACCCCCTCGACGCCGACCCTAGCCCGCCACCGTAAGGACTACAAGTGGAACTGGCCTATTACTCGGATTACGCCGTGCGTCTCGTCAACACCGAGGAGCCGGCCCGCGGCAGGGACAGCCTCACCACCGTCGAAGCGGTCAAGGAACTGTTCGGCCCCTCCGGCCAGATGGCCCGCCGGGTCACCGAGGCCGACCTGCCCCGCTTCCGCTCGATCAGGACCCGGCTGCGGGCCGTCTTCGCGGCGGCGGACGAGGGCGACCACACCGGCGCGGTCGACCTCCTGAACTCGCTCCTCCTGGAGTTCCCGGTGAGCCCGCAGATCTCCGGCCACGACCACCTCGACGACGAGGGCCGGCCCCGCTGGCACATGCACCTCGCCGACCACTCGTCCAACGCCACGGCCGGGTACGCGGCGATCTCCGCGATGGGCCTCGCCTTCCACCTGACGGAGTTCGGCGCCGACCGGCTGGGCCTCTGCCAGGCCCCGCCCTGCCGCAACGCCTACCTCGACACCTCCACCAACCGCTCCCGGCGCTACTGCTCCGACCGCTGCGCCACCCGCGCCAACGTGGCCGCCTACCGGGCCCGCAAGCGCCTGGAGGCCGAGCGGGCCGACCTCACCGGCCGCACCGCCGAGAACAGCCAGGAGAGCACCACCCCGGCCGAGCGCTGACGCCCCGGCGTCACCGGCCGGTACCGGCCCAGCACCCGCCCGAGCACCAGCTCGGGCGGCACGGCCCCGAAGACCCGGCTGTCCCCCTCGGCGTCCGGGTTGTCCCCCAGCACCCACCACCCGGCGTCCCGCCGCTCGGCCAGCCGCTTCACCACGAGCAGATCCTGCTGGAGCGGATGCTTCAGCACCACGACGTCCCCGGCACCGACCCGCCCCCCGTACCGCACGAACAGCCGATCGCCGTGCAGCAGCGTGGGCACCATCGACACCCCCGTCACCTCGGCGATCCCGAACGGCGCCTCGGCCGCCGCGGTGGCTTCGCGCTCCACTCCCACTCCCCTCGTCGACTCGTCCACTCGTACACGAGTCCCATCCTGACCCCGGACTTTTGCCCTAAGCTCCAGGGGCGCTCGCGAAAACGCCCTTCTCACCGAGTAATCTCCCATCTGAGAAGACGATCACGAGGAAGGACGGCTCAATGCTCTCCCGCCTGTTTGCCCCCAAGGTCAAGGTCAGCGCCCACTGCGACCTCCCCTGCGGCGTGTACGACCCGGCCCAGGCCCGCATCGAGGCCGAGTCCGTCAAGGCTGTCCAGGAGAAGTACCAGGCGAACGAGGACCCGCACTTCCGGGCCCGCGCCACGGTCATCAAGGAGCAGCGCGCGGAGCTCGCCAAGCACCACGTCTCGGTCCTGTGGAGCGACTACTTCAAGGCCCCGCACTTCGAGAAGTACCCCGAGCTCAACCAGCTGGTCAACGACACCCTGAAGGCCCTCTCGGCCGCCAAGGCGTCCACCGACCCGAAGACCGGCGAGAAGGCCCTCGAGCTCATCGCCGAGATCGACCGCATCTTCTGGGAGACCAAGAAGGCCTGACCCAGGCTTTCCCTCCCCCTGCCCACCGCAGGCCAGAGGACGACGGAACGGCCCGCCCGGACACCCCGGCGCGGGCCGTTGCCGTGTGCGGGGGCTGCGGGAGGAGGGGACGTCAGGGGGCGGGTAGGCAGGGGGGTGCCGTGCCGCCGGCGGCCAGCCAGGCGCGGTAGGGGGGTGCGCGGTGGGCGGCCTCGCGGTAGGCGTCGGCGAGGGTGGCGTGGAGGGGGGCCAGCGGGGTGGTGGGGCGGGCGTAGAGGAGGAGGCGGACGGCGAGGGGGTCGCCGCGGAGGGGGCGGACCGCCAGGTCCTCGCGGGGGACCGAGGTCGGCTGGCAGGGAGCCACCGCCTCGCCGAGCGCGATGAGGGAGGCGGCCGTGTGGTAGTCGCCGTGGAGGAGCGGCGGGTCGATCCCGGCCGCCGTCAGGACGCGGCGCAGCCCGTCCCATTCCCCGTCCACGGCCGGGTCGACCATCCAGTGGTCGCCGGCCAGGTCCGCGAGGTCCACCACGGGGTCGGCGGCGGCCGGATGGGTCGGGGAGAGCGAGACGAACTGCGGCTCGCGGGCGACGAGGACGCGGTGGTCCAGGCCGTCGGGCACGGGGAGGGGGCTGCCCTCGACCTCGTGGACGAAGGCCACGTCGAGGCGGCCGGCCGCCACCTCGCGCAGCAGCGTCCGCGCGGAGACGTCGACGCGCAGGCCGACGTCCGTGCCGGGGAAGCGGGCGCGCAGCCGCCGCAGCCAGCCCGGGAGGGCCCGGCTGGCGGTGGAGCCGACGCGGAGCCGGGGGCCGTCGGCGCGGGCCGCCTCGGCGCGGGTCTCGGTGACGAGCGCCGCCATGCCGTCGACGAGGGGGCGGGCCCGGCTGAGGACGGAGCGGCCGAGTGCGGTGGGGCGGCAGCCGGTGCGGCCGCGGGCGAAGAGCTCGGCGCCGAGCGCGTTCTCGATGCGGCGCAGCTGGGTGGTCAAGGAGGGCTGGCTCACGCCGAGTTGGCGCGCGGCCTTGTGCAGGCTGCCGGTGTCCGCGATGGCACAGAGCGCCCGCAGGTGTCTCACCTCCAGCTCCATGGAGCCGAGCGTAGGACGGGATTCCGGCCTCGCACCAGACGTCCGGATCGGCTCAACCCCCATGAAACTGGCGTCAATTGGTGAGTCTCCTGGGCCGGTGATGCGGTCGTGTTATCGGGGAGTGGCATTCTTCCCCGCGGGTCCGCGCGCGCCGAGACTCTCTCCCGACCCCGATCAGGAGGAGCCCCCCATGCGCCACCCCAAGGTCCTCACCCGTACCCTGACCGCCGCCCTCGGCCTCGGTCTCGCGGTCTCGCTCGGTGCCGCCGCGCCGGCCGGTGCCGCGCCCGACACCGCCGCTCCCGCCAACGCCCCCGCCGCCTACGCCGGTTACGCGGGTTCGGCCGAGGAGGCCAAGGCCAATCAGGCGTTCTTCGACGCCGTCATGAAGTCGGTGGCGAAGAAGCGGGCCGCGAACCCGAGCGCCACCGCGGCCGTCACCGTCGTCTACAGCGCCGCCAACGCCCCCACCTTCCGCACCCAGATCGCCCGCTCCACGCAGATATGGAACAGCTCGGTGGTGAACGTGCGGCTCGTCGAGGGTTCCAACCCGGACTTCCGCTACTACGAGGGGAACGACTCCCGTGGCTCGTACGCGAGCACCGACGGGCACGGCAGCGGCTACATCTTCCTCGACTACCGGCAGAACCAGCAGTACAACTCGACCCGCGTGACGGCCCACGAGACCGGGCACGTGCTCGGCCTCCCGGACCACTACAGCGGGCCGTGCAGCGAGCTGATGTCGGGCGGCGGCCCCGGCACCTCCTGCCAGAACGCCACGCCGAACGCCCAGGAGCGTTCCCGCGTCGACCAGTTGTGGCGCTACGGGCTCGCTTCCGCCTTCAAGGGCTGACGGGCTCCGAGGGCGGGCCGGTCGGCCTCCGAAGGCCGACCGACCCGTCCGGCGTCGCCGGGCCCGCCGCCGTCACACCCCGACCGGTCCGCCCGGCGCCGCTCGGGGCGCCGTCGTCACGCGGCCGACAGGACGCGCCGGCCGAAGTCGGCGCCCTCGGGGAGCTGTCCGCGCAGCCGGGCCAGCGCTCCCTCGAAGTCGCCGCCGGCGACGACCGCCTCGAAGGCGGTGCCGCCGTAGTGCAGGGTCAGGCTGAGGTCGGCGCGCTCGCCGAGGGTGAGCAGGCAGCCGAGGGTGGCGTCCTGGGTGGTGCCGCCGGCGACGACGGGGAGGGGCAGGTCCCACTCCAGGACGCAGCCGGTGAGGACCTCCCCGCCCTCTCCCGCGGCGGTGAGTGCGGCGAATCCCGCGCCCGTGTACTCGATTCCCCTGACGCGGACGGTGACGTGCCCGCCGTCGGCCGTGATGACGATCGCTTCCGCGCCACGGCGGTCCCGGTACCAACCGGTCCAGACTTCTGTCGACTCCGATGACATGCGCGGACTGTAGCGGTATGACCGGCTCCGGCGCGCGGCCGGTCACCCAGGGGCCGGACTTCTCCCGTTCTCGCCGTTCTTGCCGGTGACCTGCGTGGTAGTGGCTTCCGTGCCGTCGGGATCCACGGGTTCGTGGAGCGCGCACCGGGTGTTCCGGCAGGGCTGCGCCTCCCACTCGGGCACCCAGGCCCCGAGGACCTTGTGCCGGGTGGCGACGGTGGTGCGCGGCTGCCCGCAGGCCGGGCACTTCGGCGCGGCCAGCGGGTCCCGGGTCGTACGGGGCGTCTCGTCACCCATGGCTTCAGGGTAGGCCGCCCCGCCGCGGTGCGCCCGCTACCGCTTCCTGGTGTATGTGCGGACCAGTACGCCGTTGCCGAAGGCGCGGACGGAGCCGAGCGTGAAGTCGCGGGGCTCGAAGCCGGCGCCGAACATCGGCATGCCGGAGCCGTACACCTGCGGGTACGTCTTGATGACCAGCTCGTCGATCTCGTCGACGAGGGCGCCGGCGATGGTGGAGCCGCCGCAGAGCCAGATGCCGAGCCCGCCCTCCTCGGCCTTGAGCTCCCGGACGCGGCCGACGAGGTCGTCGGCGATGAGCTCGACGTTCGGGTCGGGCGACTCGGTGAGCGAGCGGGTCGCGACGAGTTCGCGGAGGTGGCCGAACGGGCTGGTGATGCCGGCGTCCAGGGCGATGCGGTAGGAGGCCAGGCCCTGGACCACCGTGTCGAAGTGCTTGTGGTCCGCGTCGATCCCGAGCGCTTCCCGCAGGTGGGTGGGGATGGTCTCGGGGTACTCGGCGTTCATCCACGCCTGGTACTCCGCGTTCACGAAGGAGTACATGGACGAGGCGTCGCCCTGCGGGTCACCGATGAAGCCGTCGATGGAGCAGGCGATGTAGTACGTCAGCTTGCGCAAACCGGGTCCTGATTCTGTCGGAGGCGTGACCGCGAGCACGACCACGACAGACATAGTGCTTCATCTGTAGTGGTAGCGCAACCCTCATTCGCGCCCTCCGTCCGCGGGACCCCGTCGACGGGTGCGCGGTGACGCCTCCCCGTCAGCGGTTCCTGCGGGTGACGAACTCCGCGAGGGCCAGCAGATCTTCGGCCGCCGCCAGGTCCGGCACGGCTCGGGCCAGGTGCTCGACGGCGCGTCCCATCCGCTCGGCCGCCTGGGCCTGCGCCCAGTCCCGGCCGCCGGCCCGCTCGACGGCGGCGGCCGCCGCCCGCACGGCACGGTCGTCCAGGGTCGTACGGGAGTACAGCGCGGCCAGCTCCTCCCCGGTGGCGGTGCCGGAGGTGAGCGCGGCGACGACCGGCAGCGACTTCTTGCGCGCGGCCAGGTCGGCGCCGGCCGGCTTGCCGGTCCGTTCGGGATCGCCCCAGATGCCGATGAGGTCGTCGATCAGCTGGAAGGCGAGCCCGGCCTCGCGGCCGAAGGAGTCGAGAGCCGTGACCTCCTCCTCCCCCGCGCCCGCGTAGAGCGCGCCGAGGGCGCAGGCACAGCCGAGCAGGGCGCCGGTCTTGGCCGTGGCCATGGCGAGGCACTCGTCGAGGGAGACCTCGCGGGGGCCGCGCGCCTCGAAGGCGCAGTCGGCCTGCTGGCCGGCGCAGAGCTCGATGACGCAGGCGGCGAGGCGGGCGGTGGCCGCGGCGGAGGCGGGGTGCGGGTCCTCGGCGAGCAGCCGGAGCGCGAGCGCGCTCATGGCGTCGCCTGCCATGAGGGCGTCGGGGATGCCGAAGACGGTCCAGGCGGTGGGCCGGTGACGGCGGGTCGGGTCCTCGTCGACGATGTCGTCGTGGAGCAGGGTGAAGTTGTGGGCCAGCTCGACGGCCGCCGCGGCCTTCACGGCGAGGCTCTCCTCCGCGCCGAGCGCGCGGGCGGCGGCGAGGACCAGGGCGGGGCGGATCGCCTTGCCCGCCTGGCCGGAGGCGGGGGTGCCGTCGGCCTCCTCCCACCCGAAGTGGTACATCGCCACACGGCGTATCGAGCCCGGCAGGGTCTCGACGGTGGAGCGGATCTGGGGGTCCACGGCGGTCCTCGTACGGTCGAGGAGCGCCGCGGCGCCCGGCCCGTCGGTGACGGGGGGCGCGCTCGTCAAGGTCACGTCTGGTCGTCCTTCTTCACAGCCGACCGCGTCCACGGCGGCCGGGCGTCGGCCTTGTCACATCTCGGAGGCCGCTAGGGCCTGTCGTCGAACTCCCGGCGTCGCCCGGAGGGCGGCCCCGCGGCGTCAGGTGCGTGCTCTCGGCGTGCCGGGCGCGAGGCCTCGTACGGGACGTACTCGGCCTTGTGCCCGGTGCGGCGAGAGTGCGTGCAGGGCGTCGTGGGGCAGGCGGGAGTTCGACGACAGGCCCTGCGGGCGTGCCGCCTCTCGCGGGGGCACGGCGCCGGCCGGGGGCTCGTCGGGAGCCGGGCGGGCCGGGGGTGGGGCCCCGGCCCGCCCGGGGTTCAACGGCGGCGGCTGATCTCGACGTTCTCCAGGACGCCGAGGGCGTCGGGCACGAGGACCGCGGCGGAGTAGTAGGTCGTGACCAGGTAGGAGGTGATCGCCTGCTCGTCGATGCCCATGAAGCGGACGGACAGGCCGGGCTCCACCTCGTCGGGGAGGCCGGTCTGGTGCAGGCCGATGACGCCCTGGTCGGACTCGCCGGTACGCATGCAGATGATGGAGCTGGTGCCGGCGGAGGTGACCGGGATCTTGTCGCAGGGGTAGATCGGGACCCCGCGCCAGGTCGTGATCCGGGTGCCGGCGACGTCGACGGTGTCGGGCACCAGGCCCCGCCGGTTGAACTCGCGGCCGATCGCGGCGATGGCCTTCGGGTGGGCGAGGAAGAGCTTGGAGCCGCGGCGGCGGGAGAGCAGTTCGTCGAGGTCGTCGGGGCCGGGGACGCCGTCGTGCGGCTGGATCCGCTGCCCGTAGTCGCAGTTGGCGAGGAGGCCGAACTCCCGGTTGTTGACCAGCTCGTGCTCCTGGCGCTCGCGCAGGGCCTCGACGGTGAGCCGCAGCTGGTGCTCGGTCTGGTTCATCGGGTGGTTGTAGAGGTCCGCCACGCGCGTGTGGACCTTGAGCACGGTCTGGGCGAGGCTCAGCTCGTACTCGCGCGGGGCGGGCTCGTAGTCCACGAAGGTGTGCGGGACGACGGCCTCGCCGACGTGCCCGGCCGAGAGGTCGATGGCGGCCTCGCCGTAGGCGTTGACGGCCTGGTCCCGGCGGCCCGCGACGCCCGCGAGGTGCGAGGCGAGGGAGCCGGCGCGGGCGGCGAGCGCAGTCAGGTCGGCGCGGGTGAGCTCCAGGACCGTGCAGGCGGTGGCGGCGCGGGCGGTCCACTCCCAGGTGGCGGCCCCGTCGAGGAGGGCGGCGTCGCCGAAGTAGGAGCCGTCGGCGAGGACGCCGAGCACCGCCTCGTCGCCGTAGGGGCCTTCGCCGAGCTGCTCGACGCGGCCGTGCGCGAGGAGGTAGACGCGGTCCGCCGGAGCGCCGGCGGCGGCGATGACCTCGCCGGCGGGGACCTCGCGCTGGACGCAGCGGGACGCGAGCTCGGCAAGGGCGGCCGCGTCCTCGTATCCGCGCAGGGCGGGCAGCTCGCCGAGCTCGGCGGGGATCACCGCGACCCGGTCGCCGGTCTGCACGAAGGTGACCCGGCCGTCGCCCACCGCGTAGCTGAGCCGCCGGTTGACCCGGTAGGCACCGCCCTTGGCTTCGACCCAGGGCAGCGTCCGCAGCAGCCAGCGGGAGGTGATCTCCTGCATCTGCGGGGCCGACTTGGTGGTCGAGGCGAGGTTCCGCGCGGCGGCGGTGCCCAGACTCTGCCGGGGGGCCTGCTCCGCGAGGACCTCGTCATCAACCGAACCAACGGACATGGAACTCCCTCTCGTGCGTCTGGTCTGCGAAGGAAGCCTTTCAGCACGGAGCGTGCCGCCGCCATTACACAATCGGGTGGGACTGTTCGGTGATCTTCGGGGCATGTCGGCCGTTTTCCGGCCGGACGGCGGAGCGTGTGACTCGGCCGGGTTGTCCGGTTCGGCTCGCACGCGGCTCGAACGGATGGCAGCGGAGGAGCGGAGTCCGGTATTCCGGAAGTTCGTCCTCCCTCTGGAAGGAGCACGCCATGGCCGTTCCGCTGTCCGCGAGCAGGGTCCTCTCCGCACTGCGCGGCGAGGGCCTCTCGGTCGTCGAGGTCGGAGACTGGACCACCCACAACAGGAACCACAAGGGCCCCTGGGGGCCGGTGCACGGGGTGATGATCCACCACACCGTCACCCAGGGCACCGCGCACACGGTCCGCGTCTGCCGGGACGGTTACGCCGGGCTGCCGGGCCCGCTGTGCCACGGCGTCATCGCCAAGGACGGCACGGTCCATCTGGTCGGCCACGGGCGCGCCAACCACGCCGGGCTCGGCGACGACGAGGTGCTGCGGGCCGTGATCGCCGAGCACGCCCTGCCGGTGGACGACGAGGCCACCACCGACGGCAACCGCCACTTCTACGGCTTCGAGTGCGAGAACCTCGGCGACGGCGAGGACCCCTGGCCCAAGGTGCAGCTGGACGCGATCGCCAAGGCGTCGGCGGCGCTCTGCCGGGCGCACGGCTGGACCCACCGCTCGGTGATCGGCCACCGCGAGTGGCAGCCGGGGAAGGTGGACCCGCGCGGCTTCGGGATGGCGGCGATGCGCGAGCGGATCGCCGACCTGCTGCGCTGATCCCGCCGGCGCGGTTCCCGGACCACGCGCGCGTACCGGCGGGCCCGGTACCCGCCCCCGCCCCGCGCGCGTGGCCCGGGAGAATGGCCGGGTGGACACGTACGACCTCTCCGCCCTGCGGCCCCGGCTCCCGTCCCCCCTGGAGCCGGTGGCGGACGAGCGGTTCACCCGGCGCGGACTGACGCTGCTGCTGAAGCGGGACGACCTCATCCATCCCGACCTGCCCGGCAACAAGTGGCGCAAGCTCGCGCTCAACCTGCGGGCGGCGGACGGGCGGCCGGTGCTGACCTTCGGGGGCGCGTACTCCAACCACCTGCGGGCCACCGCGGCCGCCGGCCGCCTGCTCGGCTTCCCCACGATCGGGGTCGTGCGCGGCGACGAGCTGGCCGGGCGTCCGCTGAACCCCTCGCTGGCGCGGTGCGCGGCGGACGGGATGCGCCTGGTGTTCGTGGACCGCGCCACGTACCGTGCGAAGCACGAGCCGGAGGTGCTCGCCGGGCTCCTGGAGCGGGCCCCCGAGGGGACGTACGTGGTCCCCGAGGGCGGCAGCAACGCGCTCGCGGTGGAGGGGTGCGTGACGCTCGGCCGGGAGCTGGCCGGGCAGGCGGACGTGGCGGCGGTGGCGTGTGGCACGGGCGGCACCCTGGCGGGCCTGGCGGCCGGTTTCGGCGGCCGGGCGCTGGGCGTGCCGGTGCTGAAGGGCGGTTTCCTCGGCGGCGAGGTCCGAAGCCTCCAGGAGGCGGCCTTCGGCGGTCCGCGCGGCGACTGGTGGCTGGACGAGCGCTTCCACTGCGGCGGCTACGGCCGGACGACCCCGGAACTCACCGCGTTCGCACTGGATTTCGAGGCGCGGCATGAACTCGCCATCGAGCAGCTGTATGTCGCCAAAATGCTCCTCGCACTGGTGTCCCTCGCCGAGGAGGGCGCCTTCCCGCCCGGGAGCAGGGTCGCGGCGGTGGTCACGGGCGGCCCCGGGCCCGGGGATCAGCCGAGCTCCTCGCGGTAGGCGGCGGCCTCCTCCAGGTCGAGGCGGCGCAGCAGGGTGCGCATCATCTCGTCGTCGATGCGGCGCTCGTCGCGGAGTCGGACGAAGACCTCCCGCTCGGCCTCGATCATCTCGCGCGAGAGGCGGCGATAGGTGTCGTCGGCGGTCTCGCCGGTGAGCTCGCTGACCGCACCGAGCCGCTCCCAGACGCTGTTGCGGCGGCGCTCCAGGACCGTGCGGAGGCGGTCGGCGAGCGGGCCGGGCAGGGTGTTGCGCTCGTCCGCGAGGAGTTCGTCGAGGCGGGCCTCGGCGGCGCGGGAGGCCTCGCTCTGGGCCTGTGCCTCGGCCAGCGTCTCCTGGTAGCGGTCACGGCCGGGCAGCTTCAGGGCCCGGATCAGCGGGGGCAGGGTGAGTCCCTGGACGACGAGGGTGGAGATGACGGTGGTGAAGGTGAGGAAGAGGACGAGGTTGCGGGCGGGGAACTCGACGCCGTCCGTGACGACCGGGATGGAGAAGGCGATGGCGAGGGAGACCACCCCGCGCATGCCCGCCCAGCCGACCACCACCGGCGCCTTCCAGTCGACACCGGGCTCGCGCTCCCGGACCTTGGCGGAGAACCGGCGGGGCAGGAAGGTGGCGGGGAAGACCCAGACGAAGCGGACCACGACCACGAAGACGAAGACCCCGAAGGCGTACCAGAGCGCTTCCCCGACGCCGTACGGGCCGAGGCCCTGGACGACGTAGGGCAGCTGGAGGCCGATGAGGGCGAAGACGGCCGACTCCAGGACGAAGGCGACCATCTTCCACACGGCCTCCTCCTGGAGGCGGGTGGCGAAGTCGACCTTCCACGCCTTGTGCCCGAGGAAGAGGCCGACCACGACGACGGCGAGCACCCCGGAGGCGTGCACCTCCTCGGCCGCCGCGTAGGCGATGAAGGGGATGAGCAGGGAGAGGGTGTTCTGGAGCAGCGGTTCGGTGAGCCGGGTCCGCAGCCAGTGGATCGGCACCATGAGGACCAGGCCCACGCCGACGCCGCCGACCGCGGCGAGGGCGAACTCGCCGAGCCCGCCGGCCCAGCTGACGCCCTCGCCGACGGCGGCGGCGAGGGCGACCTTGAAGGCGGTGATGGCGGTCGCGTCGTTCACCAGGGACTCGCCCTGGAGGATCGTGGTGATCCGGTGCGGCAGGCCGAGCCGGCGGGCGATGGCGGTGGCGGCCACCGCGTCCGGCGGGGCGATCACGGCGCCGAGGACGAGCGCCGCGGTGAGCGGCAGGTCGGGGACGAGGACGTACGCGAGCCAGCCGACGGCCACGGTGGCGAAGAGGACGTATCCGACGGAGAGCAGCGCCACCGGCCGGATGTTGGCCCGCAGGTCCAGGTAGGAGGACTCGACGGCGGCCGTGTAGAGCAGCGGCGGCAGGATCAGCGGCAGCACGATGTGCGGGTCGAGGGTGTAGTCGGGGACGCCGGGGACGTACGAGGCGGCCAGACCGACCGCCACGAGGAGGAGCGGGGCGGGTACGGGGGTGCGGCGGGCGAGCCCCGCCACCGCCGCGCTCGCCGCCACCAGTGCCACCAGTCGCAGTGCGTCCATGCCGCCCCTCCACCGTCCCGTGTCGCCGTTCGTCCGGTACGCGCCGGTCCCGTGCGCCGGCCGGTGCGGGACCCGTCGGGCCCTCCGGTCCGGGGCGTCCGCCACGTACCCTGGCCATCATGATCGAGTGCCCGCACGTAGCAGACATGCCGCGCCCCGAGCCGGCCCCGCTCCACGAGACCTGCCCCGAGTGCCTGGCCGACGGGACGAGCCCGGTGCAGCTGCGACTCTGCCTGACCTGCGGGCACGTGGGCTGCTGCGACTCGTCGCAGGGGCGGCACGCGACCGGGCACTTCGACGCGACGGGGCACCCGGTGATGCGGACCTTCGAGCCGGGCGAGGCCTGGCGCTGGTGCTTCGTGGACGAGGCGCTGGTCTGAGGCCTCCGGCCACCCCGGGAGGGTCCCGCGGGCGGCCGTGGGTGCCGCCGTCCCCGGACGGTACCGCGGGCGGCGGACGGTCCCGCCGCCCCGACCCGGGCCCCGGGCCCGGGTCGGTCCCGCGAGGAAGGGACGGTCTCTTGGGGACGGGGCGGTTCGAGGGGCGGGCCGTTGGGTACGTCACCCCTCCGCCGGTCACCGTTGCATTTCGGCCCCGCACACCCCTGGCCACGGTCCGCGCCCATGGGCCTACCATGAGTGACGGGCCGGGATCGGGGGCCCGGGGGCCTGCGGCGACACGGCAGGATGGATCGCGATAGCGTCACCGCGGACCGCGCAGCCCTGCGTGACCGCAGGTCCGGGGGTCTCTCCCCCCGGACCCCGATTGAGCTTGTGCCACCTTGGAGGTGAGGGTGTCCCAGATCGCAGGCGAGCCCGGGACCCAGGACTTCGTGGAAGTCCGGCTGCCCGCTGCGGGTGCCTATCTGTCCGTGCTGCGTACGGCCACGGCCGGCCTCGCGGCGCGCTTGGACTTCACCCTCGACGAGATCGAGGACTTGCGGATCGCGGTGGACGAGGCGTGCGCGATCCTGCTCCAGCAGGCGGTGCCCGGCTCGGTCCTGAGCTGCGTCTTCCGGCTCGTGGACGACTCCCTCGACGTGACCGTGTCCGCGCCGACGACGGACGGCCGGGCCCCCGAGCGGGACACCTTCGCCTGGACGGTGCTGTCGGCGCTGGCCGGCAAGGTCGAGTCCTCGGTCGCGGACGACAACACGGTCTCGATCAGCCTGTACAAACAGCGCGGCGCGGGGCCAGGCCCGGCGTGAGGAGCGGGGACGCGACGGCCGGCATCCCCGGCCAGCAGGCGGCAGGGCCGCACGAGGTCGCTACGGAGCAGCAGGCGGACCAGATGAGCGAGCACGAGCAGCAGCACGACGAGGCTCCCCCGGCACCGGCCCCGCCCCCGGAGGGCACGCCCACGGACGGGGCGCCGTCGGACGGACCGCTCCCCGGGGCGGCGCTCCCGGAAGCGGTCGTGACCGAGGGTGACGAGGCGGTACGGGGTCACCACCCGCAGGACCGCAGCGGCGCCCGTGCGCTCTTCGTGGAGCTGCGGTCGCTGCCCGAGGGGTCCCCGGAGAAGGCCGAGCTCCGCAATCGCCTGGTGCGGATGCACCTGCCGCTGGTCGAGCACCTGGCACGGCGCTTCCGCAACCGCGGCGAGCCGCTGGACGACCTGACGCAGGTGGCGACGATCGGCCTGATCAAGTCCGTCGACCGCTTCGACCCGGAGCGGGGCGTGGAGTTCTCCACGTACGCGACGCCGACGGTGGTCGGCGAGATCAAGCGCCACTTCCGCGACAAGGGATGGGCGGTACGGGTCCCCCGCCGCCTCCAGGAACTGCGGCTCTCGCTGACGACGGCGACGGCGGAGCTGTCCCAGCAGCACGGGCGCTCGCCGACCGTGCACGAGCTGGCCGAGCGGCTCGGGATCTCCGAGGAGGAGGTCCTGGAGGGCCTGGAGTCGGCCAACGCCTACTCGACGCTCTCCCTGGACGTCCCCGACACCGACGACGAGTCGCCGGCGGTCGCGGACACGCTGGGCGCGGAGGACGAGGCCCTGGAGGGGGTCGAGTACCGGGAGTCGCTCAAGCCGCTCCTGGAGGGCCTGCCGCCCCGGGAGAAGCGGATCCTGCTCCTTCGCTTCTTCGGGAACATGACCCAGTCGCAGATCGCCCAGGAGGTCGGCATCTCGCAGATGCACGTCTCCCGGCTGCTCGCCAGGACCCTGGCGCAGCTCCGGGAGAAGCTCCTCGTGGAGGAGTGAGGCTCAGGAGGCGTCCTGGCCGGGGCGCCGGATGCCGAGCGCCTCGGTCGTGGCCGGGTTCACCAGGAGGACGAGCCCGGTCACGGCGAGGCCGGCGAGCACGATCCCGTACGGGATCACGCCCTCGGACTGGAGCATCTGCCAGGCGACGGGCAGGGCGAGGATCTGGGTGATGACGGCCGGGCCCCGGCTCCAGGAGCGCATCCTCCACAGGCCCCGGGCGGCGGCGAGCGGGATCAGTCCGAGCGCGATCATCGTCACCGCGCCGGTCGCCCCGCCGGTGAGGTCCCCACCGTCGGTCAGCGTCCGCACCAGCATGTAGACGCCGCCGGCGAGGAGCCCGAGGGCCTCGACGAGGGCCACGCCCGCGGCGGCGGCCAGGCGGGAGGGACGGGGGGTCTGCTCCGTACTGCTCATGCAAGGCAGCGTACGGGGCGGGCGGGGGTGTCCGGGGACCGGGCGGGAGTGGGATCGGTACCACCGGGTAGGTACGCTGGCGGTCATGCGCGCACTTCTCGTGGTCAACCCGGCAGCCACCACCACCAGTGCCCGCACCCGTGACGTGCTGATCCACGCGCTGGCGAGCGAGATGAAGCTGGAGGCCGTCAGCACCGAGTACCGCGGGCACGCCCGGGACCTCGGACGGCGGGCCGCCGAGTCGGGCGAGATCGACCTGGTCGTGGCGCTCGGCGGCGACGGCACGGTCAACGAGGTCGTGAACGGCCTGCTGCACGGCGGGCCCGATCCGGACCGGCTGCCGGGCCTGGCGGTGGTGCCGGGCGGCTCGACCAATGTCTTCGCCCGCGCGCTCGGACTGCCGAACGACGCCGTGGAGGCGACCGGCGCCCTCCTCGACGCGCTGCGCGAGCGGAGCGCCCGGACGGTGAGCCTGGGTCTCGCCTCGGGGACGCCGGGCACCCCGGACGAGGAGGTGCCGGCCCGCTGGTTCACCTTCTGCGCGGGTCTCGGCTTCGACGCGAGCGTGATCGGCCGTGTCGAACAACAGCGCGAGCGCGGGAAACGGTCCACGCACGCGCTGTATCTGCGCCAGGTGTTCCGCCAGTTCCTGGAGGAACCGAACCGGCGGCACGGGACGATCACCCTGGAGCGGCCCGGCGCCGAGCCGGTCGAGGATCTGGTCCTCTCCATAATCTGCAACACCTCCCCCTGGACCTACCTGGGCAATCGCCCGGTGTACGCGTCCCCGGAGGCGTCCTTCGAGACCGCGCTCGACGTGCTCGGACTGAGCCGGCTCTCCACCCCGGCGGTGGCCCGCTACGCCACCCAGCTGCTCACTTCCAGCCCCGAACGGGGCCCCCGCGGCAAGCATGCGACGACCCTGCACGACCTGACCGACTTCACCTTGCATTCGAAGGTTCCCCTCCCGCTCCAGATGGACGGAGACCACCTCGGACTGCGTACGAGCGTGACGTTCACAGGCGTTCGCCGTGCACTGCGTGTGATTGTGTGAGTGGAAGGGCCCAAAGTCCTTGCACTCGAACGTTTAGGCGCGCATCCACCCCTTAGAAGTACGGCTGTGACCTAGCCGACACCGAGGAATCAAAAAAAACTTTCCAGAAGGGGTTGTATCCGCTGCCGAGGTTTGCGAGTCTCTTCTTGGCGATCGGGACGGCCCGCAAGACCGGCCTCCACTGAGAGCCAGAACCCCTCCTCAAATCACGGACCACACCGGTTCATCCGGCAGTCGGCCCTTCACTTGTTGAGGGATTCGTGAAAGCGTTCACATTCACAAGCAACTTGCACGTAATAACCAAGAGAGGTAGCAGCCATGGACTGGCGTCACAACGCCGTTTGTCGTGAGGAAGACCCCGAGCTGTTCTTCCCCATCGGCAACACCGGTCCTGCGCTGCTGCAGATCGAGGAAGCCAAGGCCGTCTGCCGCCGCTGCCCCGTCATGGAGCAGTGCCTGCAGTGGGCGCTCGAGTCCGGCCAGGACTCCGGCGTCTGGGGTGGCCTCAGCGAGGACGAGCGCCGCGCGATGAAGCGCCGCGCCGCCCGCAACCGGGCGCGCAACGCCAGCGCCTGAGCCACCTGCACAGCCTGAGGCACGCGGCGCGTACACCGTGTACGCATTCACCGCCCCCCGAGCCGCAGCGCGCAGCAGTAAGCAGTACCCCACAGCATTCGAGCCCCGGACCGATTCACTTCGGTCCGGGGCTCGCTGCTGTGCGCGGTCAAAGGTACGGACCACGGGGGCAGTTCACTTCTGCGGGCGCACCGGGATGTCCAGGACCACCTTGGTGCCGCCCTCGCCGCCGGGCCGCATGTCGAACGTGCCGCCCAACTCCCCCTCCACCAGGGTGCGTACGATCTGCAGCCCCAGATTGCCGGCCGTCTGCGGGTCGAAGCCCTCGGGCAGGCCCCGGCCGTCGTCGCGGACGGTGATGAGGAGGCGGGAGTCGGGGCGGGGCTCGCCGCGGACCGCGCTGACCTCGACCGTGCCGTGCTCGCCGGGGGCGAAGGCGTGCTCCAGGGCGTTCTGCAGGATCTCGGTGAGCACCATGGAGAGCGGCGTGGCGACCTCGGCGTCCAGGATGCCGAAGCGGCCGTTGCGCCGGCAGGTGACCTTGCCCGGGGAGATCTCGGCGACCATCGCGATGACCCGGTCGGCGATCTCGTCGAACTCCACCCGCTCGTCCAGGTTCTGGGACAGCGTCTCGTGGACGATGGCGATCGAACCGACGCGGCGGACCGCCTCGTTGAGCGCCTCCCGGCCGCGGTCGGAATCCATCCGGCGGGCCTGGAGCCGCAACAGGGCGGCCACCGTCTGGAGGTTGTTCTTCACCCGGTGGTGGATCTCCCGGATGGTGGCGTCCTTGGTGATCAACTCGCGCTCGCGCCGACGGAGTTCGGTGACGTCCCGGAGGAGGACGAGGGAGCCGATCCGGCTGCCCTTGGGCTTGAGCGGGATGGAGCGCAGCTGGATGACCCCGCCGCTGCCCTCCACCTCGAAGTTCCTCGGGGCGTAGCCGGAGGCGAGTTTGACCAGCGCCTCGTCGACCGGGCCGCGGGAGGGGGCCAGTTCGGCGGTGATCTGGCCGAGGTGCTGGCCGACCAGATCGGCGGCGAGGCCGAGCCGGTGGTAGGCGGAGAGGGCGTTGGGCGAGGCGTACTGGACCATGCCGTCGGCGTCCAGGCGGACCAGGCCGTCGCCGGCCCGCGGCAGCGAGTCCATGTCGGACTGCTCGCCGGGGTAGGGGAAGGAGCCGGCCGCGATCATCTGGGCGAGGTCGGAGGCCGACTGGAGGTAGGTGAGCTCCAGCCGGGAGGGGGTGCGGACGGTCAGCAGGTTGGTGTTCCGGGCGATCACGCCGAGGACCCTGCCGTCGCGGCGCACCGGGATGGACTCGACCCGGACCGGGACCTCCTCGCGCCACTCGGGGTCGCCCTCGCGGACGATCCGGCCCTCGTCGAGGGCGGCGTCCAGCAGGGGGCGGCGGCCGCGCGGGACCAGGTGCCCGACCATGTCGTCCTGGTAGGAGGTGGGGCCCGTGTTGGGCCGCATCTGGGCGACGGAGACGTACCGGGTGCCGTCGAGGGTGGGGACCCACAGGACGAGGTCGGCGAAGGAGAGGTCGGAGAGCAGCTGCCACTCCGACACCAGCAGGTGGAGCCACTCCAGATCGGAGTCGCTCAGGGCGGTGTGCTGGCGGACGAGGTCGTTCATGGAGGGCACGGTGCGAGCGTACCCGCGGAATTAACGGGCGGTGAACCTGGCTCTTCGGGGCTTCGTGTTGGAGGATGGCCCCGGAAAGACTGCGTTCAGGCGGATGGACAGACAAGAATGGTCTAGTCCACAATGAACGCATCGAACTTCATACAGCCTCCATCCTCCCCGCACAGGAGGATGGACGAGGTTCCCGACGCTCTCTGCCCTGACTGCGTCGAGACCTCCCATCACGGCCGCGGGACCGCACACCCCCGGCCGAGCACACCCGGGCTGCGGTGCCGGGCGGGTTGAGGGTCCCGCCGGGCGCCGCGGCCCGCGGTCTTTTCCGGGGTCGGGGCGCCGGGGCGGTGGGCCGCGGGCGGTGCGCGGTTGCGGTTGCGGTTGCGGTTGCGGTTGCGGTTGGCAGTGGGCCTCAGGCCGGCCGGGAAGGCCGGACCTCGGGTCTGCCGACTGGGCCTCGGGCCTGCCGGCCGGCTCTAGGGTCTTGAGCCGCGGCCCGTCACCTCGGACCTCGCGCCCCGGCCCGCGGCTCCGACCGGGGCCAGAATCTCATCGCCGCCTCGGCCACCGCCGCCAGCTCCTCCTCCGTCGCCCCGTCGCGGGCCTGCACGGACATGCCCTGGAGCACGGCGCCGCTCAGGCGGGCGAGAGTGCCGGGGTCGGTGTCGGCGGGCAGCGCGCCGGCCTCCACGTCCCGGCGGATCCGCTTCTCGATGGCTGCCAGATTCGCGTTGCGCCGGTCCCGCAGGGCCTCCTCCACCTCCGGGGTGGAGCAGTTGACGGCGGCGGAGATCACCAGGCAGCCCGGCGGGTGGCCCGGCTCCGTGTAGGCGACGGCGGCCTCCCGGAGCATGCGCGCGACGGCCTCGCGGGCGGTCGGCTCCTCCTCGAAGGCGCGGGTGCCGAAGGCGCCGTGCGAGAGCGTGTAGGCCGCCACGACCTCCTCGAAGAGGGTCCGCTTGTCGCCGAAGGCCGCGTAGAGGCTCGGGGCGCTGATGCCCATGGCCCGGGTGAGGTCGGAGACCGAGGTCGTCTCGTAGCCGTGCTCCCAGAAGGCCATCGTCGCCTGCTCCAGGGCCGTCGGCCGGTCGAAGGAGCGGGGGCGGCCTCGCTGTTTCGTCGCCATGGGGTGAATTCTATAGCGCGCGTTACGGATCGTGGGGTACGGTCTTTCTGTAACGACCGCTAGTAAATGAGGGGGGCGTCGCCATGGGCGTGCTCACGGGCAGGACGGCACTGGTCACGGGCGCGAGCCGGGGCATCGGGCGCGGGATCGCCGAGCGGCTGGGCCGGGACGGGGCGCGGGTCGCGGTCCACTACGGGAGGAACGAGGCGGCGGCCAAGGAGACGGTCGCCGCGATCGAGGCGGCCGGCGGCGAGGCCTTCGCGATCGGCCAGGAGCTGGGGGTGCCGGGGGACGTCGAGGCGCTGTGGGCGGCCTTCGACGCACGGGCCGATGGGCTGGACATCCTCGTGAACAACGCGGGGATCGGAGCGTCGAGCCCCTTCGCCTCCATCGAGGAGGCGGAGTACGACCGGATCTTCGCGGTGAACGCGAAGGCGCCGTTCTTCCTGGTGCGGTCGGGCGCGGAGCGGCTGCGCGACGGCGGCCGGATCGTGAACGTGTCGACGGGGCTGAGCAGGACGGCGCTGATGCCGGACCTGATCGCGTACTCGATGTCGAAGGCGGCGCTGGACGTCTTCACCCGCGATCTGTCGAAGCTGCTGGGCCCCCGCGGGATCACGGTCAACTCGGTGGCGCCGGGCGTCGTGGCCACCGACAACACGGCCTGGCTGGAGGGCGACGAGGAGGCCCAGGCGCGGGTGGCGGCGTACTCGGCGCTGGGCCGGATCGGGAGCACCGCCGACATAGCCGACGTGGTGGCCTTCCTCGCCTCGGACGACGCCCGCTGGGTGACCGGGTCGTGGATCGACGCGACGGGCGGTTCGCTGACCTGAGGCGGCGGCGAGCCGGGGCGGCCCGGACGGGGGTCGGGCCGCCCCGGCGGGAGCGTGGGGGAAGGACCCCGGGACGCGGTCACGATGCTCGGCGGCGGGACGGGGCGGCCGCACCAGGGGGTAGGCGAGGGACGCGGCGGCGAGGCGTGGCAGCCGCACCAGGAGACGTACGAGGAGGCGTACGCGAGGGGCCGTGGCGGCGGGGCGCGGCGGCCACACCAGGAGGCGTAGGCGAGGGGGGTGAGCGTGGGGTCCGAGTGGCTGGGGTGTGGCGGGCGGATGACGATGGAGGGGCCGGGAGGCGCGGGCCGTCCGGGGTGCGGAACGGCATGAGGAGGCGGGCCTCCCTCTGCTAGATTGGGTCCTTGATTGGTCTATACCACACGGCCCCTCCCTAGCCCCTCACCAGATCGGCAGGCACAGCGTGGAAGTTGTCATCGTCAAGGACGCCAAGGCGGGCGGAGAGCTCATCGCGGACGGCATCGCCGACCTCCTGCGCCGCAAGCCCGACGCGCTGCTCGGCGTGGCCACGGGCTCGACCCCGATCCCGATCTACGACGCCCTGATCTCCCAGGTCCGGGCCGGCGCCGTGGACGCCTCCCGGGCCCGCATCGCCCAGCTGGACGAGTACGTCGGGCTGCCGGCGGGGCACCCGGAGTCGTACCGCTCGACCGTGCTGCGCCAGGTCGTCGAGCCGCTCGGGCTCCCCCACGACCACTTCATGGGCCCCGACGGTTCCGCCAAGGACGTCCAGGCGGCCTGCGAGGCGTACGACAAGGCGCTGGTCGACGCCGGCGGGGTGGACCTCCAGATCCTCGGCATCGGCACCGACGGCCACATCGGCTTCAACGAGCCCTGCTCCTCGCTCGCCTCCCGCACCCGGATCAAGACGCTCACCGAGCAGACCCGGGTGGACAACGCCCGCTTCTTCGACGACGACATCGAGCAGGTCCCGCACCACGTCATCACCCAGGGCATCGGCACCATCCTGGAGGCCCGTCACCTGGTGCTGCTCGCCACCGGCGAGGGCAAGGCCGATGCCGTCGCGCAGACCGTCGAGGGCCCCGTCGCGGCGGTCGTGCCGGCCTCCGCGCTCCAGCTCCACCCGCACGCCACGGTGGTCGTGGACGAGGCCGCCGCCTCCAAGCTGAAGCTCGCCGACTACTTCCGCCACACGTACGCGAGCAAGCCCTCCTGGCAGGGCATCTGATCCCCGGACCACTCACCGGCAGACGCCGAGGGGCCCGGCACCTGGATCAGGTGCCGGGCCCCTCGCCGTGCGTGCCTCAGGCGCCGGTGCCGACCACGGCCTCGGCCGCCGCGCGACCGCAGACCCGGGCGGCGCCGTACGTGGCGATGTGCAGGGCACCGCGCGGCTCCGCCTCGTCGAGGCCCATCTCGACGACGACCGTGTCCGGGCGGGTGGCGACCAGGCCGTCCAGGGCCGCCGTCATCCACGGGTGGCGGTGGAGGTCGCGGACGACCGCGACGATCCGCCGCTCCCCCGCCGCCGCGAGCACGGAGTCGACCGTGGCCTCGGCGCCGAAGGAGCCGGAGCGGGTGCCCGGCAGCAGCCGGTCCAGCTCGGCCGCGACGCCCCACGGGGTCTCGTCGCCGACCGCGAAGTTGGCGACCGGGGTGAAGGAGGCGACGAAGGGAGCGCGCGACACGGGGGTGTAGAGCCCGTTCCCCCTGGTGATCCGCAGGGCCCTGCGGGCCGCCACGAGTCCGATGTCGGCGCCGGGCGCGGTCCCCTCCTGCACTGCCGCGCCCGGCACCGATCCAGCCCCCCTCGCCCGGTGCGCCTGGGTCCAGGCCGCCAGGGCGCGCACGCGCGCCGCGGCGTCGGCCAGCCGCTCCTCGGGCAGTTCACCGGCCCGTACCGCGGAGACCAGCGCGTCGCGCAGCCGCAGGACGGTGTCCTCGTCGCACAGCCCGCCGCCGACGCAGATGGCGTCGGCGCCCGCGGCGATGGCGAGGACGGATCCGCGCTCGATGCCGTACGTCGCCGCGACGGCCTGCATCTCCATGCCGTCGGTGACGATCAGGCCGTCGAAGCCCAGCTCCTGGCGGAGCAGACCGGTGAGGATCTGCGGGCTCAGGGTGGCCGGACGTTCGGTGTCGAGCGCGGAGAGCAGGATATGCGCGCTCATGACGGCTTTGGTACCCGCGGCGACGGCCGCCCGGAAAGGCACCAGCTCACGGGCGTGCAGTGTGGCGAGATCCACATCGATCCGGGGCAGCGCGTCGTGCGAGTCGACGTTGGTGTCGCCGTGGCCGGGGAAGTGCTTGGTGCAGGCGGCGACCCCGACGGCCTGGAGGCCGTCGACGTACGCCACGGTGTGCCGGGCGACCAGGTCCGGGTCGGGTCCGAAGGAACGGACGCCGATGACCGGGTTCTCGGCGTCGGAGTTGACGTCGGCCGAGGGGGCCCAGTTGAGGTCGATCCCGCAGGCGACGAGCCGGCGGCCGAGTTCGCGGGCGACGGCCCGGGTCAGCTCGACGTCGTCGACCCGGCCCAGGGCGTAGTTGCCCGGGAAGGACGAACCCTCGTTGACCTCCAGGCGGGTGACGTCGCCGCCCTCCTCGTCGATGGCGACGAGGACGTCGTCCCGCTCGGCGCGCAGCCGCGCGGTGAGCCGGGCGAGCTGCTCGGGGTCCGCGACGTTGCGCCCGAAGAGGCCGACGGACGACAGGCCCTCGCCGATGCGGCGGAGCAGCCAGTCGGGGGCGGTGGTGCCGACGAAGCCGGGCTGGAGCACCGTGAGCGCGTCACGGGTCAGCGTGTCCGAGCCGTGTACCAGTGTGGTCATGGGGCGCCGTTATCCCTTCACCGCGCCGGCGGTCATGCCGCCGACGGCCTTGCGCTGGAGGAAGAGGAAGACGATGAGGACGGGGAGGGCGAAGAGCGTGGAGGCGGCCATGGTGGCGCCCCAGTCGTCGCCGAACGCGGTCTGGAACTGGGTGAGCCAGAGCGTCAGGGTCTGGTTCGTCTTGTCCTTGTTGAGCACGAGGACCATGGCGAACTCGTTCCAGGCCGTGATGAAGCCGAAGAGCGAGGTGGACATCAGTCCCGGGGCGAGCAGCGGGAAGATGACCTTGCGGAAGGCCTGGCCGCGGGTGCAGCCGTCGATCTGGGCGGCCTCCTCCAGTTCCACCGGGACCGCGGCGATGAAGCCGCGCAGGGTCCAGATGGTGAAGGGCAGGACCATCACGAAGTAGATCGCGGTGAGCAGCGGGATGCTGTTCAGCATCTCGTTGTCGCGGGCGATCATGTACATCGCGATGACCATGACCTCCCAGGGGGCCATCTGGGCCATCATCACGACGAGGACGATGCCCTTGCGGCCCTTGAACTTCATGCGGGCGATCGCGAAGCTCGCGGCGAGGGCGACGAGCAGGGCCAGGAGGACGGCGCCGACCGTGACGATCAGGCTGTTGGTGACGTACGTCCAGAAGAGGTCGACGCCGGTGGCGGTGCCGTAGTTCTCGAAGGTGGGCGTGAAGAAGAAGACCGGGTCCTTGCTGAGGATCTCGCTCTGCGGCTTCAGCGAGGACGAGAACATCCAGTAGACCGGGAAGACGAAGATCACGGCCAGGACGAGCGCGGCGGCGTTCTTCGCGACGACTCCGACGGTCAGCGGCTTGCGGGTGCGCAGCTTCTGCGGGGCCGGGGCCTCGGGGGTCTGTGCGGTGGTGCTCACTGCTCGTCCTCCTGCTTCAGGATCAGGCGGAAGTAGAAGGACATGGCCACGAGGAGCATCACGATGGTGAGGATCGAGATGGCCGCCGCGACGCCGTAGTGCTGCTGGCTCATGCCTTCGATGTACGCGAAGACGGGAAGGGTCTCGGTGGCGCGGTCGGGGCCGCCCTCGTTCATGGCGTAGACCTGGGTGAACGCCTTGAAGACCCAGATGATCTCCAGGAAGGTGGTGATCATGAAGAAGGGCTTCAGGTTCGGGAAGACGACGGACCAGAAGGTCCGCCAGCCGCTCGCGCCGTCCATGCGGGCCGCCTCGTAGAGCTCGCTGCCCACCGTGGTGAGGCCGGCGTACATGTTGAGGGCGACGAAGGGGACGGAGCCCCAGACGACGAGGGCCGTGATGATCACGAAGGCGGAGAAGCCGGTCTCGAACCAGTTGTGCTGGTCGTAGCCGGAGAAGCCGAGCGTGCGCATCACCCAGTTGGCGACGCCGAACTGCTCGTCGAAGAGCCACTGGAAGACGGTGACGGAGGCGACGATCGGCATGGCCCAGGCGAAGGCGAGCGCGAGCGAGAGCACCAGGCGCATCTTCTTGCCGAGGCGGTTGAGCAGCAGGCCGATGCCGGTGCCGATGGCCATGATCAGGGCCACGTTGGCGGCGGTGAAGGCGACCGAGCGGAGGACGACGGTCCAGAACTCGGAGTTCCCGAGGAGCTCCGCGTAGTTGTCGAAGCCGACCCAGGGTGTCTCGCGGCGGATCAGCTCACGCCGGTTGACCGACTGGAAGGAGAGGATCAGGTTGCTGATCAGGGGGTAGAGCAGCAGCACCGCCATGGACAGCAGGGCGGGCGTGACGAGCAGGTACGGCAGTAGCCCACCGGGCAGCGAACGCCTGCCGCGCGAGGGCTGAAGGGCTTCCTTCGCGCCGGAAGGGGGTGGCGGAGTCTGCGACTTCCCTGCCGCCCTCCCGGGCGCGTCCTGGGAACCGGCGGTCGCCGTCCCCTGGGAGTCCACGGTCATGGTCTTCTTCCTCGCGGTTCTGGGGCTCCCGCGCCCACCGGGACGCGGCCCGGGCGAACGGGCCGCACATCACTGCGACGCCCAGGTGGCGTGGCCGGGGGGAACCGGCCACGCCACCGGGGGATCACTGCTGGTTGATGCGCTCGGCGATGACCTTGTCGGCCTCTTCGCCGGCCTTCTGCGGGTCCTCGCCCTTCAGGACCTTGGTCATGTAGCCCTTGATCGGGTTGGGCTCGGTCTCGACGTTCGCCCAGCCGCCGGTGATCGGCGTGATGCGACCGACCTCGGCGACCTTCACCATGGCCTCGGCGAAGGAGCCGGCCTCGGGGGTGACCTGCGCGGAGGTGTCGACGGGGATGATGCCGCCCTTGTTGGCGGTGCCGTACGACTGGAGCTGCTTCTTGTTCGTGACGAAGGCCAGCCACTCCTTCGCGAGCTCCTGGTTCTTGGAGCGCTCGGCGACGGCGAGGTTCGAGCCGCCGAAGAAGACGGAGCCCGGCTTGTCGGCCGTCTTGCCCGGGATCGGGAAGTAGCCGAAGTCGGCCTTCTTGCCGGCCTTCTCGATGGCGGCGACCGCGCCGCCGGCCTCCCAGCCGAGACCGATCCAGGAGGCGACGCCGCCCTTGGGGACGACGTCGACGGACTGCTGCGGGGTGGCCTCGTCCTTGTCCTTCGGAGCGGTCGAGAAGGACTGCAGCTCCTTGTAGAAGTTCATGGCGGCGGCGGCCTGCGGGGTGGCCAGGCCGCCCTTCCACTTGTCGCCGTCCTTGACCGCGAGCTCGCCGCCCTCGTCCCACAGGAAGCCGGCGAGGACGTACCAGCTCTGGCCCGGGAGGTAGATGGGCTGCGACTTGGCGTCGGAGGCCTTGAGCTTCTTCAGGCCGTCGATCCACTCGTCGCGGGTCTTCGGCGGGGTGACGCCGGCCTTCTTGAAGGCGGCCTTGTCGTAGATCACGACGCGGCTGGCGGCCCACCACGGAGCGGCGTAGAGCTTGCCGTCCAGCTCGGCCGAGGGCAGCATGCCCTTGCTCCAGTTGTTGTACCCGAGCTTGTCCTTCTCACCGGTGAGGTCGGCGAGGCCGCCGGTGACGGCGTAGCCCGTGGTCTGGGTGTTGCCGAGCTCCAGGACGTCCGGCGGGGTGTCCTCGGAGAGGGCCGTGGTGACCTTGGTCTGGATGTCGGTCCACTGCTGGACCTCGACGTTGACCTTGACGCCGGGGTGGGCGGTCTCGAACTCCTTGTTGACGCCGTCGATCCACTCCTTGGGAGCGGAACCGTCCATGACCCAGACGGTGAGCGACTTGTCGCCGCCCTCGGCCTTGTCCTTCTTGTCACCGCTGTCGGAACCACCACACGCGGCAATAGAGACCATCATGCCCGCGACGCCGATCGCCGCGATGAGCTTGCGCTTCACGCCACCCTCCTCAGGGATGCCTGCAACCCCTGCCCACCGCGCGAAGACATACGTCAGGTAGTGCTCGTGGGGCTGGGACCTGGCCTTTAATGGTTTAGACCAGTACCCGGAGCTTGGCCTAGACCTTTAGGGGTGTCAAGGGTGTATAAGAAGGGCAGTCGCGTCCGTTATCGGACCGACACCTGAGGGAGGCCGACGACCCGTGACCGGTCCGTGCCACCATGTGAGCCGCGACAGACGGAGGAGCCGGTGACGGCAGCAGCACAGTCGGGAAGGCAGGCCATGGCCACGGAGGCGGGCAGCACGGAGACAGAGGGCGGGGCGGCGACCCGCACCGCGCGCGTGCCCAAGTACTACCGGCTGAAAAGGCACCTCCTCGACATGACGGAGACCCTGCCGCCCGGTACCCCGGTACCGCCCGAGCGGACGCTCGCGGCCGAGTTCGACACCTCGCGCACCACCGTGCGCCAGGCCCTCCAGGAGCTGGTCGTCGAGGGCCGCCTGGAGCGCATCCAGGGCAAGGGCACCTTCGTGGCGAAGCCCAAGGTCTCCCAGTCCCTCCAGCTGACCTCGTACACCGAGGACATGCGCGCCCAGGGCCTCGAACCCACCTCGCAGCTCCTCGACATCGGCTACGTCACCGCCGACGACACCCTCGCCGGACTGCTCGACATCACGGCCGGCGGCCGGGTGCTGCGGATCGAGCGCCTGCGCCTCGCGAACGGCGAGCCGATGGCGATCGAGACCACCCACCTCTCGGCCAAGCGCTTCCCCGCGCTGCGCCGTTCGCTGGTCAAGTACACCTCGCTCTACACCGCGCTCGCCGAGGTCTACGACGTCCACCTCGCCGAGGCCGAGGAGACCATCGAGACCTCCCTCGCCACCCCGCGCGAGGCGGGATTGCTCGGCACCGACGTCGGCCTGCCGATGCTGATGCTCTCCCGGCACTCCCTGGACGCCCAGGGCGAGCCGGTGGAGTGGGTCCGCTCGGTCTACCGCGGCGACCGCTACAAGTTCGTCGCGAGGCTCCAGCGACCGAACGGCTGAACGGCCGAAAATCGATCTGAACCGGTACCCCGGCGCATCCGTGTGATGTGTCGGGGTACGTCTCTTTCGGCCAGAACTCGGAGGACATCGGGTTTCGCTCGAATGTCCTTCCCGATACAAGTCCGTTATTCGGACCAGGGTTCCCAAGGCCTGGACGGTCCCCTAGATTTCCACGGCATCAGCCGGTGATCAGCGAGGGGACTTCTTTCACCATGTCAGAAACCGGAACCGGGAAACAACCGGTCGTCACACCGGCCAGGGTCGTCATCGCCCTCTGTCTTTTCGCCCCGTTCGTGGCGATGCTCTGGGTCGGTTCCTACGCGAAGGTCGATCCCCAGCTCGCCGGCATCCCGTTCTTCTACTGGTACCAGATGCTGTGGGTGCTGATCGCGACCGGGCTCACCGTCGTCGCGTACAAGCTCTGGCAGCGCGACCAGCGCGCCCGTCACGGCCGTGCGGGTGGTGAGCAGCGATGAAGGACGTCAACGGCGTCGCGCTCGGCGTGTTCGTGTTCTTCTTCCTGGCCGTCACGGTCATGGGCTTCCTCGCCGCGAAGTGGCGGAAGGCGGAGAACGAGAACAGCCTCGACGAATGGGGCCTGGGCGGCCGCTCCTTCGGCACCTGGGTGACCTGGTTCCTGCTCGGCGGAGACCTCTACACCGCGTACACCTTCGTCGCCGTCCCGGCGGCCATCTACGCGGCGGGCGCGGCCGGATTCTTCGCCGTCCCCTACACCATCCTGGTCTACCCACTGATCTTCACCTTCCTGCCGCGCCTCTGGTCGGTGTCGCACAAGCACGGCTACGTCACCACCTCCGACTTCGTCCGCGGCCGCTTCGGCTCCAAGGGCCTCTCGCTCGCGGTGGCGGTCACCGGCATCCTCGCCACCATGCCGTACATCGCCCTCCAGCTCGTCGGCATCCAGGCCGTCCTGGACGTGATGGGCGTCGGCGGCGGCGAGAACACCCACTGGTTCATCAAGGACCTGCCGCTGCTCATCGCCTTCGGCGTGCTCGCCGCGTACACCTACTCCTCGGGTCTGCGCGCCCCGGCGCTCATCGCCTTCGTCAAGGACACCCTGATCTACATCGTCATCGCGGTGGCGATCATCTACATCCCGATCAAGCTGGGCGGCTTCGGCGAGATCTTCGCCGCCGCCGACGAGAAGTTCACCACCGCCAAGGCCGGCGCGCTCGTGCCCGGCGAGGCCGGACAGTGGACGTACGCGACGCTCGCCCTCGGCTCCGCGCTGGCGCTCTTCATGTACCCGCACTCCATCACGGCGACCCTGTCGTCCAAGAGCCGCGAGGTCATCCGCCGCAACACCACGATCCTGCCGCTGTACTCGCTGATGCTGGGCCTGCTCGCGCTGCTCGGCTTCATGGCGATCGCCGCCGGGATCAAGGTCCAGAACGGCCAGCTCGCCATCCCGCAGCTCTTCGAGGACATGTTCCCCGCCTGGTTCGCGGGCGTGGCCTTCGCCGCCATCGGCATCGGCGCGCTCGTGCCGGCCGCGATCATGTCGATCGCCGCGGCCAACCTCTTCACCCGGAACATCTACAAGGACTTCATCAAGCCCGAGGCCACCCCCGAGCAGGAGACCAAGGTCTCCAAGCTGGTGTCCCTCCTGGTGAAGGTCGGCGCCCTCGCCTTCGTCCTCACCATGGACAAGACGGTCGCCATCAACTTCCAGCTCCTCGGCGGCATCTGGATCCTCCAGACCTTCCCCGCCCTGGTCGGCGGCCTGTTCACCCGCTGGTTCCACCGCTGGGCGCTGCTCGCCGGCTGGGCCGTCGGCATGGTGTACGGAACGATCGCCGCGTACAACGTGTCGACGCCGAAGCAGAAGCACTTCGGCGGCTCCTCCGCCGAGATCCCCGGCATCGGCGAGATCGGCTACATCGGCCTCACCGCCTTCGTGCTCAACGTCGTGGTCACGGTCGTCCTCACCTTCGTCCTCAAGGCCGTCAAGGCCCCCGAGGGCGTCGACGAGACCTCGCCGTCGGACTACACGGCCGACGCCGGCGACGCCGGCGTCCGTCCCCTCCCGAAGGTCGGCGCCGGCCACTGAGCCGTCCCGCCCCTCCCGCAGGCCGCCCGCCTCCCAGGCCGGGCGGCCTGCCGCGTCCCCACCACCGAAGGGCCCCCATGCGACCGCGGACCACTCCCCCGCAGCTGCTCCTCCTCGCCGTCGGCCTGGCCGCGCTCACCGGCTGCGGCACCGTGACGGCCGCCGACCCGCCCGCCCCCGACCGCGCCGCCCTGGAGGCCCGCGCCCGGTACGCCCAGACCCGCGTCGAGCACGTCTACGTCACCGAGGCCGAGGGCTACGCGCCGGCGCTCCAGTCCGCCGTCGTCGCCGGCGACGACGGCTTCCGGATCGTGTACGTGAACAAGGACGGCGGCAGCGTCACGCTCAGCGCCGAACGGCGGCCCTTCCGCGCCGAGGAGTGCGTGGCCGGCCCCCCGGACGGCGACGGCTGCGAGACCGAGGGCGACGGCTGGTACCGCCGCACCGGCGACCGGCACGCCTACCTGCGCAACGAGAACGGCCTGCGCGTCGAGGTCGCCGCCCCGCTCGCCGTCCCCCGCGACCTGCTGAAGCGGGCCGCCGCGAAGGCCCACCGGGCCGACGACGCCGAACTCGACGCCGTCCTGCCGAAGTCCACCGGGCCGGACGGCCCGGTGGAGCGCGGTGACCTGCCGCCGGTCGGCGACGGGGCGCCCGACAACTCGGTGGGCGTCGGCGGCTGAGCACGGCACACTGCGGGCATGGACTTCACGATCAGGGCCGTACGGCCGGAGGAGTACGAGGAGGTCGGCGAGCTCACCGCCCGCGCCTACCTCGACGACGGGCACCTCACCTTCGGGGAGGACGACGACTACCTCCCGCTGATGCGGGACGTCGCCCGGCGGGCCGCCGAGGCCGAGGTGCTGGTCGCCGCGGACCACGACGGGACGGTACTCGGCGCGGTCACCTTCACGGCTGGCGGCGGGGAGTGGGCGGACATCGCCGGCCCCGGCGAGGCCGAGTTCCGGCTCCTCGCGGTGGCGCGCCCCGCCCGCGGCCGGGGCGTCGGCGAGGCGCTCGTGCGGACCTGCGTCGACCGGGCGCGGTCCCTCGACGGCTGCGTCCGGCTGGTGCTCTCCACCCAGGACCGGATGACGACCGCCCACCGGATCTACCGCCGCCTGGGCTTCGTCCGGGTCCCCGAGCGGGACTGGTCCCCGGTGCCCGGCCTTTCGCCCCTGTGGGCGTTCTCCCTGGACATCTGAACGACGGGACACAACATGTGGGGGGTGCCGAGAGGGGCGCCCCCCACATGTATGCTCGACCTCGCTGTCGCCGCAGGGGAATCCGGTGCGAATCCGGAACTGTCCCGCAACGGTGTACTCCGTGCGCTTTCGTGCGGAGGGAGTCCGATGACCTGCCGACGGTGCGCCCGGTCCGTCCGTTCCGGGTGCCGACGACGTCCGGGCCTCGCGGAATGGGCCGGTGGACGCGGGCGCTTCCGCGCGTGCGGAGGCCTGCCCGCCCGCCTCCCGCCGCCCTGACCCGGGCCGAGCGAGGGAGAGCCCCCACGTGACCATCGCGCCTGCGGGTCCGTCAGCTGCCGAGGCCGCCGCGACCGACGGCCCCGGGACCGTACTGCTGCGGACCCTGACCGACCTCACCGCCGACCTCGCCGACACCGACCCCGGCCGGGTCGCCGCCGCCGCGCTGCGCGGCCGGCACGCCGGCTCGGACGAGGCGGAGCTGCGCGAACTGGCCACCGAGGCGGCGGCCGGACTCATCTCCGAGGACCCCGCCTACTCCCGGCTCGCCGCCCGCCTGCTCACCCGCACCATCGCCGAGGAGGCCGTCTCCCAGGGCGCCGTCTCCTTCTCGGCCTCGGTCGCCACCGGCCACCGCGAGGGCCTGATCGCCGACCGCACCGCCGCCTTCACGGCCCTGCACGCGGACCGCCTGGACGCGCTCGTCGACCCGGCCGCCGACGACCGCTTCGGCTACTTCGGCCTGCGGACCCTGTACTCGCGCTACCTGCTGCGCCACCCGATCACCCGCAAGGTCATCGAGACCCCGCAGCACTTCATGCTCCGGGTCGCCGCGGGCCTCGCCGAGGACGACAGCGTCCGCGCCCTGGACGAGGTGGCGGCGCTGTACGGCCTGATGAGCCGCCTGGACTACCTGCCGTCCTCGCCCACGCTCTTCAACTCCGGCACCCGTCACCCGCAGATGTCCTCCTGCTACCTCCTGGACTCCCCGCAGGACGAGCTGGACTCGATCTACGACCGCTACCACCAGGTCGCCCGCCTGTCGAAGCACGCCGGCGGCATCGGCCTGTCGTACTCCCGGATCCGCTCGCGCGGTTCGCTGATCCGCGGCACCAACGGCCACTCCAACGGCATCGTGCCCTTCCTGAAGACGCTGGACGCCTCGGTCGCCGCCGTGAACCAGGGCGGCCGCCGCAAGGGCGCCGCCGCCGTCTACCTGGAGACCTGGCACGCGGACATCGAGGAGTTCCTGGAGCTCCGCGACAACACCGGCGAGGACGCCCGCCGCACCCACAACCTGAACCTCGCCCACTGGATCCCGGACGAGTTCATGCGCCGGGTGAACGCGGACGCCGAGTGGTCGCTCTTCTCCCCCGCCGACGTCCCCGAGCTGGTCGACCTGTGGGGCGAGGAGTTCGACGCCGCCTACCGCGCCGCCGAGGCGAAGGGCCTGGCCCGCCGCACGATCCCGGCCCGCGACCTGTACGGCCGGATGATGCGGACCCTGGCGCAGACCGGCAACGGCTGGATGACCTTCAAGGACGCCTCGAACAGGACGGCCAACCAGACCGCCGAGCCCGGCGCGGTCGTCCACTCCTCCAACCTCTGCACCGAGATCATCGAGGTGACGAACGACGGCGAGACGGCCGTCTGCAACCTCGGCTCGATCAACCTGGGCGCCTTCGTCCACCCCGAGATCCAGGGCATCGACTGGGCCCGCCTGGACGACACGGTCCGCACCGCCGTCACCTTCCTCGACCGGGTCGTCGACATCAACTTCTACCCGACCGAGCAGGCCGGGAGGTCCAACGCCGAGTGGCGCCCGGTGGGCCTGGGCGCGATGGGCCTCCAGGACGTCTTCTTCAAGCTGCGGCTGCCCTTCGACTCCCCCGAGGCGAAGGCGCTGTCCGCGAAGATCGCCGAGCGGATCATGCTGGCGGCCTACGAGGCCTCCGCGGACCTCGCGGAGCGCAGCGGCCCGCTGCCGGCCTGGGAGCGGACCCGTACCGCCCGGGGCGTGCTGCACCCGGACCACTACGACGTCGAGCTCGCCTGGCCGGAGCGCTGGGCGGCGCTGCGCGAGCGGATCGCCGCGGTCGGCATGCGCAACTCCCTCCTCCTCGCCATCGCCCCGACGGCGACCATCGCCTCGATCGCCGGCGTCTACGAGTGCATCGAGCCGCAGGTCTCCAACCTCTTCAAGCGCGAGACGCTCTCCGGCGAGTTCCTCCAGGTCAACTCGTACCTCGTCCAGGAGCTGAAGCGGCTCGGCGTCTGGGACGCGCAGACCCGCGAGGCGCTGCGCGAGTCCAACGGCTCCGTGCAGGGCTTCTCCTGGGTGCCGGCCGAGGTCCGCGAGCTGTACCGGACGGCGTGGGAGATCCCGCAGCGCGGCCTGATCGACATGGCCGCGGACCGCACGCCCTTCCTCGACCAGTCCCAGTCCCTGAACCTCTTCATGGAGACGCCGACCATCGGCAAGCTGTCGTCGATGTACGCGTACGCCTGGAAGCGCGGCCTGAAGACCACGTACTACCTGCGCTCGCGCCCGGCGACGAGGATCGCCCGCGCCGCCCAGGCGTCCGCGACCACCACCGCCCCCCTCCCCGTCCAGCAGGTCGCCGACCCCGACGCGGTCGCCTGCTCCCTGGAGAACCCCGAGTCCTGCGAGGCCTGCCAGTGATGACCACCCGTACGCACAACCTCCTGGACCCGGGCTTCGAGCTGACGCTCCGCCCGATGCGCTACCCCGACTTCTACGAGCGCTACCGGGACGCCATCAAGAACACCTGGACCGTCGAGGAGGTCGACCTCCACTCGGACGTCGCCGACCTCGCCAAGCTCACCCCGGGCGAGCAGCACATGATCGGCCGCCTCGTCGCGTTCTTCGCGACCGGCGACTCGATCGTGGCGAACAACCTGGTGCTGACGCTCTACAAGCACATCAACTCTCCGGAGGCGCGCCTCTACCTGAGCCGCCAGCTCTTCGAGGAGGCCGTGCACGTCCAGTTCTACCTGACCCTCCTGGACACGTACCTGCCCGATCCGGAGGACCGCGCGGCGGCGTTCGCGGCGGTGGAGAACATCCCGTCCATCCGTGAGAAGGCGCAGTTCTGCTTCCGCTGGATGGACTCGGTGGAGAAGATCGACCGGCTGGAGACGCGGGCGGACCGCCGCCGCTTCCTCCTCAACCTGATCTGCTTCGCCGCCTGCATCGAGGGCCTGTTCTTCTACGGGGCCTTCGCCTACGTGTACTGGTTCCGCTCTCGCGGCCTGCTGCACGGCCTGGCGACCGGCACCAACTGGGTGTTCCGTGACGAGACCATGCACATGAACTTCGCGTTCGAGGTCGTGGACACGGTCCGCGAGGAGGAGCCGGAGCTCTTCGACGACGAGCTGCGGCAGCAGGTCACGGACATGCTGAAGGAGGCCGTCGAGGCGGAGCTCCAGTTCGGCCGCGACCTGTGCGGCGACGGTCTGCCCGGCATGAACACCGAGTCCATGCGCGAGTACCTCCAGTGCGTCGCCGACCAGCGCCTGGTCCGCCTCGGCTTCGCCCCGGTCTACGGCTCCGAGAACCCGTTCTCCTTCATGGAGCTCCAGGGCGTCCAGGAACTCACCAACTTCTTCGAGCGCCGCCCCTCCGCCTACCAGGTGGCGGTCGAGGGCACGGTCGACCTGGACGAGGACTTCTGAGTCGTCGGTCGTACGCCGAAGGGCCCCGCACGCGTGGAGTGCGGGGCCCTTCGGCGTGGCGGCGCAGGGTCAGTCGTTGGCGACGACCGGGTAGCGCGGGGTGCCCTCTTCCATCTGGCGCAGCGCGTCCTTGCGGTCGCGCTTGGAGAGCTTGTCGATGTAGAGGAAGCCGTAGAGGTGGTCCGTCTCGTGCTGGAGGCAGCGGGCGAAGTAGCCGGTGCCCCGGACCTTGATGGGGTTGCCCAGCAGGTCCTGGCCGTGGACCTCGGCGAAGTCCGGGCGGGCCAGCTCCGCGTAGGCGGTGGGGACCGAGAGGCAGCCCTCGTTGGAGTCGTCGAGGTGGCGGCGGTCGGCCGGCAGCTCCTGGAGCACGGGGTTGACCACGTGGCCGGTGTGGCGGACGCCGTCGTCGTCGGGGCAGTCGTAGACGAAGACCTTGAGGCCGACGCCGATCTGGTTGGCGGCGAGGCCGACGCCCTCGGCGGTCTTCTGGCTGGCGAACATGTCGTCGACCAGGGCGGCCAGTTCGGGGCCGAACTCGGTGACGTCCGCGCACTCGTGGTGCAGCACCGGGTTGCCGACGACCGTGATGGGACGGGAGGTGCCCCGCTCGCGGTGGGCGAGCTCCCGCGCCTCGCAGTCCTCGGTGTCCACGATGTAGCCGTCGTCGTCCAGGGCGTAGCCCGTGAAGATCTGCTCGCCCGTGTCCTGCTGCGCCATGTGCCGCCGCGCCTTCCTGAAAACCCGATTCCGTCGAGGACAGCCTACGGGGCCGGGGCGGAAGGCTCAGCAGACCTCTTCGAGATCGCGCCATTCCCGGCTGTCGGGGCTGTCGGCGACCCAGCCGTCGAGGAGTCCGCGGACGAGGTCGGCCGGGGCGGCGATGCCGCACTCGCGCTCGGGCACCCACAGCTCGCCGGGCGTGCGGTGGCCGAGCGGTCCGGGGTGGCCGGGCTCACTGTGGTCGTGCGGGTCGACGTGGTCGCCCTCGCCCTCGGCGCTGGGCATGGTCGACTCGGAGCAGGCGCGGCACAGGAGCCGTACCGACGAGGACCAGTCCTCGGCGGCGAAGCCCGCTTCGGCGGCGAGCTGCTCCAGGGCGTCCCGGTCGGCCTCGGTAGCGGCCTCCAGGAGGACGACCCAGGTGGGGACGGGGGACGGCGCCCACAGCTCGATCTCGTCGAAGACCGGGTAGGAGGGGCCGGCGGTGGTGGTCCGCTCGCCGTTGGGGACGCCGTCGTGGAGGACGACCTCGCCCCAGCGGCGGCCGGAGGACGGCAGCGGGATGGAGAGGACCTCGATGCGGGCCGGGTCGAGCCGACGGCCCCAGACGACCTCGGCCTCGCCCTCGGGCGAGAGCCGCACGGCGGCGCTGCCGAGTTCCATGCCGGCGGGCTCGCCGGTGGCGGAGGAGGCGCCGGGCACCTTCAGGCCGTACGCCTGCCAGGCACGGCGGGCGAGCGGCCAGTCCTGGAGGGCGGTGGCGGCGATGCCGACGTTCCACCAGTCGGGGGCGCCGGTCTCCTTGTCGAGCAGCGCGACGGCCCGCAGTCCCGCGGCGCGGGCCTGCTCCCAGTCGTGCCGGAACTTGTGCAGCAGCGCGAGGTTGAACCAGGACTCGGAGAGCCAGGGCTCCAGATCGGCCGCCCGCGTGAGCAGCGCGCCCGCGTCCTCGTACCGGCCGTCGCCGATCAGCGTGAACGCGCGGTCGGTGGCCTGCCGCCACGAGGCGGAGGGCCGATGCCGTACCTTCCCGAAGATCCTCACGATTCCCGCCTGCCGGTCGCTTCACCCTCTTGTTCGCATCCAACCATGCCGGGTCGGACGCGCGCTCATTACCCATCGGTTACCCCGTGGGGACGGAGGTCACCCCCGGCAGTCCGTCACGGGCCAGGACCCGGGCCAGGCCGGCCACGACCTCGGGGTGGTGGTCGCGGGCGGTGCCGAGCCTGAGCGTCTCCAGGGCCTCCAGGGCGGCGCCGGCTCCCTCGCCCGCGAGGTCGTCGTAGGCGTTCACCGTGCGGACGATCCGGGCCGGGAGCGGTTGCTCGCGGTACGGGTCGGCCTGCCGCTCGACGACGTGGGCGACGGCGGCGGGGGCGCCGGTCATCCGGACCACCTCGCCGCCGAGCAGGGCGATCCGGCGCTGGTCCTCGGCGGGCAGCGGCGCGGTGGCGCCGCCGGGGACGGGGTCGACGAGGGAGAGCTGGCCGATGTCGTGCATGAGGGCGGCGTACTCCAGCACGGTCAGCTCGGAGCCGCCGAGGCCCAGCTCGCGGCCGACGGCGGTGGCCAGGGCGGCGACCCGGCGGGCGTGGCCCGGAGGGGTGCAGCCGGCGATCTCGGTCGCCCGGGCGAGGGAGGCGATGGTCTGCCGGTTGACGGTACGGACGGTCTCGTACCGGCGGTACGAGACCTGGGTGAGCAGCAGCGGCACGGCGAGGACGGGCAGCGCCCAGAGTCCGGCGGCGGCGACGCCGAGGGCCATGACGACGCCGGTGGCGCAGACGGCGGAGCCGATGCCGAGGAGTCCGCGCAGTTCGTCGCGGAGGAGGGGGCCGTACGGGTAGGCGGTGCGGGCGCGGAGCAGCAGGGCGGCGAGGACGGCGTCGCAGAGGCCGGTGAGGACGAGGACGAGGAGGAGGAAGAGGACGTAGGGGGCGCCGGTGCCGAGGTGACCGGTGAGGGCGCCGGTGTTGTAGAGCGGCTGGAAGCAGAGGGCGGCGAAGCCGACGGTGAGGACCCGGCGGGCGAGGTGGTCGGGGTCGGGGCCCCGGTCGCCGCCGCGCGCCCGGCCGCGGGCGATGTGGGGCACGATCCCGGCGAGGCCGCCGGCGCAGACGACGGCGGTGATCTGGAGGACCCCGTGGGTGGTGGGGGTGCCGGCGTCGGCGCCGAGCAGGGCGTAGGCGAGGGCGGCGGCCGCGGCGACGGGGGCGGGTTCCCTCCCCCGCGGCGCTGCGGGCACGGGAGGTGCCCACGGGCCGGGGCGGGCGTCCCGGCGGGCCAGCTCGCCGAGGGCGATGAGGGTGCCGAAGGCGAGGGCGTTGCCGGGTTCGGCGAGGCCGTGCCAGAGCGTGGCGGCGAGGCCGGCCGCGCCGAGGAGGAGGGCGGCGGCGCGGACGGCGCCGACGGTGACGGCGCCCGGTCTCATGCGGACTCCCTGGTCCGGGGCGCGAGCGCTCCCCGGGCACGGGGCGCGGGCACCTGCGTACCGGCCTCGTCGGCGGTCACGGCGGGCCGCCAGCCCCAGCGGTCGAGCGCGCGGGCCAGGGCGGCGACCATCCGGGGGTCGAAGTGGCTGCCGGCGCACCGCTCCAGTTCTGCGAGGGCGGCGGCGACGGGCCGGGCGCGGCTGTAGGAGCGGGTGGAGGTCATGGCGTCGAAGGCGTCGGCGACGGCGACGACCCGGGCGCATTCGGGGATCTCCTCGCCGCGCAGGCCGTAGGGGTAGCCGGTGCCGTCGATCCGCTCGTGGTGGTGGAGGACGGCGGCGCGGGCCTCGCCGAGGAAGCCGATGCCGCGGACCATCTCGTGGCCGTACTCGGGGTGGAGTTCGATGATCCGGCGTTCCTCGGGGGTGAGCGGGCCGTCCTTGCGCAGGACGCGGGTGGGGACGCCGAGCTTGCCGACGTCGTGGAGGATGCCGGCGAAGCGGACGGTGTCGAGCCGGTCGCCGTCCATGCCGAGCTCACGGGCGATCAGGACGGAGGCGTGGCCGACGCGTTCACTGTGGCCGCGGGTGTAGCTGTCCTTGAGGTCGACGGCCTGGACGAGGGCGCGGATGGTGGCCTGGTGGGCGGCGCGCTCGTGGTGGTACTGGGCGAAGACCCAGCAGGAGAGGTACATGGGGAGCAGGACGAGGAGGGCGGCGGCGGGGCCGTGGGGGCTGCGCCAGAGGACGGCCATCATGAGTCCGGCGAGGCCGTGGACGAGGTGCGGGGCGAGGGCGCGGCCGAGGAGGCCGCGCCAGGCGGTGCGGGGCGGGAGGCCGTCGGCGGTGGCGCGGATGCCGCCGTCGAGGGCGGTGAGGACGATGCAGAAGACGAGGGCGGCGCCGAGGGCGGGGAGGAGCGCGTGGGGCAGCGCGGCGGCGGGGGCGCCGAGGGCGGCGGCGGTGTGGGCGGCGGCCCAGACGGCGAGGGCGGTGGCGGCGGCGCGCCAGGTGCGGCGCCAGCGGGCGGGGGGTTCGTCGACGCGGGCGAGGAGGCCGCCGGGGAGGGCGGTGAGCGCGGCGGCGGCCGGCGACAGCAGCAGGGCGGCGGCGAGGAGCACCGGGTAGAAGGTGCCGGTGCCCACGCGGACGGGGACGCCGGCGGAGCGGCCGAGGAGGCGGCAGCGGGCGGGCAGCTCGCAGAGCGCGTACAGGGCGGCGAGGAGGCCGGCGGTCGCCCAGGGGGTGGGCGACGGGGGGAGGAACGCGGGCAGGGCGCACGCTCCGGCGCCGAGGGCGGCGCAGACGATGTACGCGCGGGCCGTTCGCGGGAGGGGCTTCACGACCGTCACGCGGTGCACGCTAGCGAGGACGGCGGCCGCTCAAGGCGGGCCGCCGTCGATTCCTACCATCGGGTGATACAAGCTGACGGATGCGCGGCGGGGGGCCCGCACACGCGTCCGGTCACTCCTGGACGGCCGGCGTCTGCGGCGTCTGCGCCTCGGGCGCGACCGCGTCCTGGTCGGGCACCACGTGTCCGGCGCGGATCAGGTCGATCCGGCCCATGACCTTGGCGCGCAGGTCGGTGGGGACCTCGTCGCTGCCGCAGCAGCGCTTGACGAGCTTCTTCACCGCCTGCTCCAGGCCGTACTTCTCCAGGCACGGGGAGCACTCCTCGAAGTGCACCTCGAACTTGGTGCACTCGCCGTCGGGCATCTCCCGGTCGAGGAACTCGTAGAGGTGGTCGAGGACTTCCGAGCAGTCCGTCTCGTGCGGGTCTCCGCAGCTCATGAGTCCGCGCCTTTCAGATCCTTGGACGACTCTCCGGCGCCGGCGGGGACGAGGCCGCGCTCGCGGGCGTAGTCCTCGAGCATGCCGCGGAGCTGGCGGCGGCCCCGGTGCAGGCGGGACATCACCGTACCGATGGGGGTCCCCATGATGTCGGCGATCTCCTTGTAGGCAAAGCCCTCGACGTCGGCGAGGTAGACCGCGATACGGAACTCCTCGGGGATCGCCTGGAGCGCGGCCTTCACGTCCGAGTCGGGGAGGTGGTCGAGGGCCTGCGACTCGGCGGAGCGCAGTCCGGTCGACATGTGCGACTCGGCGCGGGCGAGCTGCCAGTCCTCGATCTCCTCGGCGGCGCTGCGCTGGGGCTCGCGCTGCTTCTTGCGGTACGAGTTGATGAAGGTGTTGGTGAGGATGCGGTACAGCCACGCCTTGAGGTTGGTGCCCTCGCGGAACTGGTGGAAGGAGCCGTACGCCTTCGCGTAGGTCTCCTGCACCAGGTCCTCGGCGTCCGCGGGGTTGCGCGTCATCCGCAGCGCGGCGGAGTACATCTGGTCGAGGTAGCCGAGGGCGTCCCGCTCGAAGCGCGCGTTGCGCTCCTCGGTCGTCTCCTCGGGGCCGTCGTCGGTCCCTGTGTCGGTCCCAGTGACCGGACCCACCTCCTCCAGCGCGGTGACGGGGCCGGTGCCGGACCCGCTCGTTTCGGAGGATAGACGAGGAACGGCTCCGCCCGCCGCCCGAACGGGGGCGGCCTTGGGGGCGGGCAGCACGGTCCAGTCGAGCTCCGCGGACCTGGCCCGCTCCGGGCAGATGGTCGTACCCATGCGACGGACTCCCTCTCTCGCTTCTCACACCGACGCTCTCCACAACAGCGCCCCGGACCCCGGCATTCCCGGGCCCGCGGTGGGGTTCAGCGCGGTGCGGCGAGCCAGTCGGCGACGGCTCCGACGATCCGTCGGACGGCCTCGTCCTGGTCGAGCGGGGCGCGCCGGGGGACGGCGAAGCCGTGGTCGCCGTACGGGATCTCGACGAGTTCGTAGGTGCCTCCGGACGGGAACTCGGCGGGCTTGCCGAAGGGGTCGTTGCCGCCCTGGACGACGAGGGTGGGGAGGTCCGCCGCGGCCGAGAGGAGTTCCGCGGCCCGGGAGCTCTCCGGCCTGCCCGGCGGGTGGAGCGGGAAGCTCAGGGCGAGGACGGCGGCGGCGCCGAGCTCGGCGCCGGTGCGGCAGGCGACCCGGGCGCCGGCGCTGCGGCCGCCGGCGACCACCGGCAGGCCGGGCTTGGCGAGGGCCGGCCAGAGGCCGCGCCAGCCGGTGTCGAGGGTCTTCGGCGCGGGCGCGACCTTCTTGCCCGCGACCCGCCAGGGCTGCTCGACCAGGGCGACGGTGACGCCTCGGGCGGGCAGGGCGGCGGCGAGCGCGGCGAGGTCGCGGGCCTCGATTCCGCCGCCGGCGCCGTGGCCGAGGGCGAGGACCCGGTGGGCCTCGCGGGCGGGGTGCCAGGTGATACGGGCCTCACCGGCGTCGGTGGGCACGGTCTCGATCTTCGTCACGTCCCCATCCTGCCCCCGGCGGCGGCGCGGAGGGCCGTTCGGAGCGGCGCGCCTCGAAAAGGGCCTTCGGAACGGGCCCCCGGAACGCGGCCCGGCAGCGAACCCGCCCCCGGGAACGCGCGCCGGCGACCCCGGGCGGCCCAGGAGGACGTTCAGAACAGCGTGCCGAGCTCCGGTCCCGCGAGCTCGGCGAGCAGCTCGGGCCCGTTGTTGCGGACGTTGCTGACGGCGGTGGCGACCGGGAAGGCCCGCATCAGGCCCTCCGGCGGCGGGGCGAGCAGGGCGCGCAGCTCGTCGAGGCCGGTGGTGGCCGGGTCCAGCCAGGCGTCCCAGCGGTCCTCGGTGAGCATCAGCGGCATCCGGGGGTGGATCTCGGCGAGCGAGCCGGGGCCCTCGGCGGGCGCCACGCCGAGCGGCGCGGTCTCCGCCTCGGTGGTGATCACCGAGCAGGTGGCCCACCAGGCGTGCGGGTGCTCGGGCGGCAGCGCCGGGTCGCGCCAGAACTCGTACAGGCCCGCCAGGGCCATGACGGAGCCGTCGGCGGGGGTCACGAAGTACGGCTGCTTGCGGGGCCGCTTCTTCTTCCCCTCGACCTCCAGGTCGCGCTCGGCGGCGCCGGTCACCCACTCGTAATAGCCGTCGGCGGGCAGGATGCAGCGGCGGGACCGGAACGCGCTCTTGAAGGAGGGCTTCTCGTGGAGGGTCTCGGCCCTGGCGTTGATCATCCGGGCCGCGCCCTCCGGCGACGACGACCAGGACGGCACCAGTCCCCACTTCAACGCGCGCAGCTGGCGAACCGGACGCCGGCTCGCGGCGTCCTTCAGAGGGCGTTCGAGAACGACGTGGACCTCCTTGGTCGGGGCCACGTTCCAGTCCTGTTCCAGGGTCTCCGCCGGCTCCCACTTCTCGATCCCGAAGGTCTCCACGAGGTCCTCGGGCCGCCGGCCGGCCGCAAAACGTCCGCACATGCGTGCCACACTGCCACGATCCCCCAGCCCGAGAGGAGCGGACCGAAGGATGGACCTCTTCAGCCCGCAGGCCACCCCGCCCGAGTGGCTGGTGATCGCCACCGGCGTCGCCGCGCTCGCCGTCACCGTGCCCCGCCGGATCTGGCTGCTCGCGCGGAACGCGATCACCATCGCCCACGAGGGCGGCCACGCCCTGGTCGCGCTCGCCTGCCGCCGCCGGCTCCAGGCGATACGGCTCCACTCGGACACCAGCGGCCTCACCGTCACCCGGGGCCGCCCGACCGGCCTCGGCGTCGTCCTCACCCTGGCCGCCGGCTACACAGCGGCCCCGCTGCTCGGCCTCGGCGGGGCGGCACTGCTCGGCGCGGGCCGGGTCGCGGTGCTGCTGTGGGCGGCGACCGCCCTGCTCCTCGCGGTCCTGGTCATGGTCCGCAACGCGTACGGGATCCTCAGCGTCGTCCTCACCGGCGGGCTCTTCGTCCTGGTGTCCTGGCTGGCCGCGCCGGACGTCCAGGCGGCGTTCGCGTACGCGGTGGTCTGGTTCCTGCTCCTGGGCGGGGTGCGGCCGCCCTTCGAGCTCCAGTCCGCGCGCCGGCGCGGCGGGGCCCCCGACTCGGACGCCGACCAGCTCTCCCGGCTCACCCATGTGCCCGCCGGGGTGTGGCTGGCCTTCTTCCACGTCGTGTCGCTCAGCTGCCTGATCGGCGGCGCCACCTGGCTTCTCGGTCTCTGACACCCCCGTACAGTGAGGGCATGACCGCAGCTTCCTCCGCGTACCCCGATCCGTCGCGCTCCGCAGCCCAGGACCTGTGGCCCGCCCCGTACGCGGGCGGCCCCGTCGACGCGACCGTGACCGTGCCCGGCTCGAAGTCGGTCACCAACCGCGCCCTGGTGCTCGCCGCGCTCGCCGCCGAGCCCGGCTGGGTGCGCCGCCCGCTGCGCTCCCGCGACACCCTCCTGATGGCCGAGGGGCTGCGGACCCTGGGCGTGAAGATCGACGAGGGCGTGGGCCCGGACGGCAGCGGCGAGGCCTGGCGGATCATCCCCGCCCCGCTGCGCGGCCCCGCGACGGTCGACGTCGGCAACGCCGGCACGGTCATGCGCTTCCTGCCGCCGCTCGCCGCGCTCGCCGACGGCGCCGTCCGCTTCGACGGCGACCCCCGCTCCCACGAGCGCCCGCTGCACGGCGTGATCGACGCGCTGCGCGCGCTCGGCGCCCGGATCGACGACGAGGGCCGCGGCGCCCTCCCGATGACCGTGCACGGCACCGGCGGCCTGGAGGGCGGCGTCGTGGAGATCGACGCCTCCTCGTCCTCCCAGTTCGTCAGCGCGCTGCTGCTCTCCGCCGCCCGCTTCAACCAGGGTGTCGAGGTCCGGCACGTCGGCGGCCGGCTGCCGTCGATGCCGCACATCCGGATGACCGTCGACATGCTCCGCGCGGTGGGCGCGAAGGTCGACGAGCCGGAGCACGGCGGCGCGCCGGACGTGTGGCGGGTGGCCCCGTCGGCGCTGCGCGGCCGTGACCTGGTCGTCGAACCGGACCTGTCGAACGCGCAGCCCTTCTTGGCGGCGGCGCTCATCACCGGCGGCCGGGTCACCGTCCCCGACTGGCCCGCCCGCACCACCCAGCCGGGCGACGAGCTGCGCCGGATCTTCACCGAGATGGGCGGCGCCTGCGAGCTGACGGACGCCGGCCTCACCTTCACCGGCACGGGCCGCGTCCACGGCATCGACGTGGACCTCGGCGAGGTCGGCGAGCTGACCCCCGGGATCGCGGCCGTCGCCGCCCTCGCGGACTCCCCCTCGACCCTGCGCGGGGTGGCGCACCTGCGGCTCCACGAGACCGACCGCCTCGCGGCGCTCACCCGGGAGATCAACGGCCTCGGCGGCGACGTCACGGAGACCGAGGACGGCCTCCACATCCGCCCGCGCCCGTTGCGCGGCGGCGTCTTCCACACGTACCACGACCACCGGATGGCGACCGCGGGCGCGATCATCGGCCTGGCCGTGAAGGGCGTGGAGATCGAGGACGTGGCGACAACGGCCAAGACCTTGCCGGACTTCGCGGGGATGTGGACCGAAATGCTCGGAGCCTGAACGATGCGGCGCTACGGGAAGAACACCGACGAGGACGACATCCGCCAGCGGCCCAACCGCAAGGGCACCCGGCCCCGGACCTCCATCCGCCCCAAGCATGAGGACGCCGTCGAGGGCATGGTCCTCACCGTGGACCGCGGCCGGCTGACCTGTCTGGTCGAGGACCGGACCGTGCTCGCGATGAAGGCCCGCGAGCTGGGCCGCAAGGCGGCGGTCGTCGGCGACCGGGTCTCCCTGGTGGGCGACCTCTCCGGTGAGAAGGACACCCTGGCCCGGATCGTGCGGATCGCGGAGCGGGACTCGGTGCTGCGCCGCACGGCCGACGACGACGACCCGTACGAGCGGGTGGTCGTCGCCAACGCCGACCAGTTGGCGATCGTCACCGCGCTCGCCGACCCCGAGCCGCGCCCCCGGCTGATCGACCGCTGCCTGGTGGCCGCGTTCGACGGCGGCCTGGAGCCGTTCCTGGTGATGACGAAGTCGGACCTGGCTCCCCCCGAGAAGCTCCTGGAGCTCTACGGCGACCTGGACATCCCGTACGTGGTGGTGAACCGCGAGGAGCTGTACGACGGCGGCGCGGCGGACCGGGTGCGGGAGTACCTGGACGGGCGGGTCACCGCCTTCGTCGGCCACTCCGGCGTCGGCAAGACGACGCTGGTGAACGCGCTGGTGCCCGTGGAGAAGCGGCGGATCACCGGCCATGTGAACGCGGTGACGGGCCGCGGCCGGCACACCACGACCTCGGCCCTCGCGCTGCCCCTGGACGCCGCCGAGGGCTGGGTCATCGACACCCCGGGCGTGCGCTCCTTCGGCCTGCACCACGTCGACCCGGCCCGGGTCATCCACGCCTTCCCCGACCTGGAGCCCGGTACGGCGGACTGCCCGCGCGCGTGCAGCCACGACGAGCCGGAATGCGCCCTGGACGCCTGGGTGGCGGAGGGGCACGCGGATCCGGCGCGGCTCTTCTCGCTGCGCCGGCTGCTCGCCACCCGGGAGCGCCACGAGGGCGACTGACGCTTCCGGCCGGTGTTTACGCCCGCCCCCAGGCCGGTATGGACATAACCGCACAAGTGCGATGAATCCGACCGGGTGGGAGGCGGGAGCGATGGCGTGGCTGCTCGTGGTGGTCGCCGGGATCCTGGAGACGGGGTTCGCGGTCTGCCTGAAGCTCTCCCACGGTTTCACCCGGCTCTGGCCGACGATCGCCTTCGCCTGTTTCGCCCTCGGCAGCTTCGGGCTGCTGACCCTCGCCCTGCGGAAGCTCGACGTGGGACCGGCGTACGCGGTGTGGACCGGGATCGGGGCGGCCGGCACCGCCATCTACGGCATGGTCTTCCTCGGTGACGTGGTCTCCACGCTCAAGATCGTCTCGATCACGCTGGTCATCGCGGGGGTCATCGGCCTCCAGCTGTCCGGCTCCGCGCACTGACCCTCCGGCGGCAGCTCCGGGGCCACCACATGGCTGACGGCGAGCCGCAGGGCCAGCTCGCAGCGGGCCGCCCACCGCTCCCCCGCGCACAGCGCCGTCGTGGCGAGCAGCTCGCCGGGCGCCGGCGGCCCGGTGTCCGCCCTGCGCTGCGCCGGTACGGGGGCGGGGCGGGCGCCCGGCCGGGCGGGCCGCGGCCGGGGCAGGCCCTCGGTCCAGGCGCCGGTGAGCAGCGCGCGGAGTATCGGCCGGTCGCCGGCCCTGGCGACGGTCCACTCGGCGAGGGCGGCGAGGGTCCGCGCGGACGGCCCGGGGGCGTCCGCGCCCTGGCCGGGCGTTCCGGGAGCGTCCGGGCCCTGGCCGGGCGGCGCGGAAGCGGTCAGGATCCGGCGGACGCCGTCGAGGTACGAGTCGGCCTCCCGCCGGACAAGGGCACGGGCCAGCCCCTCCTTGCTGCCGAACTCGTTGTAGAGGGTCTGCCGGGAGACCCGTGCGGCGACGGCGAGGTCGGCCATTCGGACGGCGGACCAGGGCTGCCGCGACAGGGCGGCGAGAGCGGCGTCGAGGAGGGCCTCGCGGGCGGTCGGCATGGGCGCGCCTCCGGACCGGGACGGTGGCACCCCAGCGTCGACAAGCCGTACGGGCGCTGTCAAGGGACCGGGGGCGCCGGACCGGGCTCCGGGCAGGGGCGCATCGGTTCGACGGGTGGCGCGAGAGGGTCGACGGGCGGGTGCGGGACGGGCCGGCGGGGCGTGCGGGACGGGTCGGGGGCGTGCGGGACGGGTCGGGGGCGTGCGGGACGGGTCGGCGGGGCGTGCCGGGCGGGTTGCCCGGGCGTGCCAGGCGGGTCGGCGGGGCGGGCGATACCGGTCGGCCGGACGTGCGAGACGGGTCGGCGGGCGGGCGCCAGACGGGTCGGCCGGGGGCGCGAGACGGGTCGGCGGGGGGCGTCCGGGCGGCGCTAGAGTGCCGGACATGGCCGATTACCACGATGACCTGCGTCTTGCCCATGCCCTCGCGGATGCCGCCGACGCGGCCACCATGGCCCGCTTCCGGGCCCTCGACCTCAAGGTCGAGACCAAGCCCGACATGACCCCGGTGAGCGAGGCGGACCGCGCCGCCGAGGAGCTGATCCGGGCCGGGCTCCAGGACGAGCGGCCCGGGGACGCGATCCTCGGCGAGGAGTACGGCGTCGAGGGCACCGGCCCGCGCCGCTGGGTGATCGACCCGATCGACGGCACCAAGAACTACGTGCGCGGGGTGCCGGTCTGGGCGACCCTGATCGCGCTGATGGAGGAGGGCAAGACCGGCTTCCAGCCGGTGGTCGGCGTGGTGTCGGCGCCCGCGCTCGGCCGCCGCTGGTGGGCGGCGAAGGGCCTCGGCGCCTTCACCGGCACCGGCCCGGACGCGGGGACCCGGATCGGGGTGTCACAGGTGGCCTCGCTCGCCGACGCCTCGTTCGCGTACTCCTCGCTGAGCGGCTGGGAGGAGCGCGGGAAGCTGGACGCCTTCCTGGACCTCACGCGCGCGTGCTGGCGGACCCGGGCGTACGGCGACTTCTGGCCGTACATGATGGTGGCCGAGGGCACAGTGGACCTGTGCGCGGAGCCGGAGCTGTCGCTCTGGGACATGGCGGCGGTGGCGATCGTGGTGCAGGAGGCCGGCGGCTCGTACACCGGACTCGACGGGCAGCCCGGCCCGCACAGCGGGAACGCGGCGGCCTCCAACGGCCTGCTGCACGGGGAACTGCTCGGCCGGCTGGGGTCCGCGGGGACGCCGGGCGCCTGAACGCGCCCCCGTCCGCCCCGGCGGATGCGTGCACGCCCCCTTGTCGGACCCACTTCCCGGTGCAACTCTGGAGCCCCCACTTGTGCATTTGTGAACCGCCGTGCGGCGGTTCGCCGAGGAGGTGGCTCCATCCATGCTCGTCCGTGACGCCATGAGCACGGTCGTCCTCACCATCGGACCCGCCCATACCCTCCGGCAGGCCGCCCGGCTGATGTCGGCCCGCCGGGTCGGCGCGGCCGTCGTCCTGGACGGCGACGCCGGGCTCGGCATCCTCACCGAGCGCGACATCCTCAACTCGATAGGCCGGGGCGAGGACCCCGACCGGGAGCCGGCCGGCTCCCACACCACCCGCGACGTGGTCTTCGCCGCCCCCGGCTGGACCCTCCAGGAGGCGGCCGAGGCGATGACCCGAGGCGGCTTCCGCCACCTCGTGGTCCTCGACGACCTGGGTCCGGTCGGCATGGTCTCGGTCCGCGACATCATCCGCTGCTGGCTCCCGGCCCACAGCGTTGCCGAGTGATTTATCCCCCGCTGTTACCCTGGCCCTCATGAGCGACCTTTTGGAACGACTGCGCGGACGCGGCTGGCGGATGACCGCGCAGCGCCGTGTCGTCGCCGAGGTCCTCGACGGCGACCACGTGCATCTCACCGCCGACGAGGTGCACGCCCGCGCCGTCGAGCGCCTGCCCGAGATCTCCCGTGCCACCGTCTACAACACGCTGGGCGAGATGGTGACGCTCGGCGAGGTCATCGAGGTGGCCACCGACGGCCGCGCCAAGCGGTACGACCCCAACGCCCACCGGCCGCACCAGCACCTGGTCTGCGCGGGCTGCGGAGCGATCCGGGACGTCCACCCGGCGGGCGACCCGCTGCGGGACCTGCCGGACGCCGAGCGCTTCGGCTTCACCATCTCGGACGTCGAGGTCACCTACCGCGGCCTCTGCCCGAACTGCGCGGCGGCCTAGCAGCACACCGAAGAGGGGCGCCCCATGGGGGCGTCCCTTTTTCGCGCCCGCTTCCGCTCACGTGCCCACGACGCGCGGAAACGCCGAAGGCCCGGACCATGTGGTCCGGGCCTTCGTGCTACTGAGTAGCGGGGACAGGATTTGAACCTGCGACCTCTGGGTTATGAGCCCAGCGAGCTACCGAGCTGCTCCACCCCGCGTCGGTAAACACCACCCTACGGGAGTGCGGTGACAGGAGCAAATCGCTTCTACGCCGTGAGCTCCTGGTGCAGCGCCTCGCTGAGCCGGGCCGCCCGCTCGGCGACCTCGGCCGGGCCCAGCTCCACGGCGCGGGCGCACCACTTGCGGCCCTCGGAGAGCTCGCCCCGGCGGGCGGCGAGCAGCGCGAGGCGGAGGGCGGCGCGGCCGTGCCCGGCCCGGGCGGCCCGGGTCCACCAGAGGGCGGCCTCGCGCTCGCTGCCCTCGCGGGCGAGGAGCAGGCCGAGGTTGAAGGCGCCGTTGCGGCTGCCGGCCTCGGCGGCCTCCCGGTACCAGCGGGCGGCCCCGGCGAGGTCGCCCCGGTCGGCGGCGAGCATCCCGACCCGGACCTGGGCGCGCCGGTGGCCCTGCTGGGCGGCCCGCTCGTACCACTCCTCGCACTCGGTCTTCTGGTCCACGGGCGCGCCGAGGACCACCGGGCCGGGCTCGGGGCGGCGGGCGTCGAGGAGGGTGGCGAGCCGGAAGGCGGCCTCGGCGCTCCCGCCGCCCGCCGCGCAGCGCAGGTGGCGCTCGGCGGTCTGCTCGTCGCCGTCGCGCAGGGCGGCGATGCCGACCTGGAGGGCGGCCTCGGTGTGTCCGGCGGCGGCGGCCCGCTCGTACCAGGCGAGCGCGGAGCGGTCCTCGTCTCGGCCGGCGTGGATGATGCCGAGGTTGAAGGCGGCGTCCACGGAGCCGGCCTCGGCGGCCTTGGAGAACCAGGGCTCGGCGCCGCCCGGGTCCCCGGCCTGGAGGAGCAGGACGGCGAGCGCGTTGGCGGCCTCGCGGTGGCCCGCGTAGGCGGCGCGGCGGTACCACTGCTCGGCCTGCGGGAGGCGGTCCTGGGCGGCGCAGAGCAGGCCGAGGTTGTAGGCGCCGTTGACGTCCCCGGCGTCCATGGCGGCCCGGTACCAGCGCTCGGCGGTCTGCTGCTCGCCGCGGGCGGCGTGCAGGGCGCCGAGCGCGTTGGCGGCGTTCCCGTCGCCATCCTGGGCGGCGCGCAGCCACCAGACGGCGGCGCTCTCCTCGTCGCCGGCGTCGCGCAGCAGGAAGCCGAGGGCGCAGGCGGCCTTGGCCTCGCCCTCCTTGGCCGAGCTGAGGTACCAGCGGCCGGCCTCCTTCAGCTCGCCGCGCTGTTCCAGGATGGCTCCGAGGTGCAGCGCGGCCCGCCGGTGTCCCCGGGCGGCCGCCTGCCGGAACCACTGCTCGGCCTCGGCGAGGGGCCCGGCGCCGCCGGTCTCCCCGGTCGTGGGCGGGGCGGGGGCGGACGGCCGGTCTTCGCCGGGGCGCGCCGGATCGGCCGCGCGGAGGCGGCCGGCGGTGTCGTAGGCGTGACCGGCGCGGCCCGCGGCGGGGGCGGGGCCGTAGGCGTGCGGGCCGCGGAGGGTCTCGGTGGCGCGCCGCTCCAGGGCGAGGGCGAGGCGGTACGCGGCTTCGCGGTGGCCCTGCTCGGCGGCGGCGCGCAGCCAGCGCTCGGCGCCGACGTCGCTGCGGTGCTCCAGGAGTTCGGCGAGGGCGTAAGCGCCCAGGGCGTGGCCCTGTTCGGCGGCCTGGCGGAGCCAGTACTCGGCGGCGGGCTCGTCGCCGCGCTCGCGGTGGTGGCGGCCGAGGGCATGGGCGGCCGGCGCGGAGCCGGCGACGGCGGCGACCCGCCACCAGCCGGCGGCCTCGTCGGGGTAGCCGCGCTGGTGCAGGAGGACGCCGAGGTTGTTGGCGGCGGCGCGGTCGCCCTCGGCGGTGGCGGCGCGCAGGAAGGGCTCGGCGCCGTCGAGGTCGCCGCGGCGGAGGAGGAGGGCGCCGAGGGCGCTCATGGCGTCGGTGTCACCGCGCTCGGCGGCCCTGCGGTGCCGGCCCTCGGTCTCGGCCTCGGTCTCGGCCTCGGTGTCCGGTCCGGCGTCCGGGAGGGCTCCGGCTCGGGGGGTGGTGCTGTCGACGACGACCGCATCGACGGCCGGTACGGCCTCGATGATCTCGTCCGCGGCGTTTCTGGCGTGCCGCTGCACAAACCGCCCTGTCTCCAACAGAGTTGCCCTGTCCCCCATAAATACCATCGTCGCACCACCCGCAACCCGCGCACAGCCGGTATACCGCAGCCCGTGAGGTCACCTCAGCGTTTTGTCGACATGCCCACAGAGAGACAAGTCAAACACGTCAGGCCCCAACTCGCCCCTTCCGTACCGCCCTTCGATGGCCTCCGTCATGCCGACACGCGACGAGGGCCCGGATCCTTATGGATCCGAGCCCTCGTGTCAGTAGCGGGGACAGGATTTGAACCTGCGACCTCTGGGTTATGAGCCCAGCGAGCTACCGAGCTGCTCCACCCCGCGTCGATGAAGTAACACTATCACGACGCGGGGTGAATCACGCAGGTCAGCTGCCCTCGGCCGGCTTCTCGGCGCCACCGGCACCGGACGGCTGGAGCTTGGCGCCGGCCTCGGCGGCCTTCTCCAGGGCGTCCTGGAGGGCCTCCTGCGCCTTGCCGTAGGCCGCCCAGTCCTGCTTCGCGAGCGCCGCCTCGCCCTCGTCGTACGCCTTCTGGGCGTCGGCGATGGCCTGCTTCAGCGCCGCGTCCGCCGAGGCCGGCGGCTGCGGGGTGGTCGGCGGCTGCTCGGTGCCCGGCGGGGTGGGGGGCGGGGTGGTGCCCTCCACGCCGAAGACCGCGTTGAGCGCCTCCGTGAGGGTGTTCTCGAACACCGTGGTGTCCTTGGTGGTGTCACCGCCCGGCTGGTCGGCGTCCACGTACGACACCGCGACCTTCTTCAGGAGCGGGTAGAGCGCGTTCCGTCCCTGTGCGTAGACCGGCTCCACGTACAGGAACCCGCCGTCGAGCGGCACGGTGAGCAGGTTGCCGTACTGGATGTCCGAGTCGGCGCCCCGCATGTCGCGGACGAAGGTGGCGACGTCGGGGAGGCTGTTGAGCTTGCTCTGGACCTGCGCCGGGCCCGGCACGTCCTCGGTGACCCGCAGGAGCCTCAGACGGCCGTACTCCTTGCTGGTGGCGTCGGCGTCGACCGCCATGAAGCCGCCCAGGTTGGGCCGCCCGTTCGGGGTGAACGTCGTGGTCAGCGAGAAGCGCTGCTCCGTGTCCCCGGGCATCTTCATGCTCAGGTAGTACGGCGGCACCGCCACGTTGTCCTTGTTGGTCGGGTCGTTCGGCACCTGCCAGGCGTCCGAGCCGCTGTAGAACTGGGCCGGGTCGGTGACGTGGTACCGGGTCAGCAGCTCGCGCTGGACCTTGAACATGTCCTGCGGGTAGCGCAGGTGCTCCAGGAGGTCGCCCTTCACCTCGGCCTTGGGCTTCACCGTGCCGGGGAAGGCCTTCATCCAGGTCTTCAGGACCGGGTCCTCGGTGTCCCACTGGTAGAGGGTGACCGTGCCGTCGTAGGCGTCGACGGTCGCCTTCACCGAGTTGCGGATGTAGTTGACCTGGTTCTGCTGGGCGACGACCGCGCGCTGCTGGTTGCCGACGGTCAGCGAGTCGGCGGTGGTGTCGCCGAGCGTGGTCCGCGAGGCGTACGGGTAGCCGTTGCTGGTGGTGTACGCGTCGACGATCCACTGGATCTTGCCCTCGACGACCGCCGGGTAGGCGTCGCCGTCGATGGTCAGCCAGGGGGCGACGGCCTCCACGCGCTGCTTGGGCGTGCGGTTGTACAGGATCCGCGAACCGTCGCCGATGGCCCCGGAGTAGAGGATCTGCGGCTCGCTGAAGGCCACCGCGTAGGCCGCGCGGTTGAAGGCGCTCTCCAGGCTGACGCCGCTGTTGCCCTCGTAGCTGGTGGTCTTCTCGCCGTTCTCCTCGTAGTCCAGCTCCTTCTGGGGGCCGCCCACGATCGAGTACTGGTCCGTCTTCTCGCCGTAGTAGATCTTCTGCTGGTACTTGCCGAGCTCACCGCTGGTCGGCAGGCCCGACTCGGTGAAGACCGGGGAGCCGTTGGCGTCGGTCTGCGTGCCGCGGGCCATGATGGCGCCGTAGCCGTGCGTGTAGGTGAAGTGGTCGTTGATCCAGTTCCGCTTCGGGATGCCGCGGATGTTCAGCTCGCGCAGACCGATGACGACGTCCTGGCCCTTGTAGCGGTCCACATCGAGCGTCGTCGGGAACTGGTAGTACTTCCGCTTCTGCTCCAGCTGCTGGAACGTCGGCGAGACGATGTTCGGGTCGAGGATGCGGTACGCGGCCGCCGTGTCGGCGTCCGTGCGGAGCTTGTCCTTGGCCTTCACCGTCGACTTGCCGGAGTAGTTCTCCAGCTTGGTGCCGTCGATCGCGTACGCCTTGCGGGTCGCGTCGATGTTGTTCTGGATGTACGGGGCTTCCTTGGCCTGCTCGTTCGGCTGGACCTGGAACTTCTGCACGATGGCCGGGTACAGCCCGCCGATGAGGACGGCGGAGAGCACCATCAGGCCGAAGCCGATGACCGGCAGCTGCCAGGTGCGGCGCCACAGGGTGGCGAAGAAGAGCACGGCGCAGATGACGGCGATGCAGAAGAGGATCGTCTTCGCCGGCAGGTAGGCGTTGGCGTCGACGTACCTGAGGCCCGTCCAGTTGCCGGTGGCCTTGAAGTCGCTGGACTTCACCGCCAGGCCGTACCGGTCGAGCCAGTACGCCACGGCCTTCAGCGCGACGAACACGCCGAGCAGCACCGAAAGGTGGCCCGTGGCGGCGGCGGTCGCGCGGGCGCCGGGGCTGGTGACCCGCAGCCCGCCGTACAGGTAGTGGGTGATCGCCGCGGCGATCAGCGACAGCACCACGGCGGCGAAGCCGAAGGCCAGCAGGAAGCGGAACCAGGGCAGGTCGAAGGCGTAGAAGGAGACGTCCTTGCCGAACTGGACGTCCTTCTCGCCGAAGTCGACGCCGTTGACCCACATGAGCCAGGTGCGCCACTGGCCGGAGGCGGAGGCGCCGGCGATCAGCCCCACCAGGGCGGTGATCGCGAGCAGCACCCACTTCTTGAAGGGGGCGACGCCCATCCGGTACCGGTCGAGGCTCTGCTGTTCGAGCGACATCGCGCTCAGCGGCGGGCGGAGCCGGTACGCCAGCCAGATGTTCAGGCCGACGGCGAGGCCCATCAGCAGCCCGAAGACCGCGAACAGGCCGATCTTGGTCCACAGGGTGGTGGTGAAGACGGACGAGTAGTGGACCGAGCGGTACCAGAGCCAGTCCGTCCAGAACCCGGCGAACATCACGAACGCCATGGCCAGGACGGCCAGGACGCCCAGTGTCATCAGCAGGGTGCGGGCCCGCCGGGACGGCCGGCCGACTCTGATCCTTGGCCCGGACGGGCTGCCGCCACGGTCCGGCATCTGGAAAGCCAACGTGCGCCCCTCGGTGTTGATGCGTCGGAAAGCGGGCCCCGCGATCGTAGAGCCCACTGGTGCAACTTACTGACGCTTTACCTAGTTCCCGTCTCCGGGGGAAGAGGAGGCAGGATATTGGTCATGTCCAACCTTTCCCCCTCGGGCCCGCCGATGGCCTCCAGTCCCCTCACCCGTGCGGTGCTCGAGATCGACGAGTACGCCTCGGGCCTCGGCTGGGACCGGCCCGCCCGCCTCTTCGCCCTCGTCGACACCGCCCGGCTGCGCGCCCAGGCGCCCTCGCTGAAGCTCGGCGAGGACACGACCGCCTACACCCCCATCGAGCAGGAGGAGATCCCCAAGGGCAAGCCGCTCGACGAGTTCCTCGGCACCATCGCGTGGCCGGAGACCGTGGCCGGCTGCGCCCTCACGGTGGAGCGGCTGATGCTGCCGCCGTCGGCGGAGGCCCAGGTCCCCAAGGACCTGAGCGGCGCCAAGCTGAACAAGTGGGTGGCCGCGCACCCGGACCGCCAGGAGGTCCGGATGACGGTGGCCGTGCTGCGGACCGGCGCCCGGGAGGCGGCGATCCGGCTGCGCGAGAAGGACTCGCCCACCGAGGTGCTGACCGGCCCGGACCTGGTGCCGGGGCTCGCCGACGCGCTCGCGGCGACCTTCGAGGGCTGAGTGGTACGGGTACGGGGCCCCGCTGGGGCCCCGTACCGGTTTCAGCCCTTCGAGCAGCTCGGGAGGCCCGCCGTGTCGCCCTTGCGGAGCTTCTCCAGCGACTTCGTGGCGTCGTCGATGGTGTCGACCTTGACGAGGGTGAGCCCCTCGGGCGTGTCGTCGGCCGCGGCCGCGCAGTTGTCGGCCGGGGTGAGGAAGTACTCGGCGCCCGCGTTCCGCGCGCCGACCAGCTTCATCTGGATGCCGCCGATCGGGCCGACCTTGCCGTCGTCGTCGATGGTGCCGGTGCCCGCGACGAACTTCCCTCCGGTGAGGCTCTCCGGGGTCAGCTTGTCGACGATGCCGAGCGCGAACATCAGACCCGCGCTGGGGCCGCCGACGTCGGCGAGCTTGATGTCGATGGTGAACGGGAAGACGTGGTCGGTGCCGGCCTGGATGCCGACGATCGCCCGGTCGCCCTCCTCGGACTTCGCGGTGGTGAGGACGACCTTCCGGGTGACGGTGGCCTCCTTGCGCGCCTTCTCGGCGGCGGCCGCCTCCTTGGCCGGGACGATGGTGAACTCGACCTTCTGGCCCGGTCGGCGCTTGGTCACCTGCGCGGCGACGTCGGCCGGCTTCGTCACCTTCACTCCGTCGACGGCCTTGATCACGTCCCCGGCGTGCAGGGTGCCCTCCGCCGGGGAGTCCTTGACCACGGAGGCGACGACGACCCGGGTGGTGAAGGGGATGCCCAGCTCGTCGAGGGCGGCGACCTTGGCGCTCTCCTGCGACTGGGAGAACTCCTCCGCGTTCTCCTGGCTCGACTCCTCCTCCGTCTTCCCGTCCGGGTAGAGGGTGTCGTGGGGCACCACCACGTTGTCGTGCGCCAGCCAGCCGTAGACCGCCTCGACGGCGTTCATCTTGTAGTCCGCGCTGGTGACCCTGACCGTGGTCATGTTGAGGTGGCCGTCGGTCGGGTAGGTCTTGCGACCGGAGATCCGGAGGACCGGCTCGCCGCGCGCCTCGCCGAGGGTGTTGACCGTGGGGCCGGGGCTCATCTCCGAGTACGGCACCGGGATCAGGACGCCGGCGATGAGCAGGCAGATCAAAACCAGGGTGGAGGCGAGCATCGTCGCGGTGCGGCGTGGCATGGAACGACAGTACGGGACTCGCCTGTGCGCGCACCCCTGGGGCGGTCCGTCCGGGACGCCACCGGCCCTCGCCCGGAGGACGGCGGTCAGGACTCCGCGGGGGTCGGCTCGGCCGCGTGCCGGAACGGAGCGGAATCGGGTGCCGTGGGGTGGGAACGCTCCATGGCGTCCCTGAAACGGGCGTAGCCGGCGAGCTCGGCCACGTCACCTATCGTCTTGTTCCTCTGGACCCAGCTTCCCCATATCGCCGCGCCGACGACTGCGAAAAGCGGAATCAGCAACCAGGCCAGCACTGCCATCCCGACCTCCCATCCCCAGTGTGTTGATCAGCAGATTATTCATCTGTGCCACCAACGCTCGGGCCTGGGGGGCGGTTACGCAAATCGGGCGTTCGGCTACGCCGTGTCGGCGCGCCTGCTTGCACGGCTCCGTCGAGACTGGGGGCGATGGCTCAGCAGGCGCCCACCCTCCCCCAGACTTCGTCCGGGGGGACCCCCAATCTCGGGGCGAAGGCTCAGCAGGCGCCCACCCACTCCTCGGTGCCGTCGGAGAAGGTCTGGTGCTTCCAGATCGGGACCTCGTGCTTGAGGTCGTCGATCAGCTTGCGGCAGGCCTCGAAGGCCTCGCCGCGGTGGGGGCAGGAGACGGCGACGACGACCGCCAGGTCGCCGACCCTCAGATCGCCCACGCGGTGGACCGCGGCCAGGGCGCGCACCGGGTAGTTCGCGACGACCTTCTCGGCGACCCGGCGCAGCTCCGCCTCGGCGCTCGGGTGGCAGGAGTAGCCCAGCGCGTCGACGTCGGCGCCGCCGTCGTGGTTGCGCACGGTGCCGACGAAGAGGGTCGTGCCGCCCGCCGCGTCGTCGCCGACGGCCCGGAAGACCTCGTCGACCGAGAGCGGGGTGTCGCGGATCGCGAGCAGCTTGATCGGGTCGTCCGCGGCCTGCTCACCGGGGTGGTCGTGCGTGGTCGTCATGCCGTCCATGGTGCCGCACCCCTCCGACATCCCGGAATAGCGTTTTCGACCGGTGGACCGGGACCCTCCGTAGGAGGGTCCTACAGGCCGCGCCGCTTCCTCATCTGCCGCACCAGGGCCGCGGTGCCCAGGAGGGCCACCGTGGCGCCCGCCGCGCCCGCCGCCGTGGCGTCCTTGCGGCCGAGGCGGCGGCCCGCGACCGTGTGCCGGCCCTGGACCTCCTCCAGGAGCGCCGCGAGGACCTCCTCGTTGGTCCAGCGGGGGCGCCAGCCCGCGTCGTGGAGGCGACCGACGCTCACCACCCAGGGGTGCATGGTGTAGGCGAGGTCGCCGGCCGGGGACGGGGTGAGACCGATCCGGTGCAGTCGGGCCGCGGCGCCCAGGGCGACCGCCGAGGGCAGCTCCATGCGGCGGATGCCGGACAGCTCCTCGACCTCCTCCTGCTCCAGCCAGCCTTCGCAGCCGACCGCGAACTCGCCGTCGACCTTCTCCAGGGCCGCGTACTCCAGGGCGCTGACCAAGTCCTCCACGTGGCAGAACTGCCAGGTGGGGCGGGACCCGGCGACGACGAGCAGCCGGGGCGACTCGAAGTAGCGGGTCAGCGCCGTGTCCGTACCGCCGACGAGGACGGCCGGGCGGACCACGGTCACGTTGAGGCCGGGGTGGGCCCGGGAGCCGCGGCGGCCGAGCCGTTCGATCTCCAGGAGGTCGCCGACGCCCGTGGCCTCCGCGGTGGCCCGCAGCTCGGCGTCCTCGGAGAGCGGGATGTCGTTGTCGGGGAGGGCGCCGTAGACCATGGTCGAGGTGCACAGGACGACCCGGTGGACGCCGGCCGCCGCGGCGGCGGTGAGGACCGTCTGGGTGCCGCGCACGTTGTACGCCGACCGGGCCGCGGGGTCGGTCTCCAGGTCGAGGTCGACGGCGAGGTGCACGACGACGTCGGCGCCGCGGAGCTTCTCCGCGATGGCCGGATCGCGCACGTCGAGGACGTGCCAGGTCGCCTCGGCCACCTCACCGCGCCGCTCGTCGACGGCGATGACCCGCCTGACCTCCTCCGAATCGGCGAGACGCCTGGTCAGGAGGGCTCCGACGCCGGTGGCGGCGCCGGTGACCGCGACGACGGGACCGCGCGCGGCGGACCGGGTTGAGTGGTTTCGCGCTCCGCGAACCTGCGGATCTGGGGAACTCACCGACCGACTCCAGTGGTTGTCTTCAGTACGTACGGGGATGACGCGTACGTACCAGGTGGCGTCCATCCTGCCGCAGGGCACGGCCCGGCGGAGACATGAGCCCATATCCGACCCGGATGTCTACGCTGGTGTTGTGCAGCGGGCAGTCGCCGCCGGCAGAGAGCCGGTGGCCCGAGGAGCCGAGGAAACCTGTGAGTGACACCCCATTCGGATTCGGCCTTCCGCCGGAGGAGCCGGAGGACGGCGACGAAGGCAAGAAGAAGGACCCCGCCGGAGGTGGCCAGGGGTCCGGCGGCCAGGGCGGCAATCCGTTCGGGGCGAACCCGTTCGGATTCGGCTTCCCCGGCATGGGCGGCGGCCAGGGCGGCGCGGACAACCCGTTCGCGGCGATGTTCGGGTCGATGAACCCGACGGACCTGGGCGCGGCCTTCCAGCAGCTCGGCCAGATGCTGAGCTACGAGGGCGGTCCCGTGAACTGGGACATGGCCAAGCAGATCGCCCGCCAGGCGGTCGCCCAGGGCACCGCCGACGGCGTCAAGGACGCCAGCGTGGGCCCGGCCGAGAAGTCCGCGGTCGAGGAGGCGGTCCGCCTCGCCGACCTGTGGCTGGACCAGGTCACCTCGCTGCCCTCCGGGGCGAACACGGCGGTGGCGTGGAGCCGCGCCGAGTGGGTCGAGGCGACCCTCCCGGCGTGGAAGGCGCTGGTGGACCCGGTCGCCGAGCGGGTCGGCACCGCCATGGGCGATGTGCTGCCGCAGGAGATGCAGGCCATGGCGGGTCCGCTGATCGGCATGATGCGGTCGATGGGCGGCGCCATGTTCGGCCAGCAGATCGGGCAGGCCATCGGCGCGCTCGCGGGTGAGGTCGTCGGCTCGACCGACGTCGGCCTGCCGCTCGGCCCGGCCGGCCGGGCGGCGCTGCTCCCGCTGAACGTGGCGGCGTTCGGCAAGGACCTGAGCGTCCCCTCCGACGAGGTGCGGCTCTACCTGGCCCTGCGCGAGGCCGCCCACCAGCGGCTCTTCGCTCACGTGCCGTGGCTGCGGGCGCACCTCTTCGGCGCGGTCGAGTCGTACGCGCGCGGGATCAAGGTCGACACGTCGAAGCTGGAGGAGGCCGTCTCCCAGCTCGACCCGACCCACCCGGAGCAGCTCCAGGAGGCGCTCCAGTCCGGCATGTTCCAGCCGCAGGACACGCCCGAGCAGAAGGCGGCCCTGGCCCGGCTGGAGACGGCGCTCGCGCTGGTCGAGGGCTGGGTGGACGCGGTGGTCCACGAGGCGGCCAAGTCCCGGCTGACCTCGGCGGACGCGCTGCGCGAGACGCTGCGGCGGCGTCGGGCCACCGGTGGTCCGGCCGAGCAGACCTTCGCCACCCTGATCGGTCTGGAGCTGCGGCCTCGCCGGCTGCGGGACGCCTCCCGGCTGTGGGCCTCGCTCACCGACGCGCGCGGGGTCGACGGCCGCGACGGGCTGTGGGAGCACCCCGACATGCTGCCGACGGCGACCGACCTCGACGACCCGGACGGCTTCGTCCACCGCGAGCACCTGGACTTCTCCGAGCTGGACAAGCTGCTCGGCGACGCGGCCAAGGGCGACACGCCCGAGGACGGGGACGACGCCAAGTGACGCTGCACGACGACGCGGTCCTCGTCCTGAAGGGGTACGAGGACCAGCCGGAGCTCCGCGAGCTCTACCTGGAGCACCTGGCCGCGCATCCGGACGGCATGTACAAGCCCTGCTCGGCGGGGCACCTCACCGGCAGCGCGCTGGTGGTCGACCCCGCGCGCGGGCGGGTGCTGCTGACCCTGCACAAGAAGCTCGGCCTCTGGCTCCAGATGGGCGGCCACTGCGAGGAGGGCGATCCGAGGCTGGAGGCGGTGGCGCTGCGCGAGGCCGCCGAGGAGTCGGGGATCCCGGGGCTCACGCTGCTGCCCGGCGGCCCGGTGCGACTGGACCGGCATCCGATCCCCGCGCCCTGCAACTGGCACCTGGACGTGCAGTACGCGGCGCTGGCCCCGGCCGAGGCGGTGGCCCGGATCAGCGAGGAGTCGCTGGACCTGAAGTGGTTCGCGTACGACGAGGTGGCCGGCGTGGCGGACACCTCGGTGGTGCGGCTGACGGAGGCGACGCTGGCCCGCCTGTGAGCGGGGCGGCGGCACGGCGAAGGGCCCCCGGTCTCTCCGGGGGCCCTTCGTCGTGCGCGGTCCGTGCGCTCAGTTCCAGGCGTTGTTCTGGTTCTGGCCGTGGGCGCCCTGCTGGCCCACGCCGAACTGGGCGGCGACGCCCTGTCCGATGGCGGCGTTCTGCGGGGGCAGGACCTCGCTCGGCTGGACGAGGGCGAAGCCTTGGCCGAGGAAGCTGAGCTCCCAGCCCTCGCCGGTGCTGCCGCGGCGGCTGCGGACGCTGCTGTTGTGCGTCTGCGCCTGCATCTGGACCCGCAGCGAGGTGGACCAGGCGACGATGGCGTCCGCGTCGGCGCTCACGTACTTGTCGGGGGTGACCTGGAGCATCAGCGGCTGGCCCGAGGTCATGAGGGCGACCTTGCCGCGGCCGGTGATGTTGAGCTGGTACTTGCCGGTGCCGGAGACGCCGTACTGGCTGTCGACGGCGATGACCTCGGTGTGCAGGCTGGTGTCGAGCGCCAGGACGTAGGAGCTGTCGACGGTGAGGCCCTCCTGCTCGACCTCGACGACGTGGATGTACTGCGCCAGGTTGGCGAAGTACACCGTGCCCTGCCCGGAGCAGCGCATCAGGTCGAGGCCCTCGCCGGTGCGGGCGCGGGCCCGCCGCTGGTTGGCGTTCTGGTACTCGCCGTCGAAGTCGACGAGGCCCTGGTAGGCGACCATGGCGCCCTTGCGGGCGAGGATGTCGTCGTGGCCGGTGAGGCTGACCCGCAGCAGCTGCGGGTTCTGGACGACGTATCGCTCCTGGCTCTGCTGTTCTGCGTGGTTGAAAAGCGGGCTCTGCATGATGTGTTCTCGCTCCCCCTCAGCCCCGGACCCGAAGCCGGTCGCTGCTGTCCTCGCTGGGCTGTACGACGACGATGCCCTGGCCCGAGAAGGCCATCTGGTATGCCTCGCCGCTGCCCCGCCCGATGAGGGAGGACGCCTTGAAGCTGCGCTTGCCCTTGACCTTGAGCGTCGGGGACCAGGCCACGAGCGCGTCGGGGTCGACGTACGTCTCGTCCTCGCCGCGGCCGCAGTCGACGACGATCGGGGTGCCGCGCGAGGTGAGCGCGACCCAGCCGGTGCCGGAGATCTGCACGTTGAACAGGCCCTGTCCGGCGAACTTGGCAAGGCCCTTGACCCGCTCGACGCCCCACTGGAGGTGCGCGTCAAAGGCGAGGAGGTTGGTGCCGTTGACGGAGATCGAGTCGTTCTGGAGGTTGATCACGACGACGTCGGCGCCGTAGTCGGCGAGGTAGAGCAGGCCGTCGCCGGTGCACTTCATGATCGGCGCGCCTTCGCCGGTGGCCCATTCCCTGGCGACCTGGCGGACGGCCGGCGGGTTGGGCTCGTAGCTGATGAAGCCCTCGTAGGCGACCATCGAGCCGGCCCGGGCGTAGAGGTCCTGGCCGGTGGCCATGGCGACCTTGAGCATGGTACGGCCGTGGTTCCCCATGCGGGCCGCGATGGGGGTCGGGGCGTAGCCCGCGAGCTGCTGGTTCATGGTGTCGGGCTCCCTCAGACCTCGTACGGCTGGACGACGATGAAGTTTCCGGGGGCGCCCCGGAACTGCAGGTTCACCGTCTCGCCGCTGTGGCCGGGGTAGGCGTTGCGCCGGAGCCGGACCTGGCTGGAGAGGATGACCTGTGAGGCGGCCGACCAGGCGACGACCGCGTTGCAGTCCGCGAAGGTCGTCGGGGTGACGGGCAGGACCACGGGGACGCCGTGGGTCTTGACGATCACGGTGCCGGTGCCCTGGAACTGCATGGTGAACAGGGCGCCGCCGGGGATGCCGTGGCCTTCGATGCGGCGGACCTCGTACTGGAGGGACTCGTCGAAGGCGAGCACGTTCTCCGCGGAGACGCAGATGGCGTCGCCCTGGAGCTCGATCGGGTGCAGATGGGCGCCGTTCTCGGCGAGGAAGACCTGGCCGCGGCCGGTGCAGCGCATCAGCTGCATCTCCTGGCCGGTGGCGTTGCCGACGATCCGGCCCGCGAAGCCCGCGCCCTTGTAGGAGAAGTCGACCTTGCCCTGGTACATGACCATCGATCCCTGGCGGGCGAGGACGGGGGTGCCGCCCATGCTGAGGTCGACCCGCATGAGCTGCTGGTTCTGCGGGGTCCAGCGGGCGCCGGTGGCGGTCTCCTTGAACGGGGCGAGCGCGGCCGCCAGCCCGGCGCCGGGCGCGGGCGCGCCCTGCGGCATGCCCTGGGGCGGCATGCCCTGGGGCGGCATGCCGGGCTGCTGACCGTACGGGGCGGGCTGGCCGTAGCCGGGCTGCTGGCCGTACGGCGTCTGCGGCGGCTGCCCGTAGGGGGCGCCGTGCGGCGGGGTCTGGCCGGGGACCTGCCCGTAGGGGGCCTGCGGGGGCTGCTGGCCGTAGGCGCCGGGTGCCGGGGGCGGGGGCGGCACGGGCGCGGGGGCGAGCGGCGCGACCATCGTGGGCTGGGTGTGCACCGGCTGCGGGGCCGGCGGCGGCGTGGGCGGCTGGGCTCCGTAGCCGGGCTGCGGGGCGCCGAAGGCCGGGGCGGCCGGAGCCGGGGCAGGGGCGGCCGGGGCGCCGAAGGCGGGCGGGGCCGCGGCCTGGGCGGGGGCGGCGAAACCGGGGGCGGCCTGCTGGGGGGCGGCGGGCTGCTGGGCGGCGGGCTCCTCTTCCAGGACCTCTCCGCCGAAGTTCCGCAGCAGCGCTTCCAGGCCGCCGTCGAAGCCCTGGCCGACGGCGGCGAAGCGCCACACGTCCTTCAGGTAGAAGTCGCCGAGCATGACCGCGCGCTCGGTGGAGAACTCCGCTCCCGTGAAGGCGTAGCGGGCGACCTCCTCGCCGCCGGCGACGATCCGGATCCAGCCGGGGCCGATCTGCGACATCTGGCCGTCGCCGTCGATGGTGGCGGTGAAGGCGAGCTTGTGGATCTGCGGGGGGATCCGGTCGAGGGTGACGCGGAAGGACTCGGTGTCCCCGGCCTGCGCCCCGAGCTGCTGGATGGACTCCTCGGGCGACTTCGGCTGGTTGAAGAAGACGAAGTACCGGTCGTCGGACAGCCGCTCGTCGGCGTCGAGGCCGAAGCAGCTGATGTCGAAGGTGAGCCCGGGAGCGGAGATCTGCACGCCCACGTACAGATCGGTGCCCGCGGTCAGATCACTGATCTTGGCCTTGTGGCCGCGTTGGAATTCCCTGGCCATGCGTAACGACCGTCCCCCATCCCGATGGCGAATGACTCGCGCCAGGCTAACCGCTGGGGACGACATTGAGACAGCGGAGGTCCGAACCGGTACCGAATCGGGAAAAAGGGCCTCAGGACGCGGGCTCCGTGCCCGGCGACCCGGGAAGGCGGTCCGCCGCGACCACCCCTTCGAGGTACCCGCGGGCCCGCTCGGTACGGGGGTACGCCTCCAGGAGCCGCCAGAAGTCGGGGCCGTGTCCGGGCACGAGGAGGTGGGCGAGCTCGTGCAGGAGGACGTAGTCGACGACGTACTCGGGCATCTGCTGGAGGCGGTGGGAGAGCCGGATGGTGCCCTCGGCGGGGGTGCAGGAGCCCCAGCGGCCGTTCTGGTTGGTGACCCAGCGGACCGAGGCGGGCCGGGCCCGGCCGTCGAGGTAGCGCTGCGAGAGCCGGGCCGCCCGCTCGGCGAGCTCGGCGTCGCCGCGGGTCGCGCGGCGCTCCTTGTCCCGGTCCTTGGCGTCGAGCTTCTCCAGCATCACGCCGACCCAGCGGCGCTCCTCGGCCTCCGACATCCGCGCCGGGATGAGGACGATCGTCCGGTCCCCCTCGCGATAGGCGGAGACGGATCGGGTGCGGCGGGCGCTCCTGCGGATCTCGACTGACACGCCCTCGACGGTACCCGGCGGGCTCGACGGATTCCCCTCCACGCGGCCGGTGCGACCTTCCATTCATGTGACTTTCGAGCGGTCCTGTGGACAACTTTCGGCGCGACGAGGCGGCGGTGGGCAGTCTGGTCACGGATCGCGGAGGGACCGCGGAGGCCGAGGACGGGGGCGGGGATGCATCCGATGGTGAAGCCGGCACTGCGCCGGGCGTGGCGGAGCCTCACCTGTGTGCAGTACGGGGTGGCGCCGGCGCACGCGGTGGTGCTGGATCCGGTGGACGCGGCGACGGGCCGGTTGCTCGGGCTGATGGACGGGACGCGCGGGACGGCACTGTTGCGGGCGGAGGCGGCGGCTCTGGGGCTGCCGGAGGGGCGGCTCGACGCGCTGCTCGGGCGGCTCTCGGCGGTGGGACTGCTCGTGGAGGCCGCCGCCGGGCGGCCGGGGCGGGCGGGGCCGGAGGCCGGTGCGGTGGACACGGCGCTCGATCCGCTGCGGGCGGACCTGGCCGCGCTGTCGGTGGTGTGTCCGGAGCCGGAGCGCGCCCTGGGGACGCTCGCGGCCCGGCGGGAGCGGCGGGTGCGGGTGCGGGGTGCCGGGCGGGTGGGCTCGGCGGTGGCGGCGCTCCTCGCGGCGGCCGGGGTCGGCGCGGTCGAGGTGGTGGACGGCGGCCGGGTCGAGCCGTGGGAGACGGCGCCCGGCGGACTGCCCGCCGAGGCGGTCGGCGAGCGGCGGGTGGCGGCGGCCCGGCGCCTCGTGGGGCGCTGGTCGCGCGGGCCGGTGGCGGTGCGGGGGACGGGGCGGCGGGCCGCGCCGGGTGACGGGGGCGGCCGGGCGGCGGTGTCCCTCGTGGTGGTGACGGACCGGGACGGGCTCGGGGTGCGGGTGCCGGATCCGGTGCCGGCGGAGCCGTGGATGGCGGCCGGGGTCCCCCATCTGTACGCGGGGGTGCTGGAGGCGACCGGGGTGGTGGGGCCGCTGGTGCTGCCGGGCGGGACGGCGTGCGCCCGGTGCCTCCAGGAGGAGGCGACGGACCGGGACCCGGCGTGGCCGCGGTTGCTCGCGCAGTGGCGTTCGGGGGCGCCGCATCCGCTGCCGGCCTGTGACGTCGCGCTGGCGACGGCGGTGGCGGGGCTGGCCGCGGGGCACGCCCTCGCCTTCCTGGACGGGGAGTTGCCGGCGAGCACCGGGACCCGGTGGGAGGCGGCGATGCCCTCGCTGGGGTGGCGGTCCGAGCGGCTGGCGCCGCACCCGGCCTGTCCTTGCGGGGCCGCCCGGGGCAGGGTGGGGGTGCGCACCTCGGGAGCCGGGGAGGCTGGGTCCACAATGGCGGGGCACAGCCCTGCGCGGCACGGCAGTCTGGGAATTGGAGGGGCGCATGTCTGATCTTCCCCGGAAGGCGGTCACCCGGACCGCCAAGTTGGCCGCGTTGCCGCTGGGCTTCGCGGGCCGGGCGACGTGGGGGCTCGGCAAGCGGATCGGCGGCAAGTCCGCGGAGTTCGTGGCCCGGGAGCTCCAGGAGCGCACGGCGGAGCAGTTGTTCAAGGTGCTCGGTGAACTCAAGGGCGGGGCCATGAAGTTCGGCCAGGCGCTGTCGGTCTTCGAGTCGGCGCTGCCGGAGGAGGTCGCCGGGCCCTACCGGGCGGCGCTGACGAAGCTTCAGGAGGCGGCGCCTCCCATGCCGGTGAAGACCGTGCACGGGGTGCTGGAGGAGGGGCTCGGGGACGGATGGCGGGAGCTGTTCCTGGAGTTCGAGGACAAGCCGGCGGCGGCCGCGTCGATCGGTCAGGTGCACCGGGCGGTCTGGCACGACGGCCGCGAGGTCGCCGTCAAGGTGCAGTACCCGGGCGCCGGTGAGGCGCTGCTCTCGGACCTGGCGCAGCTGGGGAGGTTCGCCCGGCTGCTCGGGCCGCTGGTGCCGGGGATCGAGGTGAAGCCGCTCATCGCGGAGTTGCGCGAGCGGGTCTCGGAGGAGTTGGACTACGCCCTGGAGGCGCGGGCGCAGCGGGAGCACGCCGAGGTCTTCGCGGACGATCCGGACGTGGTGGTGCCGGAGGTGGTGCACCAGGCGGAGCAGGTCCTCGTGACCGAGTGGATGGACGGGATCCCGCTCGCGGAGGTGATCGCGGAGGGCGATCAGGAGCAGCGGGACGCGGCCGGGCAGTTGCTCGCCCGCTTCCTCTTCTCCGGGCCGGCACGGACGGGGCTGCTGCACGCCGATCCGCATCCGGGGAACTTCCGGCTGCTGCCGGCCGCCGGCGCCGGCGGGGCGGACGGTCCTGGTGGGTGGCGGCTCGGGGTGCTGGACTTCGGCACGGTGGACCGGCTGCCGGGCGGGCTGCCGGAGACGATCGGGACGTGTCTGCGGATGACGCTGGCCGGCGAGGCCGAGACGGTCTACGGGCTGCTGCGGTCCGAGGGCTTCGTGAAGGAGTCGGTGGCGCTCGATCCGGAGGAGGTCCTGGAGTACCTGCTGCCGATCATCGAGCCGGCGCAGGCGGACTCCTTCGTCTTCACCCGGGGCTGGTTGCGGACGCAGGCGGCGCGGATCGCCGACCCCCGTTCCCCCGCGCACCAGCTGGGACGGCAGTTGAACCTGCCGCCGTCGTACCTGCTGATCCACCGGGTGACGCTGTCGACGATCGGGGTGCTCTGTCAGCTGAACGCGGAGGTGCGGCTGCGGGACGAGCTGACGGCGTGGCTGCCCGGTTTCGACCCGGCGGCCTGAGGAGGGCTCACCACCAGGAGGAGTCGAGGCGGCCCTCGATGGCCCGGATGTTGGCGCGGGCGCACTCCTCGCAGAAGTACTCGCGGCGGCCGTTCTCGACGGAGCAGGTCCAGGTGATCGGGAGGGGGTCGGCGGTCCTGCCGCAGCGTGCGCAGGCCACGGGCTCCTCCGTGGCGCGGGGCTCGTTCATCCTCGTGACGATAGCCCGGCGGAGCGGCCGCGGCGGTGCAACGCACCGCGGGGGCCGGTCCGTTCGGACCGGCCCCCGCGGGACGCCTGTGGGGCGCTCAGTTCATGACGGCCATGGCCAGCGCGCGGCGGGCGCGCAGCGAGGCGCGCTCGGCGCGGCGCTGCATGCGCCGGGCGGCGATCAGGCGCGCGGCCTGACGTTCCGCCTCGGCCTCATGCCGGCGCTCGCGCATATGGGCACGGGCCAGGGCTTCTGGGATGAGTTGCATGTCACGGGTCCTGTTCTGACGCGACGCGGGGGCGCCGGCGGTGGAGAAGTCGGGGGTAGCGGAGCGGCTGGGCTCGAAGGCGGACGTGGTCATCGGGGCCTGCTTCTGGGGATCGTGCGTGAGGGGGTGGTCGATCGTTCCGGTGCGCCTGGGGGCCTTGTGGGGTACGGCGTCCCAGGTGAGGGCGGTCATGCCGCGACCGGGTTCTTGCGCGGGCGGCCACGGGGCCGCTTGCGGGCGACGACCACGCCCTGGACGAAGAGCTCGCCGCCCCAGACACCCCAGGGCTCACGGCGCTCCTTGGCGCCGGCGAGACAGGCCGCGACCAGCGGGCAGGTCTTGCAGAGGGACTTGGCGTACTCGACGTCGGCCGGGGACTCGGCGAAGAAGACCTCCGGGTCGTAGGCCCGGCAGGGAACCGGGACGCCGAGGTTCTCGATGGCGTCGTCGAGCGCGGTGAGCGATGTCAGGGGGGTCAAGGCGTGGTCCTCCGTGAGGCCGGACGGGGGGATCGTTTCGGAAGGCGGTACGGACGGGGCGTGCGCTTCGAGTTGCACGGGTGTCTTTCCTCGTCTGGTCGTTCCGGCCGGTCGGCCGGGTCTTCGGCTGGTACCGGGTGTGTCGTCCCGAGGCCCCTTCGCTCCGTCGTCCCCGTTCGGGGACAAACAGAAGGGCCGCGGATCCCGGGTGGGGTTCCGCGGCCCTGAAGGCGCCGGCCTGATCGAATCAGGCTGGATCACTCCAGGGTTCGAGCCCACGGAAGGCCCACATCATGTGGTGGTGCGTCGTCGTCTGCTGCTTGCCGGCACCGGCCGCCGCAAAGCCATAGGCCGTGAATCCGGCCTTGGTCTCTTCAGCCACCCGTGCCTTGGTCGGTCGCTCGTCGCGCTCGATGACGGACATGCCACGGCCGGAGAGACCGGCGACGGGCAGACCGGCGAGGGCCGGACCGGCGACCGGCAGACCGGCGACGGGCAGACCACTGCCAAGGAGCGCGACGGCGGAGACGCCGAGCGAGCAGGTGGAGACGACCGAGCGATCGGTCATTTTGGCGGTGCTGACGACGGTGTCGTTGATGACGGTGGTGCTCTTGATGTTGCTGATCACTGGAATCGCCTCCTCTCGGCGTCTCGGAGAGCTCGGGGGTGAGCCGGGCTCTCGATGTTCATTTGGACAAGTACAGCACGAGGCAGTGCTTCATATGAAGCCGCTGCTGCGTGGTTAAGAACCTATGGGGCTTGACGGGGCGGGCGCAAACTATTTTTCCCACGAGTTTCGATCAGTCTTCCTCCGGCTCCGTCGCACGCTCTTCACCTGCGCAGATGGCCAGGACATCGGCTCCGAAGCGGTCCAGCTTGCGGGTGCCGACCCCGGCGATCATGGCGAGCTCGCCGCCGGAGGACGGGACGCGCTCGGCGATCGCCATGAGCGTCTTGTCGGTGAAGACGCAATAGGCGGGCTGGCCGAGCTCCCGGGCCCGCTCGCCCCGCCAGGCGTGCAGCCGCTCGTACAGGCCCTCGTCCATGTCCGAGGGGCAGTCCTCGCAGCGGAGCAGCTTCATGGCGCCGGCCTCGGTGAGGGTGGTGCCGCAGACCCGGCAGCGGACCGGGCCCCGGGGGCGGCGGCGGGTGCCCGCGCCGGCCGGGCCGCCCGCGCCGCCCCGCTCGATGCCGCCGGCCGCGGCGTACCCGCCGGCCCGGCTGCCGGAGCCGGGGCGCAGTCCCTTGAGGAAGCGGCTCGGGACACGGGAGGCGCGGCCGCCCGGGGAGCGGGAGAGGGCCCAGGAGAGCGTGAGGTGGACGCGGGCGCGGGTGACGCCCACGTACAGCAGCCGGCGCTCCTCCTCGATCTGCTCGTCCGTCTTGGCGTAGGTGATCGGCAGCATGCCGTCGGTGAGGCCGACGAGGAAGACCGCGTCCCACTCCAGGCCCTTGGCGGCGTGCAGCGAGGCGAGGGTGACGCCCTGGACGGTGGGGGCGTGCTGGGCGGCGGCCCGCTCGTCGAGCTCGGCGACGAGGTCGGCGAGGGTGGCGCCGGGGCGGGCGGCGGCGAAGTCGTCGGCGAGCCGGGCGAGCGCGGCGAGCGATTCCCAGCGGTCGCGGACGGCACCGGAGCCGGTCGGCGGTTCGCTGGACCAGCCTTGGCCGGAAAGCACCGCTCGCACCTGGGCGGGGAGGTCGTCGGCGCCGTCGAGGAGCGAGTCGTTCGCCCCGAAGCGGGCCGCGCCGCGCAGGGCCGCGCCCGCCTCCCTGACCTCCTGGCGCTCGAAGAAGCGCTCGGCGCCGCGCAGCTGGTAGGGGACGCCGGCGTCGGCGAGGGCCTGCTCGTAGACCTCCGACTGGGCGTTGATCCGGTAGAGGACGGCGATCTCGCCGGCGGGGACGCCGGCGGCGATCAGGTCGCGGACCCGGCGCGCGGTGCCCTCGGCCTCGGCGGGCTCGTCGCCGTACTCGGCGTAGACCGGCTCGGGCCCGGCCTCGCGCTGGGAGATCAGCTCCAGGCGGTGGTCGGCGGCCCGGCCGCTGGCCTGGTTGAGCAGGCCGTTGGCGAGGTGGACGACCTGGGGGGTGGAGCGGTAGTCGCGGACCAGCTTGACCACGGTGGCGTGTGGGTGGCGGAGGCGGAAGTCCAGCAGGTGGTCGGGGGTGGCGCCGGTGAAGGAGTAGATGGTCTGGCTGGCGTCGCCGACCACGCAGAGGCTGTCCCGCTCCCCCAGCCACAGCTCCAGGAGGCGCTGCTGGAGCGGGGAGACGTCCTGGTACTCGTCGACGACGAAGTGCTGGTACTGGCCGCGGATCTGCTCGGCGATGTCGTGTCGGTCCTGGAGGATGCCGACGGTGAGCAGCAGCACGTCCTCGAAGTCGATCACCGAGCGCTCGCCCTTGAGCTGCTCGTACATCGCGTAGAGCTGGCCGATCTCGGCCGGGTCGCGGGGTGCGTCGCGCCGGGCGCGGGCGACGGCCGCCGGGTAGTCGGCGGGCACGGTCTGGGTGACCTTGGCCCACTCGATCTCCGCGGTGACGTCCCGCAGCTCGCTGCGGTCGAGCCGGACCCGGCAGCGGGCCGCCGCCTCGGCGACGAGCTGGGCCTTCCGCTCGACGAGCCGGGGCAGCGGGCCACCGATCGCTTTCGGCCAGAAGAACTGGAGCTGCCGGAGGGCCGCCGAGTGGAAGGTGCGGGCCTGCACCCCGCCCGCGCCGAGCTGGCGGAGCCGGCCGCGCATCTCGCCCGCGGCACGGTTGGTGAAGGTGACGGCGAGCACGCTCGCGGGGGCCAGCACACCGGCCCGCACCCCGTAGGCGATCCGGTGGGTGATCGCCCGCGTCTTGCCCGTGCCGGCGCCCGCGAGGACGCAGACCGGTCCGTGCAGGGCCAGGGCCACCTCGCGCTGCTCCGGGTCGAGCCCGTCGAGCACCGCGTCCGCGGTCTCCGGGACCCGCGGGAAGAGAGGGGAGTGCGTTGCTGCTGTCACTCCGCCATGCTGCCAGGTCGGGCGGGCCGGTGCGGCACGTCGTCCACAGGCCCGGCCGTGCGGTCGTACCGTCGCATGATCACCCTGGCCGGGGCGCCCGGGAAGCGGCGCGGGTCACCCGGCGTACGGGAATGGCCGGCCCGGTGGCGTACGTTCTTCCTTCGGCACCGACCGCCGACCCCGACCCCAGAGGAGCACCTGGCCATGCAGGGCACCGTGACGATGTACAGCACCGAGTGGTGCGGCTACTGCCGCCGGCTGAAGGGCCAGCTGGACCGCGAGGGCATCGCCTACACCGAGATCAACATCGAGCTGGACCCGGCGTCGGCCGCCTTCGTCGAGCAGGCCAACGGCGGGAACCAGACCGTGCCGACCGTCCGCGTGGTGCCCGCCTCCGGCGCCGCCGAGGTCGTCATGACGAACCCGAGCCTGGCCCAGGTCAAGCAGGCGCTCGGCGCCTGACAGCGCCTCCGCCGCCCGCGCGAAGGGCCCCCGGCCGCACCTGGCCGGGGGCCCTTTCGTCGGTGTGGGGGCCTGCGCCCGCCGCGGGGACGGCGGGGCCGGGGCGGGTCAGATGACGTCGCCGGGCTTCGGCAGGGGCTTGCCGTACCAGAGCTCGATGAGGCGGGAGGCGATCGAGATGCCGTACGGCGGGAGGATCTCGCCCGAGGCGAAACCGGCCTCCAGGTCCTCGCGGGAGAACCAGCGGGCCTCGTGGATCTCCTCGCCGTCGACCTCGATCTCCGGGGAGGTGGCCCGGGCGAAGAAGCCGAGCATCAGGCTGGACGGGAAGGGCCACGGCTGGCTGGCCACGTAGGAGACCTCGCCGACGGTGACGCCGGCCTCCTCGAAGACCTCCCGGACCACCGCCGCCTCGATCGCCTCGCCCGGCTCGACGAAGCCGGCGAGGGTGGAGAAGCGGCCCTCCGGCCAGTGCACCTGGCGGCCGAGGAGTGCCCGGTCCTGGTCGTCGGTGACCAGCATGATCACGGCCGGGTCGGTCCGCGGGTAGTGCTCGGCGCCGCAGGTCTGGCAGCGGCGGATGTGCCCCGCTGCGGCGATCACCGTGCGGTCGCCGCAGCGCGAGCAGAAGCGGTGCAGCCGCTGCCAGTTCTCCAGGGCCACCGCGTGGGTCATCAGACCCGCGTCGCGCGGCGAGAGCAGCAGACCCGCCTCGCGCAGGCCCGCCGGGCGCGCCGACTGGTCCATGCGGCCGGGGAGCGAGTCCTTCTGGAGCGCGAAGTAGGAGACCCCGTCGGCGTCGGTGCCGAGGAAGTAGCGGTGCGTCTCGGTCATCGGCGCCTCGAACGCCGGGGTCATCACCAGCTCGGTGGTGCCGTCGGGCCGGTCGTCGATCAGCACCTGGCCGCCGGAGACCACGAAGACACGGGTGGTCGGGTGGCTCCAGGCGGCCGCCAGCCACGCCTCGTCGAGGCGGTGGTGGGCGGCGCGGTCGATCCCGCTCGGGGCGGTGAGCGAGATCGGGTGGTCCGCGAACGCGTTGCTCAGGGTGCTCACAGGTGTTTTCCTACTCCCCCGGTTCGGTGTCGGTCATTACGGCTGCGGCTCCGCGCCTCAGCGCCCGGCCCGCAGGGCGGCCGGGAGGTCGCCCCACAGGTAGGCGGTCGTCTCGACGCCCTTCATGAGGAGGTCGAGTTCGATCTTCTCGTTCGGCGCGTGCCAGCCGTCGGACGGGACCGAGATGCCCAGGAAGAGCACGGGCGCGTCCAGGACGTCCTGGAGGTCGGCGGCCGGTCCCGAGCCGCCCTCGCGGGTGTAGCGGACGGTGGCCCCGTCGAAGGCGCGGCTCATCGCCCCGGCCACCGCCGTGAGGGCCGGGTGGCCGAGCGGGGTGAGGCAGGGGCGGGTGGGGGCGCCGAAGACGACGTCGTACCGGATCCCGGCGGGCACGAGTCCGGCCAGCCACCGGCGCACCAGCGTCTCGACGCGGTCCGGGTCCTGTCCGGCGACCAGCCGGAACGACAGCTTGATGTGGGCGGAGGCGGGCACGATCGTCTTGCCGCCGGGGCCCTGGTAGCCGCCGCCGATGCCGTTGACCTCGGCCGTCGGGCGGGCCCAGACCCGCTCCAGGGTGGAGTGCCCGGCCTCGCCGAGGGTGCCGTGGGACTTGGCGGTGCGCAGCCAGGCCGCCTCGTCGAAGGGCAGCTCGGCGACGAGCCGACGCTCGGCCTCGGTGAGCTCGGCCACCCCGTCGTAGAAGCCGGGGATCGCGACCCGCTCGTCGGCGTCGTGGAGGGCGGCGACGATCCGGCCGGCGACGGTCGCCGGGTTGGGCACGGCGCCGCCGAAGGAACCGGAGTGGATGTCCTGGTCGGGGCCGTACAGGTCGATCTCGCAGTCGGCGACCCCGCGCATGCCGGTGCAGACCGTCGGGGTCGTCTCGGACCACATGCCGGTGTCGGAGACGATCACGGCGTCGGCGGCGAGCCGGTCGGCGTGCTCCTCGACGAGCGCGCGGAAGTGCGGCGAACCCGACTCCTCCTCGCCCTCCACCAGCAGCTTCAGATGGACGGCCGGCGTCGTGCGGCCGGTCGCGGCGAGGTGGGCGCGGACGCCGAGCGTGTGGAAGAAGACCTGGCCCTTGTCGTCGGCCGCCCCGCGCGCGTACATCCGCCCGCCGACGACGGTCGGCTCGAACGGGTCGGTGTCCCAGCCGTCCTCGCGGGCCGCCGGCTGGACGTCGTGGTGTCCGTAGACCAGGACCGTCGGCGCGTCCGGGTCGGCGGACGGCCACTCGGCGAACACCGCGGGGGCCCCGGCCGTCTCCCACACCTCGACCGTGGTGAACCCGGTGTCCTTCAGGGCGCCGGCGAGCCAGTCGGCGCTGCGCCGCACGTCCCCGGCGCGCTCCGGCTGCGCCGACACGGACGGGATCCGCAGCCACTCGGCGAGGTCGCCGAGGAAGGCGGCGCGGTGCTGCTCGATGTAGGCGCGTACGGGGTGGACGGCGCTGTCCGGGGTCTCGCTCATGGTCCCGAGCCTATCCGGCGCCGGAGGGTGCCCCGCCCAGCAGGATCGCCTCCAGCTCGGCCCGCCCGGGCAGCCGGGCCGGCCGGGCCACCTCACCCGTCCGTACGTAGACGAAGGCGGCGGCCACCTCCTCCGGGTCGAGGCCGTGCTGCTCGGCCCAGGCGAGCCGGTACAGCGCCAGCTGGAGGGGGTCGGCGGTGCGGTGCCGGCTGGTCTTCCAGTCGACGATCTCGTACGCCCCCGAGTCCGGGTCCCGGTAGACGGCGTCGATCCGGCCCCGCACCACCCGGCCCGCCAGCGTGAGGTGGACGGGGACCTCCACGCGGTACGGGGCGCGGTGGGCGTACGGGGTGCGGGCGAAGGCCTCCTTGAGGGTCTCCAGGTCCCGTTCGTCGACGATCTCCGGCTCGCCCGCGAAGTCCTCGCCGCCGGGGAGCTCGTCCGGGGCGAGGAACGGCAGCGGCAGCTCCTCGAAGCGGGACTCCACCCAGGCGTGGAAGCGGGTGCCGCGGCGGGCCGCGGGCTGCGGGCGCTTGGGCATGGGTCTGGCCAGCTCCTGCGCGAAGGCGTCCGGGTCCTCGGCGAGGCGGATCACCTGGGAGGCGGAGAGGTAGGCGGGGAGGAGGACGTCCCGGGTGGTGGCGCGCGTGCGGTGCAGCTCCGCCGTGAGGGCGGTGAGGTCCCTGTCCCAGGAGGCGATGGTGCGGAGCTCCTCCGGGGTGAGCGAGGCCTCCCGGGGGTGCGGGATCGCGTCGGCCGGGACGGTGCCGTGCGGGGGCGCGCCGACCGCGGTCCGGGTGCCCGGGGGTTCGTGGGTCGGAGCCTCCTCCGGCTCGTAGGCGTACGGGGCGGCGCCGGGCTCGTACGGGGGCTCGTCGTACGGGGTGTCCCCGGGTTCGTGCGGGGGTTCCTCCGCGAGGTCGCCGGGGAGCCAGAGCTCCTCGGCGGAGCCGTCCGGGGCGGGCGGGCCCGGGAGGGCCGGGGCGGCGGGGCCCGGCCGGGTGGCGCGGACGTCCTGCGGGGGGAGGGCCCGGAGGGCGGCCCTGACGTGCTCCGCCGCCTGCCGGCGGCGGGCCAGGGCCTCCGCGTCGAGCGGGAGCGGCCAGGGGAGGTCGCCGGTCGCCTCCGCCAGGAGCGGGTTCTCCGCGCCCTTCTCGGGGGCTTCCGCCCACGCCTCGATGTCGCCGTGGCCCTGCGCGCAGTGCTCGTACAGGGCCTCCATGAAGGCCGAGGGGCCCCGGGGCTTCTTCTGGGAGGGGCCCCACCAGTGGGCGGAGGCGAGGAGGAGGGTGCGGGGGCGGGTGAAGGTGACGTAGCCGAGGCGGAGCTCCTCGGTGTGCTGGTGGTCCGCCATCGCCGCCTTGAAGGACTTCATGGCGGCGGCGTCCCAGGTGTCGAGGTCCGGGAGGGTCGCCGCGTCGCCGCGCAGGGCGTGCGGGAGGACCTGGGGCTGGGAGGTCCAGGACTCGCGCGCGCGTGCGGACGGGAACTGGCCGGCGACCAGCCCCGGGACGGCGACGACGTCCCACTCCAGGCCCTTGGACTTGTGGGCGGTGAGGACCTTCACCGTGTTCTCGCCGCCCGGCAGGGCGTTGTCCAGGCCCTTCTCGAACTGGACGGCGGTGCGCAGGAAGCCGAGGAAGGCGAGGAGACTGGCCTCGCCGTCGAGGGAGGCGAAGCCGGCGGCCACGTCCAGGAAGTTGCCGAGTGTCTCGCGGCGGCGGGCGGCGAGGGCGTGCGGGGAGGCGGAGAGTTCGACCTCCAGGCCGGTGACGGACAGGATCCGGTGCAGGACGTCCATGAGGGGGTCGGCGAGGGAGGCGCGGAGCGAGCGCAGCTCGGCGGCGAGGTGCGCGAAACGGACCCGGGCCTCGGCGGAGAACGGCAGGCCGTCGTCGGGGTGCCCGCCGGAGTCGAGAAAGGTGTCGAGGGCGTCGGCGAGCGACGTCACCTCGGCGGGGTCGACGCCCTCGACGGCGGCGGCGAGCCGCCGCTCCGGGTCGGGGCCGGGGGCGCCGTGGTGGACGAGGAGGCGGGCGCGGCGGCCGAGGAGGGCGAGGTCGCGCGGGCCGATGCGCCAGCGGGGACCGGTGAGGAGGCGGACCAGGGAGGCGTTGGCCCCCGGGTCCTGGAGGACCTCGCAGACGGCGACGAGGTCGGCGACCTCGGGGAGGTGGAGGAGGCCGGAGAGGCCGACGACCTCGACGGGGACGCCGCGGGCGACGAGCGCCGCCTGGATGGCGGGGAAGTCGCCGGCGGTGCGGCACAGGACGGCCATGGAGCCGGGCTCGCGACCGGTGCGGACGAGGTGGGCGAGGGAGTCGGCGAGCCAGTCGAGCTCCTCCGCGTGGGTCGGGAGGAGGGCGACGCGGACGGTGCCGTCGGCCTCTGCCCCCGGCGCGGGGCGGAGCGCCTCCACGCCCGCGTGCAGGGCGCGCAGCGGGGTCGCGAGGTCGTTGGCGAGGTCGAGCAGGCGGCCGCCGCTGCGCCGGTTCTCGGAGAGGGACTGGCGGCTCGCGTGGGTGCCGTCGGCGTGCGGGAAGTGGGCGGGGAAGTCGTCGAGGTTGGCGACGGAGGCGCCGCGCCAGCCGTAGATGGCCTGGCAGGGGTCGCCGACGGCGGTGACCGGGTGGCCGGTGCCGTGGCCGAAGAGGCCGGAGAGGAGGAGCCGCTGGGCGACGGAGGTGTCCTGGTACTCGTCGAGGAGGACGACCCGGTACTCGTCGCGGAGGATCGCGCCCACCTCGGGGCGGGTGGTGGCCAGGCGCGCGGAGAGGGCGATCTGGTCGCCGAAGTCGAGGAGGTCGCGGGAGCGCTTGGCGGCGCGGTAGCGGATGACGAGTCCGGCGAGCTCGCGGCGGGCGGTGGCCGTCTCGGGGAGCTTGCGCAGGTCGTCGTTGGTGAGCTTCGCCTCGGCGAGGGCGGTGAGGAGCTCGGCGTCGTACGCGAGGAGGTCCTCGGGATCGACGAGGTGCTCGGCCAGTTCGGCGTCGAGCGCGAGCAGGTTCTCGACGAGGGTCGGGAAGGACTTGGTGAGCGCGGGGTACGGGCCGGGGGCCTCGCGGAGCACGCGCGCGGCGAGCTGGTAGCGGGTGGCGTCGGCGAGGAGCCGGGAGGTCGGTTCGAGGCCGATGCGCAGGCCGTGGTCGGTGAGGAGCTGCCCGGCGAAGGCGTGGTAGGTGGAGATGCGGGGCTCGCCGGGAGGGTTCTCGGGGTCGACCGGGTCGGGGTCGGTGACGCCGGCGCGGACGAGGGCGGTGCGGACGCGCTCGGCGAGTTCGCCGGCGGCCTTGTTGGTGAAGGTGAGGCCGAGGACCTGCTCGGGGGCGACCTGCCCGGTGCCGACCAGCCACACGACGCGGGCCGCCATCACCGTCGTCTTCCCGGAGCCGGCTCCGGCCACGATGACCTGCGGGGCGGGCGGCGCGGTGATGCAGGCCGTCTGCTCCGGCGTGAAGGGGATGCCGAGGAGCTCCTTGAGCTGCTCGGGGTCGGTGATGCGTGCGGTCACCTTGAAGAGGCTAACCGGGCGGTCGGACATTCCCGTCCTCCGCCCGTACCGCCTGCGGTTTCTCCGTCGGGGCGGCCCCGGGGGTCAGGCGCGGGTGCCGGGGTCGAGCCGGGAGAGGTCGACGGTCTCGTCGGCGGGCGGGGCGGTGACGCCCACCGGGCGGTCGAACTCGGAGAGGGTCATCGAGCCGGGTTCGTCGCCGCCGGTCCTGACGACCTGGCGGATGTACGGCTTGCCCTCCTGGGCGACGGAGACGGTGGTGGTCGTGCGGGACTCCTTCTCCACGAGGGTCGCGACGGGGGTGCCGTCGACCTCGCGGTCGGGGCCGCGGCGGAGGCCCGCGCGGCCGTCCCGGTCCTCGCCGAGGTCGTCGAGGAGGGAGTCCAGGTCGCAGATCTCGCCGAGGTCGGCGCTGCCGGCCTGACCGGGGCCGATCTTGAGCCAGCGGTCCTGGACGAGTTCGATGACCGGCCCGATCCGGTTCTCGGGGACTCCCTGGGTGGCCATGGAGATCCGCCAGAAGGCCGCGTCGCCCTTCAGGTAGGTGACGCCGTCGAGCCGGCGGAGTTCGGCGTCGCCCTCGTCGACGCCGATGCGGCCCCGGCAGGAGCCCCGGTCGTCGACGGTGAAGTCGATGTCGAGGTCCTGCCCTTCGGACACGAGCTGCCCGGTCATGCGCAGGGAGTCGGCGGACCGGGTGGCGTCGACGGCCCGGTCGGCGATCTCGGCGGGGGTGAGCCCGTCGAAGGGATCCGGGGTCGGGGCCGCGGCGGCGGGGGCCGTCGTCGCCGTCGCCGCCCAGGCCCCCGCCGGAGCGGGGGCGGCGACGGCGACCACGGCGCAGACGACGGCCGCGGCGCGGAGCCTCCGGTGGCTGGACCGGTACCGCATACGAGCCTCCTCGTCCCCCCGGACCCTGTCACCAGGGTCGCCCCACGCGCGCGTGGCCGCTACTCGGTGCCGGGGGTCAGCTGCCGGCGCCGGCCTTCATGAGCGCCTCCATGTCCATGACCTGGTCGGCCGGCGGGGCGGTGACCTTCAGCGGCTTGTCGAAGTCGCTGAGGGTGACCGTGCCCGGGTCGTCGCCGCCGGCGGTGACGGAGCGGAGGATGTACGGCTTGGCGGAGTCCTTGGCCACGTACAGCGTGGTGGTCTCGCCCTTCTTGTCGGCCTTGCTCTTGAGGACGACGGCGGCGGCGCCGTCGACGTCGGCGTCGGCCTCGCGGGTGAGACCGGTGGTCTCGGTCTCCTTGTCCATGTCGGCGAAGAGCGCCTTCAGGTCGCAGAACTCGCCGAGGTCGTTGGAGTCGGCGTCGTCGGCGGGGAGCTTCATCCAGCGGCCGTTGAGCAGGGTCGCGATGGCGCCGGCCTCCTCGGCCGAGGAGCCGTCCTCGCCCGCGGTGCCCTTGTAGAAGGCGTCGTCGCCCTTCATGTAGGTGAAGCCGCCGGTGCGCATGACCTCGGCCTTGCCGCCCTCGCCCATGGACATCGAGCCCTGGCAGGTGCCCTTGTCGTCGACCGAGAAGTCGAGCTTCATGTCCTTGCCGTCTTCCTTGCCCTCGCCCTTCATGTGGACGGAGGTGACGGCCTTGGTCGTCTCGACGGCCTTCTTGGCGATGTCGTCGGCGGAGAGGCCCGCGAAGGGGTCGGCGGGCTTGTCGTCGCCCTTGCCGCAGCCGGTGACACCGGCGACGACGGTCAGACAGATCGCCGCGGTGGCCCAGAGCTTCCGGTTGGCCCTCATGCGCGTACTCCTCAGCGTGCTTGGTGGTGCTTTCGGCGTGTTCGAAAGCGAAGATTCACAGCTTTTCTTGACGGCGACCTTATGCGGTGCCGCCCAGAGAATGACAAGCCGGGGTCGCCGAAGGATGCACGGACGGGAAGGTGACTCCCGTCACTCCCGCTCAGTCGACGACCTGGCGGCCTTCCGGTCGGGCACTGCACGCGGCGCGGAAGGAGCAGTTCGCGCAGTGCTGCCCGGCGGTCGGGGTGAAGCGCTCGTCGAGAACCCGGCCCGCGGCGGTGGCGAGCAGTTCCCCGACCCACTCGCCCTCCGGCGGACCCTGGGCCTGCACCTTGGGCAGGGCGTCGCCGCCCTCCTTCTTGGGGGCGGCCTGGCGCAGCTGGACGAGTTCGGCGCCGCCGGGTTCGGGGCGGCGGCCGTCGAAGACCTCGTCCAGGGCCCCTTCGCGGACGGCGAGCTGGTAGACGGCGAGCTGCGGGTGGTGGGCGACCTCGTCCCGGGTGGGCGCGGACTTGCCGGTCTTGAAGTCGACGACGTACGCGCGGCCCTCGGCGTCCGTCTCGACGCGGTCCATGGAGCCGCGGATGCGGACCTGGTACTCCCCCGCCTCCAGGGTGACGTCGAAGCCGTGCTCGGAGGCGGCGGGGGTGCGGCCGCCGCGGTCCATCACGTGCCAGCGCAGGAAGCGTTCGAGCGCCACGCGCGCGTGCTCCTTCTCCTGCGCGGACTTCCAGGGGGCGTCGAAGGCGAGGGCGTCCCACACGGTGTCGAGACGGGCCATGAGGACGTCCAGGTCGGCGGGGGTGCGGCCGGAGGCCACCTCGTCGGCGAGGACGTGGACGACGTTGCCGAAGCCCTGCGCGGCGGTGGCCGGTTCGGCGGCCTTCACCTCGCGGCCGAGGAACCACTGGAGGGAGCAGGTGGCGGCGAGGTTCTCCAGGGCGCTCGGGGAGAGCGCGACGGGCCGGTCCCGGTCGCGCAGCGGCACCTCGCCGCGGGTGGGCTCGTGCAGCCCCCACCAGCGGTCCGGGTGGGCGGCCGGGACCATCGGCTGCCCGTCCTCGTCGGCGAGGGAGGCGAGGGAGGCGAGGCGGCGGGCGGCGGCGTCGCGGAGCGCGGGCGAGGCGTCCGGGTCGACGGTGGTGGCGCGCAGCTCGGCGACGAGCGCGGAGACGGCGAGCGGGCGGCGGGGCCGTCCGGGGACGTCCTTCGGTTCGGCGCCCAGCTCGGCGAGGAAGCGGGAGGGCTGGTCGCCGTCCTCGGCGGGTGCCTTCACGGCGGTGACGACGAGCCGTTCGCGGGCGCGGGTGGCGGCCACGTAGAAGAGGCGGCGCTCCTCGGCGAGGAGGGCGCCCGCGGTGAGGGGTTCGGCGAGGCCGTCGCGGCCGATGCGGTCGGCTTCGAGGAGGGAGCCGCGGCGACGCAGGTCGGGCCAGAGGCCCTCCTGGACGCCGGCGACGACGACGAGGCCCCACTCCAGGCCCTTGGAGCGGTGGGCGGTCATCAGCCGGACGGCGTCGGGGCGGGTGTGGCGGCGGGTCAGGGTGTCGGCGGCGATGTCCTGGGCGTCGAGCTCCTCCAGGAAGTTGAGGACGCCGCGGCCGCCGAGCCGCTCCTCGGCGCGGGCGGCGGTCTCGAAGAGGGCGCAGACGGCGTCGAGGTCGCGGTCGGCGTTGCGGCCGGCCGGGCCGCCGCGGAGGGCGGCGCGCTCCAGGCGGCCGGGCCAGGGGGTGCCGTTCCAGAGGAGCCAGAGGACCTCCTCGGCGGTGCCGCCGGCGGCGAGGAGGGCGCGGGCCTCCTGGAGGAGGCGGCCGAGACGCTGGGCGCCGCGGGCGTAGGCGGGGTCGTGGGCGGCGAGGCGCTCGGGTTCGGCGAGGGCGCGGGCGAGGAGGACGTCGGAGGGGGGCGGGAGCCGGTCGCCGGCGGCGCGGTGCTCCTCACGGAGGGCGCGGCCGAGCCTGCGCAGGTCGGCCGGGTCGACGCCGCCGAGGGGCGAGGCCAGGAGTTCGAGCGCGGTCTCCACGCCGAGCCAGCCGCCTTCCGGCGCGGGCTCGTGCGGGGCGGGGTCGGAGGACGCGGGGTCGGAGGGCGCGACCTCCGAAGACGCGGCCTCCGCCGTCGGCTGGGGAGCGGGCTGCGGAGCCCGTACGGGGTCGGCCTGCGAACCCCGTACGGCAACGGACTCCGAAGCCCGTACGCCACCGGACTCCGAGCCGCGTACGGGAGCGGCCTCCGTGGCTCGTACGGGGCCGGCCCCGGAGGCCGGCGCGGCGCCTGGGTCGGTGGCGACCGCCCCTGCCGCAGCTTCCGGCTCTTCCGGCCCTGCCGCCGCTTCCGGCCCGGCCGTCCCTTCCACCCCTTCCGTCTCTGCCGTCCCCGCGGCGCGTCCGCTCGCGGCCGGGGCGGCTACCGCCCTCAGCGCCAGGAGCAGGGGCGCCACCGCGGGTTCGTGGCGGAGGGGGGTGTCGGCCGTGTCCGTCTCCACGGGGACGCCGGCCGAGGTGAGGGCGCGGCGGAGGGAGGTGAGGGGGGCGGCGGCGCGGGTGAGGACGGCCATGTCGTGCCAGGGGACGCCGTCCTCCAGGTGGGCGCGGCGCAGCAGGTCGGCGATGTTCTCGGACTCGGCGGAGGCGGTGGGGTACGTGTACGCCTCGGCCCGGCCTCCGTCGCGTACCGGCGCGAGGTCGCGGTGAGCGCGCACGGCGGCGGCGGGCAGCCGGGTGAGCGGCATGCGCGCGGTGAGCCGGCGGGTGGCGGCGAGGAGGTCGGCGCCGGCCCTGCGGGAGGTGCCGAGGACGCGGACGGGGGCTCCGCCGAAGGCCGCGGGGAAGTCGAGGATGCCGTTCACGTCGGCGCCGCGGAAGGCGTAGATGGACTGGTCGGGGTCGCCGAAGGCGACGACCGTGGTCCGGCCGCCGCCGGTGAGCGCGGTGAGGAGCCGGACCTGGGCGGGGTCGGTGTCCTGGTACTCGTCGACGTACACGGCGTCGTACGCGGGGAGGGTGATCTCTTCGGCGAGCAGCACGGCCCGGTGGACGAGCTCGGTGTAGTCGAGGACGCCCTGGAGGTCGAGGACGTCGAGGTATTCGGCGAGGAAGCCGGCGGCGGCCTTCCAGTCGGGGCGGCCGACGCGGTCGGCGAAGCGGCGCAGCGCGTCGGGGCCGAGGCCGAGTTCGCGGGAGCGGGCGAGGACGGCGCGGACCTCGTCGGCGAAGCCGCGGGTGGTGAGGCAGGCGCGGAGTTCGTCGGGCCAGCGGACGCCGCCGAGGCCGGTCCGTTCGAGGTCGATCTGGCCGGCGAGGAGCTCGCGGACGGCGAGGTCCTGCTCGGGTCCCGACAGGAGCCGGAGGGGCTCGGCGAAGAGTTCGGCGTCCTGGTGGGCGCGGATGAGGGCGTAGCAGTACGAGTGGAAGGTGGTGGCCTGGGGCGGGCGGCGGCCGCCGAGCCGGGTGGCCATCCGGTCGCGGAGCTCGACGGCGGCCTTGCGGCTGAAGGTGAGGACGAGGATCCGCTCGGGGTCGGCGCCGCGTTCCACGCGGGTCGCGACGGCCTCCACCAGCGTCGTCGTCTTCCCGGTGCCGGGTCCGGCGAGGACGAGGAGGGGTCCCCGGTCGTGCTCAACCACCGCCCGCTGGGCTGCGTCCAGCTGAGGGGGATCCACCGGGGCCGGCGCCGTGCGCACCAGCCGGTACGAGCCGGGGGTCCGCTGCCTGCCCGCGCCCGGGTACGGCTGTCCCTGGTGCGGCGGCGTCGGCCGGGTGGTGGAGGAGGAACTCACGTGGTGGGCCGGTCCTGGTCGGTGGTGAGGTGACGCGTGCGGTGCGGGTGGTGCGCGCGGTGACGGCGGCGGAGGCGCGGGGAGCGGTACGCGGACGGGTGCGGGTCCGGGGGCGCGCACGCGCGCGTGCCGGGGCCCGTACCTCTCTCCGTACCGCTCTCCGTGGCTCCGCCGCGTCCGGTGTCGGATCCGGTGCCGGGTCCGGCGCCGTCGGCGGCGTGCCCGTCGACGTTACGCGAAACCGGGCGCTCGCGGGCCCGTGTCTCCGGGACCGGACGGGCGGGGGCCCGGGCGCCACGGGGGTGCCGGGGGCGCGTGTGAGATCCCGCACGCGCCGGCCGGGCCGCGCGTCGCGCCGGTCATTCCGCTTCGCCGTCGGGTTCCGCTTCGACGCCGTCCCAGCGGGCCCGGCGCATGTCGATCCTCGGCACGTGCCCCTCGGCCGCCGGGCCGCGCTCGCGGAGCGGGGTGCCCTCGTCGCGGTAGTGGTCGAGGGCGCGCAGCTCGTGGCCGGGGAGCAGGGTGCCGTCGGCGCGGACGACCCGCCACCACGGGGCGCCGCCGCCGTAGAGGGCCATGACGCGGCCGACCTGGCGGGGGCCGCCCTGGCCGAGCCACTCGGCGACGTCCCCGTAGGTCATCACCCGGCCCGGTGGGATCCGGTCGGCGGCGTCGAGCACCGCCTCCGCGTACGGGGGCAGCTCGTCGGCCGCTCCGGAGCCTTCCGCTCCGCTCGCTCCGGTCCGTCCCACGGGTCCCTCCATGCTCGTCCGTGCCATCCTGCCTCACCCCACCGACATGGCCCTGATGCCTCCGCCGGGCTGCTCTTCGTGCCACCATCGTCCGGGCGGTGACCGGTGATACGAGATCGACAGCGACAGACGCAAGCGGCAGTACACGCAGAGACGGACATGGTGATGGGTCAGGACACACAGCCTCCAGGTGAGGCTCGGCCCGACATGCCCGAACGGGTCTCCGGCGACGAGCCGCTGCTCGCCGCGCGCGTCCACCGGCCCTCCGACCTGATGCGCCTGCTCGCCGGGACGCTCGCCATCGCCGTCGTCCTCGCCATCGCCGCCTTCGCCCACGGCACCACGTCCGGCCTGGAGCAGGACATCAACAAGGGGGCGGTCGGCGCCTCCGACGTCTTCGTCAAGATCGCCGGCCTGGTCTCGTCGATCGCGATCCTCGTGCTGCCGGTGGCGTTCGCCATCGAGCGGCTGGTGAAACGGGACGGGCTCCGGATCGCGGACGGCGTGCTCGCTGCGGTGCTCGCGCACGGCGTCACGCTGGCGATCGACCTGTGGGTGGCCAAGGCGGCGCCGGACACCATCCAGGACGCGCTGACCCAGCCGGCGGGCGGCGGCGGGCTGACCGACCCGGTGCACAACTACCTCGCGCCGGTGATCGCGTACATGACGGCCGTCGGGATGGCCCGAAGACCGCGCTGGCGGTTCTCGCTGTGGACGGTGCTGCTGCTCGACGCCTTCACCATGCTGGTGGCCGGCTACACCACCGCCTTCTCGATCATCCTCACCGTCCTCATCGGCTGGACGGTGGCGTACGGCACCCTGTACGCGGTCGGCTCGCCGAACGTCCGGCCGACCGGCCAGACCCTCCTCGCGGGCCTGCGCCGGGTCGGCTTCCGGCCGGTGACCGCGCTGCGCGCGGAGGAGGTGCCGGAGACCGCGGAGAGCGGGGACCGGGGCCGCCGGTACCTCGTGACCCTGGAGGAAGGGCCGCCGCTGGACGTCACGGTCGTCGACCGGGAGCAGCAGGCGCACGGCTTCTTCTACCGGCTGTGGCGGCGGATCACCCTGCGGACGGTGACGACCCGCCGTTCGATCGTCTCCCTCCGGCAGGCGCTGGAGCAGGAGGCGCTCCTCGCGTACGCGGCGATCGCGGCGGGCGCGAACGCGCCGAAGCTGATCGCCACCTCCGAGCTGGGGCCCGACGCGGTGATGCTCGTGTACGAGCACATCGGCGGGCGGAGCCTGGACTCGCTCGACGACGACGAGATCACGGACGAGCTGGTGCGCAGCGCCTGGCGGCAGGTGCGGGCGCTGCAGTCGCGCCGGATCGCGCACCGCAGGCTGTCGGGGGACGCGATCCTGGTGGATCGTTCCGGCAGGGTGTTCCTGACGGATCTGCGCGGCGGGGAGATCGCGGCCGGCGACCTGGTGCTGCGGATGGACATCGCCCAGTTCCTGACCACCCTGGGCCTGCGGGTCGGGGCGGAGCGGGCGGTGGCGGCGGCCGTGGACGTCCTCGGCCCGGACGCGGTGGCGGACTGTCTGCCGCTGCTCCAGCCGATCGCGCTGAGCCGTTCGACCCGGGCGACCCTGCGGAAGCTGGCGCGGGAGCGCTCGCAGCGCGAGCGGGACGCGGTCCTGGCCGCCTCGGAGGAGGCGAAGCGGGAGCGGGAGCGGGCCAAGGCGGCCGCCCACGCGGGGCTGCCCGCGCCGGACGCCGACCCCAAGGCCGAGAAGGCCGAGAAGCGGGCGGACAAGAAGGCGGAGAAGCGGGCGCTCGACGAGGCCCTGGACGAGGCCCGCGAGGAGGACCTGCTCGCGCAGATCCGCCGGCAGGTGCTGCTGATCCGGCCGCAGGCTCCGGTGGAGCCGGTCCGGCTGGAGCGGATCAAGCCGCGGACGCTGATCTCGCTGATCGCGGGCGCCGTCGCCGCGTACTTCCTGCTGTCGCAGATCACCCGGACGCCGCTGTCCACGGTGAGCGAGGCGGACTGGCGGTGGGTGGCGGCGGCCGTGCTGTTCTCCGCGCTCAGCTACGTGGCGGCGGCGATGAGCCTGCTCGGTTTCGTGCCGGAGCGGGTCGGCTTCTGGCGGACGGTGGTGGCGCAGATCGCCGGCTCGTTCGTGAAGATCGTCGCCCCCGCGGCGGTCGGCGGCGTCGCCCTCAACACCCGCTTCCTGCAGCGCGCGGGCGTGCGCCCGGGGCTCGCGGTGGCGAGCGTCGGCGCCTCGCAGCTCTTCGGGCTCGGGGCGCACATCCTGCTGCTGCTCTCCTTCGGCTACCTGACGGGCACCGAGAAGTCGCAGTCGTTCACCCCGTCGAGGACGGTCATCGCGGGTCTGCTGACGGTCGCGGTGCTGGTCCTGGTGGTGACGGCGATCCCGTTCATGCGGAAGTTCGTCTCGACCCGGCTGCGCTCGCTCTTCGCGGGCGTGGTGCCGCGCATGCTGGACGTGCTCCAGCGGCCGCTGAAGCTGGCGACGGGCATCGGCGGGATGCTGCTGATCACCGGCACCTTCGTCCTCTGCCTGGACGCCTCGATCCGCGCCTTCGGACACGGGACCGCGTCCATCAGCTACGCGAGCGTGGCCGTGGTCTTCCTCGCGGGCAACGCGATCGGCTCGGCGGCCCCGACGCCCGGTGGTGTCGGCGCGGTCGAGGGCGCGCTCATCGGCGGCCTGGTCGCGGTGGGCCTGCCCGTCGAGGTCGCCACCCCCGCGGTCCTCCTCTACCGTCTGCTGACCCTGTGGCTGCCGGTCCTGCCGGGCTGGCTCTGCTTCAACTGGCTGACGCGGCGGGAAGCGCTGTAGCCGCCCGGCGGTCGGGGCCCGGCGCTCGCCGGCGCGCCGCGCCGAGCCGGGGCACCCGCTTGGGGGTGCGCCACGGGCGGGCCGCGGCGGGGGCGACGAGCATGGGGTCATGCCCTTCTCCGCCGGCCGGCGCGCCGCCGCCCTCCTCACCGCCAGCACCCTCCTCTGCCTGACCGGCTGCTCGGACGACGGCGACGAGGCCGCCCAGGCCCGCCCCACCGGCACCGACGGCCTCTCCTCCCTCACGAGCCAGCAGCTCGAATGGGACACCTGCCCGCCGCCGTCCCCGGCGGAGGGCGGCGGCTCGGCCCCGACCCCCCTCCCCGGCGGCACCCCGTGGGAGTGCGCCTTCCTGCGCACCCCGCTGGACTGGTCCCGGCCGGAGGGCGAGACGATCGAGCTGGCCCTGATCCGCGCGCGGGCCAGGGACAACTCCCGCCGCATCGGCTCCCTGGTCTTCAACTTCGGCGGCCCCGGAGGCTCCGGCGTCACCGGCCTGCCGGGCTTCGCGAACGACTACGAGTCCCTCCGCTCCCGCTACGACCTGGTCTCCTTCGACCCGCGCGGCGTCGGCCGCAGCGAGCCGGTGGAGTGCGCCACGGACAAGGAGCTGGACGCGTACTACGCCCTCGACTTCACCCCGGACGACCGGGCCGAGGAGCGGACGCTGTCCGACGCGCAGAAGAAGTACGCCGCGGGCTGCGAAGCCGACGCCGGGCCGGTCCTCCCGCACGTGGGCACGGAGAGCGCGGCCCGCGACCTGGACCTCCTCCGCCAGGTCCTCGGCGACGACAAGCTGCACTACTTCGGCATCTCGTACGGCACGGAGCTCGGCGGCGTCTACGCCCACCTGTTCCCCGAGCGCGTCGGCCGGGCCGTCTTCGACGCGGTCGTGGACCCGGACGCGGGCGTCGAGGAGGGCGCCCTCGGCCAGGCGAAGGGCTTCCAGCTGGCGCTGGACAACTTCGCGCAGGACTGCGTGGACCGGGGCGACGAGTGCGCGCTGCCGGGCTCGACGGTCGCCGAGATCGAGGAGGGCGTCACCGATCTCCTCACCGCGCTCGACAAGAAGCCGATCGCCGGCATCGGCAGCCGGAAGCTGACGCAGACCCAGGCGACCAACGGCATCGCCCAGTCGCTGTACTCGAAGGAGTTCTGGCCGTACCTGGAGCAGGGCCTGGAGGCCGCGGACGGCGGCGACGGCGCCCTCCTCCTGGCCCTCTCCGACTCGATGAACGGCCGCGGCGAGAACGGCAGCTACAGCAACATCCAGGCCGCGAACGCCGCCATCAACTGCGTGGACTTCAAGGAGCGCTACACGCTCGGCCAGGCCAAGGAGCGCCTCCCGCAGTTCCGCGAGGCCTCCCCCGTCTTCGGCGACTTCATGGGCTGGGCCCTCTCCTCCTGCTCGCAGTGGCCGGTGCCGGGCGGCTGGGAGCACCCGGACGTCTCCGCGCCCGGCTCCGCGCCGATCCTGGTGGTCGGCAACACCGGCGACCCCGCGACCCCGTACGAGGGCGCCCGCGCCATGGTCCAGGCCCTCGGCAAGGGGGTCGGCGTGGAGCTGACGTACGAGGGCGAGGGGCACGGCGCGTACAACGGCGGCAGCGCCTGCGTGAAGAAGGCCGTCGACGGCTACCTCCTCGACGGCAAGGTCCCGGCCTCGGGCACCGTCTGCAAGTAGCCGCCACCGGGCCCCCTAGGATGACGGCCAGTCTCGGCCCGAACCCGGGGGGTCCTCCTTGTCCACGCGTTCCCTACGGACCCCGCGGTCCATACGTTCCGTCCGGTCGCTCCGCAGGCGTCTGGCGGTGCTCGCCGCCGGCGGGCTGCTGGCCGCCGGCTGCACGGCCACGGACACCCCGGCGCCCTCCTCCGGCGCCACCGGATCCTCCGCCTCCCCCACCTCCACCGGCTCCCCCACCTCCCCGGGCTCCCCCGCCTCCCAGCGCCTCGACTGGAAGCGCTGCGACGACGCCGGCGCCGAGTGGCGCTGCGCCACCGTACGGGTCCCGCTGGACCACGCGAAGCCGGCCGGGGCCACCCTGGACGTCGCCCTGATCCGCAAGGAGGCGACCGACCGGAAGCGGCGGATCGGATCGCTGCTCTTCAACTTCGGCGGGCCGGGCGCCTCCGGGGTGGAGATGCTGCCGCAGCTGGCCGGGGAGTACGCCTCGCTGGGCGAGCGGTACGACCTGGTGGGCTTCGACCCGCGCGGGGTCGGCCGCAGCTCCGGAGTGGTCTGCCGGGACGACGCCGAGCAGGCCGCCGCGGAGGCCGCGGTCGACTCCACCCCGGACACGCCCGCCGAGGAGGCCGCCTATCTGAAGGACGCCGCCGACTTCGGGGCCGGCTGCGCCCGCCGCTCCGGCACGGTGATCCCGTACACCACCACCTCCGCCACCGCCCGCGACCTGGACGTGATCCGCCGGGCCCTCGGCGACGAGAAGCTGCACTACTTCGGCATCTCGTACGGCACCCAGCTCGGCGGCACGTACGCCCACCTCTTCCCCCGCCGGGTGGGCCGGCTGGTCCTGGACGCGGTGGTCGACCCGACGGCCGACGCCGCGGGCCACGCCCGGCACCAGACCGTCGGCTTCCAGCGGGCCCTGGACAACTACCTGAGGTCCACCGGGCAGACCCCACGAGCCGGCACCGCGCGGATCACCGCGCTGCTCGCCTCGCTCGACCGGCGGCCCCTGAAGGTCGGCGACCGGCTGCTCACCGAGGGCCTGGCGACCACCGGCATCGCGGTCACCCTCTACGCCGAGTCGAGCTGGCCGCTGCTCACCGAGGCCCTGGAGGCGGCCGAGGCCGGAGACGGCAGCGGGCTGCTGCGGCTCGCCGACGCCTACAACGACCGCGACGAGCAGGGACGTTACGCCACCCAGTCGCACTCCCAGCGGGCGATCTCCTGCGCCGACTCCAGCGAGCGCCCGACGGCCGCGCGGGCGAAGGCGCTGCTGCCGGAGTTCCGCCGGCTCTCCCCCGTCTTCGGCGCCCTCCTCGCCTGGGACACGGCCGGCTGGTGCGCCGGCTGGCCGGTGAAGGGCGAGGCGAGGACCCCGGCGGCCTCCGCCCCGGGCGCGGACCCGGTGCTCGTGGTGGGCACGACGGGCGACCCGGCCACCCCCTACGAGGGCGCGGAGCGGATGGCGGCGGAGCTGGGCGAGGGCGTCGGCGTCCTGGTCACCAACAAGGGCGAGGGCCACGGCGCGTACGGCACCTCCCCGTGCGTGACGCGGACGGTCGACGCGTACCTGCTCGACGGCGAGGTGCCCGCGTACGGCACGACCTGCGGTTAGCGCGGGCGCGCGAAAGGCCCCGACCCCTAGAAACCGCCCGTGCGGTCCGGGGCCTTTCGGTGGTGCCGGCTAGTAGACGGGCTTCTCGGGCTCGATCTGGTGGACCCAGCCGATCACGCCGCCGCCGACGTGCACCGCGTCCGCGAAGCCCGCGGACTTGAGCACGGCGAGGACTTCCGCACTGCGGACACCCGTCTTGCAGTGCAGGACGATCTTCTTGTCCTGCGGGAGGTCCTGGAGGGCGTTGCCCATCAGGAACTCGTTCTTCGGGATCAGGCGGGCGCCCGGGATCGAGACGATCTCGTACTCGTTGACCTCGCGGACGTCGATGATGTCGATGTTCTCGCCCTCGTCGATCCACTCCTTGAGCTGCTTCGGAGTGATCGTGGAGCCGAGCGCCGCCTCCTGGGCCTCTTCGGACACGACGCCGCAGAAGGCCTCGTAGTCGATGAGCTCGGTGACGGTCGGGTTCTCGCCGCAGACCGCGCAGTTCGGGTCCTTGCGGACCTTGACCTGGCGGTACTGCATCTCCAGGGCGTCGTAGATCATCAGCCGGCCGACCAGCGGCTCGCCGATGCCGGCGAGGAGCTTGATGGCCTCGTTGACCTGGATGGAGCCGATGGACGCGCAGAGCACGCCCAGGACGCCGCCCTCGGCGCAGGAGGGGACCATGCCCGGCGGCGGGGGCTCCGGGTAGAGGCAGCGGTAGCAGGGGCCGTGCTCGGACCAGAAGACGGAGGCCTGGCCGTCGAAGCGGTAGATGGAGCCCCAGACGTACGGCTTGTTCAGCAGCACGCAGGCGTCGTTCACCAGGTAGCGGGTGGCGAAGTTGTCGGTGCCGTCGACGATCAGGTCGTACTGGCTGAAGATGTCCATCACGTTGTCGGCTTCGAGCCGCTCCTCGTGCAGGACCACGTTCACGTACGGGTTGATGCCGAGCACGCTGTCGCGCGCCGACTCCGCCTTGGAGCGGCCGATGTCGGCCTGGCTGTGGATGATCTGGCGCTGAAGGTTCGACTCGTCGACCTCGTCGAACTCCACGATGCCGAGCGTGCCGACACCGGCCGCGGCCAGGTACATGAGGGCCGGCGAGCCGAGGCCACCGGCGCCCACGGCCAGCACCTTCGCGTTCTTCAGCCGCTTCTGCCCGTCCATCCCCACGTCGGGGATGATCAGGTGGCGGGAGTACCTGCGGACCTCGTCTACGGTGAGCTCGGCAGCCGGCTCGACCAGGGGTGGCAGCGACACGGGGACTCCGTTGGTCGGTATGTCAGTACGGTTGTTCTCCCCGTAACACTGCCACGCCCCTCCTCATTCCGAGACACCCGGTCCGATACGCGAGACGATTTCGTCCCAGTAGCCGGGCAGCGAGTGAAATGGGCTGTTCTGTCCCGGGGCCGCCACGCGGTCGGTGAAGAAGATCGTCCCGGCGCCCTGCCAGCGGGCGATCCGCAGCGCCTCGTCGAGGTGGGTGCGGGGCACCCCGTGGACGAAGTGGGCGAACCTGCCCTCCGGGTGGTCCGCGGTCCACTCGGCCACCTGCGACCAGCGGTAGTCCACCCAGGACCCGGAGAAGGTGACCAGCTGGTCGGCCGCCTCCGCGTAGCCGGGGTGGGGGTGGACGCCGTGGCCGAGGACGAGGTGGGCGTCGCCCCCGAGGAGCGCCGAGAGCGTCGAGGTGACCCTCCGCACTCCGGGCAGGTCCGTCCGGTCCGTGGGACAGCGGTCCAGGTAGAAGCCGCCGACGCGGTACCAGTCGAGGTGGCGCTGGGCCTGCGAGACGAGCTCCCCGAAGGGCCGCGAGCCGTGCGCCAGGTCCAGGTGCCCGAGCACGCGCACGCCCGCGTGCCGCAGCCGTCCGGCGGTCTCCAGGCAGTGCGGGTCGGGGCGGGAGCCGGGGCCGTCGGCGACGTTGAGCACCGCCCAGTGCACGGGCGTGCCGGGGCGGGTCAGCTCGGCCCACTCGACGGGGGCGAGCAGCGGGTGGGCGTAGCCGGGGGCGCCGACGCCGAGCGTCCGGACGGTGCCGGTCGCGGTGCCGGTGCGCGTCAGATGCGACACGCCGCCTCCATCCAGATGTCGGCGAGCGACTCCTCCAGGTTGATGCGGGGGCGCCAGCCGAGCCGGTCGCGGGCGGTGCGGACGTCGGCCTGCTGCCAGGGCCCGCAGCCGTCGGGGTACGGGAAGGGGGCCGCGGCCAGCTGTTCGGCGATGGTCGCCTCGGTGCGCGGGGCGCCGATGACGGGCCGCTGCGGGACGCCGTGCGGGGCGTCGACCTCGTGGAGGTTGCCGGCGTAGCCGGCGACCCGGGCGAGGACGGCGGCGGCGTCGCGGAGCCGGACGGCCCGTCCCGTCCCGATGTTGACGACGCCCTGGGCTGCGGAGAGGGAGGCGGCGTGGACGGCCCGGGCCACGTCCCGGACGTCGACGAAGTCCCGCTGCACGCCGAGGCCGCTGAGCTTGAGCTCGCCGTCCCCGGCCTGCATGGCGCGGCGCATGGCCTCGGCGAGCCGGCCGAGCGGGGAGCCGGCCGGGGTGCCGGGGCCGACGGGCGAGAAGACCCTCAGGACGACGGCGTCGAGGCCGGAGCCGAGGACCAGTTCGGTGGCGGCGAGCTTGGAGACGCCGTACGGGCCTCCCGGGCGCGGCACGGCGTCCTCGGCGGTGGAGGAGCCGGGCTGGCTGGGCCCGTACTCGGAGGCGCAGCCGACCTGGACGAGCCGGGCGCCGCAGCCGCTGCGGCGCAGCGCCTCGCAGACGGTGGCGACGGCGACGGTGTTGTGCCGGGTGAGGTCGCGGGCGCCGCCGCGGGTGGCGCCGGCGCAGTTGACGACCACGCCGGGGTGGACGGCGTCCAGGAAGCGGGTGAGCGCGCCGGGGCTGCCGGTGGCGAGGTCGAAGCGGACGTCGGCGTCGTCGCCGCGGCCGAGGGCGGTGAGGTGGACCGCCGGGTCGGCGAGCAGCCGGTCGGCGACGAAGCGGCCGATGAAGCCGTTGGCTCCGAGCAGTAGCACCCTCATCGTGCGGCCCCTTCGTGCCGACCGGCCGGTGCTGGGGAGTGAGGGGTCATGGTCTGGTTTCTCCTTGCGGGTGGTGAGTCGGGCCGCGCGCCCGCGGCGTCGGCTCCGCGGGTGCGACGGGTCAGGGGGTGGTGTGGGCGGAGGCCCGGGCGAGGACGCCGGTCGCGTGGGCCAGCAGGCCGAGCGCGGCGGCGCCGCAGACGAGCGCGGGGAGGGCGCCGGCGCCCCAGGCGTCGACGGCGGTCCGTACGGGGACGGCGAGCGCGTCGAAGCCGGGCAGCGGGAGCCGGGCGGCCAGCACGCTCGCGAGGCCGAGGGCTTCGGCGGCGCAGGCGGCGGCGAGTGCGGCGGCGGCGGTCTCGCCGTGTCCGTGGACGGCGAGCAGCCGGGCGGTCAGGAGGAGGGCGCCGAGGGCAAGTGCCCCGGCGCTGGGACCGGTGAGCACGAGCAGGGCGGCGAGGGCGGCGAGGTGCAGGAGCACGGCGGCCAGCAGCCACGCGCGCGTGGCGGTGGCGAAGTCGGCGAGGCCCCGGCTCTCGGCGATGCGCCGCCGGGCCCGGCCCGCGAAGAGGTGGGCGCACCAGGCGGCGGGAGCGACGGCGAGCGCGAGGCCGAGGAGCGGGGCGGGGTCGAGGCGCCAGGCTCCGTCGGGTCCGCCGCGGAGCACCTCCTCCAGGAGCCCGTCGCCGGCGACGGCGTACGCGAGCAGCCAGAGGGTCCAGACGCGGGCGGCGGGCGCGGTGGCGGGCGCGTGCAGGGGGCCGCGCCGGACGGCGAGCACGAGCGCGGCGGCGAGGCCGACCGCCCCGGCGGTCCCGGTGAGGAGGCGGGCGGCGCCGTCGAGGTGGAGCAGCGCGGGCACGAGCAGCGCGGCGGCGGCCCCGGGGGCGCACGCGGCGAGCGCCCAGGGGGCGCGGGGCGCCTCGGCGTCCTCGTCGTGCGGGGTCTCCCGGTGCACGCGCGGCACGCGCGCGTAGAGCTCCTCGGCGAGGGAGAAGACGTCCCGGTGCCGGTAGCGGGCGGCGGTCCGGTCGGTGAACCCCAGCGCTTCGAGTCCGGCGGCCACCTCCAGCGGGTCGATGGCCCGCTCGCACAGCTCCCGGTGCCGGTGCAGGAGCACCTTGACGGGATCCCCGCCACCGCGACGCGCCTTCCCGGCGGCCGCGGACGCGGGGACGGACACGGCGACGGGGGCGGGCGGCTCGCCCCAGGCCACCCCGGGCCCGGGCGCGACGGCACCGCCCGGCGCGGGAAGGGGTGCGGGGACGGGCTCCGGCTCGGGCACGGCCTTCGGGTCGGGCACGGCCTTCGGCTCGGGCACGGCCTTCGGCTCGGGTACGGATACGGCCTCCGGCTCGGCCACGGGGGTGGGCTCGGGGGCGGCCTCCGCGGCACCAGCCGCGGGCTCCGGCCCGGGCTCGGGCTCCGGCTCCGGCTCCGGTACGGCCTCCCGATCGGTTACGGTCTCCGGCTCGGGTACGGGCGTGCGCTTGGGGGCGGCCTTCCCGGCACCGGCCCCGGTCTCCGGCTCGGGCGCGGCCTCTGCGGCACCGCCCTCGGTCTCCCTTTCCGTCTCCACCTCGGCCGCGGGCACGCGCGGGTGCGGGGTCGGGCGGGGCGGACCGAAGGCGGAGAGGAGGTCGTCGAGAGCGGTCTCCCCGCCGGGGACGGGAGCGGGGTCCGCGTGGAGGTCGAGGGTGGGGAGCGCCCCGGCGGCCCCCCGGGCTATGCCGGACGGCGTGGGCATGGGTCCCGCATCCACCGCGGGAGCGCCGAGGAGTGCCTCGGAGCGGGCGTCCCAGGCTCCGGGGCTCGTCGGGGCGGCGGAGCCGCGCATGGGGGTGCCTCCTTCAGGCATCGGGGGCTCCAGTGCCCGCGGGGACGGCCTTCGGCGCCCAGCTGCCGGGGAGGTGGGCCTCGGCGGGGTGGGCGAAGGGCACGTCGGACCCGGCGTGGTGGCGGGCCGGCGCGTGGGAGAGGAGTTCCAGGTAGATGCCGCGGAACGCGGCGAGGTTCTGGTCGACCGTGAAGAGTTCGAGCGCGCGGGCGCGGGCGGCCGCGCCGAGCCGGTGCCGGCGCTCGGGGTCGCGCAGCAGCGCGAGGCACGCGTCGGCGAGCGCCCGGGGGTTGCGCGGGGGCACGACGAGCCCGGTCCCTCCGATGATCTCGACGACCGCGCCGACGTCGGTGGAGACGGTGGCGCGGGCGCAGAACATGGCCTCGACGAGGCTCGCGGGGAAGCCCTCCACGGTGCTGGAGAGGACGACGACGGCGGCGGAGGCGTAGACGTCCTCCAGGGTGGGCGCCTCGGGTCCGCCGAGTTCCTCGAAGGAGACGGGGTTCTCCCCGACGGCGTGGGCGCCGGCCGCCTCGTCGGGGAAGAGCTGCGCGGCGAGCGCGGCGCACTGCGCGAGGTAGGCGCAGTGGTCGGCCTCGCCCCGCTCGGCGGGGACGGAGACGATCCGCAGCCGGGTGTCGGGCTGCCGGGCGCGGACCTCGGCGAAGGCGTGGAGGAGGCCCACGAGGTCCTTGGCGGGCTCGACCCGGCCGATCCAGACGAGGGTGCCGGGCTCGCCGCTCTCCTCGTCCTCGCCGACCTCGGCGAAGCGCTCGGCGGGCATGCCGGGGTGGATGGTGCGGACCCGGTCCCGGTCGGCGCCGAGGCGCTCCTGCCAGCGGCGGGCGTGCGCGTTCCCGGGGGTGAGGAGGGCGGCCTCACGGTACGTCTCCCCGGCGAGGCGGCGGTGGAGGGCGGCCAGCAGGGTGCGCAGCGGGGTGGAGCGGTCGGCGGCGCCCCCGTCGAGGTAGTGGGAGCGCAGGCCGACGCCGTACTCGGTGACGAGGAGGGGGGTGCCGAAGAAGCGTTTGGCCAGGAGGCCGGGGAGGGCGACGGACCCGCCGGCGGTGGCGTGGCAGAGGTCGGCGGCGCCGAGGGCGGTCTCGTCGTACCAGTCGAGGGAGAGGGGACGCAGGGCCCGCTCCAGGTGGTCGGCGAAGGCGAGGTGGTCGCGGAGGCCGGCCGCGGCGGCGGCGCGGTGGGCGCCGGGCGCGCGGCAGGCGGCCTCCAGGAGGCGGACGGCCTCGTCGGAGCGGAGCGCGCCGGGTACTCCGCCGCTGTCGCGGGCGAGGTCGGCGAGGGCGCCGAGGCCGTCGGCGAAGGCCCGCGCGGGCCCGTCCTCCGCAGTGCCGGGGGCGGCCTCGGCGGTGAGGCCGGTGGCGAGGGCGTGGAAGCCCTCGGCGAAGCGGCGGCGGTCCCGGCGGCCGTAGGCGCGGCGGCCCGCGCGCTCGGGCGGGGCGGCCACGGGGGCGCCTTCGCCGGTGGCGGGGACGGGCCGGGTGTTGGGGGGCAGCGGGATGGCAGGGAGGGGGCCGCCGACGGCGTACACGTCGAAGTCGTGGGGGGCGAGGCCGCGGACGAGCCGCCGCCACCAGACCCCGGTGTCACCGGTGGCGCTCGGCGCGCCACCCTCCGTGAGCAGTCCGATCCGCACGAGTCCACACCCCCGGTCGTCGTCGACGGGGATTCCCGGGCCGGAAATCCCACAGCGGGATGAACGTAAGCGCAGCGGCCGGTGGTGCGACGGACGGTTGTCCGCCGCACCACCGGAAGGGGTGAATGCGCGTGACTTTCCGGGACCGGTCGCGTTCGCCCGGAGTACGTCACGGGGCGGGAAACCCGCCGGGAAACCGGGCGGGAAAGGCGAATTCCGCAGCGCGCGCGGGAGAGCCGGAATGGCGAAACGCCGACGGCCGGAGGCGGCGAATGCGCCCCCGGCCGAAATCACCCGACGGCGGGATCAACTCCCGGGATGCACCCAGGGGTTGGGCTTGCACCTGATTCCGTCGACATCCAGGGACTTCGTCTGCTGCTGCATCACCGGCGCCAGAGCGCCGGGGGTCCGGCACGACACGTGGTTGTGTCCGAGCCGGTGTCCGACCTCGTGGTTGATCAGCATCTGCCGGTACGCGTGCATCGCCTTCGGACCGAAGGTCTCCGATCCCTGCGCCCAGCGGAAGGCGTTGATCATCACGCGCTCGGTGGAGGCGGAGTCGCAGGAGACGTTGTCGATGGTGGTGTCGAGCCCCGACTTGGCGCACCAGGTGCCGGTGGTGCCGGGGCTGGCGAGGGTGATGACGAAGTCGGGCTGGCCGCTGGAGATCCGCTCGAAGGTCATGGCGCCCCGACCGGCCCAGCTGCGACTGTCGTTGAGCGTCTCCTGGACGGCCCGCGCGAACAGCTTGGCGTCGAGGTCGAGCCCCTTCTCGACGTCCACCCGGTAGCGGTACTTCCGCCCCGAACCCGGCGCCTTGTCGAGCCCGGCCACGGCCTCGAACTCACCGGAGCCGGTGAGGCGCGGATCGATCGGGAACTGACGGGTCATCAATTGCTCGTACGTGGGCGCGGCCTGCGTCACGGGGGCCGGGCTCGACGGCGCGAGGCGCTCGTCGGAGCGCGAGGCCGAACCGTCCGAGGCCCGCTCGGCGGGCTTCTGCGCGGCGTGCGCGGACGGCGCGCCTCCGTCGCCGTCGGCGACCTGTCCGGCCACGACGATGGCGAGGCAGGTGGTGACGGCGGCGGCCGCGATCCCGGTGAGCGCCCAGCCCTTGCCGCCGCGGCCCGCGACGGTCCCGGCCCCGGTATCGGCTTCGGCCTCGACCGGCGGGGCCGCGGGGGCCCTGCGGGGCCCGGGGATCACCGGAGCGGCGCCGGTGGCGGGCCCGTACCGTTCGGGCGCCGGGCGCCCGGTCTCCTCGTCCGCGGGGTGCCCCCCGCGGGCCGGAATGCCGTACGCGGGCGTGTCCGGAGCTCCGTGCCCGACCCCGCCGCGCCCCCGCGCCCCGCTTCCCGCCACCCCGTGCGCCGGAGCGCCCTGAGCACCGACACCGCGCCCGGGAGCACCGTGAGCCGGGGCCCCGTACGCGGGCGTGCCGTGCGCGGGCGTGCCGTGCGCGGGCGTGCCGTGCGCGGGGAACCCGTACGCGGGCGCCCCCTGGGGGCCGGCGCCGCGCGCGGAAGCGCCCTGGCCGGAGGCGCCGCGTCCGGGGGCGCCCTGAGGCGGGGCGCCCTGGGCGGGTGTGCCCTGGCCGTGGAAGGGGCCGTGGGTGCGGGCGGTGGCACGGGCCGCGGGGTACGGCTCCGGTGCGTCGGCGGCCCTGCGGCGGCGTCCCGTGCCGGCGCCGGGGTCCCCTGCGGGCGGGCGCCCGGCGTCTCCTGCCGGCGGGCGCCCGGTGTCCCCCGCGGGCGGGCGTCCGGTGTCCGCCGCCGGAGCGCGTCCGGCGTCCCCCGCCGGCGCCCGTCCCGTGTCGCCCGCCGTGGGCGCGGGCCCCTTGCGGCTATGTCGTCCCACCCCGGGTTCAGCTCCCGTCGTGCCGCGCGTCGTGGTCCGCGATCAGCTCCCGCGCGGCCGCGGCGACCGTCTCGGGGTACTCCATCATCGCCACGTGTCCGGCGTCGGGCAGGCTCAGCAGCCGCGAACCCCGGAAGGCCGCGGCGGCCCTGCGGGCCATCCGGTACGAGACGAGCCGGTCACGGCCGCCGTAGATCAGGAGGGTGGGCGCGAGGACCCGCTCCGCCTGCCGCCACAGGCCGTGCTGGCCGCCGAGCGTATAGGCGTCGACGATCCCGCGCGAGGACCTGGCCATGACGTCCCAGAAATAGGGGAGTTCGAGCCGGCGCTCCATCTCCTCGACGGCGTGCCGAAGGCCCTCGTCGGTGACCAGGCCCGGGTCCCCGTAACAGAGCGCGAGGACGCCGCGGACGCGTTGCTCGGCGGTCCAGTCGCGCGAGAGGCGGGCGAACAGCCCGGCGACGCCGGGGACGGCGAGCAGCGCCGTCGGCCAGGCGGTGCGCTGGGCGCGCAGCTCGGGCAGGGCCGGCGAGACGAGGGTCAGCGTCCTGACCAGGTCGGGCCGGACGGCGGCGACCCGGGTGGCGACGGCGCCGCCCAGCGAGTTGCCGAAGAGGTGGACCGGGCCGCGCCCGGAGGCGTCGAGCAGCCGGATGACGGCCCGGGCGTGCCCCGTGACCGAGTAGTTGCCGTCGTCGGGCGGCGGGGAGTCGCCGAAGCCGGGCAGGTCGACGGCCGCGCCGTCGACGACGTCGGCCAGGAGCGGCATCAGGGCGGACCAGTTCTGCGAGGAGCCGCCGAGGCCGTGCACGTAGAGGGCGGGCGGCAGGTCCTCGCGGACGCCGGGCCGGGAGCGCACGGTGAGGGTGAGGCCGGGGAGCGCGACGGAGCGGAGCTCCTCGCCCTCGGCGACCCGGACGGCGCGCCGGGGCGGCGACGCCGGAGCGGTGTCGGCGGACCGGGTTTCCGGCAGCTCGGTCGAGGACATGGCGCAATATTACGAGACGATCACGCGGGCCCGCGTGTGGGTGCGGTCACAAGCCGCCGGGCGCCCGCCCGCGGGGCCCGTCCACCTCCCCGCGGCGGCGGCTCGGGTGCGGACGGGCGCCACTCCTCCTACGCTCGGAGGTGGAGTTCATCCGCGTGGGCGGCCGCCCACGCGCGGGGAGGACGGGAAGGAACCCCATGACTGTCGATCCGTCCGAGCCGGACACGTTCCCCGAGGAGGAGGAAACCGTGCTCGACGAGGAAGTTCCGGAGGCCGACGCTGCCGAGCAGCAGACCGAACTGCGCCCGGGGGAGGACGAGCCGCTCAGTGACAGCACCCACGTGGCGGCGGACGAGGGCGACGCCTCCGAGCAGGCGCGCGTCGTCCCGCTGGACGAGGACGACTACCGCTGACGCGGTCCCTCGTCTCCGGCGGTCGCGCGGCAGCGGAAGAACCGCGACGCCGGCGCGCGACCGCCGAAGACCCGTGACGGCCGGAAGGGCCGGACCCTCATCGACATTCGATCGACGACTATCGTTGATTTGTTCGGTTTAATCTTGAATCGCCTGTCGACCCAGGCGTCCGGTCCGTGAAATTCTGCGTCCGCACCGCGCACACCCGGGTTACCCAAAAGTACGATGGCCGCGCGGCGCGTCAGCGCACTGGATCGAATTCTTGGGAGGCCGCGTGAGCGCCATCGAGCAGACAGAGGCAGCACGCCCTCGCGGTACGCGGCTGCCGCGCCGTGCCCGGCGGAACCAGCTGCTCGGCGCGGCCCAGGAGGTCTTCGTCGCCCAGGGCTACCACTCGGCGGCCATGGACGACATCGCCGAGCGGGCCGGGGTCAGCAAGCCGGTGCTGTACCAGCACTTCCCCGGCAAGCTGGAGCTCTACCTGGCCCTGCTCGACCAGCACTGCGAGTCCCTGCTCCAGTCCGTGCGCACGGCCCTCGCCTCCACCTCGGACAACAAGCTCCGGGTCGCGGCCACGATGGACGCCTACTTCGCCTACGTCGAGGACGAGGGCGGCGCCTTCCGGCTCGTCTTCGAGTCCGACCTCACCAACGAGCCGGCCGTGCGCGAGCGGGTCGACCGGGTGAGCCTCCAGTGCGCCGAGGCGATCTCCGAGGTCATCGCCGAGGACACGGGTCTGTCCAAGGACGAGTCGATGCTGCTCGCGGTGGGCCTCGGCGGGGTGTCGCAGGTCGTGGCCCGCTACTGGCTGTCCAGCGAGTCCCCGATCCCCCGCGACACGGCGGTCTCCCTGCTCACCTCGCTGGCGTGGCGCGGCATCGCGGGCTTCCCGCTGCACGCCGTGGAGGGCCAGCTGAGCGCCGAGGGCCACTGAGCGCCGCTTTGTTCCCGGGGGCTGTTCGCTCCTGGCGTGCCGCCGCTGAGCCGTGCGCGTCCCCTCACCGGGCTAATGTGTGCAGCGTACGGCGCGGGTTCATCGCGCATGGCTGACCGTTCGGAGGGACATAGCCGTGGAGGTCAAGATCGGCGTGCAGCACGCACCCCGGGAGATCGTTCTGGAGAGCGGGCAGTCCGCCGAGGACGTGGAGCGCGCCGTCGCCGACGCGCTGTCCGGCAAGGCACCGCTGCTCAGCCTGGAGGACGAGAAGGGCCGCCGGGTCCTCGTCCCGTCGGACAAGATCGCGTATGTCGAGCTGGGCGAGGCCGCGGTGCGCCGCGTGGGCTTCGGCACGCTCTGAGCCCCGGCTCGCGCCCCTGAGGCACCGAGGAGGCCCGGAAGGACACCCGTCCTTCCGGGCCTCCCCTCATGTGCGGCCCGCCCCGTCCTCGCGCGGACGCTCCGGGTGCCGCCGTCTCGCGCCCGCGCCCGCGCCCGGAACCGCCGCCTCCCGAACGCCCGGGAACGGCCGTCCCGCGCGTCCGTCCGGGTGGCGCCGAGGGCCCGCGCCGGGGGTGCTCCGGCCTCGGGTTCCGGCCGCGGCCGACGCGTGGACGGGGCCTCCCACCAGGGCGGCGGGAGGGTTGCGTTCCGGTGGCCCGGGGTAGGAACGGGCTGACCGCACCTGCCGCCCCGCACCCCTCGCGAGGTGATCCACCGTGTTCCTGGAAGCCCTGGGTTCCGCCCTGCTCGGACTCGCCCTGGCCTGGGCCGCCGCGCATCGCCTGCCCGACCGCCTCCCCGCCCGGAGGACCGTCCTCGTCACCGGTGCGCTCGGCGCCGTCTTCGGGGCGCTCGTCACCCACGGGGCGCTGGGCCCCGGTCACTTCCTCGCCACCCTCGTCGGGGCCGTCGCCGTGGCGGCGGTGCTCCTCTCGCTCCTGGTGCGCCCGGCCGCCCGCCGGCTGCGCCGATCATCCTCCGCCGCCTGCTGAGCGGGCGAGCGCGAACGGTCGCGTGGCCCGGACCCGGTCGGGTCCGGGCCACGCGGCCGTCGCACGAAGGGGTCAGGCCGCCAGGCCCAGCGCCGCCATCCGCTTGGTGTGCGCCTCGGTGATCCGGGAGAACATCCGGCCCACCTCCGCCAGGTCGAACCCGTCGGCGACCCCGCCGACGAGCATCGTGGAGAGCGCGTCCCGCTCCGCCACCACCCGCTGCGCCTGCGAGAGCGCCTCGCCCATCAGCCGGCGGGCCCACAGCGCGAGCCGGCCGCCGACGCGCGGGTCGGCGTCGATCGCCGCGCGGACCTTCTCCACGGCGAAGTTGCCGTGGCCGGTGTCGTCGAGCACCGCGAGGACCAGGGCGCGGGTGTCGGAGTCGAGGCGGGCCGCGACCTCGCGGTAGAAGTCGCTGGCGATCGAGTCGCCCACGTACGCCTTGACCAGACCCTCCAGCCAGTCCGACGGGGCGGTCTGGCGGTGGAAGTCGTCCAGCGCCTTCGCGAAGGGCTCCATCGCGGCGGTCGGCTCGGCCTCCACGGCGGCCAGCCGGTCGCGCAGCCGCTCGAAGTGGTGGAACTCCGCGGAGGCCATCTTCGCCAGCTCCGCCTTGTCCTCCAGGGACGGGGCGAGCTTGGCGTCCTCGGCGAGCCGCTCGAAGGCCGCGAGCTCGCCGTAGGCGAGGGCCCCGAGGAGGTCGATCACGGCGGCGCGGTACTGCGGCTCGGCGGAGGCCGTGGCCCAGTCCTCGGCGGCGATGCCGGTGGGGCTGGTGTCGGCGTCGGTCCCGTCGGCGGGCGTGGCGTTGTCAGGCGTCTCCATGCACGGCACAATAGCCCGCCCTCCGCACCCCGACCGGGCTGGTCAGTGAGTGTGACCGTGCCCTCATCGCCATTTCCCCCGACACACATGCGCGATTCCGGGGTACAGTGATATTGCGCCTGCCGAGTATGCGGACATGCTTTCGCACGTTCGGACGTATCCGGTGGGCCGACGCATGAATGAGGATGCCCGGTCGGTGGCCCGATCGGCTCCGGCCCGACAGCCCTTCCGGCGCCCTGCCGAAGGGTCCCTCAAGCGGTACGACGCTCGAGCGACGGCAGTGGTCCCGTGCCACCCGGCGGTGATCTTCCCCAGGATCCCGCGGGAAGAGCCCGGCACGATGAGACCCCCTTCGTTCGCCTCGCACCGCGTCTCACAGAAGAGGCAGCACCCTGACTACGTTCCGAGAGCTCGGAATCCTTCCCGAGACCGCCGAAGCGCTTGAAGCCGTCGGCATCGTGAATCCCTTCCCCATCCAGGAGATGACCCTTCCGGTCGCCCTCACCGGCACCGACGTCATCGGCCAGGCCAAGACCGGCACGGGCAAGACCCTCGGTTTCGGCCTGCCGATCCTGGAGCGCGTCACCGTCCCCGCCGACGTCGAGGCCGGCCGCGCCACGCCCGAGCAGCTGACCGAGGCCCCGCAGGCCCTCGTCGTCGTGCCGACCCGCGAGCTGTGCCAGCAGGTCACCAACGACCTCCTGACCGCCGGCAAGGTGCGCAACGTGCGCGTCCTCGCCATCTACGGCGGCCGGGCCTACGAACCGCAGGTCGAGGCGCTGCAGAAGGGCGTCGACGTCGTCGTCGGCACCCCCGGCCGCCTGCTCGACCTGGCGGGCCAGCGCAAGCTCGACCTGTCGCACGTCAAGACCCTCGTCCTCGACGAGGCAGACGAGATGCTCGACCTGGGCTTCCTGCCCGACGTCGAGAAGATCATCAACATGCTTCCGGCGAAGCGCCAGACCATGCTGTTCTCGGCCACCATGCCGGGCGCCGTCATCGGCCTGGCCCGCCGCTACATGTCGCGGCCCACGCACATCCGCGCCACCTCGCCCGACAACGAGGGCGTGACCCACGCGAACATCACGCAGCGCGTGTACCGGGCGCACAACATGGACAAGCCCGAGATGGTCGCGCGGATCCTCCAGGCCCGCGGCCGCGGACTCGCCATGATCTTCTGCCGCACGAAGCGCACGGCCGCCGACATCGCCGAGCAGCTCCAGCGGCGCGGCTTCGCCTCCGGCGCCGTCCACGGCGACCTCGGCCAGGGCGCCCGCGAGCAGGCGCTGCGCGCCTTCCGCAACGGCAAGGTCGACGTCCTCGTCTGCACCGACGTCGCCGCGCGCGGCATCGACGTCGAGGGCGTCACCCACGTCATCAACTACCAGACGCCCGAGGACGAGAAGACGTACCTGCACCGCACCGGCCGCACCGGCCGCGCGGGCAACACCGGTACGGCGATCACCCTGGTCGACTGGGACGACATCCCGCGCTGGCAGCTGATCAACAAGGCGCTGGAACTCGACTTCGCCGACCCGGTGGAGACGTACTCCAGCTCCCCGCACCTCTACGCCGAGCTCGACATCCCCGAGGGCACCAAGGGCATCCTGCCGCGCTCCGAGCGGACCCGCGCGGGTCTCGCCGCGGAGGAGCTGGAGGACCTGGGCGAGCCCGGCGGCCGTCGTGGCCGCGGCGGCCGCACCGAGGCCCCGGCCGAGGAGCGCCCCGACCGCACCCGCACCCCGCGCCAGCGCCGCCGCACCCGTGGTGGCACGGAGGCCGAGGCCGAGGCCGCGCAGGCGACCGCCGCCCCGGAGACCGCCGAGGCCCCCGAGGCCGTCGACGGCCCCCGCCGTCCGCGCCGCCGCCGCACCCGCGGCACCGGCCCGTCGACCGGTGGCATCCCGGTGGCCGGCGCCACCCCGGTGGTCCCCGCCGAGGCGCCCGCCGCGCCCGTCGAGACCCCGGCCACGCACGCCGAGGCTCCCGCCGAGCCCGTCACGCCCGTCGACACCCCCGCCGAGGAGTCGGCCGCCCCGCGCCGCCGCCGTGGCCGCGGAGGTCGTACGGAGACGGCCCAGGCCGTCGTCGAGACCCCCGCGGTCGAGAAGGCCGAGCCCGTCCGGGCCGCCGCTCCGGCCGCGCCCGTCGAGACCCCGGCCGAGGAGTCGGCCGCCCCGCGCCGCCGCCGTGGCCGCGGCGGTCGCACGGAGACCGCGGAGAGGGTGCAGGCGCCGGTCGCCAAGGCGGCTCCCGCCGCCCCCGCCGCCGCTCCGGCCCCGGCCTTCACGCCGCGCAAGCGGCGGGTCCGGCCGCGCGCCGAGGACACCGTGAGCTTCCAGACGGTGGAGACCGCCGCCGCCGAGCTGGCCGCCGCCCGCAAGCGGTCCGCCGCGGTGCCGGCCCAGGCCGTGGAGGCTCGCCCGGCGTCCCGCCCGGCCACCGCCCCGGTCAAGGCCGCCCCGGCCGCCGAGGCCCCGGCCCAGGCCGCTCCCGCCCAGGCCGCTCCGGCCGCCGTCCCGGCGCAGGCCGTGGCCGCGCCGCCGCGCGCCCGGCGCCGGGCGACCCGTCCGGCCACCACCCCGGGTGCCGTCGTCGAGGCGGCTCCGGCCGTCGTCGAGGCCCCCGAGGCGCCCGAGGCCCCGGTCGCGGATGAGTCGGCCGCGCGCCCGCGCCGCCGCGCCGTCCGCAAGGCGTCCAGCCCGGTGACGACCACGGCCCCCGCCGAGGCCGTCGTGGTCATCCCGGCCCCGGTGGCCGAGCGGACCCCGGCCGCGGCCCCCGCCGCCGACGTCGCCGCGCAGGCGGATGCCCCGAAGGCTCCGCGGAAGCGCGCCGCGGCCAAGAAGGCGGCTCCGGCCGCCACCGAGGCACCGGCCGCCGAGGAAGCCCCCAAGGCCCCCCGCAAGCGCGCCACCGCCAAGAAGGCCACCCCGGCCGCCGAGGCCGAGGCCACCGCCACCCCCGCCGAGGAGGCCCCCAAGGCTCCCCGGAAGCGCGCCGCCGCCAAGAAGGCGGCTCCGGCCGCCACCGAGGCACCGGCCGCCGAGGAAGCCCCCAAGGCCCCCCGCAAGCGCGCCACCGCCAAGAAGGCCACCCCGGCCGCCGAGGCCGAGGCCACCGCCACCCCCGCCGAGGAGGCCCCCAAGGCTCCCCGGAAGCGCGCCGCCAGGAAGACCGCCGCCGCCGTGGCGCCGGACGCGTCCGAGCCGCAGACCGCGACGACGACCCGTCGGCGCACGGTCAAGAAGGCCACGACCGAGGCCACCACCGAGGCCCCGGCCGAGGAGGCGCCCAAGGCGCCGCGCAAGCGCGCCGCGAAGAAGGCCGCCCCGGCCCAGCCGGAGGCGTGACGCTCCGCCCGGACCTCCGGGCATGACGGCGGCCCGGCCCCCACCAGGGGCCGGGCCGCCGTCGTCGTACCGGCGACCGCCCTCCGGTTACAGTCCTTGCATGAGCAAGCCCCGCTCCCTGGACCTCCCGCCGGGCACCCGCGCCCGCCGCCTCGACACCGTGCGCGGCGCGTTCGCCGTGCTCGACGCGGCGCCGGCCGGCGAGCGGCGGGGGACGGTCCTGATGCTGCCGGGGTACACGGGCAGCAAGGAGGACTTCCTGGCGCTGCTCGGCCCGCTGGTCGAGGCCGGGTACCGCGCCGTCGCCGTCGACGGGCGCGGTCAGAACGAGTCGTACGGTCCCCGGGGCCGCGCCGCCTACAGCCGCCGGGCGCTCGCCCTGGACGCGGTCGCGCAGGCCCTCGCGCTGGGCGACGGGCCGGTGCACCTGCTCGGACACTCCTTCGGCGGGATCGTCGCCCGCTCGGCCGCGGTCCTCGCCCCGCGCGCCTTCCGCTCGCTGACGCTGCTCTCCTCCGGTCCCGGCCGGGTCGCCCGCCCGCAGCGGGTCCGGATCCGGGCGCTGCGGGCCGGGCACGCGCTGCTGGCGAAGGACCGGGTGTGGCGGGCGACGCGCTGGCTGGACAGCCGGGGCGAGGCACCGGACGGGATCCTCGACTCGGAGGAGGTGCTGGGCTTCCTGCGGCGCCGCTGGATGCTGACGAAGGTCGCCCAGCTGTCCGGCACGGGACGGCTGCTGCTGCGCGACCCGGACGGCGCGACGGAGCTGGCCGGCCTGGCGATGCCCGTGCACCTGGCGTACGGCTCCGAGGAGATGGTCTGGCCGCCGGCCGAGCTGGCGGCGGTCGCCGCCCGTACCGGCGCGCACCACACGGTGGTGGAGGGCGCCGGTCACTCCCCCAACGTCTCGCACCCGCGCGAGCTGGCCGAGCGGCTCGTCGCCTTCTGGCAGCGGGTGGACGCCCCGGCGCGCCGGGAGGTCCCGCTCAGTACTGCGCCCTGAGGTGCTGCCAGAAGCCGTCGCGCAGGGCGCGGCGGAGGGCGCCGTGGCCGCGCAGGGAGCGGCTGAGCCGGGACTCGGCCTCGACGAGGAGGTCCTGGTCGTAGGCGGCGGGGAGGTACGGGTCGCCGGGGAGGAGTTCTGCGAGCCGGTCGCGGCCGCGTTCGCCGAGCCAGGTGGCGGCGATCTGGGCGCCGACGAAGCGGACCTCGTCGCGGGAGGGCGGCGGCTCGGCGTCGTTCTCGTACAGGGTGACCGGGCGGCGGGTGACGTACGGCCGGCAGAAGTCGAGGTCGAAGGTGCGCTGGCTGTCGACCTCCCAGAGCAGCGCCTCGGCCTGGTTGGGGCCGTCGGCGGCCTCGATGCCCCAGAGGTGGACGCGGGCGCCGTAGCCTTGGGCGGCCTCGACGGCGGAGACCAGGTCCTCGTCGCCGCCGATGAGGGCGGCGTCGCTGATGGCGCGGTGACGGGCGAGGGACTCCAGGTCGGAGCGGATGAGGGAGTCGACGCCCTTCTGCTGGTTGTTGGCGTTGAGGTTGCCGAGGCGGACCTTGACGTCGGGGAGCTCGGCGATGGACTGCTGCTCGGGGGTGTGGATGCGGCGGCGGGCGCCGTCGTACCAGTAGACGCGGAGCAGTCGGCTGTCGGCGAAGATCGTGCGGGCGGTGTCGATGAACGCCTCGATGAGTCCCTCGGCGTCGAGGTCGTAGGAGCGCCGGTCCTCGGTGCCGGTCACCAGCAACCCGGCGGAAGCATGGACGTAACCCGCGTCGACGAAGATGGCGTGGGTGGACGGGGTCTTCGCGACCTCGGCCAGCATCCGCAGCAGGAGCTCGTTGGTGCGCTCCAGGCGGGCGTCGAGGGCGGCGAGGGCGGCGGTGGGCGGTTCTGGGTTCATGGCGTCGTTCATCAGCCCTCATTGTCCGTCGTCGGCTGCGCTACCCGCCAGTAGTTAGCCATCCGAAAATTTTCCTTAGCGTAAGGAATGTTCTCGATGGTTCCTCTGTTGGACACAGAGGTACGCCAGTACTCAGTTCTCCTTGTGGAGGATCAACTCGGACGAAGGGAGAAGCCATGCGCTTCGAAATTCTGCGACTCGACGACGTCGACGGCACGCCCGTCGACTCGACCGTCGTGGACGCCGCCTCCGTCAACCGGATCGTGCAGCAGGCCGCATCGATCGGCCAGCGCATCTGGATCCGCCCCGCAGAGACCTCCGCCTCGTAACGGGGCAGGTCCACACGACAGCACCGCGCCCCCGCGCGGACTCCGCTCAGGCGGAATCCGCACGGGGGCGCAGTGGTGTCCGGGCCCGGGTCAGGCGCCCCGGATCACCTGGGTCACGCCGTTGATGATCTGCTGCACGGCGATCGCGGAGAGCATCATGCCGGCGAGCCGGGTGACGAGGACGACGCCGCCGTCCTTGATGACGCGGATGATGCCCAGCGAGAAGCGCATGGCCAGCCAGAGCACGACGTGCATGGCGGCGATGGCGGTCCAGACGGAGACCTGCGCGGCGGCGCTGTCGGCGTGCTGGACGGCGAGGATGACCGAGACGATGGCGCCGGGCCCGGCGAGCAGCGGCATGCCGAGCGGGACGAGGGCGACGTTGACGTCCTTGGTCTGCTTCGGCTCGTCGGTCTTGCCGGTGAGCAGGTCGAGCGCGATGAGCAGCAGCAGGAGGCCGCCCGCGATCATCAGGGCGGGGACGGAGACGTGCAGATAGGCCAGGATCTGCTGGCCGAGGATGCCGAAGACGGTGATGACGCCGAAGGCGACGGCGACGGCCTGCCACGCCATCCGGCGCTGGACCTTGGCCGGGCGGCCGGAGGTCAGCGCGAGGAAGATCGGCGTGATGCCGGGCGGGTCCATGATCACGAAGAGGGTGAGGAAGAGCGAGCCGAAGACGGCGACGTCGAACACGGTGGGGTGCCTTGCGGTGAGGGTCGAACGGTGGGGTGTGGGGCACCGGACCGGAATCAGTGATTCCGGCGCCGGGGCAGGAGTGCCCCGCCCCCGCGCGGCGGACGCGCGGGGCCACGGGGGCGGTACGAGGAGGGCCGGAGCGGGCGGGTGCCCAGCGCCGTCACGGCACGGGTCGGTGCGGGACGGCCCGGTACGACGGCACACGGGCCCGGCGCGGCACGAGGCCGCGGGCGGGGCGGGCTCCCGGGGCGATCCGGTCCCGGTCTAGCCGGCGAGCGCTCCGCCGGCGCCGGGGACGGGGAAGGCACCGGTCGCGCGGCGGGTGATCTCGCCGTAGATCTCGGGGTCGGTGGTGTACTCGCCGAGCCGGCAGGTCTTGCGGCTGCCGTGGTAGTCGCTGGAGCCGGTGACCAGCAGGCCCAGCTCCTTCGCGAGCCCGCGCAGCCGCGCGCGGGTGGGCTCGTCGTGGTCCATGTGGTCCACCTCGATGCCGTCGAGCCCGGCCTCGGCGAGCGCCGCGATCGCGGACTCGGGCACGACCCGGCCGCGCTTGACGGCGCCCGGGTGGGCGAAGACGGTGACGCCGCCGGCCGCCTTCACGAGCCGGATCGCGTCCACCGGGTCCAGTTCGTGCTTCTGCACGTGCGCGCGGCCGCCGTCGGCGAGCCACTCGGTGGTGAAGGCCCCGGAGACGTCGGGGACGACGCCCAGCTCGACCAGGGCCTCGGCCACGTGCGGGCGGCCCACGGAGCCGTCTCCGGCGATCCGCTCGACCCGCTCCCATGTGACGGGGACGCCGAGCTCCTGGAGCCGGGCGACCATGGCCCGGGCGCGGGGCACCCGGTCGTCGCGGACCAGCTCGCGCTCGGCGAGGAGGGCGGGCTCGGCGGGGTCGAAGAGGTAGGCCAGCATGTGCAGGCCGATGCCGTCGAGGCGGCAGGAGAGCTCGGCGCCGGGGACGACGGTCAGCCCCTCGGGCGCGGCGGCGATCGCCTCGGCGTGCCCGCGGGTGGTGTCGTGGTCGGTGAGCGCGACGACGTCGAGCCCGGCCGCGGCGGCGCGGCGCACCAGCTCGGCGGGGGTGTCGGTGCCGTCGGAGGCCGTGGAGTGGGTGTGCAGGTCGATGCGCACGACGCGGTTCTCCAGGGGCTCGGCACGGACAGGTGACGCTCCAGCATAACGGGCGATACGCCCCCTGCTGTACGGATCCCAACCAGCGGGCGCCCATTACCCACTGGCAAGCGGGCCCGCGGGGGGCCCGGGTCGTCAGCCGAGCAGGCGGGGGGTCAGGGCGCCGCAGGGCAGGAGGTCGACCTCGGAGCCCGCGTCGCGCAGGTCGGTGAGGACCAGTTCGTCGTACATGAGGAGGCCGGACTGCTCGGGCCAGACGATGGCCCAGAGCCAGAGTCCGCGGGCCTCGCCCGCGAAGACCGCACGGTCGTGGGGGGTGCCGGTGACGTGCCAGAGGGGGGCGGGGCGGCCCGCCGCGAGGACCTTGGCCGCGGGCGGCTTGTCGATGGCCATGCCGGAGCCGGGGTCGGGGCCGTCGATGCCCGCGTACCGGGCGCCGAGGCCGACGCCCAGCTCCTCGGCGACGAGCAGCAGCTCGCCGATCCCGCCGAGCGGGCCGGGACCGGAACAGGCGACGGCGGTGGCGCGGCCTCCGCTGCGGTCGTCACCGGCGTACGCGACGCCGGTGAAGAGCCAGCCGACGGGCAGCGGCCAGGGCATCCAGACGGGCACCTGGGAGCGGTGCACGACGACGCCGAGGCCCTCGATGCTGGGCGGGATCACCGGCTGGAGCGGGTGCACGGGTCCGTGAACGTCGCACTGCCAGGAGTCGGAGAAGAGACCGGGCGCCCTGACCCGCCCACCGCACTTCGGACAACTGGGTTCGCCCCTCATAGGGCTCAACGGTCCTCCCGCGCGCGCCTCCCGTCAAGGACGGCCGCGTTCGATCACCCGTCCGGCCGGGAGCGTTCACCCCGGCGCGCGCCGCCCCTCAGTCCAGGGCGACGGAGCCGCGCAGCGGGTCGCGCAGATCGGTGCCCTTCGCGAGCCAGCGCTCCTCCAGCGCCTGCGCGCCGTGCACCCGCTTCCAGGCGGCCTCGTTCGGCGTCATCGGCAGCAGCGGCAGGAAGCGCACCGGGTCCATCGGCTCGTCGAGCTCCAGGTCCTCCACGAGCCCGCCGGACTCGGCGACGAGCACCGAGCTGAAGCCGGCCCCCGGCCAGAGCGGCTCGCCGAGGTCCAGCGAGGCGCCGGGGGCCACGACCACCCCCTCCACCTGCGGGGTGGCGGCGAGCACCGCGAGCGGGCGCAGCACCTTGTCGGTGTCGGCGCGCCCGAGGCGGACGGTGAGGACGAGCTCGGCGCGCGGGCCCTTGACGGGGTCGGCGAGGGCGGCGGTCGGGTCGGCCATCGGGGCGGCGGACATGCCGAGGGTGGCGTAGCGGACGAGCCCGGCGTCCGCGTCGACGAAGCGGAGCACCTCGATCCGGTCGGTGCCGAGGAAGGTCACCGCGGCCCGCGCGTCCGGTTCGCCCAGGGCCGTACGCAGCCGGGCCTCGACCAGTGCAAGAACTTCTCCCATGCCGCGAGCATAGATCGCGTATGGAAGGGGCAAAGTAAGGGATTGACCCTCGGTCGGCTGATAGTGTTGGCCACTGGTCGGGTTTCCCGACTGTGCGTCACACGTCATCCCTCACGGGGGACCGGCCGGAGGAGGTGGGACTGCGATGGACCGAAGTCGGTCGGGCAGTACCAGCCGCTCTTCCGCCGCACCGCACCCGAGCCCGGTGCGTTCCCCCCTCCGGTGACACCGGGTCCCTGAACCGCGGACCCCCCTTCCCCGGCATCGCGTACGACGGAAGAGCATCCCCTCTTTGCCTGTCTGAGTTGCGAACGCCGTCACCGCGATCCTCCGGTGCCGCCCGCTTTGTGGACGACGTCCTCTCCCGTCCTCATTCCGGGTTGCGCCACGCTCGCCGACGGCCTGTCCGTGAAGGAGCACGCCCATGTCGATGATCCGTGACCTGCGCGCCGCCGTTCGGCCCAGCCTGCGTCCGAGCCTGCGCAAGACCCCGACCACGTACACGAACTACGACCCGACCCGCGACCACACGGCCTCCAGCGCCATCGTCGACTGCGCGGTCTACCGCGACGGCCGGCGCGTCGACGACCGCGCCTGCCTCACCCCGCGCGGCGCGATGTCGCAGGTGCGGGAGTCCGGAGGCTTCGCCTGGATCGGTCTGCACGAGCCGACCGAAGCCGAATTCGCCGGCATCGCGGCCGAGTTCGGGCTCCACCCGCTCGCCGTCGAGGACGCCGTCCACGCCCACCAGCGGCCCAAGCTGGAGCGGTACGACGACACCCTCTTCACCGTCTTCAAGACGATCCACTACGTGGAGCACGCCGAACTCACCGCCACCAGCGAGGTGGTGGAGACCGGCGAGGTGATGTGCTTCACCGGCCCGGACTTCGTCATCACCGTCCGGCACGGCGGCCAGGGCTCGCTGCGCAACCTCCGCCACCGCCTCGAGGGCGAGCCCGAACTCCTCGCCAAGGGACCCTCGTCCGTGCTGCACGCCCTCGCCGACCACGTCGTCGACGGGTACATCGCGGTCGCCGACGCCGTCGAACTCGACATCGACCAGCTGGAGATCGATGTCTTCTCGCCCGCCGCGAAGGGCTCCACGCGCGGCACCGACACCGGTCGGATCTACCAGCTCAAGCGCGAGGTACTGGAGTTCAAGCGGGCCGTCACCCCGCTGCTGCGCCCGATGCAGCTGCTCTCCGAGCGGCCCATGCGCCTGGTCGACCCCGACATCCAGAAGTACTTCCGGGACGTCGCCGACCACCTGGCCCGCGTGCAGGAGCAGGTCGTCGGCTTCGACGAGCTGCTGAACTCGATCCTCCAGGCCAACCTGGCGCAGGCGACCGTCGCGCAGAACGAGGACATGCGCAAGATCACCTCGTGGGCGGCGATCGTCGCCGTCCCCACGGCGGTCTGCGGGGTCTACGGCATGAACTTCGACCACATGCCGGAGCTGCACTGGAAGTACGGCTACCCGATGGTCCTCGGCGGCATCGCCGCCATCTGCTTCGCGATCCACCGCACGCTGAAGCGCAACGGCTGGCTCTGAGGGGCCTGCCGATAGGCTGCGGGCCATGACTGAAGAGCTGTTCCTCGTCGAGGAGGCCACCAAGAAGTCCGGCCTCGTGTGGGTCCGGGGCACCGGGCCCGCCCGGGCGCTCTGGCACGTCTGGCACGACGGCGCCGCCCACGTGGTCGGCGACGGCCCCGGCGAGCAGCCGCTGCCCGGCCTCGCCGACGGCGCCACCGCCGAGGTCACCGTCCGCAGCAAGGACAAGGGCGGCCGGATCGTCTCCTGGACGGCCGCCGTGCACCAGCTCATCCCCGGCACCGAGGAGTGGGACGCGGCCGTCGCCGAGCTGAAGGGCAAGCGGCTCAACGCCCCCGACGGCGAGGCGATGCCCGAGCGGTGGGCGCGCGAGTGCCGCGTGCTGCGCCTCGACCCGCGCGCCGCCACCACCGCGCTGCCCGACGGCTCGCTCGCCGCCGTCCCCCTGCCGTCCCCCGCGACCACCCGCCGGCCGGTCCCGGCCGCCCTGCCGAAGCTGCTCTTCCGCCGCGGGAAGAAGCGCTGACGGAAGCGGCACCGAGCCAAGGGCCTGTCGTCGAACTCCCGCCGTCGCCCGGAGGGCGGCCCCGCGGCGTCAGGTGCGTGCTCTCGGCGTGCCGGGCGCGAGGCCTCGTACGGGACGTACTCGGCCCTGTGCCCGGTGCGGCGAGAGTGCGTGCATGGCGTCGTGGGGCAGGCGGGAGTGTGACGACAGGCCCTAGCGGCCCCTCAGCCCTCGGGCAGCCCGGCCGGGGCCGTGCCGAACGGGCTGTCGATCGCGTAGCGCCACCGCCCGTCCGCACCCCGCCGGGCGACGTCGGTGGCGGTGCCCCCGACGCGTACCGGACGGCCGTCGGGGTCCGTCCCCTCCATCAGCCAGTCCACCACGAGCAGCGCCAGGTCGCCGGTGGCGTACACCGCGCGCGGGCGGACCTCGATCGGCACGCCCAGCGCCTGGAGCCGCGCGTTGGCGGCGTGCAGCGCGGACCCGGTGAGCGGGGCGCCGCCCGGGCCCGCGGCGAGGAGCGCGCCCTCCTCGTAGAGCTCGGCGAGGGCCGCCGGGTCGCCGCTGTCGAAACGGGCCGCGAAGACGGCGGGCACGTCCTCGGGCCGGGTCGGGAGGCCGGGCAGAGCGCCGGGCGGGGCTGCGGACAGGGCTTCGGACGGGTTTTCGGGCATGGTCGACGGAGATCCTTCCGTGCGGGGAGAATCGGACTCCCGACACGCTAGGAGGCCGCCTCGTGACTCACCGAACGGTTGGCCGCGTGCCGGGCCTCCCGGACGACGACCCCCGTGCCCGCGTCGACGCGCCCGCTCCCGACTGCCCGGTGGAGATCGCCCTCGCGGCCCTGCGCGGCCGCTGGACCACCCTCGTCGTCCGGGAGCTCCTCGGCGGCGAGCGCGGCTACAGCGAGCTGCGGGAGGCGCTGCCGAGGCTCTCCGACAAGGTGCTGTCGGAGCGGCTGGCGCAGCTCGCCGAGGCGGGCGTGGTCACGCGGGTACGGCACCCGGGCTGGCCCCCGACCGTGCGGTACGCGCTCACGCGGCGCGGCCGGGAGCTGGGGCCGGTGCTCCAGGCGCTGTGGGACTGGGGCGCGGCGGCCGGCTGAGCCCGGTCAGGCCCGGGGCAGCTGGCGGCCGTAGTCGAGGGTCTCCTCGCGGTCCGGCTCGGCGAGCGGGAAGTCCTTGTCCCACTCGGAGAGGACGACCAGGCCCGCGCCGCCGCCGCGGGCGAACTTGAGCGGGTACGGCGATCCCTCCAGGGCCACGTCGAGGATGCCGCCCTGGCCTTCCGCGCCGCCCTTCACCTTCACCGTGCGGACCCCGCCGATCTGGTCCCGGTCGCCCTTGACGACCTCGCCGTGCAGCCCGATGAGCCCGCGCAGCAACTGGTCCATCTCCGTGAAGCCGCGCAGCTGCTTGTAGGAGGGGTCGTCGCTCGGCACCTTCACGTACTTGTCGTCGAGCTTGTCGGCGGCCTCCGCGTCCGCCTCGGTCGGCTTGCCGTCGCCCTCCTCCTCGTGCGACCAGAAGCCGGCGTCGGCCTTGAGGTAGAGCGCGTCGCCGACCCGCAGCAGCTCGAAGGTGCTGTTCTTCGTGGTCACCGAGCCGGTGGCACCGTTCTGCTTCAGCCGCATGTCCAGCTTGAAGGTGCCGCCCTTGCTGACCAGGGTGCCCGCGAGCCGTACCGCCTTCGCGGCGTCCGCCGCCGTGCGGGCCTCCCGCTCGATCTCCGGCGCCGACAGCTTCCCCACCCCGTTCGTCCCCTCGTCGGGATCCGGTCCGCAGGCCGTCAGACCCACCGTCAGCCCCGCGCACAGCGCCAGCGGCACGGCCGCCCTGCGGAACCGGCCCGCGGGGGACGTGCGGGCGCGTGCCGACGGCACGGACGGGATACGCGATGACGGGGTGCGGACGGCCACCTGCGCTGCCTCTCGTTCTGCGGTGCGGGGGGACGGGGCCCCGGCCGCACGCGCACGGCGGGGAGGGGCCGCCGGGGTCGGCCGGACGGGCCGGCCGGTGCCGGTGGGGGGCGGCAGACCGCAGCGTACCCGTGCGGGCCCGGCGCCCCCGCAGGCAGCCGGACGGCGGCGCTGCCGGAGCGGGGAGGAACACCACGGGCTAGCCTGAACCCTGCGGAGTCGCCACAGGACGCCGCAAAGGCCGTGAAGCCCCCCCGGGGCGGCGCGGCGACCCGGATCGCGCGGCACCGAGGAGGCCCGAGGCATGGCGGCAGGCGCCCCCCGGATCTTCGTCTCCCACCTCGCCGGCGTCGCCGTCTTCGACCCCGTCGGCGACCAGGTCGGCCGGGTCAGCGACCTGGTGGCGATGCTCCGCGTCGGCCGCCGCCCGCCCCGGCTGCTCGGCATGGTCGTCGAGGTGCTGAGCCGGCGCCGGGTCTTCGTCCCGATGACCCGCATCACCGGCGTCGAGTCCGGGCAGGTCATCACCACCGGCGTGGTCAACATGCGGCGCTTCGAGCAGCGGCCCACCGAGCGGCTCGTCCTCGGCGAACTCCTCGACCGCCGGGTGACGCTCGTCGAGACCGGCGAGGAGGTCACCGTCCTCGACGTCGCCATCCAGCAGCTCCCGGCCCGCCGCGACTGGGAGATCGACCGGGTCTTCGTCCGCCGGGGCAAGGCAGGGGCGCTGCGCCGCAAGGGGGAGACGCTGACCGTGGAGTGGTCGGCCGTCACCGGCTTCTCCCTGGAGGAGCACGGGCAGGGCGCCGAGAGCCTGGTCGCCACCTTCGAGAGGCTGCGCCCGGCCGACCTCGCCAACGCGCTGCACCACCTCTCCCCCAAGCGGCGCGTCGAGGTCGCCGCCGCCCTCGACGACGACCGGCTCGCCGACGTCCTGGAGGAGCTGCCCGAGGACGACCAGGTGGAGATCCTCGGCAAGCTGAAGGAGGAGCGGGCCGCCGACGTCCTGGAGGCGATGGATCCCGACGACGCCGCCGACCTCCTCAACGAGCTGCCCGAGGAGGAGAAGGAACGATTGCTCACCCTCATGCGGCCGGACGAGGCGGCCGACGTGCGCCGACTGATGTCGTACGAGGAGCGGACGGCGGGCGGCCTGATGACGACCGAGCCGATCGTGCTGCGCCCGGACGCCACGGTGGCCGACGCGCTCGCCCGCGTACGGCAGCAGGACCTGTCGCCGGCGCTGGCGGCGCAGGTGTACGTGTGCCGGCCGCCGGACGAGACGCCGACCGGGAAGTACCTGGGCACGGTGCACTTCCAGCGGCTGCTGCGGGACCCGCCGTTCACCCTGGTCGGCTCCCTGGTCGACAGCGATCTGCCGCCGCTCGGCCCGGACACCGCGCTGCCCGCGGTGACCAGCTACTTCGCCGCGTACAACCTGGTGGCGGCGCCGGTCGTGGACGAGAGCGGTTCGCTGCTCGGCGCGGTCACCGTCGACGACGTCCTCGACCACCTGCTGCCGGACGACTGGCGGGAGACGGAGTTCCACGAGGAGGGGGTGCGGGGTGGCTGAGCGGGCACAGGACCGGGACCGCGAGCGGGAGCGGGAGCGGGACCAGCCCCGGCTCCCCCGCATCCGGCTCGACCAGCCGCGGATGCGCCGTGCCCGGCTGCTGCCGGAGTACGACCCCGAGGCCTTCGGACGGATGTCCGAGCGGATCGCCCGCTTCCTCGGCACGGGCCGGTTCATCGCCTGGATGACGGTGATCATCATCGCCTGGGTGGTGTGGAACATCTTCGCCCCGGCGTCCCTGAAGTTCGACGAGTACCCGTTCATCTTCCTGACCCTGATGCTCTCTCTCCAGGCCTCGTACGCGGCTCCGCTGATCCTGCTCGCGCAGAACCGGCAGGACGACCGGGACCGGGTCAACCTGGAGCAGGACCGCAAGCAGAACGAGCGCTCGATCGCCGACACCGAGTACCTGACGCGGGAGATCGCGGCGCTCCGGATGGGCCTGGGCGAGGTCGCCACCCGCGACTGGATCCGCTCCGAACTCCAGGATCTGGTGAGGGAGCTGGAGGAGCGCGGACAGGAACGTGATCTATTCCCGCCGGACGGCGAGCGGCGGAGTGACGTACCCGACCGTTGACAGCCCTTTCATAGCGAGGTGGTCGTCCCCGTACCATCGGACCCATGGCTACGGAAGACGCGGTGCTTGAAGCACTGGCGACGGTGAACGACCCCGAGATCAATCGTCCGATCACGGAACTCGGCATGGTCAAGTCGGTGGAGATCGGACCGGACGGCAGGGTCGCGGTGACGGTCTACCTGACGGTCTCCGGCTGCCCGATGCGCGACACCATCACGCAACGCGTCACCGAGGCCGTCGCGCGGGTCGAGGGCGTCACCGGTGTCGACGTCACGCTCGACGTGATGAGCGACGAGCAGCGCAAGGAGCTGGCGGCGGCACTGCGCGGCACCACCGCCGAGCGCGAGGTGCCGTTCGCGAAGCCGGGCTCGCTGACCCGGGTCTACGCGGTGGCGTCCGGCAAGGGCGGCGTCGGCAAGTCGTCGGTGACCGTGAACCTGGCGGCGGCGATGGCCGCGGACGGCCTGAAGGTCGGTGTCGTCGACGCCGACATCTACGGCCACAGCGTGCCCCGCATGCTGGGCGCGGACGGCCGTCCGACCCAGGTCGAGAACATGATCATGCCCCCCTCGGCGAACGGCGTGAAGGTCATCTCCATCGGCATGTTCACCCCGGGCAACGCGCCCGTGGTGTGGCGCGGCCCGATGCTGCACCGCGCGCTCCAGCAGTTCCTCGCGGACGTGTACTGGGGCGACCTGGACGTCCTCCTGCTCGACCTGCCCCCGGGCACCGGCGACATCGCGATCTCCGTCGCGCAGCTGGTGCCGAACGCGGAGATCCTGGTCGTCACGACCCCGCAGCAGGCGGCGGCCGAGGTCGCCGAGCGGGCCGGCTCGATCGCCGTGCAGACCCATCAGAAGATCGTCGGCGTCGTCGAGAACATGTCGGGCCTGCCGTGCCCGCACTGCGACGAGATGGTCGACGTCTTCGGCACGGGCGGCGGCCAGCTGGTCGCGGAAGGCCTGACGAAGACCACCGGTGCCACCGTCCCGGTCCTCGGTCAGATCCCGATCGACGTGCGCCTGCGCGAGGGCGGGGACAACGGCAAGCCGGTCGTCCTCTCCGACCCCGACTCCCCCGCGGGCTCCGCCCTGCGCGCCATCGCCGGCAAGCTCGGCGGGCGGCAGCGCGGCCTCTCGGGCCTGAGCCTGGGCATCACCCCGCGCAACAAGTTCTGAGACACCGCACCGGTTCCGGGTACGGCGAAGGGCGCCCCGCGCGGGGCGCCCTTCGCCGTACCCGGGGGCTCAGGCATACAGCCCCAGGTCCTTGATCTGCGCGAAGCCGAGCCCGTACGCGCTCATGCCCCGCCCGTACGCCCCCAGGTGCACGTCCCCGGCGGAGCCGGCCAGCACCCAGCCGAACTCGGACTCGCGGTAGTGGAAGGGCACCGGCACCCCGTCGACGGGCAGAGACAGCGCGGTCCAGGCGGGCCCGTCGAGGTCGTCCGCGAGCTCGAAGGCCGTCTCGGTCTGCTGGTCGAGCCAGTGGTCCCGCAGCGCGTGGTCGAGCGACGCGGGCCAGGTGTGGGCGAGCAGCCCGGAGCCGGCCAGCCAGGCCGCGGAGGAGACCGTGGTGGCGTCGAGGACGCCCGTGCCGTCGCCGGTGCGCCGCACCGGGTTCGCGGCGACCGTCACGACGACGGCGAACCGCTCCTTGTCCGTGCCGGCGACCTCGGACTTTATCGACGGCTCGTCACCGTGGCCCACCGAGCCGTGCTGGACGGTGCCGTCCGCCGCCGTACCGATCTGCATCAGCCTGCGGGGCCCGGTGAACGCCTCGTCGAGCCCGTACCAGGCGAAGGGCGCGCGCAGAAACCCCTCGGCTTCCACCCGACTCGTCGTCTTCATTCCGGCGCCTCCTCGTTGCGTCAACTCAAGGAGGATAGCGACCGGCCGGTGACACCCCGTGTCAGGTCGCGTCGGAGTCGTACGGCGGCCGCTCGGGAGCGGCCGACTGGTCCTGCTTCTTCATCAGGTCGGGTGCGGAGCCGTTGACCGCCGCCGGGGCCGCGGCGGGGGCGGCGGCGGGCGAGGGGGCGGGGGTGCTCTCGCGGCCGTTCACCGCGTCGGCGACCTCGTTCATCTCCTTGCGGAGGTCGAAGGTGGAGCGGAGCTCCTTGAGCTCGCCGAGGTCCTCGTTGCCGTCGAGCTGCTTGCGGATGAAGGTCTTCGGGTTGAGGTCCTCGAACTCGAAGTCCTTGAACTCCGGCCCCAGCTCGCTGCGGATGTCCTCCTTCGCGCTGTCGGAGAACTCCCGGACCTTGCGGATGAAGCGCGAGACGTCCTGGACGACCTTCGGCAGCTTGTCCGGCCCGAAAACGAGCACGGCGAGGACGATGAGCGTCACCAGCTCGAGTGCGCCTATGTCGCTGAACACCTAATAGCTCCTTCACGCCGGACCAGGACGGCCCGGTCCACGGTACCCGCCCGGGCTGCCGGACGGGTACCTTGCGATGTCCGCCACATGTACTCGGGCAGGTCCTCAGGTGCCCTGGGCGGAACCGAGCGTGACGGTCCGGGTGAGTTCGCGGCCGTCGCGGGTCAGCGTGAGGGCGAGGGCGTCGCCGGGGCGGTGGGCGCGGATCTTCACGATCAGCTCCTCGCCGTTGTGCACCCGCTGGCCGTCGACCTTGGTGATGACGTCGCCGGGGCGCAGGCCCGCCTTGGCGGCGGGGCCGTCGGGGGTGACGGCCGGCGTGCCGTCCTTGCCCTTGTCGCCGACGCGGGCGCCGTCGCCGTTGAACTGCATGTCGAGGCTGACGCCGATCACCGGGTGGGTGGCCTTGCCGGTGTTGATGAGCTCCTCGGCGACCCGCTTGCCCTGGTTGACCGGGATGGCGAAGCCGAGGCCGATGGACCCGGCCTGGCCGCCGCTGCCGCCGTCCCCTTCGCCGGAGCCGCCGCCCGCGGCGCGGATGGCGCTGTTGATGCCGATGACGCGGCCCTTGCCGTCGAGGAGGGGGCCGCCGGAGTTGCCGGGGTTGATGGGCGCGTCGGTCTGGAGGGCGTCGACGTAGGAGATGTCGCTGCCGTCGCCCTTCTCGCCGCCGGCGGTGATGGGGCGCTCCTTGGCGCTGATGATGCCGGAGGTGACCGTGTTGGAGAGGTCGAAGGGGGCGCCGATGGCGACGACGGGGTCGCCGACGCGGACGTCGTCGGAGTTGCCGAGCGGGAGCGGCTTGAGGCCGGTGACGCCGGTGACCCGGACGACGGCGAGGTCGTAGCCGGTGTCCTTGCCGATGAGCTTGGCGGAGGCGGTCTCGCCGCTGGAGAAGGTGACGGTGATGTCGCCGGAGGTGGCGGCGGCGTCGACGACGTGGTTGTTGGTGAGGATGTGGCCGCGGTTGTCGAGCACGAAGCCGGTGCCGGTGCCGGCCGAGCCGCCGCCGCTGACGTGCAGGGTGACGACGCCGGGCAGGGCGGCGGCGGCGATGCCGGCGACGCTGTCGGGCGCGCGGTCGGTGGTCCCGGCGCCGGACTGCGGGAGTTCGACGGCGCCGAGGTCGATGCTGCCGTTGCGCTCGATGTAGGCGCCGACTCCGCCGCCGATGACGCCGGTGACGAGGGCGAAGAGGAGGGCTCCGACGAGGGCGAGGCCGCGCCGGGACTTCTTCCGCGCGGGCGGGGCGTCGGCCGGGCGGCCGGCGCCCCAGGGGTCGTACTGGCCCCAGGCCTGCGGCGGCACCGGTCCCTGCGGCGGCGGGACGGCGCCCTGCGGGGCGGGCAGGGGCGCGGCGGGCAGCTGCACCGGCGGGGCGGGCGCCCACGGCCCGGGCTCGCCGTAGGGCGGCGTCCGGTACTCGTCGGGCGCGTGCAGCGGCTGCGGGGCGGCGGCCTCGTCGCGTACGGGCTCCACCGGGGCGGGCGCCTCGTCGCGTACGGGCTCCACCGGGGCGGGCGCCTCGTCGCGTACGGGCTCCACCGGGGCGGGCGCCGGTTCGGGCGTCGCCGGGGTCTCGGGGAGCTCGACGGGCGCGGCTTCGGGGGCCGCGGGGGCGGGCGCGGAGGCGTGGCCGGGCGCCGGCTCCTTCGTCATGTCGACCCTGGGCGCGGCGGGCGCCTCGGCGGCCGCCTCCGGCGTCCGCCCGGGCGTCACGGGCTCGGCCGGATCCGGGGCCTGGAGGGGGAAGTCCTCCGGTTCCGCCGGGGGCGGCGTGGGTATCCGCGCCGCCTCCGGGGGCGTCGAGGGCCGGCTCCACCAGTTCGGCTTCCCGTCGTTCATGCTCTCCCCGCAACCGCTGACCCGTGGGCGCCCGGTCGTTCGGGCGCCCTGACCCAGGATTCAACCAGGTCGGAGGTCAGCGGGGGGAGCCCGGCGGGGTGCCGGGCGGGCTCGGTGCCGGGCTGGGCGCCGGGCCGAGGGCCAGCTGGAGCGCGGGGGCCGTCGGTCGTACGAACGGCGAGAGGGCGAGGAGCGACTGCGCCTGCACTGCCGCCCGGAACCGCACCGCCGTCACCGGTCCCGCACGGTCCACGTCCACCGGGACCGCACCCGAGGGGACGGTGCCGCCGGGGACCAGCGGGGCGCCGGCGATGGACTGGGCACCGCCCGGGGAACGCTCGGAGCGGTCCGAACGCGCGGTGACGGAACCGGAGCCCGTGCCGGGGGCCGCGGAGGCGCCCGCGCGCAGCGGGGTGACCGCGGTGCCGGTGCCCTGCCCGCCGCGCGCGGCGGCGGTGAGGGAGCTCTCGGCGGGGACGGCGCCGCCGAGCGCGATGGCCGCGAAGGACACGGCCCCGGCCGCGGCGACGGCGAAGCGCCGGCCGCGTCCCGCGGGGGTGGTGACGGAGTGGACCCGGAAGCCGGTGCCCGTGTCGGGCCTGGCGGGGGGCGCGGTGGCGAACCCGTCGCTCTTCACGCCCCGTGCTTCGAGGAGCTGTTCCAGCGGGGAGCGCCCGGGATCGCCGGGACCGCCGGGGAGTCCCTGGAGGCGGGCGAGGAAGCCTTCGGAGGGCTGGGGGGCGCCGCTCGACGCGAAGACGTTCTTCAGGGCGCGCTGCGCGTCGGCCTCGGCCTTGCAGCGGGCGCAGGTGGCGAGGTGGGCGAGGACCCGCTCGCGGGTGTCGTGGCCGAGCTCGCCGTCGACGAGCGCGGCGAGCCGGTCCCCGAGGTGGTGCTCGGCGGGGCTCGGGGACGGGGGACGGGTGCCGCTCACGCTGTCCCGGCCTCCCATCCGACGGTGGCCAGGGCGCGCTCGGCGCGGGCCTCGGGCGAACGGTGCTTGAGCGCCTTGCGGAGGTGGGAGCGGCCCCGGTGGATGCGGCTGCGGACGGTGCCGAGCTTCACGCCGAGGGTCGCGGCGATCTCCTCGTACGACAGCCCCTCGATGTCGCAGAGGACGACGGCGGCGCGGAACTCGGGCGCCAGGGTGTCGAGGGCCTGCTGGACGTCGGCGTCGAAGTGGGTGTCGTTGAACACCTGCTGGGGGGAGGGCTCCCGGCTGGGGAGCCGCTCGGCGGCGTCGTCGGCGAGCGCGTCGAAGCGGATGCGCTGCTTGCGGCGGACCATGTCGAGGAACAGGTTGGTGGTGATGCGGTGGAGCCAGCCCTCGAAGGTGCCCGGGGTGTACGTCGACAGCGAGCGGAAGACACGGACGAAGACCTCCTGGGTGAGGTCCTCGGCGTCGTGCTGGTTTCCGGTCAGACGGTAGGCGAGTCGGTAGACGCGACCGCTGTGCGTGCTGACGATCTCCTCCCAGGTGGGCGGAGTCCACGCCTGCGATTCCGCATCCGAGGCGAAGGTCGCGGTGGTCGGTGCGGCGTCGGTGGTGTGGAGCTGGTCAGCGGTGTCGGTCACGGATTTCGGCTCACCCGCCGACCTGAGGAGGCGACGCAGCGCCCCTCTCCGATCCACAGGCGCAGCCGCACCTCCCCTATCGGCTCTGGTGGTGTCCAGTGGAGCCCCTACCATAGCCACCTCGCCCGTTAGCTCCGGATAAGAATCTTTACGAGCTTTTGAACCGGCGTCGTCGGCCGCTCCCGCGCTCGTCCCTCCCCTGGTGAACGCCCGGTCCCATCTGCGGGTTCCCGCTGACAGCGGATACAGTCACCGTTGCGCCAACTATGGGGACAGGAGAGGGCCATTACCGCCAACCGGCAGACGAACTGGGCGTTCGCCGACGCCTTTGTCGCCGAGGACGAAGCGCTGCGCTGGGCCCGCGAGAGGGCCCGTGAGGCAGGGCTGCCCTCGGTGTCGCCGGGCACGGGCGCGGCGCTGCGTCTGCTGGCCGCGTCCGCGGACGCCAAGGCGGTGGCCGAGATCGGTACGGGCACGGGCGTGTCGGGCATCTACCTGCTGCTGGGGATGCGCCCCGACGGCACCCTCACCACGGTGGACGTGCAGCCGGAGCACCAGCAGTTCGCCAAGACGGCGTTCCGGGCGGCGGGCTTCGCCGGCAACCGCGCGCGGTTCATCCCGGGCCGGGCGCTCGACGTGCTGCCGCGGCTCGCGGACGGCGGGTACGACCTCGTCTTCTGCGACGGCGACCGCGGCGAGTACCCGGACTATCTCGCTGAATCGTTGCGCCTGCTCCGACCTGGGGGTCTCGTCTGCTTCGAGGGCGTCTTCGCGGACGGCCGGACGGTCGACTCCGGGGCGCAGCCCGCCGAGGTGCAGCGGGTCAGGGAGCTGCTGCGCACGGTCCGGGAGAGCTCCCAGCTGCTGCCGACCCTGCTGCCGGTGGGCGACGGCCTGCTGTGCGCGGTCCGGCGCGGCTGAGCCCCTCCCCCGGATCCTGGCTTCCCCTCTTCCCCCCGGTCTGCCCGGACTCTCTCCCCCGACCGTCTGCGCCCCGATCCCCCGGTCTCTCTCCCCCGGATACGCCACCGCCCCGGTGCGGCGGGGCCGTACCGGGGCGGTGGGTCAGGAATAAGGGAGGGTCAGCCGACGACCTTCTTCAGGGCATCACCGAGCGCCTCGGCCTCGTCCGGGGTCAGCTCGACCACGAGCCGACCGCCGCCTTCGAGCGGAACGCGCATGACGATGCCCCGCCCCTCCTTGGTCACCTCGAGCGGGCCGTCACCCGTCCGCGGCTTCATGGCCGCCATGCTCGTTCCCCTTCCTGAAACCAGCTCATCTTCAGCCGGGCAGCTCCATAGCGTGGAGCACGCGTCACCGGCTTCGAACACATTGCTTCCAGGTCATTATCCCGCATCACAGGACCCGATGACCAACATCGATCGGCATCGCTTGCGCAACGCGCTCTCTCAAAACCCCACATTTCGGCGTCGGGCCTGCGATACTTCGCCGCCGCGGCTCGCTCCGCGGACCCGGAATCTTTGACGCAGCTCACATGGGCGGTACGGGTGATCTCCGTCATGCTGGGCTGATCAGCCCATCCCAGAGACGAAGGGGTCCCGATGGCCGACACGGTCCTGTACGAAGTGAGCGACGGACTCGCCACCATCACGCTCAACCGGCCGGAGGCCATGAACGCGCTGAACATCGCCGCCAAGGTGGCGCTCCGGGACGCGGCCGAGGCGGCCGCCGCCGACCCGGCGGTCCGCGCGGTGCTGCTGACCTCCGCGGGCGACCGGGCGTTCTGCGTCGGCCAGGACCTGAAGGAGCACGTCGGCCTGCTGCTCCAGGACCAGGAGTCGGGCACCAATGCCACGATGACCACGGTCCGGGACCACTACAACCCGATCGTCCGCGCGATCACCGGCATGAAGAAGCCCGTGATCGCCGCCGTCAACGGCGTCGCCGCCGGCGCCGGTTTCGGCTTCGCGCTCGCCGCCGACTACCGGATCGTCGCCGACACCGCCTCGTTCAACACCTCGTTCGCGGGCGTCGCGCTCACCGCCGACTCCGGCGTGTCCTGGACGCTCCCCCGCCTCATCGGCCAGAGCCGCGCCTCCGACCTGCTGTTCTTCCCGCGCACGCTCACCGCGCAGGAGGCGTACGACCTGGGCATCGTGAACCGCCTGGTCCCCGCCGCCGACCTGCCCGCCGAGGCGCTGAAGCTGGCCCGGAAGCTCGCCGAGGGCCCGACCGTGGCGTACGCGGCCCTCAAGGCGTCCGTCGCCTACGGCGCCGACCACTCCCTCGACGAGGCCCTGGACAAGGAGGACGAACTCCAGACCCTCGCCGGCGCCTCCGAGGACCACACCATCGCCGTCCGCGCCTTCCTGGCGAAGGAGAAGCCGAAGTACCTCGGCAGGTGACGGAGGGGCGCGCCCCGGTTCGTGCGCGGGTGGCCCGGCCCACTAGGATCCGGCCACCTTCGTACGCACACACCTGGGGGGTTCCGTGCGTCCTTCTCCTTCCGCGCGCCTGTCGCGCGGTCTCCTCGTCGCGGGTCTGGCCCTCGGCCTGCCCGCGACGGCCCTGTCCTCTCCCGCCTCGGCGGCGGACGGCTACGACCGCTGTCCCGAGGGCACGGTCTGCGTCTTCAGCGAGCCCCTGTACCGGGGCGACATGCTCGTCGTCCGGGGGCCGATGGCGTCGCTCGGAGCCTGGGACAACCGCATCCGGTCCTTCGCGAACAAGCTGCGGGGCTACTCCGACGCCATCTGCTTCTATCCGAACCCCGGGCTGGACCCCGAGGGTTCGGTCCACTTCTACTCCGGCGACTCGTTCGACCAGAGCCCCTACCCGCAGCTCGACCGGGCGGTCAGCTCCCTCGACATCGGCCCCGAGGCGGACGACTTCTGCGGGAGCGAGAGCCGCTACCCGATCCTCTACGACTACGTGGGCACCCGGCCCGCCACGCTTCCCGCCGAGGGCCGCTTCGGCGACCTGAACGGCGACGGCCGCGCCGACGTCGCCGGCCGCAACATGCTGGGCCAGCTCTGGACGTCCCACGCCTACGACACCCCGGGCACGACCCGGCTCGTCGGCGGCGGCTGGAACGCGATGACCGCGCTGACCCGCCACGGCGACCAGGACGGCGACGGCAAGGAGGACGCGTACGCCCGGGACCGCGCCGGCGTGCTCTGGCTCTACCCCGGCGACGGCCGCGGCGCCTTCAAGCCGCGCCGCCAGGTCGGCGGCGGCTGGAACTCCATGCGCGACCTGGCCGCGGCCGGCGACCTCACCGGCGACGGCCGGGGCGACCTGCTCGCCTCCGACCGCGACGGCGTCCTGTGGACCTACCCCGGCACCGGCCGCGGCGGCTTCACCGCCCGCAAGAAGGTCGGCGGCGGCTGGAAGGCGATCAACGAGCTGGTCGGCGCCGGGGACATGAACTCCGACCGCAAGGCCGACCTCGCCGCCCGCGACACCACCGGGAGGCTCTGGCTCTACCCGGGCACCGGACGCGGCGCCTTCGGCACCCGCAAGCTCCTCGGCGACGGCGGCTGGAACGCCCACCGGGAGCTCGCCGGCCTCGGCGACGTCACCGGCGACGGCCGCCCCGACCTGGTCGCCCACCTCGGCACCGCCTCCGCCTCGTGGACGTACGGCCTGCGCGTCTATCCCGGCACCGCCGACGGCCGCCTCCGGGCTCCCCGCGACCTCGGCCAGCTCCGGTCCACCACCTTCGTCTTCTGACCCGTCCCGAAGGGAACCCCGCGCATGAAGCGCACCACCGGGCTCCGGCGTGCCCTGGCGGCCGTCGTGACCACGGCGGCCTCCCTGGCCACCCTGCTGACCACCGCGCCCTCCGCCTCCGCGGACGCCTCCCGCTGCCCCCGGGGCAGCTTCTGCGTCTTCCAGTACGCGAACTTCGGCGGCCAGATGAAGATCATCTCGTCGAGCCAGCCGACCCTGGGCGTCTGGAACAACTCCATCTCGTCCTTCATCAACCGCAGCGACAAGTGGGTGGTCGCGCACACCGACGCCCACTACACCGGCAACAGCAGCATCCAGATCGACCCCCACCAGGACTACGGCAACGAGGACCTGGGCTGGCACGGCTACGAGGGCGAACTCGACAACACCATCAGCTCCATCCGGCTCGGCAGCACCGCCTGGGAGGCCGACTACGGCTACGGCTGGATGGACTGGACGTCCATGCACCGGCCCCGCCCGGCCGGCCTCCCGGCCGTCTCCCGGTTCGGCGACATGAACGCCGACGGCATCGCCGACCTGCTCGAACGCGCCGACGACGGCAAGCTGTGGCTCCTGAACGGCAGGTACGACGCCGAAGGCCGGACCACGGGCTTGCTGATCGGCGGCGGCTGGAACGCGATGACCCAGCTCGTCCGCCACGGCGACCACAACGGCGACGGCACCGAGGACGTCTACGCCCGGGACCGCTCCGGCGTCCTCTGGTTCTACCCCGGCACCGGGCGCGGCGGCCTGAAGCCGCGCATCGCGGTCGGCGGCGGCTGGAACTCCATGCGGGAGATCGAGGCGGCCGGCGACCTCACCGGCGACGGCCGGCGGGACCTGCTCGCCCGGGACACCGCCGGCGTGCTGTGGACCTACCCCGGCACCGGCCGCGGCGGCTTCGCCGCCCGCAAGAAGGTCGGCGGCGGCTGGAACGCGATGACCGCGCTCGCCGCCCCCGGGGACATGAACGGGGACGGCAGGTCGGACCTGGTCGCCCGGGACGGCTCGCGCACGCTGTGGCTCTACCCGGGCAACGGCCGGGGCGCCTTCGGCAGCCGGGTCCGGATGCCGTACGCCTGGCCCTCGGACGAACCGGTGCTCGCCACCGGGGACGTGACCGGCGACGGCCGCCCGGACCTGATGCGGCCCATCCGGGGGCAGCTGTACCTCTACCCGGGCACCGGCCGGGGCGGCGTGACCGCCCCGGAGTCCGACATGGGCTGGGACTACGCCCCGCGCGTGCTCGTCTTCTGATCCCCGCGCGACCGGGGCGGGTGCGACTCCCCGCCCCGGGACGCGCAGTCCGCGAGGTGGTCGTCGACCAGGCCGCAGGCCTGCATGAGGGCGTACGCCGTCGTCGGACCGACGAAGCGGACGCCCTTCTTCTTGAGGGCCTTCGACAGGGCCGTCGACTCGTCGGTGATGGCCGGGACCTCCGCGAGGGTGCGCGGAGCCGGGCGGCTCGCCGGATCGGGGGCGTACGACCAGATCAGGGCGTCCAGGTCGCCCGGCGACCAGTCGGCGAGCAGCTTCGCGTTGGCGAGGGTCGCGTCGATCTTGGCGCGGTTGCGGATGATGCCCTCGTCGGCGAGGAGCCGCTCGCGGTCGGCGTCCCCGAAGGCGGCGACGGAGGCGATGCGGAACCCCTTGAAGGCGCGCCGGAAGCCCTCGCGGCGGCGCAGGATGGTGATCCAGGACAGGCCCGACTGGAAGGCCTCCAGACAGAGCCGCTCGAAGAGGGCGTCGTCGCCCCGGACCGGGCGTCCCCACTCCTCGTCGTGGTAGGCGGTGTAGTCCTCCGCGGAGAGGCCCCAGGGGCAGCGCACCACCCCGTCCGGGCCGGGGATCGCCCCGCTCATCGCTCCTCGCCCTCTGCCGCCCCGCCGCCCGTCCGCGCGCCGGCGAGGGCCGCCTCCAGCTCCGCGATCCGGGCGTCGCGCTCGGCGAGCTCGGCCGAGAGCCGGTCCAGGACGTCGTCGACGTCCTCCATGCGGTAGCCGCGGGCGGCGACCGGGAGCCGGAGCGCCTCGACGTCCGCGCCGTCGACCGGGCGGCTCAGCGGCAGCGGGTCCACCAGCTGCTCGGGGGCCACCTCGGGCAGCACCTCGCTGTCGCCGCCGCCGACGACGGCGAGCGTCACCGCCGCGACGACCACGACCATCGTGATGAGCAGAAACCAGAACACCAGCGCGCCTCTCCCCGGAGTGGAAAACGTCCCGTGCCGATCGTGCCACGTGCCACCGACGGTTAGGGTCACAGACGAGCAGGTGACCGGCGGCGAGGGAGGACATAAGGGATGCTGCGCTTGGGACGGCGTGAGTTCGGGCCGCACGAGCCGGTGATCATGGCGATCGTGAACCGGACGCCGGACTCCTTCTACGACCAGGGGGCGACCTTCCGCGACGAGCCGGCGCTCGCGCGCGTCGAGCGGGCGGTCGCCGAGGGCGCCGCGATCATCGACATCGGCGGGGTCAAGGCCGGCCCCGGCGAGGAGGTCACGGCCGAGGAGGAGGCCCGCCGCACGGTCGGCTTCGTCGCGGAGGTCCGCCGCCGCCATCCCGACGTGGTCATCAGCGTGGACACCTGGCGGGCGGACGTCGGCGAGGCGGTCTGCGAGGCCGGCGCGGACGTGCTGAACGACGCGTGGGGCGGCGTCGACCCCCGGCTCGCGGAGGTCGCCGCGAAGTACGGCGCCGGCCTCGTCTGCACCCACGCGGGCGGCGCCGAGCCGCGGACCCGGCCGCACCGGGTCGAGTACGAGGACGTGATGGCCGACATCCTGCGGGTCACCGTCGGCCTGGCCGAGCGGGCCGCCGCGCTGGGCGTGCGGCGCGACGCGATCATGATCGACCCGGGCCACGACTTCGGGAAGAACACCCGGCACAGCCTGGAGGCGACCCGCCGCCTCGGCGAGATGACGGAGACGGGGTGGCCCGTCCTCGTCTCCCTGTCCAACAAGGACTTCGTCGGCGAGACCCTGGACCGCCCGGTCAAGGAGCGGGTCCTCGGGACGCTGGCGACCACCGCCGTCTCGGCCTGGCTGGGCGCCCGGGTGTACCGGGTCCACGAGGTCGCCGAGACGAAGCAGGTCCTGGACATGGTCGCGACCATCGCGGGCCACCGCCCGCCGGCGGTGGCCCGGCGCGGCCTGGCCTGAACCCCGGGCGCCGCCGGGGCCCGCCCCCTTCGTCAGGGGGCGGGGCGGGTCAGGACACGTGGTTGTAGGGGGGCTGGTCGGTCAGGACGGGGCTGGCGACGCGGGGGCCGAAGGGCTTGCGGTAGTCGCCGGTGCCGGCGTAGAAGTACGCGGTCTTGTTCGGCCCGTACGCGAACAGGTCGGGGCGGCCGTCGTAGTCGGCGTCGCCGATGCCGATGGTGTCGGTGTAGGCGCCCCAGCCGCCGCCGATCTGCTTGCGGGCGGCGAAGGTGCCGTCGCCCTTGCCGAGGTAGAGCCAGAGGACGCCGTCCTTGTCGCGGGCGACGAGGTCGCCGGCTCCGGCACCGCCGATGTTGCCGGTGGCGGTGATCTGGTTGTAGATCCCCCAGCCGCCGGTGCCGATCTTCTTGCGGGCGGCGAACGGAGCGGCGACGTTCCCGGTGTTCTTGTAGAACCACAGGGCGCCGGCCTTGTCGACACCGAGCAGGTCGAGGCGGCCGTCGCCGTCCAGGTCGCTGCCGCCGGCGAGGTGGGTGTAGGTGTTCCAGCCACCGCCGATCCGCTTCCGGGCCGCGATCGTGCTCGTGTAGCCGGTGCCGGTGACGTCGTACAGCCACAGGTAGCCGCTCTTGTCCCGGGCGACGAAGTCGGCGGCGCCGCCGCCGATGCCGCCGATGGTCTCGATCCGGTCGTAGGTCTGCCAGCCGGGTCCGATCTTGGAGGGCGAGTAGTGCGGCACCAGGGTCTTCCTGGTGCCGTCGTACCGGCTGTCGAGCTGCCACAGCGCGCCCGCGGTGTCACGGGCCAGCAGGTCGGGGGCACCGTCCCAGTCGAGGTCGTGCGGGGAGGAGACGCTCTTGGCGGCGGTGAAGCTGCCGGACGCCTCCAGATCCGGTCCGACGCCGTTCTGCGAGTGGGCCGTGAACGACCAGTCGTAGACCCCAGCCGCGGCGTCCCTGCCCAGCCGGGACTCGGCCGCGATCTGCTTCCAGGTGATACCGAAGACGCCGTCGCCGTAGTAGTACGGGCTGCCGGCGGACTCGCTGTAGAGGTGCAACGTCTTCCAGAACGTCGTGCCCGTCGCCCGGTGGGTGATCCGCAGGTCGACGTTCGCGTTCTCCCGCGACAGCTTCCACTTGAGCGGGACGGGGGAGGAGAGGTCGAACGGCTGGGGTATCTGCGCCCCGAGGTAGCGCAGCGCCACCGGCTTCCCGGTGACGGCGACCGCCTGGGCGGCGGGACTGCCGTCGGCGCCGAGCGAGATCCGGTAGAGCCCGTCGCCCTGCTCGACGGTGCCGCCGCGCACGAACGCCGTGTTGTCGGGGCCCGGCATGACCGGCCCGTAGGCGTAGTCGAGGAGCTTGACGGTCTGTCCGGTGATGAGGGACTTTGCGGTGAAGGGGACGTGCGGCCTTGAGTCGCCCGTCCCGTCACCCTCCAGGCTCGCCCAGGTCCCGTACAGCTGCCACGAGTCCAGCAGGCCGACGATCGCGCCCTGGTCCTCGTCGAGACCGAAGTCGATCACGGTCTCCGCGCCGGTGGCGCGGTCCCGGGCGTAGACCTTGCCCCCGGCCATGTCGTCCTCCCAGACCAGGTGCGTGGCGGAGAACGCGGGGGAGCCCGGGTAGTAGGCGAGCCGGCGGACGGGGACGGCCTTGGCGGCGGCGAGGTCCACCATGGCGAGCTCGCGCTCCCACGTCGTCCCCTCCTGCAGGGAGTACGTGAGCAGGACCGATCCGTCGCGCGCCGGCGTGGAGACGAGGGACTGGGCCGTGGCCGGGACGCCCTCGACCTTCCGCTGGGTGAGGGCACCGCCGGTGCTGGTGACCAGGCGCAGCTCCATGGTGCCGTCCGTCTTCGTCACCTTCGCCAGGATCGTGTCCTTGGAGACGGCCTTGACGTACGTGGCGTTCAGCGGGCGGAGGTCCATCGTGACCGTGCCACCGCCGGGAGCCATGTCGCGCAGCTGCAGCACCAGAGAGCGGCTGGGGGACGACCCGCGCCCCGTCATGATCACGTCGGTCCCGGTGGAGTCGCCCACCGGGGCGTCGATCGTGGTGACCTTGCCGTCCGCGAACCGGGTCCACTGGAGCGCCGGCTTGCCGTCCAGCCGCGCGCGGGTCAGGAAGCCGGTGTTCCCCACCGCGACGGGGAGGTCGTCGCCCGCCGCGTACGGGACGGGCGCCGCCGCTTCGGCCGTCACGGCCGTGGGCAGCGGGGTCGCGCCGGCCGGGGCGGCCAGGGCGCCTGCGCCGAGCGTGACCGCGAGGACTGTGGTGACAGCTGCGGCCACACTCCGACGGGACGTGAATCGAGACAGCAAGGTTCCTCCTGCGCAGCGGGTCGACGCCTGATCTTGTCGCGCCGCTCTGTGGGACCACCGTCGAGGCCGAAAGGTTGTACGAGTGATCCGTCGGCCCCGGGAGTCGGGGGGGGGGGGGCCCCCCCCCCCCCCGCCGCGGGGGGCGGCCCCCCCCCCCCCCCCCCCCCCGGGGGGGGGGGGCGCCCCCCCCACGACTCCCACCGGCACCGGAGGGTTCAGGGTGAGGACTCACGTCACCATGAACCACCGGCGATCATCCTTCGAGGACACCGGGACACCGGGACACCGTCTAGCGGCCGACCTCCTTGGTGACGAGCGTGACCGCCTCCTCCACGTCGTCCGTGACGTGGAAGAGGAGCAGGTCGCGCTCGCTCGCCTTGCCGCCTGCGACGACCGAGTCGCGCAGCCAGTCCACGAGGCCCTTCCAGTACTCCGTGCCGAAGAGCACGATCGGGAAGCGGGTCACCTTGCGGGTCTGCACCAGGGTGAGCGCCTCGAAGAGCTCGTCGAGGGTGCCCAGGCCGCCGGGCAGGACGACGAAGCCCTGCGCGTACTTCACGAACATCGTCTTGCGGACGAAGAAGTAGCGGAAGTTCACGCCGATGTCGACGTGCGGGTTGAGCCCCTGCTCGAAGGGGAGCTCGATGCCGAGGCCGACCGAGATGCCATGGGCCTCCCGGGCCCCCTTGTTGGCCGCCTCCATGGCGCCCGGGCCGCCACCCGTGATGACCGCGAACCCGGCCTCCACGAGCGCCCGGCCGATGCGCACGCCCGCCTCGTACTCGGGCGAGTCCGGCTTCGTGCGGGCCGAGCCGAAGACGCTGATCGCGCTCGGCAGTTCGGCGAGCGCGCCGAAGCCCTCGACGAACTCGGACTGGATGCGCATGACCCGCCAGGGGTCGGTGTGCACCCACTCCGAGTCGCCCTCGGTGTCGAGCAGCCGCTGGTCCGTCGTGCCGGGCTGGACCTGGTCCCTCCGCCTCAGCACCGGACCCAGCCGCTGCTCCTCCGGCTTCGCCATTCCCTCGGGAATGCCCATGGCCTGCTCCCTCCGCCGTTCCACGATCTCTGTTGGGTCAGGGTAGGACCACTGAGGTGACGAAACGCGAAATTACGGGAGACGGGCGGTCAGCCAGTCGCGGAGCCGCGCCTCGCAGTGGTGGATGCGGTCCACGTGCACGTGCTCGTCCCGCTTGTGCGCGTAGATCGGGTCCCCCGGGCCGTAGTTGACCGCGGGCACGCCGAGCGCGCTGAAGCGGGAGACGTCGGTCCAGCCGAACTTCGGCATCGCGGTGCCGCCGACCGCCTTCATGAAGGCCTCGGCCGCCGGGTGGGAGAGGCCGGGCAGCGCGCCGGGGCTCTCGTCGTCGACGACGAACTCGGCGATGTCGCACTCGGCGAAGACCTCGCGGACGTGCGCGAGCGCCTCGGCCGGCGAGCGGTCGGGGGCGTACCGGTAGTTGACCGTGACCGAGCAGGCGTCGGGGATCACGTTGGTGGCGACGCCGCCCTCGATCGCGACCGCGTTGAGGCCCTCGTGGTACTCCAGGCCGTCGATGACCGGCCTGCGCGGCTCGTACGCGGCGAGGCGGGCGAGGATCGGCGCGGCGGTGTGGATGGCGTTGGAACCCATCCAGGAGCGGGCGGAGTGGGCGCGCTCGCCGGCCGTGCGCAGGATGACGCGGAGGGTGCCCTGGCAGCCGCCCTCGACCTGCCCGTCGGAGGGCTCCAGGAGGACCGCGAAGTCCCCTTCCAGCCAGTCGGGATGGGCGGCGGCGATCTTCCCGAGGCCGTTGAGGTCGGCGGCGACCTCCTCGTTGTCGTAGAAGACGAAGGTCAGGTCGCGGTTGGGCTCCGGCACCGTCGCGGCGATCCGCAGCTGCACGGCGACACCGGACTTCATGTCGGAGGTGCCGCAGCCCCACAGGACGCCGTCCGCGTCGAGCCGGGACGGGACGTTGTCGGCGATCGGCACGGTGTCGATGTGGCCGGCGAGGACGACCCGCTCGGCGCGACCGAGGTGCGTGCGGGCGACGACGTTGTTGCCGTACCGGTCGACGGAGAGGTGGGGCAGGGCGCGCAGGGCCTGCTCGATGGCGTCGGCGAGCGGCTTCTCGGTCCCGCTGACGGACGCGAAGTCGACGAGGTCGGCGGTGAGCGCGGCCCCGTCCCCGGCGAGGTCGAGCGAGGTCTCCTGAGCAGTCTCCTGCGGGGTGATGTCAGCCATATGCCGACCCTAACCCGGCCTCCAGTACGGTGGGCCCCGTGTCCGACTCCCCCCGCCCCGCCCGTCGTGGCCGACTCGCCCGTTCGGCCGCCGCCCTCGCCGTCCTGTGCGGCCTCGCGTCGTACATCGCGATCCACCAGATGACCGGCAGCAAAGGCGCGCCGCGGTGCGCCGTGGGCAGTGGGGACCAGCGGTACGAGTTCACTCCCGAGCAGGCGTCGAACGCGGCGACGATCGCGGCGGTCGGCACCTCCCGCGGCCTGCCGGAGCGGGCCGTCACGATCGCGCTCGCTACCGCGCTCCAGGAGTCGGCGCTGCGGAACATCGAGCACGGCGACCGGGACTCGCTCGGCCTCTTCCAGCAGCGGCCGTCCATGGGCTGGGGCACGCCGGAGCAGATCATGGACCCGGTGTACTCGGCCGGGAAGTTCTACGAGGGCCTGGAGAAGGTCCCCGGCTACTCGCGGATGCCGCTGACGGTGGCGGCGCAGAAGGTGCAGAAGAGCGGCTTCCCGCAGGCGTACGCCAAGCACGAGCCGGACGCGACGCTGCTGTCGGCGGCGCTGACGGGCCGGGCCCCGGCCTCCCTGTCGTGCACGGCGGACCTCAAGGACGGGCGCCCGGGCGATCCGGCCTTCGTCCGTGCGGAGCTGGTACGGGCCTTCGGCGAGTCCGCGGCGCCCACCTCCGTCTCCGGCGGCGCCAGCGCGGGGCGCTCGGCGGCGGAACCGGCCGTCCTGGTCGTCCCCGTCGGCGACGGCTCCGCCCGGCGCGGCTGGGAGCTGGCGCAGTGGGCGGTCGCGCGGGCGGCGACGCTGCGGGTCGCGGAGGTGTCGTACGGGGGGAAGGTGTGGCGGGCGGACGACTCCGGGGGCGGCTGGTCGACGGCGTCCGGCACCGGCGCCTCCGGCACCCCGACGGTCCGTCTCCGCCTCACCCCCTGACCGACCGTCCCCGCCGCCGCGGTCCGACGCCCACTCGCCGGGCCGGCGCCCCGTCCGCTCCCGCGTACGCCCCGCCCACACGGGGGATCAGGGGATGGACGTGCGTGCGAGGGGTCGCTCGGGAAGGGGATCGGGAGGGGGACGGGGGCGCCGGGAATCCGGATGCGGCGGGGGCACGCGGGGGGCTTGGGGCGCAAGGGAAGAGACGGTTCGGCAGAGCATGACGTCCGGCGCCGTTCGTCCGCTTTCCTCCCCACCCGACAATACGACGCATTACCCAGCCTTTACCCGCGCCGCCCGCAACCTCCCCCGCCCCCGCCTCGGTTGTGCAGCCCGCAAAGGCAACGTCCCACCGTCTCCCCTCGTCGAAGGAGCACCATGTCCCTCCCCCTGACCCGCCGGATCGCCCGCGCCGCCCTGATCGTCGCGGCCGGCGCAGCCCCCGTGGTCGGTGCGGCCGGCTCCGCGAGCGCCCTGGACCACAGCCTCGCGCCGGCCGGCGCCCTCGGCGGCCTGACCGCCGTCGACGCGGCGAACGCGGGCTCGGCCGTCGACGGTGCCGCGCAGACCGCGACCGGAGTCGCCGGGGCGACCGGCGGCGAGGCCGTCGGCACGGCCGTCCCGGCGGCCGGCAAGGCCGTGGGCACGGCCGGCAAGACCGCCACCCCGGCGGCCCAGAAGATCGCCGGCGAGACCGCCGGCAGCGCGGGCGAGGCACTCGGCGAGACCGCCGGTGCCGCCACCGACAGCGCCGGCGGCACCCCGGCCGGCGGCGCGCTGGGCGGCGCCCCGGCCGGCCAGATGCTCGGCGGTCTGCCGATCGGCTGACGGTCCGACGCCACGACGGAAGGGCCCGGGCGCACCACGCGCCCGGGCCCTTCCACGTCCCGCGTTGCCGCGCCGCGGTCTCAGCCGAGGCGCTTGACCGCCGCCGCCACGCGCTCGTCCGTCGCGGTGAAGGCGACCCGGACGTGTCGCGCGCCCGCCTCGCCGTAGAAGTCGCCGGGGGCCACCAGGACGCCCTTCTCCGCGAGGTACGCCACGGTGTCCCAGCACGGCTCGTCGCGGGTCGCCCACAGGTAGAGGCTGGCCTCGGAGTGCTCGATGCGGAAGCCGTGGGCCACCAGGGCCGTCTTCAGGGCCTCGCGCCGGGCCGCGTACCGCGCCCGCTGCTCCGCGACGTGCGCGTCGTCGCCGAGCGCGGCCACGGTCGCCGCCTGGACCGGCGCCGCCGTCATCATGCCGCCGTGCTTGCGGATCTGGAGCAGCTCGCCGAGGACCGCCGCGTCACCGGCGATGAACGCCGCCCGGTACCCGGCCAGGTTGGACCGCTTGGAGAGCGAGTGGACGGCGACGATCCCCTCGTACGAGCCGCCGCAGACGTCCGGGTGCAGGACCGACACCGGGTCGGCCTCCCAGCCCAGTTCGAGGTAGCACTCGTCGGAGAGGACGAGGACGCCGTGCTCGCGCGCCCAGGCGACGATCCGGACGAGGTCCTCCTTCGGGAGGACCTCGCCGGTCGGGTTCGACGGGGAGTTGAGCCAGAGCAGCTTCAGGCCGGCCGGGTCGAGCTCCGTCGGGTCGTCGTAGACGACGGCCTCCGCGCCGCAGAGCCGGGCTCCGACCTCGTACGTGGGGTACGCGAGCCGCGGGTAGGCCACCTTGTCGCCGGCGCCGAGCCCCAGCTGGGTCGGCAGCCAGGCGACGAGCTCCTTGGAGCCGACGACCGGCAGCACGTTCCCGTGGGCGAAGCCGACCGCGCCGAGGCGCCGCTCGCACCATCCGGTGAGCGCGTCCCGCAGCTCCGGCGTGCCCCAGACCGTCGGATAGCCGGGCGAGTCCGCGGCGGCCACCAGGGCCTCCTGGATCAGCGCGGGCACCGGGTCGACCGGCGTGCCGACCGACAGGTCCACGATCCCGTCCGGGTGGGCCAGGGCCGTCTGCTTGTACGGCTCCAGCTTGTCCCAGGGGAAGACGGGCAGGCGCGAAGAGACTGCGCTCACGGGTTGGCTCACTTCCTCAGTACGTACGCGTACGCGTCGGATACGCGTCGGTCCCGTACGGCGGCGGAGCCGTACGGGACCGAGAGCGGGTGCAACGAAAGATCAGCCGTTCTGCGGCGGCAGGGCGGCGATGAAGGGGTGGTCGCGCTCGATCTCGCCGAGCTTGGACGCGCCACCGGGCGAACCGAGCTCGTCGAAGAACTCGACGTTCGCCTTGTAGTAGTCCTTCCACTCCTCCGGGGTGTCGTCCTCGTAGAAGATCGCCTCGACCGGGCAGACCGGCTCACAGGCTCCACAGTCGACGCACTCGTCCGGGTGGATGTAGAGAGATCGCTTGCCCTCGTAGATGCAGTCGACGGGGCACTCCTCGATGCAAGCCTTGTCCTTGACGTCGACACAAGGCTGCGCGATGACGTAGGTCACGCTGTCGTTCCTCCTCGGTAGGGCTGGTCTGCGCGGGAGCGCGGTGTCGTCGATGCCCGCACCTAGTATCTCCGTTCTCGGGGGCGATCCGAACAGGAGGGGCGGAGAAGCTGTGGAAATCATCGGCGGAGGGCGGCTCGAGGTCCGTCTCACCAGGGCTGACGTGGGAAAACGTGTCTCCGTTCGGTACGTGACGGACTCTGGCGCGCCGGGCGGGCGGTTCTCCGACGCGGTCGGCGTGCTCACATCCTGGGACGCCGGTGTGCTGACGATCACACGAAAGAGCGGCGAAGCCGTCCGCATCCCGGAACTCCGCCTGGCAGCGGGCAAAGTGGTCCCCGCGGCGCCCGCCCGCCGACGCGGCCCCGCCGCCACCTTCCCGGAGCTCTCCCGGGTCGCCGCGCGCGCCTGGCAGCCGGTCGAGAGCGAGCCGCTCGGCGGGTGGACCCTGCGGGCGGCGATCGTGGAGGAGCCGGGCGACGCGGGTCCCGCCGGGCGGAGTCCGGCGGACGGGCCCGGCGGGGCGGTGGCGGGCCGGCGGGTGGGCTTCACCCGCCGCGCCAACTCGGCCCTGCCGGACGGCGATCCCGGCCGGCCGGTCGCCGAGGCCCTGGAGGCGGTGCGGAAGTGGTACGCGGACCGGGGGCTGCCCGCCTACGTCCAGGCCGGCACCGGCGCCGAGTCCGCCCAGGAGCTGCTCTGCGCCGACCTGGAGCGGCTGGGCTGGCGGCGCGAGGTCACCGCCGAACTGCGGATCGCCGCGCTCGCGCCGCTCGCCGACCGCGAGCCGGGGCCCGCGGAGGTGCGACTGTCGCGGACGCTCGACGAGCCGTGGCTGCGCCGCTACCAGCGGTTCACCGGGGCGGGCCCGGCGGTGCGGCACGTGCTCTCGTCCGGCCCGAGTGTGTGGTTCGCGTCCGTCGCGGGCACGGGAGAGGTGCCGGCGGCCATCGGCCGCTGCGTCGTGGACGGCCGCTGGGCCGGGTTCATGGCGGTGGAGGTCGACCCGGCGCTGCGGCGGCGGGGCCTGGCCACCGCGGTGATGGCCGCGCTCGCCCGGCAGGCGCTCGACGAGGGCGCCTCGGCGGCCTGGCTCCAGGTCGAGGCCGACAACGACGGCGCGCGGGCGCTGTACGAGGGGATGGACTTCGCGGTGCACCACCACTACCACCACTACCGGCAGCCGGAGGCGTGAGCGCGGCGTGAGCGCGGAGGACCCCCTGAGACGACCGCCGGACCCGTCGCCCGACCGGCGGCGGGAGTTCGCGGAGGAGGCCCGGGCCGAGCGGCCCGACCTCGCCCGGCTCTGCCTGCTGATCTGCGCGGTGGCCGACCCGACCGTCACCGAACACGACCTCGTCGAGGCGGACGTCGAACTCGACCGGCTCGCCGGACTCGTCCCGTACGGCACCCGGTGGACCGGTGCCTGGAAGGAGGAGCTGGCGGCGCTCCTCGGCGTCCGCGAGGGCTTCGAGGGCGTCCCCGCCGACTACCAGCGCCTGGAGTCCTCGCTCCTCCACGAGGTGCTGCGGCGCCGCCGCGGCCTGCCCATCCTGCTCTCCGTGGTGTGGATGGAGGTCGCCCGGCGCGCCGGCGCCCCCGTGTACGGGCTCGGCCTCCCCGGCCACTTCGTCGTCGGCTTCGGCGACCCGGCCGACCTCGACCTCGTCGACCCCTTCGCGGGCGGCCGCGCGATGACCGCCGAGGACGCCGAACTGCTCGTGGCGAGCGCGACCGGCGAGGCCCTCGACCGCTCGATGCTCCGACCGGCCGAGCCCGGCGCCATCGTGCTCCGCATCCTCGGCAACATCCGCGCCTGGGCGACCCCGCGCCCCGAACGCTCCGACGTCGCCCTGTGGGCGGTGGACCTGGCCCTGCTGCTCCCCTCCCACCCGGCCCGCCTGCGCTACGAACGCGCCGAACTCCTCGTCCAGCGCGGCGACTTCCTCGCCGGGGCGGCGGAGATGGAGGCGTACGCGGAGATCATGGACGCGGTCGACCCGGAGTCGGCCGCCGCGATCCGCCACCGCGCCCGGGCGGCCAGGGCCCGCCTCAACTAGGGCGTCTTCCGGATCATCGCCACGAGGCGGGCGTGGGTCTCCGCGTCGGCGGCGGCCACGAGGCCGCGGGCCGGCCCCTGGCCGATCGGGGTGCCGTCGAGGCCGGTGACGACGCAGCCGGCCGCGCGGCAGAGGGCGATGCCGGCGGCGAAGTGGACGCTGTCGGCGAGGTCGCCGCCGTCGGTGACGTACGCGGCCCGCTTCCCGGTCGCCACCCAGGCGAGGGCGAGCGAGGTGGAGACGACCCGGGGCCGGAAGCCGGCGACGAAGTCGGGGTGGGCGAGCAGTTCGACGGCCCGGAAGCCGGGCGCCGAGGGGAACGGCGGATCGAGGTTCACGTCCACGAGTCCGGTGGCGGCGGTGGGCGCCAGGACCGTGCCGTCGTCGCCCCAGGCGGTCTTCCCGTCGGTGCGGAACACCTCGCCGTCCTCGCCCGCGAAGGGGTCGGCCACGGCGGCCGCCCCGCCGCGCAGGGCGACGTTGACGGCGACGAGCTTGTTCCCCACGGCGTGATTGAGGGTGCCGCAGAGCGGATCCACGAGCCACTGGCGCCGGGTGCCCCCGGGCCCCTGCGCGCCGCCCTCCTCGCCGAGGACGCCGTCCTCGGGCCGGGCTCCGCGCAGCACGTCGAGGATGGCCCGCTCGGCGGCGAGGTCGGCGGCGGTGGCGAAGTCCCCCGCGCCCTTGTCGATCCGTTCGAGTTCGCGCCCGTAGGCGTCCCGTACGACTCCGGCCCCCACGCGGGCGGCGAGGGCGGCGACTTCGGCGTCGGAGAGGCTGATCTCGATCATGGGCCGAGCGTAGGCGGTGGGGCCGCGAAGAGGGAGCGGGGCGACCGGATTCGAACCGGCGTCCTCCGAGATGCCATCGCGGCGCATTACCTCTGTGCTACGACCCCGCTCCCCCGGCCGCCGAGTCTAGGAGCGGCCCCTGGGGCGGGGCAACACGGTTTCGGGCGGCGCGTGGAGCGACGGCGAGGGGCCTCCGGTGGGCCGGCCTCTCGGGTCCGTGCGTTCCCTCGGGACCGGTCGGCGGGCCAGGGGGGGCGCCTCCCCGGTGGAGGTCGTCCACGCCGCGTCGCAGCCGTCTCCCCGGCGCTCCCCCGCCCACAATGGGGGCATGCCTCTGACCGCGGACATCCTCGTCGCCCTGATCGCGCTGCTCCACCTTTACATCCTCGTGATGGAGATGTTCCTGTGGGAGAAGGACACCGGGCGGCGGTTCTCCGGGTTCGACGCGCGGCTCGCCCGGGAGACCGCCGCCATGGCCGCCAACCAGGGGCTCTACAACGGGTTCATCGCCGCCGGGCTGGTGTGGGGTCTGATCGCGGACGATCCCACCGGCTTCGGGGTGCGGGTGTTCTTCCTGTCGTGCGTCGTGATCGCGGGGGTGTACGGGGCCGCCACCGCCAACCGGCGGATCCTCTTCGCCCAGGCGCTGCCCGGGGCGCTGGCGCTGTCCGCCGTGCTGGTCGCCGGCTGAGGGCGCCGGGCCGCACGGGGACGGCCCCCGTCCTCGGACGAGGACGGGGGCCGTTCGCGCGGGCGCCGCGCCGGGGGTCAGCCGTTGCCCGAGAGGTCGATCGTGGCGGTGCGCTCCGCCTTGGTCCTGCCCCGGAGGGCGTCGCGCATGACGAAGGCGACGTCGTCGGCGGAGACCTCGTGCTTCGAGCCGTCGCCCTTGGTGACCATGACGCCGTCGAAGGTGCCTTCGAGGAGGCGGGTGATCGCCTTCTTGTCGTAGACCTCCACCAGGTGGCCGTCGACGGCCTTCATGGAGAGGATCTGCGGCAGCGAGCGGGCCGGGCCGAAGTCGATGGACCTGCCGCCGGCGCGGATGGTGATCCGGTCGGACATGGCGGGCTCGGCGAACTCCTTCATCGCCCGGTCCAGTTCGGCCTTGGTGACGGTGGGCCGGCGGACGCTGACCGGGAGTTCGACGACCTTGTTCACGCCGGTCTCGACCTGGGCGCGGAAGGCGTCCTTGACCGAGATCATCGAACGCTGGACGTCGAGGCCCTGGCCGGGCTTGCCCTCCACGGCGGTGACCTTGTTCGGGGCGAAGAGGATCGTCGCCTCGGTCGCCGAGGACGAGGTGCCCGCGAGGTCCCGCAGGGCGACGGCGAGCTTCTCGTCGTCGACCGGGAAGACCGGCTTGGCGACGCGCTCGCCGCCGAAGAGCGAGCCGATCACCGAGACGGGGTTGTAGTCGCTGCCCGCGGCGCCCCGGACGGTCTCCTGGCTGTCGAGGGCGAGCCCGGCCTTGTCGGGGGCGAGCTGGACCTTCTTGCCGCCGACGGTGAGCTGGAGCGGGGTCGCGGCGCGCTTGCCGAGGCTCGCCTCCAGCTTGGCGACGGCCTCCTCCTTCGTGCCGCCGCCGATGTCGACGCCGAGGACGGTGGTGTTTTTGGGGACGTCGGAGTGGTTCAGGAGGAGCCCGGCGCCGTAGGCGACGCCCGCGACGGCGACGAGGCCGACGGCGGCGAGGACCAGCTTGGAGCGGCCCTTCTTGGCCGGGGCCTGGGCGGGGGCGGGCTTGGGCACGGGCGTGAGGCCCGGCGCCGGCTGCCGGCTCGCCGCCGGGGACGGTGCCCGGTGGCCGTCGGCCCGCGGGGCGGGGTCGGGGCGGCCGCCGGCCGGGGGGACGACCGGGATGCCGCTGGTGAGGGTGTCACCGGAGATCCGGCCGCCGCCGGCCGCACCGCCGGGACCGCCCTGGCCGCCGCCGGGACCGCCTTGGCCGCCCGGACCGCCCTGGCCGCCGGGACCGCGCAGGGAGCCGAGCTGCTGCGGCGTCAGGATCGCGGTGTCGTCGGACATGCGCGGTGCGCCGGCACCGGCGCCGCCGGCCGTCGGGGCGCCCGCGAGCGGACCGCCCGCACGGGGGGCGCCGGGGCGGGGGGCGCCGGGGCGCTGCGGCATCGGCGGGCGCGGGCCCTGGCCGCCGCCGAGGTCGGCGAGGCCGGAGGCCGGTCCGGTGGTGGGGCCGGTGGGCTGGCCGTCGTAGCGGGGGGTGCCGGCCGGGGGCGTGCCGTCGTACCGCGGGGTGCCCTCGGCCGGGGTGGCGTCGGGACGGGGCCCGTCGTAGAGGGGGACGCCCGCGGCGGGAGTGCCCTCGTATCCGGGAAGGGTGCCGGTGTCGTACAGCGGGTTGCTCACGGGGCGGCTGGAGGGCGTGCTGCCGACCGTGGGCACGCCCGCGGTCGCGGAGCCCGCGAAGCCGGTGCCGGAGGTCTGCGGGCCGCCGGGGGCCTTCGGAGCGGGCGTCGCGGGCCCGCTCGTGGGGGCGGTGGGCGCCGGGCCCGCGTTCTTGCGGGGGGCGAACCAGTCGCTGGTCTCCTTGCCCTGGGGAGCCTCGCCGGCCTGCGGCGGCTCGGGCGCGGCCGGCTCGGGGGCCGGCGCGGGCTCGGGCGCGGGGGCGGGCCGCTCCGGTGCGACCGGGGCGGCTTCGGCCTCCGCGACGGGCGTGCGGACCACGACGGGCGGGATGGGCCGCGAACCCGGAATGTTGATGCGGATCCGGGTCGTCAGGGTGGTCTCGGTCTTCGGCTCCTCCGGCGGCGCGGGCGCGGCGGAGGCCTCCGCCGGCGCGTCCTGCGCCGGGTGGAGCGGCGGATACTCGCGGGATCCATAGGGCTGGGTTCCCGACGGGTAGGCGGCCCCGCCGCGCCCCTGGGCGCCGGAGGACGAACTGTCGGTCTCTCGACCAGTTTCACGACTCAAAGCAGGATCTCCCGGTTGGCTCCGCCGCCCGCTCTTGCTGATGCTCGTACGGTCCCGGGCGGTTCGGCGGCGCGCACCACCATACTGTCCGGCGCCGCAGGTTATCCGCCCGGTGGGAAGTCCCGCAGCTCACGGGTGGTTCTCCGGGGGGTCACGGGGTGTTCTGCGGCAGCCTGCTGACGGTGGCGCAGATCACAGCGGCACCCATGCCGCCGAAGAGGAAGACCAGCTCGCCGAGGCCGCCGCCGAAGAGCCCGTCGCCCTCGGGGCGGCCGAGGCTCAGCAGGATGACGGCGAGGAGCCAGCCGCCGCCCGCCGCGGCGAGGCCGACCTGGTTGCCGGTGGCGCGCATGCCGCCGTAGAAGAGGGCGGCGGTGGCGAGCAGGGCGAGGAGCAGCCCGACGGGCAGCCAGGCGGCCTGCACGAGGGCGCCGGCGGTGCCGACGAGGGCGCCGAGGACGAGGAGTCCGGCGTAGGCGGCGTACCGGGTGACGGGGGTGTTCATCGGCCCGCCACCTCGCCCCCGGCGGGGAGGCCCGCGAAGAGGTCGGTCTCGCGCTCGCCGGCCGGGGCGCCCGGGGTGCCGCGGACGAGTTCGTAGTACTCGGTGGCGAGGAGGGGTTGGCCGAGGTCGTTGGAGAGGGCGAACCAGGGTCCGTCGACGGCGACCTGGGTGGCGTGGGCGGCCATGGCGGCGCTCTTGCGGGCCGCGTACGAGCCGGGCTCGGCGAGGTCGCCGCCGGCGATCTCGGCGGTGATCCGGTCCTCGTCGACGACTCCGGGGAGGTCGTCGACGGCGGCGTCCTTCGGGAAGGCGGAGCCCTCGGCGGCGAGGCGGGCGAAGCCGGCCTCGGCGACGGGACGGGGCACCCGGTTCCAGTAGATCTTGGCGATGGCGTGGGCGGGGCCGAGGTCGGGGCGGTACGCGGGGTCCGCGGCGAGGTCGGCGGCGCGCATGGCGACGCGGTGGGCCTGGATGTGGTCCGGGTGGCCGTAGCCGCCGTCGGGGTCGTAGGTGACGAGGACCTGGGGGCGGGTCTCGCGGATCACTTCGACGAGGAGGGCGGCGGCGGTGTCGACGTCGGTGTTCCAGAAGGCGTTCGCACGCTCGTTCTGGGGGACGCCCATCATGCCGGAGTCGCGGAAGCGGCCCTCGCCGCCGAGGAAGCGGTGGTCGGTGACGCCGAGGGCGGCCATGGCGGCGGCGAGTTCGCCGACGCGGTGGGGGCCGAGGCGGTCCTCGCGGTCGGGGGCGAGGTGGGCGAGCTCGGGCGGGATGACCTCGCCCTCCTCGCCCAGGGTGCAGGTGACCAGGGTGACCAGGGCGCCTTCGGCCGCGTACCTGGCCATGGTGGCGCCGTTGTTGATCGACTCGTCGTCCGGGTGCGCGTGCACGAGGAGCAGACGACGGGCGGGGAGATCGGTCATGGCCCCAGCCTACGAGGCGGGGCCGCCGCCGACCGCCCGGGTCAGAACTTGAGCCCCGCGATCATGCTCGCCACGTTGGTGGTGAGGGTGGTGATCGAGTCGGAGAGGGAGGAGCTGGCGAGGTAGAAGCCCAGGAGCGCGCAGACCACGGCGTGTCCGGCTTTGAGTCCGGATTTCCGGATCAGCAGGAAGACGACGATCGCCAGCAGCACCACCACGGAGATCGAGAGCGAGAGTGCCACGGCGGTTCACCTCCACCTTCGGTCGGTTGTTCGAGCGGTTCGTGCGTGCGGTTGCGTGCGGGTGGTGCGCCCGGGCGGGTGCCCGTGCCTCGTGCGGTCGGTGCGGGCCTCGGGCATGTGCCCGAGGACCCCACGCGAGTGCATACCCACGGCGGGGTACCCACCAAGCGCTACGGATCATAACTATCCGTACCCGCGCATTGATCGGCGTACAGGCGCGCGAGGGGGCGTACAGCGCTACTTTCGGCCGTATGACCTTGTCTCAGCAGCACTCTGCCGCCCCACCCGTGGGGCTCTCCTTCCCGCGCCTGCACGCCCGGACCCAGCGGTTCACGCTCGGGCTGCCGCGCGGATTCTCGGTCTCCCCCGACGGACGGCGGGTGGCCTTCGTCCGCTCCGCCTCGGGCACGGACCGGACGCACGCACTGATGGTGCTCGACCTGCCGGCGGACGGCGGGGAGCCGGTGGAGCGGGTCGCCGCGGAGCCGTCCGCGCTGCTCGCGGGGGCCGAGGAGGAGCTGTCGGCCGAGGAGCGGGCGCGGCGCGAGCGCAGTCGCGAGGGGTCGGCGGGGATCGTCGGCTACGCGGTGGACGCGGCGGTGGAGCTGGCGGCGTTCGCCCTGTCCGGACGGCTGTTCACGGCCGAGCTGCGAGCCGGGACGTCGCGGGAGCTGCCGGTGCCGGGGCCGGTGATCGACCCGCGCCCGTCGCCGGACGGACGCCTCGTGGCGTATGTGTCGGGCGGGGCCCTGCGGGTGGTCGGAGCCGATGGTTCCGGTGATCGGGAACTGGCGGTTCCGGAGGACGCGAACACCACCTACGGATTGGCCGAATTCATCGCCTCGGAGGAAATGGGGCGCGACCGCGGATTCTGGTGGTCCCCCGAGTCGGACGCCCTCCTGGTGGCCCGCGCGGACGACCGCGAGGTGCGCCGGTGGTACATCGCGGACCCGGCGCACCCCGACCGGGAGCCGCAACGGGTCGCCTACCCGGCGGCGGGCACTCCGAACGCGGAGGTGCGGCTCTTCCGCCTCGGCCTCGACGGCTCCCGCGCCGAAGTGGTGTGGGACCGGGAGCGGTTCCCCTACCTCGCGCGCGTCCACTGGTCCCCGGCGGGCGCGCCGCTGCTCCTCGTCCAGACCCGGGACCAGCGCAGCCAGCGGGTGCTCGCGGTGGACCCGGCCTCGGGCGCGACGACGACCGTTCGGGAGGACACGGACCCGGCCTGGCTGGAGCTGCTGCCGGGGGTGCCGTGCTGGTCGCCGGCCGGGGAGCTGGTGCGGATCGGCGACGAGAGCGGGGCACGGGCCCTGTCGGTCGGCGGGGAGCGGCTGACGGACGCCTCGCTGCACGTGCGGGCGGTGCTCGACGTCGGCGAGGACGACGTGCTGGTGTCGGCGTCCGCGGGCGAGGCGGCCGAGGCCCCGGAGACGGGCGAGACGCACGTGTACCGGGTGTCGGCGGCCGGCGTGGAGCGGGTCTCGGAGGGCGTGGGCTGGCACGGGGCGGTGCGCGGCGGCGAGGTGACCGTGCTGGTCTCCTCCCGGCCGGACGCGCCGGGTTCGGTGGCACGGGTGCTGCGCGCCGGCCGGCAGGTGGCGGTGGTGGGTTCGTACGCGGCCGAACCGCCGCTGCGGGCCAGGCCGGTGCTCACGGAGGCCGGCGAGCGGCGCATCCCCTGCGCGGTGCTGCTGCCGTCCTGGTACGAGGAGGGGCACGGGCCGCTGCCGGTTCTGATGGATCCGTACGGCGGCCCGCACGGGCCCCGGGTGGTGGCCGCGCACAACGCGCACCTGACCTCCCGGTGGTTCGCCGAGCAGGGCTTCGCGGTGGTGGTGGCGGACGGCCGGGGGACGCCGTGGCGCTCCCCCGCGTGGGAGAAGGCGGTGCTGCGGGACTTCGCGGTGACCCTGGAGGACCAGGTGGACGCGGTGCGGGCGCTCGCGGAGCGGTTCCCGCTGGACCTGGACCGGGTCGCGGTGCGGGGCTGGTCGTTCGGCGGCTACCTGGCGGGGCTCGCGGTGCTGCGGCGGCCCGACGTCTTCCACGCGGCGGTGGTGGGGGCGCCGGTGACGGACTGGCGGCTGTACGACACCCACTACACGGAGCGGTACCTGGGCGCCCCGGAGGCGGAGCCCGAGGTGTACGCGGCGCAGTCGCTGCTCGGCGACGACGGCCTGTCGGCGCCCGAGGAGCCGGCCCGGCCGATGATGATCGTGCACGGTCTCGCGGACGACAACGTGGTGGTGGCGCACGCGCTGCGGCTGTCGTCGGCGCTGCTGGCGGCGGGCCGCCCGCACGAGGTGCTGCCGCTGTCGGGGGTGACGCACATGACCCCGCAGGAGCAGGTGGCGGAGAACCTGCTGCTGCTCCAGGTCGACTTCCTCAAGCGGTCGCTGGGCGGCTTCCGGGATCACCAGCCGGGCGGGCGCGGGTAGGGGGGCGGCGGGGTCGCCGCCGCCGGGCGCGGTGCGGGTGCGGCGTCGGGGGCGCCGCGCCCGGCCAGGAGGGCGAGGACGGCGGCCCCGGCGAGCGCGCAGTAGAGGGCGGTGGCGAGGGCGGCGAGGTCGGGTTCGGGGGCCGTGACGTAGCGGATGTCGTCGCCGAGGTGGAGGCGGGCGAGGCGGGTGAGTTCGGCGAGGCCGGTGCCGAGGAGGAGGCCGCCGGCGAGGAGGCCGAGGGGGCGGGTGTGCCGGGCGGTGGTGAAGGCGGAGACGGCGGCCGTCAGGTGGAGGGCGACGAGGACCGCGGCGAGCCAGCCGGGCGGCACGCCGAGCGCGGGGCCGAGGGCGGAGCGGCCGCCGGTGAAGCGGTCGACGGCGAGGCGGAGGTCGAGGCCGGTGACCCGGTCGACCTCCCCGGTCAGCAGGACGACGGCGGCGACGGCGAGCAGGACGCCCGCGGCGGCGGCCGGCGCGGGGCGGGGCCGGGTGGGGACCGGTTCCCCGGGGCCCGCGGGCGGGCGGCGGCCGACGAGGGCGGTGAGGAGGAGTCCGGCGCCCAGGGCGGTTTCGGCGAGCGCGGTGACGAGGGGGCCGGTGCCGTGGGCCCAGAGGCCGGGGAGCCGTACGGCGAGGGTGACGGCGCCGGTGGCGGCGAGCGCGGCGGCGGCGTGCCGGGACCGGAGGGCCGCGAGGGCGGTGCCGGCGGCGGCGAGGCAGAGCAGCGGGTCGAGCAGGGTGGTGGCCGCCCGGGCGGGGCCGGGGCGGAAGCGGTGGCCGGCCCAGGACCGGAACAGGTCCTCGGGCGAGCCGAGGGCGGCGAGGTCGCACAGGATCCAGACGAAGGGGACGAGCGCGAGGACGGCGGCGAGCGCCCCGCCGGTGAGACGTGCCGGTCGTGTCACAGTCACGGGGCCGATACTCACGGTCAGGGGCGGCGGGGACAAGCGGTTCGGCGGAACGGTGTCCCGGCGGGGGCTCGGGGAGCCCCCGCCGGTCGACGGCACCCGCACGGGCCGCATGTCCGACAGGATCCAGTATTCGTATATCGGATCCGATACTCGGTGATTGCCGAGGCGTTAAACACCCCGGCGACGGACCCCGCGTCAGGCCCCGGCCTCCGGCCCGCGTCAGCCTCCGCATCCGGCCCGCGTCGGGCCCCGGCGTCAGAGGGTCTTCGGACTTCCCGGCTCCTCGGGCGGCCCCTCCGGCGGCGGTCCCCCGGGTCCCGGCCCCTCAGGACCCCGTCCCTCCGGTCCCCGCCTCTCCGGTCCCGGTCCCTCCGGGGCCCGGGCCTCCCGGGTCGCCTCCAGCGGGGCCGGGCCGTCCGCCAGGGGGTCCGGGTGGATCAGGGAGTCCTCCGGCGGGACGACCCGCTTCTCCTCCGCGAAGTGGCAGGCGGAGGGGTGGTGGGCGGGGCTGTCGGTGAGGCGGAAGACGGCCGGGACGGCGAGCAGCGGGACCTCCAGCTCGCACCGCTCCCGCGCCTTCCAGCAGCGGGTGCGGAAGCGGCAGCCGGAGGGGATGTCGGCCGGGGACGGCACGTCGCCGGTGAGGATGATCCGCTCGCGGTGGGCGCGGGCCTCGGGGTCCGGCACGGGCACCGCGGAGAGCAGCGCCTGCGTGTAGGGGTGGGTGGGGTGGTCGTAGATCTGCGCGCCGGTGCCGATCTCCACGATCCGGCCGAGGTACATGACGCCGACCCGGTCCGAGATGTGCCGCACGATCGACAGGTCGTGGGCGATGAAGACGTACGAGAGGGAGAACTCGGACTGGAGCCGGTCGAGCAGGTTGACGACCTGGGCCTGGACGGAGACGTCGAGGGCGGAGACCGGCTCGTCGGCGACGATGATCTCGGGCTGGAGGGCGAGGCCGCGGGCGATGCCGATGCGCTGGCGCTGACCGCCGGAGAACTGGTGCGGATAGCGGTTGATGTACTCGGGGTTGAGGCCGACGACGTCGAGCAGGTCCTGGACCTTGCGGCGCCGGTCGCCCTTGGGCGCGACCTCGGGGTGGATCTCGTACGGCTCGCCGATGATGTCGCCGACCGTCATCCGCGGGTTGAGCGAGGTGTACGGGTCCTGGAAGACCATCTGGATGTTGCGGCGGACGGCCTTGAGGGCGCGCGGGGAGAGCTTGGTGAGGTCCTCGCCCTTGTACTTGATCGACCCGGAGGTCGGCCTCTCCAGGTTGACCAGCATCTTCGCGACGGTCGACTTGCCGCAGCCGGACTCGCCGACGATCCCGAGGGTCTCGCCGGCGGCGAGGTCGAAGTCGACGCCGTCGACGGCCCTGACCGCGCCGACCTGCTTCTTGAAGAGGACGCCCTGGGTCAGCGGGTAGTGCTTGTGCAGGTCCCGGACCTCGAGAATCGCCTCAGCCATGGAGGCACTCCTTCCAGAAGTGGCAGGCGCTGGAGCGCGGGGCGGGCGAGTCGGTGACCTGGTACAGCGGGGGCACGTCGGTGCGGCAGACGTCCTGGGCCATCGGGCAGCGCGGGTTGAAGGCGCAGCCGGGCGGGATGGCCAGCAGGTTGGGCGGCAGGCCCTTGATCGCGTACAGCTCCTGGCCCTTCTGGTCCAGGCGCGGGATGGAGTCGAGCAGGCCGCGGGTGTAGGGGTGGGCGGGTGCCTTGTAGATCTCGTGGACGGGGGCCTTCTCGACGATCCGGCCGGCGTACATGACGGCGATGGTGTCGGCGACGTCGGCGACGACGCCGAGGTCGTGGGTGATGAGGATGAGCCCCATGTTGTACTCGCGCTGGAGCTCCGCGAGCAGGTCCATGACCTGGGCCTGGACGGTGACGTCGAGGGCGGTGGTGGGCTCGTCGGCGATGATCAGCTCGGGTTCGAGGGCGAGCGCCATGGCGATCATGATCCGCTGGCGCATGCCGCCGGAGAACTGGTGGGGGTACTGGCCGACGCGTTCCTTGGCGGCGGGGATGCGGACCCGGTCCATCAGCTCGACGGCCTGGGCGCGCGCGTCCTTCTTGCTCATCCCCTTGTGGACGACGAACATCTCGCCGAGCTGTTCGCCGACGCTGAGGACGGGGTTGAGGGAGGAGAGCGCGTCCTGGAAGATCATCGCCATCTTGGCGCCGCGGACCTTCCTGCGCTCCTCCTCCTTGAGGGTGAGCAGGTCCTGGCCCTGGAAGAGGATCTCGCCGCCGGTGATCTTCCCGGGGGGCATGTCGAGGATGCCCATGACGGCCTGGGCGGTGACGGACTTGCCGGAGCCGGACTCGCCGAGGACGGCGAGGGTCTCCCCGGAGTCGACGGAGTAGTTCACTCCGTTGACCGCCTTGGCGATCCCGTCGCGGGTGTGGAACTCCACGTGCAGGTCGCGTACTTCGAGCAGCATGGGTGCCTACCTCAGCTTCGGGTCGAGGGCGTCGCGGACGGCGTCGCCGAGCATGATGAAGGCGAGCACCGTGATCGCGAGGGCGCCGGAGGGCCAGAGCAGCATGTGCGGCGCGTTGCGGACGTACGGCGAGGCCGAGGAGATGTCGATGCCCCAGGAGACCGTCGGCGGCTTCAGGCCGACGCCGAGGAAGGACAGGGTCGCCTCCAGGGCGATGTAGGTGCCGAGGGCGATGGTGGCGACGACGATGACGGGCGCGAGGGCGTTGGGCGTGATGTGCCGGAGCAGCATCCGGGAGTTGGAGGCGCCGAGCGCGCGGGCGGCCTGCACGTAGTCGTTCTGTTTGGCGGTGATCACCGAGCCGCGGGCGATGCGGGAGAGCTGCGGCCAGCCGAGCAGCACCATGAAGCCGATGACGGGCCAGACGGTGTTGTTGCTGACGACGGAGAGCAGGACCAGGCCGCCGAGGACGACGGGGATGGCGAAGAAGATGTCGGTGATCCGGGAGAGGAAGCCGTCCCAGGCGCCGCCGAAGAAGCCGGCGAGACCGCCGAGGACGGCGCCGAGCAGGGTCACGCCGAGGGTGGCGAGGACGCCGACCTGGATGGAGGCCCTGGCCCCGTAGACGGTGCGGGTGTAGACGTCGCAGCCCTGTCCGTTGAAGCCGAAGGGGTGGCCGGGCTGGGAGCCCTCCTGCGCCTTGGAGAGGTCGCAGTCGAGGGGGTCGCCGGAGGCGATCAGGGACGGCCAGATCGCGATGACGACCAGGAAGAGGATGATCAGGCCGGAGATGATGAAGATCGGGTTGCGGCGCAGGTCGTGCCAGGCGTCGGACCAGAGGGAGCGGGGCTTGTTGTCGGGTCCGGTGCCCCGGGGGCCGACGGGGTTCTTCTCCAGGGTCTCGGCCTCGTCCATGGCGAGGTCGGTGGCTCCACCGGCGCCGGTCGCGGCGATCGAGCGACCCTCTTCCAGCGGTTCGAGCGGCTCAGGCATAGCGAATCCTCGGGTCAAGGACGGCGTACAGGAGGTCCACCAGGAGGTTGGCCAGCAGGAAGATCAGGACGAGGATCGTCACGAAGCCGACCACGGTCTGGGTGTTCTGCCGGACGATGCCCTGGTAGAGCTGGTAGCCGACGCCGTGGATGTTGAAGATCCGTTCGGTGACGATGGCGCCGCCCATGAGCGCGCCGACGTCGGCGCCGATGAAGGTGACCACCGGGATGAGGCTGTTGCGCAGCAGGTGGCGGCTGATGACCCGGCGGCGCGGGAGGCCCTTGGCGATGGCGGTGCGGACGTAGTCGGCGCGTTTGTTCTCGGCGATCGAGGTGCGGGTGAGCCGGGTGACGTACGCGAGCGAGACCGAGGCGAGGACCAGGCCGGGGACGATCAGCTCGTCGAAGGTGGCGGCGGGTGAGACGGCCGGGTCGATCCAGCCCCACTTCACGCCGAGCAGCAGCTGGACGAGCAGGCCGGTGACGAAGGTGGGGACGGAGAGGACGACCAGGGTCAGCAGCAGGACGGTGGTGTCGACGGGGCGGCCGCGCTTGAGGCCGGTGACGACGCCGAGGCTGATGCCGATGACGATCTCGAAGAGGATGGCGACGATGGTGAGCCGGATGGTGACGGGGAAGGCGTTGGCCATCAGTTCGGTGACCGGCTGCCCGTTGAAGGCGGTGCCGAAGTCGCCGGTGAAGACGTTGCCCATGTAGGTCAGGTATTGCTGCCAGACGGGCTTGTCGAGGCCGAACTCCTGCCTCAGCCGGGCGGCGGTCGCCGGGTCGCAGGCCCGGTCGCCGCAGAGCCCGGCGATGGGATCGCCCATCACGTTCACCATCAGGAAGATCAACAGCGTGGCGCCGAAGAAGACCGGGATCATCTGCAGCAGCCGCCGGAGCACATATCGACCCACGGGGACCTCCAGGGAGGGGGAAAGGCGTACGGCCCGGCGCGGGGGTCCGCGTGCCGGGCCGTGCGCCACCGGCCTACGACGACGTCACTTGAGCTTGATCTGGTCGTAGACCGGGACGCTGAACGGGTTGAGGGTGACGTTCTCGACCCGGTCGGAGTAGCCGGCGCTGCCGTTCTGGTACCAGAGCGCGATCGCGCCCATGTCGTCGCGGAGGACTTCCTCGGCCTGCTGGAAGAGCTCGACGGCCTTCTTGGTGTCGGTCTCGGCGTTGGCCCGGTCGACCAGCTTGTCGAACTCGGCACTGGAGTACTTGCCGTCGTTGGACGAGGCGTTGGTGTAGTACAGCGGCTGCAGGAAGTTCTGGATCAGCGGGTAGTCCATCTGCCAGCCGGCCCGGAAGGGGCCGTCGAGCTTCTGCGTGGTGACCTGGTTGCGGTAGTCGGCGAAGGTGCCGATGGGGTTGCCGACGCAGGCCTTGTTGTCGCCGAGGGCCCGGTTGATGGAGTTGCAGACGGCGTCCACCCACTCCTTGTGGGAGCCGGTGTCGGCGTTGTACGAGATCTTCATCGTGCCGCCGGGGATGCCGCCGCCCTCGGCGACCAGCTTCTTCGCCTGGGCGGCGTCGTACTTGCAGAAGTCGCCGCAGACGTCCTTGAAGCCGCCCTCCTCGCCGAGGACCGGGGAGGTCCAGTCGACGGCGGGGGTGCGGGTCTTCTGGAAGATCGTCTCGGTGATCTGCTCGCGGTCGATGGCCATCGACAGGCCCTGGCGGAGCTTCTCCTGGCCCGGCTTGTTCCACGCATCGTCGTAGAACGGGAAGGAGAGGGTCTGAATGATGCCGGCGGGGGTGTTGATGTACCGGTCGCCGAGGTCGGCGGAGACGTTCTTGAGCTGGGCGGCGGGGACGTCGTCGACGAGGTCGAGGTTGCCGGCGATCAGGTCGGTGTACGCGGTGTTGTTGTCCGTGTAGACCTTGAGGGTGATGCCGCCGTTCTGGGCCTTGTCGTCACCGGGGTAGTCGTCCCAGCGCTTGAGCTCCATCTGGGAGCCCTTGGAGTACGAGTCGACGGTGTACGGGCCGTTGCCGACGGGCTTCGAGAGCCAGCCGGCGTGGTCGTCGAAGAAGGCCTTCGGGAGCGGGGCGAAGGCCGCGTAGCCGAGGGTGTCGGGGAAGGTCGAGAACTTCTGGGTGAGCTTCACCGTGAAGGTCCGCGGACCGGTGACCTTGAGGCCGGACATGGTGTCGGCGCTTGCCTCGCCCTCGTCCGGGTGGACCTTGTCGTAGCCCTCGATGTAGCCAAAGAAGTAGGCGTTCTTCTGGTTGTTCTTCAGGTGGGCGCCGTAGTTCCAGGCGTCGACGAAGGACTGGGCGGTGACCTTCTCGCCGTTGGAGAAGGTCCAGCCGTCCTTGACGGTGATGGTGAAGTTGGTCGAGTCGGTCGTCTCGATCTTCTCGGCGAGCATGTCCTTGGCCTCGCCGGTCTTGGGGTCGTACTGCTTGAGCCCGCGGAAGATCATCGACAGGACCTTGCCGCCCTGGACCTCGTTGGTGTTCGCCGGCTCCAGCGGGTTCTGCGGGTCGCCCCAGGAGGAGCTCACGATGCCGTCGGCCCCTCCGCCGCCACTGTCGTCACCGCCGCCGCAGGCGGTCGCCGCGAGGGCGACGGCGGTGGCCAGTGCGGCCCACTTGGCGTGCGTGGCTCCGCGCATGGAGTGCCTCCCGATTGTCCTAAGCGTGACTTAGGGCCCAATATCACCTCATATTGACGGTTGTGCACTTTCATGGCGCCCAAGGGAGTGCACGGCCGGACCCGGGAGGAGAGGGCGGCACGGAAAGGGCCCCCCGCACCCGGCGGGGGTGCGAGGGGCCCTGGTCCTACGGGTCCGTCCTGCGGACCGTCACGGCCGTTCAGCCCGCGTGGACGACGTCCCGCTCCTCGGCGAAGTGGCACGCCGACTCGTGGGCCGCGAGGGTGTCCTGGCCCCGGAAGCGCTCCGGGATCGCCAGGACCGGCACGTCGGTGGAGCACTTCTCCTGGGCCTTCCAGCACCGGGTGCGGAAGCGGCAGCCCGACGGCGGGTTCGCCGGCGAGGGCACGTCGCCCGTGAGGATGATCCGGTCGCGGTTGGCACGGGCCTGCGGGTCCGGCACCGGCACGGCGGAGAGCAGCGCCTGGGTGTACGGGTGCGTGGGGTGGTCGTAGATCTCCGAGTCCGTACCGATCTCGGCGAGCTTGCCGAGGTACATGACGCCCACGCGGTCCGAGATGTGCCGGACGATCGACAGGTCGTGCGCGATGAAGATGTAGGACAGGTTGAACTCGTCCTGGAGCTTCTCCATCAGGTTGATGACCTGCGCCTGGACGGAGACGTCCAGGGCCGAGACCGGCTCGTCGCAGATGATGATCTCGGGGTTGAGCGCGAGGCCCCGGGCGATGCCGATGCGCTGGCGCTGACCGCCGGAGAACTGGTGCGGGTACCGGTTGATGTACTCCGGGTTCAGACCGACGACGTCGAGGAGCTCCTGCACCTTGCGGCGCCGGTCGCCCTTCGGGGCCACCTCGGGGTGGATGTCGAAGGTCTCGCCGATGATGTCGCCGACCGTCATGCGCGGGTTCAGCGAGGTGTACGGGTCCTGGAACACCATCTGGATGTTGCGGCGGACCGCCTTCAGCGCGCGCCCGGACAGCTTGGTGATGTCCTGGCCCTTGTAGAAGACCTCGCCCGCGGTGGCCCGCTCCAGGTTCATCAGGAGCTTGGCGACCGTGGACTTGCCGCAGCCGGACTCGCCCACGATGCCGAGGGTCTCGCCCTGGTAGAGGTCGAAGGAGACCCCGTCCACGGCCTTGACCGCGCCGACGTGCTTCTTGAAGAGGATGCCCTGCGTCAGCGGGAAGTGCTTCTGCAGGTTGCGCACCTGGAGGATCGGCTCCCCACGCTGGACGGGGACGTCCAGGGCGGCGGCCACGGCCTCGTCGTTCTTGCTGAGGTCAGCCATGGATCGTCTCCTTCCAGAAGTGGCAGGCGCTCTTGCGGCCCGGCAGATCGGCGCCGTCCTGCTCGGTGACCGGCACCAGGGCCGGGATCTCCGTACGGCAGAGGTCGGTGGCCCTGGGGCAGCGCGGGTTGAAGGCGCAGCCCGTGGGGACCTTGAGCAGGTTGGGCGGCAGACCCTTGATCGCGTACAGCTCCTGGCCCTTCTGGTCCAGGCGCGGGATCGAGTCGAGCAGACCCCGGGTGTACGGGTGGGCCGGGCGCGCGTACAGCTCGTGGACGGGCGCCTGCTCGACGATCCGGCCGGCGTACATCACGGCGATCTTGTCCGCGACGTCGGCGACGACGCCGAGGTCGTGGGTGATCAGGATCAGGCCCATGTTGTACTCGCGCTGGAGCTCCGCGAGCAGGTCCATGACCTGGGCCTGGACCGTCACGTCGAGGGCCGTGGTCGGCTCGTCGGCGATGATCAGGTCCGGCTCCAGGGCGAGCGCCATGGCGATCATGATGCGCTGGCGCATACCTCCGGAGAACTGGTGGGGGTAGTCGCCGACCCGCGCCTTGGCGGCGGGGATCTTGACCCTGTCCATCAGCTCGATGGCCTTGAGCTTGGCGTCCTTCTTGGACATGCCCTGGTGGACGCGGAACATCTCGCCGAGCTGGTAGCCGACGGTGAGGACCGGGTTCAGGGAGGAGAGCGCGTCCTGGAAGATCATCGCGATCTTGCGGCCGCGGATCTTCCGGCGCTCCTCGTCCGCCATCTTGAGCATGTCCTCGCCGCGGAAGAGGATCTCACCCTTGGGGATCCGGCCGGGCGGCATGTCGAGGATGCCCATGATGGCCTGGGCGGTGACGGACTTGCCGGAGCCGGACTCGCCGAGGACGGCGAGGGTCTCGCCGGCGCTCACCGAGTAGTTGACTCCGTTGACCGCCTTGGCCACACCGTCGCGGGTGTGGAACTCGACGTGCAGGTCCTTGACTTCGAGCAGCGGCCCGTTGTGCTCTGCGCTCTCGCGCGGCGTCGGGACGGACGCGGTCTTGTTGATGGTGCTCACGTTTTACGCCCTCCTCAGCGCAGCTTGGGGTCGAGGGCGTTGCGAACGGCTTCGCCGAGCATGATGAACGCCAGGACGGTGATGCTCAGCATGATCGACGGCCAGAGCAGGACGTGCGGAGCGACGCGGATCTGGTCGACCGCGGTGGAGACGTCGACACCCCACGAGACGGTCGGGGCGGCGAGACCGAGGCCCAGGTAGGACAGGGTCGCCTCGGCCGAGATGTAGCCGCCGAGGGCGATGGTGGCGACGACGATCAGCGGTGCCATGGCGTTCGGCAGGATGTGCCGGAAGAGGATCCGGCTGGTGCCGGCGCCGAGCGCCTTCGCCGCGTGGACGTAGTCGGCCTGCTTGACCGTGATCACGGCACCGCGCATGACGCGGGCCATCTGCGTCCAGCCGAGGAAGGCCAGGGCGCCGACGACGACCCAGACGGTGCGCTCGGTGAAGGACTGCAGGACGACCATGGCGCCGAGCAGGAACGGGATGCCGAAGAAGATGTCGGTGATCCGGGAGAGGACCGCGTCCCAGACGCCGCCGAAGTAGCCGGCGATCATGCCCATCAGGCCGCCGAGGACGGTGACGATGGCGGTGACGCAGATGCCGACGATGATCGAGGCACGCGTGCCGTGGATCAGGCGGGCGTAGACGGAACGGCCCTGCTGGTCGTAGCCGAACCAGCCCTCGGAACCGATGTTCCCCAGCTCCGGCTTGCCCAGGAAGTGCTTCACCAGGTCGCCCGCGGTGGGCGAGGCGCTCGTGAAGAGGGTGGGCCAGGCGGCGATCAGGAGCAGGAAGGCGATCAGCACCGACGAGACGAGGAAGTACGGGTTGCGGCGGAGGTCCGCCCAGGCGTCGCCCCAGAGGGAGCGGGCCTTCTCCTGCTTCGGCGCCTCCTTCGGCTCCGTCACCGAGGGGGACGCGACGGCGTCGTCGACGGAAGCGGCGGTCTTGGTCACGTCAGGCATACCGGATCCTCGGGTCCAGGACCGCGTACAGCAGGTCGATGAGCAGGCTGGTGGCGAGGTAGACGAGCACCAGGACGGTCACGAGGCCGACCAGGGTCGTGCCCTCGCGCCGGGTGATCGACTCGGCGATCAGACCACCCACGCCCTTCACGTTGAAGATGCGCTCGGTGACGATCGCGCCGCCCATGAGGGCGCCGATGTCGGTGCCGAGGAAGGTGACGACCGGGATCATCGAGTTGCGCATGAGGTGGACGCCGATGACGCGGCGCTTCGGGAGGCCCTTCGCGATCGCCGTACGCATGTAGTCGGCGCGCAGGTTCTCCGCCATGGAGGTGCGGGTGAGCCGGGCCACGTAGGCGAGTGAGAGACCACCGAGCACCACGGCCGGCGCGATCATCTCTGTCCACAGGTTGTCATTGCTGACGTTGGGTGCGATCCAGCCCAGGTTGTCCGCGAAGATCATCTTGATGAAGAAGCCCAGGACGAAGACCGGGATCGAGATGATCAGCAGGGTGAAGAGGAGAACGGCGTTGTCCGCCAGGCGGCCGGCACGGAGGCCGGCGACGATGCCGAGGCCGATGCCGAAGATCAGCTCGAACACGAAGGCCATGGTGGCCAGCTGGAGCGTGACCGGGAACGCGTCGCCCAGCACTTCGGTCACGGGGCGATCGTTGCGGATCTGCGTCCCGAAGTCGAAGTGCAGGATGATGCCGCTCATGTAATCCCAGTACTGCTTCCACAGTGGCTGGTCCAGACCGAGCTTGTGTCTGATCGCCTCGATGGTCGACGGGCTGGCGCCCTTGTCGCCGAACAGACCGGCCACGGGGTCGCCGGGCAGGCTGTAGACCATGAGGAAGATCAGCAGGGTTGTCCCGAAGAAGACCGGGATCATCTGGAGCAGTCGTCGTGCGACATAGCGCCCCATCATGCCTCCGTTGAGATGTGACGGCCGCAGCCGACGGGCCCTCCCACGGCATGGCTGCCCGCTTTCGGACAGCGTGATGCCACGGAAGGGCCCCCCAGCCACTGCGTAAGGCACCGCACACGGGACTGACGTTCCGTCAGTCCCGTGACGGCATGCGGACTACGCTCGGGTGATTACTTCTTGACCTCGACGCCGGTCAGGATCGGGTCGCCGTCCTGGCCGTAGGCGACGCCGGAGACCTTCTCCGAGAAGCCCGCGTTGACCTTGTAGTACCAGAGCGGGATGGACGGCATGTAGTTCACCAGGTCCTTCTCGATCGCCTGGTACTCCTTGACGGACTCCTCAAGGGTCTTGGCGGAGTCGGCCTTGGCGATCTTGGCGTCCAGCTCCTTGTTGGAGAAGCCGCCCTGGTTGCCGCCCGCACCCGTGCGGAACAGGTCCGAGATGAAGTTGGCGTTCACCGGGTAGTCGAGCACCCAGCCGGAACGGTACAGGGACTTGACCTGCTGGTTCTTACGAGCCGTCAGGTCGGCCTGGAAGTCCGGCTTGCTGTCGCCGACACACTCGACGCCGGTGGCCTGGGTGATGGAGTTGCAGACCGCGTCCACCCACTCCTTGTGGCCACCGTCGGCGTTGAACTGGATGGAGATCTTGTTGTTCGGGACGCCACCGCCGGCCTGGATGAGCTCCTTGGCCTTCGCCGGGTCGAACTTGGTGATCTCGACCGCGTTCGGCTGGTAGCCGAGCACGCCCTTGGCGACCCAGCCGGTGGCGGGCTCGCGGGTGCCGTTGAGCACCGTCTTGGTGATCGTGGCGCGGTCGATCGCCATCGACAGGCCCTGGATGACCTTCGGGTCGACCGGCTTCGGCTTCTTCCACTGGTCGGCGTAGAAGGCGATGGCCAGGGTCTGGATCGAGGAGTACGGCTGGTCCACGGCGCGGTCGCCGAGGTCCTGGCGGTAGACCGGCAGGTCCTTCGGGGCGATCTGACGCAGGACGTCGACGTTGCCGGACTTCAGGTCCTCGTACGCGGCCTCGAGGGTGGTGTAGTTCTTGAAGATCACACCACCGTTCTTCGCCTTGTTCGGGCCCTGGTAGTCGTCGTAACGGACGATCTCGATCTGCTTCTTGTGGTCCCAGCTCTTGAACTTGTAGGGACCGTTGCCGACCGGCTTCTCGCCGCCGGCCTTCGGGTCCTTGAAGAAGGACTCCGGAAGCGGAGCGAAGGAGATGTAGGCGAGCTTGTGGGCGAAGTACGGAACCGGCTTCGCGAGCTCGATGGTGAAGGTGTTCTCGTCGACGACCTTCAGACCGTCGAGGGTCTTCGAGGTGGGCTTGGCGCCCTCCGCCTCGGGGTGGACCTTCTCGAAGCCCGCGATGTCCGCGTACCAGGAGGCGAGGCCCTGGGCGTTCTCGACGTTGGCGTTCCAGTTCCACGCGTCCACGTAGGACTTGGCGGTGACCGGGGTGCCGTCGTGGAACTTCCAGCCCTTCTTGAGCTTGACGGTCCACAGCTTCGAGTCGGTCGTGGAGACCGACTCGGCGTTGATCATCTCGAGCGAGCCGTCGGCCTTGTAGTCGACGAGCGTCGAGAACAGACCGGCCATGACGATCGAGCCGTTGGACTCCATCGTGTCACCGGTGAGCAGCGGCTTCTCCGGCTCACCGACCTCGATGGAGAAGATGCCGTTCGGGTCGACCTTGCCCCCGGCGTCCGTGCCCTTGTCGTCCTTGCCCCCGCCGCAGGCGGTGGCAGCCAGGGCGACGATGATCGCGCCCGCTACCCACTTGGCGCTCTTGGCACCGCGCATGGGTTTCCTCCTCATGAGTCCACTTGTCACTACAAGAAGGGCACTTCGAGACCTGCCGACACCCCTGACGGCGTTGATCCCCCGGTACCCCGAGTGTGCTCGTGAGTCGGCACTCCCCACAGTGCGTGACCCATTGACCCGAGCTCAATGGAGCCAACTATTAAGTACGCCCGGGCTGTAAACCACACTTAAGTGGTCTCGTTTTGACAACATCACCAAGGCCCCAGATACCGAAATCCGGACAAACTGAGCACAGACAGACACCCGCGAAACGGACCGTTAACACACGTACCGGAGAGCGATGACCGGAATCCGGACGCCCTCCCCGGGCAATGCGTTTGACGAAAAAGGCCTGGCCACTCGCACAGTGTGCGAGTGGCCAGGCCCTTCGTGTGAGATGCGGCTCAGCCGTTCTCGGCGCGGCTGCTCCCGGCTGCGGCGCCGGGCGCGGCTCAGGCGTTCTTGGCGCGCGAGGCGGAGCGGGCGCGCTCCTTCTGGTCCAGGACGACCTTGCGGATGCGGACGGCCTCCGGGGTCACCTCGACGCACTCGTCGTCGCGGCAGAACTCCAGGGACTGCTCCAGGGAGAGCTTGCGCGGCGGGACGATCGCCTCGAACGAGTCGGCCGACGAGGACCGCATGTTCGTGAGCTTCTTCTCCTTGGTGATGTTCACGTCCATGTCGTCGGAGCGCGAGTTCTCGCCGACGATCATGCCCTCGTACACCTCGGTGCCGGGCTCGGTGAACAGGACGCCGCGCTCCTGGAGGTTGGTCATCGCGAAGGCGGTGACGGCACCGGCGCGGTCGGCGACCAGCGAACCGTTGTTACGGGTCTGGAGCGGGCCGAACCACGGCTCGTGGCCCTCGTGGATCGAGTGGGCGATGCCGGTGCCGCGGGTCTGGGTGAGGAACTCCGTGCGGAAGCCGATCAGGCCGCGGGACGGGACGACGAACTCCATGCGGACCCAGCCGGAGCCGTGGTTCGACATGTTGTCCATGCGGCCCTTGCGGACGCCCATGAGCTGCGTGACGGCGCCCATGTGCTCCTCGGGGACGTCGACCGTGAGGCGCTCGACGGGCTCGTGGATCTTGCCGTCGACCTCCTTGGTGACGACCTGCGGCTTGCCGATGGTGAGCTCGAAGCCCTCGCGGCGCATCTGCTCGACCAGGATGGCGAGCGCGAGCTCACCGCGGCCCTGGACCTCCCAGGCGTCGGGGCGCTCGGTCTCCAGGACGCGGAGCGAGACGTTGCCGATGAGCTCGCGGTCGAGGCGGTCCTTCACCTGGCGGGCGGTGACCTTGCGGTCCTTGACCGCGGACTTGGCGTCCGCGCCCTTGCCGGTGCCGCCGCGGCCGACGAGCGGCGAGGTGTTCGTGCCGATCGTCATGGAGATCGCCGGCTGGTCGACCGTGATCAGCGGGAGGGCGACCGGGTTCTCCGGGTCGGCCAGGGTCTCGCCGATCATGATGTCGGGGATGCCGGCGACGGCGCAGATGTCACCGGGGCCGGCGACCTCGGCCGGCTTGCGGGTGAGCGCCTCGGTCATCATCAGCTCGGTGATGCGGACGTTCGAGATCGTGCCGTCGCGCTTGATCCACGCGACCGTCTGGCCCTTGCGCAGCTCGCCCTGCTCGACGCGGAGCAGCGCGATGCGGCCGAGGAAGTTGTCGGCGTCGAGGTTGGTGACGTGGGCCTGGAGCGGCGCGTCCTCCTCGTACGACGGGGCCGGGACGTGCTCCAGGATGGTGGAGAAGAACGGCTCCAGGCTGTCGGAGTCCTGCGGGACCGTGCCGTCCTCGGGCTTGGTCAGCGAGGCGATGCCGTCGCGGCCGCAGGCGTAGACGATCGGGAACTCGATCTGGTCCTCGTCGGCGTCCAGGTCCAGGAAGAGGTCGTAGGTCTCGTTGACGACCTCGTCGATCCGGGAGTCGGGGCGGTCCGTCTTGTTGATGCAGAGGATGACGGGCTTGCGCTGCTGGAGGGCCTTGCGCAGCACGAAGCGGGTCTGCGGGAGCGGGCCCTCGGAGGCGTCCACCAGGAGGACGACGGCGTCGACCATCGACAGACCGCGCTCGACCTCGCCACCGAAGTCGGCGTGACCGGGGGTGTCGATGATGTTGATCGTGATCGGGGCCCCGCCGTCCTTGGGGTGGTACTTCACCGCCGTGTTCTTGGCGAGGATCGTGATGCCCTTCTCACGCTCCAGGTCGTTCGAGTCCATCATGCGGTCGTCGAGCTGCTGGTGGGCGGCGAAGGCACCGGCCTGCTTGAGCATGGCGTCGACGATGGTCGTCTTGCCGTGGTCGACGTGGGCGACGATGGCGACGTTACGGATGTCGTGGCGCGTGGGCATGGGTGGCTTGCGCTTCTCTCGGATCGTGGGAATCGGCGTCAGTTCCTCTTACGCCCGCCGGGCGGACGCGCCACGGCTATGTCCTATGGTACGGGGCTGGCGTGCAAGGGGCTTCCCCGGAGGGATCCGAGAGGGTCTACTGGGACGTTTCAGAGCGGGTCTCAGGGTGTGGGGAAGATCATGCGGTCCGGGTCAAGGGGCCGACGCGATCCTGCCCGCCGGGAGGCCCGGCGGGCAAGGAACTTGAGCTGGTTCTGAGGTTGTGGCCTGCGGTTTCAGTGTTTCGACGGGTTACCCTTGGTCGTTTCGCTCTTCTTGAAACCGATGTCCTGGTACTGGGGGGCGGCGAAGCCCCAGGCGCCGGCGTTCACCACGTCCTGCCGGGCGGCGACCAGCTGGGGACGCTGGTACAGGGGGATGGATCCGGCCGCGGCCCAGATCCGGGCGTCGGCCTGGCGGATCAGCTCGCCCGCCTCCTCCTCGTCGAGGGTGCCGGCCGCCTGGTCGAAGAGCTGGTCGATGCGGTCCGTGCCGACGCGCGAGTAGTTCTGCTCGACGAGCAGGGAGCCGTCCGAGGCGGGCTCGGGCTTGGCGAAGATCGGCCGGGCGTCGGTCGCCGGGTAGGCGGAGGCGGGCCAGGAGTAGAGGGCCAGGTCGTAGTCGCCCGAGGCGATGTGGTCCTTGAAGAAGCTGTCGTCGGAGACCTTGGTCACCTCGGTGCGGATCCCCACCGCGTCCAGCATCCGCACGATCCGGTCGCCGACCGCCCGCAGCGTCTCCGAGCCGGGGCCCGAGGGCAGGACGAAGCGGAGGCTGAGGGCCTTGCCGTCCTTGCCGAGGGCCCGGGAGGCGGCGGGGGCGGCGGCCGGGGCGGCGCTGCCCAGGGGGGCGTAGGCGCCGGCGACGCCCTTGTCCGGCTTGGCGTTCGCGGGCGCGGCGGCCGCCGCGGCGGCGCGGGTGCCGGTGTCGAGGGCCTCGGCGCGGGCAAGGAGGGCGGCGCTCTCGCGGGCGGCGGCGGGGGCCGGGGCGAGGACCCGGGTGCCGGCCTCGGGGCCGCCGGGGCCGATGCGGGGGCCGGCCCGGAGCTCGCCGGGCTTGTCGTCGGCGGCGGTCCCGCCGGGCTTGTCGTCGCCGACGATGTACAGGCCGTCGTCGGAGGCGGTGTCGCTCTGCTCGGCCCGCTTCTCGGAGCCGGCCCCCTCGGCCGCCTTCCCGGCCGTCCCCTCCGCCTTCTTCTCCGCCTCCGAGCCCGCCTTGGTGCCGGCCGGCTTCTTCTGGGCGCCGCCCGGGACCCAGCCGGCGTCGGCGAGGAGGGCGCGGGCCTCCTTGGTGTCCTGGTCGCCGAGGGCGTCGCTGCTGTCGGCGTAGGCGGGCTGGCCGGCCAGGGCCAGGTGGCTGCCGGGCGGCTCGGAGGGGAGGCCGAGGGGCTTGAGCACGGATTCGGCGATCTCCCGGCGGTCGATGGCGCGGGCGACCGCGCGGCGGACCCGCTCGTCGGCGAGCGGCCCGGACTCGCCGTTGAGGGAGAGCTGGGTGTAGGCGGGCTCCAGGGACTTGCGGACGACGTAGCCGGCGAGGGTGTCCTGGGCGGCGGCGTAGCGGGCGACGGCCGCCTCGTTCTGGGCGCGGGCGGCCCTGATCTCCGCGGCCAGCTCCTCGTCCTCGCCGTGGGCGAGGGCCCAGGACCTGAGGGCCTTGCCGGGGGTGACGGCGGAGCCGGGGCCGTGCAGCCGGGCGGCCTCGGCGCCCCCGCGGCCCGCGTCGGCGTCCTTGAGGGCGAGGGCGATCCGCTCGGCGGTGGAGCGGTCGATCTCGGCGAGGTCGAGCTTCCCGCCGGCGAGGGCGGCCTCCCGGTCGGCGCGCGGGACGGCGCGCAGGACGAGGCTGTCGAGCTTGGCGGGCCTGCCCCACCAGCGGGGGTTGCGGGTGAGGGTGAGGTCGCCGGTCTTCCGGTCCACCTTGCTCAGCAGGAACGGTCCGGCGGTGGCCTTGAGGGTGGTGCGGGCGCCGTCGTTGAAGGAGTTCGGGGAGCCCATCACCTGCTTCGGGTAGAGCGGGGTGAACAGGGCGCGCCAGTCGGCGTAGGGCTTGGCGAAGGTGACCCGCACCTCCAGGTCGTTCTTGCCCTTCTCGATCTTCTCGATGCGCTCGTAACCGGCGTTGCGGGCGGTCCAGTAGGCGGTGTCGCGGCCGCTGAGGGCGCGCCACTGGGCGACGAAGTCGGCGGCGCCGATCTCGCGGCCGTCGCTCCACACGGCCTGCTGGTGGAGCTTGTAGAGGACGACCTGGCGGGGCTCGGTCTCGACGACCTCGGCGGTCTCCAGGTAGTCGGGGTTGAGCCGGGGCCGGCCGCGCTCGTCCAGGGTGTGCAGGGCGGGCAGGACGGCGCCGGCGACCCGGCTGGTGGCCGCGTCGGCGTCGGCCTGGAAGGCGTTGAAGGTGGCGGGGAGCGCGTCGACCGCCCAGCGGAGGGTGCCGCCGTCGTCGACGAGGGCGCGCGCGGTGGGCGCGTTGTCCTGGGCGGCGGCGGGGCCGGTGGCGTCCTCGTCGGAGCTGCAGCCGGCGAGGACGGTGACGGCGAGGGCCGCGGTGGTGAGGGTGGCGACGGAGCGGAGGGTCCGGGAGCGGGGGGTCGTGGCCGGACCGGGCCATGTCCTTCCCTGGGGGGCGCCGACCTGGGACATGCTTCTACCCCTTCGTCCGTTTTCATGCCATTTGGAGATGATCAGACCTATTGGTCATCCCACTGAACGGCACGCGCGGAACGGGGCCGGGCCGACACGGCGACGCCCCCCGCCGAACCCACCCGTGCGGCCCAACCGACCGGCCGCTCCCCGTGCGGGCAGGCGTCCGGCTACGGGCGGGACCAGGAGGCGCGGTAGGCGGTCCAGTCCTCGGGGCGTTCGGCGAAGTCGACGTAGAGGGCCACGCCGAAGCGCTCGCGCGTGGGATCGGTGCGGCCCAGACCGAGCCGCACGCCCCGCACCCCCGCCGCCACCGTCTCCGCGTTCTCGTGGTGCCCCAGGTCGTCCTCGTGGAAGAAGGGCAGCCCCATCAGCAGGTCGGTGCTCTCCGGAGTCACCTCCAGGGCCAGCGAGGTCTGCTGGGCGACGTACCCGCCGTACAGACTCTCCAGCGGCATCCACGTGTCGTACGACATCACCGCGATCTGGTCGACCCGCCGCGCCACCTCCCCGAAGTACTCCTGCGACCACCACTTGCCCTGGTCGGAGAAGACGCGGAGCGCGGAGTGCGCACCGGGCAGCGGGTCGATCTGGTGCGCGGCGACGGAGAGCGGCGCCTTCCGGGCGCGGGTCAGGCGCCCCAGGTCGTCGAGGAGCGTCAGGTAGTGCGGGTCGCCGGACTGGAGGGGTTCGAGGTCGAAGTGGACTCCGTCGAAGCCCGCGTCCAGGACCTGCCGGGCGGAGGCCGTGACGGCCGCCCGGGACGCGGGGTCGGAGAGCCGCAGGCCGACCGGCCCGTCGTTGGCGAGGACGTCGCCGAGCCAGGCCTGGACGCGGATCCCCGGCAGCACCCGGTGGATCCCGTCGGTCAGCCACCGGGCCCGCGGGTGCCGCGCCGCCGGCAGCGTGCCGTCGTGTTCGAGCGGCCCGGCGTGCACGTACAGGTCCTTGACGCCGGTGCCCCTCAGCCGGTCGGCCAGCACCCGCAGGTCGGCGTCCTTCTTCCGGCCGTCCACCCACGCGTGCCCGATCCAGTACGCGTCCCTCCCCCGCGTGCGCGCGTCGTCGCGCAGGTCGCCCGCGTAACCGACCCGCAGCGCGAGCGCGCCGAAGAGCGGCGGCACGACCAGGACGAGGACCAGCCCCAGGACCCACCAGCGCCCCCTGCGCCACATCCGCCTCAGTCGTCCGTCCATCCGAGCCCCCAGAGCGTCGCGGAGATGATCAGCCCTCACGGGGACGCCCCTCCCCCACCGGTCGGTTTCCGCGGCGGCCGTCCGGTCGCGGGGGCGCGAAACCGCCCATAGCCTCCCTTCTGTGACCCGAACAGCCACCCGAGCCCTCCTCGCGATGCTGGTGGCGGCGTGGTGGCTGGTCGCGCCCGCCGCGGCCGGCGCCCGCGCCGACGACCCCGTCGTCCTCCCCTCCGACGGGCAGATCCTCGACCGGGTGGGCGCGCTGCGCGACCGGCGCCCGGAGGTCGCCGCGGCCCTCGACCGGCTCTACGACGACCGTCGGGTCCAGCTCTTCGTGGTCTACGTACGGGACTTCTCCGGCCGCTCCGGCCAGGACTGGGCCGACGCCACCGCCGCCCGCAACGGCCTCGGCGTCGACGACGTGCTGCTCGCCGTCGCCACCCACGACCGGCGGTACGGCTACTCCGCCGACCCCGACTCCCGCCTCACCCAGGACCAGCTCGACGACGTGGCGAGGACCGTGATCGAGCCGGCGCTGCGGCAGAACGACTGGGCGGGCGCCGCGATCGGCGCGGCGGACGGCTACTCCGCCGTCCTCGCCGGCCGGCCCGTCCCCTCCCCCGCGATCACCCCCGGCCCCGCCGACCCCGGCGGCTCCGGGTCCGGTTCGCCGTCCGGCAGCGACCTGGTCCTCCCGATCGCCCTGGTCGGGGGCGCCGGCGCGGTGGCGGCGTACGCGTACGCCCGCAGGCGCCGGCGGAGCACCACCCGCACCACCCCCGGCGGCGGGCGGGGCTGGGGGCAGCCCGCGCCGCCCTCCCTGGAGGAGCTGGACGGTGAGGCGCGGCGGACGCTGGTCGCCACCGACGACGCCGTCCGCACCAGCCAGGAGGAACTCGGCTTCGCCACCGCCCAGTTCGGCGAGGAGGCCACCCGGCCCTTCGAGGAGGCCGTGGCCTTCGCCGAGGAGCAGCTGACCGCCTCCTTCCGGCTGCGGCAGAAGCTCGACGACTCCTTCCCGGAGGACGACGCCACCCGGCGCTCCCTGCTCGACGAGATCCTGCGCCGCTGCGCCGAGGCGAACGCCCGGCTCGACGCGGAGACCGAGGACTTCGACCGGCTGCGGGCCCTGGAGCGGACCGCCCCGGCGGCGCTGGCCGAGGTCGAGGCGGCGTTCCGGGAGCAGACCGGCCGGGTCGGCGGCGCCGAGGCGGCCCTCGCGACCATGCGGGAGCGGTACGCGGAGTCGGCGGCCGCGCCGGTCGCCGGCGGCGTCGAGCAGGCGAAGGACCGGCTGGTCTTCGCCACCGCACGCGTCAACCAGGCCCGCCAGGCCGTCGACGGCGGCGACAACGGCGCGGCGGCGGTGCACGTGCGGGCCGCCGAGGGCGCGGTCGACCAGGCCGCCCGGCTGATCGAGGCGGTGGACCGGCGCGCGCGGGAGCTGGACGAGGCGGCCGACCGGCTGCCGGGCGCGCTCACCGAGACGGACGCCGACCTCGCCGAGGCCCGGGGGCTCCTCGAAGGGACCGCCGAGGGTGCCTCGACGGGCGATCTGCGGGGCCGGATCGCCCGGGCGGAGGCGGTGGCGGCGGAGGTGCGGCGGGCGGTGGAGGCGGGACGGTACGACCCCCTGGACGCGCTGCGCCGGGTCGAGGAGGCGGACGCGGCCCTGGACGGCGCGCTCGCCGGGGCGCGGGAGCGCGAGTCCGGGGACGCGCGGGCCCGGACGCTCCTGGAACAGGCACTGCTGACGGCCCGTGCGGAGCTGGGGGCGGCCTCGGACTACGTACGGACGCACCGGGGCGCGGTGGGCAGCGAGGCGAGGACCCGGCTGGCGGAGGCGCAGCGGCGCCTGGAGCGGGCGCGGGCGCTGGCGGCGGACGAGCCGCAGGCGGCGCTGGCGGAGGCGCAGCAGGCGGACGCGCTGGCCCGGCGGGCGCAGGAGCTGGCGGAGCAGGACGTGCGCCGGTACGGGAACCCGAACGGCCTGGGCGGAGTGACGGGCATGGGCGGGAGCGGGGGCGGCGGACTCGGCGGGGCGGTGCTCGGCGGCATCATCCTCGGCGGGTTGTTCGGCGGGGGCTCCGGCAGAGGCGGCGGCGGTTTCGGGGGCGGCGGCCTGGGCGGCGGGCCGGGCAGCTTCGGCGGCGGCGGCACGCGTGGCCGGCGGGGCGGCGGCGGCCGCTTCTGACTCCCCGGGCCCCCGGGCCCCGCGTCCCGGCTGCGTCCCCCCGTCCCTGGCCCCGCCCCGTACGACTCCGCCCCTACCTCCCGAACTCCCTCCGACCTCCTCCCGTACGACTCTTCAAGGAGCAGCGCATGAGCAGCAAGCAGACCGTCCTCGGCCGGGTCACCCAGCTGGCGAAGGCGAACATCCACGCCCTCCTGGACCAGGCGGAGGATCCGCAGAAGATGCTGGACCAGCTGATCCGCGACTACACGGCGAACATCGCGGAGGCGGAGGAGGCCGTGGCGACGACCATCGGCAATCTGCGGCTGATGGAGCAGGACCACGCGGAGGACGTGGCGGCGGCGGCCGAGTGGGGCGGGAAGGCGCTGGCCGCGAGCCGGAAGGCGGACGAGCTGCGGGCCGGCGGGCAGGCGGCGGAGGCGGACCGCTTCGACAACCTCGCCAAGGTGGCGCTGGGCCGGCAGCTGCAGTCGGAGAAGGAGGCGCGGACGGCCGAGCCCACGATCGCGGCGCAGACGGAGGTCGTGGCCAAGCTGACCTCGGGGCTCGACCGGATGAGGGCGAAGCTGACGGAGCTCGGGGCGAAGCGGGACGAGCTGGTCGCCCGCGCGAAGTCGGCGCAGGCGCAGAACACGATGATGGACGCGGTGAAGAGCATCGACGTGCTGGACCCGACGAGCGAACTGAGCCGCTTCGAGGACAAGGTGCGCCGGGAGGAGGCGCGGGCCCTGGGCAAGCAGGAGCTGGCCGCGTCCTCGCTCGACGCGCAGTTCGAGCAGCTGGACGCGGCGGGCGACGAGGCGGAGATCGCGGCGCGCCTGGCCGCCCTCAAGACCGCCTGAGGAGAACGTCCGGACGGGAACACCCGATCGGGAACATCCCATCGGGAACGTCCTGCCGGAGGCGTCCTGCCGGAGGCGTCCGGACGGGGAGTCCTGCCGGAGGCGTCCTGACTAGAACATGCTGAGGAGCTGGTCCACGGTGGGTTCCGCCGTGGACCCGCCGTCGGGCAGCGCCAGCTCGAACCAGACGGTCTTGCCGCGCGGGGTGCGGCGCGAGCCCCAGGAGGCGGAGAGCAGGCCGACGAGCTGGAGGCCGCGGCCGCCCTCGTCGGTGTCCTTGGCGCGGCGGCGGCGCGGCTGGACGAGGCCGGCGTCCCAGACCTCGCAGACCAGGGTGCGGTCGCGCAGCAGCCGGAGCCGTATCTCGCCCTCGCCGTACCGGAGCGCGTTGGTCACGAGTTCGCTGACGAGGAGTTCGACGGTGTCCACGAGCGCGTCGAGTCCCCAGGCGGTGAGCCGGCCGCGGGCGAGTTCCCGGGCGCGGCCGACGGAGCGGGGCTCGCGGGGCAGCCGCCAGTCCCCGACCGCCTCGGCGGGCAGTCCCTGGATACGGGCCATCAGGAGGGCGATGTCGTCCTCGCCGTGGCCGGTGTCGAGGGTGCCGAGGACCCGGTCGCAGACGTCCTCCAGGGGGCGGGCCCGGTCGGCGAGGGCCCGCCGGAAGGCGCTGAGGCCCTCCTCCATGGGGTGGTCGCGGGACTCGACGAGCCCGTCGGTGTAGAGCGCGAGGAGGGAGCCCTCGGGGAGTTCGACCTCGACCTCCTCGAAGGGCTCGCCGCCGACGCCCAGCGGCATCCCCGGGGGTACGTCGAGGAGGACGGCCTCCTCGCCGGGGGCGACGAGGACGGGCGGCAGGTGGCCGGCGCTGGCGAAGACGCAGCGTCTGGTCACCGGGTCGTAGACGGCGTAGACGCAGGTGGCGAGGTAGACCTCGGCGAGTTCGGGGCCGCGGTTCTTGTTCGCCCGGGACTGCTGGGCGCCGATGGGGGCGCCGAGGCCGCGGGCGATCTCGTCGAGGTGGGAGAGGACCTCGGCGGGTTCCAGGTCGAGCTGGGCGAGGGTGCGGACGGCGGTGCGCAGTTCGCCCATGGCGACGGCGGCGCGCAGACCGCGGCCCATGACGTCGCCGATGACCAGGGCGGTGCGGTGGCCGGGCAGTTCGATGACGTCGAACCAGTCGCCGCCGACCTCGGTGGCGTCGGTGCCGGGGAGGTAGCGGCAGGCGATGTCGAGGCCGGCGGCCTGGGGGTCGCCGGGCGGGAGCAGGCTGCGCTGGAGGATGAGGGCGCGCTCGTGCTCGCGGCGGTAGAGGCGGGCGTTGTCGATGCAGACGGCGGCGCGGGCGGCGAGTTCGACGGCGAGCGCGCGGTCGCGGTCCCCGAAGGGCTCGCTGCCCTTGGTGCGGGAGAACTGCACGAGGCCGACGACGGTGTCGTGGGCGACCATCGGGACGGCGAGGGTGGAGTGGACGAGGTCGCCCTCGCCGCCGGCCACGGTGCGGACCCGGGCGGTGCGCAGGGCTCCGGCGGGGGGCGAGTGGAAGGGGTAGCGGTGGACGGCGCCGACCTCGACGGGGAAGGGCGCGCCGCCGTCGCCGGCCGGTCCGTGGCCCTCGTCGGTCCTGAGCGGGGTGTCGGAGACGGCGGAGGCGAAGGCGACCCGGCGCAGTTCGGCGCTGCCCGCGCCGTAGCCGACGTCGTGGGAGCTGCCCCAGCGGCCGGGCGGGGCCTCGTCGCCGGTGAGGAGCCCCTGGTAGAGGTCGACGGAGGCGAGGTCGCAGAAGCCGGGGACGGCGACGTCGAGGAGTTCGCGGGCGGTGGCCTCCAGGTCGAGGGAGTTCCCGATGCGGGCTCCGGCCTCGTTGAGGAGGGCGAGGTTGCGGCGGGCGCTGGCGGCCTCGCGGGCGGCGTTCTGCCGGCGGGTGACGTCGACGCCGAGGCCGGCGACGCCGATCGGGCGGCCGGAGCCGCTGTGCACCCGGTAGAGGTTGATGGACCAGTGGCGGCGGATCCGGGCGCCGGGGGCGGCGCCGGTGATGCGGAGGTCGGTGACGGACTCGCCGGTCTCCAGGACGCGGCGGAGGGCGGCGGTCATCCGGTCGGCCTCGGGCTTGGCGAGGTAGTCGTGGACGCTCCGGCCGCGGTGGTCGTCGGCGTCGCCGCCGAAGACGGACGCGAAGCGCTGGTTGGCGCGCTTGACGGTGAGGTCGGTGCCGAAGAGGAGGAAGCCGAAGGGCGATTGGCCGAAAATGGCCTGGGAGGCGGCGAGGTCGGTCTCGATCCTCCGCAGGGCGCGGACGTCGACGACGATACAGAGCGCGGCCCGCTCGCCGGTGTCGGTCTCGCTGGGCATGACGTACAGCTCGGCGACGCCGTGCGCCCCGTCCTGTCCGGGAGGACCGGCCTGGCCGGGTATGCGGAAGGGGACGAGGCCGGTCCACTCGCGCCCGTCGAGGACCTCCTTGACCTGCCGGTGGCCGCGTTCCCGCAGCTCGGGGGGCATGAAGACCTCGACCGGGTCCTTGCCGCGTGCGTCCCGGGCGTCGACGCCGAAGAGGTCCGCGGCCCGGCGGCTCCACTGGTCGACCCGCCCGTCGGGCCCGAGCGAGAAGGAGGCGACCCGGATGTAGTCGTAGATCGAACCGGGCGGGCTGCTCTGCCACACGACGCCACCCGCCGTCTCGGATATCTCGCTCACGCGACCGTCCCCTCCAGCTCACCGCACCGGACCGGCCATCCCCGCAGTATTCAGCACGCGGGCCCCGGCGGCACGACGTCCACGATCACAGGGTGGTCTCGGTCGGCTCGCGACTCGCTCCGGTGATCGTCGTCCCTCTCTCTTTACTCACCAGGGAGAGCCAGCTCGAACCATACGGTTTTCCCGGTGTCGCCCTGCCGGGTGCCCCAGCGGCGCGCGGAGCAGGCGACGAGACCGAGCCCCCGGCCGCCCTCGTCGTCGGGTCCCGCGGGCCGTTCGGTGGGCGGATCCGGAAGCGGATCGGAGACCTCCACGAGGAGCGCGGAGTGCCGGGGCGGGTCGGTGGCGGTGCCCTCGGCCCGCAGGATCCGCACGCCGATCGGCCCGGAGGCGTACCGGAGGGAGTTGGTGACCAGCTCGCTGACCAGCAGGACGGCGATGTCCCCCACGGCCGCGTCGACCTTCCAGGTGCGGAGCGTCTCGCGTACGGCGTGGCGGGCGCTGCGCACCGCGTCGGCCTCCGCCGGGAAGTTCCACTCGGCGCGGGCGCCGTCGGTGTCGATCACACGCGATCACTTCCCCAGGCACGGTGCAGCAGGAAGAGGATCACCCTCTCCCGAGGGATCAAAGGGGACATACCCGTAATTACTCGCGAAATATCCCACTGGGGGCGGGCACGGGCGCACAGGGGCACGAACGGCGTAGGGAGCGGGACGCGCGCCCGGTTCAGGGGCGCGTGACGGGGAGTCTGCGCGCCGCCTCCGCGACCGCCGGGCGGTCCTGGTCGAGCCAGTCCACGGTGTCGAGTTCGTCGCGGGCGAGCCAGCGGAGCGCGTCGTGGTCCTCCAGCGGGCGGGGTTCGCCGGAGAGCAGGCGGGCGGTCCAGACCCGGAGGACGTAGCCGGGCTTGAGGGGCCATTCGCCGGGGATCCGCTCGCCGGGCTCGGCCTCGACGCCGAGCTCCTCGCGCAGTTCGCGGACGAGGGCGTCCTCGGGGCGCTCGCCGGGCTCGACCTTGCCGCCGGGGAGTTCCCAGCGGCCGGCGAGTTCGGCGGGGGCGCTGCGGCGGGCGGCGAGCAGGCGGCCGCCGTCGAGGAGGGCGGCCGCGACGACGACCACGGCACCGGTCCCGAGGTCGGTTCCGGTGCCGTGGTGCGGGGTGCGTGAGGTCATGCCCGCGAGGGTATCGGGGGCGTCAGGGCGTCGGAGCGACGCGCTCCACCCAGTAGAGCTGCTTGTGGCCGCGGGAGTCGAGCGTGTCCGCGACCTTCTGCGCTTCGTCCTGGGTCGCGTACCGGCCCACCCGGTAGCGGTTGCCGTTGTCGTCCTGCCGTATAACGAGCCACGGATGGACGGGGCCGCTGTCGGTCATCAGGCTTCTCCCTCCGCCGGGCCAGGCGTCACCCTGGATCTCCAGGAAACCGCAATGTGCATATGCCTGAGCCTACGCCTGACCTTCACACACCGGATACGGGTTTTCACCAAGAGATACGGAACGGCCAGGAACCGACGGAAGGCGGCCGAACCACCCATGCCGGGCGCCACCCCGGGAACACCAGGTCCCGACATGGGGACGGACGCGGCGAGCGGGTCCGGCCCGGTCCGGGCCGGACCCCGGCTGGACGGGGCAGGGCGGGGCAGAGCGGGGCGGGCCCGGGCTGGACGGGGCGGGGCGGGCCCGGACGCGGCCGGACCGCGACTACAGCGGCGCGAAACCCGTCCGGCGTTCGGCGGCGGAAGCGGGAGCGGGTGATCCGGTCGGGCGCGGAGGAAGGCGGGGCACCCCCGGACGGGCCGGGCGGGGGTTCGAGGGCGCGCGGGTTCGGGCAGGGGCCCGGTCAGCGGACCGGGAGGTGGTACGAGAGGCGGTAGCGGTCGGCGGGGACGACGACGTCGGCGGTCTCGACGGCGAGGCCGGAGGCGTAGAAGGTGCGCTCGACGACCATGACGACGTGGCCGGGGACGCCGCCGAGGACGAGGAGCTCCTCGGCGAGGCCGGGGCGGGCGCCGACCTCCTCCACCACGTTGTCCACGACGATGTCGATCGCCGCCATCCGCTCGACCACGCCGCAGCCGCCGAGCGGCCCCTCCTCGGGGAGCATCACGGGGGTGCGGCCGGTGACGGCGAGCGGCTCCCAGGAGGTGGCGACCATCATGGCCTCGCCGCCGTCCCGGTAGACGTACCGCGTGCGCATCACGCGGTCGCCGGGCTCGATGCCGAGGCGCGCGGCGACCGGGGCGCTCGCCGCCTCCTGCTCGCTGCTCGCCTCCCAGGTGCCGCGCGCGCCCTCCGCCGCCTGCTCCTGGCGGAAGGGGGTGGCGCCGGTGGCGGGGCGGTAGCCGGAGCGGGCGACGCGCCGGGGCACCGGACGCTCCCGCACGTACGTCCCCGAGCCGGAGCGGCCCTCGACGAGCCCTTCGGCCATGAGCACCTTGCGGGCCTCCAGCGCGACCGTGTCCGACACCCCGTACTCCTCGCGGATGCGCGCCTGCGAGGGGAGGCGGGTGTGCGGGGGGAGCGAGCCGTTCGCGATCTTCTCCCTCAGATCGCTCGCCACGCGCAAGTAGGCGGGCTGCTCACCGAACGTCACTGGACACTCCCCTCAGGTTGACAGACAGCTACAGACTGACAACCGATTGTGGCCATCCGCAAGCATGGGCCAGAGTTTCACCCGAAGTGATGAAGGTGAATCGCCACCTCCCGACCCCTTGACCCCTATTGGTCTGGACCAATAACTTCCTGGCTGCGCGCCCACGCTCCAACCCGCCTCGCACAGGAACGAGCCCATGCGTCCCAGAGCCCTGACCAAGCTGACCTTCGGCACCGCCGCGGCCGCCGCCCTCGGCCTCCTCGCCACCCTGGCCCCCGCCGCCGACGCCCACCCGCGCCCCGACCACCGCCCGCCCGCCGCCGAGCACGCCCTCAAGCGGGTCGGCTACTTCACCCAATGGGGCATCTACGGGCGGAACTACCAGGTCAAGGACCTGGACACGAGCGGCTCCGCGGCCAGGCTGAGCCACATCAACTACGCCTTCGGCATCGTCGACAAGGCCGGCAAGTGCGTCATCGGCCCCGTCCCCGGCTCCGACCCCTGGGCCGACTACGTCCGCCCGGTCGACGCCGCCACCTCCGTGGACGGCACCGCCGACACGGCCGAGCAGCCGCTGGCCGGCAACTTCAACCAGCTGCGCGAGCTGAAGGCCAAGCACCCCCACCTCAAGCTCATGATCTCGCTGGGCGGCTGGAGCGGATCGGCGTACTTCTCCGACGCCGTGCGCACCCCCGCGTCCCGCAAGGCCCTCGTCTCCTCCTGCATCGACCTCTACATCAAGGGCGACCTGCCGCAGGACGGCGCACGCGGCGGCGCCGGAGCGGCCGCCGGCCTCTTCGACGGCATCGACCTCGACTGGGAGTGGCCCGGCTCCGAGGGCAACCCGGGCAACGTCATCCGCCCCGAGGACAAGGTCAACTTCACCGCCCTCGTACGGGAGTTCCGCACCCAGCTCGACGCCTACGGGCGCTCCCTGCCGCAGCGGAGGCACTACGAGCTCAGCGCGTACGTGCCCACCGCCCCCGCCAAGATCGACGCGGGCTTCGAGGTCGCCAGGATCATGCGCGACTTCGACTTCGTGAACCTCCAGGGCTACGACTTCCACGTCTCCGGCGAGGCCACCGCCGACCAGCAGTCCGCGCTCTTCGCGAAGAACGACTGGAGCGTCGAGGGAACCGTCAGGTCCTGGCTGCGGCGCGGCGCCCCCGCCCACAAGCTCGTGGTCGGCATGCCGTTCTACGGCCAGGGCTGGACCGGCGTCACCGGCGGCGGCGACGGCCTCGGACAGCCCGCCGCGGGCCCCGCCCCCGCGACCTGGGCGCCCGGCTCCGAGGACTACAAGAACCTCAAGAAGCTCGCCGCGTCCGGCACGTACACGCTCTACCGGGGCCACCGGAACGGTCACGCCTGGCTCTTCGACGGCACCACCCTGTGGACCTACGACGACCCGTCCGTGCTCCGCACCAAGGCGAACTGGGTCCGTACGCACGGCCTCGGCGGCGCCATGGTCTGGTCGCTCGACGGCGACACCGCCGACGGCGAACTGATCCACGCGATCGACCGCGGCCTCACCCGCCGCTGAACCACCCGCTCCCCCGGAGCCGCCCCGCGGCGGCCGCCGCGGGGCACGGACCGGGCCGCCGGCGACGGCGCGCCCGGGGCGCGGGACGGCGGCTGGTCACGGGCCGCCGTCCCCGCCCCGCCGGCCGCCCGCCGGCCCGGCGCCGGTCCGCACACGACGGGGCCGGGTCTCCCCCGCGGAGACCCGGCCCCGTCCGCGTACCCGCGACCGTCCACCCGGGGACTCAGGCGGCGCCGTGCCCTCCGGAGCCGTCCGGGGGCGTGTGGGTGAGGCCGAGGGCCTTGCGGACCTCGACGCTCGCGTCGTCCGGCACCAGTTCCCAGGCGCGGTCGTACGCCTCCCAGAACTCCGCCGCGTCCTCGGCGCGCGCCAGCTTCGCCCACTGCTTCGACGCGGCGTCCAGGCTCTTCCGGTAGCCGTCCACGGCGGTGCGCCGGGACGGCTCCCAGGTGCGCCCCGCCAGCCCCGTGCGCGCCGAGTCGATGGCGGAGTGCACCTCGGCGGCCCAGGCGAGGTTGGCCTGGAGGTCGTCCTCCGGGTCCTCCTCCGGCTCCGCGTAGAGGGCGTCCTCGATGGGGTTGACGTGACCGAGGAAGGCCAGCTGGCCCGGGTCGAGGGTGGTCGCGTCGGAGCGCAGCGAGCCGGTGAGGCGCTCCGAGCCGCCGATGCCGCAGGCGATGCGGTGCTCGCCGCCGCGCCAGGCCCGACGGTCCGGGGTGTAGTACAGGCTGAGGGTGTCGGCGGTCAGCGCCCAGGTGTCCCGCGTGTAGGCGGCGGCCATGGTCTCGCAGCGCTTCTCGCCGAGGGCGGTGAGCGCGCGCTCGCCGGGCCAGCCGTCGAAGCCGGTGGCCTCGAACCGCCCGGTGATCTCGCCGTCGTGGGGCTGGTCGCAGTCGACGACCCGGACGCCGAGGGTGTAGTCGCCCTGTCCGGCCTCGTCGACGAAGCACTCGCCGGTGCGCAGCTCCATCGGCATGCGGGCGGAGGCAGCCTCCCGCATCCCCTCGTTGAACGCCTTGAACCCGTCCTGGATCTGACCGGTGATCAGGCCGACGAGGACGAGGAGCGTGCTGAGCGCGGAGAGCGCCATGCCGGCGACCGCCATGGCCTTGCCGCCCTGGCCGCGCTTCTTGATCTGGCGCAGCGAGAAGATCCCGAGGACGAGTCCGAGCGGCGGGAGGCAGCAGACGACGCCGCTGACGAGCGAGCCGACGGCGAGCCCGTTGGTGGTCGCCACCGGCGGCGCGTACGGCCCGTAGGGGCCCGGCACGCCCGCGTACGGCATCCCGGGCGAGGTGTATGGCCCCGGCGCCGCGTACGGTCCGGACGCCCCGTACGGACCGGCTCCCGGCCGCGCGCCGGGCGGGGGGTACGCGGCCGGCACGGGCGTGCCCTGCGCGGCGGACGCCCCCGGCTCGGGCGGCTGGGGCGGCTGGGTCGGCTCCACGGGTACGGTGCTCCTGTCGGGGCGGGACGAACAGACGATCGGGCGCGCATCGTACGCGGTCCGGGGGCGGGGGCGGCCATGCGGGGCACGGGGAGGACGGACCGCGCGTCCGTGGCGGCGGGGGCGGCGGGCCGGAGCGCTTCGGTCGCGGCCGTGACGGTCCCGGCGGGGCGGGTGAGCCGGACGCCGTCGGTTCCCGGCGGGACGGTCCGCGCGGTGAACCGGCTCACCGCGCGCTGGGCCGCCGCGCTCCCCGCCGCCCCGCGCGGCACCGTCCTGTCCGCCGCCACCGTCTGGCCCCTGCTCGCCTTCCTCGCTGAGGGCGCGGCGGGCCCGGCGCGGGCCGAGCTGGAGGACGCCCTCGGCATGCCGGGGGACCGGGCCGGAGAGGCGGCGCGCGGGCTGCTGGACGCGCTGGACCGCATCCGCGGCTCGTCGGCCGCGATCGGTCTGTGGGCCCGGCCCGGGCTGCCGCTGCGCGAGCGGTGGGTGGCCGGACTGCCGGCCGCCGCGTTCGGCCGCTTCACCGGGGACGACGCGGCGGACAAGGCGGCGCTGGACGCCTGGGCGGCGGAGCGGACCGGCGGACTGGTCCCGGCGATGCCGGTGCGCGTCGACGAGGACGCCCTGCTGGTGCTCGCGGCGGCCCAGACGCTGCGGACCCGGTGGCTGCAGCCCTTCCGGGAGTACGAGCTGGCCCCGGAGAGCGGCCCCTGGGCGGGCCGTCACCTGTCGGGGCTGAGGCGCCTGACCGCGCTCCTGGACCGGGTCGGCGTCGCGGAGACGCCCGCCGGGCCGCTGACGGTCCTGCGGGTGCTGGGCGACACCGGCGTCGACGTCCACCTCCTGCTCGGCGAGGAGGGTGCCGCGCCCGGCGCGGTGCTCGCCGCCGGGGTCGGGGTGGCCGGCGGGGCGCACCCCGTGGTGACCGGTGACGTGCTGCCGCTCGGCGAGGCGGGGCCGGGTCTGCGCGCGGGCCGGACGCTCAGCACGGAGCGCGACCACCAACTCCAGGTCGTCACCTCGCCGTTCGACCTCTCCGCCGAGCACGACCTGCTGGCCTCTCCCGGGGTGTTCGGCCTGGCCGCCGCGACCGACGCCGACGCCGGCCACTTCCCCGGGGTCAGCGACGGCCCCCTGGCGATCGGCCGGGCGGCGCAGGCGGGGACGGCCCGCTTCACCCGGGACGGTTTCGAGGCGGCGTCGGTGACCGCGTTCCTCGGGATTCCCGGAGGCGCGGCCGTGCCACGCCCGCGGTACCGGGTCCGCCGCGTGGAGCTGGAGGTGGACCGGCCGTTCGGCTTCCTCGCCGTGCACCGCACCTCCCGCCTCGTGCTGTCGGCGGGCTGGGTCGCCGACCCGGTGGAGTACGCCTACGAGCCGTACCCCGGCGACGACGGCGAGGGCGACGACGATGAGGACGACGGCTGGGAGTAGGCACGCGGAAGGGGCGGCCACCCGCCGGTGGCCGCCCCTGACCTGCTCAGGGCCTCAGGTGCGGATCAGAACTGCAGGGCCCAGGAGTCGATCTTGCCGGTGTCGGCGTTGGCGTTGTCCGTCACGCGGAGCTTCCAGGTGCCGTTGGCGACCTCGGAGGAGGCGTTGACGGTGTAGGTGGTGTTGATGTTGTCGGCGCTGCCGCCGGTGCCGAAGGCCTTCAGCGTGTACGCGCTGCCGTCGGGGGCGATCAGCTGGACCTGGAGGTCACCGATGTAGGTGTGGACGATGTTCACCGGGACCTGGAGGGCCGAGGGGGCGTTGCCGGTGACGCCGCTGACGGTGACCGGGGACTCGACGGTCGCGTTGTCGGCGATGGCGAAGTCGGCGGTGTTCTCGAACTTCGGGCCGGGCGGCGGGGTGGTGCCGCCCCCGCCGACGAAGAGGAGCTTGTTCGGCGAGCCGGTGCCGGGGCTGGTGACCACGTTCGGCGTGGCGGCGGTGGTGAGGGCCGTGGAGACCTGCGCCGGGGTGGCGGTCGGGTTGTCGGCCAGGTAGACGGCGGCGGCGCCGGCCACGTGCGGGGCGGCCATCGAGGTGCCGGAGATGGTGTTGGTGGCGGTGTCGCTGGTGTTCCAGGACGACTTGATGGAGGAGCCCGGGGCGAAGATGTCCAGGACGCTGCCGTAGTTGGAGAAGCTGGAGCGGGCGTCGGTGCTGGTCGTGGAGCCGACCGTGATCGCCTCGGTGACGCGCGCCGGGGAGTAGTTGGAGGCGTTGGAGTTGTCGTTGCCTGCCGCGACCGCGTAGGTGATGCCGGCGGCGATGGAGTTGCGGACGGCCTGGTCGAGGACGGAGTCGACGCCGCCGCCGAGGCTCATGTTGGCGACGGCCGGCTTCACGGCGTTCCGGGTCACCCAGTCGATGCCGGCGACGACCTGGTCGGTGGTGCCGGAGCCGTTGTTGTCGAGGACGCGGACGCCGACGATCTTCGCCTTCTTGGCGACGCCGTGGGCGGTGCCGCCGACCGTGCCGGCGACGTGGGTGCCGTGGCCGTGGCCGTCCTGTGCGGTGTTGTCGTTGTCGATGGCGTCGTAGCCGTTGACGGCGCGGCCGCCGAAGTCGCTGTGGCTGATGCGGACACCGGTGTCGATGATGTACGCCGTGACGCCCTGGCCCGCGCTGTCCGGGTACGTGTAGCTCTGGTTCAGCGGGAGGGCCCTCTGGTCGACGCGGTCCAGACCCCAGGACGGCGGGGACGGCTGGGTGGCGTCGATGGTGAAGACGCGGTTCTGGACGACGGACTTCACGGCCGGGTCGGCGGCGAGCTTCTTCGCCTGCGCCTCGGAGACCTCGATGGCGTAGCCGTTCACCGCCGAGGTGTACGTGCGCTTGATCTTGGCACCGAACTTGCCGGGGACCGCGCGGCCCTCGGCGGTCTCGGCCTGGGCGGACTCTTCGAGGGTGACGATGTAGCTGCCCGGGATGGTGCCCGCGGCTCCGGCGTTCTCGATGACGCCCTCCGCGGCGGCCGGCGCGGCCGTGGCGGGGAGGGCGGAGAGCGAACCGAGGGCCAGCGCCGTGACGGCTATGGCCGCGGCGGTGCTGATCCGGCGACGCGATGCGCGCATCACTGCCATGTGAGGTGTCCTCCTGGTGGGGGGTGCTCCCGTGGGGAGGGAGCCCGATGTCCTGCATCACGACAGGGACATGACAAGTACTCGTGCGGTCCGACGCGGAACCTCACGAACCCCGGCCGCCCTGCCGTCGCCGAAAGATTGACCGATCCATAGGAATCCCGCAAGAGGACGTGCGTGCCCGCAACTCCCCTGCCACAGGCCCGACATGACCGATCAGTAGCTTCCCGGACGCGGGCTCGACCGCCCCCACCTGCGAACCTCCCCCACCCGGCCGCCATCCGCCGACCGCCTTCTGGAGACGGGGAATTCACAGTGCCGACACAGCCGGCGCACGCGGAACGGGCCCGTCCCCGATCCCCGGGAGACGGGCCCGTCGTCCGCGGCGAACCGCGGACCCTTCGGAACCGGCCGGCACGCGGCGAACCGCGAACCTCGGATCTCGGATCTCGGATCTCGGATCTCGGGCCTCCGGACCTCCAGACCCTCAGACCTCAGACCTCGATCCGCGATCCGCGTACCTCGGGCCTGGATCCGCGAACCGCTCAGAACTCGTCGGCGCCGTTGCGGAGTTCGGGCGTCCAGTACCCCGTCTTGGCCACGGCCTCGTCGACGGCGATCCCGCCCGCCGGGGCGGTCACCACGACGCTGCCCTCGGCCGGACCGTCGGCGGCGAAGAGGTTCACGTTGAACTCCTTCACCACCTTGTTGTCCTCGTGGACCCCGCCGTTGGACACCCGCACGTTGGCGTACGCGGGCGCGCCCGGCACCAGGACCACCGGGGCGGCCGGCTTGCTCGCCGGGACGGCCGGGACGTCCTTGGCCGTCTGGATCTCGCCGAAGGCGATGAGCGGGTGGCCGAGGAGGCGGCAGGTGCGGCCCGAGGTGTTGGTGGCGGTGAGGACGATGTGCTCGGTGGGCACCTCGTCGGCCTTCTCCGCGGTGATCCTGACGTCGCCGTGGGCGCAGACCGCGGCCTTGGCGGCGGCATCGGAGCCGGCGGCGGCCGGAGTGGCCTGCGCGGCGGCGCCCGCCGTGCCCTTCCCGGCGGCGGGAGCGGCCGAGGAGCCGGAGCCGGCGGAGGAGCCCGCCGAGGAACCGGCCGAGGCGGCGGGCGCCGCGCTCTCCGTCGCCCCGGCCGCGCCGGTCGCCCCGGTCGCGCCCGCGGTCCCGGCGGTCGCCGTCGCCGCCGGTGCGCCGGCCGAGGTCTTCGCGCTGCCGGCGTCCTTGACGCCCTCGTCCGCGCCGCAGGCCGTCAGGCCGAGCGAGACGGCCGCGACGGCGGCGACGAGAAGGGCGGTCCTGCTGCTGGTGGTGGTGGTACGCATGTCGGAGTTCCCCCGTGGTCGGTGAAGCGTGGTGCGTCGAACGGTCGGTGGTGCGGTGTCCACCCTCCCGCCGCGCACTGCCGTCCCGCTTGCGTACCGCTAACGCCCCGCCGCGAGGCGCGCGAGGCGCTCCGCCGCCCGCGCCGAACCCGCCGTGAAACCGGCCGCCTCCGCGTCGGCCGCGGCGCGTTCCAGCTGGTGAGCGGCCTCCTCGACCCGGCCGATGCCGGCCAGCGCCTCGCCCCGTACGATCCGCAGCTCGGCCTGGACGACGACGGCGTCGGGCGCGACGAGCTCCCCCGCGCGCAGCACGTGCGCCAGCGCCTCCTCGTACTCCCCCGCTCGCAGGCAGTGCCCCGCGAGGTGCTGGAGGGCGAGCACCTGGGTCGACGGGTGCCCGGTCCGGTCGGCGAGCGCGACCGCCCGCGCCATGAGCGTCCGGGCCCGGGCGTACGCGCCGGTGGCGTCGAGGACGGCCGCGTGGTTGACGACGGCGATGGCCTCGCTGATCGGGTCACCCGCCAGGGCGGCGAGGTCGGGCGCCCGCTCCAGGTGGACCAGCGCCTCCTCGTCCCGACCCTCCTCGTGGAGGATCCAGCCGAGCAGTGCCCGCGTCCGGGACTGCGCGTCGGGGTCGCCGACCGCCTCTGCGGAGGCGAGCCCGGCTTCCAGGAGCGGGGTCCAGCCGTCCTGGAGCCGCATCAGCATCAGCGGCCAGGCGACGAGCGCGAGCCGCCACGCCCGGTCGTGCAGGCCGAGGGCGGCGGAGGCGGCCACGGCCCCCTCCAGGGCGGGGCGCTCGGCGGCGTACCAGTCGAGGGCGGCGGTACGGCCCTCGAACTCCGGGATCGCGGCGGGCCTGCGCGCGTCGGCGGGCAGGGCGTAGCAGGGCTGCGAGCCGGGTTCGGCGGCGGCGTCGGCGGCGAGGCCCGCGTACAGGTAGTGGTCGAGGAGGCGGCGCAGCCCCTCCGGGTCGGCCTGCGGGGCGAGGCCGCGGGCGTAGAGGCGTACGAGGTCGTGCGGGGTCCAGCGGCCGGGCACCGCCTCGGTGAGGAGGTGGGCGGCGGCGAGCCGTTCGAGGTCGGCGGCGGCCCGGCCGGGGGTGGTGCCGGTGAGCGCGGCGGCGGCGAAGTGGTCCAGGTCGGAGCCGGTGTGCAGGCCGAGGGCGCGGAAGGCGCGGGCGGCGGACTCGGGGAGCTGCTGCACGGTGAGACGCAGCGCGGCGGAGACGCCGACGTCCTCGACGTCGAGGAGCGCGAGGCGTCCCTGCTCACAGGCGAGTTCGCCGACCATCTCGCCGAGGAGGCGGCCCGGGCGTTCGGCGAGCCGGGCGGCCGTCACCCGCAGCGCGAGCGGCAGCCCGTCGCAGAGCCCGGCGAGCCGCTCGGCGGCGTCCGGCTCCGCGGCGACCCGCTCCTCGCCGAGCACGGTCGCGAGGAGCGCGGTCGCGGCGGCGGGCGGCAGCTGCCGGAGCGGCACGGGCCGGGCCGCGTCGGAGGCGATGAGCCCGCCGAGCCGGTCCCGGCTGGTCACCACGGTCACGCACCCGTCGCCGCCCGGCAGCAGCGGCCTGACCTGCTCCGAGGAGCGGGCGTTGTCGAGGACGACGAGCATCCGGCGGCCGGCGGTGAGGCTGCGGAAGAGCGCCCCTCGCCCGACCGCCGTCTCCGGCACGCGCTGCTGCGGCACGCCGAGCGCGAGCAGGAACTCGCGGAGCACGACGCCGGTCTCGGGCGCCGGGGTGTCGCTGAAGCCGCGCAGGTCGGCGAAGAGCCGCCCGTCGGGGAAGGCGGCCCGCCGCCGGTGCGCCCAGTCCACGGCGAAGGCGGTCTTGCCGACCCCGGCGGGCCCGGTGACCAGGCAGACCGGCGCGTCGCCGTCACCGGCCGCCCGGTCGAGCAGCACGGCCTCGGCCTCCCGCCCGGTGAAGCCGCGCGGGGCCCGGGGCAGCAGTTCCGGTACGAGGACGGGCTCGGGCACCGGCGGGTCGGCCGGCGGCGGGGCCGGGGCGGGCGCCGGGACGAGGACCGCCCCCGCGTCCCGCAGCAGCCCCGCGTACGTGTCGGCGAGCGCGGCACCCGGGTCGACGCCCAGCTCCTCGGCGAGCAGCCGGCGGGTGCGGTGGTACCAGTCGAGGGCGTCCGAGCGGCGCCCGGCCCGGGCGAGGGCCGTCATGAGGGCGGCGGCCAGCGATTCGCGGAGCGGGTGCGCGACGGCCTCGGTCCGCAGGACGGCGGCGGCCCGGCCGTGCTCGCCCAGTTTCCCGTACGCCTCCGCCAGCGCCTCCACGGAGGAGAGCCGCAGCTCCTCCAGGGCGGTCGCGGCGGCCTCCAGGGGTCCGCTCGGGACGGTGCCGGTCAGCGCGGGCCCCTGCCAGTACGACAGCGCCTCGCGGAGCATCCGTACGGTGTCGGCGGCGTTCCGCTGCGCGCCCGCGAGCCCGACCAGCTCCTCGAACCGGTGGGCGTCGACCAGCGATTCGGGCATCCGCAGCAGATAGGCGGAACCCTGCGTGGTGAGCTCCACGCCGTACGCCTCGGCGCCGTGCGCGGCGAGCAGCGCCCGCAGCCGGGAGACGTGCCCCTGGAGCACCGTCTTGGCGTGCGTCGGGGGCTCGTCCTCCCACAGCGCGTCCATCAGCCCGGTCACGTTCACGGCCGTGTTGGGGCGCAGCAGCAGCGCGGCCAGCAGGCTGGTGCGCTTGGCCGGCCCCGGGGCGACGTCGCCGCCCTCCGTCACGACCGCGACGGATCCGAGCAGCCGGAACTCCACCCGTACCTCCGCGTCCGATTCCCCCGCTGCCCCCGGCAGCCGAGGATACGCGGCTCCGCACCCCCGACCTGCACCGATCCCCCCGGGAACCAGGTTTTCGGCCGAAACCGACGCGCGAAGGGCCACGGCCCCGGTCCTCGCCCCCCCGGATCGCACGGCGAGCGGAACGAGCCCCGGCGCTCCCGGCCGAGTCCCAGCGAACCGAGCCACGCGCACGCCGCCGACGACCCCGGACCCCCGACCGCCCGGGCCACCGACCAAGGCCGGCCACCCCTCACTCGGGTGCCATGAGTGTCCCGCCCGTCATACCCAGACGAGCCTGTTCCTCCTCGACGATCCGACGTGCCAATTCGGTGTCCGACACGTCGACCGCGTCCGGGGTGGCTTCGGCCACGGCGCTGCGGCGGGCATAGGCATCGAACAGGCGCGTCTTGGTTTCCAGCATCTTCACCATGCGTTCGTCCACGCCTCCGGTGGCGAGGAGGCGGTGCACGCGAACCGGCCTGACCTGGCCCATACGATGCGCCCGAGCCACCGCCTGATGTTCGATGGTCGGCTTGATCTGGGGTTCGCAGATGACGACGACGGAGGCGGCCTGCATGTTGAGGCCCACGCCCGCTGCCTGGATCTGCCCCAGGAGCACCGCCGGGCCCTGCACACCGGCGAAGTCGTCGACGATCTCCTGGCGACGCTGGGCCGGGACACCGCCGGTCAGCGGACCGAACACTGGAGCGTCCCCGGCGGTTCCGGCCGCGAGGGCCTCCTTCACCACGCCCAGTACGTCCTTGAAGTTGGAGAAGACCACCGTCTTCTGCCCGTTCTCGCCGGCCTCCTGAACGATCTCCCGGAGCCGGTCCAGCTTGGCCGACTTCTCGGGGCGCATGTACGCGGCCCTGCGCATGGCCATGAAGTTGCCCGCGCGCACGGCTTCGCGGTACGCCTCCTCGTCCGAAGCGCTCAGCTCCTCCCATCCGTCGGTCTGCTGAAGGCTCGGGAGTTCCGTCAGCACGTCCTCCTGGTTGCGCCGCAGGTAGACCGGGGCCACAGCCTTGCGGAAGGCGACCGATCCGGCCAACGCGTCCCGTTCACCGAGGGAGTCCGCGACGTCACCGTCGAGCATCTGGACCAAGTTGCGGAACTCCACGACCCTGTTCTCCATCGGAGTTCCGGTCATGAAGAGGGTGCGCTCACAACGCTCCGCCCACAGGCCGACCGCTTGGGACCGCTTGGCCTTCGGGTTCTTCACGGAGTGCGCTTCGTCGACCACCAGCAGCCCGACCTCCCCGCCGCCGGGTGCGGGAAAGCCGCGCAGCGCGTCGAACGTGGTCACCCCGACGCCGCCCCGCCCATTCCAGTCGGCGAACGCGTCACGCCGGTCGGGACCATGGAGCACCATCACGCGCAGGGCGCTGCGGGCCTCGATCTCCCGAGTCCAGTTCACGAGAACGCTCGCCGGGCAGACGACCATGAAGTGGCTCTGCCCCTCGGCGGCCAGGTGTGCCAGCACGGCGATCGCCTGGATGGTCTTCCCGAGACCCATCTCGTCCCCGAGTATCACCTTCCGCTGCGCAAGCGCGAACCGCGCGCCGAACGCCTGGTAACCGCGCAGGGAGACTCGCCGGTGCGTGTCGTCGAGGTGCTGGGTCCGTACCCGCTCCGCAATCTCGTCCGGCAGAAAGCCCTCTGCGGCAGCCGCGTCCGGCATCCGCCCGGAGATCTCGGCGAGCAGGCTGTAGTACTCGGCTGAGCGGAGTTCGAAGTCCACCCAGGCCGCGACGTCGGACGATTGCCCCCGAAGCAGGTCCACCGACGCCTGGGCCAGCAGCTCGGGCAGGCCGGCCTGCACCGCCTCGTCCACCAGTGAACGGGTCTCGGCGACCGCCGCCCACGCACGAGCCTTCTTCTCCCGGCCGGCCAGAAGCATCCGTACCCTTCCGGCGGCGGGCCTGGCGTCGACCAGTAACGGACCGAGTCGTTCCGCCAGGACGGTGGCCTTGTCGACCGCACGCCGGGCGTCCGGGCCGGCCTCCACCAGGACATGCAGGGCCATGACGAGCGCGGTGGTTCGCGGTTCCGGCCGGTCCACGTCGATGTGGACGGCCACGGTCTCGTGCACAGCCTCGGAGAGCCGGCGGGCGGCGGCAAGCATCTGGTCGACGGTGCGCTGGCCCACACCGGGAATCTGCCGCAGCCGGTAGGGGCCTGCTTCGAGAACACTGCCCAGGGTGCGCAGTCCGCTCTTCTCGACGCTCCCCAGCCGCAGCCGCCCTTCGGTGACATCCTGCAGACGGCCGACGGGAATGGCGTCGAGCTCCCGCTTCACCGCCGCATCGTGGATGGGCTTCAGTGCCGCCCGTACCGCCTCCACTGCCCTTCCGTGGTCACCGACCACGGCCTGCGCCGCCTCGTAGAGTCGCGCTCCCCTCGCGACTGTGTCCCGCTCGCCACGCCCCACGCTTCCCGCCCCTCTCCGGCCCTCCCCACGTCTTCCCACCGCCCACACCGGGCCTCGACGGACGTTCGCTGCTCCCTGCGGATGGCCGACCCCCGGTCAGTCATTCACGCCCCAAGTCTTACGACCGCCGGTAGGATCGGCACCATGAGCGGTAGTAGGAAGTATTCGATCAGCCTGCCCGAGGATCTCGCCGAGGCCGTACGCGCCCATGTCGGGCCCGGCGGTTTCTCCGCCTATGTCGCCGAGGCACTCGAACAGAGGGTCGCCATGGACAAGCTGCGGGAGATCGTCACCGACTTCGAGACCGACAACGAAGCTCTCACCCGCGAGGAGGTCGAGGCCGCCCGGGCGCTGCTGCGCCACGACCACCGGCAGGCCGGCGGGGCCGCCGCCTGATGCCCGGCACCCTCCTGCTCGACAGCGAAGGACTCTCGAAGCTCTACCGCAAGGACCGCACCGTCGTGGCCCTGGTCCAAGCGGCCTCGGAAGAGGGCGTCCGCGTCGCCACCAGCGCCATGACCACGCTTGAGGCCGACTACGAGCGCATCCACCCGGCCCGCATCAAGTGGGTCCTCTCCCGCATCGACGTTCACGACGTCACCAAGGAGATCACCGACCAGGCCGCCGTCCTCCTTCGCACCCATCACCTTCACGGTCACAAGTACGCCATCGACGCCGCTCTCGCCGCCATCGCCCGCAACGCGCCCCAGCCGGTCACTGTCCTCACCTCTGACCCCGAGGACCTGACACTCCTGTGCGGCCCTTCCGTGGAAGTCGTCAAGGTCTGAGGCAGCCTGACGCCGACCGGACCTGCCGCCGCCCCACGTCACAGGGCAAGGACTCCACGCGGACAGACACCTGTGCCCGACCTGCCAACAGGCGGGTCGGGCACAGTTCTTGACGAGACGTCACACGTTGAAGCGGAACTCCACGACGTCGCCGTCCTGCATGACGTACTCCTTGCCCTCCATGCGGGCCTTGCCCTTGGCGCGGGCTTCGGTGACCGAGCCCGTTTCCACCAGGTCGGCGAAGGAGATGACCTCGGCCTTGATGAAGCCCTTCTGGAAGTCGGTGTGGATGACACCGGCCGCCTCGGGGGCCGTGGCGCCCTTCTTGATCGTCCAGGCGCGGGACTCCTTGGGGCCGGCCGTCAGGTAGGTCTGGAGGCCGAGGGTGTCGAAGCCGACGCGGGCGAGGGTGGCGAGGCCGGGCTCCTCGGCGCCGACGGACTGGAGGAGCTCCATGGCGTCCTCCTCGTCGAGCTCGGCGAGGTCCTGCTCCAGCTTGGCGTTGAGGAAGATCGCCTCGGCGGGGGCGACCAGGGCGCGCTGCTCGTCCTTGAAGGCGTCGTCGGTCAGCTCGTCCTCGTCGACGTTGAAGACGTAGAGGAAGGGCTTGGTGGTGAGGAGGTGGAGGTCGTGGAGGAGCTCCGCCTTCTCCGAGCCCTGGACGATGCCCTGGGAGAAGAGGGTGTCGCCCTTCTCCAGGATCGCCTGGGCGGCCTCGACGGCGGCGACCTTGGGCGCCGTGTCCTTCTTGATCCGCATCTCCTTCTGGAGGCGCGGGAGGACCTTCTCGATGGTCTGGAGGTCGGCGAGGATCAGCTCGGTGTTGATCGTCTCGATGTCGTCCTTGGGCGAGACCTTGCCGTCGACGTGGACGACGTTCTCGTCCTTGAAGGCGCGGATGACCTGGCAGATCGCGTCGGACTCGCGGATGTTCGCCAGGAACTTGTTGCCCAGGCCCTCGCCCTCGCTCGCGCCGCGCACGATGCCGGCGATGTCGACGAAGTCGACGGTGGCGGGGAGCACGCGCTGCGAGCCGAAGATCTCGGCGAGCTTCGTCAGGCGCGGGTCGGGGACGCCGACGACGCCCACGTTCGGCTCGATCGTGGCGAACGGGTAGTTGGCCGCCAGCACGTCGTTCTTGGTCAGGGCGTTGAACAGGGTCGACTTGCCGACATTCGGCAGGCCGACGATTCCGATCGTGAGCGACACGGTGGCGACTTCCCTAGATACGGATGGGGGGCGGACGGTGGGTCGATCCCCCCAGTTTACGGGCGCCCGGCGCGGGCCCTCGCCGTCCGCAGGGGCCGCGGCCCGGACCGCCTCCCGGCCACCTACGGTCGGGATCGGTCGAACTGTGGCCACAAGGTCACCCGAAGGGCGTGTCCCGGGCCCCTCCCGCCGTGTCCCGACCTACGTTGGTGAGGTGGAGCAGCACAGGACAAGTCAGCCGCGAGGCCGCCGACGGCCGCAGACGCCCCTCCCGCCGCCCGGCCCGCTCGTGGAGGTGGAAGGGGCCGCCGCCGGGGCCGGGGCGGCCACCGTCTACCGGGTCGGTGCGCCGACGGCGGCCCGGCGGCCCGCGCCTCCCGTGGTGCAGGCCCTGCGGCGGCTGCCCTCGCCCCGGCTCACCGGGCTCGGCGCGGGGCTCTTCGCCTCGGCGGCGATGCTGGTCGTCGGGTTCCTCGACTGGCTGGTCCTGGACGGCTCGCCGCTGGCGTTCGGCCTGCTGTTCCTGCCGGTGAGCGCGCTCACCGCGCTGTGGGTGCGCCCCGCCGACCTGGTCACCGCGCCGATCGCCGTCCCGATCGCCTTCGCCGTCGGCGTCGTGCCGATCGCCGGCGGCAGCGGGGGCTTCGGCGGCCAGGCCATGGCCGTGATCACCGCGCTCGCCGTGCACGCCGGGTGGCTGTACGGGGGCACGCTGATCGCCGGCCTCATCGCGAGCGTCCGCAAGGTGCGCGACATGGGCCGCCGCCGGGGTCGCCCGGTTCCCTCGGCCCCGGCGAACCCCGTACGAGCAGAACGCCCGCCCCGCGTCGCGGGCGCCGCCGGGCCCGTACGGGGCGGTCAGACGCCCGGGCGGGGAGCAGCCGCGGGGCAGCCCTCCCCCCGGGAAAGCGGTCAGGCCTCCGCCCGGGGCACCCAGCCCCCAGGACGGGACCGACGCCCCACGCCGTAGCGCTGCCTGTGCCGGACGCGGGCGGGCGGCGGGGCCGGGAGCCTTACGTCTGGGCGGGGGCCGTGGGCCCTGCCTCTGGGCGTGGCCGGTCCTGGGGCCGTAATCCGGTCGGTCTTCCGGACCCATGCCGTAACGGGCCCGGCGGCAGGTGGGCCGGGTCCGGCGCCTGCCGGTGCCGGACGCCGTACCCCCGCCGAGCGGCCAGAGTCTGGAGCCGTGCCCCGCCGGTCTGCCAGGCTGAAACCGTAGCCCTGTCCCACGGCCTGCCCCGGAGCCGTGACCCCGCGGGGCTCGGCTCGGAGACCCGACCGCGCCCGGTGACCGGTGGCGTAGCCGCGCAGGAGCTCGGCTCGGAGAGCCGACCGCGCCCGGTGGTCGGTCGGGCCCGAGGGCGTAGCTCTCTCGGGTGGGCCGTCAGGCGGGGGGTGTCGTGCTCGCGGCCATGGCCGCGCCGACGATGCCGGCGTCGTTCCGCAGTTCGGCGGGGACGATCTCGGCGCGGATGCCGTCCAGGTACGGGAGGAATTTGTCGGCCTTGCGGCTCACTCCGCCGCCGAGGATGAACAGCTCCGGGGAGAAGAGCATCTCCACGTGGGCGAGGTACTTGCGGAGCCGCTTGCCGGCCCAGTGCTCCCAGGTCAGTTCCTCGTCCTCGCGCGCCTTGGAGGAGGCGCGCTTCTCGGCGTCGTGGCCCTTGAGCTCCAGGTGGCCGAGCTCGGTGTTGGGGACGAGGCGGCCGTCGGTGAAGACGGCGGAGCCGATGCCGGTGCCGAGGGTCAGCATGATGACGGTGCCGGTGCGGCCCCGGCCGGCGCCGAAGGTCATCTCGGCGAGGCCGGCCGCGTCGGCGTCGTTGAGGACGGTGACCGGGAGGCCTCCGACGGCCTCGCCGATCAGCGCGCCGGCGTCGGTGTCGACCCAGGACGGGTCGACGTTCGCGGCGGTACGGATCGTGCTGCCGGTCACGACGCCCGGGAAGGTGACGCCGATGGGGCCGGTCCAGCCGAAGTGCGCCACGACCTCCGCGACGCTGCCCGCGACATCACCGGGTGTCGCGGGCTGCGGGGTGAGGATCTTGTACCGCTCCTCGACGAGGGCGCCCCGTTTCAGATCCACGGGTGCACCCTTGATGCCCGAGCCGCCGATGTCCACTCCGAAGACGTTCATGGACTCAAGCTAACCGGGCGGGCCGGGTCCTACTCCTCGACGAGTGCGGAGGCCTCGGCGCGCAGGTCGCGGCGGAGCTCCTTGGGGAGCGAGAAGGTGAGGTGCTCGTCGGCGGTCTTGACGATCTCCACGTCGACGTAGCCGCGCTGCGACAGCCACTCCAGGACCTCCTGGACCAGCACGTCGGGGACGGAGGCGCCGGAGGAGAGGCCGACCGAGGTCACGCCCTCCAGCCACGCCTCGTCGATCTCGCTCGCGAAGTCCACCAGGTACGCGGCGGGAACGCCGGCCTGCTTGGCGACCTCGACCATGCGGATCGAGTTGGAGGAGTTCTTGGAGCCCACGACGATGACGAGCTCGGCCTGGCCGGCCAGCTCCTTGATCGCGGTCTGCCGGTTCTGCGTGGCGTAGCAGATGTCGTCCGACGGCGGGGAGACCAGCTGCGGGAACTTGTCCTTGAGCGCGTCGACCGTCTCCATCGTCTCGTCGACGGAGAGCGTGGTCTGGGAGAGCCAGACGACCCGGGAGGGGTCGCGGACCTCGACCTTGGCGACGTCCTCGGGGCCGTCGACGAGCTGGATGTGGTCGGGGGCCTCGCCGGAGGTGCCGATGACCTCCTCGTGGCCCTCGTGGCCGATGAGGAGGATGTCGAAGTCCTCCTTGGCGTACCGGATGGCCTCCTTGTGGACCTTGGTGACCAGCGGGCAGGTCGCGTCGATCGTCGCGAGCCGGCCCTGGCGGGCCTCCTCGTGGACGGTCGGGGCGACGCCGTGCGCGGAGAACATCACGATGTTGCCCGGCGGGACCTCGGTGGCCTGGTCGACGAAGATCGCGCCCTTCCGCTCCAGGGTCTGGACGACGTACTTGTTGTGGACGATCTCGTGGCGCACGTAGACGGGGGCCCCGTACTGCTCCAGGGCCTTCTCGACGGCGATCACGGCACGGTCCACGCCCGCGCAGTAGCCGCGGGGAGCGGCGAGCAGGACACGCTTCGGGCGGTTGGTCGCGGGCGTTGCAGTCATGCCTCCCATCGTAAGGCCGGGCCGGCGGACGGCCGTCGCACGCCGGGCGGGCGGGAGCGGCGCGGCGGTGGGGGGGGAGAGAGGGCCTGTCGGTGGGTCGGGGGGGGGTGGGTCGCTGGGGGAGGGAGGGGCGCGCCGGTGGGGGCGCGTCGGGGTCGGGCCGGGGCCGTGGTGGTGCGCGGGGCGTTCGGCGGACGGGGCGCGTCGGTGAGCGGTCCGGGGGCGGCCGTGGCCGAAACTGACGCCATGGCTGAGGACGCGCAGGCGGCGCACGGGGAGACGGGCGGGCGGCCGGACCACACGGGGCTGCGGCGGACGCTCGGCTTCCGCGATCTGGTCGTGTACGGGCTGCTGTTCATCGCGCCGATGGCGCCGGTCGGCGTCTTCGGCACGCTCGACGCGAAGTCTCACGGGGCCGTCGCACTGGTGTACGTCGTGGCGACCGTGGCCATGGCGTTCACGGCCTTCAGCTACGCCCAGATGGTCCGGGTCGCACCGCAGGCCGGCTCGGTCTTCGCGTACGCCCGCAAGGGGCTCGGTGAGGGGCCCGGCTTCATCGCCGGCTGGATGGCGATGCTGGACTACCTGCTGATCCCGGCCGTCGCGTACCTCTTCGCCGGGATCGCGATGGAGGCGCTGGTGCCGGAGGTGCACCGGTGGGTGTGGACCGGGATCGCGGTGGTGGTGACCACCCTGCTCAACCTGTGGGGGGTGCGGGCCGCCGCCCGGGTCGGCTTCGCGGTGCTCGCGATGGAGATCGTGGTGCTGCTGGTGTTCGTGGTGTCGGCGCTCGTCGTGCTCGTACGGGACGGGGCGCAGCGCGACTGGTGGTCGCCGCTCACCGGCGACGGGACCTTCTCGCTCGCGGCGGTGATCGGCGCGGTCTCGGTGGCCGTCCTGTCGTACCTGGGCTTCGACGCGATCGCGGCCTTCGCGGAGGAGGTCACCGGCGGTTCGGCGAAGGTGGCGCGGGCGCTGCTCTTCTGCCTGGTGCTCGCCGGTGTCCTGTTCGTCGCCCAGACCTGGCTGGTCGCGCTCCTCGAACCGGTCTCCTCCGCGGAGCTCGCGGCCGATCCGGGGAAGCAGGGTTCCGCTTTCTACGACGCCGTCGACGTCTCGGTCGGCGACTGGCTGCACGATCTGGTCGCGGTGTCGAAGGCGATCGGCGCGGCGTTCGCGGCGCTGGCCGGGCAGGCCGCCGGCGGGCGGCTGCTCTTCGCGATGGGCCGCGAGGGGCGGCTGCCGCACGCGCTCGCGCGCACCGACTCGGGGGTGCCCCGGGTGGCGCTCCTCGTGTCCGCCACGGTGACGATGATCGCGGCGCTGTGGGCGGCGCGCCGGGACGACGGCCTGGACCACCTGGTGTCGGTGGTCGACGTCGGCGCGCTGACCGCCTTCGTGCTGCTGCACGCGAGCGTGATCGGCTGGTTCGCCGTCCAGCGCGCGGAAGGCCCGCCGCACTGGCTGCGCCACGTCGTCCTGCCCGCCCTCGGCGCGGTGATCCTGATCGCCGTGATCGTGGAGGCCGCGGTGGCCGCCCAGGTGGTCGGTGTGATCTGGCTGGGCATCGGCCTCGTCGTCCTCGCGGTCCAGGGGGCGGGGCGGGGACCGGCCGGGGGAACCGGGCGGCGGTGAGACGACGCGGGGAGGACGCCGGTCCGGGGGCCGGACGGGCACCGTAGGGCAGCCAGGCACGAAGGCGCGTCGCTCCCGGAGCGGCGGGCGGCGGGCAGTGGGCGGAGGCTGGCGGTGACGTTGTCGGAGGGCGCCGTTACGCTCGGTGCATGGGTCTGACTACGTCCGCCGAAGCGCCGCTTCCCGTCGGTGAGGTCTCCCGGATGATCGGGGGGTGGATCGACCGGCTGGGGGCGATCTGGGTCGAGGGGCAGATCACGCAGCTCTCGCGACGCCCCGGTGCCGGGGTCGTCTTCCTGACGCTGCGGGATCCCTCGTACGACATCTCCATCGGGGTGACCTGCTACCGGCAGGTCTTCGACGCGGTGGCCGACATCGTGTCGGAGGGCGCGCGCGTCGTCGTGCACGCGAAGCCGGAGTGGTACGCGCCGCGCGGGCAGCTGTCGCTGCGGGCGGTGGAGATCAAGCCGGTCGGGATCGGCGAGCTGCTGGCCCGGCTGGAACAGCTGAAGCGGGGGCTCGCGGCCGAGGGGCTGTTCGCGCTCGACCGGAAGAAACCGCTGCCGTTCCTGCCGCAGCTGATCGGCCTGGTCTGCGGCCGGGCGTCGGCGGCCGAGCGGGACGTCCTGGAGAACGCGCGGCGCAGATGGCCCGCCGTCCGCTTCGAGGTGCGGAACGTGCCGGTGCAGGGCGTGAAGGCGGTGCCGCAGGTGATCCAGGCGGTGCGGGAACTGGACGCGCACGAGGACGTGGACGTGATCGTGGTGGCGCGGGGCGGCGGCAGCGTGGAGGATCTGCTGCCGTTCTCGGACGAGCAGCTGGTCCGCGCGGTGGCCGCGTGCCGGACGCCGGTGGTGTCCGCGATCGGGCACGAGCCGGACTCCCCGCTGCTCGACCTGGTGGCGGACCTGCGCGCCTCCACGCCGACGGACGCGGCGAAGAAGATCGTCCCGGACGTGGGCGAGGAGCTGGAGCGGGTACGGGGGCTCCGCGACCGCGCGCTGCGGACGGTCCGGGGGCTCCTGGAGCGCGAGGAGCGGGGACTGGCGCACGCGCTGGCCCGGCCGGTGATGGAGCATCCGCAGCGGATGGTGGAGGTCAGGGAGGACGAGCTGGACGCCCTGCTGGCGCGGAGCCGGCGGGTCCTCGGGCACCTCCTGGACCGGGCGGAGTCGGAGCTGGCGCACACCCGCGCCCGGGTGCGGGCCCTCTCCCCCGCCGCGACCCTGGAGCGCGGCTACGCGGTGCTCCAGAAGGCGGACGGTTCCGTGGTCCGCGCGGCCGACGAGGTCGCGGAGGGCGAGGAGCTGCGGGCCCGGGTGGCCGAAGGAGAGTTCACGGTGCGGCGGGCGTGACGGGCGCGCGCGGGACGGCGACACGAGAAGGCACGGAGGACGGAGAAGACATGGCAAGCGGTACGGAGACGGGTGCGGCGCTCGGGTACGAGGAGGCGCGCGACGAGCTGATCGAGGTCGTCCGGCGCCTGGAGGCGGGCGGGACGACCCTGGAGGAGTCGCTGGCGCTGTGGGAGCGCGGCGAGGAGCTCGCGAAGGTCTGCCGTCGCTGGCTGGAGGGCGCCCGCGCCCGGCTCGACGCCTCGCTGGCGGCCGAGCGCGAGGCGGAGGAGTCCGAGGACTGAGAGAACCGGGGGGAGGAGGGGGAAGACCGGGAGGGCCGGAAGGCACGAGGGCGAACGGGAGGAGCGAGGGGACCGAGGGGACCGGGAAGAGCGAGGGAGAACCGAGTGAGGGAAAACCGAGCGGGGCCGGCGGGGCCCGGGCTACACTGACGAAGTGAAACGGATCACTATCCGGATCGGATAGTTGAATTTTCACCAATCGCGGGCGTACTGTCGAGACCTCGCCCGCATTCCCCGCCGGGCACGTCCCCTTGCAGTCCGGAAGGTACGCAGCATGTCCCTCGTTCTCGACACCGCCGCCCAGGACCTCCTCTTCCGTGAGGCCCGCACCGCCAACACGTTCACCGACGAGCCGGTGACCGACGAGCAGGTCCAGGCGATCTACGACCTGGTGAAGTACGGCCCCACCGCCTTCAACCAGACGCCGCTGCGCATCACGCTGGTCCGCTCCGAGGAGGCCCGCGAGCGCCTCGTGAAGCACATGGCCGAGGGCAACCAGGCCAAGACCCGCACCGCGCCGCTCGTCGCGATCCTCTCCGCCGACAACGAGTTCCACGAGGAGCTCCCGGAGCTGCTGCCGCACTTCCCGCAGGCCAAGGACATGTTCTTCTCGGAGCGCCCGGTCCGCGAGGGCTCCGCGCTGCTGAACGCCGCCCTCCAGGCCGCGTACTTCATCGTCGGCATCCGCGCCGCCGGCCTGGCCGCCGGCCCGATGACCGGCCTGGACTTCGGCGGCGTGCAGAAGGAGTTCCTGGACGCCGACCACACCCCGCTGATGGTCATCAACATCGGCAAGCCGGGCGAGGACGCCTGGTTCCCGCGCTCCCCGCGCCTGGCCTACGACGACGTCATCACCACCGTCTGAGCCAGACCTCCGCGTACGACGAAGCCCCCGGTGCCGAGGCACCGGGGGCTTCGTCGTACGCGGAGGCGGGTCAGGCCTGCTTCGACCGGAGCGCGGCGGCCATCTCCGCGAGCGTGTCGAAGGACGCCGTCCCCGTCACGACCGTGGTCGCCCCGCCCTCGGTGCGCACCAGCGCGTCGTACTTGGGACCCTCCCAGCGCTGCCACTCCTGCCCGGCCACCGTCTGCGTCCGGCCCGTGTTCTTGGCCGAGTGCGTGACCTTGGGCACGAACTTCTTCGGCTCGGTGGTCGACTGGTTGACCGAGACGTACTGGGTGTCCGGGGAGAGGAAACCGAGCTGCCAGGCGTTGCCCTGCTCGCGCTTGTACGAGACCACCGTCGCCTTCCAGTCCGCGCCGAGGCCCTCGGGCGCCAGCACCGGGTAGGGCGCCGCACGCTGGGCCGTGACCAGCTCGACGCGGTAGTCCTTGGCCTTGACCGGCTCCGCGTCCTCGTCGTGCGGGATGAAGAGATACATGACCCCCGCGGCGACCATGATCACCCCGAGGGACTGGAACATCCCGCGTACCGTCTGCCTGCCTCGCTTAGCTGCCACGCCCCATATGGTCGCATCCGGGTCCCGCGCTCATACGTGGGCCCCTCTGCTCAATTTGTCGACCTGGCGATAGAGTCACAGCACCCTCCTTATTTCCGGCCGTCGTCGTACAGAAAGGTGCGCTCCGATGACCGAGCACCACCTGCCCCCCGAGCTCGAGGTCTCCCCCGAGGCCCCCGACCGCAACCTGGCGCTCGAACTGGTCCGCGTGACCGAGGCCGCCGCCATGGCCGCCGGCCGCTGGGTCGGCCGCGGCGACAAGATCGGCGCGGACGGCGCCGCGGTCAACGCGATGCGGACCCTCATCTCGACCGTGTCGATGAACGGCGTCGTCGTCATCGGTGAAGGCGAGAAGGACGAGGCGCCGATGCTCTTCAACGGCGAGCGGGTCGGCGACGGCACCGGCGCCGAGGTCGACATCGCCGTGGACCCCATCGACGGCACGACCCTGAACGCCAAGGGCATGCCGAACGCCATCGCCGTGCTCGCCGCCGCCGACCGCGGCTCCATGTTCGACCCGTCCGCGGTCTTCTACATGGACAAGCTGGTCACCGGCCCCGAGGCCGCCGACTTCGTCGACATCAACGCGCCCGTGTCGGTCAACATCCGCCGGGTCGCCAAGGCGAAGGGCATGAACGCCGAGGACGTCACCGTCGTCATCCTGGACCGCCCCCGCCACGAGGGCATCGTCAAAGAGATCCGGGAGACCGGCGCCCGCATCAAGTTCATCTCCGACGGCGACGTCGCCGGCTCGATCATGGCCGCCCGCGAGGGCACCGGCGTCGACCTCCTCATGGGCATCGGCGGCACCCCCGAGGGCATCATCTCGGCCTGCGCCATCAAGTGCCTGGGCGGTGTGATCCAGGGCAAGCTGTGGCCGAAGGACGAGGCCGAGCGCCAGAAGGCCCTCGACGCGGGCCACGACCTGGACCGCGTCCTCACCACGACCGACCTGGTCGCCGGTGAGAACGTCTTCTTCGTCGCCACCGGCATCACCGACGGCGAGCTGCTGCGCGGGGTGCGCTACCGCTCCGAGACCGCGACCACCCAGTCGCTCGTCATGCGCTCGAAGTCCGGCACGATCCGCCAGATCGACTCCACGCACCGGCTCGCGAAGCTGCGCGCCTACAGCCAGATCGACTTCGACCGGGCGAACTGACCCCGGTCCGGCGACGGCAGCGAAGAGGGGCGCCCCCATGTGCGGTGGGGGCGCCCCTTTCCGTTCCGACGGGTCCGGATCACGGAGTACGGGACGCGGCTCGGGCACCGGAGCCGTCGGCCCCGGCGGTCCGCCCGTCAGCCGGCCTGGGCGACGCGCTCGGCCGCGGCGGCCTTGCGGAGCTCGACCTCGCGGCGGCGGCGCCGGGCCAGCACCACGCGGCGCTCGGCGGCGGTGAGCCCACCCCAGACGCCGTACGGCTCCGGCTGCAGCAGCGCGTGCTCGCGGCAGTCGACCATCACGGGGCAGCGCGCGCAGACCCGCTTGGCCGCCTCCTCGCGCGCCAGCCGCGCGGCGGTCGGCTCCTTGGAGGGGGCGAAGAAGAGCCCGGCCTCGTCGCGGCGGCACACCGCGTCCGCATGCCAGGGACCGTCCTCGTCCTGCCGCGCCGGAGCACGCTGGGGCGGCACGGGGGCTACCTGGAGGGGCTGAGGCGGCAGTTCCAGCACGGTCTACTCCTGACGACGGCTTCGCGAGCGAGCAGCGATGCACCAGCCCTACCCGCTGTGCGCGCGCCTATGCACTCCGTGCGCCCCCCATCCGGAGTCCGGAGCCCCGACGACGCATTCCGGTCAGTTTTCTGGCCGATACCTGACGGGTGATCGGCGGGGTGGCCGTGGAGTGGGTGTCGAGCGACCGGGGGCGGGCGGGGCGGGAGGCGCGGGGCGGAGGTCGGCCCGGGCGCGGGCGCAGGCCGACGGAGGATCGGCCGGGCCGGGGCCGGGGTCGGGGGCGCGGGGCGGCCGGGGATCGCCCGGGGCTCGGGCGCGGGCCGGCCGGGCATCGGCCGCGGGCCGGTCGGGGATTCGGCCGGGCGGTCGGGGATTCGGCCGGGGCGGTCGAGGATCGGCCCCGGGCCGAGCGCGAGGTGGCCGGGGGCGGTCGGGGCTCACCCGAAGCCCGACCGCAGGCTGGTTTGGGATCGCCCAGGGCTCGGGCGCGGACCGGCCAGGGATCGCTTGGGCTCGCCCACAGGCCGGCCCGAGCTGGAAGCGGGTCGGCCGGGGCGCGGGCACGGGCCGACGGAGGATCGGCCGGGATTGGGCGCGGGGCGGCCGGGGATCGACCGCGGGCCGACGAAGGTTCGGCCGCGGGGCGGCCGGGGACCGCCCGTGGGTCGGGCGCGGACCGGCCAGGTATCGCCTGGGGCTCGCCCGCAGGCCGGCCCGAGCTGGGAGCGGGTCGGCCGGGGCGGGGATCGGGCGCGGGGCGGGCCCTTGCCCCGTGCTTGAGCCGGTTGCGGGGCGCCGAGCGCGGCTCGTCGGGCTCGGGCCCGTCAGTGCCCGAGGTGCTTGCGGACCTTGGTCTGGAGGTCGGTGACCCACTTGCCGCGCTTGGGTCTCGCCTCCACGTTCCCGAGCACCGCGTAGCCGTTGACGACCACCAGCGGCGCCTGCGGGTCGACCCCCTCCAGGGTCGTGACCTCGAAGTTCCCGAGGATGCCGGCGCCGGAGCCGCGCAGGCTGATGTTCTCCGGGACGCGGACCTCGATGTTCCCGAAGATCGAGGTGGCGTTGATGGTGGTGAGGGGCTGGGTGAAGATCGCCTCCGTCAGGTCGATCTCCACGTTTCCGAAGATCGCGAAGGCGTTGGTGCGGCGGGCGACCCGCCAGCGGCCCTTGCGGGTGGTGCTGGAGAAGACGGCGAACAGCTGGTCCGCGTTCCCCTCCGCGTCCTCCGGGCCGTAGGCGGCCGGGGCCGGGGCCGGCCGCGCGCCGGACGGTCCGCCGTCGGCGGCCGGCAGGTCCCGCACGATCGGCTCCAGCTCGCCCACGGTCTTGGCCCGGTACACCGCCTCGACCCGATCCGCGTGCTCCTCCGCGTCGAGCCGCCCCTGCGCGAGCGCCTCGGCGAGGATGTCGGCGACCCGGTCCCGGTCGGCGTCGGAGGCTCGGAGCGACCCCTGCGGATCGGCGTACCCCTGCGGTGCGGGAGCCGCCGGTGCCGGAGCCGCCGGTGCGGCGGGCCGGGCGGGAGCGGTCGGCGCGGCGGGAGGAGTGGGAGCAGCCGGAACGGCGGGCGCCACGGGCGCCTCGGGAGCGGCGGGGGCCTCCGGTGCGGCCGGGGCGGTGGGAGGTGTCGGGGCGGCGGGGGCTTCCGGCGCGGCGGGTGGCTGCGCGGGGTCGGACGGCCGCGCGGGGTCGGGCTGCTTTTCGAGGTCCACGCATCCACCCTGGCACACGCGATAGGTCGCGACCAGGGATCCGACCCCCCATCTCTCCCCTAGGGGACACGACTTGCCCCGCCCCGCACCGGGACCCGAAACCGCTCCCGCACCGCACGGGGACCGGGCCCAGGGCCCCCAACCCGTACCCGCACCGCACGGGGACCCGTACCCGAGACCCGCGATCCAGACCCGGGACCCCAGACCCGTACCCGTACCCGGCCCCGGCCCCGGCCCCGGCCCCGGCCCGATCCAGCCCGTCGCCCCCGGGAGGAGCCGCTCCCTGTCGCCCCCGCCCAAACCGAGCGCCCCCAACCCGGACTTGCCGAGAACGGATCGCCTCCCCCCGGAAACCTGTCGGCGGGCCTTCCCCTCGCGGAAGACTCCACTTCGGCGTGTTCCCGGTGCCGGGTGAGCCTTACCTCACAGGATCGGTGTCGCGCCCGCGTTCTACGCTGGAGGGCGCGCCCGCCAACGGAGGCGCGCGCTGCTGTCTGCCGAGTGAGGAATGGCTGCCGTCATGCCAGAGTTTGCGTACTCCGATCTGCTCCCCGTCGGAGAGGACACCACGCCCTACCGCCTGGTGACCGCCGAGGGCGTCTCCACCTTCGAGGCCGACGGCCGTACGTTCCTCAAGGTCGAGCCGGAGGCGCTGCGCAAGCTGGCCGCCGAGGCCATCCACGACATCCAGCACTTCCTGCGCCCGGCCCACCTGGCCCAGCTGCGGAAGATCATCGACGACCCGGAGGCGTCGGCGAACGACAAGTTCGTCGCGCTCGACCTGCTGAAGAACGCGAACATCGCCGCCGCCGGCGTGCTCCCCATGTGCCAGGACACCGGCACCGCGATCGTCATGGGCAAGCGCGGTCAGAACGTGCTGACGCGGGGCCGCGACGAGGAGGCCCTGTCGAAGGGCATCTACGACGCGTACACCAAGCTCAACCTCCGGTACTCGCAGATGGCCCCGGTCACCATGTGGGAGGAGAAGAACACCGGCTCGAACCTGCCCGCGCAGATCGAGCTGTACGCGACGGACGGCGGCGCGTACAAGTTCCTCTTCATGGCCAAGGGCGGCGGCTCGGCCAACAAGTCGTTCCTCTACCAGGAGACGAAGGCCGTCCTCAACGAGGCGTCCATGATGAAGTTCCTGGAGGAGAAGATCCGTTCGCTGGGCACGGCGGCCTGCCCGCCGTACCACCTGGCGATCGTGGTCGGCGGCACGTCCGCCGAGTTCGCGCTGAAGACCGCGAAGTACGCCTCCGCGCACTACCTCGACGAGCTGCCGACCGAGGGCGACGCCGCCACCGGCCACGGCTTCCGGGACAAGGAGCTGGAGGAGAAGGTCTTCGAGCTGACGCAGAAGATCGGCATCGGCGCGCAGTTCGGCGGCAAGTACTTCTGCCACGACGTGCGCGTGGTCCGCCTCCCCCGCCACGGCGCCTCGCTGCCCGTCGCGATCGCCGTCTCCTGCTCGGCCGACCGCCAGGCCGTCGCGAAGATCACCGCCGAGGGCGTCTTCCTGGAGCAGCTGGAGACCGACCCGGCGCGCTTCCTGCCGGACACCACGGACGAGCACCTCGCCGAGGACGGCGACGTGGTGAAGATCGACCTGAACCAGCCGATGGACCAGATCCTGGCCGAGCTGACCAAGTACCCGGTCAAGACGCGCCTCGCGCTCACCGGCCCGCTGGTCGTCGCCCGTGACATCGCGCACGCCAAGATCAAGGCGCGGCTCGACGCGGGCGAGGACATGCCGCAGTACATGAAGGACCACCCGGTCTACTACGCGGGCCCGGCGAAGACGCCCGAGGGGTACGCCTCCGGTTCCTTCGGCCCGACGACGGCCGGCCGCATGGACAGTTACGTGGAGCAGTTCCAGGCGGCGGGCGGCTCGATGGTGATGCTCGCCAAGGGCAACCGCTCGCAGCAGGTCACGGACGCGTGCGGCACGCACGGCGGTTTCTACCTGGGCTCCATCGGTGGCCCCGCCGCCCGCCTCGCCCAGGACTGCATCAAGAAGATCGAGGTCCTGGACAACGAGGAGGACGGCATGGAGGCCGTCTGGAAGATCGAGGTCGAGGACTTCCCGGCGTTCGTCGTCGTCGACGACAAGGGCAACGACTTCTTCCAGAACCCGGCGCCGGAGCCGACGTTCACCCACATCCCGGTGCGCCAGGGCTCCCAGCTGTCGTAACCCTCCGGGCTCCCTGCCCCCTGTGGCACGTCGGCGCCCCCGGTCCCCCGCGCGGAGGGACCGGGGGCGCCGTCACGTCCCGCTCCGAAAGTCGCTACCGACTGGTAGTCAGCCGGCCACTTACTGGTCAGTATGGGTCGCGAGCATGTCAACCACTGAGACGGTCGACCACTCGGGAGCCCCCCATGCCCTCCACGCCCTCCCCGCGTTCCGCCAGGTCCGCGGCCACCGCCACCGGCCTCTTCGGCCTCACCGCGCTCCTCGTCGTCGGGCCCGCGCCCGCCGCCTCCGCCGCCGATCCCGACACCCACCTCACCTCCGCCGCCGCGATCGAGGGCGTGGACTACACGACCTGGCGCCGGGACGTGGCCGCGGTGGTCGCCCAGGCCCGCCCGTACATCGAGGAGCGCGCCGAGGACGCCGGCACGGAGAAGCAGGCGATCGTCCTCGACATCGACAACAGCTCCCTGGAGACGGACTTCCACCCGTTCTGGGAGCTGCCGACGCCGGCCATCCCCGAGATCCACTCGCTGGTCCGGGACGCGCACGCGCGCGGGGTGAAGGTCTTCTTCGTGACCGCGCGGCCGGGGATCATCCACTCCCTCACCGAGTGGAACCTCAAGCAGGTCGGCTACCCCGTCGACGGCCTGTACGTGCGCTCGCTGCCCGACCTCTTCGCCGAGGTGAGCGCCTACAAGACGGAGAAGCGCGCCGAGATCGAGGCCAAGGGCTACACGATCATCGCGAACATCGGGAACAACACGACCGACATCGTCGGCGGCCACGCCGAGCGCGCCTTCAAGCTGCCGGACTACGGCAAGCTCTCCTGAACCCGCCGGGCTCACCCGGTCGCGCGGGACTCACCCGGTCGCGCCGGACCCGGGAGCACCCGGGGGGACGTCCCACGCCACGGGACGCCCCCACCGGGTGAGCTGGAACCCCGACCGGGTACCGGTGCAACCCCTACCGGGTGAGGTGGAACTCCAGGCGCGAGTAGTCCCCGTCCGGGGTCGAGCGGATCCAGCCGCGGGCGTTCTCGAAGTCGCCGGTGCCCCCGGTGACCGCGATGTCGAACGCGGCCGGAGCCTGGTCCGAGGGGTCGACGGAGAGCAGGGTCTGCCCGGTGAGCTGGCCGCCGGGACCGCCGTTCAGGACGAAGGTGCCGACGCAGAGCACGTCCATCGGGTCGCCGGTGCGGACCACGGTGCAGCCCACGCCGTCCCGGCCGATCTTCTCCCCGCCCTTGGTGCGGGAGAGGTCGTCGGCGAAGGCGAAGGAGTCGCCGACCTCGGGTGACGAGCCGGGTCCTCCGTCGTCGCCCGGGACCTCCTTGGCGTACAGGGTGAACTCGTACCCGTCGGCGGGCACGGCGGGTGCGGCCGCGACCGGTGCGGCGGACGCGAAGGTGACGGCCGCGACCGTCGCGGCGCCGAGGGCGCCGATCCTCCTGAAGCTCCGGCTCATGGACTGCCTCCCTGGCGGGGTGTGGACTTCCCCCCTTCGGGCCGTCCTCACATTGTGCTGCCGCCGTCCGGGTGACGCACGCCGTCGTGGATGATGGGGCCATGCCAGGTAGAGCCCCCCTTCTGCGTACCGCCCTGCTCGCGGCGGCCCTGCTGACCGCCTGCGGGACGACCCCGGAGGCGGTCGCGCCGGCGGCGGCCCCGACGACCGCGGCGAAGTCGCCGGCGGCGACGCCTTCGCCGAAGGCCGCCGTGTCGGTCGGCGGGCCCGGCACCGCCTGCGCGCTGCCCGTCTCCTTCTCCCTCATGGAGGGCTGGGAGCCGGAGACGGTCGAGAAGCCCGACGACCCGGACTTCGCCGCGCTGGTGGAGCAGGGGCCGGCCACGATCGTGTGCGAGGCGAAGTCGGAGGGGACCCCGGACATCGGTTTCGTGCGGGTGTGGACGGCGCCGAAGGGGCCGGTCCGGGGCGCGCTGAAGGCCTTCGTCGAGGAGGACGAGAGCAAGGAGCTCGTCCTCACCGACGTGAAGGCGGGCGCGGTGCCCGCCGTGGAGGCCCGCTACTCGGTGTACAGCGCGCTCGACGAGGCCTGGCGGGACGGGCGTTCCTTCGCGGTGGCGGCCCCGAAGGGCACGGTCGTGATCGTGGAGCTCGGGGGCCTGGACGCGGAGGAGGACGCGGTGGTCGCCGCGTACGAACTGGCGAAGTCGACGCTCAAGCTCACCTGAGGCGACAGGGGGCAGACCCCCGGACCCCGTCCCGGCGTGGACAGACCCACGACCCCGTCCCACCACCCGCAAAAGCCCTGCCCCCCACCCCCGCACACACAAAAGCCGTGCCCCCCGTCCCGCACCGGACGGGGGCCACGGCGTTCCGGGGGCTAGGCGAACCGCTGGTTCGTCGAGCCGTCGCAGGTCTGGAGCCGCACCGGCTCCTTCGCGGCGCCCTGCGTGAGGCAGAGGCCGGTCGCGGCGGCGGGCCGGATCGTGGCGCCGTCGCGGACGAACCTCTGGTTGGCGGCGCCGCTGCAGTTCCAGACGATGAGCGCCTTGCCGGCCTGGTAGGCGGCGCCGGGCACGTCCAGGCAGCGGTCCTGGGTGAGTTCGGTGTGCAGGGTCTTGCGGGCGGAGTCGTACCACCAGCCCTGGTTGCGTCCGCCGTGGCAGTCCCAGCCGAGGACGGCGGTGCCGTTGGCGGACTCGGCTGCGTTCACGTCGAGGCAGTCGCCGGTGGCACCGTTCCGCAGCGGCTTGTAGACGTCGTCCCAGGCGAACGGGAAGAGCGTCGGGGTGCCGGAGGAGTTCACGTCGGCGCAGCTCGCCTCGCGCAGGCCGGAGCCGTAGAGCTGGGTCAGGCAGGAGGCGAAGGCGGCGTGGCCGCCCTTGTTGGGGTGGAAGGACTGGCGGGTGGAGTTCTCGTCGATGCCGCCGGGCTTGGAGAGGTCGATGTACAGGCCCCGGGCCCAGGTGTCCTCCATGCAGACCTCGTGGCCGTGGAAGAGCCGCGAGTTGTCGAGGTAGACGGCGCCGGTGGCGGCGGCCACCTTGCGCATGCCGCGCTCGAAGGCGGGCACGGCGGTGTTGCGGCCCCACTTGGTGTCGGAGTCGTAGCCCATGCCGCCGCAGGCCAGCTTGCCGGAGAAGTTCGGGTTGTCGTAGAAGTCGGGGCCGATGGGGCTGGGGTAGCCCATGACGACGAGCTTGTAGTCGCCGTCGGCGTACCCGGCGTCCCGCATCACCGACTTCAGGTCGCGGACGGTCTGCTCGACCTTGGGGACGAGGGCGTCGACGCGGGACTGCCAGCCGGGGGCGTACTTGGGCTCGCAGGCGCCCTGGCTGAGGACGAAGCGGGTGACGCAGTCGGTCATGACGGGTCCGAACTGCAGGTCGTCGTTGGCGCCGGCGACCAGGAGGACCATCTTGATCCGGGTGTTGCGGGCCTTGACGGCGAGGTTGTCGCTCTGGACCAGCTCGTCCGCGTACTGCTTGCTCCCGCCGATCCGGATGTTGCCGGTGTAGGCGCCGGAGCAGGAGACGTTGAAGGTGAGGTCCGCGGGGATGCCGGTGCGGTGGATGGCGGCGTCGGGCGAGCGGTGGCACCAGTTGGTGGGGCCGTTGGTGGGAGGCTCGTAGCTGCCCACGCCCTCGCCGGAGATCTCGCTGTCGCCGAGCGAGATCAGGCCGGTCTTGCGCTGGTCGATCGGGCGTTCCTCGGGGCTGCCGTAGATCTTGGTGGCCTCGGCCGCCCGGATCGCCTCCAGCTCGGGCGGGAGGGGTACGGAGGCGACGGCGGCCCTCGTACCGGTGTCGGCCGCTCCGGCGGGGGCGGCGGTCAGGGAGCCGAGGGCGGCGGCCGCCGCGGCGACGGCGGCGATGGGCCACCGGAGTCTGTACCTGGTGCGCGTCATTGCGCCTCCTGGAAGTGGGGTTACCCACGGTTTTTACTGGCCGGTAGACGCCTTGGGAATACATCGAACAAGACAAGTGCTCAAGTTTTTCGGGGGTTTCGGCGGTCGCCCCCCGGTGAACACGGCCAGGAGGTTGACGGATCATGAGCAACGAAGACGGTTACCGGACCGAGCACGACTCCATGGGCGAGGTACGGGTCCCCGCGCACGCCAAGTGGCGGGCGCAGACCCAGCGCGCGGTGGAGAACTTCCCGGTCTCCGGGCAGCGCCTGGAGCGCGCCCACATCGAGGCGCTGGCCCGCGTCAAGGCCGCCGCCGCCACCGTCAACGCCGAGCTCGGGGTGATCGACCGGGACCGCGCGGAGGCCATCGCGGCCGCCGCCGCGGAGGTCGCCGAGGGCCGCTGGGACGACCACTTCCCGGTCGACGTCTTCCAGACGGGCTCCGGCACCTCCTCCAACATGAACACCAACGAGGTCCTCGCCACCCTGGCCGGTGAGCGGCTGCCGGCCGACCGGGCCGTCCACCCCAACGACCACGTGAACGCCTCGCAGTCGTCCAACGACGTCTTCCCCTCCTCCATCCACATCGCCGCCACCGCCGCCGTCACCCACGACCTCATCCCGGCGCTCGACCACCTGGCCGCCGCCCTGGAGCGAAAATCGGCCGAATTCGCGACGGTCGTGAAGTCGGGTCGTACGCATCTGATGGACGCCACCCCGGTCACCCTGGGCCAGGAGTTCGGCGGCTACGCGGCCCAGGTCAGGTACGGGATCGAACGGCTGCGCTCCGCCCTCCCCCGGCTCGCCGAACTCCCCCTCGGGGGCACGGCCGTGGGCACCGGGATCAACACCCCGCCCGGTTTCTCGGCCGCCGTCGTCGCCGAGCTCGCCCGCACCACCGGCCTGCCCTTCACCGAGGCCCGCGACCACTTCGAGGCGCAGGGCGCCCGGGACGGCCTGGTGGAGACGTCCGGCCACCTCAGGACCATCGCCGTCTCCCTCACGAAGATCGCCAACGATCTGCGGTGGATGTCCAGCGGCCCCCGCACCGGACTGGCCGAGATCAACCTCCCCGACCTCCAGCCCGGCTCCTCGATCATGCCCGGCAAGGTCAACCCGGTGATCCCCGAGGCCGTCCTCATGGTCGCCGCCCAGGTCACCGGCAACGACACCACCGTCGCCGTGGCCGGCGCGGCCGGGAACTTCGAGCTCAACGTGATGCTCCCGGTGATGGCCAAGAACCTCCTCGAGTCCGTACGACTCCTGGCCAACGCCTCCCGGCTGCTCGCCGACCGCACCGTCGACGGCATCACGGCCAACGTCGAACGCGCCCGCGAGTACGCCGAGTCCTCCCCCTCCGTCGTCACTCCGCTCAACAAGTACATCGGCTACGAGGAGGCCGCGAAGGTCGCCAAGCGGTCGCTGGCCGAGCGGAAGACCATCCGCGAGGTCGTCCTGGAGTCCGGCTACGTGGACCGCGGCGACCTCACCCTCGCCCAGCTCGACGAGGCCCTCGACGTCCTGCGCATGACCCGGCCGTGACCCCGACATGACCCGGAGGTGTCCCCGGTCCGAACCCGGGGCCGCCCCCGGGTGACTCAAGCGTGACCTGTACCGCAGCGCCGGTGGGAGCGCGCCCCTAAGATCTGCGCATGACAGGAGCGGACGGTTCGGACGACGACATCCGGCGCTGGGCGCCCGGGGAGCACATCCTGTGGCGCTACCGTGGCGTCGGCACCGACGAGGTGCACATCTGCCGGCCGGTGACCGTGGTCCGCGACACCCCAGACCTGCTCGCCGTGTGGATGGCGCCCGGCACCGAGTGCGTCCGGCCGGTCCTCGCCGACGGCACCTCCGTCCACGACGAGCCGCTCGCCACCCGCTACACCGCGCCCCGCACCACCGAGCGCGCCCGCTGGGCCGGCAGTGGGGTCCTCAAACTGGCGCGCCCCGGCGACCCGTGGTCGGTCTGGCTCTTCTGGGAGCGCGGCTGGCGCTTCCGCAGCTGGTACGTCAACCTGGAGGAGCCGCGCCGCCGCTGGGCCGGCGGCGTCGACTCCGAGGACCACTTCCTCGACATCTCCGTCTACCCCGACCGCAGCTGGCTCTGGCGGGACGAGGACGAGTTCGAGCAGGCGCAGCGCGCCGGGCTCATGGACCCGGCCGCCGCCGCCCGGGTGCGGGAGGCCGGCGCGGCGGCCGTACGGCTGGTGGAAAGCTGGGGAACCCCCTTCCGGGACGGCTGGGAGGAGTGGCGGCCCGATCCCTCCTGGACCGTCCCCGCCCTGCCGGCGGACTGGGATCGCACCCCGGCGCACACCGCTCCATGAGACCCTTGCCGCGCCCCCCGGGTCGAAACGTAGGATCGTCCTCCGCACGGCCGACAACGGGCGGACACCACGTCACCGACCGAACGCAGCGCAGCAACTGACCACACGTCACCGCACGTCATCGATGAGGGGGAGGAGCAGTGCCGGAGCTGTGCCCGGGTCGCACTCCCCCCGCCCCTGCCGCGGTCCGCGGATCGTCCGTATCCACCGCGAACACCGCCGCCGGAGGGTTTATCCCCGCCGGAGGCGCGGCATCGGCGAGAAGAGCGAGTGCATCGCACCACCGGCCCGGACGGACGGAATCCCACGCGTGACGGAGCATCCCACCTCCCACGAAGGCCGGCAGCCGCTGGCCGACCGGCCCCAGGAACAGACGCGGCCTCGCCAGGAGGCCGCGCCCGCCGGCCTGCCCTCCGACCTCCCCGCGCAGCAGCCGGCGCAGCCGCCGGAGCCCCCGTCGGTGCCGGGCCCTTCGGCGCCCGCGGTCGCCGTCGCCGTCTCCCCCAAGGGGGCGGAACCGGCCGGGCGGCGCGAGGGCGACCGGCTGCGCTTCGTCGGCGCCGCGACCCGGCGGATCGCCCGCGGCCTCGATCCCGACGAGATCGTCCTCGGCCTGTGCCGCGCCACCGTGCCGGCCTTCTCCGACGAGATCCTCGTCTACCTCCGCGATCCGCTGCCGGTCGGCGACGAGCGGCCGGTGGCACCCTTCGTGCTGCGGCTGCGCCGCACGGACCGGCTGCGGTTAACGGACCTGGAGGGCGACGAGCTCGTCCTCGTGCCCGATCCCGACCCGACGCCCGCGGCCGAGCTCTGCGAGGTGCGCTCCGGCAGCGCCCTGGCCGAGGTGCTCCGCGGGGTCCGGCCGGTCTTCGGCGACTCCGCGGCCGCCCGGGCCGCGCTCGGCGAGCTCCTGGGACCCGACCATCCGCTGCCGCGCGGCCTTCGGGCCATACTGGCGCCGCTGCGCGGCCGCCGCCGGGTGATCGGCGCGGCCGTCTTCCTGCGCCGCTCCGAGCAGCCCGCCTTCGACCCGGACGACCTGCTGGTCGGCGCCCAGTTGGCCACCCACACCGCGCTCGGCATCGACAAGGCGGTGCTGTACGGCCGGGAGGCGTACATCGCGGACGAGCTCCAGCGCACCATGCTGCCGGACTCGCTGCCGCAGCCGACCGGCGTGAAGCTCGCCTCCCGCTACCTGCCGGCGGCCGAGACGGCCCGGGTGGGCGGCGACTGGTACGACGCGATCCCGCTGCCCGGCAGCCGGGTCGCCCTGGTCGTCGGGGACGTCATGGGCCACTCCATGACGTCGGCGGCGATCATGGGCCAGTTGCGCACCACCGCGCAGACCCTGGCCGGGCTCGACCTGCCGCCGCAGGAGGTGCTGCACCACCTCGACGAGCAGGCCCAGCGGCTAGGCGAGAACCGGATGGCGACCTGCATGTACGCGGTGTACGACCCGGTCTCGCACCGGATCACGGTCGCCAACGCCGGTCATCCGCCGCCGATACTGCTCCATCTGGACGGGCACGCGGAGGTGCTGCGGGTGCCCGCGGGCGCGCCGATCGGGGTCGGTGGCGTGGACTTCGAGGCGGTCGAGCTGGACGCCCCGGCCGGTGCGACGCTGCTGCTGTACACGGACGGTCTGGTGGAGTCCCGGCTGCGGGACGTGTGGACCGGCATCGAGCTGTTGCGGGAGCGGCTGACGGCGGCGGCCCAGCTGACCGGGCCCGACCACGCGCCGCCGCTGGAGGCGCTCTGCGACGACGTGCTCGACATGCTGGGTCCCGGCGACCGGGACGACGACATCGCGTTGCTCGCGGCCCGCTTCGACGGGATCGCGCCGAGCGACGTGGCGTACTGGTTCCTGGATCCGGAGGACGCGGCCCCGGGCCGGGCCCGCCGGCTCGCCCGCCGGGCGCTGGCCCGGTGGGACCTGGAGGAGCTGACGGACTCGGTGGAGCTGCTGATCAGCGAGGTGGTGACGAACGCGGTGCGGTACGCGGAGCGGCCGGTGACCCTGCGGCTGCTGCGGACGGACGTGCTGCGCTGCGAGGTCGGCGACGACTCCCCGCAGTTGCCACGGCAGCGGCGGGCCCGCGATACGGACGAGGGCGGGCGCGGCCTGTTCCTGGTGAACCGGCTGGCGCGGCGCTGGGGCGCGACCCGGCTGTCGGGCGGCAAGGTCGTCTGGTTCGAGCTGTCGACGCGCGTCTGACCGCCGTACGCGACGAAGGCCGGCCCCCGTGGTGGGGGCCGGCCTTCGTCGCGTACGGAAGTCGCGTACGGAAATCGCGTACGTCAGCGGGGCTGCTGGGTGGTGCGGTCGGGCCGGACGGTGCCCTCGTCGCCGTCCGGGCCGCCGCCGTCCGGGGGTTGGACGGTCGCCGTGTTGGTCGGCTCGCCGGTGGGCTCGCGGGTCGGGTCCGGCGGGGTGGTGGTGGGCGTCCGGGTGGGCGTCGGCCGGGTCGTCGGCGGCGTCGTGGGCGGGGTGGTCGGCGCGGTGGGGGTGCGGGCCGGCGGGGTCGTGGCCGTCTCCGTCGGCTCCTCGGTGGGCTCCTCGGTCGCGGTCGGCGAGCTCGTCCCGGTCGGCAGGCGGCTGTCGCCGTCCCAGCCGCCGTCGGTCTCCAGGTCGAACTCGGCGTCGGAGCCGCCGTTCAGGGCGCGCTCGGTGTAGGCGCCCCAGATCTTGGCCGGGAAACCGCCGCCGTTGGCGCGGCCGGGCTCGATGGTGTCGGTGAGGGTGACCTGCTCGGCGATCTTGCCGGAGGTGTCCTCGCCGAAGAGGGCGACGGCGGTGACCAGTTCGGGGGTGTAGCCGACGAACCAGGCGGCGCGGTTGTTCTCGGAGGTGCCGGTCTTGCCGGCGGCCTCGTAGTCACCGGCGGCGCGGAAGCCGGAGCCGTTCTCGACGACGCCCCGCATGGCCTTGGTGACGGTGTCGGCGGCCCGGCGGCTGATGACCTGCTCGCCGGTCTGCCGGACGGTCGCGACCCGGCGGTCGCGGTGCTGGGCCGCCTTGACGAGGGACGGGGTGACCTTCCGGCCGTGGTTGTCAAGGGTGGCGTAGGCGCCGGCCATGTCGAGGGTGGAGGCGCCCATCGTGCCGAGCGCCATGGCCGGGGTGGGGGCGAAGTCCTGGCCGTCCTTCATGCCGAGGTCGAGGGCGGTCTTCTTGGTCTTCTCGGCGCCGACGTCGACGATCATCTGGGCGTAGACCGAGTTGATGGACTTGTCGGTGGCCCGCTGGACGGTGACGGGGCCGTACGAGTAGTCGCCCTGGTTCTCGGGGGCGTAGGGGATCTTGCTGCCGACGACCGGGCGCCGGGAGTCGCCGTCGTAGATCGTGCCGAGGCCTATCTCGCGTCCGTCCTGGGTGGTGGCCTCGTTGTCGAGGGCGGAGGCGAGGACGATCGGCTTGAAGGTGGAGGCGGGCTGGAAGTCGCGCCGGGTGGCGTTGGACATCCAGTGCTCGGTGGCGCCGACGCCGCCGTACATCGCGACGACCGCGCCGGTCCTCGGGTCGACGGAGGTGGCGCCGGCCTGGACGGTGGCGGCCTTCTTGTCGCCCTTGCGGTCGAGCTTGGACTCCAGCTCCTTGTCGACCGCGGCGACGAGGTCCTTCTGCTTGTCCTCGTCGATGGTGAGGGTGATGGTCCAGCCGCCGGCCTTGATGTCCTCCTCGCTGACGCCCTGGCGCATCAGCTCCTGGTTGGCGGCCTCGACGATGTAGCCGGTCTGGCCCTCCATGCCGGGGAGCGGCTTGGGGGCCCGCGGGACGGGGAACTTCAGTCCGGCGCGCTCGGCGGCGGGGAGCCAGCCCATCTCGACCATGTTGTCGAGGACGTAGTTCCAGCGCTCCTCGACGAGCTTGCGGCCGGTGGCGTTGGCGGAGGTCCAGTCGTACTGGTTGGGGGCCTGGAGCAGTGAGGCGAGGTAGGCGCCCTGGGCGGTGGTGAGGCGGGAGGCGTCGGTGCCGTAGTACGAGCGGGCGGCGGCCTGGATGCCGTAGGCGGAGCGGCCGTAGTAGCTGGTGTTCATGTACCCGGCGAGGATGTCGGACTTGGACATCTCCTCGTCGACCTTGACGGCGATGACCATTTCCTTGAGCTTGCGGGTCGCCGTCTGGTCCTGGCTCAGGTAGAAGTTCTTGACGTACTGCTGGGTGATCGTGGAGCCGCCCTGCTTGCCCTGGCCGGTGAGGGTGTTCCAGGCGGCGCGGGTGGTGCCCTTGATGTCGACGCCGTTGTCCTTGTAGAAGGTCTTGTTCTCGGCGGCGACGAAGGCCCGCTGGACGGGGAGCGGGATCTTCTCCAGGCCCACGATCTCGCGGTTTATCTCGCCGGTGCGGGCGAGGATCTTGCCGTTGGAGTACTTGTAGATGTTGCTCTGCATGGTCGCCTCGGCGTTGGCCGTGGGCACGGGGACCAGGAGGTAGACGGTGTAGAGGCCGCCGACACCGATGAGGCAGAGCAGGAAGAAGGTGCCCAGCAGCTTCTTCCAGGTGAAGAGGCGGCGTATGCCCCGTTTCTTCGCCTTCGCGTCCGGTCGGCCCATGTCGTGTGTCGCTCCGCTCGTCGTGTGTCCCGTCGTCCCGATCGTCCGGCGCGCCGGATCAGCTCAGCAAGCTAACACCGACACTGCGGACAAAGGGCAACCGATCACGCCTTTTCGGGACGTGAGAATCAGCACCCACTCCCAGGGGAACCGACGCCCGGGCGGAGGTGATGGTTGCGTGAAGGAATGACTCCGCTTCGGTGACGCCTCCACGCTCCGCCGACTCCCCCTCCGGATCCCCTGCCGCTCCACCGGGGCTCCGTCTTCCCGCGCGGGCGCCGACGACACCCCTCCACCCGGCTATACATCGCGCGTATACACGCCGTGTAGAGTGACGCCATGTCCATCGGTCACACCCTCCTCGGACTCCTCGAATCGGGACCGCGCCACGGCTACGACCTCAAGCGCGCCTTCGACGAGCGGTTCGGCCACGACCGGCCGCTCCACTACGGCCAGGTCTACTCGACGATGTCCCGCCTCCTGAAGAACGGCCTCGTCGTCGTCGACGGCATCGAGGCCGGCGGCGGCCCCGAACGCAAGCGGTACGCGATCACCGACGCCGGCATCACCGACGTCGCCACCTGGCTCGCGACCCCCGAGAAGCCGGAGCCGTACCTCCAGTCCACGCTCTACACCAAGGTCGTCCTCGCCCTGATGACCGGCCGCGGGGCTGCCGAGCTGCTCGACACCCAGCGCGCCGAGCACCTGCGCCTGATGCGCGAGCTGACCCGCCGCAAGAGGGACGGCGACCTCGCCGACCAGCTCATCTGCGACCACGCCCTCTTCCACCTGGAGGCCGACCTGCGCTGGCTCGAACTCACCGCCGCCCGCCTCGACCGGCTCGCCGAGGAGGTCCGCCGGTGACCCTCCTCCGTGCCGAGGGCCTGACCAAGGCGTACGGCCCCACCACCGCCCTCTCCGGAGCCGACTTCGCCCTGCGCGCCGGCGAGGTCGTCGCCGTCATGGGCCCGTCCGGCTCCGGCAAGTCCACCCTGCTGCACTGCCTCGCGGGCATCGTCCGCCCCGACGCGGGCACCCTCACCTACGACGGGCGCGACCTCACCGCCCTCTCCGACGGCGCCCGCAGCGCCCTGCGCCGCACCGACTTCGGCTTCGTCTTCCAGTTCGGCCAGCTCGTCCCCGAGCTCAGCTGCGTGGAGAACGTCGCCCTGCCGCTCCGGCTGAACGGCGAGCGGCGCAAGGCCGCCGAGGCCCGGGCCACCGAGTGGCTCGCCCGCCTGGAGGTCGACGACACCGCCGCCAAGCGCCCCGGCGAGATATCCGGCGGCCAGGGTCAGCGGGTCGCCGTCGCCCGCGCCCTCGTCACCGCCCCGCGCGTGATCTTCGCCGACGAACCGACCGGCGCCCTCGACTCCCTCAACGGCGAGCGGGTGATGCGGCTGCTCACCGACGCGTCCCGGGACACCGGCGCCGCCGTCGTCCTCGTCACCCACGAGGCCCGCGTCGCCGCCTGGTCCGACCGCGAGGTCGTCGTCCGCGACGGCGCGGTCCGGTCCACGGAGTGGGCCGCGTGAGCCCCCGCCTCTGGGCCCGCGACCTCGCCCTCGGCGCCCGCTTCGCCGCCTCCGGCGGCCGCTCGGGCGTGCTCCGCACGCTGCTCACCGCGGCCGGCGTCGGCTTCGGCGTGGCGCTGCTGCTGCTCGCCGCCTCCTTCCCGAACATGCTCTTCCAGCGGGAGGTGCGGGAGTCGGTCCGCGCCGTCGACGGCAGCGAACAGGTCACCTCGCCCCGGCCCGACTCCTTCCTCCACCTCTCGCGGACCACGGTCTACCGCGACGACGTGGTCAGCGGACTGCTGCTGCGCCCCGAGGGCGACGCGCCCCCGGTCCCACCGGGCGCCGACGCCTTCCCGAAGGCCGGCGAGATGCTGGTCTCCCCCGCGCTCGGCGAACTGCTCGACTCCCCCGAGGGCGCCCTCCTCAGGGAACGGCTGCCGTTCCGGGTCGCCGGGACGATCGGCGAGGCCGGCCTCATCGGCCCCGCCGAACTGCGGTACGTCGCCCACGCCGCCTTCCTGGACGCCGACGACCTCGACGGGCGCGGCACCCGCTACGGCTGGTCGGTGCCCGAGGAACCGATGAACGCGTTCCTGATCCTCCTCGTCGTCGTCGCCTGCGTCGTACTCCTCCTCCCGGTGCTCGTCTTCGTCGCGACCGCCGTCCGCTTCGGCGGCGAGCAGCGCGACCGGCGGCTCGCGGCGCTCCGGCTGATCGGCGCCGACACCGCCTCGACCCGGCGGATCGCGGCCGGCGAATCCCTCGCCGGCGCGCTGCTCGGCCTCCTGGTGGGCCTCGGACTCTTCGCGGCGGCCCGGCAGTTCGCGGGCGCCTTCACCATCTGGGACGTCAACGCCTACCCGGGCGACGTCGTGCCGATGCCCGCGCTCGCCGCGCTCGTCCTCGTCGTCGTCCCGGTCGCCTCCGTCGTGGTCACCCTCTTCGCCATGCGGGGCGTGGTGGTCGAGCCGCTCGGCGTCGTCCGCGCCTCCGCCCCGCGCCGCCGCCGACTGTGGTGGCGGCTGCTGCTCCTCGCGGCCGGCGCCGCCTTCCTCGTCCCGCTCATGGGCGACGTGGAGGTGACCCGGACCGACCTCGACACCGTGGGCGTCGTCACCGGCACCACGCTCGCCCTGATCGGCCTCACCACGCTCCTGCCGTGGCTCGTCGAGGCGGGCGTCAAACGGCTGGGCACGGGTCCCGTCGCCTGGCAGCTCGCGGTCCGCAGGCTCCAGCTGAGCTCCGGCACGGCGGCCCGCGCGGTCAGCGGCATCGTCGTCGCGGCCACCGGGGCGATCGCGCTCCAGATGCTCTTCCAGGCGATGGAGAGCGACTTCACCCAGCTCACCGGCGAGGACTCGTCCCGCGCCCAGATCGTGTTCGGCACCGACGCGGAGACCGCGGCGGAGGCCCGCGCGGTCATCGACCGCGTCGCGCGGACCCAGGGCGTCGCCGGAGTGATCGGCACCGTCCAGTCGAACGTATGGCGGCCCGGACCGCTCAAGAAGGGCGAGGAGTTCGCCCCCATGACCTCGCTCCGGGTCGGCGACTGCGCCTCCCTGCGGGAGTACGCCACGCTGCCGTCCTGCGAGGACGGAGACGTCTTCGTCTTCCTCGCGCACGGCGCGCAGGGCAACCCGGACGACTCCCACGTCACCCGGGCCGCCCGGCCCGGCGCCACGGTCGCCCTGCGCGACCCGCACCCCCACCCGGACGCGCCGAAGCGCCCCGCCGGCGCCCCGCCGCTGTGGCGGATCCCCGCCGACGCCCGGGTCGTCGACTCCCGGCCGGCCCCCACGGGCATGTACGAGTACGGCGTGCTCGCCACCCCGTCCGCGCTCGGCACGGCCGTCCTCGACGAACCCGACGCGCAGGTCATGGTCCGGCTCGACCCGTCCGTGCCCGACGCCGCCGAGCTCGTGCGGAACACGGCGGCGGACATCGACCCGACGTCCTACGTCCACGACCTGAAGGACACCGAGCGGGACGCGGCCTTCTCCAGCGTCCGCACCGGCATCCTCGTCGGCTCCACCCTGACGATGCTCCTGGTGGCGGCCTCGCTCCTGGTCTCGACCCTGGAGCAACTCCGGGACCGCAAGCGGCTGCTGTCCTCGCTCGTCGCCTTCGGCACCCGGCGCTCCACCCTGAGCTGGTCGGTGCTGTGGCAGACTGCGGTGCCGATCCTCCTCGGGCTCGCGCTCGCCGTGGCGGGCGGCCTCGCCCTCGGGGTCGTCCTGCTGCGCCTCGGCGGCCAGCAGGTGCGGGACTGGTGGGCGTTCCTGCCCGTCGTCGGGATCGGCCTCGGGCTGATCGCGACCGTGACGCTGCTGAGCCTGCCACCGCTGTGGCGGCTGATGCGCGCGGACGGCCTGCGCACGGAGTGACCCCTCGGTCGGATGTACGAGGGAGAGGGCGCGGGTTCCCGATACCGGGGGGTTTCGGGAGCCCGCGCCCGCGCGTCTCGGGAAGGGGGCTCTCGGGAGCCCGCCCCGCGCGTCTCAGGAATCCGCGCCCAGCACCCGTACCGGCAGCGCCGCCAGCTCCTCGCGCAACGCCCCCGCCAGCTCCTCGAACTCGGAGTGCCGGGCCGCGCCGGCCCGCATCGCGAGGGCGATCCGGCGGGTGGGCGCCGGGGCGGTGAAGGAGCCGGTGCTCAGGGCCGTGTTGCGGGCGGTCTCGACGGTGACCGCGGTGCGCGGCAGCAGCGTCACGCCGAGCCCGCCGGCCACCAGTTGGACCAGGGTCGACAGGCCGGCGGCCGTGGTGGTGACCTCGGCGCCGTCCTCCCGCCCGGCCTCGCGGCAGATGTCGAGCGCCTGGTCGCGCAGGCAGTGCCCCTCGTCGAGGAGGAGCAGCCGCAGCTCCCTGAGGGCCTCGCGCGGGATGTCGTCCCGGCCGGCCAGCGGGTGCCCCTCGGGCGCCACCAGGACGAAGTCCTCGTCGAACAGCGGGAGCTCGACGACACCGGGCACCCCGAGCGGTACGGCGAGGAGCAGCAGGTCGAGCCGGCCGGCGGCGAGCCCCTCCAGGAGGGACGCGGTCTGCTCCTCGTGGACCTGGAGGTCGAGTTGCGGGTAGCGGGTGTGGACGAGCCGCAGCACGGTCGGCAGCAGATAGGGCGCGACCGTCGGGATCACGCCGAGCCGCAGCACCCCGGTGAACGGCGCCTGCGCGGCCTCGGCCTCCTCCATCAGCTCCCCGACGGCGTCGAGCACCACGTGGGCCCGGGCCGCGAGCCGTTCCCCGGCGGGCGAGAGCAGCACTCTCCGTGTCGTACGCTCCAGGAGCTGGACACCGAGTGCCTCTTCGAGAGCCGAAACCGCGCCCGAAAGAGCCGGCTGGCTCATCCCGATCGCCGCCGCGGCGTCCCGGAAGTGCAAGTGCTCCGCGACCGCCGCGAAGGCTCTGAGCTGGGACAGGCTGGGTTGCTTCACGCGTCGGACGGGAACCACTGATAACCACCTTCGATCAACACGACCCACTCTAGCTATTTCACTGATCAATGCACTCCGTGCCAGTATGTGAGACGTCCAACCCCTCACGGAAGCGCTCAAAAGGGATGCTTCCGACCTGTGCAAGGAGAGCGCGTGCTCACTGTCGGTGACCAGTTCCCCACCTACGACCTGACCGCCTGTGTGTCGCTGGAGAGCGGCAAGGAGTTCGAGCAGATCGACCACAAGTCCTACGAGGGCAAGTGGCGCGTGGTGTTCTTCTGGCCGAAGGACTTCACCTTCGTCTGCCCGACCGAGATCGCCGCGTTCGGCAAGCTGAACGACGAGTTCGCCGACCGCGACGCCCAGATCCTCGGCGTCTCCGGCGACTCCGAGTTCGTCCACCACGCCTGGCGCAAGGACCACGCCGACCTGCGTGACCTGCCCTTCCCGATGCTCGCCGACTCGAAGCACGAGCTCATGAGCGACTGCGGCGTCCGCGGCGAGGACGGCTTCGCCCAGCGCGCGGTCTTCATCGTGGACCCGAACAACGAGATCCAGTTCACCATGGTGACCGCCGGTTCCGTGGGCCGTAACCCCAAGGAGGTCCTGCGGGTCCTCGACGCCCTCCAGACCGACGAGCTCTGCCCGTGCAACTGGAACAAGGGCGAGGACACCCTCGACGCCGGCAAGCTCCTGGCCGGTGAGTGAGCATGGCCCTCGATGAGCTGAAGGCCGCCATACCGGACTTCGCCAAGGACCTGAAGCTGAACCTCGGCTCGGTCATCGGCAACAGCGAGCTCCCGCAGCAGCAGCTGTGGGGCACCGTCCTCGCCTGCGCGATCGCCTCGCGCTCGCCGAAGGTGCTGAAGGAGCTGGAGCCCGAGGCCCAGGCGAACCTGAAGCCCGAGGCGTACCAGGCCGCCAAGTCCGCCGCCGCCATCATGGCGATGAACAACGTCTTCTACCGGACCCGGCACCTGCTGTCGGACCCCGAGTACGGGACGATGCGGGCCGGCCTGCGGATGAACGTCATCGGCAACCCGGGCGTCGAGAAGGTCGACTTCGAGCTCTGGTCGCTCGCCGTCTCCGCGATCAACGGCTGCGGCCAGTGCCTGGACTCGCACGAGCAGGTCCTGCGCAAGGCCGGCGTCGACCGCGAGACGATCCAGGAGGCGTTCAAGATCGCCGCGGTGATCCAGGCGGTCGCCGTCACCCTGGACGCGGAGGCCGTCCTCGCCGAGTAGGACGCCTTGGATGTACGGGAAGGGCCCCGGAGCATGCGTGCTCCGGGGCCCTTCCCGCTGTCACTTCCGGAGCGCCGCGAGCAGCGCGAGGGCGTCCTGGGTCAGCGGGACGTCGAGCCCGGAGAGGTCGGGCGCCCCGCGCTCGACCGTCTGGCCCTTCTCGTTCTCGATGTAGGTGCGGTAGAGGGAGAACTCCAGGACGGCCTGCCCGTCGAGCACCCGCAGCGTTCCACCGTCCTCGCTGCCGCTGAAGAACGCCTGTTCGCCGACGCCCCCGACCGGCTCGATCAGGTCGACCTGCTTCGCCCGCGCGGCGAACTCGGGCCCCGGATCGATCTGCTTGTGCAGGGTGTAGGTGATCTGGACGTCCTGCTCGCGCTCCCCCTTGCCGAAGTTCACCGAGCAGGAGCTCTCGCTCAGCGTCGGCTCGTCCAGGTACGGGCCCGCCCCGGAGCCGCTCCGGTCGCCGAGCACGGCTTCCAGGCTCTTCAGTTCGGCCCGCGCGCACAGGTCCTCGACCGACGTGTACCCCCGCAGGTCCACGCCCTCCGGCTGCCGCCCGGCGAACGCGTACAGCCCGGCGCCCCACACCGCCGAGGCGATCGCAGCGCCGCCGAGCGCCCACAGCCAGGGCATACGGCCCCGTCGCGGGCGCGGGGGGCGCGGGGCCCGCTCCTCGGTCAGCACCTCTGCCGTCTCGAAGGGGGCGCCGCCCTCCAGTTCGGGTTCGGATATCACGCCGGGCCCTTCCGGTCGGCGGAACCCGGCGCCGGTGTCGGGGCCACCTCGAAGGCGGTGGCGCCGCGCGGCTCGGGCGAGGTGAGCAGCGCCGGCTCCTGGCTCCACGCCTTCAGGTAGCCGACGACGGTGTTGGCGACCGCGACGAGCGGGACCGCGACGACGGCGCCGCCGATGCCGGCGGTGAGCCCGCCCGCGGCGACCGCGAGGACCACGGCGAGCGGGTGGACGCGGACGGCCCGGCCGAGGATGAACGGCTGGAGGACGTGGCCCTCGATCTGCTGCACGGCGAGGACCACCACAAGCACCATCAGCGCGGTGAACACGCCGTTGGTGACGAGGGCGACCAGCACCGCGAGGGCGCCGGAGATGACGGCGCCGACGAGCGGGATGAAGGCGAAGAGGAAGATGAAGACGGCGAGCGGGACCGCCATCGGCACTTCAAGGAAGTACAGGCCGAGGCCGATGAAGACCGCGTCGATGAGGGCGACCAGGACGGTGCCGCGCACATAGGCGGTGAGGGTCCGCCAGGCGCGCGGACCGGCGCCAGCGACCCCGGGCCGCGCCTGCGCGGGGACGAGCTTCAGCGTCCACTCCCAGACCCTCTTCCCGTCGTAGAGCAGGAAGAGGGTGGAGAACATGGCGAGCAGGATGCCGGTCATGGTCTCGACGACGACGGTCACGCCCTGGAGGCCGGCGGAGGTGATCTGTTCGGCGTTGGCGCCGATGGTGTCGCTGAGGTTCTTCGCGATGTCGTTGATCTGACGCTCGGTCACGTGGAAGGGGCTGTCGAGGAGCCAGCGCTTGAGCTCCTCGATGCCGTCCCTGACCCGGTCGGTGAGGTTGTCGATGTTGTCCATCACCTGCCACACCACGAACCAGCCGACCAGCCCCATGACGACGAAGCCGGAGATGGCGGTGATGGCGGTGGCGAGCCCGCGCGGCACTCCCATGGTGCGCAGCCGGGCCACGGTGGGCTGGAGCAGCGCGGTCACCAGGAGGGCGGCGACGAAGGCGAGGACGACGAGCTGGACGGAGCTGATGACCCGCATCAGGACCCAGACGGTTCCGGCGAGCACGAGCAGCCGCCAGCCGGCCTCGCCGGCGACCCGCAGTCCCCACGGGATGGCGGAGACCGGGTCGGGGCGGGCGGGGACGGCGGGCGCGTACGCCGGCGGCGCGGGCACGGTGGCGGTCACGGCGACGGCGGAGTCCCCGCCGGCCGACGGCTCGGCGGCGGCCTCACCGGAAGGTTTCTCCCCGGTCGGCGGGCGCCCCGGCGCCGGTCCGTCGGCCGGTCCGGCGTGTCCGGCCGGCCGGTGGTGCTCCGTGTCCTCGGCAGCCTCCGCGCGTCGGGCGTCCAGCTCCGCTCCCACCCGGCTGATGCCCTCGCGCAGTCGGCTCAGCCATCCTGGCAGTCTCGACATCTCGTTCCTCTTCCCCCCGTTCGGTCCCTGGCAACCTACACGCAGGAAGCCCCGCACCGTAGGACGGTGCGGGGCTTCCCGGGGTTGAGCGGGTGCCGGCCTAGTACCAGCGGTTGGCCTGCCAGAACGACCAGGCGCCGCAGGGGCTGCCGTAGCGGCCGTTCATGTAGCTGAGGCCCCACTTGATCTGGGTGGCGGGGTTGGTCTGCCAGTCGGCGCCGGCCGAGGACATCTTGGAGCCCGGCAGCGCCTGGACGAGGCCGTAGGCACCGGAGGAAGGGTTCTGCGCCCGGTAGTTCCAGCTGGACTCGTGGTCCACGATGTTGCTGAAGCACTGGAACTGCGCGGCCGGGACCATCTGGCGGGCGATCGCCTTGACCTCGGAGACGGAGTACGAGCCCTGGGCGGCGAAGCTGGACGCGTCGCGGACGGCGTCGCGGCTGGCGCGCTCGGCCTCGGCCTTCTCGCGGGCCTCCCGCGCCTCGCGCTCCTCGCGCTCCTTCTTCTCGCGCTCGGCCTTCTCGTCGGCGGCCTTCTTCTTCGCCTCCGCGTCCTGGGCGGCCTTGAGGCGGGCGGCCTCCTCGGCGTCCTTGCGCGCGGTGGCGTCCGCGGCGGCGGCCTGGACGTCGGCCTGCTCCGCGAGGGAGGCGACCTGGACCTGGGCCTGGGCACCCGCGGGAATGTCCGCGAGCAGCGTACTGTCGGCCGCGGTGGCCTCGAAGTTGTCGTCGGAGGTGGCCTGGGCTGCGTTGCCCGTGGCGACGCCGACGACGGCGCCGACGGTGGTGACCGCAGTGGCAGATGCCACCGCGAATCCCCGGACCGAGATCCGGCTCACACGGTTTCCTTCCAGCATCACCCGCAGTGGTGACCTCGCGGGCGAAATCGTGCCCCTGGCGCTGGTCTTCGTCGTACCGGTCACAGAAGACACGGGCCCGTGGTGCTGTGGGCGGCATACGGCGACGTCTGTGGAGTTGTGCGGTGGTGCGGTGTGCGCTCGAAGGGATCGAGGATGCACGGGTGCCGTATGCGGGGCCTGACGGAAGCAAGACTTTGCCGGACGCGGACGCCGCAAGGCAATTCCGTGTTGCGTGTGAAAGCTCACACCTCATTGGACGCAGGTGTTTTGACGGATGTTGCGGACAGCGGGGCGCCGCCCGGCTAAGCTCCTGCGCTTCGCCGGGCGGCGCCAACTCCCGTACGGGAGCCAAACGGTATGAATCGGACTACAGGTGACTGTCCTCCAGCATCTCGGTCACCAGGGCCGCGATCGGGGAGCGCTCGGAACGGGTCAGGGTGACGTGCGCGAAGAGCGGATGCCCCTTCAGCTTCTCGACCACGGCCACGACTCCGTCGTACCGCCCCACCCGGAGGTTGTCCCGCTGGGCGACGTCATGGGTGAGCACCACCCGCGAATTCGCGCCGATACGGGACAGAACGGTCAACAGGACGTTTCGCTCCAGGGACTGGGCCTCGTCGACGATGACGAAGGCGTCGTGGAGCGAGCGGCCCCGGATGTGGGTGAGCGGCAAGACCTCCAGCATTCCCCGGGACAGCACCTCCTCGATCACCTCGCGGCCCGCGACCGACGAGAGCGTGTCGAAGACCGCCTGCGCCCACGGGCTCATCTTCTCGGACTCGCTGCCCGGCAGATAGCCGAGGTCCTGGCCGCCGACCGCGTACAGCGGACGGAAGACCATCACCTTCTGGTGCTGCCGGCGCTCCAGGACCGCCTCCAGGCCCGCGCAGAGCGCGAGCGCCGACTTGCCGGTGCCGGCCCGGCCTCCCATCGAGATGATCCCGACGTCCGGGTCGAGCAGCAGGTCGAGGGCGACGCGCTGCTCGGCGCTGCGGCCGCGGATCCCGAAGGCCTCCCGGTCGCCGCGGACCAGCCGCACGTTCCCGTCCGCGCCGACCCGGCCGAGGGCCTTGCCGCGCTCCGACTGGAGCACCAGGCCGGTGTGGACGGGCAGCTCGGCCGCCTCGGGCACGTACAGCCGCTCCTCGTCGTAGAGGAGGTCGATCTGCTCGGCGGAGAGGGCCAGCTCGGACATCCCGGTCCAGCCGTTGGCGTCCGTGATGGCGAGCTCCGCGCGGTACTCCTCGGCGAGCAGGCCCACCGAGGACGCCTTGATGCGCAGCGGCAGGTCCTTGGAGACGACGGTGACGTCGTACCCCTCCGCCTGGAGGTTGCGCGCGACCGCGAGGATCCGGGAGTCGTTGTCGCCCAGCCGGTAGCCGGCCGGCAGGACGGAGGGGTCGGAGTGGTTGAGCTCGACCCGCAGCGTGCCGCCGAGGTCCCCGATCGGGAGCGGCGCGTCAAGGCGGCCGTACCGGACCCGGAAGTCGTCGAGCAGGCGCAGCGCCTGCCGGGCGAAGTAGCCGAGCTCGGGGTGGTGCCTCTTCGCCTCCAGCTCGGTCACCACCACGATGGGGAGCACGACCTCGTGCTCCTCGAAGCGGGACATCGCCTTGGGGTCGGCGAGCAGGACGCTGGTGTCGAGTACATAGGTGCGCCGGTCGGAAAGGCGGCGCTTCGTGCTGGTCACCACGGAAGGACTGACCCCCTCTGAAGACCCGTATGAGGCCGGGGTGCGACGGAACAACCGGTGTCGCGGCGGAATGGGACCGGGATCGGACCGCCCAGCGCGGGCCGAACGCCGGCCCTCCGCGTCTCCCGTGCGTGTCCCGCACGGTCGTCCTGGTGCAAGGGGCCTCCCGGGTGGCGGTCTCCGTGCCGCTCACTTCACCAGGCTTATTCCCTCGAACACTCCTCGCCATGCCACGGCATATGACGGCGTGTTCGTGAACGTCCGGTGACTCCCCCGGGGCCCGAGGGGGTGCGGGGGCTCAGGCGCCGTAGCGCCGGTGCCGGGCCGCGTAGTCGCGCAGCGCGCGCAGGAAGTCGACCTTGCGGAAGGCCGGCCAGTGGACCTCGCAGAAGTAGTACTCCGAGTGCGCGCTCTGCCACAGCATGAAGCCGGAGAGGCGCTGCTCGCCGCTGGTGCGGATCACCAGGTCGGGATCGGGCTGGCCGCGGGTGTACAGGTGCTCCGAGATGAGGTCGATGGAGACGGTCTCGGCCAGCTCCTCGAAGCTGGTGCCGCGCTCGGCGTGGTCCAGGAGGAGGGAGCGGACCGCGTCCGCGATCTCCTGGCGGCCGCCGTAGCCGACGGCGACGTTGACGAGTATCCCGGCGTTGCCCCGCGTGGACTCCTCGGCCTCCTTGAGGACCGTCTGGGTCCTGGCGGGCAGCAGGTCCATGGTGCCGACGTGGTGCACCCGCCAGCGGCCGTCCGAGGCCAGCGCCTTCACCGCGTCCTCGATGATCCCGAGCAGCGGCACCAGCTGCTCCTCGGGACGGCTCAGGTTGTCCGTGGAGAGCATCCAGAGCGTGACGACCTCGACGTCCGTCTCGCCGCACCAGCCGAGCAGCTCCCGGATCTTGTCCGCGCCGGCCTTGTGTCCCTGCTCGGGAGTGCCGCCGGAGGCCTTGGCCCAGCGCCGGTTGCCGTCGAGGATGACCCCGATGTGCTTGGGCACCTGATCGTGGTCGAGACGGCCTTCCACCCGGCGTGCGTAGAGCCCGTACACCAGGTCGCGCAGGTTCACTGTTCTTTACCCCTCCATGGGCGGGCGGTTCGCAAGCCGCCACACTACTGCCGTCGGGTGAAGGCTCCCAGCCCGGGCGTGTCACAACCGCCCACGGAACTGTCACAAGTCCGTGATAAGCAGGGATACGTGACTGAATCCCCCCTCTACCGCGCCGCCGCGGAGCGCTACGACTCGATGGAGTACCGCCGCTCGGGCCGCAGCGGGCTCAAGCTCCCCGCCATCTCCCTCGGGCTCTGGCACAACTTCGGCGACGACCGCACGCTCGACTCGCAGCGCGCGATCCTGCGCCGCGCCTTCGACCTCGGCGTCACCCACTTCGACCTGGCGAACAACTACGGCCCGCCGCCCGGCTCCGCCGAGCTGAACTTCGGCAAGATCTTCGCCCAGGACTTCGCGCCCTACCGGGACGAGCTGATCGTCTCGACGAAGGCCGGCTACCTGATGCACCCCGGGCCGTACGGCGAGTGGGGCTCCCGCAAGTACCTGCTGTCCTCGCTCGACGCCTCCCTGCGCCGGATGGGCCTCGACCACGTCGACATCTTCTACTCCCACCGCTTCGACCCGGAGACCCCGCTGGAGGAGACCATGGGGGCGCTCGCCTCCGCGGTGCAGCAGGGCAAGGCGCTGTACGTCGGCGTCTCCTCGTACAACGCGGAGCAGACCGCCGAGGCCGCGCGGCTCCTGCGGGAGATGGGCGTCCCGGCCCTGATCCACCAGCCCTCGTACTCGATGATCAACCGCTGGATCGAGGACGACCGGCTGCTCGACACGCTGGAGACGGCCGGCATGGGCTGCATCTCCTTCGTGCCGCTCGCCCAGGGCCTGCTCACCGGCAAGTACCTGAAGGGCATCCCGGAGGGCTCCCGCGCCACCCAGGGCAAGTCCCTCGACCCGAACCTGCTCTCCGAGGAGGTGCTGCGCCGGCTGACCGGCCTCGCGGCCATCGCCGAGCGGCGCGGGCAGTCGCTGGCCCAGCTGGCGCTGAAGTGGGTGCTGCGCGATCCGCGGATGACCTCGGCCCTGATCGGCGCGTCGAGCGTCGGGCAGCTGGAGGAGAACGTGGCGGCGCTGGCCTCCGCGCCGCTCACGGACGCGGAGCTGAAGGAGATCGACTCCTTCGCCGTCGACACCGAGGGCACCAACATCTGGGCCGGCCGGAGCTGACCCGAGGCTCCCGGGTGCGCCGGGGGGGGGCGGGGGTGCGCGGGAGAAGAAAAACGGGCCGGTCCGTGGGGGGGATACGGACCGGCCCGAGGGGGGGGTTCCACCATAACCCTTCAATAGTCGGGCTGCGCGCCACGTGCGCCGAACGATCGGCGCGGATTTCCCCGGATCCCAGGCGCCGCAAGGGTTCCGGGGCCCTGTGGCGGTTTTGTGCCCCGGCGTGGCGGCGGACTTCCGTCCCTCCGACGGGGGAACGCCCCCCGCCGCTCCCCCGTTGACGTCGCCCCCCGTCAGGGCACGGCGGTGAAGGCGCCGAGCGCGATCCCCAGCAGGGCGCCCGCGAGCATGAAGGGCCCGAAGGGGATCGCGGAGGAGCGGCCCGCGCGGCCGAGGAGGACCCGCCCGAAGCCGTATCCGGCGCCCAGCAGGAAGCCCAGGAACGCGCCGGTGAAGAGGACGCCCCAGCCGTACCAGCCGAGCGCGGCGCCCAGCGGCAGTGCCAGCTTCACGTCGCCGAAGCCGAGGCCCCGCGGGTTGACCAGGTGCAGGGCGAGATAGCCGCCGCCGAGCGCCAGGGCCCCGAGCAGGGCCGACGGCCAGGACCCGGCGTCGTACGGGAGGAGCTCGGCGGCCCCGAGGAGCAGCGGCACGGCGAGCGCGAGCGGCAGCGTCAGCCCGTCCGGCAGCCGCTGCACCCGTACGTCGACGCAGGCGAGCAGCACCCCGAAGGGCGCCGCGAGCAGCCACACCGCGAGCTCCGGCCGGGGGCCTCCGGCGGCCGCGGCGAGCAGCGCGCAGACCGCGGCGGTCAGCAGCGGCGCGGCGAGCGGGGCCGGCGTCGTCGCGCACGCGGCCCGGCCGGGACCGCCGAGCCAGCCGCCCGCCGGGCCGGTGAGGGCGTGCCCCGCCGGACACCGCTCCCGCCACGGCTCCTCGGGCGCCACGGACAGCCGGTACGCGGCCCGCGGCACGAGCAGCCCGGCGGCGGCGCCCCACAGGGCGGCGAGGACGACGAGGACGATCGGCGAGGCGGACACGGCCCGACCTTAGGTCTAAGGTCGGGCGCATGGGGCGGAGTCGGCGGGACGGGACGGGAACGCTCGCGGTGCCGGAGGGACCTGCGGTCCCCGTCGAGGTCGCGGCCTCGTACCGGGCGCGGCGGCGCGGGCTGCTCGGCCGGGACGGGATCGCGGGGGCGATGATGCTGACCCCGGCGAACAGCGTCCACACCCTCGGCATGCGCTTCCCGATCGACGTGGCCTACCTGGACCGGCGGCTGCGGGTGCTCGCCGTCGTCACCATGCGCCCGGGCCGCCTCGGCCTTCCCCGGCCGCGCGCCCGGCACGTCCTGGAGGCCGAGGCCGGCGCGATGGCACGGTGGGGCGTCCGGCCGGGCACGCGGCTGACGCTCACGGCGGACCCGCCCCCAGGAGCGTGAACGCCCCGTACCCGGCGGAGGCGAGCGCCAACCCGGCGAGAACCACGGCCGCGCGGCCGGTGCGGAGCCGGGCGAGCGCGACGGCGGGCGGCAGCAGCAGCCCGAAGGCGGGCATCATCAGGCGCGGCCGGGAGCCGAAGTACGCGGCGCCGACCAGGGACACCACGACCACCCCCACCGTGTACACGAGCAGCGGCAACGGCTGCCGCTGCCGGACGCACAGCACCACCAGCCAGGCGAGGAGCGCGAGGGCGGCGCAGAGGCCGAGCGCGGCGGGCCGGGGCAGGGAGGCGATGAAGCGGGCGAGGGCGACGCCGCCGTCGATGGAGTTCCCCCACGCCGCTTGCACGTCGAAGTAGGCGGTGGCGCTCGACTCGCGGACGCCAACGTACGCCACGTACCCGAGCCAGCCGAGCGGCGCGAGCAGCACCCCGGCAAGGGTCCGGAGCGGCAGCCGCCGGTCCCGTACGAGGGTCACGGCGGCCGTGACGGCGAGGGCGGCGATCAGCGCGGCGGCGGTGGGCCGGGTCAGCCCGGCGAGCGCGCACAGGAACCCGGCGAGGATCCAGCGCCCGCGCAGCACCCCGTACAGCGACCAGGCGGCGAGCGCGGTGAAGAGCGTCTCCGTGTACGCCATCGACTGCACGAACGCGGTCGGGTACACCCCCCACAGCACGGCGAGCACGACACCGGCGCGCGCCGAGACGACGTGTTCGCCGCAGCGGAAGATCCCCCAGGCGGCGGCGAGCGAGGCGGTCCAGGAGACGAGGAGCCCGGCGCCGGCCGCGTCGAGCGGGAGGACGGCGGAGAGGCCCCGCTCGAGGGCGGGGAGGAGCGGGAAGAACGCCAGGTCGGAGTGGACGTCGCCGTTCGGGAGCGTGGTCTCGTACCCGTATCCGTGCTCGGCGATCCGCACGTACCAGACGGAGTCCCAGCGCCCGCTGAGCCGGTGGAAGCCGTCCTTGCCGGTCGCGGCGGCGACGACGGCGAGGACGGCGAGCCCGACCACCCGGGTGACGGCGTACCCGCCGAGGGCGAGCAGGAGGGGGGAGGGGCGACGCGAGGGCGGGGACATGCGCTCGATTATCGGGGGGCGGTCGGATCGCCCCGGGGGCGCCCTGGGTTGACCCGACGCTGGACGACCGGACGGTTGCGCGACCGGACCGCCGGGCCGCAGGTGCTCACCCGCGGGGGCTCATCCTCGGGGTCTCATCCGCCCGAACCGAGCGGCCAGGACGGGGCCGAGCTGCAGGACGATGCCGTGGCCCGGCTCGTGCGGGGACGGCAGGTCGCCGAGGAAGGAGGTCACGATCACCTCGTCGACGGCGGCGTCGCCGCGCCCGCACCGCTCCTCCAGCAAGTCGAGGATGCGACGCCAGTCGGCCGCCTCCCCCTCCGCGAGGTAGGAGCGGACGGTCCCCTGCACGACGTCCCAGAAGAAGACGTGCGGCAGGACGTCGCCCTGCCGGAAGACGTGGCTGTCGTAGGCGCCCTGGAACGAGGGCACGTGGGCGACGAGGTCGCGGACGAGCCGCACGCCGGACGCGCGGGCATCGGCCAGAGGAGCGACGTGCGGCGCGGTGACGGTCTGAGGGGTGGCGGTTGGCGGGGCGGCGGTCTGAGAGGTGACGGCCTGAGAGGTGACGGTCTGCGGATCGACGGCCTGAACAGTGGGGGTCTGCGCAGGAGCGGTCTGGACACTGAGGGCCTGAGGAGTGACGGCCTGAGGAGTGACGGCCTGAGGAGTGCCGGTCTGAGGAGTGACGGTCTGAGGAGTGCCGGTCTGAGGAGTGGCGGAGTGCGGCATCGGTGGCCTGCCCCGGAGGTGTTGTGGTGTTTCGGTCCAGAATGCTCCTCCCCGGCCTCTCCGTCCCGACACATTTACGCTTTCCTGGGGATAACTTTCGGGGGGTTTTCCACAGGGGGTGCGAAGTGTCGCTCTTCCGTGGATCGTTGGGCGTATGTACGAGTTGGCGATCCTCGCGAGGGGCGGGGTACTCCTCACGGTCTGGGCGCTCGCCGCGGGCTGGACGCCGGGCCGGCTCGCCGCGCGCCTGCGGCGGGACGGCTGGCAGCGGATCTGCCCGGGCGCGTGGGCGGTGCCGGGCAAGGAGACGGACTGGCGGGTCCGGGAGACCGCGCTGCAACTGCTGCGCCCGCGGCGGGTCTGCCGCCACGCCACGGCGGCCCGCGTCCACCGCATCGAGCTCCTGACGGGCCCGCCGCCGCCCGAGGCCTCCCGGTCCTCCCTCCCGCCGGAGGACGTCTGCCTGCGCCGGGGCCTGCGGGTGACGACGGCCGCGCGGACGGTCGCCGACCTGATACGGGCCGCCGGGAGCAGGGAGGCGGCGGTGGTGACGGCGGACTCGGCCCTCTCCCGCCGGGTGGTCGAAGGCGTCCGCAGGGACCCGCTGGTGCGCTACGAGGACCTGGCCGCCCAGCTCGCGGTCCGCCGCCCCGGAGCACCGCGCGCCCGCGCCTGGCTCGCCCTCAGCCGGCCGGCGTCCGGCTCCCCCGCGGAGACGGTGGCCCGCCTGCGCATGGCCGACGCCTCCCTGCACCCCGAGTGCCAGCCGCCGTTGCGCACCCCGCGGGGCCGGACCCTGCGCCCGGACTTCCTCTTCCGGTCCGCGGGCCTGGCGGTGGAGGTCGAGGGATACGCGTACCACGGCACACCCCGCGCCCACGAACGGGACGTCGCCCGCTTCAACGCCCTCCAGTCCTGCCCGGAGATCCGCCGCGTGCTGCGCTTCACGGCGAGAGAGGTCTTCACGGAGCCGGGGAGGATGACGGCGACGATCGCGAACTCGCTGGCGGACCTGTCCGCCGGGAAGGACGGTGGCCCGCGATCGACCTGACGCACCGGGGAGCTCGTGTGGAGGGGGCGGCGCACGGCTCGTGCGGGGCGTCGGGGGCGGTCGGGGGCGTGCGGCCCGGGCGACGCGGCTCGACATCGACACGGCGCCGCCGGGGCTGGAGGCTCCGGGCTGGTGGGCCACCCGCGACCGCTCGCCCGGACCCGGCGCTACGAGGAACTCGCCGCGGCGCGCGCGGGGCCGGCGCTCTTCCGGCGCTGCGGCGAGACAGTTCCGGGAACGCCTCGCCCCGAGTGATGCCGGCCCGGACCGGCGGGTGCTCAGGGAGTGGCGGACTGGGGCGGGGGTGGCGCGGTGCGGGGGAAGGAGACCTCGACGCGGCGGTTCTTCTTGCGGCCCTCCTCGGTGCCGTTGTCGGCGATCGGGTAGTCCTCGCTGTAGCCGCGGATCTCGTACGAGGTCCCCGGGTCCAGCTCGCGCGCCAGCACCTGCTGCACGGCGACGGCCCGCTCCTTGGAGAGCTTCAGGCCGTGCTCGTACGTCCCGAGGTTGTCGGTGAAGCCGAAGACGCGCACCTTCCCGGACCCCTGCGTCCGCACCTCCGCCGCGATGGCGCGGATGCGTGCCGCGGCGGCGGGGCTGAGCTTGGCGCTGTCCTTCGGGAACAGCACCTCCGCCTGCAGCGCGAACGTCACGTCCACGTTCGTGTCCTCGCGGCGCTGCTCGCCGCCCTCCTCCTCGACGATCTGCTTGATGTCGAGCACCTTCGCGGGCGCGAGCGTGGCGCCGTCGGGGAGCATCAGGTTCGGGGAGTTGGTGTCGATGGCGGGGGGCGGGGATGTGGAGGTGCTGCCGGGCGGGTCGTCGGCGTACGCCACGGAGCCGGCCGTCCCCGACCATCCCACCATCGCCACGACCACCAGCGCGGCCACCCTGCGTCGTCGTCCTGTCGTCGTCATCATGGCGTCGCCTCAGGAGAGCTTGAGCGTGGCGGGTTCGAAGGTGGGCAGCTGGAACGAGACCTCGGTGGTGGAGGCGGGGGGTGCAGGGAATTGCATGAAGACGGCGGTGGACTTGCCGGCACCGAGGCTGTCGAGACCGGTGGTGGTGAGGGGGCGGCCATCCGTATCGCGGAGGACGTAGTAGCGCTTCTTGCCGACGGGGTCGATGAGGGACGCTCCGCCCAGGGACAGCCCGTGCTTCACGACCTCCGTCTCATTCCCCCTCATTTCACCCGGCAGGACGACCGAGGAGCCGGACGGGTTCGAAAGGCGTCCCTTGATAGTCAGGAAGCCGCCCGCGTCCCGCTCCGCTGACTCGATGGCCAGCTCGACACCCTTCCGCCCCTTGGCGACCAGCAGCGGCTCTGCTGCCTCCGTAGGCGTTCCGGTGGCCGGTTCCTCCTGGGAAGGAGCGGACTGCTGAGAGGACTGAGTCGCCGTGGGCGGCTTCGGCGATGCCTTGGGTTCGGCGTCAGCGCCACAGCCGGCAACGGTCAAGGAGGCGGTTACCGCGAGGGCGATAAACCCCCCTCTCACATACGAGACGTTCATGAAGAGCGTTTCCTTTACTCGTCGTCGCCGGTCAGTCGGATGCGGAAGAGGTCGTCGACACCAGGGAGCACGGGCTCTTCGGGGTCGATCTCCCAGTCCTCGCCGTCACAGGTGAGTACCACGATCTGAACCGGCTCCTCCTCTTCAGGTCCCTCAGGCGGAGTGCTGGACGGATCGGGTTCATTGGTCGGCTCTGCGCTGGGCTCGGTACTCGGCTCGGTGCTCGGTTCGGGCGGAACGAACCTGCAGAGCGGTTCGATCACGGCGGAGGCAGACGCTGTCGCTTGCCGGCCGGCCGTATCCGGGACGATCGATTCCCCGACCGTGCCCTCGCTCTGTACGGTCACCGTGAAGCCGAAGTCAAGCGATACGCAGCCCCTGGGCACGAGCGCGGCGTCGTTCCGAGCGGCAAGTTCCCCGGCCCTGAGACAGGCCCGTTCCACGACATACCCCTCACCCCGGATGAACCCAGACCACTGCGTTGGGTCGCCTATCACTTCGAGCCAACCCTCCCGAAGCTGGTCACGGGCGTCCTGGGCAGCCCCGAGGGCCGCTGCGTCAGCGGCTGTCTGAGCGCCATTGCGCAGCACTGCGGCCTGTCCGACGGCGAAATAGACGAAGGCCAGGAACAGCAACCCCGCTATCACTGTCACGTAGGCGGGAAACGCTTGGCCCCGATCCGTCAGGACGCGCCTTACCCTCCACCGCCACCAGTGATGTCGCTGATCTTGTCGCGAATCGCATTCAGGATGGAAGTACCGATGTCCGTCCCCGTGATCGCGATGATGATCGCCACCACCACCACAATGATCCCCAGATACTCCACCGCCGTCTGCCCCCGGTCGTCCCGGGACGTGGTGTGGAGTCGGGCTCTGGTCAGGGCCTTCAGCATGGCGTCGTACATCGTGCTCCCCTCCGAGGTCTGACGCTCGTGCGGTGGTGGCACGGTACGCCCGGGGGGCCTGTGGTGGACAGGGGAGCCTGGGTCGTTCGTCAGCTCCGGGTTCGGGCGGGGCCGTGCACTCCGGCAGGGTATGGCCTGGGGCGGGGGCTCCGTGGGGAGTTGGGGGAAGTTTCATGCGTCGTCGCACCGCGCTCACTCCCCCGCGATCGAGCCGAGGTCCGTGCCCGTGCCGAGGAACAGGCCCGCGCCGAGCAGGATCATGGTCGCGGGGACCATCAGGGTGGTGATGACCATGGTCGCCTTGGGGACCGCCTTCGCCGCCTTGCGGCGGGCGTTCTGCGCGTCCGTGCGGCGCATGTCCTCCGCGATCTGGATCAGCGTGTCGACGATGGGCGCGCCGAGCTCCTCGCCCTGCTGGAGCGCGGTCACGAACTGGGCCACCTGTTCGGAGTCGTTGCGGCGGCGGAGTTCGTCGAAGGCCTGGCGGCGGGGGACGCCCATGTCCATCTGGCGCAGGGTGATCCGGAGTTCGTCGGACCAGGGGCCCTCGTACCTCTCCGCGACGCGTTCCAGGGCCTGGCGGAAGCCCAGGCCCGCCGAGACGACGACGGCGAGCACGTCGAGGAAGTCCGGGAGGGTGCGTTCGATCTGGTCCTTGCGGATGCGGACGGCCGACCAGATGCCCACCTCCGTCCAGAACGCGCCGAAGGCGAAGAGGAGGGCCGCCGTCACGTACGCATCGCGGCTCAGCATCAGCAGGCCGCCCAGGCCTCCCAGGAAGCCGTACACCGCGCGCCGCGCGCCGTAGCGGTCGATGGTCAGACCGCCGGGGTTGCCCGCCAGGTCGATGCGGCGGCGGACCGCCCCGACCCGCTTCGGGCCCATCCAGCGCAGGACCGTGGGGGACCAGCGCATGCCGAGCCGGTCGACGGCGGAGTCGACGGCGCCGGTGCGGGTCGCGCCGACCTCCAGGGCGAGGCGGAGGTCGTCGGGGAGGCGGGCGTCGGCGCGGTAGAGGCGGAGCCCGTAGGCGAAGCCCGCGACGGCGAGGCCCGCGAGGAGGGCGAGGGCGAGTTCCAGGATCATCGGTCGCAACCGCCCTTACACGTCGATCTTCGAGAAGCGGCGGATGACCGCGAAGCCGAGGACGTACAGCGCGCACGCCACCACCACCGCGCCCTGGCCCAGCGGCGAGCCGGTCATGCGGTCCAGCGCGCCCGGCTGCATGTTGTCGATCAGCAGCAGCGAGCCGAAGCCGATGACGGGGACCGCGTACGCCGTCATGCTCACCTGGGAGAGCTGGGTGCGGACCTCGCGCCGGGTCTCCTTGCGCTGTTCCAGGGTTTCGGTGAGGTTGCGGAGCGAGGAGACGACGGTGCCGCCGGCGCGGTTGGCGAGGACCAGGGTCGTCACCAGGACGACCAGTTCGCGGGACGGGAGGCGTTCCGCGAGTTCGGCGAGGGCGTCGTCGAGCGGGGTGCCGACGGCCAGTTGCTGCGCGACCTTCTCCAGTTCGTCGCCGGCCGGGGACTCCATCTCGTCCGCCGCCAGGCTGATCGCCATGCGGAGGGCGAGGCCCGCCTGGGTGGCGTTGGCGAGGATCCGGGAGAGCTCGGGGAGCTGGTTGATGAAGCGCTCGATGCGCTTCTGGCGCTGCCAGTTGAGGTAGCCGAGGGCCACCCAGACGCCCAGCAGGCCGCAGATCGGGCCGAAGAAGGGGGAGAGCGCCGCCTGGCCGACCGTCCAGAGGACGGCGACGGTGACCGTCAGGCCGACGACGAACTCGCCCGGTGTCACGTCGAGTCCGGTGGCGGCGATCCGGCGCTCCAGGTTCCGGCCGAGGGCGGTGGCCCTGACCCGCCGGTCCAGGGCCGGGAAGCGGCGCCTGCGGCGGCCGGTCGCCTCGGGCGCGGCGGTGTCGTCGAGGCGGGCGACGAGCGCGGCGTGGCGGCGGGCCCCGTTCGCGTACACCTGGACGCCGGTGACGCCGAGGACGCAGGCGAGCAGCGCGACGGCGGTCGTCAGCCAGAAGGGGTCGGTCATCGGCGCTCCTAGGTCGCTTCCCGGACGGCGAGGGCGGCGTCGTCGGCGGCGACGCCGAAGGCGGGCGGGACGGGCTGGCCGGCCATGTAGAGGCGTTCGGCGACGCGGCGCGGGAGCGGGTGGTGGACGTAGTGGCCGTGGACGCGGCCGTCGGCGGCGAGGGGTTCGGCCCGGAAGTGGCAGACGGTGGCGAGGAGGAAGCGTTCGCGGCCGTGGGAGGCGAGGATCGCGATCTCGGTGACGCGGCGGGTGCCGTCGGGGTGGCGGGTGAGCTGGACGAGGACGTCGACGGCGCTGTTGATCTGGTCGCGCAGCGCCTCGAAGGGGACCTTGACCTCGGACATGGAGGCGAGGGTCTGGAGCCGCATCAGGGCGTCCTCGGCGGAGTTGGCGTGGACGGTGGCGAGGGAGCCGTCGTGGCCGGTGGACATGGCCTGGAGCATGTCGAGGGTCTCCCCGCCGCGGACCTCGCCGACGATGATCCGGTCGGGGCGCATGCGGAGCGAGTTGCGGACGAGGTCGCGGATGGTGACCTGGCCGCGGCCCTCGATGTTCGGGGGACGGGCTTCGAGGCGGATGACGTGGGACTGCTGGAGCTGGAGTTCGGCGGAGTCCTCGATGGTGATGATGCGTTCGCCCTCGGGGACGAGGCCGGAGAGGGCGTTGAGGAGGGTGGTCTTCCCGGTGCCGGTGGCGCCGGAGACGATGATGTTGAACTTCGCCTGGACCAGGCCGGAGAGGAGCATCAGCATCTGCTCGTCGAGGGAGCCGAGGCCGATCATCTCGTGGAGGGTGTAGGCGCGGGGGAAGCGGCGGATGGTGAGGGTGGCGCCGGTGAGGGAGAGCGGCGGGATGATGACGTTGACGCGCTCGCCGGAGGGCAGGCGGGCGTCGACCATGGGGTTGGACTCGTCGACGCGGCGGTTGACGGTGGAGACGATCCGCTCGATGGTCTGCATCAGCTGGTCGTGGGAGGCGAAGCGGAGCGGGAGGAGCTCCACGCGGCCGGCGCGCTCGATGTAGATCTGGTCGGGGCCGTTGACCATGATCTCGGTGATGGAGGCGTCTTCGAGGAGCGGTTCGAGGACGCCGAGGCCGAGGGCCTCGTCGACGACGCGGCGGATCAGCCGGCCGCGTTCGGCGGTGGAGAGGACGGGGCCCTCGCGGCTGATGATGTGGCCGAGGACGCGTTCGAGGCGGGCCCGGCGTTCGGCCGCCGCGAGCGCGGACATCTCGGTGAGGTCGATCTCCTCCAGGAGTTTCGCCCGGAAGGAGGCCACGAGGTGGCCGTCCTCCCGGTCCCCTCCGGGCCCGAGGGCACGCGGGTCGTCGCCGGTGTGGTGGATGCGGGCGCGCAGGCTCACGGGATCTCGTCCTCCTGCGGGGTGTCGGGCATGGTGGCGGACCTCTTGACCGGTTCGAAGGTCCAGAAGGGGACGACCTTGGGGACGCGCACGGTCACGGTGACGGTGACCTCGCCGTCGCCCTCGAACCGTTCCACGCCGGTCTCGATCCATCCGGAGACGGCCGCCGCTGCCGCCGCCTCGGGGCTGGGCGCGTCCTCCTCGTCGCTGGTCGCAGCCCGCGCGGCGGCCCGCGCCGCCGTCCCCGCCTGCTGCGCGGCGTACGCGGCGAGGCCGAGCTGGAGCCCGGCGAGCCCGACGAGGAGCAGGATGGGCAGGAAGCCGAGGTACTCGATGGCCGCCTGACCGCGGTCGCGGACCCGAGGACGGGATCCTGTACGGCTCCGAGGGCCGTCGTCCGGCCGCCGGGCACCGTCCCGCGGCGCACCGCCCCGGCCCCCGACGGCACCGGCCGCCCGGACGGTGCCCCCACGCCTCTCCGCACGTCTCCCCGGGTCACGCGCACCCGCCTCCTGGGCGGGGCCCGCACCCGGGCCGCCGGCGCCGCGCCGTACTTGCGGCCGTCCCGTACGCCTCATCGGTCCGCCTCCTCCCCCTCGTACACGGCGCCGGCCGTCGCCTTCACGCCGGGGAAGCCGCCGAAGCCGGGGAAGAGGATCGGGGTGTCGACGGAGACGGTGACGGTGACCATGCCGTTCGCCGGAAGGCCGCAGTGCACATCCCCCGCCCAGGCGCCGTCCAGGTGCCGGGACCCCGCAGGTTCGCAGTCGTCGCCCACCGCCGCGGCCCGCGCCGCCTCGTCCGCCGCGTTGGCGGCGAGGGTGTAGGAGTACCCGACGAGCACGACCTGCCACAGCAGGGCGAGGGTGAGCAGGATGACCGGAACCATGCCGGTGAACTCCACCGCCACCTGGCCCCGGTCACCGCGTCCCCGCTGCCCGTCCATGGCTCAGCGCCCTCCGCCGCGCCGCCGCAGCCCCAGCGAGCCGCGGTCGCCGGCGCGGGCGAGCTGCTTCCCGGGGGTGGCGGGCGCGTCGGCCGGGGGGCCGGTGAGGCCCAGTTCGGCGGCGAGGGTCCACAGGGCCTGCTTGACGGTGGAGCGGGCGTCGAGTTCGTGGAGGCGGCCGGCGTCGACGACGGCCTGGAGTTCCTTGTAGGCGGCGGGGACGGTGACGCCGGCGATGCGGGTGCCGGTGATCTTCTGCACCAGGGGTGGCTGGATCTCACTGCCGCGGGAGTGGCGGTTGACGACGGAGACGGTTTCCTCCGCCTTGCGGACCTGGAGCCGTTCCCACATGCGTACGGTCCGCTTGGCGGCGCGGACGGCGATGACGTCGGGGGTGGTGACGAGCAGGGCGGTGTCGGCCATCTCGACGGCGGCGGCGTTGGCGCTGTCGAGGCGGGCGCCGCAGTCGACGACGACGACGTCGTGGCGACCGCGCAGGGCGCTGACGATCTGGCGGGCGGCGCGGTCGGTGACCTCCTCGCCGCGTTCGCCCTCGGCGGGGGCGAGGAGGAGGGAGAGGCCGGTCTCGTGGACGTAGACGGCGTCCTGGAGGACGCGGGGCGAGATGTCGTTGATGGCGGCGAGGTCGGCGGCGGAGCGGCGGAACTGGACGTCGAGGTAGGAGGCGAGGTCGCCGCTCTGGAGGTCGAGGTCGAGGAGGGCGACGGTGCGGCCGGAGGCGCGGGCGGCGAGGGCGAGCTGGACGGCGGTGAGGGTGGTGCCGACGCCGCCCTTGGCGCCGCTGACGGTCACGACGGTGCCGCCGGGGCCCGCGAGGAGTTCGGCGGCGCCGCCGCCGAGGTGGCGGCGGAAGCCGGCGGACCACTGGGCGGCGGCCTGGACGCGGCCGGCCAGTTCCTCGTAGCCGAGCGGGAGGGAGACGAGGCCGCGGGCGCCGGAGTCCATGGCGGCGGAGAGGAGGCCGGGGCCGGAGTCGGCGGTGATGAGGACGACGCCGACGGCGGGGAAGCGGAGGGCGACCTCGCGGACGAGGTCGAGCGCGGGGACGGGGCCGATCCGCTCGTGGACGAGGACGACCTCCGGGAGCGCGTCGAGGGATTCGGCGGCGAGCCGGGCGAGGGCGTCGACGAGCTGGGTGGAGTCGGGGACGGGCGGGGCGGGTTCGGCGTCGGGGAGCTGGCCGAGGAGGGTGGCGACGGCCCGGGCGGCGTCGGGGTCACCGACGGCCGGCAGGATCCTGGTGGGCATGGCCGGGCCTCACTTGTCTTTGTCGAGCGTGTAGGTGCGGTCGCCCGGGGCGGGCCCGGCGGGGGCGCCGTCGGCCGAGGGGGCGACGAGGGCGAGGCGTACGTGCTCCGCGAAGGACTCGGCGTAGGCGACGCGCTGGGTGTCCTGGGCGGAGAGGGCGAAGGTGATGGGGACGGCCTCGGTGTCGCGGTTGACGCGGTTGCTCCTGGTGTCGATGGAGGTCAGCTTGCCGACGTCGATGACGCGGGCGGCGGCGACGAGGAGGCGGGACTGGTCGGGCTCGCCCTTCTTGTCGCCGGCGAAGGTGGCGTAGATGTTGACCGTGGCACCGGGGTTGATCTTGCCGGCGACGCCGGTGGCGGCGTCGATCATGATGGCGATCTCCTGCTCTCCGGGCTTCAGCGCGGGGCGGGCGACGATCATGTCCTTCTGGAGGAGCGAGCCGGCCTTGAGGGTGGTGACGGCGATCTTGCCGTCGACCTGGGCGAGGTCGGTGACGGCGGTGCCGGAGAGCCAGCGCTCCGGCATGGAGACCTTCTCGAAGTCGCCGGCCTTCAGGCGGACGTACGGCTTGATGTCGTTCTTGACCCGGTAGGCGGTGGTCTCCGGTCCGACCTTGGCGTTGACGTCGCTGATGACCGCGAGGACGCCGGCGAAGGCGCCGAGGGCGCACAGGACGGAGAGCAGCAGCAGGATGACGCCGCGGCGCTGGCGGGAGTTCATCGGGTTTCCTCGTTCATCGGGTCGCCGTTCATCGGGTCAGCGGCCCGCCTGGGCTGGCGCGGTGGGGCCGGCCAGGGGGGCCGCGCAGAAGCCGCAGCGGTCGCCGATGAGCTCCATGCCGCACCAGTGGCAGGTCTCGCGGCGGACCGAGGCGACGAGTCGGTGGAGGACGGGCAGGTCGGGGAGGTGGGCGGCGAACTCGGTGAGTTTGGGGGTGCCCCACCAGGCGGGCGAGGAGGCGGGGAGGGCGGTCTCCTCGACGGGGCCGGCGACGGCCCAGCGGGGGGCGAGGGCGGTGGTCGGCCATTCGGTGGCGAGCTGGCCGCGGGCGATCAGGAGGCGGGTGGCGAACTCGGGCCCGGTGAAGCCGGACTCGTCGGCGCCGACGCGGACGATGCGGGGGGTGGGTCCGGCGAGGACGGCGAAGTGGGCGCCGGGGAGCCAGCTCTTGAGGTGGGAGCCGAGGGTGACGGGGACGCGGTCGAGACGGGAGACGGAGCCGAGGACGGCGCCCGCGTAGATGTAGTGGGCGAGGAGCCGGGCGGCGGAGGCGAGGACTCCGGGGCTGAAGTCGCAGGTGGAGAGTTGCCGGAGCTGGCGGACGAGGACGGCGGCGCCGAGCGGCGGCAGGTCGGTCCTGACCAGCGCGATCCGGTCGCTCTCCAGGAGGCCGCGGACGGTGTGGAGGCGGTGGGCGACGGCGGGCGGCGCGGAGGTCGGGCAGACGACGAGGACGTGTCCGAACCGGTCGACGAGTCGCCGGAGTTCGGTGACGGAGTCGTCGAGGGTGCGGGCCGCGGGGTCGGCGAGCACGGCGGCGTTGGGGGTCGCGGGATCGGTGGGCGGCAGCACGAGGTCGGCGCCGGTGACCACGATCGCTGTCGGCACGTCGGACCCCCCGTCTTCGCGTACCCCCTTCCCCTCGGGGCGCACGTCATGACTGTTCTGCACCTTATCCACGGGGACCGGGGTGGTGAACACACAATCCATCAAGTCCCACCCCCCATTTCGACTGCCGGACCCGCGAGTTCCGGTTGTCAGAGGTCTTGACAACGCAATTGGTCTGGACCAACTTGGTGCGACGACGGCGGTGGCCACCTCCCGAGAACCCGATCCCCCGGATCCCTCCCCGATCACACCGAGCCCGCGATCACACCGACTCCGCGATCACGCCCGATCCCGCGATCCCCGATCGCGCCGCTCTCCTGATCCCTGTTCCCCCGATCCCCGATCCCCCCGATCTCCCCCACCGGAGGACGCACGTGGACCGCACCACCACCTCCCGGCCCGTCGGCCGCCGCCTGCTCGGCAGCGCCCTCGCGCTCGCCGTCGGGTCCGGCCTCGCCCTGGCCGGCGGCGTCGGCACCGCCTACGCCGCCGACGTCAACAACGCCAGGAACGCGGGCTTCGAGAACGGCCTCGCCAACTGGTCGTGTTCGGCCGGCAGCGGCACCGCCGTCGCCACCCCGACCCGCACCGGCGCCGGCGCCCTCAAGGCCACCCCCGCCGGTCTCGACAACGCCAAGTGCGTGCAGACCGTGGCCGTGAGACCCAACTCCACCTACGCGCTGAGCGCCTGGGTCCAGGGCGGCTACGCCTACCTCGGCGCGAGCGGCACCGGGACCGGCACCGGCACGGTCTCCACCTGGACGCCCGACTCCCCGTCCTGGAAGCAGCTGACCACCACCTTTACCACCGGCGCCTCGACCACCTCGGTCGAGATCTTCACCCACGGGTGGTACGGCACCGCCGCCTACCACGTGGACGACGTGAGCGTCTTCGGCCCCGACGGCGGCGGCACGCAGGACCCCGACCCGGTCGTCCCCGCCACCCCGGCCGGGCTCGCCGCCGGCACGCCGACCGCCAGCGCGGTCCCGCTGAGCTGGAACGCGGTCTCCGGCGCGACGGGCTACAAGGTCTACCGTGACGGCGTCCTCGCCGCGACCGTGACGGGCACCGCCACCACGGTCACCGGCCTCACCGCCGACACCGCGTACTCCTTCCAGGTCGCGGCCGCCAACGCGGCGGGCGAGTCCGCCAAGTCGGCCGCCGTGACCGCCCGTACGGCCAAGACCGGCGGGGGCGGCGGCGACAACCCGGCCGTCCCGAAGCACGCGGTCACCGGCTACTGGCAGAACTTCGACAACGGCGCCGCCAAGCAGAAGCTCCGCGACGTCCAGAACGCCTACGACATCATCGCCGTCTCCTTCGCGGACTCGACGGCCACGCCCGGCCAGATCGTCTTCAATCTCGACCCGGCCGTCGGCTACACCTCGGTCGCCGACTTCAAGGCCGACATCGCGGCCAAGAAGGCGGCCGGCAAGTCGGTGATCATCTCGGTCGGCGGCGAGAAGGGCAACGTCACGATCAACAGCGACGCCAGCGCCACCGCCTTCGCGAACAGCGCCTACGCGCTCTTCCAGGAGTACGGCTTCAACGGGATCGACATCGACCTCGAACACGGCATCAACTCCACGTACCTGACGAAGGCGCTGCGTCAGCTGTCCGCCCTCGCCGGGCCGAAGATGGTCCTGACGATGGCCCCGCAGACCATCGACATGCAGTCGACCGGCACCGAGTACTTCAAGACCGCGCTCGCCGTGAAGGACATCCTCACGGTGGTCAACACCCAGTACTACAACAGCGGTTCGATGCTCGGCTGCGACGGCAAGGTGTACAGCCAGGGTTCGGTGGACTTCCTCACCGCGCTCGCCTGCATCCAGATCCAGGGCGGCCTCGACCCGTCCCAGGTCGGCCTGGGCGTCCCCGCCTCCACGCGGGGCGCGGGCAGCGGCTACGTCGCCCCGTCGGTCGTGAACAGCGCGATCGACTGCCTGACCAAGCTGACCGGCTGCGGCACCTTCAAGCCCGCCCAGGCCTGGCCCACCCTGCGGGGCGCGATGACCTGGTCCACCAACTGGGACGCGACGGCCGGCAACGCCTGGTCGAACGCGGTCGGCCCGCACGTCCACGGCCTGCCGTAACCCGTCCAGCCCCTTCCTCCGAGGCGTCGCCGGCACTCCGGCGGCGCCTCGGCGCGTCTGCGGGCGGGGCCGCCTACCGTGGGCCGACCATGGCCGAACTCGCCCTCTTGACCCGTCCATGACACGGGGTCACGATGTGCCCCGGACACCCGCACCTGTTGTCGCACTCCCCCACACTCCCCACCCAGGAGACACCATGCGACGTCCCCGAAGCGGCAGAAGGTCCGCCACCCTCGCGGCCCTCGTGGCGCTCGCCCTCGCGGCGCCCCTCTCCGCCCTCTCCTCACCCGCCGGCGCCGACCCGGCCACGACCGCACGGACCGACCGGGACGTGATCCGGCAGTACGAGATCACCGGACCCGCCACCCCGGCCGCCCGCTCCGCGCTCACCGCCACCGGCGTCTCGATCGACGAGGTCGACGCCCGGTCGGTGGTGGTCAGCGCCGACGCGGGCGAGCTCGCCCGGCTCAGGGCCCTCGGCTACGAGCCGGTCGCCCTGCCCGGCCCGCCCGACCGGGGCGAGGCCGGCCGTTCCGCGCTCGGCCCGCTCGACTTCCCCTCCGCCGACGCGAAGTACCACAACCACGCCGAGATGACGGCGGAGATCGACCAGCGGCTCGCCGCGTACCCGTCGATCATGAGCAAGCGGGTCATCGGCAAGAGCTACCAGGGCCGCGACATCGTCGCCATCAAGATCAGCGACAACGTGGCCGCGGACGAGAACGAGCCGGAGGTCCTCTTCACCCACCACCAGCACGCCCGCGAGCACCTCACCGTCGAGATGGCGCTGTACCTGCTGCGCGAGCTGGGCGCCGGATACGGCTCCGACGCCCGCGTGACGAAGATGGTGAACGAGCGCGAGATCTGGATCGTGCCGGACCTCAACCCGGACGGCGGCGAGTACGACATCGCCTCCGGCTCCTACCGCAGCTGGCGCAAGAACCGGCAGCCCAACGCCGGCTCCTCGTACGTCGGCACCGACATGAACCGGAACTGGGACTACAAGTGGGGCTGCTGCGGCGGCTCCTCCGGCTCCAAGAGCTCGGAGACGTACCGGGGCGCCGCCCCCGAGTCCGCCCCCGAGGTGAAGGTCGTCGCCGACTTCGTCCGCTCCCGCGTGGTGGGCGGCAAGCAGCAGATCAAGGCCGGCGTCGACTTCCACACCTACAGCGAACTCGTCCTCTGGCCGTTCGGCTGGACCAACGCCGACACCGCCCCCGGCATGACCCAGGACGACCGCGACGCTTTCGCCACCGTCGGCGGCAAGATGGCCGCCAGCAACGGCTACACCGCCGAGCAGTCCAGCGACCTCTACATCACGGACGGCTCGATCGACGACTACCTGTGGGGCGTCCACAAGATCTTCGGGTACACCTTCGAGATGTACCCGACGTCGTCCTGGAACGGCGGCTTCTACCCGCCCGACGAGGTCATCGAGCGGGAGACGAGCCGCAACCGCGACGCCGTCCTCCAGCTCCTGGAGAACGCGGACTGCATGTACCGCTCCATCGGCAAGCAGGCGCAGTACTGCGCGAGCTGACCGCGAGCCGGCCGGGCGTCAGGACGTCTCGTCGAAGTAGGCGTCCAGGACCGCGTCCAGCTCGGTCTCCCAGCCCGCGATGTGCCCCCTGTCCGGCGCGATGAGCTCGATCGGGTACCAGCGCCGGTCAGGGGTGTGCACGGTGACGGTGAACCGCTTGCCGAAGCGGGCCTTCTCGCTCTCGACGGCGGCGATCTCGTCCCAGTGGAACTCGCACGCCTCCTCGTCGTAGCTCAGCCGCACGCCGCCGGCGTCGGCGACGATCCGCCCCCGCCGGTCGGCGGCCTCGAAGACGGGCCCGTCGGCGGGGACGGCCGCCGGAGCCGCGTCCTCGTCGACGCCGTCCGGGGCCGCGCCGTCCTCGACGGCGTCCGCGGCCTCGTCCGCGACCGTGTCCCGGGGCGCGTCCCCGGGCTCGGGCGCGTCGGCGGGGGGCGCCACGACCCCCGTGAGGCCGGGGACGAACGCCGGGTCGGCCGAAGCGGCGTGCAGGGGCTGCTGTATGGGTCCGTTGCTCTGCTCCACGGCGGCAGTATGGCCGACGCCGCTGTGAAGGGCCCATACAGGGGTCAGCCGAGGACGGCGAGCGCGTCGATCTCGATGAGGAGGCCCTTCGGCAGGCCGACGTAGACGGTGGTGCGGGCGGCCGGCGGGGCCTTGAGGTCCTGCTCCTCGAAGTACTGGTCGTACAGGGCGTTCATCTCGGCGAAGTGGTCCACGTCCGTGAGGTAGACGCGCATCATCATCACGTCGTCCCAGCTCGCACCGCCCTCCTCCAGGATCGCCTTGACGTTGGCGAAGGTCTGGAGGGTCTGCTCGCGCAGGGTCGGTCCGGCCGGCGTCGGCGGCTGTCCCGCGACGGCCGGGAGGAAGCCGACCTGGCCGGCGACCTGGAGGATGTTCCCCTTCCGCACGCCGTGCGAGAACGTCGCGGGCGGGGTGGTGTGGGTCGCGGGGGTGAGCGCGGTCTTCTCAGTCATCGTCGGTGGCCTCTGCTTCCTTCGGTGGGGTGGTTCCCGAGTAGTCGTGGCTGATCGCCTCCGCCGTGCGGCGCACGAGCGGCAGCAGGGCGAGGAGTTCCTCGGCCGTGACCACCACGTTGGGCGCGGAGACGGACATCGCGGCGACGACGCGCCCGTCGGCGCCGCGGACCGGGGCGGCGACGCAGTTGATGGACTCCTCGTGGCCGCCCAGGTCGGTGGCCCAGCCCTGGGCGCGCACGGCCGCCAGCTCCTGGAGGAAGGCGGCGGCGTCGGGGGTGGACCGGGGCGTGTAGCGGGGGTAGTCGAGCTTGGCGGCGAGGGCGCGGCGTTCGGGCTCGGGCAGGTCGGCGAGGAGGAGTTTGGCGACGGCGGCGACGGTGATCGCGACGGGCTTGCCGATCCGCGAGTACATGCGGACGGGGTAGCGGCTCTCGACCTTGTCGATGTAGAGCACCTCGCCGTCCTCGTGGACGGCGAGGTGGACGGTGTGGCCGGTGCGTTCGTTGAGCGCGACGAGGTGGGGGTGGGCGATCTCGCGCACGTCGAGGTTCTCGACGGCCTCCTGGGCGAGGGCGAAGAGACGGGCACCGAGGCGGTAGCGCTGGTCCTGCTGCCGGTAGACGAGGCCGTGCTCGTGGAGGGTGCGCAGGAGCCGCAGGGCGGTGGACTTGTGGACGCCGAGCCGGTCGGCGACCTGGCCGAGGTCGGCGGGGCCCTGGGCGAGCAGCGGCAGGATGCTGAGCGCGCGGTCGACGGTCTGGCTCATCGGGTACGTACCTCCTCGTCGGCCTCCGTGCCGGCGGTCGTCCACCCGGGGCCGAGGTGCAGTCTCCCCCAGGCGTCGTCGTCGAGTGCGGCGAGCCGGTCGGCGCGGGCGCGCCCGGGGGGCGGGGCGAGGTCCCCGGGGACGGTGAGCGCGGCGGCGGCGCCGAGGTGGCCGTGGCGCAGGCGGTCGCGCAGCGGGAGGCCGCGCAGGGTGGCGGAGAGGAACCCGGCGGCGAACGCGTCCCCGGCGCCGACGGCGGAGACGACGTCGACGCGCGGCGGTCGCTGCGCCGGGGCCGCGCCGTCGGCGTCGGCGTCCTCGGTGCGCGCGGGGGATCCGGGGCGCCGGTCGGCGGCGCGGGCGCCGTCCTCGCCGAGCTTGACGACGAGCGTCCGGGGCCGGTCGATGAGGTCGGCGACGTCCCGGAAGCCGTGCGCGCCCCACAGCGTCCGCGCCTCGTCGGCGCCCACGAAGACCACGTCCGCCCGGTTCGCGAGCTCCCGCAGCACCTCCGGCGCCTCGCCGTCCCGCCAGAGGGCGGGGCGGTGGTTGACGTCGAAGGAGATCAGCGGGCGGCCGGGGCGGGGTTCGGTCAGCTCGTACAGCAGGGCCCGGCAGCCGGGTGAGAGGGCCGCCGTGATGCCGGTGAGGTGGAGGATGCGGGTGTCGGCGACGGTGTCGTACGGGACGGTCTCCGGCGACATCGCCGAGGCGGCCGAGCCGGCCCGGTAGTAGACGACCTCGTGCGCGTCGGTGGAGCGGTCGGCGTCGGTGCGGAAGTAGACGCCGGTGGGCCGGTGCGGGTCGCGGCGGACGGCGGCGGTGTCGACTCCGTACGCCGTGATCGTGGAGAGCAGGTGGTCGCCGAAGCCGTCGGCGCCGACCCGGCCGACCCAGCGGGCGCGGTGTCCGGCGGCGGCGAGCGCGCAGGCGACGTTGGACTCGGCGCCGCCGACGGCGCGGGTGAAGGCGGGGACGTCGGCGAGTCGGCCCGGCCGGGTGGGCAGGAAGGTCACCATGGACTCGCCCACGCAGACGGCGTCCACGAGTGGTCCGGTCACGGTCACGCTCCTGCGGGTCATCCGGGTCCGGTCCATTGACCCGGCCTCGGCCCGGATGTTAGACAGCGGTGAGCGATATACGCAATGGACGTTGCACATGACGCAACGCCCTGGAGGAGGGATCCATGCCGACCGACCTGGCGGGCGAGCGCGTCGACCACCGCTTCAAGGGCCTCCCGCCGGACGCCGAGGGCCTCACGGTCGGCGAGCTGGCCGCCCAGCGCCGCTCCCTCTTCACCGGCGGCTTCACCACCCCGGTCCTCGCCCTCTCCGCCGAGTCGGTCGAACACAACCTCCGCGCCCTGGAGGCGTACGCCGAGCGCCACGGCCTGGCCTTCGCCCCGCACGGCAAGACCTCGATGGCGCCGGTCCTCTTCCACCGCCAGATCGAGCACGGCGCCTGGGGCATCACCGCCGCCGTCCCGCACCAGGTCCGGGTCTGCCGGGCGTACGGCGTCGACCGGGTCTTCCTCGCCAACGAGGTCGTCGACCCGGCGGCGCTGCGCTGGCTCTCCGCCGAGCTGGACGCCCACCCGGACTTCCGGCTGGTCTGCTACGTCGACTCGGTGCGGGGGGTCGGGCTGATGGACGCGGCGCTGCGCGCGGCCGGGGCCCGGCGCCCGCTGGACGTGGTGGTGGAGCTGGGCGCCGGCGAGGGGGCCCGCACCGGAGCCCGTACGGAGGCGGAGTGCGCGGCCGTCGCCGACGCGGTCGCCGCGACCGCCACCCTGCGGCTCGTCGGCGTCGCCGGCTACGAGGCCGAGGTGCCCGGCGCCGACGGGGAGTCGGTCCGCGCGTGGCTGCGCCGGCTCACCGGGCTCGCCGTCGCCTTCGACGAGGACGGCCGCTTCGACCCGGCCGCCGGTGAGATCGTGGTGAGCGCCGGCGGCAGCGCCTGGTTCGACGCGGTCGCCGACGTCTTCGCGGAGATCCCCGAACTCTCCCTCCCCGTCCTGAAGTTGCTGCGCTCCGGCGCGTACGTCTCGCACGACGACGGCCAGTACCGCGAGAAGACGCCGTTCAACCGGATCCCCGAGGAGGGCGCCCTCCAGCCGGCGTTCCGCCTCTGGTCGCAGGTGGTGTCGCGGCCGTCCGCCGGGCAGGCGTTCACCAACGCGGGCAAGCGGGACGCCGCGCACGACCTCCACCTGCCGGAGGCGCAGGTGGTGCGGGACGCCGTGACCGGCGAGCTCCGGCCCGCCGACGGGATCACCGTGACCGCCCTGTCCGACCAGCACGCCTGGCTGCGCACCGAGGACGGCGCGGCCGTGGAGGTCGGCGACTGGGTCGGGATGGGCCTGTCGCACCCGTGCACCTCCTTCGACAAGTGGCAGCTGATCCCGCTGGTCGAGGCGGACGGCACGGTCGTCGACTACGTCCGCACCTTCTTCTGAGCCGGGGCCGGTGACGGGGATGAGGGATCTGGTCCTGCGGGACGCCGAGGTCGTCGACGGTTCCGGCGCGCCCTCCTACCGGGCCGACGTGGCGGTCGAGGACGGCCGGATCGTCTCGATCGTGAAGGAGGCCGCGGCGGCCGGCTGCCAGCGGCCGACGGCCACCCGGATCGTCGACGCGGAGGGCCTGGTCCTGGCCCCCGGCTTCGTCGACATGCACGCCCACAGCGACCTCGCGCTGCTCCGCGACCCGGAGCACACCGCGAAGGCCGCGCAGGGCGTGACGCTCGAAGTCCTCGGCCAGGACGGGCTGTCGTACGCGCCGGTGGACGACCGCACCCGCGAGGAGGTGCGGCGGGCGATCGCCGGGTGGAACGGGGGCGGCCCGGACGACACCGCCGTGGACCTCGACTGGCGGACGGTCGGCGAGTACCTGGACCGGCTCGACTCCGCGCACGGCGGCGAGGGCATCGCGGTGAACGCCGCCTACCTCGTCCCGCAGGGCACCGTCCGGATGTACGCGATGGGCTGGGAGAACCGGCCCGCGACCGCCGCCGAACTCGACCGGATGCGGCGGCTCGTCGCCGAGGGCCTGGAGCAGGGCGCGGTCGGCATGTCCTCCGGCCTCACCTACACCCCCGGCATGTACGCCCCCGACGCCGAACTGACCGAGCTCTGCCGGGTGGTGGCCGCGTACGGCGGCTACTACTGCCCCCACCACCGCAGTTACGGGGCGGGAGCGCTGCGCGCGTACGAGGAGATGATCGCGCTGTCCCGGGAGGCGGGCTGCGCCCTCCACCTCGCGCACGCCACGCTGAACTTCGCCGGGAACGAGGGCCGCGCCCCCGAGCTCCTCGCCCTCCTCGACCGGGCCCTCGACGCGGGCGCCGACCTCAGCCTCGACACGTACCCGTACACCGCCGGCTGCACGACGCTGCTCGCGCTGCTCCCCTCGTGGGCGCAGGAGGGCGGCCCGGAGGCGGTCTTGGCGCGCCTCGCGGACGGGGCGGCGGCGGAGCGGATCCGGTACGACCTGGAGGTGACCGGTTCGGACGGCTGCCACGGGGTGCCGGTCGACTGGCGGACGGTGGAGGTCTCGGGCGTCACGGACCCGGCGCTCGCGGACCGGGTGGGCCGGCGGCTCACCACCTGGGAGGAGGCGCGGGCGCTGCTCCTCGGCGACCGGCTCGGCACGACGGTCCTCCAGCACGTGGGCCACGAGGAGAACGTGCGGGCGATCATGCGCCACCGGGTCCACACGGGCGGTTCGGACGGCATCCTCCAGGGCGCGAAGCCGCACCCCCGCGCCTACGGCACCTTCCCCGAGTACCTGGGGCGCTACGTGCGCGAGGAGGGCGTCCTGTCCCTGGAGGAGTGCGTGGCCCATCTGACCTCGCGCCCGGCGGCCCGGCTCGGGCTGCCGGACCGGGGCCTCGTCAAGGAGGGGTACGTGGCGGACCTGGTGCTCTTCGACCCGGTGACGGTCGCGGCGGGCGCCACCTACGAGGCCCCCCGCACCCTCCCCGTCGGCATCCCGCACGTCCTGGTCGCCGGCCGCTTCGTCATCGAGGACGGCCGGCGGACGGACGCCCTCGCGGGGCGCGCGATCCGCCGGACGGCCTACCCGGCCTGAGCGGGCGCGCCGGGCTCCGCCGCGGTCCCGGCGCCGGCGGGCCAGCGGTCGCGCCGGAGCCACAGCAGGCCCAGGGCGAGAACGAGCCCCGCCGCGACGAAGCCGTACCAGGGGGTGTGGCCGGAGGGCTGCGTCTCGTACACGAGGGCCGCCGAGAGGACGGCGAGGACCTGCCCACCCCGGCTGTGCCACGCCGCGGCCGCGACGGCGGCCGTGCCCCATAGCAGGTACCAGGGCTGCACCATCGGGGAGAGGGCGACCAGCGCGACGAGCCCGTACCCGAGTCCGAGGACGGGATCGATCCGCCCACGGTACGCCCGCCACGCGAGGGCCGCGACGACCGCGGCGGCGGCGAGCAGCCCCAGCTTCTGCACGACCGCCTTGACGGGCTCGGGGTCGTCGGCGACCAGCGTGCCGAGCGCCAGGCCGAGGTCGCTGGTGAGCGAGAGCGGGGTGTGGATGGCCCCGGCGACGGACTGGGTCCCCAGCCAGCCGAAGCCGGTCCCGGAGACGAGGCTCGCCCCGGCGGCCACCGCGCCGGCGACGGCCGGCGGAAGCAGCAGCCCCTTGACGAGCCCGCCGCGCCGGGCGACGACCACGGCGACGAAGAGGAGCGCGACGGCCGCCGGCGACTTCACCATCACGGCGCAGCCGACGAGCACGCTGCCGAGGACCCACCGGCCGCGCACGGCGAGCAGCACCCCGCCGAGCATCAGCCCGATCATGAGCCCGTCGTTGTGGGCCCCGCCGACGACGTGGATCAGGTAGAGCGGGTTGAGCACGGCCAGCCACAGGGCCCCGTCCCCGCGCCCGAAGCCGCGCACCGCCCAGACGGTCAGGGCGAGCGCGCCGACGGCGACGAGCCGCAGCAGCAGGACGGCGGGGACGACGGCCCCGCCGGTCAGCTTCACCACGCCCTCCGCGAGGAGCAGGAAGACGGGCCCGTACGGCGCCGGGGTGTCGGTCCAGTTCCCGCCGACGCTCGCGGCCGCGTCGGCCCCGAGCTGTCCCGGCCCGAGCACGGAGGGCCCGGCGCCGTAGACGTCGTACCCCTCCAGGACCATCGCGCCCTGCGCGATGTAGCTGTAGACGTCGGCGCTGTGCAGCGGCGGGGCGGCCAGCAGCGGGGCGGCCCACGCGGCGAGCGTGACCGGCACCCGGTCCCGGACGCCTCGGGCGAGCAGCACGCCGTACCGCCACCAGGCCGCGACGAGCAGGGTCAGCCCGACCGCCGCGACGACGGCCCCGACGGTCTCGACGGCGCCTTCCCGCGGCGCCCACAGGGCTCCGCCGCCGACCACGGGCAGCGCCCCGGCCGCGTACCCGCCGACGGCCACGGCGAGCGACCCGCCCGCACCCAGCCACCGACACCCGGAAGCACTCACGACCCACATGAGCTGCAAACCTACCGCCCCCGCGGTGGGCCGACGCCCCGCCGGGGGCGTCTCAGCGCCGTCCCCTGCCGTTGCCCCGCCCCCGGCCCGGCTTGCCGGTCGCCACGGCGGCGCCGGGCGTCGCGGTCGGCGTCCCGGCCTCCGCCGACGGCGCCGCCGCGGCGGACGACCCGGCGGAGGCGGTGGCGGACGTCCCGGGCTCCGCCGACGCCACGGGGCTCTCCGGCCGGCTCGCGACGCGGCTCGCCGCCGGCGAGGACGAGGCCGACGGGGTCGGAGCCGTGCCGCCGCTCCGGTCCGGGTCCGGCTGGATCAGCGCGGGCAGCCCGCCGCCGCCGCCGTCGGCGTCCCGTTCGGCCGGACGCTTCGCCCCGCCGCCGGTCAGCGCCACCGCGCCGAGGCCGAGCACCGCGGCCCCGCCGACGGCGACCAGCCACAGCGCCCCGCGCCCGCGCCGGGCGGAGGCGTGCCGGCGGCGCGCGGGTCTCTCAGGGTCCTCGAAGCTCATGGCCCGGCATTCTAGGGAGGGCGGTGATCACCCGGAGCGGGCACGTCGCCGCCCGACGAGTCCGCCCGACGTGTCCGAGAACACCACGCGCCCCGCCCCCACCCGCCGTAAGCTCTCGTCATGCAGGTGATCCAGTCCACGAAGCTCGCCAACGTCTGTTACGAAATCCGGGGCCCGGTGCTCGAAGAGGCGATGCGGCTCGAAGCCGCGGGTCATCGCATCCTCAAGCTCAACACCGGAAACCCGGCCGCCTTCGGCTTCGAGTGCCCGCCCGCGATCCTGGAGGACGTCCTCCGGAACCTGTCCGAGGCGCACGGCTACGGCGACGCGAAGGGCCTGCTGGCCGCCCGCCGCGCGGTGATGAGCCACTACGAGACCAAGGGCATCCACCTCTCCGTCGAGGACATCTACCTCGGCAACGGCGTCTCCGAGCTGATCCAGATGGCGATGCAGGCGCTGCTCGACGACGGCGACGAGGTGCTGGTCCCGGCCCCCGACTACCCGCTGTGGACGGCGTCCGTCTCCCTGGCGGGCGGTACGGCGGTGCACTACCGCTGCGACGAGCAGGCGGACTGGATGCCGGACCTCGCCGACATCGAGCGGAAGATCACCGACCGCACCAAGGCGATCGTGATCATCAACCCGAACAACCCCACGGGCGCCGTCTACGACGACGAGATGCTCCGCGCGCTGACCGACCTGGCCCGCCGCCACGACCTCGTGGTCTGCTCGGACGAGATCTACGACAAGATCCTCTACGACGGCGCCACCCACACCCCGACCGCCGCGATCGCCCCCGACCTGCTCTGCCTCACCTTCAACGGCATGAGCAAGAACTACCGGGTGGCCGGTTTCCGCTCCGGCTGGCTCGCGGTCTGCGGCCCGAAGCACCACGCCTCCTCGTACATCGAGGGGCTGACGATCCTCGCGAACATGCGGCTGTGCGCGAACATGCCGGCCCAGCACGCGGTGGCCGCCGCCCTCCAGGGACGGCAGTCGATCGAGGACCTGGTGCTGCCGGGCGGACGGCTCCTGGAGCAGCGGAACACCGCGTACGAGCTGCTGACCTCGATCCCGGGCGTGACCTGCGTGAAGCCGAAGGGGGCCCTGTACCTCTTCCCGCGGCTCGACCCGAACGTCTACAAGGTCAAGGACGACCGGCAGATGGTCCTGGACCTGCTGCGGGCCGAGAAGATCATGGTGGTGCACGGGACGGGCTTCAACTGGCACGAGCCCGACCACTTCCGGATCGTCACGCTGCCGTCGGTCGCGGACCTCACGGACGCGGTGACGCGGATCGGCCGCTTCCTGGACGGCTACAGCCAGCACTGAACCGGCCGTCGTGGCCCGGAGGGGCCCGCCGCGCGGCGCCCCCTTTCCTTGACCCACCCTTGAATCGGACCAAAATCAACTTTAGACGAGATCTAAGGTAGGCTGGTCTCCGAGCAGTGAGGAGGCCGTCCCCATGTACGAACCGATCCGCACCAAGTCGGTCCACACGACGGCCGGCGAGTCCGGCACCATCCCGCACCGTTCCCGCGAGGAGGAGCTCGACATCCAGCTCGCCGGCCACCTCGCCGCCCTGCTCGCGGTCACCGACGAGCTCGGTGACGGCGAGGGCGGCGAGCAGATCGCCCGCCAGGTGGCCCGGCTCCGCGGCGCACCCCCCGCCCGGCACGCCGCCCTGAGCGGCGCCTCCCGCGAGGCGCTCCACCGCAAGGCCCACGCCCTCGCCGGCCGGGCCCTGCTCGTCGCCGCGTCCCGCGCCGACACCTCCGCCGCCATCCTCGCGGCCACCCGCATGGACACCCACACCGCGGCCCTCACCGCCGCCCCCTAGTCGGCCCCGGGCCGCGCGGCACGAACCGCCCGGCCCGGGAGCCATCCACCCCGGGTCCACGCCCACCCGTACCACCACACCCCACCCCGCCCCACACCCCCGCGGTGCTCCCCCGGACGCCATCCGGCGGTCACCCCTCCGGTTCCCATCCGGGATCGCCCCTTCACCCGCCGTCCACCCGACTCCCTCCGGAATGTGGGTTTCCGCGAGCACTCTGCCCGCGTGAGACGCATTCTCGGAATCGTCCTTGCCGTCCTGCTCCTCGGCGGCGTGGCCGTCGTCCTCGTGACGGGCGGCGAAAAGGACAAGGGCACGGCAACGAAGACCGTGCGAGGAGTCATCGGCTCGGAGAAGAGCGAGTTCTTCTCCGACCCCGACGTCGTGAAGGCCCTGTCCGCCAAGGGCCTCACCGTGAGCACCGAGACCTCCGGGTCCTGGGACATGGAGCAACTCCCCCTCCAGGGGTACGACTTCGCGTTCCCGTCCTCGAAGGGACCGGCCGACGAGCTGCGCGCCAAGGCCCCCGACAAGGCCGCCGCCGCGCCGCTGCGCCCGTTCTACTCGCCCCTGGTGGTGGTCGCGCACAGCAACGCCGCCCGGGTCCTCGCCGGCAACGGCCTGGCCACCCTCGGCGCCCGCGGCACCAGCGGCATCCTGAGGATGGACGCCTACCTGGCCGCCGTCCGCGCCGACCGGGGCTGGCGCCAGCTCAAGGGCGCCGACAAGCACGCCGAGCTGAGCGGGACGCTCTTCATCACCTCCACCGACCCGGTGGCCTCCAACTCCGGCGCCCTCTACCTCGCCGCCGCGAGCTACGTCGCCGACGGCGGCCGGGTCGCCGACGGCAAGGAGGCCGTCACCCGCACCGCCCCGCTCCTCCGCAAGCTCACCCAGGTGCAGGGCGCCCAGCAGACCAGCTCCGACGCCCCCTTCCGGGACTTCGTGAGCGGCGTCGGCAACCCCCTCGTCCTCGTGTACGAGTCCCAGGTCGCCGCCCAGCTCCTCGCCGGCCGGCCCATGGGCGACCTCGTCGTGCTCTACCCGGACACCACGGTGAACAGCGACCACACCCTCGTACCGCTCACCGAGGGCGGCAAGGAGCTGGGCCGGCTGCTCGCCGAGGACCCGGAGCTGCGCCGGCTCGCCGTCCGGCACGGCTTCCGGCCGCAGGGCGCCGCGGCCGAGTTCACCGAGGCCACCAACGCCTACGGCGAATACCTCAACCAGACACTCACCGGAGTCCGCCAGGCGCCCGTGCCCACCGGCGCGGTGCTGCGCGACATGGCGCGGCGGGCCCGTGACCAGGGGGGCAGCACCGCATGACCGGACCGAACGACCCGCGCGCCTCCGACGGACCCCGCAACCCCTACGCGGGCCCCCCCGAGGCCACCTTCCTGCTGACCCCGCCCGAGCAGGACGCCCCGCTCGTCCTCACCCCGCCCGCCCCGGCTCCCGCGATCCGCGCCGAGCAGGCCACCGGCCTGGTGCCGCTCGACGACTCGGTGCGCGCCGAGACGGCCCGGCGGGCCGAGGAGTACGTCGGCTCCCTCACCGGACTCGACCCGCGCTCCCCGGAGTTCGCGGCCCGCATCGGCGAGATCGCGGCGCTCGGCTCCGGCGAGATGCGGGCCGCCGCCCAGCAGTCGAACCGGATGCTGGACCGCACGGTCCGCTCCCTCGGCCGGGGCGGCGGCGACGCCTCCGCCCGCGTCGGCTCCTCGCTCGTCGAGCTCCGTCGCACCGTCGAGGACCTCGACCCCAGGGACACCCCCGGCAAGGGCCTCAAGGGCCTCCTCGCCAAGCTGCCCGGCGGCAACCGGTTCCGCGACCACGTCGCCCGGTACGCCTCCTCGCAGGCGACGCTCCACCGCATCGTCGGCGCGCTCCGAAGCGGCCAGGACGAGCTGCGGCGCGACAACGCCGCCCTGCAGACCGAACGGACCCGGCTCTGGGAGACCATGGGCAAGCTCCAGGAGTTCGCCGTCCTCACCGAGGCCCTCGACGCGGCCGTCGCACAGCGGATCGCGGCCACCCCCGACCCGGCCCAGGCGGACGCGCTCCGCGCCGACGTCCTCTTCCCCGTCCGCCAGAAGCACCAGGACCTGCTCACCCAGCTCGCCGTCTGCGCCCAGGGGTACCTCGCCATGGACGTGGTCAGGCGGAACAACGACGAACTGATCAAGGGCGTGGACCGGGCCGCGACGACGACCCTGTCGGCACTGCGCATCGCGGTCATGCTCGCCTCCGCCCTGGAGAACCAGCGCAAGGTCACCGAGCAGGTGAACGTGCTCCGCTCGACCACCGAGGACCTCATCCGCGGCAACGCCGAAATGCTCTCCACCCAGGCCGGCGAGATCCAGCGGATCGCCGCCGACCCGGCGGTCGGCGCCGAGACCCTGCGCGCCGCCTTCCAGCAGATCTACCGCACGCTCGACGCCATCGACACGTACAAGGTCCAGGCGACCGAGGCGATGGCGGCGACCGTCTCCTCCCTCACGGGCGAACTCCGGGAAGCGAGCGCGCACCTGGACCGAAGCCGCCGCACGAGCGCGCTGGAAGGCGGGCCCTCGGCATGAGCCCCCGCGTCCTCCCCCGCCTCCTGACGGGCCTCGCGCTCACCCTGCTCCTCACGGCCACCGCCGGCTCGTGCGGCACGATCGACAACTCGGTCGGCGGCACCGGCGAGCAGCGCGACAGGACCGACACCACGGCCGCCGGGCCCGGCACCCTCCGCGTCCTCGCCTCCTCCGAACTGTCCGACATGGCACCGGTCCTGGAGGACGCCCGCAAGGCCACCGGCGTCACCGTCCGCGCCACCTACACCGGCACCCTCGACGCCGTCGAGCAGATCGCCTCGGGCCGGGCCGAGAAGGAGTACGACGCCGTCTGGCTCTCCTCCAACGACTACCTGCGGCTGCGCCCGGACACCGCCGGACGGATCACCAACGAGACCCCGGTGATGACCTCCCCGGTGGCGCTCGGCGTCCGCCCCGAGGCCGTCGCCCGGCTCGGCTGGGACCCGGCGAAGGTCACCTGGTCCCAGCTCCACCAGGCCGTCGCCGCCGGCAGGCTCACGTACGGCATGACCGACCCCAAGCGCTCCCACTCCGGTTTCTCCGCGCTGGTCTCGGTCGCCTCCGGGCTCTCCGGAGCCCAGTCCGCGCTGAGCGACGGCGACGTGGCGAAGGCGACCCCGAAGCTCCGCGAGTTCTTCACCGGCCAGAAGCTGACCTCCGGCTCCTCCGGCTGGCTCGCCACCGCCTACGGCCGCCGCACCGACGTCGACGCGCTGGTCAACTACGAGTCGGTGCTGCTCTCCACACCCGGCTCGCTCACGGTGATCCGCCCCGCCGACGGCGTCGTCACCGCCGACTACCCGCTCACCCTGCTCACCGCCGCCCCCGCCGCCGCCAAGGAGTCGGCCCAGCGGCTCACCACCTACCTCCGCACCCCGGAGGCACAGCGCCGGATCACCGAGACCACCCTGCGCCGCCCGGTCGTCGCCGGTGTCGACCCGGCGCCCCGGCTCGACCGCGGCCTGCGGCGCGAACTGCCGTTCCCCGGCAGCCGCTCGGTCGCGGACGGGCTGCTCGACGCGTACGACAACACGCTGCGCCGGCCCTCCCGCACGGTCTACGTCCTGGACACCTCGGGCTCGATGAGCGGCGAGCGGCTGACCCGCCTCAAGGAGGCGATCGCCGAGCTCACCGAGGACTTCCGGGACCGCGAGGAGGTCACCCTGATGCCCTTCGGCTCCGCGGTGAAGGGCGCCGAGGTACGCACGTACACGGTCGACCCGGCGGACCCGGCGAAGGCCAGGGACGCGATCCGCGCCGACGCCGGACGGCTGTCCGCCTCCGGCGGCACCGCGATCTACTCCAGCCTGAGCGAGGCCTACCGCAGCCTGGGCGCCGCTCCCCGCGACACCTTCACCTCGGTCGTGCTCATGACGGACGGGGAGAACACCGACGGGATGAAGGCCGCCGACTTCGACGCCTTCTTCCGGGAGCTGCCCGCCGAGCAGCGGCACACCCCGGTCTTCCCGGTCCTCTTCGGCGACTCCGACCGGAGCGAGCTCGACCACATCGCGGAGCTGACCGGCGGCAAGCTCTTCGACGCGACGACGGGCTCCCTGGAGGGCGCCTTCGAGGAGATCCGTGGCTACCAGTGACCGGGTGCTCCGGTACGCGGAGTCCCGCAAGAACCTGACGGGCTGCCTGTGCGGCCTGGCCGGACTCGGCATCGGTCTCACCGGCGCCGCCGGCGGCCTGTGGCCGCTGGTGGTGCTCGGCCTGTACGGCGCGGGCGCGCTGATCGCCCCGCCGGAGCGGCCGGACGCCCCGGCCTTCCCGAGCGCCGACGAGCAGCTGGAGTCGCTGCGCGCGGACCACGCCACCCTGCGGGAGTACCTCGCCGAGGTGGAGCTGCCGGAGGAGTCCCGGAAGCGGCTCGACGAGCTGGACGCGCTCTTCGAGGCGCTGCTCGAACCGGGGTGGGTCGACGACCCGGAGCATCTGCACGTGCTGGCCCGCGCGGTCCGCCAGGACGTGCCGGAGGCGGTCGACGCCTTCGTCCGCACCCGCTGGTGGACCCGGGTGAACCCGGGTTCCGAGCCTCCCGAGCGTCATCTGGAGCGGCAGCTGGCCGCCCTGCGCGAGGAGGCCGGCCGGATCGCCGCGGCCCTCCAGGAGGCGGAGGAGCTCCGTCAGCGGGCGCACACCCGCTACCTGGAGGACCGGGGTGACTGATCCCCGCACGGGGAGATGCGCCGGCCCCGGAGCCTGAGGGGGCTCCGGGGCCGGATGCGTCGTGATGGACCGTCGTGACCCCACTGGTCAGGGCGGTATGTCGGGGCAGCCCACCACGAGTCTCGATACTGCTACGGGATCAGCCCAGGCGCTCGACCAGCGCGCGGTACTCGTCCCACAGCTCCTTCGGGGTGTGCTCGCCGAAGGTCTCCAGGTGCGCCGGGACCAGGGCGGCCTCCTCGCGCCAGACGTCCTTGTCGACGGTGAGCAGGAAGTCCAGGTCCTCGTCGGCCAGGTCGAGGCCGTCGGTGTCCAGGGCCTGGCGGGTCGGCAGGACGCCGATCGGGGTCTCGACGCCCTCGGCCTTGCCGTCGAGGCGCTCGACGATCCACTTGAGGACGCGGCTGTTCTCGCCGAAACCGGGCCAGACGAACTTGCCGGCGTCGTTCTTGCGGAACCAGTTCACGTAGTAGATCTTCGGCAGCTTCGCCGCGTCGGCGGAGGCGCCGACCTTGACCCAGTGGGCCATGTAGTCGCCCATGTTGTAGCCGCAGAACGGCAGCATGGCGAAGGGGTCGCGGCGCAGCTCGCCGACCTTGCCCTCGGCGGCGGCGGTCTTCTCGGAGGCCACGTTGGCGCCGAGGAAGACGCCGTGGTTCCAGTCGAAGGACTCGGTGACCAGCGGGACGGCGGAGGCGCGGCGGCCGCCGAAGAGGATCGCGGAGATCGGGACCCCCTTGGGGTCCTCCCACTCGGGGGCGATCGTCGGGCACTGGGCGGCCGGGACGGTGAAGCGGGCGTTCGGGTGGGCGGCGGGCGTGTCGGACGCGGGCGTCCAGTCGTTGCCCTTCCAGTCCGTGAGGTGCGCGGGCGCCGTCTCGGTCATGCCCTCCCACCACACGTCGCCGTCGTCGGTGAGCGCGACGTTGGTGAAGACGGAGTTGCCCCAGAGGGTCTTCATGGCGTTGGCGTTGGTGTGCTCGCCGGTGCCGGGGGCGACGCCGAAGAAGCCGGCCTCGGGGTTGATGGCGTAGAGGCGGCCGTCCTCGCCGAAGCGCATCCAGGCGATGTCGTCGCCGATGGTCTCCACGGTCCAGCCGGGGATGGTCGGCTCCAGCATGGCGAGGTTGGTCTTGCCGCAGGCCGACGGGAAGGCGGCGGCCACGTACTTCGCCTCGCCCTGCGGCGGGGTCAGCTTCAGGATGAGCATGTGCTCGGCGAGCCAGCCCTCGTCACGGGCCATGACGGAGGCGATGCGCAGGGCGTAGCACTTCTTGCCGAGGAGCGCGTTGCCGCCGTAGCCGGAGCCGTAGGACCAGATCTCGCGGGTCTCCGGGAAGTGCGAGATGTACTTGGTGGAGTTGCAGGGCCACGGCACGTCCTCCTGGCCCTCCGCGAGGGGGGCGCCGAGGGTGTGGACGGCCTTCACGAAGAAGCCGTCGGTGCCGAGCTCGTCGAGGACGGCCTGGCCCATGCGGGTCATGGTGCGCATGGAGACCGCGACGTAGGCGGAGTCGGTGATCTCGACGCCGATCGCGGAGAGCGGGGAGCCGACGGGGCCCATGCAGAAGGGGACCACGTACATGGTGCGGCCCTTCATGGAGCCGCGGAAGATGCCCTCGGAGCCCGCGAAGAGCTCCTTCATCTCCGCCGGGGCCTTCCAGTGGTTGGTCGGGCCGGCGTCCTCCTCCTTCTCGGAGCAGATGAAGGTCCGGTCCTCGACGCGGGCGACGTCGGTCGGGTCGGAGGCGGCGTAGTACGAGTTCGGGCGCTTCACCGGGTCGAGCTTCGTGAACGTGCCCTTGGCCACGAGCTCCTCGCACAGGCGCTCGTACTCGGCCTCCGAGCCGTCGCACCAGACGATGCGGTCCGGCTGCGTGATCTCGGCGATCTCGTTCACCCAGGAGACGAGCTCCTGGTGCTGGGTGGGAAGGGGAGCCGCGTTTTCGCGCGCCACGATTGCTCCTTGTAGAGGGGTGTATTCCGCTGTATGCCCCGTGGGGGCCGCGACCCGGATGCGTCGTAGCTGCTCATCCGGTGCCGACCGCACTCATTTGATCATCCGCTGGAAACGCCCATATGTCCAGGGGGGTGCACACGTGAGCATCGCCACTCATATCCGAGACCTACGGGCGCGTAGGTACGATTCGGTGTCATGACTGCAGCCACGCCGGAAGTGACCCCGGTCGAGCCCGAACCGATCGCCCACGCCCCGTCGCTCCCCCTGAAGCCCGTGCTCAGGGGCTGGTTGCACGCGGGCATGTTCCCGGCCGTGATCGTCGCGGGCCTGGTCCTCGTCGCTCTCGCCGACTCCCCGCGCGCCCGGATCGCCTGCGGGATCTACGCCCTCACCGCCTGTCTGCTCTTCGGCATCAGCGCGCTCTACCACCGGGGCGACTGGGGCCCGCGCGGCGAGGCCGTCCTGCGCCGCCTCGACCACGCGAACATCTTCCTGATCATCGCGGGCACCTACACCCCGCTCACCCTGCTGCTGCTCCCGGACTCCACCGCGAAGCCGCTCATGTGGGCGGTCTGGGCCGCCGCGGCCGCCGGCATCGCCTTCCGCGTCTTCTGGGTCGGCGCCCCCCGCTGGCTCTACACCCCCTGCTACATCGCCATGGGCTGGGCCGCCGTCTTCTTCCTCCCCGACTTCATGCGGACCGGCGGCATCGCCGTCCTGGTCCTGGTCGTCGTCGGCGGCCTGCTCTACAGCGCCGGCGGCGTCATCTACGGCATCAAGCGCCCGAACCCGTCCCCCCGCTGGTTCGGCTTCCACGAGGTGTTCCACTCCCTCACCCTCGCCGCCTTCATCGTCCACTACGTCGGCATCTCGCTGGTCGCCTACCAGTCCTGACCGGGCATGACACGGGAGAACGACCCCATGGACAGCGGTCTGAGGGAACGCAAGAAGCAGAAGACCCGCGCGGCGATCCGCCGGGCCGGACGACGGATCGCCGCCGCCCACGGCTGGGAGGCGGCCACCATCGAGCGCATCGCCGCCGAGGCCGAGGTCTCCCCCTCCACCGTCGTCCGCTACTTCCCCGTCCGCGAGGACATCCTCCTCACCGACGAGAACGACGAGCACCTCGAAGCCCTGCTGCGCGCCCGCCCGGCCGGCGAGGAACCCCTCGAATCCCTCCGCGCCGTCACCGTCGAGGCCATCGGCGCGGCCCTGGCCGCCGACCCGGAGGAGCTCCGGGTCCGCGCCCGGCTGATGGCCGACACCCCCGCCGTCCGCGCCCGGTTCACCGAGACCACCGCCGAGACCGGCCGCCGGCTCGCCCGCGCCCTCGCCGACCGCACCGGCCGCGCCCCCGACGACCTGGAGGTCCGGGTCTTCGCCGCCGCCGTGCTCGGCGCGCTGCGCGAGGCCGTCCTCTACTGGGCAGAACGCGGCCTCGCCGAGGACCTCACGGCGCTGCTGCACCGCACCCTCGACACCCTCAGGACCGGCCCAACGCTCCCAGCGCGCCCCTGACCACCTCGGCCGAGCGCGGATTGTCCGCGCACCCCCACACCCCGTGCGGGCAGTAGTCGGTCACCGTCTGGTAGACCGGCCGGTGGAGGGCGAACCATTCGAGCATCCCCCGTACGTACGCCGGGTTGTCCCCGTTCCGGAAGAGCCCCCACTCGGGGTACGAGACGGGCTTGCCGCGCTCCTTCGCGAAGGCCACGTGGTGCGCGAGCCCGTACTCCTCGCTCACCTGCTCCTCGAAGGAGACACCCTCGGGCTGGTCGTAGGCGTCCATCCCGATGATGTCGACGACGTCGTCCCCCGGGTAGCACTCCGGCCACGGCACCGCGTCCCGGCCCCGGCTCGGCGTGAAGTCGAAGCGGAACCGCTGCCCCTCGACCGCGCGCAGGACCCCCACCACCTGTCGCCAGTACGCCTTCCAGGCCGCCGGGTCCGGCCCGCAGCGGTGCCCGTACGTGGTGCCGTTCATCTCCCAGCCGAGCACCAGGACCGCGTCCTCCAGCCCGTGCTCCACCAGCCCCTCGCCCAGCGCCTCGAAGTGCGCGTCGAAGGCGCCGGCCGCCCCGCGCCGCAGCCCGTCCCGTACCTCGGCGTCGCCCAGCCCCGCCTCGTTCCGGTCCATCATCGGCACGTTGAGCACGAAGAGCCGACCCGGCCGCTCGGCCTTCCACCGCGCCCACGGCGCGAAGAGCTCCGGGTGCCCCTCGATGTTGGACCAGCGGTCGCCCGGCAGATAGGTGTGTCCGACGGTCAGCTCCCCGCCGCCGAGCCAGGCCTGCGCCCCGGCGATCCGCCGCACCCCCTCCGCGTCGGAGCCGGTGAAGAAGCCGGACGGCACCCCCGGCAGCGGCGGGGGCTCGGGCGCCGTCGCGGTCCCGGAGTGCCGCTCGCCCGGCGCGAGCCGGCCGATGAGCCCGGGCATCAGCACGAGCGCGGCGACGGCCGCGAGCAGCACCAGGAGTGCGGCCCGCGGCCGGGGGCGGGGGCGGGGAGGACGCACGTCAGCTGGTCCAGAACTCCCACCAGCGGGTCAGGATCAGCATCCCGATGATCCCGAGGTGCAGCACGGGCGGCGCGAAGGCGAAGTCCCCGAGGAAACCCCGCACCGCGGCCGGGGCGGGCAGCACCCCGGTCCGCACGTTGTGCGCGGTGACGTACCAGAACATGGTGACGGTCGCCGCCCAGGCGAGGCAGCACCACAGGCAGAGCGCGTTGATCTCGTACAGCGACTGCTGCATCAGCCAGGTGCAGAAGCCGACGCCGAACAGCGTCCCGCCGTTCAGCCCGAGCCAGAACCATCCCCGGTACCGGGCCCCCGCCAGCAGCCCGGCGCCGATCGCGACGACGACGCCGTAGGTGACGAGGCCGAGCATCGGGTTGGGGAAGCCGAAGACCGCCGCCTGCTCGCTCTTCATGATGTTCCCGCAGGACACGACCGGGTTCAGGCTGCACCCCGGCTGGAAGCCCGGGTCCTCCAGGAGCTTGAACTTGTCGATCGTGATCACCCACGCGGCCAGGATCCCGGCCGCGCCGGTGATCACGAGGAGCAGGCCGAGCCCCCGTCCCGCGCCGACCGTGCCGTCCTCCCGCCGCCCGGCCTCCGCCGCGCGGCCCTCCCGCCGCTGCTCCGGGAGCCCGCTCCGTACCCCGAGCGTCGTCATCGCGCCGCCCCTTCCGCTCAGACCTGCACGCGCCGGACCGGCAGCATGACGTGGGCGCACTCCGCGAGCGTCCCCTCGTCGGAGACGAAGGCGCGCAGCCGGTCCTCGTCCACGGGCTGCCCGGGGACCGCCTCGGCCCACGGGCGCACCGAGCAGAGGAAGTAGACCTTGCCGGTCTCGCGGGCGGCGGCCTGCCACTCGGCGGGCACCGGGCACTGCACCTTGAGGAAGGGCAGGGTGAGGACCGCCGTGCCGGCCTCGACCAGCAGCGAGGCGCTGATCCCCGCGTCCTGCTCCAGGTCGAAGAGCCGGTCGCCGACCGAGAGGCCCATCGACTCCAGGGCGGCCCGCATGGCCTGCTGCCCCGCCTCCGGTCCGTCCCGGCCGTCGCCGAGCGAATACGCCATCAGGAAAGGCGTTCCGGCGGAGTCCTCGGTGACTTCACTGGACCACGGAATCACCGTGAGCGTGCCGAGCGGAGAGACGCTGCGCGCCTGGGAAAGGACGGGGGGAGTGGTCATGGAACGGGATGCTAGTGGGGCAACCACCCTTTCCCCGTACCGAATTCACTCATCCGGCCCACATTCCCCCGCTCGAACTCCCGGCCGCAACGAACGCGGGTTTTCATCGTTGTGCCCTGAGGCCCCTTGTCGACACCAGGAGATCGCCGATGCCCTTCCCGCGCCGTGTCGCCCTCCGGTCGCTGTTCGCCCTGGCCGTCACCGCCGCCACCGGCGGGACCCTCGGCCGGATCGCCGCCCGCCCGCCGGACACGGGAGCGGACCCGGACCCGTACGCCTTCGACGAGATGTACGCGGGCCGCCGGATCCGCGGCCTCACCGGACCGGGGGGCGAGCCGGTGGCGCTGGTCGACGGGCGCCCGCTGCACCTGATGCGCTGCGCCGACGGCGGCTGGGTGACCCCGCTGGACCACTACGAGTCCTGCCCGAGCCCGCTCGCCGCCACCCGCGCGGCCGTGGACGCGGCGGGGTCGGCCCCGCTCTCCCGGTACGCGGCGGGGCACGGCCTCCACTCCGACCCGACGGGAGGGAACCCGCGTGGTGTACACGCGTAAGAACCAGCGCGACCTGACGACGGCCGAGCGCCGCCGGTTCGTCGCCGCGGTGCTCGAACTGAAGCGCCGCGGCACGTACGACGAGTTCGTCCGGACGCACATCGACCACTACGTCGCCGACGGCGCCGGCCGGCTGCGGACCGCCCACATGGCGCCGAGCTTCCTGCCCTGGCACCGGAAGTTCCTCCTGGAGTTCGAGCGGGCGCTGCGCCGGATCGACGCGACGGTGACGGTCCCGTACTGGGACTGGACCCGGGACTCGACCCCGGCGGCCTCGCTCTGGGCGGAGGACTTCATGGGCGGCAACGGCCGCCGCTCGGACCTCCAGGTGACCACCGGGCCCTTCGCCTACGCCAAGGGGAAGTGGACGGTGAAGCACGCGATGACCGAGATCTCCTTCCTGACCAGGGACTTCGGCCGTCCGCGCGATCCCGTGGCGCTGCCGACGGCGGCCCAGCTGGAGGAGGTGATGCGGGAGCGGACGTACGACACGGCCCCGTGGAACTCAACCAGCCCGTACGGCTTCCGCAACCGTCTGGAGGGGTGGGCGCAGGGCTCGGGCAACGAGCGGTTCCGGATCCACAACCGGGTGCACCGCTGGGTGGGCGGTCTGATGCTCGGCGGCGGCTCGGTGAACGACCCGGTGTTCTGGCTGCACCACTCCTTCGTGGACCTGGTGTGGTCACGGTGGCAGCAGCGCAATCCGCAGGCCGCGTATCTGCCGGCGGAGCCGCCGCCGCCGGGCGACGCGCAGTACCGGAAGGTGGTGGCGAGGCACCAGCCGATGGCGCCGTGGGGCGTGACGCCGGCCGAGATGTTCGACCACAGCGCCGTCTACCGGTACGCCTGACGGGACGGGCCCGGACGCGGGCGTCCCCCCGGCCCTGGCGGGACCGGGGGGACGCTCGGGGAAAGCGGGACGGTCAGCCGCCGTAGCCACCGTCGCCGTGGCCGTGGCCGTCGTCGTCCGGGCTGCTGACGTTGGCGCACTGGTTGCCGAAGGCCGGGTTCAGCAGACCGATGACGTTGACGGTGTTGCCGCAGAGGTTGATCGGCACGTGGACCGGAACCTGGACGACGTTGCCGGAGGCGACGCCGGGCGAGTTGGCGGCGACGGCCTCGGCGCCCGAGTCGGCGACGGCCAGGCCGGCTCCGCTGAGGGCGACGGCACCGGTGCCGGCCAGAACGGCGGCAGCCTTCGCGATGCGAGACATCAGAACTCCTTGAATGGGTCGAGCGACCGCAGGGATCACGGCCGTCACGTGCGTTCAACGGCGTACCACGGAGAGGGTCACGGGCATTGGGCCGAAAAGGTGGCCCGCGGCCCGGAGACCGCCCCCCGTCGGATACGAGGGGCGACGCCCCGGGCCGCGGGCCGCGGCCATGCGACGAGCCTTCCGGTGCAACGAGGAAAGGCCCTTGTGGTAGCGGGGAAGAATCGTGTCTTCACTCGCGCGGAATGAAGTCGAACGCAATTCCGGAAGAGGGAGGGGAAAGGGTCAGCCGCGCTGGGGGGCGAGGCCGAGCTGGGAGTCGAGGGCGCCGCTGAGCGTCGGGGCGATGAGGCCGAGCTTGGGGTCGGCGAGCTTGGGCAGTCCGGCGAGGCCGTTGCCCCGGGGCGCCTCGACCGGGTGGCCGAGGGTGGCGCCGGGGGTCGCGGCGTTCATCTCGGAGTGCGGGGAGGCGAGGAGGGCCCGGCCCGGCTCGCTGCCCTTCAGGAGCTCGGGGAGCGGGGCGTCCACGACGGTCTCGGGGAGGGTGCCGGTGAGCGGGACGGACGGCAGGGTCACGTCGGGCAGCGCGCCGAAGCCCTTCTGGAAACCGGTGGGGGCGCCGGGGATCGGCACCGGCACGCCGGTCGCGACGGTCGGGGCGTCCATCGGGAGGACCGGCTCCAGTCCCTGGAGGGGGACGATCACCGGGGCCTCGACGGCGGCGGCCGGGGCGGCCATGGCGGCGGAGGCGAGCGCGGTCATGAGGAGTCCCATGCCGGCGTGAGAGCGCAGAGTCATGCCGGGTGAACGAGGCACTCGGCCGAAACGTCGCGCGGGGTTCCCCCATGTGCAGCAACGCGGGAGGCCCCCGCCGGTGAGGGCGGGGGCCTCCGTTGACGTCACGTCAGGCGGACGTGTACGTCAGTGGCGCCGGCTCCGGACGAGGCGGCCGCCCCGGAGCTGGACTACGGCACCGCCGATGATGAGGGCGGCGCTGACCGCGGCCGCCCCCCAGAGGGCGGGGTCGCTACCCGTCTCGGGGAGCTCGGGCTTGTCGGTCGGCGGGGTGGTCGGCGGAGTCGTCGGCGGAGTCGTGGGCGGCTTCGTCGGCGGAGTCGTGGGCGGCTTCGTCGGCGGAGTCGTGGGCGGCTTCGT
>NZ_JBIBJV010000002.1:724678-1165012 GCF_042958885.1 Streptomyces sp. NPDC007945
CTTCGTCGGCGGAGTGGTCGGAGGCTTCGTCGGCGGAGTCGTGGGCGGCTTCGTCGGCGGAGTGGTCGGAGGCTTCGTCGGCGGAGTCGTGGGCGGCTTCGTCGGCGGAGTGGTCGGAGGCTTCGTCGGCGGAGTCGTGGGCGGGTGCGTCGGCTCTTCGCCGTAGCCGCCGTCGGGGTCCTCCGTCGCGTGGGCGCAGAGGTCTCCGACGGCCGACGCCACGTATGCGCCCAGGTCCATGCCGGGACCGCAGTGCACCGGCGCGTGGGAGGCGTGAGCCTGCCCGCCGCCGGGTCCTGGGGTGCCGCCCGTGCCGGGGTGCGCGTTCGCGGCCAGCGCGAGACCGCCGGTCAGCGACAGCAAGCCGGTCGCTGCCGTCGCGGTGAGAACTTTCCTGCTGATGATGGACCGCATACCGCTCTTCCTCGGGAGAAAGGGAGAGACCGGCGAGGATCCCCCCTCGCTCCGTCCGGCCGCGTCCCGCGCTGACGTTCGCGTGGGACGGTCCCGAGATTAGGGAGCGGCACACCGTGTGAAGTCGAGGCCACACGGCGATTGGTCAGAAAATCATTCGATCAGCCGCCGAGCGGGTTGACCGGGAGGCCGCCGATCAGCGGGAGGCCCTTGCCGGTCTGGTTCAGCTGGGTCGCGGTGTCGGTGACCGCCTTGACCGGGGAGCCCTCGGTGGTGCTGCTGAGCACGTCCGACTTCAGTCCGTTGGCGGCGATGGCCTCCAGGCCGCCGTTCAGACTGGTGGGCATGTGCGCCTGCTGGGCCATGGCGGGGGCGGCGGCGCCGAGGGCCACGAGGGAACCGGCGACGACCGCGGCGACCTTGCTGGGCTTCATGGGGAGAATCCTTCCTCTGTTCTTTCAACTCGCGTTCCACACGGGCTTCTTGGCAAATTCCCGCGCGTCGCTTCCGTCTTCTGTAACGAGAGGTTCGCCCCCCGGAAACTCCGGAAGGAAGGTTTTCTCGACACTGCACCCGATCGAAGGGGGTCGGTGTTATTTCCGGATGACCGGACGCGGACGCGCCCGTACCGGCTCGACGGGAGGCCGAACCGGTACGGGCGGGGGGTGGGCGCGGGTCAGCGGACCGGCAGCGAAGGCTTCACCGGCGCATCGACGGGCGGCACCGGCGCGTCGACGGGCGATACGGGCGCCTCGACCGGCAGGTCGGGGAGGCCGTCCGCGGCGGGCAGCCCGCCGAGCAGGGTGGTGACGGCGAGGTCGACCACGGAGGTCAGCGTGGTGGTGACCTGCGGGGCGACTCCGGCGAGACCCCCGGAGCCGACGGCGGCGAGCAACCCGGCGACGACCTTCTCGACGCTGCCGAGCACGTCCGCGAGGGCCGGGGTGGCCGGCGGCTCCGCCGTGGACGGGGCCGCCGACGGCGGGGCGGGAGCGACCCCCTGGGCCTGGGCGACGGCGGCCTGGATCTCCGCCTTCAGGGCGTCGACGTCGGTCGGGGCCGACGCGGCCGCGGCCGGCGGGGCGGCGGGGTCGGGGAGCGGGGCTCGGGCGGCCCGTTCGGCCGCGCGGGAGGGAGGGCGCTCGTCGGCGAAGGCGGTTCCCGCCGCGCCGAGGGTGAGGGCGGCGGACAGCGCCAGGACGGTGAGACGGCGTATGGCCAGGGGACGCATATGTGTTCCTTTTCCTTATGCGTCGGACAACTGCTCTCCCACCGTGCCTGCGGCTATAGCGCTCCGCAATCGCAGAACTACTGAGCGCCACGCCCCCGTTCGAGTGAATCCTCCTCCCGGACTGCCCCTCGGAGGGGCGTGCGCCGTTGCACCGGGCGGCGCACGCGGATGCGCCCGAACGGGTGCCGGCCCAGTGGCCGCAAGGAGAAAGCCGGTGCGCCCGCCCCTCGGGGGCGGGCGCACCGGCTTCGGAAGGACCGATCCGACGTGCGAGGTCAGACGTTGGCGCAGACGTTGCCGAAGGCCGGGTTCAGGGCGCCGATGACGTTCACGGTGTTGCCGCAGACGTTGACCGGCACGTGGACCGGGACCTGCACGACGTTGCCGGAGCCGACACCGGGGGACTTCACGGCAGCGCCCTCGGCGATGGAGTCGGCGGCGGCGGCACCGGCGGCACCGGCGACCGCGGCGGCGGCACCCACGGTCAGAACGACGGCCTTGGCGATACGGGACATGGAGAAGTTCTCCTCGATCGATTTCCAACTCGGACTGCGCGGACTGTTCGGCCCGGCTCCCACAACAACGCGCCGGTTTTTCATCGGTTGCTCTCCCGAACGGGTGACGTTCAACCGATCTTTGGCCTGCGGGAGGGCCATTCGGGCGACGGACCCGAGAAAGGCGCAACACGCTCAACGACGAACCTGCCGGTCGGATACGGGAGTTAGCGTTTCCGAGCATCTAATGCTTACTATCGCCCCGCGCCGGGGTTATAACGTTCCGGAGCGTTGCTTCCGGGCCCGCCGCGCGTTCACCCATTTCGTGCGGACAACACCTCCCCCTCCCCCGGTCTTCACGGGTCTTCCCTTCCTTCTCTCATCAAAGCGGAGAACCTGTATGCGGAATTCAGCGGTTCTTGCTGTGCGTCGCGGCGCGTGGTACGCCCGGTCGCGCGCGGTTCTGTGCGCCGCGCCACTCGCCTCCGCCGCGCCGCCCGCGCCCCGGGAGGACGCCCTGGTTCCCGGGGATTGCCCCAACCCGTGGACGGGCCGTCAGAAGCCGACCGCGATCAGCGATTCCACCCATTCCGCGGACGACCGGCCGAACTCCGGCGTCGCCGAATTCCGCAAGGCCGGGACGGCACGCTTCCCGGCCGCCGGGAACACCCTGGGGTACGACTCCGACGTCTTCGGTCCGCGGGGGGCGCCGCGCAACGGGGCCGACCGTGTCCACGTCCGGCTCTGCGGCCGCGAGGACACCGTCTGGCTCGGCGCGCTCTTCCCGCGGGCGGACGTACGGCGCTGACGTGCGGGCCCCCATCGAGGCGGACCCGGGGTCCGTCACCGTCCTGCACGCGGTCCAGCCGGGTGACGGCGGGGTGGCCAGGGTCGTCGTCGACCTGGTGCGCGCCCAGCGCGCCGCCGGGCTGCGGCCCGTCACCGCCTGCCCGCCCGGCACCGCCCTCGCCGCGGAGCTGCGCGCCGAGGGCGCCGAGGTCCACGACTGGCGGGCGGGGCGCGACCCCGGTCCCGCGTTGCCGCGGGAGACCCGCGGGCTGGCCCGGGTGGTCCGGGCCGTGCGGCCCGCGCTCGTCCACGCCCACTCGGCGAAGGCGGGACTGTGCGCCCGGCTGGCCGTGCGTGGGCGGATCCCGACCGTGTACCAGCCGCACGCCTGGTCCTTCGAGGCCGTGACCGGCACCACCGCCGAACTGGCACGCCGCTGGGAGCGGTTCGGCGCCCGCTGGGCCGACCGGATCCTGTGCGTGAGCGAGGCGGAGCGGCGTACCGGCGAGGAGGCCGGGGTGACGGCGGCCTGGTCGGTGGTGCACAACGGCGTGGACGTGGCGCGGTTCGCGACCGGCGGTCCCGCCGGGAACCCGGCGCCGACCGTGGTGTGCGTGGGTCGGCTGTGCCGGCAGAAGGGCCAGGACGTGTTGCTGGCCGCCTGGCCGGCGGTCCTCGCCGAGGTGCCGGGCGCGCGGCTCGTGCTCGTCGGCGACGGTCCGGACGGGGAGCGGCTGCGGGCCGCCGCCGGTCCCTCGGTGCGGTTCGCCGGCGCGGTCGGCGACACCGCGCCCTGGTACCGGGCGGCGGACGTCGTCGTGCTGCCGTCCCGCTGGGAGGGCATGGCGCTGGCGCCCCTGGAGGCGATGGCGGCGGGCCGGCCGGTGGTCGTCACCGAGGTCGACGGGGCCCGCGAGAGCCTGCCGCCCGGCCATGAAGCCCTGTGTCTGGTCCCGTCGGAGGATCCGGCCGCCCTCGCCACTGCTCTCGGCCGCCTCCTGGGCCGGCCGGAGCTGCGGCACCGCCTGGGCCGGGAGGCCCACGAGCACGTCCTCAGCAGTTTCGATGTGCGGCGCACCGGCGCGGCCGTCGCGGAGATCTACCGCGAGCTGGCCGGAGTGCGGGGCACGGAGCACAGAGAGCCGATTGCGCAGTGACCACGGAAAGTACCAGCGTTCCCTCCTCGCCCGGCCCGTGGCCGGTGGCGGGTCCGGCCTTCGGGCCGGCCTCGTTCGTCCCCCGTCGGCGGCTCTCCGGCCGGCTCCACGGCCGGCTCGCGCCGGCGCGCCGCCGGGCGGCCGGGCGGCCGGGTCCCGGTGCTCCGGCGCTGCGGGGCGTCGACTGCCTGGCGGTGCTCGCCGGGGCGGCGCTGCTCGCCCCGGCGCACCAGGACCCGCGGCTGCTGCTGCCGGTCGCGGCGCTGCTGCTCCTGCTCGACGGGCGCGGTGGGCTCTACCGTCCGCCGATGCACGCGCGGCTGCTCGACGAGCTGCCGGCGCTCGCCTCGCGGGCCGGGGTGGTGTGGTGCGTGGCCGCGGCCGGTGCGGCGGCCTGGTCGCCGCTGCTCGCGATCGGGCCGCTGCGGCTGTGCGGGGCGTACGCCGCGCACGTCGGCGTGGCGGCCGTGCTGCGGGCGGTGCTGCTGGCGCGCGGGCGGCGGATCGCCCGGGAGCGGCCGCGGTCCGCGCTGGTGGTGGGCCCGCCCGCGGCGGCCCGCCGGTTCGCGGCGGCGGCGGCGCAGCACCCCGAGTACGGGATGCGGCCGGTCGGGATCGTGGGGCTGCCGGACGCGACGGTCGGTGAGCAGCGGCCGCTGGAGCCGGGGCTTCCGCTGCTGACGACGGCGGAGGAGATCCGCCGGGCGGTCATCCAGAACACGGTCCGCGAGGCGGTGTTCCTGTCCCACGAGCCGGAGCTGGTGACGCTCTTCCAGCACTACGGCTGTACGACCTGGCGGGTCGGCGGCGAGCGGCAGGACGGGCCGATGGGCGAGCACGTGTGGGGGTACGCGCGGCGCCGCCTGGTGCCGGCGACCGAGCGGCGCGGGGCGGTGGCCAAGCGGGCCCTGGACATCGCGCTCGCCGGTCCGGCGCTGGCGCTGGCGCTGCCGGTGCTCGCGGTGTGCGCGCTCGCGGTGCGGCTGTCGGACGGGCCGGGGGTGCTGTTCCGGCAGGAGCGGGTGGGCCAGCACGGGCGGCACTTCACGCTGCTGAAGTTCCGGACGCTGCGGCCGTCGGACGAGACCGAGTCGGCGACCCGGTGGAACGTGGCCGGGGACCGGCGGATGAGCGCGGCCGGCAGCTTCCTGCGGAAGTCGTCCCTCGACGAGCTGCCGCAGCTGTGGAACGTGCTGCGCGGTGACATGAGCCTGGTCGGGCCGCGACCCGAACGGCCGTACTTCGTCGCCCAGTTCAGCAAGATCCACGCGGGGTACGCGGCCCGCCACCGGATGCCGGTCGGGCTGACCGGTCTGGCGCAGGTCCACGGGCTGCGCGGCGACACGTCGATCGAGGACCGCTGCCGGTTCGACAACCACTACATCGACCACTGGTCGCTCTGGCAGGACGTCTGCATCCTCGTCCGCACGGCGGCCGGGCTCGTGCGACCGACGGGGAGCTGAGGATGGCGACGGCCGTGACGACGGTTCCGGCCCTCGCGGGGGTGCCCGGGCCGGGGGACCTGGTCCGCAGAGTGGGGGCGCTCTCCCCGGTGCTCGCGGTGGTCGCGCTGCTGCTGGTACCGGGCGGCGGCGGGGCCGAGGGCGGGACCGGCGGCACCGTCGCCGACGCCGCCTCGGGGCTGCTCGTCCTGTACTGCCTGGTGCGGCTCCTGCGGGGCGGGGCGCGTCCGCTGACCCGGACGGCGGCGGTGGTGCTCGGGCTGCCGGTGTTCGGGATCTGCCTGGCGGCGATCACCTCGAACGACCCGGCGTCGAGCCTGCCGGGCGTCGCCCGCTACGTGCAGGTCTTCGTGCTCGTCCCGGCGGCGGTGCTGCTGACGATCCGGGACCGGCGGGACTTCGCCGTGGTGGCCTGGGGTCTGGTGGCCCTGGCGCTGGTCCAGGGCGCGGTGGGCGTCGGGCAGTTCCTGACGGGGACGGGCGCCTCGTACCAGGGCGAGGACATCCGGGCGGTCGGCACCTTCGGGGCGACCGACGTGATGGGCATGGCGACGGTGGTCGCGTACGGCCTGGTGATCGCCACGGGCATCGCGCTCGGCTCGTCGGCCGGGCGGGCGCGGACCGCCGCACTGGTCTGCGCCGGGCTGCTGGTGGTGCCGCTGCTGCTCTCCTTCAGCCGGGGCGCGTGGATCGCGACCGTGCTGGCCTGCGGGATCCAGCTGCTGCTCGGCGGGGTGCGGCGGGCGGCGCGGGTGACGCTGGCGGTGGGCGCGCTCGCGGTGGTCCTCGTCGGCGGCTTCGGTGTGGGCTCGGAGATGGTGGAGGAGCGGGTCACCAGCATCACGCGGGTGACGGCGGCGCCTGACCAGTCGGTGACGGACCGGTACACGATGTGGGCGGCGGCCGGGCGGATGTGGCGCTCCGAGCCGCTGACCGGCGTCGGCCTGAAGGGCTTCCCCCACTACCGGGACTCGCACGCCTCGGTGGCGCTCTCCGCGGGCAGCGACACGGCGGGCGCGGGCGCGGGGTACCGGAAGCAGCCGCTGCTCTCCCCGCACAACATGTACCTGCTGGTCCTCAGCGAGCAGGGGCTCATCGGGCTGCTCGCGCTCGCCGGGAGCTGGCTGGCGCTGCTCGTGGGCGCGCTGCGGCGGCGCCGGACGGGGGCGGAGTGCGCCCTCGTGGCCGGCGGGCTGCTGGCCTGGCAGCTGATCGACTTCTTCTACGCGGACATCGGCGGCCCGTCGACGGTGCTGATGTCGGTGGTCTTCGGCCTCGCCGCCTGGTGGGCCCTCGCCCCGGGGCCGGAGGGCCCGCCGGAGGTGCGCGGTGCGTGACCCGTGGGCCGGTCCGCCGGATCCCACGGACGCGTACGTCGCGCCTCCGGGGCCCGGCGGCCCCGCCGTCCCGCCGTGTCCGCAGCGCGGCGAACCCCTGACCGACCCCTGGTCCCCCCTGCCTCCGGGCGCCACGGACTCCCCGTGCGCCCCGGGGGCCGTCGTGCTGCCGGGGGGCGGGGCCGTGGCGCCGCCGGCCGGGCTGAGCGGGGCGCGGCGGATCCCGGTGCTCCGCCCGGTGGGGCACACCGCCGCCGTCGACGTGTGGGCGCCGGCCGCCGCCCCGGCGCCCGCTCCCTCCCCGGCGCCCGCCGCGCCGAAGGGGAGGCGGGCGCACGCGCGGACCAGGACGCGGTCGGCGGGGGGCGGGCAGGGGCGCGGCTTCCTCGCGAAGGCGGCGGCCGTGACGGCGGTGCTGACGGCCCTCGGGGCGGTGCTGGGGCTCGTACGGGACCAGATCCTCGCCGGGTACTTCGGCGCGGGCGCGGAGACGGACGCCTTCCTGGTGGCGTGGACGGTGCCGGAGTTCGCGTCGACGCTGCTCATCGAGGACGCGATGGCGCTGATCCTGGTGCCGGCCTTCTCCCGGGCCCTCGCCCGCCGTTCGGGGTCGCCGTCCGGGGATCCCGTACGGGAGCTGGTGCGGGGGACGCTGCCGCGGCTCACCCTCTCCGTCGCCGCCGTCGCCGCCGTCCTGGTCGCGGCCGCGCCGGCGGTCGTGCGGCTGCTCGCGCCCGGGCTCTCCGACCCGGGGCTCGCGGTGGACTGCACCCGGCTCACCGCGACCTGTGTGCTGACCTTCGCGCTGGTCGGCTACTGCTCGGCGGCGCTGCGGGCGCACCACGTGTTCCTGCCGCCGGCCGCGATCTACGTGGCGTACAACGTCGGCATCATCGGCACGATGGTGCTGCTGCGCGATCCGTGGGGGGTGCGGTCGGCCGCCGCCGGGGTGGCGGTCGGCGGGGTGTTCATGGTGCTGGTGCAGGCGCCGGCGCTGGTACGGGCGCTGCGGGCGCGGCCGGTGCCGTCGCGGGAGCCGGAGGCGCCCGCGCCGGGCCTCGCCGGGGACGGGCGGCTCGTGGTGCTCGGGCTGATCGCGCCGGTGGTCGCCTTCTCGCTGATCCGGCAGTCGCAGACGCTGATCGAGCGGTTCCTCGCCGCGCCGCTGCCCTCGGGCGCGATCTCGCACCTGAACTACGCGCAGAAGATCGCGCAGATGCCGATGATCCTGTCGCTGATGCTGTGCACGGTCAGCTTCCCGGTGATCGCGCGGGCGCTGGCCGCGGGCGATCCCGAGGGGGCGCGGCGGCGGGTCGAGCGGGATCTGCTGCTGGCCGCCGTGGTGGTCCTGGTGGGCGCCTCCGTGGTGATCGCCGCCGCCCCGAAGATCGTCGAACTGCTCTTCCAGCGGGGTGAGTTCGATCGTTCGGACACGGTCGCCACCGCGTCCGTCATGCGGGTCTACGCGCTCGGGCTGCTCGGTCAGACCATGGTCGGCGCCCTCGCCCGCTGCTACTTCTCCGCGGCCCGCCCCCTCTGGTACCCGGCCGCCGCGATGGCCGCCGGGCTCGCCGCCACCGCCGCCGCCGGAGTGCCCGGCGCCGCCGCCTGGGGCTCCGTCGGCCTCGCCGCCGCCAACGCCCTCGGCATCACGCTCACCGCCGTCCTGCTGCTGCGCGGCGCCCACCGGCAGACCGTCCCCGTCCGGTCCGACCGGCTCGGCGACGGACTGCTGCGGCTCGCCGCGGCCGGCGCCTGGGCGACCGGCGCGGGCTGGCTCGCCTCGGTGGCGATCGAGCCCCCGCTGGTCTCCCTCGCCGTCGCGGCCCTCGTCGTCACGGCCGTCTTCCTCGTCTTCCTCACCCGCGCCGCCAAGGCGCCGGAGATCCCTCCCGTCCCGCACGCCACCACCCGACGCCGAAGGACAGACCATGCCCGCCCCCACCGCGCCGCGCCGTCTGCTGCCGAAGCCGCCCCTGTGGGCGAAGCCGCCCCTGTGGGTGGCGATGTACCACTCGATCACGGACACCGCTGACGATCCGTACCGGGTGACGGTCTCCCCCGTGCGGTTCGCCCGCCAGCTCCACTGGCTCGGCGACCGCGGCCTGCGCGGGGTGTCGGTGCGGGAGCTGCTCGCCGCGACCGCCGCCGGACGGGCCAGGGGCCTCGTCGGCCTCACCTTCGACGACGGATACGCCGACTTCCTCGACTCGGCGCTGCCGCTGCTGCGCCGGCACGGCTTCACGGCCACGGTCTATGTCCTGCCGGGCCGGCTCGGCGCCGTCAACGACTGGGACGCCGGGGGCCCCCGCAAGCCGCTGCTCACCGCGGAGGGCATCGAGCGGATCGCCGCCGCCGGCATGGAGATCGGCTCGCACGGCCTGACGCACCGCCGCCTCACGGAGGCCGACGACGCCACCCTCGCCGACGAGACCCGCCGCTCCCGGGCCCTGTTGGAGGAGATCACCGGCGGCCCGGTGGACGGCTTCTGCTACCCCTACGGGGCCGTCGACCCGCGGGTGGTCCGCGCCGTGCGCGAGGCCGGGTACGGCCACGCCTGCGCCATCGACCCCGGCCCGCTGACCGGCATCCACGCCCTGCCCCGCGTCCACATCGGCGAGAACGACACCGCGTGGCGGCTCACCGCGAAGCGGGTCCTGCACCCGCTGCGCCGCCGCCACCCCGCCGAACCGGCCCCCGCGGGCCCGGCCGCGGCGGTGCCGGCATGAGCCGCCCCGGGAAGAGCGGACCCCTGAAGGTCCTGCACGTCATCACCGGCCTCGGCATCGGCGGCGCCGAGCAGCAGCTCCGCCTGCTGCTGCGCCACCTCCCTGTCCGGGGCCGGGTGGTGACGCTCACCAACCCGGGCCCGGTCGCGGCCGGCATCGAGGCCGACGGCACCCCGGTCAGCCACCTCGGCATGACCGGGAACCGGGACGTGGGCGCGCTGCCCCGGCTCGCCCGGATGGTCCGCGAGGGCGGCTACGACCTCGTGCACACCCATCTGTACCGGGCCTGCGTCTACGGCCGGCTGGCCGCCCGGCTCGGCGGCGTCCGCCGGGTCATCGCGACCGAGCACTCGCTCGGGGAGTCGCAGATCGAGGGCCGCCCGCTGTCGGCGGGCACCCGCGCGCTCTATCTGGCCTCGGAGCGGCTCGGCACCTCCACGGTCGCGGTCTCGGCGAGCGTGGCCCGCCGGCTCGCCGACTGGGGGGTGCCGCCGGACCGGGTCCAGGTGGTGCCGAACGGCATCGAGACCGACCGCTTCGCCTTCGCGCCGCGCGCCCGCCGGCTCACCCGGGGCGTCCTCGGCATCCCCGAGGACGCCTTCGTGGTCGGCGGAGTGGGCAGGCTCGCGCCCGGCAAGCGGTTCGACCGGCTGATCCGGGCCGTGGCCGCGGTGCCGGAGGCCCGACTTCTCCTCGTCGGCGACGGCGAGCGCCGCGAGGAGCTGCGGGCGGTGGCCCGTGAGTGCGGCGCCGCCGGACGGGTGCTGTTCTTCGGCGCCTGCGAGGACCCGCCGCTGGACGCTCCCGCCGGGCCGATGCTCCCCGAACTCCTCGCCGCCATGGACGTCTTCGTCTCCACCTCGCCCGACGAGACCTTCGGGCTCGCCGTCGTCGAGGCGCTCGCCGCCGGGCTGCCCGTGCTGTACGTGGCGTGCCCGGCGATCGAGGACCTGCCGGCCGACGCGGCGCCCGGTGCCCGGCGGATCGGCGAGTCGATGCCGGAGCTGATCGGCGCGCTGCACGAGCTGCGGGCCGCGCACGGCCCCCGGCCCGTACGCCTGCCCGCCCCGGCCGCCGCCCGCCGCTACGACATCGCGCACAGCGCCGACCGGCTGATGACCCTCTACGACCAGGCCGTCCACGGCCGCCCCGCACCGTGAGCACCCCCCTCAAACGCCTTTTCGGAACCCCCCGACCGTCCCAGCGAGAGAGCCCGTCATGACCACCACCCCACCCCGCGCCGCGCGCGTGCCCGCCCCCCTGCGCTCCCCCGGCCGCTGGGCGGTGCTGCCCGCCGCCGTCGTCGCCGGGGCCGCGCTCGGCGGCGGCTACGGGGCCCTGAAGACCCCCGAGTACGCCGCCACGAGCTACGTCATCGTCGTGCCCGGTGAGAAGTCCGACCCGGCGGCGGCGCTCGGCTTCGCCCAGGCGTACGGCCGGGTCGCCACCGACATCGCGGTGACCGGCGACGCCCAGGTGTGGGCCGGCGTCACCGCCGCCACCCTCCGCGAGAGCGTCCAGGCCGAGACCTCCCCGGACGCGCCGATGATCTCCATCACCGCCCGCGCGTCGCAGCCGTCGAAGGCGGTGTCGATCGCCGACGGCGTGGCCCGCTCGCTCGTCCTCAACTCCTCGCACGTCGCGGGCAGCACCGGCGTCAAGGTCGTCCAGTTCTCCCGCGCGACCAAGCCGACCGCTCCCGTGTCGCCGTCCGCGCCGCTCTCCGCCCTCGTCGGCGCCTGCGCCGGCGGCCTGCTCGGCGGGCTCGCGCTGCTCGTCCGCCCGAGGCGGGCCGCCGGGCGAGCCGAGGGCCGCCACTCCCGCCCGGCCGTGGCCACGGGCGCCGCGGTGCCCGCGCCCGCCACCCACCAGACGGAGGCGGTGTGACCTTGGGGAGAACCCTGCGGACGGAGCTCTGCCGTGACACGGAGGCCTTCGGGCGGCTGGCGGCCGAGTGGACGGCGCTGTACGGGCGCTGCTCCTCGGCGACCCCCTTCCAGTCCCACTCCTGGCTGCACTCCTGGTGGGTGTCGTACGGCCGTCCCGGCGCGCTGCGGGTGGTGCTCGTACGGGACGGTTCCGGCGCGCTGGTCGCGGCGGCACCCCTGATGCGGGCGCGCGGGCCGCTGCCCGTCCTCACCCAGCTCGGCGGCGCCATCACCGACTTCACCGACGTCCTCCTCGACGACGAGCGTCCCGAGGCGGCCGCCGCGCTGGCCGCCGCCGTCGCCCGGACGGCCCGGGGCGCGGTCGTCGACCTGCGGGAGGTGCGGCCCGGCGCCGCCGCCGAACGGGTCTTCGCGCACTGGCGCGGGCCGCGCCGCCGGCTCCCCGACTCGCTGTGCCTGGAGCTGCCGGCCGTCCCCATGGAGGGCCTGCTCGAACGGATCCCGTCCGGGAAGGCCCAGCGGGTCCGCGCCAAGCTGCGCAGGCTCGACGCGCTCGGCATCGACGCGCACGTGGTGACAGGCCCCGACGTGCCGGCCGCGCTCGACCGGCTGCTCACCCTCCACCGACTCCAGTGGCGGGGCCGCGGCGTGACCGCCGAGCACACCAGCGAGCGGTTCGCCCAGCACCTGGCGCGGGCGGTCCGCCCCATGGTGGAGCGCGGCGACGCGATGGTCACCGAGTTCCGGCTCGGCGGGGACGTCGTCGCCGCCGACCTGACCCTGATGTCCCCGCGTCTCGCCGGCGGCTACCTGTACGGCGCCGACCCGGTGCTGCGGGAGTGGAAGGTCGACATCGCCGCGATGCTGCTGCGCCACGGGGCCCGCGAGACGAGCGCGGGCGGCCGGGCCACGCTGAGCATGCTGCGGGGCAGCGAACCGTACAAGCAGCACTGGCGGCCGGAGCCGGTCCGCAACCGGCGGCTGCTGCTCGCCGGCCGCGGTACGGCCCCGCTCCTCTGGCTCCACGCGGGCGCGGCGGACGCGCGACGCTGGGCGGCCCGGCAGGCGCGGGAGCGGGCCTGGGTCGGCCGGCTCCTCGCCCGCCTCGCCGGCCGCGCGCCCGCGTCCGTACCGGGCGGCTGACCGTCAGAACGGCCAGACGCCGTCGAGGGCCCCCTTCCAGTCGAGGTCCAGGTTCAGGCCGAGGTCGAGCTTCGGCTCGTCCTTCCACCCGGTCTCCTTGGACACGCACACCGGCCCGCCGATCCAGCTCTCCACCCAGTCCCCGAGCCCGACGGCCCAACACTGGGGCTCAGGCTTGGGCTCGGGCTTGGGTTCCGGCTTGGGCTCGGGCTTGGGCTCAGGCTTGGGCTCGGGCTTCGGCTCAGGCTTGGGTTCGGGCTTCGGCTCGGGCTTCGGCTCAGGCTTGGGTTCGGGCTTCGGCTCGGGCTTCGGCTCAGGCTTGGGTTCCGGCTTGGGTTCCGGCTTCGGCTCAGGCTTCGGCTCGGGCTTGGGTTCCGGCTTCGGCTCCGGCTTCGGCTCCGGCTTCGGCTCCGGCTTCGGCTCGGGTTTGGGTTCCGGCTTGGGTTCCGGCTTCGGCTCAGGCTTGGGCTCAGGCTTTGGCTCAGGTTTGGGCTCAGGCTTCGGCTCCGGCTTCGGCTCGGGAATCGTCGGATCCACCGGATCCACGGGGTCCACCGGATCCACCGGCACCGAAGGCTCCGCCCCGTACAGCATCTCCCGGAACACGCGTGACGACTCCGGATTGTCGTCGCACTGCCAGACGCCGTGCGGGCAATAGTCCGTGATGGTGTGGTAGAGCGGCTTGTGCTGCCGGATCCATTCCAGCATGCGCCGCATGTACGTCGGGTTGTCGCCGTTCCGGAAGAGCCCCCATTCGGGATAGGAGATCTGCTTTCCGTGCTCGGCCGCGAAATCGACCTGTTTCTGGAGCCCGTACGGCTCGTTCACGTGCCGGTCGAAATCCGAGCCGGGTGGCTGGTCGTACGAGTCCATGCCGATGATGTCGACGACGTCGTCACCGGGATAGCACTCGGTCCACGGCACCGCGTCCCGGCCGCGGCTGGGGTTGAAGTCGAAGCGGAACCGCTGGCCGGGCACGGACCGCATGGTCGTGACGATCCGGTTCCAGTACTTCTTCCAGGCCGTCGGGTCGGGTCCGCAGCGGTGGGTGTAGGTGGTGCCGTTCATCTCCCAGCCGAGGACGAGGACCGGGTCCAGCGCCCCCGCCTTGACGAGCCGCCGCGCGAGGGTGCGGAAGTGGTGGTCGTAGTAGCCGGCCGCGCCGAGCTGGAGCTGGCGGCGTACCTCCTGGTCGGAGACGCGTGCCTCGTTGCGTTCCAGCATGGGGACGTTGAGGACGAGGATCCGGTCCCGTTTGGTGTTGCGCCAGTCGGCCCAGGCGTCGAGGAAGCCGGGCGGGCCCTCGATGTTGGACCAGAGGTCGCCGGGCAGGTAGGTGTGGCCGACGCGGAGCTCGCGTCCGCCGAGCCAGCGCTCCAGCTCGGCGATCCGCCTGACGCCCCGGGAACCGGAATCGAGGAAGGCGCCCATGGCCGAGGTGGCGGGGAGAACCGGACCGGGGCTCTCCGCCGCCGGGGGCGCGGCGGCCCGGGCGGGTGCCGACAGGACGACCGAACCCGAGACGAGGAGGCCGGCGGTGATCACCCCCAGCCAGGTTCTTGTTCTTCTCGGTGTTCCTCCGACAGGTTCCATGGCCGCTCCTTCAGGCGCACGCCGTTTGACGCACAGTCAATCTGATGTTCTGAAAGTATTCCTAATGAGCCGACCGTGAACGCGGCTTTCTTTCACTCCGTAGTCCATTAGAGGATTTCATCGCCCAGTTGGGGCACCCGAGATGAAGGGGCCATGCCGTGCCGCCTTTCGACACCCGCGTTCCCGCACTCCTCGTGCGGCTCGACCGGAACCCCTTCCACCACGGAACGCTCGGGGCGGCCCGCTCCCTGGGCCGGGCCGGGATCCCCGTGCACGCGGTCGTCGAGTCGCGCGACAGCCCGGCCGCCCGCTCGCGGTACGTCCGCTCGGTGCACGTCCGGCCCGACTCCACGGCCTCCACCGAGCTGGCCGCACTGCTGCTCCGGCTCGCCGGCGAGATCACCGGCGCGCCATCGGCTCCGGTGCTCGCCGTGCCGCTGGACGACGTCAGCGCGCTCGCGCTCGCCCGCCACAGGAGCGAGCTCGCGGGCAGGATCCTGCTGCCCGAGCGGACCGAGGAGCAGCTGCTGAGGGTCGCCGACAAGGCCCGGCTGGCCGGGGTCTGCGCCGAGCTGGGCCTGCCCCACCCGCGTACCGAACTCCCCGCCGGCGCCGACGAGGCCGCCGCCATGGCCTGGTCGCTCGGCCTGCCGGTGGTCGCCAAGTGGAGCCGCCCCTGGCTGCTGCCCGCCGGTTCGGGACTGCGCAGTACGACGATCCTCCGCTCGCTGGCCGAGGTGCGGGAGCTGTACCGCCGCACCCCGCAGGCCGGCAGCCGGCTGCTGCTCCAGGAGCTGCTTCCGCCGGGCCCGGGCCTCGACTGGTTCTTCCACGGGTACGCGGACTCCGCCGGCCGCTGCGTCGTCGGGGCCACCGGCCGCAAGGAACGGTCATGGCCGGACGGGGCCGGGCTCACCGCCGTGGGCCGCTGGGCGCCCAACCCCGAGGTGGACCGGCTCGCCCGCGGGCTGCTCGAAGCGCTCGGCCACCGGGGCGTCTGCGACCTCGACTTCCGGCTCGACCGGGACACCGGCGCCTATCACCTGCTGGACTTCAACCCCCGCCCCGGCGCCCAGTTCCGGCTCTTCTCCGACCACCAGGGCCTCGACGTGGTGCGGGCCCTGCACCTGGACCTCACCGACCGGCCCGTACCGCCGCTCTCCCCCGCGTACGGCCGCCGGTTCGTCGTCGAGAACTACGCGGCGCTCTCGCTGCTCGCCTCCCCGCGCCGCCGGTACGCCCCCGAGCCGGGCACCGCCCGGCAGCCCGCCGAGCGCGCCTGGTGCGCCGCCGACGACCCGGCGCCCGCGCTCGCCATGGGCCGCGCCTGGTGCGCCCACCTGCTGCGCCGGGCCCTGGCGGCGGTCCGCCGACGGCTCGCGGTCCGCCGCCCCCCGCACCCGGCGACCGTCCCCGGCCCCGCGACCCCCGCTCCCTCCCCCACCCCGCTCCCCCGGCCCACCCGGCGATGAAGCCGGAGGGCCGCGTCCGGCAAAGGGGCCGGCCCCGGGAGGCGGTGCGCCTCCCGGGGCCGGTGGTTGCCGTGGGCTCTGCCGCGACGGTCTGGATCAGTCGTTGACGCAGACGTTGCCGAAGGCGGGGTTCAGCGCACCGATGACGTTGATGCTGTTGCCGCAGACGTTGATCGGCACGTGGATCGGGATCTGGACGACGTTGCCCGAGAGGACACCCGGCGAACCGATGGCCGCGCCGGCCGCCTCGGCGTCCGCGAAGGCGGGGGTGGCCGCACCCATGGCCATGATGACTCCGGCGATGACGGCGGCAGCCTTCTTGCACTTCATTTCGTCTGGCTCCTTTTCCGCGGCGGAAGATCGGCTTCCGTCGCTCACACGGACAACGACAACCTCTCGCGAAGGAAACCGGATCGCGCGTTCCCCGGGCCGGTATTCACTCCGTTGGCGCGCACGACACAGGGCCGGAGGAAGGAATTCCTCCGGCCCTGCGGTGCGCTTGTCCCAGGATCAGCTGTTGCCGATTCCGTTTCCGGAGAGGACCGGGATGTCCTCCACGAGGTGCGACAGCGGCTCGTCGCCCTTGGCCTGCGTCGAGTTCTCGGCGCACTGCTGGTTCTGCGGGGAGGACAGGACGTTGACGTCCTGGACCGCGACCGGGACGAGGATGCCGACGAGCGAGCCGACGTTGCCCTTGACCGGGGCGCCGAGGCACAGCTTGTTCAGGGACCCCTGCACCGCCGAGAACTGCGGGCTCATGTCGCCCTTGGTCGTCGAGTTGCCGAACGACTGGTGGGCGCCGTTCCCGGAGAGGGAGGTCGTGCCGCCGTCGTTGGCGATGGCCATCGCGGGAGCGGCGGCCGCGGCGGCGACGCCGACGGCCGAAGCGGTGACGGCCGCGGCCGCCATCATCTTCTTGATCACGGTGAATCCGTTCTCTCTTCCCACCAATCGACGTGATTGATGCGACGGGATCAACTCCGGACGGGGGCGGAGGTTCCGGCCCTTCACCCGATCGACTGGGGACCCCGACGAGCGCTGCCGCGCGCGCTCCGCCAACGGGGTGACAGGGCGGAACCCGTCGCTCCGAGGCGAGTTGATCAGGGGGCTCCCTGCACGGAGCCGGTTCTAGAAGGGAACTCCCGTGATCAAGAAGGTCATGGCCACCGCGGCCGCCGCCGCCTCGATCGTCGGCGCCTCCGCCGCCGCGGCCACCCCCGCCCTCGCCATCGCCGACGACGGCGGCACCACCTCCAAGAGCGGCAACTTCGCCCACCAGGAGTACGGCAACTCCTACACCTACGGGAACATGAGCCCGCAGTTCGCGCTGGTCCAGGGCTCCCTGAACAAGCCGTGCATCGGGCTGCCGGCGAAGCTCAACGCCGGTTCGCTGGTCGGCGCGATCCCGATCGCGGTCCAGGACGTCAACGTCCTGTCCTCCCCGCAGAACCAGCAGTGCGTCGAGAACTCGACGCAGGCGAAGGGCGACGAGCCGCTGTCGCACATCCTGGAGGACATCCCGATCCTCTCGGGCAACGGCGTCGGCAACAGCTGACGGTCGCGCGTCGAGGGGCCGCCCCGCCGGGGCGGCCCCTCGTGCGTACCCGGCCCGCTAACGCGGCCAGACGGGCGTGGACATCAGCCGCTCCCACTCCCGGTCCGGCATGCCCGGCACCGCCCGCCCCGCCTGCACCCACTGGGTCACCAGGGCGGAATAGACGGGGAATTGCCGGGTGGACGGGGCCCGGTCGACGGTCGGCGGTTCGCTCACGTACCGGCTCTTCGGAATGAAGGCCATCCGTTCCCATTTCCCGGGATTACCGGGAACCGGCGGCGCCATTCTCGCTCCTTCCGCTGCTATTCCCGCATCATTACACAAGCCTCGCAACGGAGTGATTCACACGCCCGATACCGCGTCGCGCACCTGTGTGCGAGTGGGGTCGAAATAGCGTGCGGACATGAGATTCCCGCGCCCGTGGCGGCTCCTGCTCGCACCGGCGGCGCTTCTCGCGCTCGCCCCCGGAGCCCTCGCCTCCGCCCTCGGCGGACCGGCCCAACTCCCCTCCCCCTCCGAGGGACTCAATCTGCTCCTCGTCGGCACCGACTCCCGGGCGGGGGTCACCGCCGAGGAGAAGGAGCGCTTCCGGCTCGGCGGCGCGGACTGCGACTGCGCGGACGCGATCATGCTCGTCCACGTCTCGGCCGGGAACGACCGGGTGAGCGTGGTCTCGCTGCCGCGCGACTCGCTCGTCGAACTCGCCGGCCCCCACACCGACCTCAGGACCGGCACCATTCACGACGCCCATCTCGCGAAGATCAACGCGGCCCGCGCGGAAGGCGGTCCGGGCCTCGCGATCGAGACCGTGGAGGCGGTGACGGGACTCTCCGTGCACCGCTACCTCGAAGTCGACTTCCGCCGCTTCATGGACAGCGTCGACCGGGTCGACGACGGGGTGCCCATCTGCACGCAGAAGCCGCTGAAGGACCCGGCGACCGGCCTGGACCTCCCGGTCGGCACCCGGAACGTGGGCGGCGGCGAGGGGTTGCAGTACGTCCGCTCCCGGAAGGCCGACGGGGAGATGGACTTCGGCCGCATCCGCAAGCAGCAGAGGTTCCTCGTCAACATGCTGGAGCGGGTGCGCTCCGGCGGGATCCTCGCGGACCCGGCGAAGCTCCGGGCACTCGCCTCGACGCTGCGCGGCACGGCCGCCGCCGAGCGGGGCATCTCGGTGTCCGAACTGCTCACGCTGGCTTCCAGGTTGAGGGACCTCGGCCCGTCCCGTACGGAGTTGGCGACGGTGCCGGTCCGCGGCTTCAACCCGTCGATCGACGGGGTCGGATCCACCGTGGGCTGGGACGAGGAGGGGGCCGCGGAGGTCTTCGCGCGCCTGCGCGCGGACCGGCCGCTGCCGCCCGGCGACGTCATCGCGCCCAGCAAGCTCTCCGTCGCCGACTACGAGCCCGCCCGGGGGTCTTCGCTCATCTGCCCGTAGGCCGTCCGGTGGACATACCGGAACCTCGGCCCCTCCGACCAGTTGATCAGTGCGGCTCGGCACTCAGCCTGGGCCAGTCATCCGAAAGGCCAGAAAATGAAGAAGCTCCTCGCGACCGCTGCGGTGGCTGTTTCGGTCGTCGGCGCGACGGCCGGGCAGGCGCTCGCGATCGCCGACGACGGTGGCACCACCTCGCTCTCCGGCAACGGAGCGCACCAGGAGTTCGGCAACTCCGCCACCCACGGCGACATGAGCCCGCAGTTCGCGCTCGTCCAGGGCTCCCTGAACAAGCCGTGCGTGGGTCTCCCGGCCAAGGTCAACGCCGGTTCGCTGGTCGGCCTCATCCCGATCGCGGTCCAGGACATCAACGTCCTGTCCTCCCCGCAGAACCAGCAGTGCGTCGAGAACTCCACCCAGGCCAAGGGTGACGAGCCGCTCTCGCACATCCTCAGCGACATCCCCGTGCTGTCCGGCAACGGCGCCGGCAACAGCTGAGCAACGGCGCTCGGCCACGGCACGGCCCCGTCGTCCCTCTCCGGAGGGGCGGCGGGGCCGTGCCCGTGTCAGGGGCTCAGCGCAGCGTCCGGGCCAGGGCGTCCGGGTCGGTGACCGGTGCGTCGCAGGTGAAGTGACGGCAGACGTACGCGGCGGCCGAACCGGCGACCAGGGGGCGGTCGCGCAGGAGCGGGAACTCCTCGCTGTCGGGCGCCCCGGCGGCGAGGACCGCTCCGGGGGTGGCCGCCCTCAGGGCCGTACGGCGCAGCTCCTGGTAGACGGGGTCGGCGGCGCTGCCGACGACGGCGATCTCGCGGGGGCCGTCGAGCAGGGCCTCGGCGACGGCGAGGCCCCAGCCGATGAAGCGGGGGGCGCGCGGGCCGAGCGCCTTGACCACGCCGAGGGCTTCCTCGGCGGCGGTCCGGTGGGCCTCCGAGCCGGTGTGGGCCGCGTACGAGAGCAGTGCTCCGGCGGCGGCGGTCCAGCCGGACGGGGTGGCGTTGTCGGTGGGGTCCTGGGGGCGCCGGATGAGGGCCTCGGCGTCGTCGGCCGTGTCGTACAGCGCGCCGCCCTCGCCGGTGAAGCGGTCGAGGACGTGGTCCAGGAGGAGGCCGGCGAAGTCGAGCCAGGCGCCCTCGCCGGTGACGGCGGCGAGGGCGAGGAAGCCCTCGGCGACGTCGGCGTAGTCCTCCAGGACGCCCGCGTGCTCGCCGGCCCGCCCGTCCTTCGAGGTGCGGGCGAGCCGGCCGCCGTCGTCGAGGTGGAGGCGGACCAGCAGGTCGGCGGCCTCGGTGGCGCGCTCCACGAGGTCGGGGCGGTCGAAGAGGGCGCCGGTCTCGGCGAGGGCGGCGATCGCGAGGCCGTTCCAGGCGGCGACGATCTTGTCGTCGCGCCCGGGGCGCTCGCGCCGCTCGCGGGCCGCGTGGAGCCGGGTGCGGATGGAGGCGATCCGGCCGGCGTCGGCGGGGCCCGCCTCCTGGGGGAGCTGGAGGACGGAGGCGCCGTGCTCGAAGGTGCCCTCCTCGGTGACGCCGTAGTGGGACGCGGCGAGGGCGGCGTCCTCGGTGCCGAGCGCCTCCTCCAGCTGGGCGGGGGTCCAGGCGTAGTAGGCGCCCTCGACGTGCCTGCCGGTGCCGTCGTCGCTGTCGGCGTCGAGCGCGGAGGCGAAGCCGCCTTCCGGAGTGCGGAGTTCGCGGACCATGAAGTCGGCGGTCTCCAGGGCGACCCGGCGGGCGAGGTCGCTGCCGGTGGCCTTCCACAGGTGGGCGTAGACGCGGCACAGCAGGGCGTTGTCGTACAGCATCTTCTCGAAGTGCGGGACGACCCATGCGCGGTCCACGGCGTAGCGGGCGAAGCCGCCGCCGAGCTGGTCGTAGATGCCGCCGCGGGCCATCGCCTCGCAGGTGTCGGCGGCCATCTGGAGGGCGCCCTCGGCACCGGTGCGGGCGTGGTGGCGGAGCAGGAACTCCAGGACCATCGACGGCGGGAACTTGGGTGCGCCGCCGAAGCCGCCGCGGGCGGCGTCGTAGTCGCGGGTGAGGCCGAGGAGGGCGGCGGCGAGCTCCTCCTCGCCGGGCAGGCCGTCGCCGACGACGGCGAGCGAGCGCCCGGCGAGGTCCTTCACGATCCGCTCGGCGACCTCGTCGACCTCGCCGCGGCGCTCGGCCCAGGCGGTGTGGACGCCTTCGAGGACCTCGGGGAAGGACGGCATGCCGTGGCGGGGCTCCGGCGGGAAGTAGGTGCCGAAGTAGAAGGGGGCGGCGTCGGGGGTGAGGAAGACGGTCATCGGCCAGCCGCCCTGACCGGTGGCGGCCTGGACGGCCTCCATGTAGACCGCGTCGATGTCGGGCCGCTCCTCGCGGTCCACCTTGACGGCCACGAAGTGCTCGTTGAGCAGCGCGGCGACGGCCTCGTCCTCGAACGACTCGTGCGCCATGACGTGACACCAGTGGCACGAGCTGTAACCGACCGACAGCAGAACGGGCACATCGCGCCGTTTCGCTTCCTCGAACGCCTCGGGACTCCACGGCCACCAGTCGACCGGGTTGTCGGCATGCTGAAGCAGATAAGGCGAGGTCGTACCAGCCAACCGGTTCATACGTCCCAGCCTCTCACAGCGTCTGACGCGACCGGCGTAACCTTCACGCGCCCGCCTCGCTGGGCCGAATTGCACCTGCGAGTCATCACGTGGTGGGCGGCTCCACCTCCTTCAGTGTCGGGCGACCCGGCGCCTCGGAACAGTAGGCTGGGCGCAGCAGAACTGGACCTGTCGAGGCTCCTCGAAGGAGGTACACCATGTCCGCCGAGATGGTGGCGCCCGCGTGGATGCATACGCAGATCAGCGCGGAGCAGTACGACTCCTGGTCCGAGGAGCAGTGCGCCGGCATCGAGATCGTGGACGGGATGGTCGTCGTGAGCCCGAGCGCCTCCAAGCGGCACAACCGGCTGGCGCGGATCCTGGCCAATTCCCTGGACGCAGCCGCGGGTCCGGACTGGAACGCCGACACGGACTTCGACGTCCGCCTGCAGGACGTGCCGCTCACCAATCGCCGTCCGGACGTCATCGTCTACCGGGCGGAGACCATCGACCTCACGCCCACCCGCCCCGAGCACGTGCTCCTGGTCGTCGAGGTCGTGTCGCCCGGCTCGGAGACCACCGACCGGATCGTGAAGGTCGACCAGTACGCCAAGGCCGGCATCCCCTTCTACTGGCGGGTCGAGCAGGCCGCCACCGGCGTCCCGATCGTGTACACCTACGTCCTCGACCCCGCCACCAAGGCTTACAGGGACGGCGAGATGTTCACCGGCACGGTGAAGGCGACCGCGCCTTTCTCCGTCACGGTCGATCTTGGGGTCATGTAAGGACCGAGGTCTCCCCGCTTTCGACAGCTGACCGGTAGCGTCCGCATCGCGATTCTTCATGGGCCGACCGGAACATTCCCCACCTCCGGGCCGGATGCACCACCTGCGCATGCCATGCCAGCTCGTAAGTGATCGCTTAGCCGTGCCCGATCAAAAACTGATCAAGGTCACGTTGCCGGAAGAGCGCACCGACCGGGGCAGCAGCTACCTACGAAACTGACCCAGGTCCCGGCATCCGGTTTGCGGTTCATCGAAGCGAACGGGCCGCGACTGTCTCGCGTTCACAACGACGCCACCAGCGCGCCAGTCGCAGAGTGGAAGCCGTGCCACTACTGGCAGCTACGAGCTGACATGTTCGACCACCAGCTGAGCATCCATGCGCGCCACGGCCATGAGGTCGAGCGGTGGGGCGACCCCAACAGCCCCTTCTTGTGCAAGTGACAGTAACTGAAGTACCGTGCAGTGCATGCCAGATGACGCATGGTCACCACCTGCTGTCCTGCTGACGGTCGATCTCGTAATCCTGACGCTGCGGGACAGTCGCCTGCACGTCCTCCTGGTGGAGCGGGGCGAAGATCCCTTCCGAGGCATGCTCGCGCTGCCCGGAGGATTCCTGAGCCACGATGGCGAGGAGATCTTGGACGCCGCTCACCGCGAACTGAGCGAGGAGACGGCCCTGACCTCCGGCTGGGTGCACCTTGAACAGCTCGCCGTGTACGGAAGATCGGGCCGCGACCCGCGGGGCCGAGTCGTCTCCGTAGCTCACCTGGCGATCGCACCGGGGCTGCCCGACCCTGTCGCGGGTACGGATGCCACCGACGCCGCGTGGATTCCCGCAGAAGCCGTCCTGTCCGGCGAGGCGGCCCTCGCGTTCGACCACCATCGAATCGTCGCGGACGGGATCGAACGCGCGCGCACCAAGATCGAATTCTCGGCACTGGCCACCGCGTTCTGCGGGGAGAGCTTCACCATCGCAGAGCTGCAGCAGGTGTACGAGGCCGTCTGGGGCACCACACTCGACACCCGCAATTTCTACCGGAAGGTTCAGGCCGCGAAGGGATTCATCGTCCCCGTCGGCACGGACCGCAGAAGCACGGGAGGACGGCCCGCGCGGCTGTACCGGGCCGGCCCGAGAACCGTGCTGTTCCCACCGCTGATCCGACCCGCGCCATCCACAACGGAAGAGAACACGAGAGGGGAAGAGGAGTAGATGCCGAAGAGCCCAGTGGTGATTCTCACCGCCCTCAATCTTGAATACCAGTCCGTGCGACAGAGGCTGGCCGATCTTCAGTTACATCGCCATGAGCGCGGTACCCGGTTCGAGGTCGGAAGCGTACGCGGCACATCGTGCCGCGTCGCGCTCGGCCTGACGAACAAGGGGAACCATGCCGCCGCGGTGATCGCCGAACGTGCGATCCAGGAGTTCTCGCCGATGGCCGTGCTGTTCGTCGGGGTCGCCGGCGCCCTGTGGGACGCCACTAGGCTGGGTGACGTGGTGATGGCGTCACACGTGTACGCCTATCACGGCGGGACCAGCGAGGACGACGGGCTCAAAGCCCGCCCCCGGGTATGGGAAGCGCCGCACGGCATCAGCCAACTCGCCTCGCACCTGGCCCGTGTGAACGACTGGGCGGACCTCACACCCGGTCACGAGGACGGCCCGCAGGTGCGTTTCGGGGCGATCGCCGCCGGCGAGGTTGTCCAGAACTCAAGAATCTCGGCCGAGGCGAAGTGGATCCGACAGCACTACAACGACGCGCTCGCCATCGAGATGGAGGCGGCCGGTGTCGCACAGGCCGGCCATCTCAGCGGAGCGCCGGTGGCCATTGTCCGGGGGATCAGCGACCGGGCGGACGGCACGAAGAACAGTTCGGAGGACCGCAACTGGCAGCCGCGGGCCGCGGCGAACGCGGCGGCGTTCGCCATCCGGTTGGCAGTGGAACTGGTGGGCGAGCAGGAGGAAACCCTCGTGCTCCAGGACGACAGGGCCCGTGCGGCCCACCGGTTCGGCCCCGTCAGTAACACCGTCCACAACAGCACCGTCGGCATCCTGGCGGGCTCTGTCACGGGCAGCAGTGTCCACATGAGCACGGTCTCAAAGGCACCCGGCCCGACGGACCTGATCACGGAACTGAACGGTTTCCGCGATCAGCTGGGGTGGCACCGCGACGAGGGTGCCCTCGACGAGGAAAGCTACCGGGAAGCCCTGACCGATCTGGACTCCGCCCTCCGGTCGGCAGGGGAGCGCACCCCTGAGTCGTCGAAGCGGACGGTCATGGCACTCAAGAGGCTGCGCGGGCTGGTCGCGGAGTGCCCCGCGCTGGTGGCCACGTTGGCTCCGCTGGTTGCCGCGGCCGGTGACCTGGCATGAACCACGACGACAGTGCCCCATACAGCTCGGCGGCGTACGGCTCGACCGTCGGGATCCAGGCCGAGACCGTACACAATTCCAACGTCTACTTCGTCCACCCGGACGCCTCACCGCAGGAGAAGTACCGGGTCGGCGTACAGCTCCTGGAAGACGGCGTTCCGAGTCGGGCCCGCGAAATGATCACCGATGCGATCGCCCACGGGTACGACGGTACGGAGGTGCGTTTCCACTGGGTGCTCGCCATGCTCAGCGCACGCACCCACCACGACCTGACCGCCGAAGAGGTCGGGCAGCTACGCTACGCCTACGGGCTCGTGCGGGGCTTCGCCGAAGACCAGTGGAAAGAAGCCCTGCGCGTCACGTTCGACCTGTTGGCGGTACTCAGCACCCCCGGCAGCGAGACCGGCCCCGTGCTGAAGCAACTGCAGGACCTCCCGTTCCGCCAGCACGACGCGATCCTCCGCCACCTCGACGTGATACTCACCGGAGGGCTGAAGGACGACCTGTGGGCGGAGACCCTCGGGCGGGCCAGGGCAGAGCGCTTCGGCAACGGCCGGACCCAGCGGGTCTGGGCCTACTTCGCACCCGACCCCATCGGGGCGAGGGCCGTTCCGCCCCGCCCGAGCACCGCTGCCGCCGCCAAGGCGGCCCTCCCTGTCCGGGCGGTCCTGTTCGCCATCAGCAGTGCTCTCCTTGGGGCCCTGGCTCTGATCGCGAATCCGGCCCAGGCGATCGTCGAGTTAGCGGTGGCACTCGGCGCGGGCCTGACCGCGGCGCGCTTCGGCCTTCGGTGGTGGGGCCAGGAGCCCAGGCCTGGCTTCGCGGCCGAGGTTCACGCCCCGGATCCGCGCGATCCCCCGATCACCGAGGACCGGTTCACCAAGCGGGTCCGCCATTCGTGCGATCACTACTTCAGCATTCGAAGGCCCCACGGCTTCACCGCTGATGCCTGGCTCGGTCACACGGTTCAGATCCGCAGCTGCCTCGCCGCCGAGATCGCGGGCCTCTACCGGGAGAGCCGAGTCGGTGTGGAGCGAGTCGACTGGCTGATCCGATACCTCGCCGAGGACGCCCGAGATCGCTACAACAACGGCATCCTGTCCGATCGGTACCGCCAGGACCGGGCGTCGGGCAGGACGAAGGCCTTGACCGTGGTGTCCCTCGCCGTTCTCGGTGTCGCGGCTCTGGCCGGATTCGGCACAGCGGCCATCGGTGCCGCCCAACCTCGGCCTCTGTGGGCGTTCCTGGCCATGCTCGGTGCGGCTTGGTCCGGGCACGCGAGCGCTTCCCGATGGCTGGAGGTCCGGCGTGAAGAATACCGGCTGAACCGGGAGACTCAGGAATACAGCGCACATTTGACCGAACGACAGATTGCCTACCACCGTTGGAAGTCGTTCCTGGACGCTACGCGCCCCAGCGAACTGGAGATGGAGACCTGGCTCGCCTGCGACAAGACCTCGTTCGTCGATGAGGCGCTCCGGCACCACCGGCTCACCTGGCGCGACCTGATCACCCACACCATCCTGGTGGCCCCGGGCCCTTCCTACAAACGTGGCCGGGTCCGAGGCGGCCCATGGCGGTACTCGCGCTATGTGTTCCGGCTGTTCCTATTCACCCAGGACGGTATCCGCGAGATCAGCTCCGAGTTCGACTTCTTCGACGGAACGCGCAAGAACGAGCAACGGAGCAACTACCGGTTCGACGCGCTGACCTCCGTACAGGTTACGGAGAACGCCGACATCGGCTACGACCTGGAGCTCGTCCTCGCCAACGGACCGGCCAGGAAGATCCGCGTCAAGGACGCCGACGCCCATCAACTGGCTCCGACCGAGAATTCCCAGGAAATCTCCGAGATCAACCTCAGCGCGGCCGGCTCCACCCACACCTTCCGCCTTTTGGAGGGGATAGCGGCGGACGGGAAGAGCTGGATCGATCGGCACGGCCCCGACAGCCTGGCTCCCTTCCAGATCGCCGGCTGATCCTGAACTCAAGCATAGGGGTGCCTGTGACCTCCACCGATGACGTCACCGAGAGCAAGATCCTGCTGGCCGAATACGACCGCCTCAAGGAGGAACAGAAGACCCGCATAGGGTTCCGCGACAACCTGCTCTACTTCACGCTCGCCGCAGCCACTGCGGTCGTGGCGATCACCGCCCAGAGCGGTCAGTCCCGACTGCTGCTATCCGTCCCCGCGATCTGTTTGATTCTGGGCTGGACCTACCTGGTCAACGACGAAAAGATTTCGGCGATCGGCTGCTACGTCCGCGACCGGCTCGGGCCGCGCCTGGGGGAACTTACCTCCGCCGACGGCGCAGTGTTCGGCTGGGAGATCTACCACCGCAACGTTGCGGGCCGCACCGTGCGCAAGCGGCTTCAGACCGCGGTGGACCTGTTCACGTTCCTGGTCCTGCCCATGGTCTGCACGACCGCGTTCTGGTGCTCTCCCGTCGTTCAGCCCGTGCTCGTACTCGCTTCTCTCGGGCAGACGCTCGCCTTGGCCGTACTGGGCTGGCAGTTCCTGCGTCGTACGGAGCGGTAGCACCAGGCCCCCAGCCAGGTACGCGTACGACGCCTCCCCGCCGCAGGGTGAGGGAAGCGCAACCCGCTATCGGACACTCCCAGTGGGCTGACCAGGGCTCTGGCCAAATATCGACGTACCGGTCGGGTACCCACTCGATCGAATCGGCCTATTGATCTTCAACCCGGGTGGCCGTGCTCAGGCTCCGGGCTACCGCCTTGTGCGAGTTCACCGGCGCCAGTGGCACGAGCTGTAACCGACGCTGAGACGTGGCCTGAGCGAGTCGGTTGGGCATGCCCCCATCCTTGCGCAACCGGGCGCCCGATGGCTGTCACGGGCGCTTCCGGGCGTCGCGTTGAGTTGCGCAGGGGCGGCCGAGCCGGGCGGGATCGTGGGGTTCAGGGGTGGGATTCGGCCGTGGCGTCCCGTGGGGGTGCCGGGACGTGGACCGAGGTGGCGAGGTGGTGGGGGGTGACCGTCCAGCGGCCGGTGAAGTCGGTCAGGGTGCGGCCGTCGACGTGCGGGCCCGGGACGAGGAGGCGGGCGGTGAAGCGGCCGTCCGGGGTGAAGGCGAGCCTGGCCTCCTCGAAGCCGAGCATGCGGCCGGCCAGCGGGAACCACGCCTTGTAGACGGACTCCTTGGCGCTGAACAGCAGGCGGTCCCAGTGGACGTCGGGCCGCTCGCGCCGCAGGTCCCGGAGGTGGGCGGCCTCCTCGGGGAGCGCGATGGCGTCGCGTACGCCCTCCGGGAGCGGGGCGTGGGGTTCGGCGTCGATGCCGACGGAGCGGAGGTCGGTGCGGCGGGCGACGGCGGCGGCCCGGAGTCCGGCGCAGTGGGTGAGGCTGCCGACGATCCCGTCCGGCCAGCGCGGTTCGCCGCGCGGCCCGGCCGGTATCGCGATCGGGGGGACGCCGAGGCGCGCCAGGGCCAGCCGGGCGCAGTGCCGGCCGGCGGCGAACTCCGCCCGGCGGGACGCGACGGAGTCGGCGACGAGCGCCGCCTCCGCGGGGAACAGCACGTCGGGCCCCGGGTCGTGGTCGAGCGTCGCCCAGGACGCCTCCGGCGGCAGGACGGCCCCGATCACCGCTCCTCCCCGCGCACGCGCAGGACGTCCCGCAGCACTCCCCGGGGCAGTCCGCGCTTGCGGTGCTCCCTCGGATAGCCGATGGAGACCTCCTCGAAGCGGACGCCGTCGTGGAAGGTGGTGCGCGGGATGTGCAGGTGTCCGTAGACGACGGCGGCGGCGCGGTAGCGGGTGTGCCAGTCGGCGGTGAGCGTGGTGCCGCACCACTGGGCGAACTCCTGGTAGTGGAGCAGCGCAGTGTCCTCCCGTACGAGCGGGAAGTGGTTGACGAGCACGGTGGGGAGGGACGGGTCGACGGCGTCGAGCCGGGCCCTGGTCTCGGCGACCCGCGCGCGGCACCAGGCGTCGCGGGAGGGGTACGGCTCGGGGTGGAGCAGGAACTCGTCCGAGCAGACCACGCCCGACTCGTACGCGGCGGCCAGCGCCTGCTCCTGGGTGAGGCCCTCGGCGCGGAACGAGTAGTCGTAGAGGAGGAACAGGGGCGCCACGACCACGGGGCCGCCGGCTCCGGTCCACACGGGGTACGGGTCCTCGGGGGTCAGCACGCCGAGTCCCCGGCAGATCTCCACGAGGTGGCGGTAGCGCTCCTCGCCGCGCAGCTGGACGGGGTCGTCCCCCGGGGTCCACAGCTCGTGGTTGCCGGGCACCCAGATCACCCGGGCGAAGCGGTCGCGGAGCAGCTTGAGGGCGCCTTCGATGTCGGAGACGGTCTCGCCGACGTCGCCGGCGACCAGCAGCCAGTCCTCGGGGGAGGTGGGGAGGACCCGCTCCTCCAGGATGGCGCGGTTCTCGCGGTAGGCGATGTGCAGGTCGGAGACGGCCAGCAGGCGGCCGGCGGACCGTCCCGGGTCGGCGGTGGCGGTGTCTTCCGGCATCAGTTCTGTCCACCCTCACGTGTCGGCGCGGGTCCTGCGGCGGTCCTGAGGAAGTCTGCGTCACGGGGCACGTGACGCGCACGTATGCCGCCACACCCTGTCACGTCGCTCTCGGTGACCGGTGGCGCCGGAAACCCGAGGACGCCCGTCGGGCCGTCGGGCCGGAAGCACGCGTATCCGCACCGCGACGGGGCGCGGTGCGGATACGGAGGTGCGGCTGTGGGAGCGGGTGCCGCGCTACTTGGCGGCGGGCGCGGCCTTGCCGCCGCCCGGGGCGGCCTCGGCGGTCTCCGGGGCCTCCTCGAAGTCGATCTTGTGCATGTGGCGGTTCATCGACTTCATCAGCGCCCAGACGGCGAGGGCCAGGACGGCGAAGACGACGAACCCGAGGACGCCGGGGGTCACCTTGTTCTTGTCCAGCTCCTCGGCGGCGAAGGGGACCAGCTGCGTCAGTGCGAGGTGTGCGCTCATGCTAGGCATTGTCCCGGATGCCCGCGAAGAGATCTTCCTCGGGGAGGGAGGTCGGCACCAGCGACTTGCTGAGCTCGTACTCCTCCGTCGGCCAGACCTCCTTCTGGATCTCCATCGGGACGCGGAACCAGCCGCCCTCGGGGTCGATCTGGGTGGCGTGGGCGATCAGCGCCCGGTCGCGGATCTCGAAGAAGTCGGCGCACGGGACGAAGGTGGTGAGCGTCCGCTCCTTGCGCTCGAACTCGCTCCACCGCGCCAGCCAGTCGCCGTACGGGGACTCCAGGCCGCGGTCGAGGAGCGCCTTGTGCAGGGCCTCGGTGCGCGGGCGGTTGAAGCCCTGGTTGTAGTAGAGCTTCTGCGGCGTGAAGACCGGGCCGTACTCGGCCTCGGGGAACTTCTCGGCGTCGGCCGCGCCGTCGAAGGCCACCATCGTGATCTTGTGGGTCATGATGTGGTCGGGGTGCGGATACCCGCCGTTCTCGTCGTAGGTCGTGATGACCTGCGGACGGAAGGAGCGGATCTTGCGCACCAGCTCGCCGGCCGCGTGGTCCACGTCCTCCAGGGCGAAGCAGCCCTCGGGGAGCGGGGGCAGCGGGTCGCCCTCGGGCAGCCCCGAGTCGACGAAGCCGAGCCATTCCTGCCGCACGCCCAGGATCTCCCGGGCCTCGTCCATCTCCTTGCGGCGGACCTCGTGGATGTTCTCCTCGATGGAGGGGTCGCCCTGGAGCTTGGGGTTCAGGACCGAACCCCGCTCGCCGCCCGTGCACGTCACCACCAGGACGTCCACCCCCTCGGACACGTACTTGGCCATGGTCGCCGCGCCCTTGCTCGACTCGTCGTCGGGGTGGGCGTGAACGGCCATCAGTCGCAGCTGCTCAGTCAAGACTCGATCCTCAGTGATTCGACGCGGAGGGTGGTCTCTATAGTGACGGAATCGGGGGGACGAAAATTCCGCCGCCCCCGACCCGAGAGGACCGAACCATGAGCGCCGTGCGAGAGCAGCCGCCCGAGGGGCGTTACGGGCGCTCCGCGGACGAGCGGGCCGACCGGAAGCTGCGGATCGCCGGGGCGGTCCTCGGCACCCTCTTCCTCGCCATGATCGTCTGGTTCGGCTGGCATCACGTCGGCGGCAGCAGGATCAGCGCCGAGATGATCAAGTTCGACGTGGTGAGCGACTCCGAGGTCCAGGTGCACCTGGAGATCCGCAAGGACGAGGGCGTCGAGGGCGTGTGCACGCTCCGCTCCCGTTCGGAGGACGGCGCCGAGGTGGCCCGCAAGGACGTCGTGGTCGACGAGCCGGCCGGCCGGGTCGACCGCGTCTACTCGCTCCGCACCACCGCCCGCGCCACCAGTGCCGAGCTCCTGGGGTGTACGCCGCGGTAGCGGTGGGTAGGGACACGGGGACGGGCCCCGGCGGGCCACCGCGGTGACCTGGACCGACGCCATTCCGATGGTTTATGTCCTCCCGCTTTCCGCCACACATTGTTAGGCTCGTGCTTTCGCCCACCCGGAAGGCGCCCGCTTTCCGCGTAGGGCGATGCTTTGTATTCCCAGTACCTACGAGGAGCACCTGTGACCCAGACCAGCGACAACGTCACCTGGCTCACCCAGGAGGCGTACAACAAGCTCAAGGACGAGCTTGAGTACCTGTCTGGTCCCGCGCGTACCGAGATCGCCGCGAAGATCGCCGCCGCGCGCGAGGAGGGCGACCTGCGCGAGAACGGCGGGTACCACGCGGCCAAGGAGGAGCAGGGCAAGCAGGAGCTCCGGGTCCGCCAGCTCACCCAGCTGCTCCAGAACGCGAAGGTCGGCGAGGCCCCGGCGGACGACGGCGTCGTGGAGCCCGGCATGGTCGTGACGATCGCCTTCGACGGCGACGAGTCCGACACGATGACCTTCCTGCTCGCCTCCCGCGAGTACGCGAGCGACAAGATCGACACCTACTCGCCGCAGTCGCCGCTCGGCATCGGCGTCAACGGCAAGAAGGCCGGGGACGACGCCGAGTACGAGCTCCCGAACGGCAAGAAGGCCATGGTCAAGATCCTCAGCGCCAAGCCCTACACCGGCTGAGGCCCCCTCTCCACGACCGAAGGGCCGGCCCCCCTCCCCGGGGGACCGGCCCTTCGGCGTCGCCGACTCCGGCGCGCGGCGCCGGCTACTCGGCCTTGGCGACCCCGATCGGGCAGGAGACACCGGTGCCGCCGATGCCGCAGTAACCGGCCGGGTTCTTGTCGAGGTACTGCTGGTGGTAGGCCTCGGCCGCGTAGAAGACGCGGTCGTCGGCGGGCAGGACCGTGGTGGTGACCTCACCGTAGCCGGAGGCCGTCAGGACCTTCTGGTAGGCGGCCCGGGACGCCTCGGCCGTCTCGGCCTGGGCGGGCGAGTGGGTGTAGACGGCGGAGCGGTACTGGGTGCCGACGTCGTTGCCCTGGCGGAAGCCCTGGGTCGGGTCGTGGGACTCCCAGAAGACCTTGAGCAGCGTCTCGTACGACACCTTCGCCGGGTCGAAGACGACCCGGACGACCTCGGTGTGCCCGGTGAGGCCCGAGCAGACCTCCTCGTACGTCGGGTTCGGCGTGTAGCCGCCCTGGTAGCCGACGAGCGTGGTCCAGACGCCGTCGGTCTGCCAGAACTTCCGCTCGGCGCCCCAGAAGCAGCCGAGGCCGAAGTCGGCGACCTCCAGGCCCTCCGGGTACGGGCCGAGCAGCGGGTTGCCGAGCACCGTGTGGCGCTCGGGGACGGAGAACTCCGGCTCCGGGCGGCCGCGCAGTGCCTGCTCCGGGGTGGGCAGGACGGGGGTGCGGGACAGGAACATGCGGCATCTCTCCTCGACGCGGGTCGGCAGTGGACACAACGCCGCCGGGGACGGCGCTGTTCCCCGGAGCCGGGCGCCCCGGGCCACCGGGCGTGCGGGCGGGCGCGGGGTCGGCGGGCGTCAGGCGCAGGGACGCCGGGGCGGGGCCGGTGGGCGTCAGGCGCAGGGGCGCCGGGCGCAGGGGCGCCGGGCGCGGGGTCGGCGGGCGCGGGGTCGGCGGGCGCGGGGTCGGCGGGCGCGGGGCCGGTGGGCGCGGGGCCGGTGGGCGTCAGTGGCGCAGGGTCGCCGGGCTGCCGCCGTTCGACTCGTAGCCCGCCACCGCGAGGTTCCGGTAGAGGGTGTACTCGGCCGCCGGGTCGCCGCTCAGCGTCCACGGGACCGCGCCGACGTGGCCGTCGACGTGGACCAGCTGGCGCATCGCCTCCGCCCAGCGCTCGCCGCGCACCAGGAAGTACACGAGCAGATGGCGCACGTGCGACAGCATCGGGTCGTCCGCGCGGGCCGAGTGCACCGCGTACAGCGCGCCCTCCATCGCCCTGCTCACCACGGCCGTACGGTAGAAGTCCTGGACGAGGACCACGTCCGGCACGTGCTCGAAGACCGCGAAGAGCGGCAGCGCGGCGAGCAGCGAGCCCTGCGGGGCGCGGGCGGCGGCCGTCGTCGCGAAGTGGTCGGCCTCCTCGCGCGAGCCGTGCCACTTCTCGCACCAGTAGTGCAGCGCCGCCAGATGCGCGCCCATGTGCTGCGGCGCCCGGTCGATGACCTTCGCCCACACCTGGTCGAACTGCTCGTGGGTGTAGCCGAGTCCGCGGGCCACGGCCAGCTGCGTGATGTACGGGACCGGGTCGCCGGGGGCCAGCAGCGCCGCCTCCTCCGCGACCTTCCGGGCCTCCTCCAGGATGATCCGGAAGTCGTCGCTGCCCGCCGCCGAGGAGCGCCACGCCTGCTGCACCAGGAACTCGGCGTGCACCGCCGCCGCGCCCGCGTCCTTCGGCGCGTCCGAACGCCAGGCGCGCAGCCAGGCGCCGCCGGCGCCCGGCTTCTCCGCGAGCTCCAGGGAGGCCGCGCCGGCGAAGGCCTGGACGCGCTGCCAGCGGACCTCGCCCTCCTTCGGCGTCCCGGCGAGGAGCTGGGCCGCGGCCCGCCAGTCCTGGGTGGCCTGGACGACCCGGAGGACGTCGAGGAGATCGTGGTCGGGCCCCGGGAGCCGCACGTCCAGCTCCTCCTGGCGGACGAAGCCGTACGCCTCCGGGTCGGCCGCGTCGGGCGTGCCGGGCGCGACCTGCCGGATGCCGCCGCCGCGGCGGCGCAGCAGATAGGGGCCGAGGACGCCGAAGAGCAGGCCCAGGGCGATCAGGAACCAGAGAATCTCCATGCGTCCATTGTCCAGGACACCGGTGGGGCGGAACCCGGCCGGGACCGACCTGTGGACAACTCCCCCGGCAACGGCCCGGCCACGCCGCCCCTGTGGACGAAGAGCGGCGGGAACCGGACCCCGGCACTACGCTCCTGACCATGAGCGACCAGCACAACCACCAGAACTTCGAGACCCGCGCCATCCACGCGGGCAACACCGCCGACCCGCTGACCGGCGCGGTCGTCCCGCCCATCTACCAGGTGTCCACCTACAAGCAGGACGGGGTGGGCGGGCTGCGCGGCGGCTACGAGTACAGCCGCAGCGCCAATCCGACGCGTACCGCCCTGGAGGAGAACCTCGCGGCCCTGGAGGGCGGCCGGCGCGGCCTCGCCTTCGCCTCCGGCCTGGCCGCCGAGGACTGCCTGCTGCGCGCCCTCCTCTCCCCCGGCGACCACGTGGTCATCCCGAACGACGCGTACGGCGGCACCTTCCGGCTCTTCGCCAAGGTCGTGGAGCGTTGGGGCGTCGACTTCTCCGTGGCGAACACCTCGGACATCGCCTCGGTGCGCGCCGCGGTGAACGACCGCACGAAGCTGATCTGGGTCGAGACGCCGTCGAACCCGCTGCTCGGCATCACGGACATCGAGGCGGTCGCGGGCGTGGCCCGGCAGGCCGGGGTGAAGCTGGTCGTCGACAACACCTTCGCCTCGCCCTACCTCCAGCAGCCGCTGGCGCTCGGCGCGGACGTCGTCGTGCACTCCCTCACCAAGTACATGGGCGGCCACTCGGACGTCGTCGGCGGCGCCCTCGTCGCGGCCGACGCGGAGCTCGGCGAGGAGCTGGCGTACCACCAGAACGCGATGGGCGCGGTGGCCGGCCCGTTCGACTCGTGGATCGTGCTGCGGGGCATCAAGACCCTCGCCGTCCGCATGGACCGCCACGGTGAGAACGCGACGAAGGTCGCCGACTTCCTGACCCGGCACCCGAAGGTCACGCAGGTCCTCTACCCGGGGCTGCCCGAGCACCCGGGCCACGAGATCGCGGCCAAGCAGATGCGGTCCTTCGGCGGCATGATCTCCTTCCGCGTCGAGGGCGGCGAGGAGGCGGCGGTCGGCGTCTGCGACCGCGCGAAGCTCTTCACCCTCGGCGAGTCCCTCGGCGGCGTCGAGTCGTTGATCGAGCACCCGGGCCGGATGACGCACGCCAGCGTCGCCGGTTCGGCCCTGGAGGTCCCGGCCGATCTGGTCCGCCTCTCGGTCGGCATCGAGAACGTCGACGACCTGATCGCCGACCTGCGCGAGGCGCTCGGCTGATCCGCGGACACCGGTCCGCGCGGTGGGCCCGGGTACGGCGAGCGAGCCCGTGCCCGGGCCCACCGGGCCGTTCAGGTCCCCGGCAGCGGGTCCTTCAGGCTCGCCCGGACCTCGTCCCGCAGCTCCGGCGAGTCCGTGTGCTCGTGGACGGAGACGGCGTGCTCGGTGGCCGCGCGGACCACTTCCTCCTCCTCGCCCGAGATGTAGAGCGAGCAGCCCGACACACTCGGGGTGTCCCGGCAGTCGGCGGCTTTCCTGGTCATGTCGGCCTCCTGCGTCACTGTTCGGACCGACCCCTTCCTCCAGGCTAGAGCCGTCCTCAGGGCCCGGCGAACGGCGGGGTCGTCGCGGCCGGCGGCGGCTCCCAGGGGCGGGCCTCGGCCGCCCAGAGGGAGAAGGCGAGCGCGGCGATCCCGGCGAGCGCGGCGCCGGTCCGGCGCAGTGCCCGCTGCCGCCGCCGGGCCCGGTCGCCGCGGGCCGCCGCCCGCGCCGCGAGATCGCCGGGGACGGGTGGATGGGGGGTGTCGAGCAGCCGCAGGACGGCCGCCTCCTTGCCGCCGTGCCTCATCCGGCGGCCCCCTTCCTGACGCGTGCCACCGCGCGGGCGTACACCGCGCGGACCCGGGCCTCCGGGAGGCCGAGCAGCGCGGCGGTCTGCTCCTCGGGCACGCCCTCGTACAGGCGCAGCACGAGGACGAGCCGCTCCCGGGGGGTGAGGAGGCCGAGGACGCCGCCGCGGCCGGCGCGGTGCCGCCGGGCGGTCCTGGCGAAGCGGAGGGCGAGTCCGTCCCGGGTCAGGGCGTACGGGTCCTCGTCGTGGCCGCGGTCGCGGACCGCGTACGTGTGGGCGAGGGCGGCGGCGAGGAGCGCGCGGGCGTACGGGTTCCGGGCCCGGGTCTCGGCGGTGAGCAGCGTCGCGACGTGCAGCAGCCGCCCCGCCGCTCCCGCCACGAAGGCGTCGAACTCCCGGGCGCGGGCCGCGTGTTCCGATCGGGTGCGCTGCTTCCCCACCCGGTCATGTATGGGGTGGGGAGGGAAGCGGGGTCAACCCCCGTGCGTCGAACTCCCGGTCCCGGCGGGGTGTCCCGACTGGCGGGCGGAGAGCGCCGCGTTGAAGCGGGTGAGCAGGGAGCAGAAGGACTCGCGCTCGTCCTCCGTCCAGCCGTCGGTGACCTCGGCCATGAGCGTGCGGCGCGAGGAGCGGACCTCCTCCAGGCGCTCCAGGCCGCGCGGGGAGAGCTGGAGGACGACCGCGCGGCCGTCCTCGGGGTGCGAGGCGCGCTTGACGAGCCCGGAGTCGACGAGCGGGGCGACCTGGCGGGTCACGGTCGAGGAGTCGATGCCCATGCCGGCCGCGAGGGCCTTGACGCCCATCGGACCTTCCTGGTCGAGGCGGTTGAGGAGGAGGTAGGCGGCCCGGTCCATGGAGTTGCGGAGCTGTCCGGTGCCGCCGAGGCGGGTCTGCTCGGCCCGGCGGGCGAAGACGGCCACCTGGTGCTGGAGGGCATCGAGGAGGCCGGGGTCGAGCTCGGTCGTCATGTCCTGAGATGTGGGCATGGCTGGGGGGCTCTCTCGTGCGGGGGTGGTCGGTGTGGGGGACAGAGTACGCGGACGGGCCGGGCTCCGTACCGGCCGTGCGCAAACCCGCGACGGGCCCGCCGCCCGCGCGGCCGGGGGCCCGGTGAGCTGCGAGACTTGGGGTCATGACCTTCGGTACGCCATACCCCTTGCACCGGCTGATGCTCGACGATGTGCGCGGGGCGCAGAAGATGCTGGCGGGGGTGGCCCGGATGACCGCCCTGGAGGGCAGCCGCCACCTGTCGTCGCTGGTCGGAGCGCCGGTGCTGCTGAAGTGCGAGAACCTCCAGCGGACCGGATCGTTCAAGCTGCGCGGCGCGTACGTGCGGATCGCGGGGCTCCGGCCGGAGGAGCGGGCGGCGGGGGTGGTCGCCGCGTCGGCCGGGAACCACGCGCAGGGTGTGGCGCTCGCCTCACAGCTCCTCGGGGTGCGGGCGACCGTCTTCATGCCGGTCGGCGCCCCGCTGCCGAAGGTCGCGGCGACCCGTGAGTACGGGGCGGACGTGCGGCTGCACGGGCACGTGGTGGACGAGACGCTGGCGGCCGCGCAGGAGTACGCGCGGGAGACCGGGGCGGTCTTCATCCACCCCTTCGACCACCCCGACGTCATCGTCGGCCAGGGCACGGTCGGCCTGGAGATCCTGGAGCAGTGCCCGGAGGTCCGCACGATCATCGTCGGGGTCGGCGGCGGCGGGCTCGCGGCGGGGATCGGGCTCGCGGTGAAGTCGGTGCGGCCGGACGTGCGGATCGTCGGTGTGCAGGCGGAGGGCGCGGCGGCGTATCCGCCATCGCTGGCCGCCGGGCATCCCGTGGTGGTCGACGCGCCGGTGACGATGGCGGACGGCATCAAGGTCGGGCGGCCCGGCGACGTGCCCTTCGGCCTGGTGCGGGAGTACGTGGACGAGGTCCGCACCGTCTCGGAGGACGCGCTGTCCTCGGCGCTGCTGCTCTGTCTGGAGCGCGCGAAGCTGGTGGTGGAGCCGGCCGGGGCGAGCCCGGTCGCGGCGCTGCTGAGCGATCCGGCGTCGTTCCGGGGCCCGGTGGTCGCGGTCCTGTCGGGCGGCAACGTCGACCCGCTGCTGCTCCAGCGGATCCTGCGGCACGGCATGGCGGCGGCGGGCCGCTATCTGAGCCTGCGGCTGCGGGTGGCGGACCGGCCGGGGGCGCTGGCGACGCTGCTCGCGGTGCTGACGGTGGTGGACGCGAACGTGCTCGACGTCAGTCACGTCCGGACCGACCCGCGGCTGGGCCTCACGGAGGTGGAGGTGGAGCTGCACCTGGAGACGAAGGGCCCGGAGCACTGCCGCGAGGTGGAGGGGGCGCTGCGGGAGGCGGGCTACACGGTCCTGGTCTGAGCACGGCCCTGCCCACTGCCCTAGGATCGGCAGAAATGCCCGAAATGATCCGGGAGTGTGGACATGCCAGGCGCGATCCACGCCGAGGGACTGGTGAAGACCTTCGGCGACGTCACCGCACTGGACGGAGTGGACCTCGACGTGCCCGAAGGCACCGTCCTCGGTCTGCTCGGCCCCAACGGCGCGGGGAAGACGACCACCGTACGGGTCCTGACGACCCTGCTCCGACCCGACAGCGGCAGCGCCTCCGTCGCCGGCATCGACGTCCTGGCGCACCCCGAGGAGGTCCGCCGCTCCATCGGCCTCTCCGGGCAGTTCGCCGCCGTCGACGAGTACCTCACCGGCCGCGAGAACCTCCAGATGGTCGGCCGGCTCTACCAGATGAGGGCGAAGGCGGCGAAGGAACGGGCCGGCGAGCTCCTGGAGCGCTTCCACCTCGCCGACGCCGCCGACCGCCCCGCCAAGACGTACTCCGGCGGCATGCGCCGCCGCCTCGACCTCGCCGCCGCCCTGGTCGTCTCCCCGCCCGTGATGTTCATGGACGAGCCGACCACCGGCCTCGACCCCCGCAACCGGCAGGCGCTGTGGGACGTCATCAAGGAACTCGTCTCCGGCGGCACCACCCTCCTCCTCACCACCCAGTACCTGGAGGAGGCCGACCACCTCGCCCACGACATCGCCGTCGTCGACCAGGGCAAGGTCATCGCCCGCGGCACCTCCGACCAGCTCAAGGCGCGGACCGGCGGCGAGCGCGTCGAGGTCGTCGTCCACGAACGCGCCGCCATCGCCCCCGCCCGCACCGTCCTCGCCCGCTACGGCCCCGGCGCCCTCGGCCTCGACGACGTCTCCGTCGAGGAGCACACCCGCAAGCTCACCGTCCCCGTCACCGGCGGCGCCAAGCTGCTCGCCGAGGTGATCCGGGACCTCGACGCCCTCGGCGTGGAGATCGACGACATCGGACTGCGCCGCCCCACCCTCGACGACGTCTTCATCTCCCTCACCGGCCACGCCGCCGAGCGGGCCCAGGAGGACGAGAACGGCGGCGGCACGCAGCGGAAGGAGCCGGCCGCATGAGCAGCCTCACCGACACCGCCCCGGAGGTCCCCGCGCCCCGGGGCGGCATCGCGCAGTCCCTCTCGGACTCCCTGGTCATCACGAAGCGGAACCTGATCCGCATGTCCAGGATTCCCGAAATGATCCTTTTTGGGCTGATTCAGCCCGTCATGTTCGTCATCCTGTTCACGTACGTCTTCGGCGGCTCGATGCAGATCGGGAACAGCACCGATCCGGACGTCTACAAGAACTTCCTGATGGCGGGCATCTTCGCCCAGACGGTCACCTTCGCGACCGCCGGCGCGGGCGCCGGCATCGCCGACGACATGCACAAGGGCCTCATCGACCGCTTCCGCTCCCTGCCGATGGCGCGCGGCGCGGTGCTGACCGGCCGCACCATGGCCGACCTCGTGCAGACCGCGCTGACCCTGCTGGTCCTCGCGATCGTCGCCCTGCTCATCGGCTGGCGGCCCGGCTACGCGGCGCCGACGAACTTCGGGAAGATCATGCTCGGCTTCGGCCTGCTGCTCCTCCTCGGCTACGCCTTCACCTGGATCGGCGCCCTCATCGGCCTCTCCGTCCGCACCCCGGAGGCGGCCACCTCCGGCGGCCTGATCTGGCTCTTCCCCGTCACGTTCATCTCGAACGCCTTCGTGGACTCCAGCAAACTCCCCGGCTGGCTCCAGCCGGTCGCGGAGTGGAACCCGTTCAGCGCCACCGTCCAGGCCTGCCGGAAACTCTTCGGCGACCCCGGGCTGTCCCCCTCCGACGCCTGGCCGATGCAGTACCCGGTGTGGGCCTCGCTGATCTACTCGGTCCTCATCGTCGCCGTCTTCCGCACCCTCTCCGTCCGCAAGTACCGCCGCGCCGAGGGCTGACGAGACGCGTGAAGGCCCCCCTCCGAAAGCGGAGGGGGGCCTTCTCACGGGCGGGCGGGGCGGCTCAGAGGGCCGAGCCGGCCTTCCAGGCGGACCAGTTCATGTTCCAGCCGTTGAGGCCGTTGTCGGGGGCGATCGTCTTGTCCTTGGAGTTCTTGACGATCACGACGTCGCCGATCATCGACTGGTCGTAGAACCAGGCGGCCATCTGCTTGGGGTCGCCGGCGCCCTTGACGTCGGCGAGGCCGACGCAGCCGTGGCTGGTGTTCACGGAGCCGAAGATGGAGCGGGCGCCCCAGTAGTTGCCGTGGATGAAGGTGCCGGAGGTGGACAGGCGCATGGCGTGCGGCACGTCCTTGATGTCGTACTCGCCCTTGCCGTCGGAGTCGGTGAAGCCGACGGTGGCGCCGTTCATCCGGGTCTCCTTGAACTTCTCGGAGATCACCATCTGGCCGTTGTACGTGGTGTTGTCCGGCGATCCGGCGGAGATCGGGATCGTGCGGATCACCTTGCCGTCGCGCTTGACGGTCATCGTCTTCGTGGCGACGTCGACGGTCGAGACCTGGCTGCGGCCGACCTTGAAGGTGACCGTCTTCTGCTGGACGCCGAAGACGCCCTTCGCGCCCTCGACGCCGTCCAGGTCGAGCTTGAGGGTGACCGTCGAGCCGGCCTTCCAGTAGTCGTCCGGACGGAAGTCGATCCGCGTCGAGTTGAACCAGTGGCCGACGACCTCCTGGCCGGAGCTGGAGGAGACCTTGATGCCGCTCTGGACGGCCTTCTTGTCGGTGATCGCCTTGTTGAAGTTGATCGAGACCGGCATGCCCACGCCGACGGTCGAGCCGTCCTCGGGGGTGAAGTTGCCGATGAAGCTGTTCTCCTTCGACACGGTGGTGAAGGAGGAGTTCTCGTGCGCCTCCATGCCCTCCGCGTCGACGGCGGTCGCGGCGATCTTGTAGACCGTGGCGCGCTCCAGCTGGCCGGTCGGCTTCCAGGAGAGGCCGTCGGCCGCTATCTCGCCCTTGACCGCGGTGCCCTCGGAGGAGGTCATGGTGACCTCGGTGAGCTTGCCCTCGGTGACGGCGACCTTGGCGTCGTTGTTGATGGAGGCGTTCTGCGAGCCGTTCTCCGGCGAGATGGTGATCTGCGCCTTGGAGGTCCGCTGCTCGGCGGCCTCGTCGACCTGGGCCTGTGACGTGGCGGAGGCCGAACCGGACGCGGCCGGGCCGGACGCCTCGTCGTCGTTGCAGGCCGAGAGCACCAGTACGCCGCTGAGCACCGCCGCCGCCGCGGACAGGCTCCTGCGGCGCTTGCCGACCGTCATCACACGCTTCTCCATCGTCGCCGATTCCCTGTCAATCCATCAGAACACCCATCAGACCCCTCCGGTTCCGGAAGCGGGGGGTTTGTGGGCAACACCACTGAACTACACGAGCAGCGGGGACTTCCGGTTCCCCGCCCGCCGCACGACGGCGCGAAAAGGCCCCGGGACGCCGCCCCGGGGCCCGCCCGCGGAGGGCGGTCGCACCGCCCTGCGCCCGCGTCGTCTACGGCCGCTGGTCGTCTACCCCGTCTTCCGCGTCCTCATCGTCCTCATCATCCTCGTCGAGCTCCCACTCCATCGCGTCGGGGTCGTACTCGATCTCCTCGCTGCTCCAGGCGGCCTGGACGAGCTCGACGCCCGGCAGGTCCCGGACCAGGTCGAAGGGCTCCACGAGGTAGGCGAGGGCCTCGGAGGGGTCCTCCCGCACGGCGGCCCGGGCGTGCTCGCGCTCCTCGGCCGGCATGAACTCGTCGGCGTCGATCCGGCCTTCGGCGGCGGTGGTCAGCTCGGCGGGGCCGTCGATCTCCAGGACGATGTCGACGCGGAGGCGGACGTGGCGGGTGGCGGTGGCGGGGGTTTCGGAGGTGCTCATGGCTGGGAGCGTAGGGTCTGCCCGGCCTCGGCTTTCCCGCGACCCGCTGGGTTCACTAGCATCGGCGCACCGCGGGCCTCCCGCGGGGCTTTCCGTGAGGAGAACGAGATCCGCGTGTCCGCCGCCCGACGCCCGCTGCTGACCGCCACCGCGGCGGGGACCCTGCTGTGCGCCCTGTGGTTCGTCCCCTCGGCCAACGCCTCCGACGCGGCCCCCGGGGCGGCGGCCGTACGGAGCGGGAGCGCCGACCCCGCGACCGGCCGGCTCGCCGAGACCGGCGGCCCGGACACCACCGCGTACGTGCTCGGCGGGACGGGCTTCCTCGGGGTCGGCGCCGGCTTCGTGGCACTGGCGATGCGCCGGCACGGGCGCGCCTCCTAGCACGGGCGCGCCCCCGCCCCTCGTACCGGGCGCGCTCCGGGCACCGGCGCGCGTCCCGGAACGGCGGAGGGCCGCCCCCCGATGAGGAGGACGGCCCCGTGGGTGTACGGCCGCGGGTCAGGCCAGCGGGCCGGTGACCGGCTCCACCGCGGCGATCACACCGCCCTCGCGGACGAAGGCGTCGGCGGCGGCCAGGTCGGGGGCGAGGAAGCGGTCCGGCCCCGGACCCTCCACACCGGCGGCGCGCAGGGCGTCGATGACGGCCCGCGAGGCGGGCGCCGGGGTGAGGCCCTCGCGCAGCTCGATGCCGCGGGTGGCGGCGTACAGCTCGACGGCGATGATCCGGGCGAGGTTGCCGACGGCGGTGCGCAGCTTGCGGGCGGCGGACCAGCCCATGGAGACGTGGTCCTCCTGCATCGCCGAGGACGGGATCGAGTCGGCGGAGGCCGGGACGGCGAGCCGCTTCATCTCGCTGACCAGGGCGGCCTGCGTGTACTGGGCGATCATGAGGCCCGAGTCGACGCCGGCGTCGTCGGCGAGGAAGGGCGGCAGGCCGTGGCTGCGGTTCTTGTCCAGGAGCCGGTCGGTGCGGCGCTCGGCGATGGAGCCGAGGTCGGCGGCGGCGATGGCGAGGAAGTCGAGGACGTACGCGACGGGGGCGCCGTGGAAGTTGCCGTTGGAGCGGACCTCGCCGTTGCCCAGGACGACCGGGTTGTCGACGGCGGCGGCGAGCTCGCGCTCGACGACGAGGAGGGCGTGGGCCAGGGTGTCCCGGCCGGCGCCGGCGACCTGCGGGGCGCACCGGATCGAGTAGGCGTCCTGGACGCGGGGGGCCTCGCCCGCCTGGAAGTGGCCGGTGAGGCCGGAGCCCTTGAGGACGGCCAGCATGTTGGCGGCGGAGGCGGCCTGGCCGGGGTGGGGGCGGATGGCGTGCAGCTCGGGTTCGAGGACCTTCTCGGTGCCGAGGAGGGCTTCGAGGGAGAGGGCGGCGGTGACGTCGGCCGACTTGTAGAGGGTGTCGAGGTCGGCGAGGGCCATGATCAGCATGCCGAGCATGCCGTCGGTGCCGTTGAGGAGGGCGAGGCCCTCCTTCTCCTTGAGGACGACGGGCTCGATGCCGGCGGCGGCGAGCAGCTCGCCGGCGGGCTTCACGGTGCCGTCGGGGCCCTCGGCGTCGCCCTCGCCCATGAGCGCGAGGGCGCAGTGGGAGAGCGGGGCGAGGTCGCCGGAGCAGCCGAGCGAGCCGTACTCGTGGACGACCGGGGTGATGCCGGCGTTGAGGACGTCGGCCATGGTCCGCGCGACCTCGGGGCGGACTCCGGTGTGGCCGGAGGCGACGGTCTTGAGCCGCAGGAACATCAGGGCGCGGACGACTTCGCGCTCGACGCGCGGGCCCATGCCGGCGGCGTGCGAGCGGACGATGTTCCGCTGGAGCTGGGTGCGCAGCTCCTGGTCGATGTGCCGGGTGGCGAGGGCGCCGAAGCCGGTGGAGACGCCGTAGACGGGCTCGGGCTTGGCGGCGAGCGCGTCGACGACGGCGCGGGACGCGGCGAGCGCCTGGACGGCCTCCTCCGACAGCTCGACACGGGCGCCGTGGCGGGCGACGGCGATGACGTCCTGCGGGGTCGTGCCGGACGTGCCGAGAACGACTGTCTGCATATCCATATTCAGCACCCTACGGATTGAAGAGCTGCCTGTCACTAGGCAATCCGTCACTGTCCCCCACCGGGGCGGCCCCTTACCGTTCGGGCGGCGGCTCCACCGTGGGCGCGTCGCGGAAGCGGCGGCGGTCGCGGGCGCCGGGCGGGGCGTCGGCGAGGCGGATGACGGTGCCGTCCCGGCCCGCCACGACGGGCTTGGTGGAGCGGGCGGCCTTGGCCTGGTACTGCGCCGCGTCCGCGAGCCGGAAGAGCCGGCGGGCGGACTTCAGGGGCCCGATCGGGTCGCCGGTCGAGGCCACACCGCAGGCGACGCCCTCGCCGAGCTCCAGCTCCGCGGCGCGGACGCAGAGCTCCTCCGCGACGGCCACCACCTCGTCCGCGCTCGGGCCGACGGCCAGCAGACAGAACTCGTCGCCGCCGAGACGGGCGGCGAGGGCCCCGCGGAGCCGGGCGCCGCAGCGGGAGAGGACCGAGCCGAAGCGTTCGAGGAGGCGGTCCCCCACCGCGTGGCCATGGGTGTCGTTGACGCGCTTGAGGCCGTTGAGGTCGCAGACGACGAGGCTGACGACGGAGCCGTCGCGCCGGTAGCGCTCGATGGCCTCGTCGAGGCGGGCGTCGACCGCCCGGCGGTTGGCGAGCCCGGTGAGCGGATCGGTGAAGGCGAGCTTGCGGACCTCCTCCAGGCGCTGGGCCTGCGCGATGCCGGCCGCGACGACCGCCGCGAGCACGTTGGCGAAGTCGGCGTCCTCACTGGTGAAAGGTTTCGCCTCGGGCCGCCTGGCCACGTACAGCTCACCCCACGCGCGGCCGTGCAGCACGATCGGGGCGACCACGCAGGCACCCCGGCCGCGCCGCCGCAGCCCCTCCACCCGCCCGGTGACCCGCTCGGCGCCGGCCGTCTCGATCCAGGCGTGCGGACCGGCGCCGACCGCCCAGCGCTCGTGCAGGAACTCGGTGATCTCGGGGAACTGGTGCACCGGATACGTCTCCGCGTCCGGGAACTCCTCCTCGCCGGGGGCCCGCTCCCCCGCGTTCACCAGGACCCGCAGCCGCCCGTGGTCCCGTTCCCAGACCGACAGGGCGCCGAAGCTCCCGTCGAGTCCGGCGCACGCCCCGAGCGCGGCGGCCCGCCAGAACTCGCGCGGAGTGTGCGCCGCCGCCATCCCCTGCGCCAGCGCCACCACGGCCCGCAACCGCACGTCCTCTCCCATTCCACCAGCTTAGGGAGGTTTGACCCGTTTTCCCTTTCGAGACGTCACGGAAAGTGACATTTGATACAAAGACGGATCAATTGCCCATACGGGACGAAGACCTCACTCGCCGGGCCACTCCGGCTTCCGCTTCTCGTTGAAGGCCGCCACGCCCTCCGCGCGGTCGCCCGAGAAGGCCACCGAGCGCCAGGCGCCGTCCTCGACCTCCAGGCCGGCCCGCAGGTCCAGGCCCTGCCCCAGCCGCATCGCCCTCTTCGCGGCGCGCAGCCCGACCGGCGAGTTCGCGGCGATCCGCCCCGCCAGCTCCAGGGCCGCGGTCCTGGCGTCCTCCGCCAGCACGTCCACCAGGCCCAGCTCCGCGGCCTCGGCGGCCTCCACCCGGCGGGCCGTGAAGACCAGCTCGGCGGCGCGCGCGGCGCCCACCCGGCGCGGCAGCAGCTGCGTACCGCCCCCACCGGGGATGACGCCGACGGAGACCTCGGGCAGGCCGACGACGGTGGTGGCGTCGGCGACGATCAGGTCGCAGGAGAGCGCCAGCTCGTACCCGCCGCCGAGGGCGTAGCCGTGCACCGCCGCCACGGTCGGCATCGGCAGCTCCAGGACGCCGGTGTACGCCGCGCGGGCGGTGGGCCGCTGGCGGACCAGCTCGGCGTCGGTGAAGGAGTTGCGCTCCTTCAGGTCGGCGCCGACGCAGAACGCCCGGTCGTTCGAGGAGCTCAGGACGGTGACCCGGACGTCCCGGTCGGCTGCGAGCGCCGCGCAGGCCTCGCCGATGGAGCGGGCCATCTCGGAGGAGACCGCGTTCATCGCCTTGGGCCGGTCGAGGACGAACTCGGCGACGTGCCCCTCCTTGCGGACCAGCACGAACTCACCAAAACGCTGCTCGGACATCTCCTGCGCCCTCCCGGTTAACGACGGTTCACATGGTTCACCGGGAGGGATCTTAGGTCGGACGACGGTTCAGGAGCCAGGGCTCCACGACGCCGAGGCCGCGCACCGACCGCTGCCACATCGGCTGGAGCGCGAAGCGGTACGTCTCCGGGGCCCGGCCCTCCTTCTCCGCGAGGGCGGCCTCCTCCGCCGCCTTGGCCTCCGAGACGGGCACCTCGCCGGTGCGGGTGAGCTCCTCGGCGAAGGCGCTGTCGACCAGCACGGCGTCCTTCGGCGCTATCGAGGTGAGCCGGCTGGCGAGGTTGACGGTGGTGCCGAAGACGTCGCCCATCCGGGTCGTGACGGTGCCGAAGGCGATGCCGACCCGCAGCGCCGGCATGGTCTCGTCCTGGCTGAGCGTCTCGATCAGCCGGAGCGCGATCTCGGCGGCGATGCCGGCGTCGTCCGCCGCGTACAGCACCTCGTCGCCGAGGGTCTTGATGAGCCGGCCGCCGTGCGCGGCGACCAGGTCGGCGCAGGTGGTCTCGAAGGCCTCGACCAGCTCGCCCAGCTCCTCCTCCTCCAGGCGGCGGGTGAGGCGGGTGAAGCCGACGAGGTCGGCGAAGGCGACGGCGAGCCGCCGGTCGACCATCTCCTCATCGTCGGCGGCCTGGGCGACGCGACCGGTGGCGGCGGCGAGCTGCCGCCGCCACACGTAGATCAGGAACTCCTCCAGCTCCGGCAGGAGCAGTTCGACCAGCGGGTACGTGACCTCGGCGCGGGTCATGCCGGGCTCGGGCGGTTCGGTGAGGCCCTCCAGGAAGGAGTCGATCTGCCATTCGGCCAGCCGGGCGGTGGTCTGCCCGGTGGAGCGGGCGACCTGCACCGCCATCGGCTCGCTCAGCAGCCCCGCCTCGACGAGACCGGCGAGCCGCCGCAGGGCCAGGACGTCGGCCTCGGTGAGCGCCTTGGCCTGCCCGATGTCGGCGAAGCCCATGGCCCGCCAGAAGCGGGAGGCCAGCTCCATGGAGACGCCCGCGGTGCGGGCCGCCTGGAAGGGGGTGTAGCGGCGGTCGGCGCCGAGGATGAGCTGTTCGAGGCGGATGGCGAGCGGGTCGTCGGTCGGTTCGACGGTGTGGTCGACGGCGTGGTGCGGCGTGGGATAGGCCGACCCCTCGGCGCCGGGGGCGCCGTCCGCCCGGGCGGACGGGGCCGACCCGGACGGCTCGGGCGCGCCGTCCGGCTCCTCCGGGCCCTCGGGGGCGCCCTCGGGCCCCGGTGGACCCTCGGGCTCGCGTGAGCCCCGCGGCTCACGCGGCGCGTGCGACTCGGAGCGGCCGTCGCCCGCGTTCGCGTCGTCGACGGTCACCGGCCGCCTCCTGCCCGTTCCCTGCCGCTGCCGCTTCCCACAGTCCTGCCGATCTGTTCGCCTGGATCGCGCTCCACGATACGACAGGTGTGGGCTGGCTCACGCCTGAACGGTCCGGGGGTTCAGCCGGTCGCCCGCAGGTGGACGATGTCGCCCGCCCCGACCGCCTCCGTGCCGCCCCCCTCGGTGGCGACCACCAGGCGTCCGTCGCCGTCCAGCGCGACCGCCTCGCCCTCCAGCATCCGCTCGCCCGGCAGGTCGGCGCGGATCCGCCGGCCGAGGGTCGCGCAGCCGGCCGTGTACGCCGCCAGGATCCCGGACGCCTCGGGGTCTCCGTCGGCCCGCACCCAGGCGCCGTACCAGTCGGCGAGGGACCGCAGGACGGCCCGCAGCAGGGTGTCGCGGTCGGTGGAGACGGCGTCGGCGAGCAGCAGGGAACCGGCCGTGGGGACGGGCAGCTCGTCCGCGCGCAGCGAGACGTTGATGCCCAGTCCGACGACGACCCCGTCGTCCCCGGCCCGCTCGGCGAGGATCCCGCCGGCCTTCCGCTCCTCGCCCCCGACGGTGACGAGGAGGTCGTTGGGCCACTTGAGGGAGAGGTCGACGCCGGCCGCCTTGACGAGGCCGGTGGCGGCGGCCACGCCGGTGAGCAGCGGGAGCCAGCCGAGCCGGTGGGCGGGCACGTCCGGCTTGAGCAGCGCGGAGACGAAGAGCCCGGACCGCGCGGGCGCGCTCCAGGTGCGGTCGAGCCGGCCCCGTCCGGAGGTCTGCTCCTCGGCGACGAGCACGGCCCCTTCGGGCAGTTCGCCCGCCCGCGCGGCCAGGTCGGAGTTGGTCGACCCGGTGCTCGCGACCACGTCGAACGAGCTCCACAGCCCGTCCGGAAGGAGGAGGGCCCGGCGCAGGACGGAGGTGTTGAGCGGGGGCCGGTCGAGGTCGGACCAGCGACCGCCGGAGGCGTGGGAGGACGTCATGCAAGCCAGACTAGGTGTGGCAAAGACCGCAGTGCCGAACCGTATCGCCGTCGATACCCTACGGATCAGTAGGCCTTCAGTAGCCCATTCGCAGTCAACGAACCCCCCGTGACCAGGCAGGGAGCCGCATCCCGATGTCCGAGCCGGCAGAGCAGTACGAGATCGACATTCACACGACCGCGGGCAAGATCGCGGACCTCAGGCGCCGCATCGACGAGGCCACGCACGCCGGTTCGGAGCGGGCCGTGGAGAAGCAGCACGCGAAGGGGAAGCTGACCGCGCGCGAGCGGATCGCCCTGCTGCTCGACGAGGGGTCCTTCGTGGAGCTGGACGAGCTGGCCCGGCACCGGTCCACCAACTTCGGCCTGGAGAAGAACCGGCCGTACGGCGACGGCGTCGTCACCGGGTACGGCACCGTGGACGGGCGTCCGGTGGCCGTGTTCTCGCAGGACTTCACGGTCTTCGGCGGGGCGCTCGGCGAGACGTACGGCCAGAAGATCATCAAGGTGATGGACTTCGCGCTGAAGACCGGCTGCCCGGTCGTCGGCATCAACGACTCCGGCGGCGCCCGCATCCAGGAGGGCGTGAGCGCGCTCGGGATGTACGGCGAGATCTTCCGCCGCAACACCCACGCCTCCGGCGTGATCCCGCAGATCTCCCTGGTCGTGGGCCCCTGCGCGGGCGGCGCCGTCTACTCCCCGGCGATCACCGACTTCACGGTGATGGTGGACCAGACCTCGCACATGTTCATCACGGGTCCCGACGTCATCAAGACGGTGACCGGCGAGGACGTGGGCTTCGAGGAGCTGGGCGGCGCCCGGACGCACAACGCGACCTCGGGCGTGGCGCACCACATGGCGGGCGACGAGAAGGACGCCGTCGAGTACGTGAAGCAGCTGCTCTCGTACCTGCCGTCGAACAACCTCTCCGAGCCGCCGGCCTTCCCGGAGACGGCGGAGACCGAGGTGTCGGCCGAGGACCTGGAGCTCGACACGCTGATCCCGGACTCGGCGAACCAGCCTTACGACATGCACCGGATCATCGAGCACGTCGTGGACGACGGCGAGTTCCTGGAGACGCAGGCGCTCTTCGCGCCGAACATCCTGACCGGCTTCGGCCGGGTGGAGGGCTTCCCGGTCGGCATCGTCGCCAACCAGCCGATGCAGTTCGCCGGCTGCCTGGACATCGACGCCTCCGAGAAGGCCGCGCGGTTCGTGCGGACCTGCGACGCCTTCAACATCCCGGTCCTCACCTTCGTGGACGTGCCCGGCTTCCTGCCGGGCGTGGACCAGGAGTACGGCGGCATCATCCGGCGCGGCGCGAAGCTGATCTACGCGTACGCCGAGGCGACCGTCCCGCTCATCACGGTCATCACCCGCAAGGCCTTCGGCGGCGCGTACGACGTCATGGGCTCCAAGCACCTGGGCGCCGACCTGAACCTGGCGTGGCCGACGGCGCAGATCGCCGTCATGGGCGCGCAGGGCGCCGTCAACATCCTGCACCGCCGCACGATCGCCGAGGCGGAGGCGAACGGCGAGGACGTCGAGTCGGTGCGGGCGCGGCTGATCCAGGAGTACGAGGACACCCTGCTCAACCCGTACATCGCCGCCGAGCGCGGTTACATCGACGGGGTGATCCTGCCGTCCGAGACCCGGCCGCAGATCGTGAAGGGTCTGCGTCAGCTGCGGACGAAGCGGGAATCCCTGCCCCCGAAGAAGCACGGCAACATCCCGCTCTAGCCCCCTCGGGAGGGACAGCACGATGATCAAGGTCGTACGAGGCAACCCGACGCCCGAGGAGCTGGCCGCCGCACTGGCGGTGGTCCAGGCCCGGGCCGCGGCCACGGCGGCGGCTGCCGCCTCGGGTCTCGGCCCGGCGGTACCGGAAGGCTGGTCGGACCCGTCCCGCATCGCCCGCTCGGCCCGGCCCGGCCCGGGTCCGCGGGCCTGGGCCCGGTCCTACTGGCCGGCCTGAGGGACATGACGCGAGCGGCGTGACGCGAGCGGAGGCCGGGCCCCTTGTGCGGGGGGTCCGGCCTCCCGCGCACCCGCTCCCCCGTACGGGAGGCCGGCCTCCCGCGCACCCGCTCCCGTACGGTCACCGGTCCGGTTGAGTATCCGTACTCAGGCGTTCCGGACGGCCCGGCAGCAGGATCGGGGGCATGCTGTGGTCCGACCCGGAGAACAAGCCGCCGAAGTTCCTGCGCGAGGCACAGGCCATGATGCGCAGGTCCGGTGTGATCCTGGCGCTGGCCATGGTCGTCCTGATGCTCGCCGTGGGCGCGCGCTGAGTACGCTGCCCCCATGACTGCTGATCACCAGGGCGGCACGCCCCGCCGGCTCGTCCTCGCCTCCGCCTCGCCCGCCCGGCTCGGACTGCTCCGGCAGGCCGGCCTCGCGCCCGAGGTGATCGTCAGCGGGGTCGACGAGTCCAAGGTCCACGCCCCCACCCCGGCCGAACTGGCGCTGTCCCTCGCGGAGGCCAAGGCGGCGCACGTGGCGGCCCGCCCCGAGGTGAGCGGCGCCCTGGTGATCGGCTGCGACTCGGTGCTGGAACTCGACGGCCGGGCGCTGGGCAAGCCCGCCGACGCCGCCGAGGCCGTCGCGCGGTGGAAGGACATGCGGGGCCGGGTCGGCATCCTCCAGACCGGCCACTGCGTGTACGACACCCAGGCCAAGCGGTACGAGTCGGCGACGGCCTCGACGGTGGTGCGGTTCGGCGAGCCGACGGACGCGGAGGTGGCGGCGTACGTGGCGAGCGGCGAACCCCTGCACGTGGCGGGCGCGTTCACGCTGGACGGCCGCTCGGCGCCGTTCATCGACGGCATCGACGGCGACCCGGGCAATGTGATCGGCCTGTCGCTGCCGCTGCTGCGCCGGCTCCTCGCCAAGCTGGACGTGGGCATCACCGACCTCTGGAGCGCCTGAGCCCCGCCGCGCGGCCCCGCCCCGTCCCGGGCGCCTGAGCCCGCCGGGCAGCCCCGATCCGACCCGGGTGCCTGAGCCCTCGTCAGGCCTCGGCCGGTCCCAGCGCCTTGGTCGGCTCGGGGGCCGCGCCCTCCTTCCCGTACATGACCAGGGTGAGCACGATGAGCCCGACGACGGTCATGAGGAAGGCGAAGGCGTGCCAGCCGATCAGGCCGACGGCGACCGCGCCGAGGACGCCGTGGACGATCGCGCAGCCGATGAGGAGTCCCCGTCCGAGGCGGCCGGGGCGGCGGTCGCGGATCCCCGCGACCAGGGAGACGAGGGAGCAGAGCGCGAGGGCGACGCCGGAGCCGATGCCGAGGGCCCAGGTGCCGGTCACCATGTGGTCGGGGTCGAGCCCGTCGAGGGACATCGACTGCGCCTCCACGAAACGGGCCATGACCGCGTTGAGGCCGACGATGGCCGGTGCCTCCACGAGGAGCACGGCGGCCGTGACGAGCGCGATCGGTCTGCGGGCCACCTCGGCCACCCCCTGGATTCGCCTGTTACCGACAGTACGGTCGACAGCGCGAAGGCTACTGGCCGGTAAAGGTCGGGACAAGAGCGTGCGGCGCATGGCCGAAGGCCGACGTTCCGGCAAAGAATGATTGCGCCATTCGTAGGGACCCCACAAAGAAACCCGAATGGCGACTGGCCCCTTGAACAGAGACCTGCGCCACACCTCGGAGCTACTGTGCCGTAAAGGAACCCTGCGTACCGTGGTGCGACAAGGGATTTCACGACTCGCGGAAAACTCGAGCCGCCCTCTATGTGGGCAAGCTCACCACGGGACACGGGTCGAGGGGCCGTGTCGGTAGTCCCTAAACTCAGCTTGTTTCAAGGAGGGAGCCATCGTGCGCAAGGTGCTCATCGCCAACCGTGGCGAAATCGCTGTTCGTGTCGCCCGTGCCTGCCGGGATGCCGGGATCGCGAGCGTAGCCGTCTACGCCGACCCGGACCGGGACGCTCTGCACGTCCGCGCGGCCGACGAGGCGTTCGCCCTGGGCGGTGACACCCCGGCCACCAGCTATCTGGACATGGCCAAGGTGCTGCAGGCCGCGAAGGACTCGGGCGCGGACGCGGTCCACCCGGGGTACGGGTTCCTGTCCGAGAACGCGGAGTTCGCGCAGGCGGTGCTGGACGCGGGTCTGACGTGGATCGGTCCGCCGCCGCAGGCGATCCGCGACCTCGGCGACAAGGTGGCGGCCCGTCACATCGCGCAGCGCGCGGGCGCGCCGCTGGTCGCCGGCACGCCGGACCCGGTGTCGGGTGCGGACGAGGTCGTGGCGTTCGCGAAGGAGCACGGACTGCCGATCGCGATCAAGGCCGCGTTCGGTGGCGGTGGCCGTGGTCTGAAGGTCGCCCGCACGCTCGAAGAGGTCCCGGAGCTGTACGACTCCGCCGTCCGCGAGGCGGTCGCCGCCTTCGGCCGCGGCGAGTGCTTCGTCGAGCGCTACCTGGACAAGCCGCGCCACGTGGAGACCCAGTGCCTCGCCGACCAGCACGGCAACGTGGTCGTCGTGTCCACGCGTGACTGCTCGCTCCAGCGCCGGCACCAGAAGCTGGTCGAGGAGGCCCCGGCGCCGTTCCTGAGCGAGGATCAGAACAAGCAGCTGTACGCGGCGTCGAAGGCGATCCTGAAGGAGGCCGGCTACGTCGGCGCCGGCACCGTCGAGTTCCTGGTGGGTCTGGACGGAACGATCTCGTTCCTGGAGGTCAACACCCGTCTGCAGGTGGAGCATCCGGTGACCGAGGAGGTCACGGGCATCGACCTGGTGCGGGAGATGTTCCGGATCGCGGACGGCGAGGAGCTCGGTTACGGGGACCCGGAGATCCGGGGTCACTCCTTCGAGTTCCGCATCAACGGCGAGGACCCGGGCCGCAACTTCCTCCCGGCGCCCGGCACCGTCACCCTCTTCCAGCCGCCGACCGGCCCGGGCGTCCGCCTGGACGCGGGCGTGGAGTCGGGCAGTGTGATCGGCCCGGCCTGGGACTCACTGCTGGCCAAGCTGGTCGTCACCGGCGCCACCCGTGAGCAGGCGCTCCAGCGCGCCGCCCGCGCGCTGGCGGAGTTCAAGGTCGAGGGCATGGCGACCGCCATCCCGTTCCACCAGGCCGTCGTGGTCGACCCGGCGTTCACCGCCGACCCGTTCCGGGTCCACACGCGGTGGATCGAGACGGAGTTCGTCAACGAGATCAAGCCCTTCGCCCCGGCCGGTGCGGACGCGGACGAGGACGAGGCGGGCCGCGAGACGATCGTGGTCGAGGTCGGCGGCAAGCGCCTGGAGGTCTCCCTTCCGTCGTCGCTGGGCATGACGCTGGCCCGCACGGGCCTGGCGGCGGGCGCCAAGCCGAAGCGGCGCGCGGCGAAGAAGTCGGGTCCGACCGCGTCGGGCGACACCCTCGCCTCGCCGATGCAGGGCACGATCGTGAAGGTCGCGGTCGAGGAGGGCCAGGAGGTCAAGGAAGGCGATCTGATCGTCGTCCTGGAGGCCATGAAGATGGAACAGCCCCTCAACGCCCACAAGTCCGGCACCGTGACCGGACTCAACGCCGAGGTCGGCGCGTCCGTCACCTCCGGCGCCGGCATCTGCGACATCAAGGCCTGACGGCCCGAAGCAGACGGAGGAGGGCCCGCAGGCACCCACCTGCGGGCCCTTCGCCGTTCCCGACGGCGACGGGCGGTGGTGACGGCGGCGGTCTTCCGCGGCGGTCGCTGTGCGCGGCGCCGTTCCCGACGGCGGCCGTCGGTGGCGGCGCCTTCGCGGGCGACCGCTGCGTGCGGCGCCGTTAACGACTGCGGCCTTCCGTAGCGGTCGCTGTGCGCGGCGGCGGTTCGCTGCTCCGGCCCGCGCGGCAGGAGGGGCGGGACGCCTCACCGCGCATGGGCGCGTGCCCGGATCGCGCGGGCCCGCGCCCCAGGTCGCGGGGGCGCCGACCCGGGGAGCGTTTGGGCGCGTGCCCGGGGCCGTACGGGCCTGGCCCGAGGCCCTGGGGCCGTACGGGCGGGGGCCCGGGGGCGTACGGGCAGGGGCCCGGGGGCGTACGGGCGGGGATCCGGCGTCGTACGGGCGCAGGCCCCGGCAGTGCGGCCGCGTGCCCGGCTTCGAGCGGGCGCGGGCCTACGGCGTGCGGGCGCCAGCCCAAGACCCTGCGGGCGCCAGCCTGGCGTCGTGCGGGGCGGGCCCGGGGCCGTACGGGCGGCGGCCCGAGATCACACCGGCGCGGCCCCCAGTCAAGCGGGCGCCGGCCCGGCATCGAGCGGGCGCAAACCCACGGCAATGCGGGCGCAGGCCCAGCGTCGAACGGGCGCGGGCCCGGGACCATGCGGGCGCGGGGCGGGGCCCTGCGGGCGCGGGCGCGGGGTCGTGCGGGCGCGAGCCCGAGAACGCGCCGGCGCGGGCCCCGGTCATGCGGGCGCAAGCCCAAGACCCTACGGGTGCGTGCCCGGCATCGAGCGGGCGCGTGCCCAAGGCCCTGCTGGCGCCGGTCCGGTGGCCTGCGGGGGCGGGTTCGGGGTCAGCGGCGGCGGAGGTCCGCGACGCGGGCCGTGCGCTCCAGGGGTTCGGCGCCGAGGGCGCCGGGGCCGGGGCCACGGAACTGTCCCGTGGGCATCCTGCCGCCCCGCTGCACCGGCAGCGGCATCTCGCGGCGGCCCCGGACGCCCGGCGGCAGTTGCTCGGCGGCGGGGGCGGCGCTCTGGCCGGTGCCGGCCACGGCGATCTGCACGCCCTGGTCGGCGAGGGCCTGGAGTTCGGAGGCGGCGCGCTCGTCGTGGGGCGGCGGCTCGTCGGTGACCAGGCGGGTGATCACGTCCGTCGGCACCGTCTGGAACATGGTGTCGGTGCCGAGCTTGGTGTGGTCGGCGAGGACCACGACCTCCGCGGCCGCCTGCACCAGCGCCCGGTCCACGCTCGCGGAGAGCATGTTGGAGGTGGAGAGGCCGCGCTCGGCGGTGAGGCCGCTGCCGGAGAGGAAGGCGCGGGAGACCCGCAGCCCCTGGAGCGACTGCTCGGCGCCGCTGCCCACGAGGGCGTAGTTGGAGCCGCGCAGGGTGCCGCCGGTCATGACGACCTCGACGCGGTTGGCGTGCGCCAGCGCCTGGGCGACGAGCAGCGAGTTGGTGACCACGGTCAGGCCGGGGACCCGGGCGAGCCGGCGGGCCAGCTCCTGGGTGGTGGTCCCGGCGCCGACGACGATGGCCTCGCCCTCTTCGACCAGGCTCGCGGCGACGTCGGCGATGGCCGTCTTCTCCGCGGTCGCGAGATGGGATTTCTGCGGGAAGCCGGATTCTCGCGTGAATCCGCCCGGCAACACCGCACCGCCGTGCCGGCGGTCGAGGAGTCCTTCTGCCTCCAGCGCCCGTACGTCACGGCGCACGGTCACTTCGGAGGTCTGGACGACGCGGGCGAGCTCGCGGAGCGACACGGCCCCATTGGCTCGCACCATTTCGAGGATCAACTGGCGACGTTCTGCAGCGAACACGAAACTGACAGTAACGCGCACGGCCGTGGGTTTTCAGCACTATGCGCCGGATTGCGGAATATACGCACAGGCGGGGCTCTCAAGTGGTATGGAGAGCCCCGCCTTTGCTCGACCTATGCCCCGTCTTGCCGGGGGTTGTCCGAGTCGGCGAACCGTTCCCGCAGGCGGGGAGCGTGATCGCCGCCTGACCTACGCCTCGGCCGAGGTCTTTCGGGTGTGCAACTGCCGTGCCACTTCGGCGATCGAGCCCGACAGCGAGGGGTACACGGTGAAAGCATTTGCGATCTGTTCGACCGTCAGATTGTTGTCGACCGCGATCGAGATCGGGTGGATGAGCTCGCTCGCCTTGGGGGCGACGACACAGCCGCCGACCACGATGCCGGTGCCGGGGCGGCAGAAGATCTTGACGAAGCCGTCCCGGATGCCCTGCATCTTGGCGCGGGGGTTGCGCAGCAGCGGCAGCTTGACGACCTTGGCGTCGATCTTGCCCGCGTCCACGTCGGCCTGGGTGTAGCCGACGGTGGCGATCTCAGGGTCGGTGAAGACGTTCGAGGAGACCGTCTTCAGGTTCAGCGGGGCCACCGCGTCGCCGAGGAAGTGGTACATCGCGATCCGGCCCTGCATGGCGGCGACCGAGGCGAGCGCGAAGACACCGGTGACGTCGCCCGCCGCGTACACACCGGGAGCGGTGGTCCGGGAGACCTTGTCGGTCCAGATGTGCCCGGAGTCCTTCAGCTTCACCCCGGCCTCCTCCAGGCCCATGCCGGCGGAGTTCGGGATCGCGCCGACGGCCATCAGGCAGTGAGTGCCGGAGATGACCCGGCCGTCCGAGAGGGTGACCTCGACCCGGTCGCCGACCCGCTTGGCGGACTCGGCGCGGGAGCGGGCCATGACGTTCATGCCGCGGCGGCGGAAGACGTCCTCCAGGACGGCGGCCGCGTCCGGGTCCTCGCCCGGGAGCACCCGGTCGCGGGAGGAGACGAGGGTGACGCGGGAGCCGAGGGCCTGGTAGGCGCCGGCGAACTCGGCACCGGTCACACCGGAACCGACCACGATGAGCTCCTCAGGGAGCTCCTTGAGGTCGTAGACCTGCGTCCAGTTCAGGATCCGCTCGCCGTCCGGCTTGGCGTCGGGCACCTCGCGCGGGTGGCCGCCGGTGGCGATCAGCACCGCGTCGGCGGTCAGCGTCTCCTCGGTGCCGTCGGCCGCGGTGACGACCACCTGGCGGGAGCCGTCCATGGCCTGCCGGCCGGAGAGCCGGCCGCGGCCGCGCAGCACCCGGGCGCCCGCCCGGGTGACCGAGGCGGTGATGTCGTGCGACTGGGCGAGCGCGAGCCGCTTCACCCGTCGATTGACCTTGCCGAGGTCGACGCCGACGACGCGGGCGGCCTGCTCCAGGTGCGGGGTGTCGTCCGCGACGATGATGCCCAGCTCCTCGTAGGAGGAGTCGAAGGTGGTCATCACCTCGGCCGTGGCGATCAGGGTCTTGGAGGGGACGCAGTCGGTCAGGACGGACGCGCCGCCGAGGCCGTCGCAGTCGACGACGGTCACCTCCGCGCCGAGTTGGGCGCCCACCAGGGCCGCCTCGTATCCGCCGGGTCCGCCGCCGATGATCACGATCCGGGTCACTGGGATCTACGCCTCGCGTCTCGTTCTGCCGGGGGTGTGCGGCCCCCGTGGGGTGCAGTGCGTACGCCATTGTCCCGCACGCTTCAAGTGCGTACTCCATTGTCCCGTACGCCGCCCGGTCCCTCGCGCCGGGGCCGGAAACAGCCGTTCCGGGCGTCGCGGGAGCACCCGTACGGCCCCCACCCGGCCCCCGTACGGCCGCTACCTCGGGTTTCGTCGTCCACCGCCGTCCCTCCCGTACCCTCGGTCCCATGTCGCTCTACGCCGCGTACGCCGGCAACCTCGATCCGCGGCTGATGAGCCGCCGCGCCCCGCACTCACCGCTGCGCGGCACCGGCTGGCTGAACGGCTGGCGGCTCACCTTCGGCGGGGAGCAGATGGGCTGGGAGGGGGCGCTCGCCACCCTCGTGGAGGCCCCCCGCCAGCAGGTCTTCGTGGCGCTGTACGACGTCGCCCCCATGGACGAGGACTCGATGGACCGCTGGGAGGGCGTGGGCCTCGACATCTACCGGCGGATGCGGGTCCGGGTGCACACCCTCGACGGCGAGGAGCCGGCCTGGGTGTACGTGCTCAACGCCTACGAGGGCGGGCTGCCGTCCGCGCGCTACCTCGGCGAGGTGGCCGACGCGGCGGAGTCGGCGGGCGCGCCGCACGACTATGTGATGGAGCTCCGCAAGCGCCCCTGCTGAGGCACCGCCCGGGCGCCCCTTCGTCGGAAACGACAAGACAACGATCGCATGTCCGTCCGCGCCGTCATCTACGCGCGTAGGAATTCTCCGGCTAGGCTTCCTGGCGAATGAATTCCGTCCGGGGTGACCGCCCTCGGACCCCCTCCCCGAGGCGAGAGAGCCAGTGAACGCTACTGCCACCCCGTACGAGGCCGCCGAGGCCGCAGCCGCGCGACTGCGTGAGCTGACCGGAGTCGAGAACCACGACGTCGCCCTGGTCATGGGCTCCGGCTGGGCGCCCGCCGCGGACGCCCTCGGCGCCCCCGAGGCCGAGTTCCCCGTGACCGAGCTCCCGGGCTTCCCGCCGCCGGCCGTCGAGGGCCACGGCGGCAAGGTCCGCTCGTACAAGATCGGCGAGAAGCGCGCCCTGGTCTTCCTCGGCCGCACCCACTTCTACGAGGGCCGCGGCGTCGCCTCCGTCGCCCACGGCGTCCGCACGGCCGTCGCCGCCGGCGTGAAGACCGTCGTGCTGACGAACGGCTGCGGCGGCCTGCGCGAGGGCATGCGCCCCGGCCAGCCGGTCCTCATCTCCGACCACATCAACCTGACGGCCGCGTCGCCGATCGTCGGCGCGAACTTCGTCGACCTGACGGACCTGTACTCGCCGCGGCTGCGGGCGCTGTGCAAGGAGGTCGACGAGACGCTGGAGGAGGGCGTGTACGTCCAGTTCCCCGGCCCCCACTACGAGACCCCCGCCGAGATCAATATGGTCCGCGTCATGGGCGGCGACCTCGTCGGCATGTCCACCGTCCTGGAGGCCATCGCCGCCCGCGAGGCCGGCGCGGAGGTCCTCGGCATCTCCCTGGTCACCAACCTCGCGGCGGGGCTCTCCGGCGAGCCGCTGAACCACGAGGAGGTCCTCCAGGCGGGCCGCGACTCGGCGGCACGGATGGGCGAACTGCTGACGCGGGTCCTCGACCGGATCTGATCCCTCGCGGCGCGGGGCAGGCGGGCACGTGGGCACGCAGGCACGCGGGGCGGGGTTTGGGGCCCTGCGGGCCTTCGGGCCGGGCGGGCTTTGGGCCGCGCGGACCTTGAGCCGCGCGGACCTTGAGCCGCGCGGGCTTTGGGCCCGCAGGGGCTTGAGGCCGCGCACCGTGCGGGGCTTCGGGGCGGGACGGGCTTGGAGCGGCATCGGCTTCGGGGCCAGGCTCCGGGGCGGGACGGGCTTGGAGCCGGTCGGGCTTCCGAGCCGGGCGGGCTTGGAGCCGGTCAGGCTTGGAGCCGGTCAGGTTTCGCGGCCGGGCTCCCGGGCCGGGCGGGCTTGGAGCCGGTCGGGCTTCGCGGCCGGGCTCCCGGGCCGGGCAGCCTTGGAGCCCGGCCGGACTTCGGGCCCGCGCTCCGGGCCGGACGGGCTTGGAGTCGCACCGGCTTCGGGGCTAGACGGACCTCGGGGTGCTGCGGCGGGCTCGGCGGTCGGCCGCTGGAGCGCGGCGCCGGGGCGACCCCCGCGGGTGCGGCGTCCGGCCACGAGCCGGCAGCCCCAGGCCACGGGCCACGGGCGGAAGCGTCGGGCCGCGGGCGGAAGCGTCGGGCTGCCGGCCGAAGCGTCGGGCTGCGGGCTGCGGGCCGCGGGCCGAAGTCCCGGGCTGCGGGCTGCGGGCCGGAGCGTACGGCCGGGGGTCGGCCTATTGCCGTCGGGTCGCGTGCCTGGGGCAGGCGTGTCGGGTGCAGGCCTTCGAGTGCGGGGCCACGGCCGCTGGGCGAGGCCTCACCCCGCTCCTTCCCGGAGCCAGGGGCTCCGTCCTGGGCCCTCGCCCCGTGCGCCGACGGGGCTGGGATCGGGCTGCGGGCCGGATTCCAGCCCTTCCGGCGCGTGAGGACCCGGCCGAAGGCGGTGCGGGGCCGGGGCGCAGCTCCGGGAATCCAGGCCCGTCGGCGTGTGAGGCGCGTCGGGGTCCGGGGCGGAGCCCCGGTTACGGGAAGGGGCGGGGTGGGGAAGGCTCCGCGCAGCGGCCACCCCCGCCCCACCACAACCCCGCACCCTCACCCTCACCCGCTCGCCAAGCCCCACCCCCGCCCGCTCGCCAAGCCGCACCCCGCACTCGCCCGCCTACCCCACCGACACGCCAGCGCCCCCACCGACACCGGCACCCACACCCACACACTGACACCGGCACCGGCACCGGCACCGGCACCGGCCGGACGTATCAGGCCCGCAGCCGGACGCCCGTAGCCGTGCTCGCCCACCGCCGACCGCCCACCCCAGACCACCACCTCCCACTCCACCCACCCCCACTTCCCTCCCCCACCCGCTCTCCGAAAGGCGCATCACCGTGACGCAGGACGACCTCCTCGCCCGGGCCCAGGCGTGGCTCGCCGAGGACCCCGATTCCGAGACCCGTGAGGAGCTCGGTGCGCTCCTCGACCGGGGGGACACCGACGAGCTGGCGGTCCGGTTCGCCGGGACGCTGCAGTTCGGCACCGCGGGGCTCCGCGGTGAGCTGGGCGCCGGGCCCATGCGGATGAACCGGTCCGTGGTGATCCGCGCCGCCGCCGGGCTCGCCGCGTACCTGAAGGCGAAGGGGCAGGCCGGCGGGCTGGTCGTCATCGGGTACGACGCCCGCTACAAGTCCGAGGACTTCGCCCGGGACACCGCCGCCGTCATGACCGGCGCCGGACTGCGCGCCGCGCTGCTGCCGCGCCCGCTGCCGACGCCCGTCCTCGCGTTCGCCATAAGGCACCTGGGCGCCGTCGCGGGCGTCGAGGTGACCGCGAGTCACAACCCGCCCCGCGACAACGGCTACAAGGTGTACCTCGGCGACGGCTCGCAGATCGTGCCGCCGGCCGACGCCGAGATCGCGGCCGAGATCGCCGCCGTACGGGCCCTGGCCGACGTGCCGCGCCCCGAGGACGGGTGGGAGGTGCTCGGGGAGGAGGTCCTGGAGGCCTACCTGGCCCGGACCGACGCCGTCCTGACGCCCGGGTCGCCGAGGAGCGTGCGGACCGTGTACACGGCCATGCACGGCGTCGGGAAGGACGTGCTCACCGCCGCCTTCGCCCGGCACGGCTTCCCGCCGCCCGCGCTCGTCGCCGCGCAGGCCGAGCCCGACCCGGCCTTCCCGACCGTGGCCTTCCCGAACCCGGAGGAGCCGGGGGCCATGGACCTGGCCTTCGAGGCGGCGCGGGCCGTGGACCCCGACATCGTCATCGCCAACGACCCGGACGCGGACCGCTGCGCCGTCGCCGTGCCGGACGCCTCCGTCGAGGGCGGCTGGCGGATGCTCCGCGGCGACGAGGTCGGCGCGCTGCTCGCCGCGCACCTCGTGCACAAGGGCGCCCGGGGCGTCTTCGCGGAGTCGATCGTGTCGTCCTCGCTGCTCGGGCGGATCGCCGAGACCGCCGGGGTCGGGTACGAGGAGACCCTGACGGGCTTCAAGTGGATCGCCCGCGTCGACGGCCTGCGGTACGGGTACGAGGAGGCGCTCGGCTACTGCGTGGACCCGGAGGGCGTCCGCGACAAGGACGGCATCACGGCGGCGCTGCTCGTCGCCGAGCTGGCCTCGGAGCTGAAGGAGCGGGACCGGACGCTGACCGACCTGCTCGACGACCTGGCGGTCGCGCACGGGCTGCACGCGACGGACCAGCTGTCGGTGCGCGTGGAGGACCTGGGCGTCATCGCGAACGCGATGGCGGCGCTGCGCGAGCGGCCGCCGGTGCGGCTGGCGGGGCTCACGGTCGTCTCCGCGGAGGACCTGACCAAGGGCACGGAGTCGCTGCCGCCGACGGACGGCCTGCGCTACCACCTGGAGGGCGACTACAAGGCCCGGGTGATCGTCCGCCCGTCGGGCACGGAGCCCAAGCTGAAGTGCTACCTGGAGGTCGTGGTCCCGGTCGCCGACGCGAGCGGGCTCGCGGCGGCCCGCGCCACCGGCGCCGAGGTCCTGGGTGCGCTGAAGAAGGACCTGGCGGCGGCCGCGGGGCTGTAGCCGGACGGCGGAGGGCCGGTACGGGGTTCCCGTACCGGCCCTCCGTCGTGTCCCGACCGCCGATCACCGCCCACTCCGACCACCCTGGCCGCAGGAGCCGAAGAGGCCGGAGAGGCCAGAGCGGATGGAGCAGCCAGACCGATCGGGCCGGTCGGAACCGCCGTCGACCTGGCCCGCGGCACTCGACGCGCGGAACGGCTCACGGGTGGGCCGAGGGTTCCTCGCCCCGCCCCGCCCCGTCCGGCCTCGCCCCGCCTCGTCCCGGCCGGGCCGGGCCGGGCCTCAGCCCGTCGCGCCGAGCACCACGAGGAGGACCAGGCCGACGACGGCCGGGGCGATGATCTCGTACGCCCAGCGGACCGCCGGCGCGCCCTGCGCCCCGGCCCGGCCCTGGTAGCGCTCGGCCATCTCCCGCAGGTCGGCGACGTTCTGGTCGCCGGCCGCGATGCGCGCCGCGGAGTCCCGGACGTCGGCGGTCACCGAGGTGCGGCCGTGGGGGTCGTCCTGGGAGGCGCGGGCGGCCTGGCGCGCCGCCTTCTTCCGCTGGCGCAGCGAGACGGGCATGGCCCACAGCTGGTACTTGGCGCCCTCGTGCGTGAAGACCTCGCTGGAGTAGCCGGCCCGGACGTCGGCGACGGCGGCCCAGGGCAGCAGGATCGAGCGGAACGGGTTGCGGATCCGGAGCCGGTCCTCGTTGGCCCGGACGGCGGGCCGGAGCGTGAAGGCGGTGATCAGCGGCACGGCGAGCAGCAGGCCGGCCAGCGCCAGCCAGGGCGTCCGGCCCTCGCCGCGCACCAGGGCGTCGCCGGCGAAGACGAGCGCCAGGGCGAGCAGGAAGACGCCTCCCGCGATCCCGAAGTTGGAACGGTAGACGCGATCGGGGGAGGTCGGCTCGGGGTTCGACCCGGAGTTCGGTTCGGAGGGCGCGGGGCTCGTCATGCCGCCGATTCTGCCTCAGGACCCCCCACGGGGCTCGGGCGCCCCGCACGCCTCCCGCCCCGCACGGCCGCGCCCCCGCCCCGCCCCCTCACGCCCGCGCCCCGCGCGCGCCCACCGCCCCCTGGGGCTCAGCCCCGCCGGACCTCGGCCAGGTCCGCGTACAGGATGATGTTGTCCGGCCGGTGGCCGTCGACGAGCTCGCCGCCGCAGGTGATCAGGCGCAGCTCGGGCCGGCGGGTGTCGCCGTAGACCTTCTCCGTCGGGAAGGCGTCCTTGTCGACCTGCTCCAGCTCGCGGACCCGGAAGACGGCGACGCTGTCGTCGGCGCGGGTCACGGAGATCGTGTCGCCGACCCGGACCTTCGCGACGTCCTTCAGGACGGCGGGCCCGCGCTCGGTGTCGAAGTGCCCGATGAGGACGGCAGGGCCGGCCTCGCCGGGCGTGACGCCCTTGCCGTACCAGCCGATCCGCTCGGCCTGGGCGACCGACGGCACCTCGACGGTCCCGTCGGCGTTCAGGCCGAGCTCCAGGACGCCCCGCGCGTCCACGCCGGCCGTCGGCACTTCGACCCGTACGGGCAGCGAGCGGGCGAGCGGCTTCACGGCCGCGGCGGCCGGCGCCGGCGCGGCCGACTCCACGATCCGGGCGGGCGGGGTGACGGCGTCGGGCGCGCCGCCGGCCGAACAGCCGGCGAGGGCGGCCATGAGCAGGACGGCGGCGGTGACGGTGGCGGTGCGGCGGCGCATGCGGGGCTCCCGGGAGGACGGGGTGCGGCCGGCCGCCGCGTGGGAGGCGGCGACCGGCCGGGGGTGGGGTGGAACGCTCCGGGCTCGGGTCAAGGGGCGGGGGACGACGGGGGTACGGGCCGGCGGCGGGCGGCGGGCCCGCGCGGGGTCAGCCGCGGACGGTGGCGGTGCGGCGGCGCATCGCCAGGAAGCCGAGGCCGGCGGCGGTCAGCGCGGCGGCACCGGCGCCGGCGGCGACGAGCATGCCGGAGTCCTCCTCGGCGGCCGGCTCGACGCCGGCGGCGACACCGCCCCGCGGGACGACGGAGGTCTGCCCGCCCTGGGCCTGGGCACCGTTCGAGGTGCCGTTGCCGTTGCCGGTGCCGGTGTTCTGCGCCTGCCCGGCCGAGGCCAGGCCCTCCACGGAGCAACCCTTCGGGAGCGACGGGAAGGCGTAGGTGCCGCCCTTGGCCTCGCCGCCCTCCAGCTTGGCGTACAGCGTCGGGGTGGCGGTGTAGGCGCCGTCGATCCGGGCGACGATGCCGGCGTTCGCGGGCAGCGAGGGGTGCGCGCGGTCGAGGACGGCGATGACCTTGTCGTCGCCGGCGGTGACGAGCTTCGCCTTCGGGCCCTTGGTGGTCATGGTCAGCTCGGCCACGGTCCCCGCGCCGACGGCGAGGTCGATCCTCTGCGGCAGGCAGTTGTCGACCTTCCCGGTCTCCATGTCGTAGGGCTGCGGGGCGGACTGCCGGGCCGCGCCGGGGACGTAGGCGGCGAAGTGTCCGGTGGACTCCAGGACGACGACGGCCTTGCCGTAGAAGAGGATCTTGCGGCCGCCGGTGTAGGGGTAGGTGAAGCCGCTGCCCTTGCCCGTGGCGGGGTCGACGGTCTGGAGGCCGATGGCGGTGCCGTTGAAGCGTGCCTCCAGGATCGTGCCGTCGACGAGCCGGTAGAAGCCGGCCTTGAGGTCGGCGGTGGTGCCGGTCCAGTTGTGGGTGGTGCCGTCCGGGTTGAGGACGAAGTACTCGGTGCTGGGGTCCCAGTCGGCGACGGGACGGCCGGCCGAGTGGAGCTCGCCGACCTTGCGGCCTCCGAGGAAGAGCTCCGCGAAGTGGTCGAGGTCCTTGAGCTTGTAGATCTTGGCGGTCCGGCCGCCGATCAGCTTCTCGGTGCGGACCAGCGTGGCGTGCTCGGGGCCCGCCTCGACGGCGGTGACCTTGCCCTCGGCGTCCAGGGTCACGGCGTACCCGGAGAAGATCCCGGTGTCCGAGGCGCCGTATCCGCCGCCCGCCTTGAGCTCGCCGAGGACGTTGGTGCCGCGCAGGACGGTCGCGGTGAAGTACCGGTGCTGGGTGCCCTTGTCGTAGACCTTGGCCGTGAGGCCCCCGTCGAGCTCCACCGTGCGGACCAGGGCGTCGGCGTCGGGAGCGGTCTCGGCGGTCTCGGCGGCCGGGGCGGGGGCCTCGGTGGCCGGGGCCGTGGTCGCCGGGGCGGCGGCGCCGGCCGACGCGGCGCCCTTCGCGGGGGCCGGGGCCGCGGTCTTCGCGGGAGCCGGCGCCGCCGTCTTCGCGGGGGCGGGCGCCGCTGCCTTCGCGGGAGCGCTCGCGGCGGCCGCCGGCGCCGGGGCCGTACCGGCGGCGAAGGCGCTGCCGGCGGTGAGGACCGGGGTGGCGGCGACGCCGGCGACGAGCGCGGTGGCGAGGGCGGTGCGAAGGGCGGTGCGCATAACGACTCCCGAGAAGTTTCGGTGGCGGATGAAGAAGAGCCGCATGCCTGGCTGATGTCTCGATCGGGGAGGGCCGGTGAGTTCTCGCTGGCTGCTGAGAAAGAATTTAATGATCTTGTATGGGGGATCGGTTCGCTCCATGTCACGGCCTCGTGACAGCCGTCACAACCCCCAGGGACCTTTCGCGGCCCACGACCGTCACGACACGCACGACACCCGCCAGGACCCCCACGGACCTTTCGCGGCCCACGACCGTCACGAGACGCACGACACCCGTCCCCGGAGGGCCTCCCCTGTACAGGTCGCTACGCGCGTAGATATGCTCGACTGGTGACCATGCCCACCACTGCATCCGCAGCAGCAGCTTTCGCCGACGTGACCGCGTCCGAGAGCACGCTGCGCCGCTTCCTCCACGGGCTGCCCGGCGTCGACGCCGTGGGCCTGGAGGCGCGCGCCGCGTCCCTCGGCACCCGTTCGATCAAGACCACGTCCAAGGCGTACGCCATCGACCTGGCCATCTCCATGATCGACCTGACGACGCTCGAAGGCGCGGACACCCCGGGCAAGGTCCGGGCCCTCGCCGCCAAGGCCGTCCACCCCGATCCGACCGACCGCACGACCCCGACGACCGCCGCCGTCTGCGTCTACCCCGACATGGTGGCCACCGCCAAGGCCGCCCTCGCGGGCTCGGACGTCAAGGTCGCCTCGGTCGCCACCGCCTTCCCTGCGGGCCGCGCCGCCCTCCCCGTGAAGCTGGCCGACACCGCCGACGCGATCGCCGCGGGCGCGGACGAGATCGACATGGTCATCGACCGCGGCGCCTTCCTGGCCGGCCGCTACCTGGAGGTCTTCGAGCAGATCGCCGCCGTCAAGGCCGAGTGCGGCGACCGCGCCCGGCTCAAGGTGATCTTCGAGACCGGCGAGCTGTCCACGTACGACAACATCCGCCGCGCCTCCTGGCTCGGCATGATGGCCGGCGCCGACTTCATCAAGACCTCGACCGGCAAGGTCGCGGTCAACGCCACCCCGGCGAACACCCTCCTCATGCTGGAGGCGGTGCGCGACTTCCGCGCGCAGACCGGCGTGCAGATCGGCGTGAAGCCGGCCGGCGGCATCCGCAACACCAAGGAGGCCATCAAGTTCCTGGTGCTGGTCAACGAGACCGCGGGCGCGGACTGGCTGGACAACCACTGGTTCCGCTTCGGCGCGTCCAGCCTGCTCAACGACCTGCTGATGCAGCGCCAGAAGATGGCCACCGGCCACTACTCCGGCCCCGATTACGTGACGGTGGACTGATCGACATGACCTCCCCCTTCGAGTACGCCCCCGCGCCCGAGTCGCGCGCGGTCGTCGACATCGCCCCGAGCTACGGCCTGTTCATCGACGGCGAGTTCACCGACGCGGCCGACGGCAAGGTCTTCAAGACCGTCTCCCCCTCCACCGAGGAGGTCCTCTCCGAGGTCGCCCAGGCGGGCGAGGCGGACGTGGACCGCGCGGTGAAGGCCGCCCGCCGGGCCTTCGAGAAGTGGTCCGCGCTGCCCGGTTCCGAGCGCGCCAAGTACCTCTTCCGGATCGCCCGGATCATCCAGGAGCGCAGCCGCGAGCTGGCCGTCCTGGAGACCCTGGACAACGGCAAGCCGATCAAGGAGACCCGCGACGCGGACCTCCCCCTGGTCGCCGCGCACTTCTTCTACTACGCGGGCTGGGCCGACAAGCTCGACCACGCCGGCTACGGCGCGAACCCGCGCCCGCTGGGCGTGGCCGGCCAGGTCATCCCGTGGAACTTCCCGCTGCTCATGCTGGCGTGGAAGATCGCCCCGGCGCTCGCGACCGGCAACACGGTCGTCCTGAAGCCCGCCGAGACGACCCCGCTCTCCGCCCTGTTCTTCGCGGACGTCTGCCGCCAGGCGGGCCTGCCCCGGGGCGTCGTCAACATCCTCCCCGGGTACGGCGACACCGGCGCCGCCCTGGTCGCGCACCCGGACGTGAACAAGGTCGCCTTCACCGGCTCGACCGCCGTCGGCAAGCGGATCGCCCGCACGGTCGCCGGCACCGACAAGAAGGTCACCCTGGAGCTGGGCGGCAAGGGCGCCAACATCGTCTTCGACGACGCCCCCATCGACCAGGCCGTCGAGGGCATCGTCAACGGCATCTTCTTCAACCAGGGCCAGGTCTGCTGCGCGGGCTCCCGCCTGCTGGTCCAGGAGTCGATCCAGGACGAGCTGCTCGACGCGCTCAAGCGCCGCCTGTCGACGCTCCGCCTCGGCGACCCGCTCGACAAGAACACCGACATCGGCGCCATCAACTCCGAGGAGCAGCTGGCCCGGATCACCTCCCTCGTGGAGCAGGGCGAGGCGGAGGGCGCCGAGCGCTGGACCGCCGCCTGCGACCTCCCGGAGGCCGGCTACTGGTTCGCCCCGACGCTCTTCACGGGCGTCACCCAGGCGCACACCATCGCCCGCGACGAGGTCTTCGGCCCGGTCCTGTCGGTCCTGACCTTCCGCACCCCGGACGAGGCCGTCGCCAAGGCCAACAACAGCCAGTACGGCCTCTCCGCCGGCATCTGGACGGAGAAGGGCTCCCGCATCCTCGCGGTCGCGAACAAGCTCCGCGCCGGCGTCGTCTGGGCCAACACGTTCAACAAGTTCGACCCGACCTCGCCCTTCGGCGGCTACAAGGAGTCGGGCTTCGGCCGCGAGGGCGGCCGCCATGGCCTGGAGGCGTACCTCGATGTCCGATAAGTCCGAGCAGAACCGTCCGTCCGAGCAGAACCGTCTGAGCGTCTTCAAGACCTACAAGCTGTACGTCGGGGGCAAGTTCCCCCGTTCCGAGAGCGGCCGGGTGTACGAGGTGACCGACTCCAAGGGCAACTGGCTGGCGAACGCCCCGCTCTCCTCCCGCAAGGACGCGCGGGACGCGGTCGTCGCCGCCCGCAAGGCGCAGGCCGGCTGGGCCGGCGCGACCGCCTACCTGCGCGGCCAGATCCTCTACCGCGTCGCCGAGATGCTGGAGGGCCGCCGGGACCAGTTCGTCCGCGAGGTCGCCGACGCCGAGGGCCTGTCGAAGTCGAAGGCGGCGGCCCAGGTGGACGCGGCCGTCGACCGCTGGGTCTGGTACGCGGGCTGGACCGACAAGATCGCGCAGGTCGTCGGCGGCGCCAACCCGGTGGCCGGCCCCTTCTTCAACCTCTCCACCCCGGAGCCGACCGGCGTCGTCACCGTGATCGCCCCGCAGGAGTCGTCCTTCCTGGGCCTGATCTCGGTGATCGCCCCGGTCATCGCGACGGGCAACACGGCCGTCGTCGTCGCCTCGGAGAAGGCCCCGCTCCCCGCCCTGTCCCTGGGCGAGGTCCTGGCCACCTCCGACCTTCCGGGCGGCGTGGTCAACATCCTCTCCGGCAAGGCCTCCGAGATGGGCCCGCACCTCGCGGCCCACCTGGACGTCAACGCGATCGACCTGACGGGCGCGGACGCCGACCTGGCCCGCGACCTGGAGATCGCGGCGGCGGAGAACCTGAAGCGGGTCCTGCGCCCCCGCGCCGAGGACTTCGCCGAGTCCCCCGGCACGGACCGCATGACCGCCTTCCTGGAGACGAAGACCGTCTGGCACCCCACGGGCTCCCTGGGCGCGAGCGGCTCCTCGTACTAGTTCCGCTCCGCGGGGCCCCCGGGTGCGCACCCGGGGGCCCCGCGCGTCTCCGCGATCCTCCACGGGATCCGGTCGCACCGGGGGGCTCGGCCGGGGGGAACCCACCTGCGTCCCCCAGGGCGTGCGTCCGCACAGCGGCGTCCGGGAGACCGGCGGTCCGGCGGAGCCGCACCGCGCCGCGCGGGGCACGGAGCCCGCCGCGACGGGCGAGGGCCGAAACGCCCGGCTACGGAAGCAGCTTCTGCGTCAGCGGACCCGCGACCGGCAGGTCGGCCACGGCCCCGCCCTTCGTGACGTGGTCGGTGACCAGGTTCGTGCCGACCGGCTTGAAGTCGGCGACCTGGGTGCCGATGCCGTTGGCGAGCGGGTCGACGCCGGTGTTGGCCAGCGGGTCGAGCTGGAGCCGGGTCAGCGGGCCGATCCCGTGGGTCACGCCGGTCAGCGCGCCCGCGCCGGCCGCGGCGGCGTCCGTGCGGCTCAGCGAGTCCACGGGCAGCGGCACCGCGGTGCCCGGCACGGCCTGGGCGGCGGCGGCCGCCCCGAGGACGGCGGCGCCGGCCGCGGTGACGCCGAGGCCTGCCCTGAACAGGAGGCCGCGACGGGGGTCCTTCGGCTCTGCGTGACGCGCCATGGGGTTCCTTCCAAGGGGTGAGCGGGCGGCCACCGACAGTAGTGGAGATGTGATGCTCGATACCAACGGCCCTCTTCGGTGGTCCCCTGGACGGGGGAATGCCTCACACTGGTGTTCCGTGAGTTCCCAACCGATCCCGACCCGGGTCGTCCTGCTCGCGGGCCCCTCCGGCTCCGGCAAGTCGTCCCTCGCCGCCGTCACCGGCCTCCCGGTCCTGCGCCTCGACGACTTCTACAAGGAAGCCGGCGATCCGTCGCTCCCGCTCGTCGAGGGAAGCGGTGACGTCGACTGGGACTCCCCGCGCTCCTGGGACGCGGACGCCGCCGTCGCCGCGATCGTCGAGCTGTGCCGCACCGGCCGCACCGACGTCCCGGTGTACGACATCGCCAGCAGCTCCCGCACCGGCGGCGACCGCCTCGACATCGGACGGACCCCGCTGTTCGTCGCGGAGGGCATCTTCGCCGCCGAGATCGTCACCCGCTGCCGGGAGCTCGACGTGCTCGCCGACGCGCTCTGCCTGCGCGGCCGCCCCTCCACCACCTTCCGCCGCCGCCTCCTGCGCGACCTGCGGGAGGGCCGGAAGTCGGTCCCGACGCTGCTGCGCCGCGGCTGGCGCCTGATGCGCGCCGAGCGGGCCATCGTCGCCCGCCAGACCGCGCTCGGCGCCCACCCGTGCGCCAAGCCGGAGGCGCTCGGCCGCCTCGCCGCCGCCGCGGCGGGCCGTCACCGGACCCCGGCGGGCAGCGCCACGTGACACGACGAAGCGGGCCGTACGAGACCCCCCGGACTCGTACGACCCGCTTCGCTCTTCCTCAGGCCCCTGTCTCCCCCGTGGGGCCTCCCCCGTGTTTCCCCCGTGTCCCCCCGGCCCTCAGGCGACCAGCTCGCCGAAGGACTCCTCCTGGTCACGGCCGAAGCTCAGCACCTCGTCCTCGCGCAGCCGCCGCAGCGACCGCCAGATGCTCGACTTCACCGTGCCGACACTGATGTCCAGGATCTCCGCGATCTCCGGATCGGTCCGGCCCTCGTAGTAACGGAGCACCAGCATGGTCCGCTGGAGCTCGGGCAGCCGGGCCAGCGCCTGCCACAGCACCGCGCGCAGCTCGGTGCCGCGCATCGCGTCCGTCTCGCCGACCGTCTCCGGCAGCTCCTCGGTCGGGTACTCGTTGACCTTGCGCCGACGCCAGGCGCTGATGTGCAGGTTCGTCATCGTGCGGCGCAGGTACCCGCCGACGGCGGCCTTGTCGCTGATCCGGTCCCAGGCGCGGTACGTGGAGAACAGCGCGCTCTGGAGCAGGTCCTCGGCCTCGAAACGGTCACCGGTCAGGTGGTAGGCGGTGGCGTACAGGGAGGCCCGGCGCTCCTGGACGTAGGCCGTGAACTCGGCCTCCGACCCGGCGCGCTCCCCCGTGGCCTCCCCGTACGCCGCTCCCCCGTCAGCGACGGCGACCATGTACGGCGCCTTGCGCTGACGCCCGACGGTACGAACGCACCCCCGTCCGTTCACACCCCCGGACTTCTCGGTGTTCCGCACGACGTCGTGGAGCCGCGTGACGACTGCGCTGGATGTGGTGCTGTGCAGTGCGTTCATCTCGCGCCCCCCTGTCGGTCGGAGTCTGTGTTTCGGTCCGTGTGCCAAGAAGCTTGCCCGGCGGACTTCATGGCGTTGTCCGCCGACTGTCACAGACGTGTCACAGGGGCGGTCGCGGAAGCGCGCCTCCGGGCGGTCGAACTCGGACCGCTCATGAGCCAGAATGACGTCCGTGCCTTTTCTGCTGCTGATCGAGGACGACGACGCCATCCGCACGGCCCTCGAACTCTCCCTGTCCCGGCAGGGCCACCGGGTGGCCACCGCCGCGTCGGGCGAGGACGGTCTGCTGCTGCTCAAGGAGCAGCGGCCCGACCTGGTCGTGCTCGACGTCATGCTGCCCGGCATCGACGGCTTCGAGGTGTGCCGGAGGATCCGCCGCACCGACCAGCTGCCGATCATCCTGCTCACCGCGCGCAGCGATGACATCGACGTGGTCGTGGGCCTGGAGTCCGGCGCCGACGACTACGTCGTGAAGCCGGTGCAGGGGCGCGTCCTCGACGCCCGGATCCGGGCCGTGCTGCGGCGCGGCGAGCGGGAGTCGACGGATTCGGCGAGCTTCGGGTCGCTGGTGATCGACCGGGCCGCGATGACGGTGACGAAGAACGGCCAGGACCTGCAGCTGACCCCGACCGAGCTGCGGCTGCTGCTCGAACTGAGCCGGCGGCCCGGACAGGCGCTGTCCCGGCAGCAGTTGCTGCGGCTGGTGTGGGAGCACGACTACCTGGGCGACTCGCGCCTGGTGGACGCGTGCGTGCAGCGGCTGCGGGCGAAGGTGGAGGACGTGCCGTCCTCCCCGACCCTCATCCGTACCGTGCGGGGCGTCGGCTACCGGCTGGACGTCCCTGCGTGACCCGGGGGAACAAGGGGGTCTTCGCACGGCTGCGGCTGTCCAGCCTGCGCCTCCGGCTCGTCGTGGTGTTCGCGCTCGTGGCGCTGACGGCGGCCGTGTCGGCTTCGGGGATCGCGTACTGGCTGAACCGGGAGGCGGTACTCGGGCGCACCCAGGACAGCGCGCTGAACGACTTCCGGCAGGAGATGCAGAACCGGGTGGCGACGCTGCCGCTGCGGCCGAACCAGGAGGATCTGCGGCGCACCGCCGAGGAGATGACGGCGGGCAGCGCCGGCTACCAGGTGCTGCTGCTCGGCGAGCGGGCCGCGGGCAAGCCGATCGTGGCCGCCTCGGACCCGGACGCGTTCACGCTGGCCGACGTGCCGGTGCCGCTGCGGGAGGCGGTGGACACCCGGCGGCCGGTGACGGACGCGAACCCGTACCCGTACCACCTGTTCTGGCAGCGGGTCGAGCGGGGCGGGACGCCGTACCTGGTGGGCGGGACGCGGATCGACGGCGGCGGTCCCGCCGGTTACATGTTCAAGTCGCTGGCGGCGGAGAAGGCGGACCTCGACTCGCTTGCGTGGTCGCTGGGGATCGCGACCGGCCTCGCGGTGATCGGTTCGGTGCTGCTCGCGCAGGTGGCGGCGACGACCGTGCTGCGGCCGGTGCGCAGGCTCGGCGAGGCGGCCCGGCAGCTCGGCGAGGGCAAGCTGGACACCCGGCTGCGGGTCTCGGGCGCGGACGAACTGTCCGATCTGTCCCGCACGTTCAACAGCGCGGCGGAGAACCTGCAGAAGAAGGTGGCGGACATGAGCGCCCGGGAGGAGTCCTCCCGGCGGTTCGTCGCCGACATGTCGCACGAGCTGCGGACCCCGTTGACCGCGCTGACGGCGGTGACGGAGGTCCTGGAGGACGAGCAGGACTCCCTCGACCCGATGATCGCCCCTGCGGTCGCCCTCGTGGTGTCCGAGACCCGGCGGCTCAACGACCTGGTGGAGAACCTGATGGAGGTGACCCGCTTCGACGCGGGCACCGCCCGGCTGGTCCTGGACGACGTGGACATCGCCGACCAGATCACCGCGTGCATCGACGCGCGGGCCTGGCTGGACGCGGTGGACCTGGACGCGGACCGCGGCGTGGTCTGCCGGCTGGACCCGCGCCGGCTCGACGTGATCCTGGCGAACCTGATCGGGAACGCGCTGAAGCACGGCGGCTCCCCGGTACGGGTCTCGGTCCGCACCGAGCCCGCGGGCGAGGACGAGGAGGACCTGGTCATCGCGGTGCGCGACCACGGCCCCGGCATCCCCGAGGAGGTGCTGCCGCACGTCTTCGACCGCTTCTACAAGGCGAGCGCGCAGCGGCCCCGCTCGGACGGCTCCGGCCTCGGCCTGTCGATCGCCATGGAGAACGCGCTGATCCACGGCGGGACGATCTCCGCCGCCAACTCGACGGACGGGGACGGCGCGGTGGACGGCGCGGTGTTCGTGCTGCGCCTGCCCCGGGACGCGTCGGCGGTCGCCCGCGACCTGGGCACCGGCACCCGGCAGGGCGGAGGGGTGGACGCGTGAGGCTGCGGACGGTGGCGGTGGCGGCGCTCCTGGCGCTGGCGGTGCCGGTCACGGGATGCGGGATCCGGACGACCTCGGTGCCGGTGGACGCGGGCGCGGCCCCGTCCCGGGTGCCGTGCAACGTGGCGGAGGCGGCGGCCCCCGCCACGGGGGTACCGGTGCGGGCGTTCCTGGTGTGCGGTTCGCAGCTGGAGCCGGTGGACCGCAGGTCACCGCTGCCGGAGGACAAGGCGAGCGGCGATCCGGTGCGGACGGCGTCGGCGCTGCTCGCGCAGCTCCTCGCGGAGCCCTCGGACGCCGAGCGGCAGGCCGGATTCACCACGGCGGTACGGGCTCCGCTGTCGGTGGCGGGCGGCCGGGCGGGCGACCCGGAGGGGACGCTGCGGCTGAGCCGGCAGCCGGAGGACCTGGCGCCGGCGGCGCTGTCGCAGCTGGTGTGCACCTTCGCGGAGAGCTCGGCGGGCGCGGGCGGGCACACGGTGCTCCTCGCGGGCCCGGGGGCGTACCCGCCGAAGCGCTACCGCTGCACGACGGAGCTGCGGGAGCGGCCGGAGTCGGCCCCGCCGACGGCGCCCGCGCCGACGCCGGCGGGCTGAGGCGGAACCGTTCGCGGCGCGGGCGGCGTCTTGGGGGGCGTGCAGCGTGAAGGTTCGGGCGGGAACGCCGCCGTGGTCGTCCGCGTGATCGGGTCCGTGTTCCTGGTCGCGCATCTGCTGCTCGTCGCCTGGGGCGGTCTGCTCCCACGGGACGTGGCCTGGGTGACCGCCCCGAACACGGTGCCGCTGGCCGGGCTCCGGGCCGATCTGGCCCTCGGACCGGCCGAGGCGGCCCGGCTGATCGCCGAGGGTCTGCTGCTGCTCGCCCCGCTGGGGGTGCTGCTCCCGATGTGCGAGGGGCGGCTCGACGTCTCGGGGTGGGGTTCGCTGATCCGGACGACGGCGGCGGGGGCGCTGGTGTCGCTGGCCCTGGAGCTGTTGCAGACGGCGGTGCCGGGGCAGGTCGTGGACGTGGACTCGGTGTTCCTGAACACCCTGGGGGTGGCGCTCGCGCACCTGCTGGTGGTGCCGGTGGCGCGGAGCCGGATGCGGCGCCGGCGGGCGTCCCGGGAGGTGCGTCCCCAGGGTCGTGTCGTGGCCGGGAACGAGAGGGCTCGGGGTCGCACCCCGAGGATTCCCAGGGTTCCGATCGCCCGGTAGGCCGACGTCGAAGGGCGGGCGCGGGCGGCACCATGGAGATATCGGGAGGCCCGAAGGAGCGGCCGCCCGTATCAGACGAAGGAGCCCACCATGGCCGCACTTGTCCGCCCCCGTGAAGGCCGGATGATCGGCGGGGTGTGCGCGGCGCTCGCCCGGCGCTTCGGCACCTCCGCCCTGACGATGCGGGTCGTCTTCCTGGCCTCGTGCCTGCTGCCCGGCCCGCAGTTCCTGCTCTACCTGGCGCTCTGGCTGCTGCTGCCGAGCGCGTCGCGGACGAAGGCGACGGCCTGGTAGCCGCCGCACGCCGAAGGGGCGCGGACCCGGACGGACCGGGTGCGCGCCCCTTCGGCATGGGGTGGTGCGGGTCAGCCGATCGGCAGGCCGCCGGCGCCGAGCGGGAGGCCGCCGAGCAGGCCGGTGACCTGGCCGAGCGGGGTGGCGCCGAGGGCGCCGGTGGCGGCGTCGGTCGGCAGGTTCTGGGTGACCTGGCCGGCCGCCCCGGGGAGGGTCTTCACGCCCTGGTCGAGGCCCTGGCCGAGGGCGCCCTGACCGGCGGTGAGGGACTCTCCGGCGCCGTCGGGGAGCTGGGTGAGGCCCTCGCCCAGCGGGGCGACCTGGCCCACGGTGGACAGGGCGTCCACGCCGTCCAGCGGGGCCGCGGAGGCCGTGCCGGCGGCGGCAGCGGCGAAAGCGGCGCCGAGGGCGGCGACACCGAGCTTCTTGGCGGCAGACTGCTTCATCTGAAAATCATCCTTGGCTTGGAGGGCTGAGCTTCGGGCCGTCAGGAGAACAAATCCGGAACAGGGGAATCCGGACATGCAGAGCAGCTCCGCAAACTAACCGCCCCGCCTCCGCTCCGCAAACACCGAAAAGCCGCCGGGTGTCGTGCGCCCCGGCGGCTCCGGCCCCTCGACCGCGCCTCCCTCAGCCCTCCTGGCCGGAAGAACCGCTGGTCGCGGCGGTCTGCCGGAAAAGCCACTCGGATTTCAGTTCGGCAAATCCGGGCTTGATCACGTCGTTGATCATGGCCAGTCGTTCATCGAAAGGAATGAACGCTGATTTCATCGCATTGACCGTGAACCACTGGATGTCGTCGAGCGTGTAGTCGAATGTCTCGACCAGGAGCTCGAATTCCCGGCTCATGCTGGTGCCGCTCATCAGCCGGTTGTCGGTGTTCACCGTCGCGCGGAAGTGGAGTCCCCGGAGCAGCCCGATGGGGTGCTCGGCGTACGAGGCGGCGGCGCCGGTCTGGAGGTTGGAGGTGGGGCACATCTCCAGCGGGATCCGCTTGTCCCGGACGTACGCGGCGAGCCGGCCGAGCCGCACCGAGCCGTCCTCGCCCACCTCGATGTCGTCGATGATCCGCACGCCGTGGCCGAGCCGGTCGGCGCCGCACCACTGGAGCGCCTGCCAGATCGAGGGCAGGCCGAAGGCCTCGCCCGCGTGGATGGTGAAGTGGTTGTTCTCCCGCTTGAGGTACTCGAAGGCGTCGAGGTGGCGGGTGGGGGGATAGCCGGCCTCGGCGCCCGCGATGTCGAAGCCGACGACGCCGTCGTCCCGGTAGCGGTTGGCGAGTTCGGCGATCTCCAGGGCGCGGGCCGCGTGCCGCATCGCGGTCAGCAGGGCGCCGACCCGGATCCGGTGCCCGGCCTCGCGGGCCCGCCGCTCGCCCTCGCGGAAGCCCTCGTTGACCGCCTCGACGACCTCCTCCAGGGTCAGGCCGGCCTCCAGGTGCTGCTCGGGGGCGTAGCGGACCTCGGCGTAGACGACGCCGTCCTCGGCGAGGTCGACGGCGCATTCGGCGGCGACGCGGAACAGCGCCTCGCGGGTCTGCATGACGGCGCAGGTGTGCGCGAAGGTCTCCAGGTACCGCTCCAGGGAGCCGGAGTCGGCGGCCTCGCGGAACCAGATGCCGAGCTTGTCGGGTTCCGTCTCGGGCAGCTTCGAGTAGCCCTGTTCCCGGGCGAGTTCGATGATCGTGCCGGGGCGCAGTCCACCGTCGAGGTGGTCGTGGAGCAGCACCTTCGGGGCACGGCGGATCTGGTCCGCGGTGGGGACGTGGGATGTCTGGCTCGTCATTGCCGCACTCTAGCGCCTACGCGCGTAGAACGCCCCTTGTCGGCGCCGGAGATGACACGGTTTTCTCGGGTGCGCGGCCGGGCTCCGGCCGCCTACGCTGCTCCCATGAGCACCGCGTCCGACCCCGCCGCGACCTTCGCCGCCGACCCCGCCGAACTCCGGCGCGTCCACGACTTCGTGTCCGCCTTCACCCGCCGGCAGGCCGCCAGGACCGTCGACTTCCCCGGCGGGTTCGCCGCGCTCGACGACGCCTACCCCCTGTCCCACGGCAACAACCACCTCCTCGTGACCGGCCCCACCGAACCCGAGGCCCTGCCCGGCCGCGCCGAGGAACTCCTCGCCCACCTGCCGCACCGGACGGTGTACGTGCTCGACGCACCCACCGCCGCCGCCTGCGCGGAGCCGCTGACCCGCGTCGGGTACACCCGCGCGACCGTCCTCCTCATGCGCCACGAAGGACCGGTGCCCGAACTCGGCGGGGCGCGCGAGGTGGACCTCCCGGCCCTCAGGGGGCCGGTCGCCGAGAGCTGGCGCCGCTTCCTGCCGGAGGCGGCGGACGAGGTGATCCGGGACCTGGTCGACCGCCGGGCGGCCCGCCTCGGGGGCGCGCCCGACGTCCGCTTCCTCGCCTCCCACGACGAGTGGGGCGAGGTGGCCGCCTGGGGCGACCTCTACCTGGACCCGGCCTCGGGCGTGGCCCAGATCGAGGACCTGGTGACGGCCGCCTCCCACCTGCGGCAGGGCCATGCCGGGGTGGTCCTCGACACGGCGCTGCGCACCGCCGCCGGCGCGGGCTGCACCACCGTCTTCCTCACCGCGCTCGCGGACGACTGGCCGCGCCACTGGTACGAGCGGCGCGGCTTCGTCCCGATCGGCTCCGTGGACTGCTTCGAACGGGCATAGACCGGAGGGAAGTTCGCCCCGGAGGCGATACGTAACAGAGACCGCGCGTACGACTGCCGTACACCTCGGCTTCTGAGACTGTTCTGCCATGGCGCAGTACGCACTCGTGGGGACCGCCGACGGCCGGAGACCCCGGCTCGGTCGGCCTGTCGGGGTTTCACGGTCCGCGACGGCGGTGGGGGGCGTGGTGCTGCTCCTCCCCGACGGCGAGCCGGTGTCGGACCGCCGGGCCTCGGCCCGGGCGCACACGGCCGTGCTGCCGCTGGGGCGCGAACTCGCCCGCGCGGGACGGTCGGAGGGGCTCGTCCCGCAGGTGGTGCGCTACCGGGGGCGGGGCTGGAACGGCGCCGACGCGGAGCTCGCGGCGGACGCCTCCTGGGCGGTCGCCGAGGCGGTGCGCCGCTACGGCGACGTGCCCGTCTGCCTGATCGGCCACGGCATGGGCGCCCGGGCGGCGCTCCGGGCGGCCGGCCACCCGGCGGTCGCCGCGGTCCTGGCGCTCGCGCCCTGGCTGCCCGAGGACGACGTGGCCGCCGAACCCGAGCCCGTACGGCAGCTGGTGGGGCGGCGGGTGCTCATCGTGCACGGCACCGACGACGCCCGCACCGACCCCGAACTCTCCTTCCGGTTCGCGGTCCGCGCCAAGAAGGCGAACCGCGAGACCTGCCGTTTCGAGGTGCACACGGACGGGCACCGGCTGCGCCAGTACGCCGAGGAGGTGCGGGCGCTGGCCGCCGACTTCGTCCTCGGCGCGCTCTTCGCCCGCCCGGTCGCCCGGCCGCTCACGGACGCGATGGCGGCCCCGCCGCCGATCGGGCTCCGGATGCCGCTGGCGGCCGGCTTCGGCGCCGGTTCACGCCGGCGCTGACTCCTCCGGCGGCGGCTGGGACCCCTTCGGGAGGAGGTGGCCCCGGCGGCTCAGGAGGAACTTCTTGAAGGCGGCCACCGGGGGCGTGTCCGGGTGGCCGTCCAGCCAGGCCACGCCGATCTCGCGGACCGCGCGCGGGGCCGTCACGGTGAGTTCGACGACCCCGGGGCGGGCCACGGCCGGCGGCGGCAGGAGCGCCACCCCGAGCCCGGCGGCGACCAGCCCGCGCAGGGTCTCGGCCTCCTCGCCCTCGAAGGCGACCCGGGGCGTGAAGCCGGCCTCCGCGCACAGGTCGTCGGTGATGCGGCGGAGCCCGTAGCCGGGTTCGAGGGTCACGAAGGTCTCCTCGGCGGCCTCGGCGAGCCGGATCCGGCGGCGGCCGGCGAGCCGGTGGTCGTCGGGCACGACGAGCCGCAGCCGCTGTTCGTCGAGCCGGCGGCCGACCAGGTCGGGGGCGTCCGGCACCGGCGAGGTCAGACAGAGGTCGAGCTCGCCGGCGCGGAGCCGTTCGATCATCGCCTCGCCGTAGTTCTGGACCAGGGTGAAGCGGACCTTGGGGTGGTCCACCCGGAAGGCCCGGATCAGCGCCGGGACGGTCTCCGAGCCCATCGTGTGCAGGAAGCCGAAGGCGACCCGGCCCGCGGTCGGGTCGGCGTCGGCGCGCACGGTGTCGGCGGCGCGCTCGACCTCGGCGAGTGCCCGCTCGGCGGCGGTGAGGAAGCGGCGGCCCGCGGGGGTGAGCGCCACGGTCCTGCCGCGCCGGGCGAACAGGGCGACGCCCAGGTCCGCTTCGAGCCGGACCATCGCCCGCGACAGCGTCGACTGCGGCACGCCCAGCTCGGCCGCGGCCCGGGTCACGTGCTCGTGCCGGGCGACCGCGGCGAAGTACGCGAGCCGCGGAGCCAGTACCGGCCCCATGTCTTCTTCGTTACTGTTCGGTGACAGCCACGGCTGTGACCTGTATTCATGCGCCACGGGAACGATTACAGCAGATCCATGCATTGGACGCATGAAACGGGGCGTCCTAGGTTCGAGGCATGCCTTCCGCCAGTACCAAGGCGGACGCCGCCACCCCCGCGTCCGCCGACACCGCAGCCGACACCCGCCTCGCCCCCGGCACCCCCGGCCACCGCCGGATGAGCCTCGCGCTCTTCGCCGCCGGACTCGCCGCCTTCGCGCTCCTCTACTCCACCCAGGCCCTCCTCCCGGCGATCTCGGCCGAGTTCGGCGCGACCGCCTCGGCCGCCTCCTGGACCGTCTCCGCCGCGACCGGCGCGCTCGCCCTGTGCGTGCTGCCGCTCAGCGCGCTGTCGGAGCGCTTCGGCCGGCGCACGATGATGACGGCCTCCCTGGCGGTCGCGGTGGGCGTGGCGCTCCTGGTGCCGTTCGCGCCGAGCCTGGAGGCGCTGATCGCGCTGCGGGCGCTGCAGGGCGCGGCGCTGGCCGGCCTGCCGGCCTCGGCGATGGCGTACCTGGCCGAGGAGGTGCGGCCCCGGGCGCTGATCGGCGCCATCGGCCTCTTCGTCGCGGGCAACTCGATCGGGGGCATGAGCGGCCGGATCGTCACCGGCTGGATCGCCCAGCTGTGGGGCTGGCGGGCCGGGCTCGCCGCGGTGGGCCTGACCTCGCTGCTGTGCGCGCTCGCCTTCCGGGCGCTGCTGCCGAAGGCCCGCCACTTCACCCCGGGCACGCTGAACCCGAAGGCGCTCGCGGCCACGGTGAAGGGGCACCTCGCGGATCCGCTGCTGATGCGCCTGTACGGGATCGGCGCGTTGTTCATGACGGTCTTCGGCGCGGTGTACACGGTGATCGGCTACCGGCTCGCGGAGGCGCCGTTCTCGCTGCCGCAGGGCGTGATCGGCTCGATCTTCCTGGTCTACCTGGTGGGCACCGTGTCCTCGGCGGCGGCCGGGAAGCTGGTCGGCAGGCTCGGCCGGCGCGGGGCGCTGTACCTGGCGGTCTCCACGACCGCCGCGGGGCTGCTGCTCTCGCTCTCCGGCTCCCTCGCGGCGGTCCTCGCGGGCCTGGTCCTCATCACGGCCGGCTTCTTCGCGGGGCACGCGGTGGCCTCCTCCGCGGTGAGCCGGACCGCGCGGACGGGCCGTGCGCAGGCCTCGGCGCTGTACCAGTCCGCGTACTACCTGGGCTCCAGCGCGGGCGGCACGCTCGGTGCGGTCGCCTTCCACGCGGGCGGCTGGGCCGGGACCGTCGGCATCGGCCTGGTGGCGGTGCTCGGCGTCGTCTCGATCACCCTGTACGGGTCGCACAGCGCGCGCGTGGAGGCCCGCCGGATCCGTCCGGTGACGGCCTGAGCACGTCCGGGTGACCGTACGGTCACGGGTCGGGTCCCGGTGCAACCGTCGGACTCCCCCGATCGTCCCCCATGTCAGGACTCTAGGGGGAGTTGACGATCATGAACCGATTCGCGCACCTGGCGGGGAGGAGAACCGGCATAGCCGCCGGGCTCACCTCGCTGCTCGTACCGGCGGCCCTCGTGCTGGGCGCCGCGCCGGCCCAGGCCGCGTCGTGCAACGTGACGACGGGGCCGTACCAGAAGCAGGTCGAGAAGTTCCTCGGCCGCACCGTCGACGGGCGCCAGTCGGCCGCCGACTGCAAGGCGATCCAGGACTTCCAGCGCAAGCACGGCATCACCCCGACCGTGGGGTACGCCGGCCCGCTGACCTGGCGCACCATGAACACGATGCTCCAGCAGAAGGCGGCCGGCACCAACCCGAACAAGGACCGCAAGTGTCCGACGAACAAGGGCCGGATCGCCTGCGTGGACCTCACCCGGCAGCTCAGCTGGATCCAGGACGGCTCGCGCCTCACGTACGGCCCGGTGCCGGTGCGCACCGGCAAGGACGGCACCGAGACCCGTACCGGCCTGAAGAAGATCTACTGGCGGAACATCAACCACTGGTCGACGCTCTACCACGTCTCCATGCCGTACTCCCAGTTCTTCGACGGCGGGCAGGCCTTCCACTCGACGACCAAGTCCATGTGGAACCCGCCCGGTTCGGGTGGCTGCGTCAACATGCGCTCGGCCGACGCCAAGGCGTACTGGAACCTGCTGCGCAACGGCGACGACGTCTTCGTCTACGGACGCAAGCCGGGAACCTGACCCCGGCTGTCGGTGCGCTGCGGTAGCTTCGCTCCCACCGGTGCCGAACCCCGGCGCCGGTGAGGGGTGAGTGGGGACGCGATGGGCGAGACCGCCGTGGTGACGACCGATGAACTCGACAAGTACCGGCGCGAGCTGACCGGTTACTGCTACCGGATGCTGGGTTCCTCCTTCGAGGCGGAGGACGCGGTGCAGGACACGATGGTGCGGGCCTGGAAGGCGCTCGACTCCTTCGAGGGGCGTTCGTCCCTGCGGTCCTGGCTCTACCGGATCGCCACCAACGTCTGCCTCGACGCGCTGAACGCGGGGAACAGGCGGGCCAGGCCCATGGACCTCTCCGGGCCGACGCCGGTCGCCCAGGCGCAGCTCGTGAAGCAGCCGGAGATCACCTGGCTGGAGCCGATCCCGGACGGGCGGGTCCTGCCGACCGCCGGGGACCCGGCCGAGGCGGCGCTGCACCGGGAGACCGTGCGGCTCGCCTTCGTCGCCGCGCTCCAGCACCTGGCGCCCAAGCAGCGGGCCGTGCTGATCCTGCGCGAGGTCCTCGCGTGGAAGGCCGCCGAGGTCGCCGAACTGCTCGACACCACGGTCGCCTCGGTGAACAGCGCGCTCCAGCGGGCCCGGGCGACCATCGCCGAGCAGGCGCCCGCCGAGTCCGACGCGGCGAACCCGCTCGACGAGGAGCAGCAGGCGCTCCTGGAGCGGTACGTGGCGGCGTTCGAGGGCTACGACATGCAGGCCCTGACCGCGCTCCTCCACGAGGACGCGACCATGACCATGCCGCCGTTCGACCTCTGGCTGCGGGGCCACGAGGACATCGTCGGCTGGATGCTCGGCGTCGGCGACGTGTGCCGCGGCTCGAAGCTGGTCCCCACGGTCGCCAACGGGTCGCCGGCCTTCGCGCACTACCACCCGGACCCGGAGGGCGGTTACAGCCCGTGGGCGCTGATCGTCCTGGAGCTGCGGGACGGCAAGGTGGCCGGGATGGACTTCTTCCTGGACACCCCGCGCTGGTTCCCCCTCTTCGACCTGCCGGAGCGGCTGGAGGCGTAGGGCGCGTCCCGGTCAGAGGAGTTCGTCGAGGCCGGTGAGGCGGAGCAGGGCGGTGAGTTCGGGTCCCGCTCCGTCGAAGCGCAGCCGGTGGCCCCGGCGGCGTGCCTCCAGGGCGATCCGGGCCAGGGCGTCGACGACCGCGAGGCCGTGGGCGCCCGGGACCAGCTCGCAGCGCACCTCCCCGGGGGGTGCGGCGGCGAGCCCGGCGCAGAGCCGGGCGACCTCCTCGCGAGTGGGGGCGGCGGGGAGGGTCACGACGAGGGGCTGACTGGTGTCCACGCGGTGGTGACCCGCCGGGGGCCCGGAACTCATCGCGTTAGTCTCGTGATCATGACTTCTCACCCCGTCGAACTGGTGATCTTCGACTGTGACGGCGTTCTGGTGGACAGCGAGCGGCTCTACTGCCGGGTGGACCGGGAGGTCTTCGCGGAGCTGGGGGCCGAGTTCTCCGAGGCGGAGCTGGTGGAGCACTTCGTCGGCTCGCCCCGGGAGATCTGGACCGCCCTGGTCGAGGAGCGCCGGGGCCGTCCGCTGGAGCCGGGCTGGCAGGAACCGTACGAGGTGCGGTACGAGTCGGTGCTCGACGCGGAGCTGACCGCGGTCGAGGGGGTCACGGACGTGCTCGACGCGCTGGCGGTGCCGTACTGCCTGGCCTCCAACGGCAGCCACGCCGAGATCCGCCGCAACCTCACCCGCACCGGCCTGCTCGGCCGCTTCGAGGGCCGGATGTTCAGCGCCCGGGACGTCGCCCGGGGCAAGCCCGCGCCGGACCTCTTCCTGCACGCCGCCGCCGCGATGGGCGTCCCGCCGGAGCGGTGCGCGGTGGTGGAGGACAGCCCGTACGGCGTCCGCGCCGCCCGGGCGGCCGGCATGCGCGCGTACGGCTACACGGGCGGGCTGACCCCGGCCCACCGCCTGGAGGGGCCCGGCACGGTGGTCTTCACGGACATGCGGGAGCTGACGGGGCTGCTGGCCGACTGAGGACGGGGAACGCGTACGGGCCCGGCGCGGGTGCGCCGGGCCCGTACGGGTGCGGTCGGCCGTTACGCGATGCGGTCCAGGACGATCGGGGTGGGGGTGAAGCCGGTGCCCTCGGGGGCGATGTCCCAGGCGGCGTCCAGGGACTTCAGGGCGTAGTCGAACTTCTCCGGGGTGTCCGTGTGGAGGGTGAGGAGGGGCTGGCCCGCCGTCACCGTGTCGCCCGGCTTGGCGTGCAGCTCGACGCCGGCGCCGGCCTGCACCGGGTCCTCCTTGCGGGCGCGGCCGGCGCCGAGGCGCCAGGCGGCGATGCCGATGTCGTACGCGTCGAGGCGGGTGAGGACGCCGGAGGCGGGGGCCGTGACGACGTGCTGCTCGCGGGCGACCGGGAGGGCCGCGTCCGGGTCGCCGCCCTGGGCCGCGATCATCCGGCGCCAGACGTCCATCGCGGAGCCGTCCTTGAGGGCCTTCGCCGGGTCGGCGTCCTTGATGCCGGCCGCGGCGAGCATCTCGGCGGCGAGGGCGACGGTCAGGTCGACGACGTCCTTCGGGCCGCCGCCCGCGAGGACCTCGACGGACTCGCGGACCTCCAGGGCGTTGCCGGCGGTGAGGCCGAGCGGGGTCGACATGTCGGTGAGGAGCGCGACCGTCTTCACGCCGCTGTCGGTGCCGAGCGCGACCATGGTGGAGGCCAGCTCGCGGGCGTCCTCGATGGTCTTCATGAAGGCGCCGGTGCCGACCTTGACGTCGAGGACGAGGGAGCCGGTGCCCTCGGCGATCTTCTTGGACATGATCGAGGAGGCGATGAGCGGGATCGCCTCGACCGTGCCGGTGACGTCGCGGAGCGCGTACAGCTTCTTGTCCGCGGGGGCCAGGCCGTCGCCGGCCGCGCAGATGACCGCGCCGGTGGTGTCGAGGACGTGGAGCATCTCCTCGTTGGACAGCAGCGCGCGCCAGCCGGGGATGGACTCCAGCTTGTCGAGGGTGCCGCCGGTGTGGCCGAGGCCGCGGCCGGAGAGCTGCGGGACGGCCGCGCCGCAGGCGGCGACGAGCGGGGCGAGCGGGAGGGTGATCTTGTCGCCGACGCCGCCGGTGGAGTGCTTGTCGGCGGTCGGGCGGGAGAGCGCGTCGAAGTTCATGCGCTCGCCGGAGGCGATCATGGCCGCCGTCCAGCGGGCGATCTCGTCGCGGTTCATGCCGTTGAGCAGGATGGCCATCGCCAGGGCGGACATCTGCTCGTCGGCGACCGCGCCTCGGGTGTAGGCGTCGATGACCCAGTCGATCTGCTCGGGGCTCAGCTCGCCCTTGTCCCGCTTGGTGCGGATGACGGAGATGACGTCCATGTCGTGGTGCCTCTTTCTACGCGCATAGAGGGGGGAACGGGAGGAGCGGCCCTTCCATCGTGCCGGAAGGGCCGCTCCGGTGTGCTACTTGGCGAGGTGGTCGGGACCGAACGCCTGCGGCAGCATCTCCGCCAGGGTGAGCAGGCCGGCGGGCGTCTCCAGAATGAGCTCGGGACCGCCGAACTCGTACAGGAGCTGCCGGCAGCGGCCGCAGGGGACCAGCGGCTCGCCGCGGCCGTCCACGCACACGAAGTGGGTGAGCCGGCCGCCACCGGTGGCCTGGAGCTGCGAGACCAGGCCGCACTCGGCGCACAGGCCGAGACCGAAGGAGGCGTTCTCGACGTTGCAGCCGGAGACCGTCCGGCCGTCGTCGACGAGGGCGGCCGCGCCGACCGGGTAACCCGAGTACGGGGCGTACGCGCGGGCCATCGCCTCGCGCGCCGCGACCCGCAGGGCCTCCCAGTCGGGCTCCGCGGCGGGCGTCGTCACTTGCCCTGGCCCTTCCGGTAGGGCAGGCCGTCCGCCTTCGGCATCCGCAGCCGCTGCGCCGACAGGGCCAGCACGAGCAGGGTGGTGACGTACGGGGCGGCGTCGACGAACTGGCTCGGGACCTCGTCGGTGAGCGCGTACCAGAGGAAGAAGCCGACCGCGAAGACCGCGGAGATCACGGCGGGCACGTACTTCTTCTTGTACAGCTGCCAGGCGGCGGCGAGCACCAGGAGGATCGCGACGAGCAGCAGCAGCGCGTGGACGTTCTCGGCGCCGCCGCGGATCTTGAGGCTGTCGGTGAAGCCGAAGAGGCCGGCGCCGAGCGCCATGCCGCCGGGCATCCAGTTGCCGAAGATCATCGCGGCGAGACCGATGTAACCGCGGCCGCCGGTCTGGCCCTCCTGGTAGATGCCGGTGGAGACGATCGCCAGGAACGCGCCGCCGAGACCGGCGAGGGCGCCGGAGACGACGACCGCGATGTACTTGTACTTGTAGACGTTGACGCCGAGGGACTCGGCGGCGACCGGGTTCTCGCCGCAGGAGCGGAGCCGCAGGCCGAAGGCCGTGCGCCACAGCACCCACCAGGTGGCCGGGATCAGCAGGATCGCGACGATGGTCAGCAGCGACAGGTCGGTGACCAGGCCGCCGAGGATGCCGGCGAGGTCCGAGATCAGGAACCAGTGCTTCTGCTGGAGGTCCGCCAGCCCGTCCGCGAGTCCTGGGACGGTGATGTCCTGGATCGGGTCGATGCGCGGGGACTGCTTGGAGGAGCCGCCCTCCGCCTCGCCGAACGTGAAGTTCGACAGGTACATCGTGAAGCCCGCCGCGAGGATGTTGATCGCCACGCCGGAGACGATGTGGTTCACGTTGAACGTGACCGTGATGATCGCGTGCAGCAGGCCGCCGAGCGCGCCGCCGAGGAGGCCGAAGAGGACGCCCACCCAGGGGCCCCACTGGTAGCCGGCCCAGGCACCGAACCAGGTGCCCAGGATCAGCATGCCTTCGAGACCGATGTTGACGACGCCCGCGCGCTCGGCCCACAGGCCGCCGAGGCCGGCGAGGCCGATCGGGACGGCGAGGCGGAGCGCGCCGGAGATCTGGCCGACGGAGGTGAGGTCGTCGGCGCCGGAGACGACCCGGACGAGGGAGAAGAGGACGAGGCCGGCCGCGACGATCAGCAGGATCCACGGCCAGGTCAGCTTGCGGCGCCCGGTCTTCTTCGGCGCGGCGCTCGGCTTGGCGACGGTGGCGGTGCTCATGCCGAGACCTCCTTGTCGGTCTTGAGGGCACCACCGGCGGCGAGCTCCTCGCCGACCTTCTGCTGCTGGCGGCGGGTGCCGTAACGGCGGACGAGTTCGTAGGAGACGACCACGGCGATCACGATGATGCCCTGCATGATCTGCGTGATCTCCTTCGGGTAGCCCGAGACGTCCAGGTTCGAGGACGCCTTGTCGAGGAACGCGAAGAGCAGGGCCGCGAAGAGGATGCCGACCGGGTGGTTGCGGCCGAGCAGCGCGATCGTGATCGCGGTGAAGCCGACGCCCACCGGGAAGGAGAGGCTGTACGTGTGGGTGTCGCCGAGCAGCGTCGGCATGCCGGAGAGACCGGCCAGCGCGCCCGAGATGAGCATCGAGGTGAGGACCATCCGCTTGGCGTCGACGCCGCTGGCCTGGGCCGCCGACTCGCTCTCGCCGGTGGCGCGCAGGTCGAAGCCGAAGCGGGTGCGGTTGAGGACGAACCAGTAGACGACGCCGAGGGCGAGCGCGACGAAGGTGAAGCCGTAGATCACGCCGTTGCCCTGGCCCATGTCGATGCCGGGGAACCAGCCGGACTCGGCGATCTCACCGGTGGTGAGGTCGTTGGAGCCCTCCGGCTGGACGCCGAAGTTGGCGGGCAGGATCAGCCAGGCGATCAGGGAGGTCGCGATGGCGTTCAGCATGATCGTCGAGACGACCTCGGAGACGCCGCGGGTGGTCTTGAGGATGCCGGCGATGCCGGCCCAGAAGGCACCGGTCAGCATCGCGACGACCACGATCAGCAGGATGTGCAGCGGGCCGGGGAGCTCGACCGCGGCGCCGACCACGGCCGAGATCATCGCGGCCAGGCGGTACTGGCCGTCGACGCCGATGTTGAAGAGGTTCATCCGGAAGCCGATGGCGACGGCCAGGGCTGCCAGGTAGTAGATGCCCGTCTGGTTGACGATCAGGACCTGGATGTCCGAGTACCCGGCGTTCTCGATCATCAGCTGGATCGGCTCGATCGGGTCGAGGCCCGTCGCGAGCAGCACCAGCATGGTGAGCACGAACGAGGAGACGAGCGCGAGCACCGGGCCGGCGGCCCCGATGATCAGCTTGTCCTTGTCGATCTTCATCATCGGGCGTCACCGTCTTCGGACTGCTCGGACTGCTCGGGCTGCTCTTCGCCGCCTTCGAGGTGGCCGGTGGCCGCGCCGGTCATGGCGGAGCCCAGCTGCTCGGGCGTGATGGTGGCGGGGTCCGCGTCCGCGACGAGCTTGCCGCGGTACATGACCCGGAGGGTGTCGGACAGGCCGATCAGCTCGTCGAGGTCGGCCGAGATCAGCAGGACGGCCAGGCCCTCGCGGCGGGCGTCCCGGATCGCGTCCCAGATCTGCGCCTGCGCGCCGACGTCCACACCGCGGGTGGGGTGGGCGGCGATCAGGAACTTGGGGTTGTGGCTCATCTCGCGGCCGACGATCAGCTTCTGCTGGTTGCCGCCGGAGAGGGAGGCCGCGGTCACGTCGATGCCCGGGGTGCGGACGTCGTACTCGCGGACGATCCGCTCGGTGTCCTGGCGGGCGGCCTTCGGGTCGAGGATGCCGCGCTTGGAGTTGGGCGCCTCGGTGACGTGGCCGAGGATCCGGTTCTCCCAGAGCGGGGCCTCCAGGAGCAGGCCGTGGCGGTGGCGGTCCTCGGGGATGTAGCCGATGCCGCCCTCGCGGCGCTTGCGCACGGGGAGGGAGGAGATGTCCTCGCCGTCGAGGATGACGACGCCGGCGTCGGGGGTGCTCATGCCCATGAGCGTCTCGATGAGCTCGGTCTGGCCGTTGCCCTCCACGCCCGCGATGCCGAGGATCTCGCCCTTGTGGATGGTGAGCGAGACGTCGTCGAGGAGCTTGCGGCCGGCCGCGACCTCCGCGACGACCGTGGTGCTCGCCGGGTCGGCGGGGGCGGCGGTGGTCAGCGGGACGCCGGCGGAGGCGCCCTCCAGGAGGGTCAGCCCCTTGACCTCCAGCATCGGCACGTCCGTCACCGTCGACTCGCGGGTCTCCGGGGAGGGCAGCTCGCTGCCGACCATCAGCTCGGCGAGCTGCTTGGTGGTGGCGGTCTTCGGGTCGGCGGTGCCGACGGTGGTGCCGCGCCGGATGACGGTGATGTCGTCGGCGACCTTCAGGACCTCGCCCAGCTTGTGCGAGATGAAGATGACGGTGAGGCCCTCCGCCTTGAGCTCGCGCAGGTTGTCGAAGAGCGCGTCGACCTCCTGCGGGACGAGCACGGCGGTCGGCTCGTCGAGGATGAGGATCCGGGCGCCGCGGTACAGCACCTTGAGGATCTCGACGCGCTGCCGGTCGGCGACGCCGAGGTCCTCGACGAGGGCGTCGGGGCGGACACCGAGGCCGTACGCGTCGGAGATCTCCTGGATCTTCCGGCGGGCCTTGGCGCCGATGCCGTACAGCTTCTCGCCGCCGAGGACGACGTTCTCCAGGACGGTGAGGTTGTCGGCCAGCATGAAGTGCTGGTGCACCATGCCGATGCCGCGCGCGATGGCGTCACCGGGGCTGGAGAAGCTGACCTGCTCCCCGTCGATGGCGATGGTGCCCTCGTCCGGCTTCTGCATGCCGTAGAGGATCTTCATGAGGGTCGACTTGCCGGCGCCGTTCTCGCCGATCAGAGCATGGACCGTGCCCTTGCGGACGGTGATCGCGATGTCCTTGTTGGCGACGACGCCGGGGAAGCGCTTGGTGATGCCGTGGAGTTCCACGGCGGGGGGGCTGGACGCGTTGATGACGCACTCTCCTTGGCCGAAAGGAGTGGGAGCGGAGGGCAGGGCGGGGCGAAGCTATCGTGCCGGTGCGACATCTACACGCGTAGCGCTGCCGGAAAGTGAAAACCCGTACGGGAATGGGCCCGGGGCCCGGTCCTGGTGGGAGTCCCACCGGGGCCGGGCCCGCGGACGACTGGTCGTGGAGCCGCGCGCCTTACGGGGCGGTCTTGACCGTGATCTTGCCGTCGACGATGTCCTTCTTCGCCTTGTCCACCGCGGCGATCAGGTCGGTCATCGACTTGTACTTCGGGTTCGAGTCGGCGAGGCCGACACCGTCGGCGGCGAGGCCGTAGCGGACCTCACCGGTCTGCGGCTTGCCGTCCTTGACCGACTTGATCAGGTTGTAGACGGAGTCGGAGACGTCCTTGGTGACCGAGGTCAGGATCGAGTCCTTGTACGCGGCGAGTCCGGCCTGGTTGTACTGGTCGGAGTCGACGCCGATGGACCACTTGCCGGCCTTGGAGGCGGCCTCGATCGCACCGGAGCCGGCGAGACCGGCGGCGGCGTAGATCACGTCGGCGCCCTTGTCGAGCTGGCCCTGGGCGGCGGCCTTGCCGAGGTCGGGTTTGGCGAAGCCGTCGAAGTTCGGCGGCTGGGTCAGGTACTGGGTGAGCACCTTCGCCTTGGGGTTGGTGTCCTTGACGCCCTGGACGTAGCCCGCCTCGAACTTCTTGATCAGCGGGACCTCGACACCGCCGATGAAGCCGACCGTGCCGGACTTGGACGCCTTGGCGGCGGCGACGCCGGCCAGGTAGGAGCCCTGCTCCTCGTTGAAGACGAGGTTGGCGACGTTCTCACCGGTCACCGAGGTGTCGTCGATGATGCCGAAGGTCGTCTTGGGGAACTGCGCGGCGACCTTCTTGATGGCCGGGGCGTAGGCGAAGCCGACGCCGATGACCGGGTTGTTGCCGGCGCGGGCCAGCGAGGTGAGGCGCTGCACCTTGTCGGCGTCGCTCTCGCCGGACGACGGCTCGGCCTCGGCACCCTTGACGCCCAGGTCGTCCTCGGCCTTCTTCAGACCCGCGTAGGCGGCGTCGTTGAAGGACTGGTCGCCGCGGCCGCCGATGTCGTACGCGATGGCGGCCTTGGTCGCCTTCGAGTCGGAGGTCGAGGTACCGGAGCCGCCCTCCGAGGAGGACTTGCCACAGGCGGTGGCGGAAAGCGCGAGCGCCGCGGAGGCGATGCCCACGGTGGTGATCCTGGTGATCCGGCGCAAGAGGAGGGTCCCTTCAAGACTGACCGAAAGCGCCTCTTCCGGCGCTGGCATTGCGGCGATCGTAACGCGCGTAGATGTCAGTTAAAGACCCGTTCATGAGTCGTTACCGTATCGACGCGAACCCACGGGCCACAGTACCCGTACACGCTTCGCGATCAAGGCGCAACCCCGTGTCATCAGCCGGGACGGGGGCGCCGCCCCTCCCCCTGGCGGGAGGGGCGGCGGCGGGGTCCGGCCGGTGTCAGCGCGCGCCGTCGGCGTCGATCAGGGCGGCGGCGGTGAAGAGCTCCACGGCGGTCTGGATGGACCGCTCGTCCACGTCGAAGTCGCCCGCGTGGAGGTCGCGGACGCGGGGGTCGCCGGGGGTGCGGACGCCGAGCCGGGCCATCGCGCCGGGCACGTGCTCCAGGTACCAGGAGAAGTCCTCGCCGCCGAGGCTCTGCTCGGTGTCCTCCACGGAGTCGTGGCCGCGGCGGGCGGTCATGGCGTCCCGGAGCAGCTCCACGACGACCGGGTCGTTGACGACCGGGGGGACGCCGCGGACGTAGTTCACGGTGGACTTGGCCCGGTGCAGGGTGGCGACCTCGTCGACGGCGGCGTGCACCAGGTCGGGCGCGTCGTGCCAGGCGGGCAGGTCGAGGCAGCGGACGGTGCCGGAGAGCTCGGCGTGCTGCGGGATGACGTTGGGCGCGTGGCCGGACTCGATCCGGCCCCAGGTGACCGAGAGTCCGGAGCGGGCGTCGACCCGGCGGGCGAGGACGGCGGGCACGTCGATGGCGATCCGGGCGGCGGCGGTCACCAGGTCGGTGGTGAGGTGGGGGCGGGCGGTGTGGCCGCCGGGGCCGTCGAGGGTGATCTCCAGGCGGTCGCAGGCGGAGGTGATGGGACCGGTGCGGATGCCGATCTTCCCGGCGTCGACCTTGGGGTCGCAGTGGACGGCGATGATGCGGCCGACGCCGTCGAGGACGCCGGCCGCGACCGCGTCGGCCGCGCCGCCGGGCAGCACCTCCTCGGCGGGCTGGAAGATCAGCCGCACCGGGCGCGGCAGCCGTCCCTCGCGCGCCAGCTCGGCGAGGACGAGTCCGGCGCCGAGGACGGTGGTGGTGTGCACGTCGTGGCCGCAGGCGTGGGCCCGGTTGGGGACGGTGGAGCGGTACGCGACGGTCTTGACGTCCGGGATCGGCAGGGCGTCGAGGTCGGCGCGGACGGCGAGCATGGGGCGCCCGCCGTCCCAGGTGCCGATGTCACAGGTGAGTCCCGTGCCGCCCGGGAGGACGCGCGGCACCAGGCCGGCCGCCTCCAGGCGGGCCTTGAGCGCGGCGGTGGTACGGAACTCCTGGTTGCCGAGCTCCGGGTGCATGTGCAAATCCCTGCGGAAGGCGATCAGTTCGCCGCGCAGGGAGGAGGACAGCGTTCCGGGCAGGGTCACGGATCCGGGCTCACGGGACTTCAACTGGTTCACCCTTTGAAGCGTAGGCCCATCCAGTGATCAACTGCCCGTTGATCACGAAAACTTCAGCCCGTTAGGGTAAAGAATCTCGGTTTACTGCGCATGGGACACACTCCGTATGGGTATGGTCACCCGAATTCGAGCCGGTCGACCGCGGAAGCGTTCCGCGGAGTGAGACGGTCCACCCCCGACGCCGTGCCGGCGACGCCCGCGAGGAAGCCCTGTGCCCGCGGCGAGGCGGTGGCCCGCAGCCACTCGGGCGCGATCTCGCAGACCGCCACCTTCACCCCGGTGCCCGCCAGGGCGAGCGGCAGGGTGTGCACCACGGTGGACGGGAAGCTGACGACGGTGGCGCCGATCGGGCCGCGCCGGGCGATCAGTTCGAGCGGCAGCTCGGGACGGACCACCTGGAGCCCGGCCTCCACCGCGATCCGGTGCAGCTTCTCCGGGGTCTCGCGGCGGTGCGCGAAGTAGCGGGTGGCGCCGTGGGCGCGGGCGAGCTCCCCGACGACCCTCAGGTAGTGGTCCGCGTCCACCACCCCGGTCTCGACGAGCGAGGTGCCCACGAGGTCGGCGCCGCCGGTGAGCGACGGCGGGCCGAAACGCTCCCGCGTCCACGCGTACGCGTTCTCGGTGACCTCGGTGCCGGGCGGCGCCTGCACCGGGAGCGAGGTGAAGATCTCGACGGTCCTGCCCGGGCCCGGGGCGAGCCGGCGCCGGGCCAGCGAGGTGACCGGGGCGAGCAGCAGCTCGCGCGGCCCCAGGTCGCCCTTGCGGTGCCAGCGGACCAGCCGCTCCCCGTCCGCGAGCTGCGCGGCGAACTCCATGGTCGCGGTGCCGTCGTCGACGACCGTCACGTGCCGGGGCCCGAAGAGCGTCAGCAGCAGCTGGACGTAACGGGAGAAGGGATCGCCGACGATCACCCGCTCCGCCGCGCGCAGCGGCCCGCCCAGCTCCCGCAGGGTGCGGACCAGCGCGCCGCGGCCGGCCCGCGCCTCCTGCCAGTGCACCTCGAAGCCCTCGTCCCGGGCCAGCTGGGCCATCCGGCGCAGCTGGCCGCGCGACATGGGGTCCGCCGGCGACAGGACGACGATCCGCAGGCCGTCGGCGGCGCCGGGGTGCGGCGCGGGCGCCCGCGGCGGTCCCCCCTGCTCCGGCGAGGCCGGGAGCCCGGGGGCGGGAGCGGGCGCGGGGGCGGCGGCCGGGGCGGGACCCCGGCCGCGCGCGTGCGCCCACTCCAGGACGTTCAGGAGCTGGACGGGGCTCTCGACGAACGCCAGGCGGCCGGTCATGCGGAGACGGGCTCCATGACGCGGCGGAGCTTCTTCATCGGGCCGAGCTCCGACTCGTACACCTTCTTCACGCCGTCGCCGAGCGCGGTCTCGATGGTGCGGATGTCGCGGACGAGGCGCTCCAGGCCCTGGGGCTCGACGGAGGCGGCCTGGTCCGAGCCCCACATGGCGCGGTCGAGGGTGATGTGGCGCTCGACGAAGGCGGCGCCGAGGGCGACGGCCGCGAGGGTCGTCTGGAGGCCGGTCTCGTGGCCGGAGTAGCCGATCGGGACGTTCGGGTACTCCTCCTGGAGCGTCTGGATGACGCGCAGGTTCAGCTCCTCGGCCTTGGCCGGGTAGGTGGAGGTGGCGTGGCAGAGCAGGATGTTGTCGCTGCCGAGGACCTCGACCGCGTGGCGGATCTGCTTCGGCGTCGACATGCCGGTGGAGAGGATGACGGTGCGGCCGGTGGCGCGCAGCTCGCGCAGCAGCTCGTCGTCGGTGAGGGAGGCGGAGGCCACCTTGTGGGCGGGGACGTCGAACTTCTCCAGGAAGGCGACGGCCTCGGTGTCCCACGGGGAGGCGAACCAGTCGATGCCGCGCTTCTTGCAGTGCTCGTCGATCTGGCGGTACTCGTCCTCGCCGAACTCCACGCGGTGGCGGTAGTCGATGTACGTCATCCGGCCCCAGGGGGTGTCGCGCTCGATGTCCCACTGGTCGCGCGGGGTGCAGATCTCCGGGGTGCGCTTCTGGAACTTGACGGCGTCACAGCCGGCCTCGGCGGCCACGTCGATCAGCTTGAAGGCGTTGTCGAGGTCGCCGTTGTGGTTGATGCCGATCTCGCCGCAGATGTAGACGGGCTGACCCGGACCGGCGGTCTTCGGGCCGAGGGTGCGCAGGCGGGTGCTCATGGTGGTGCTTCCTTCAGTTCGGGAGAGGGGTGGGGGTGTTCAGCTCGGGTCCGAGGAGCCAGGCGGCGATCTCGCGGATCGCTCCGAAGCCGCCCGGGGTGGCGGTGACCGCGCGGGCGGCCGCCCGGACGGAGTCGTGGGCGCTGCTCACCGCGACGGGCCAGCCGACGAGGTGGAAGCAGGGCAGGTCGTTGACGTCGTTGCCGGCGTAGAGGACGCGCGCGGGGTCGATGCCCTCGGCCTCGCACCACTCCTTGAGGGCGAGGTCCTTGCGGTCGATCCCGTGCAGGACGGGGATCCTCAGCTTCCGGGCGCGGGCGGCGACGACGGCGTTCTGCTCGGTGGAGAGGATGAGGACGGGCAGTCCGGCGCGGCGCAGGGCCGCGATGCCGAGGCCGTCGCCGCGGTGGGCGGAGACGAACTCCCGGCCCTCCGCGTCGAGGTGGACCCGGTCGTCGGTCTGGGTGCCGTCGAAGTCGAGGACGACCGCGTCGACGTCGGCGAAGGACGGGGTGGCCGGATCGTCGAGGAGCGGGGCCACGGCCTTGGCGCGGGCCAGGTCGTGCGGGTCGTCGATCTCCAGGACGCGGGCCGGGTCGGTGACGACGAGCGCGGTGCGGCCGAAGAAGCGGTGCCCGTGGGTACGGAACCCGGCCGCGTCCATCGCGTAGACGGCGCCGGTCTCCAGGTACTCGGCCTCCCGGTCCTGGCGGCGCGGGCGGTGCGCCTTGTCGTGGTTGACGCCGGTGGCGCCGTCCGCCGTCTCGCGCCACAGGAAGCCGTGCGAGGGGGCGGCGGTGAAGGCGGTGTCGGCCTCTCCGCCGACGATCCGGGCGACGGCCTCGGCGACCTCGGCGGAGGTCAGGAAGGGGCTGGTGCACTGGACGAGGAGGACCACGTCGGCGGTGCGGCCCGCGGTGGCCTCGAAGGCGTCGAGGGCGTGCAGGACGGCGGACTCGCTGGTGGCGGTGTCGCCGGCGAGCGCGGCGGGGCGCTGGACCGCCTCGGCGCCGAAGGAGCGGGCGGCGGCGGCGATGGCGTGGTCGTCGGTGGAGACGACGACGTCGGTGACGCCGACCGCGCCGAGACAGGCCCGGACGGCCCGGCCGACCAGCGGGATCCCGGCGACCGGGGCGAGGTTCTTGGCGGGGACGCCCTTGGAGCCGCCCCGTGCGGGGATGACGGCGAGCACGGTGGGGTTCGGCTTCTTCGTGGGCATCACAGTTCTCCCAGGCGTCGGACGACGGGGGCCACGCGCTGCACGCCGTGGCGGTAGGCGCCGCGCGCCGCCTCGCGGACGATCCGGCGCAGACCGCTGTCGCGGGCCGGCGGGGCGGTGACGTCCAGGCGGTGGCGGGCGAGGATCCCGGGCAGGTAGCCGGGGGCCGTCTCCGCGGTGTAGTAGGGGCTGATCGGGGGCGGTTCGGGCCGCGCGAGGAGTTCCGCGACCCGGGTCCTGGCGGCGTCGAAGGCGGAGGCGTACGAGCCTCCGGCCGCCACGCCCTGCCGGGACAGCCACTCCTCGTCGGGCTGGGGCACCTCGCCCCGGTCGAGCCGGTCGAAGGAGGTGAGGAGGCCGGAACCGATGAAGTGGTGGTTGCCGTTCACCTCGCGGACCCCGCAGTCGGTCAGGATCGCCGTCGGGATCCGGCGGTGCAGTGCCTCCAGGGCGGCCGTGGAGGAGACGGTGACCAGCAGGTCGGTGCGGTCCAGGACCTCGCCCATGTGCCCGTACACCAGACGGAAGTTGGCGGGCGGGTCCAGGTCGCGCACCAGCCTCTGGTATGGGTGCTCCTCCAGGTGCGTGGTGTGCTCGCCGGGCTTGGAGCGCAGCTTGAGGAGGACCTCGCGCCGCGGGTGCAGCCGGGCGTGCCGGACCAGGCGCTCCAGGAGGTACGCCCGCTCGTTCCGGGTGACCGGGACGGACGGCTGGGCGGCGAACACCAGGGTGTCGCGGCCCTCCTCGCGGCGGTGCGGGGCACCGCCGAGGAACGGCAGGGCGGCCTCGACGACCGACCCGGCGTCCGCGCCGACCCCTTCGTACACGGCACGGAAACGCTCCGCGTCGTGGCGGGAGTTGGCGAGGACCACGTCGGCCCCGTGGCGCAGCAGCAGCCCGTCGGCCAGCTTCTCGTAGACGACCCCGACATAGCCGGTGACGATCACCGGCCGGCGGTCGAGACCGAGGTCGGCGAGGCCCTGGAGGACGGCCCGGACGGTGCCGCCGACCAGCGCGAGGACCACGACGTCGTACCGCTCGCCGCGCACCTCCCCGTCCCGCACCTCGCGCAGGAACTCCGCCCCGGTCACCTCGCGCGGGGCGGCCGCGGAGGCGCCCGTCTCGGCGAGCTGGCGGGCGGTGGGGGTGGCCCGGCCGCGGAGCACGAACCCGTGGGGCTCGGTGTCCGCCGCGGTGATGCGGCGCGCGGTGAGCGCACCCCATTTCCACCGGGTGTCGGAATCCGCGAGTACGGCGATCCGTACCGCTTCACTGGAACTTGCTGGCACGTCGAGGACGCTAGAAGTCCATTCCGGTCGGCGGCCCAACTGAGCCACAACAAACGGTGAACAGCATCTCTCCGTGAACTGAAGCAGCCCGGGATTCAGCCCCTGGACGGCCCGAAATCCCCTCGGGTAAAGGCGGTTAATCAGTCCGCCGCTTCGTGTTCACCGAAAATCCCCCGGCCGGTCGGCGGGGCGGCCGGGGCGGCGCCTAGCGTCGGCCGCGTGGTCAAGCTCTCCGTCGTCGTGCCGTTCTTCAACGTGCAGACATACGCCCCCGACACCCTCGCCGGTCTGCGCGCCAACGCCCGCGAGGACGTCGAGTTCCTCCTCGTCGACGACTGCTCGTCCGACGACACCCCCGACATCCTCGAACGGGCTGCCCGCACCCTGCCCGGCGCCGTCCTGATCCGGCACGAGCGGAACGAGGGCCTGGCGACCGCCCGCAACACCGGCCTGGACGCGGCCCGGGGCGAGTACCTCACCTTCCTCGACGGTGACGACTGGCTCTCCCCCGGCTACTACGGCCGGCTGCTCGCCGCCGCCGAGGGCCTCGGCTGCGACTTCCTGCGCACCGACCACACCTCCGTCACCGGCCGCGCCCGCTCGGTCCGCCGGGTCCCCGTGCCGCGCCGGGGCGAGGTCCTCGACCCGCGCGAGGCGATCCTCCCCGCCCACCGCACCACCTCCGTCGACTACCCCTTCGCCTGGGCCGGCATCTACCACCGCCGGCTCCTCGACCGGGGCCTGCTGCACTTCCCGCACGGCCTGCGCACCGCCGAGGACCGGCCCTGGATCTGGCGACTGCACCGCGAGGCGGAATCCTTCGCCGCCATCGGCGAACTCGGCGTCTTCTACCGACGCGGAGTCAGCACGTCCCTCACGCAGATCGGCGACGTCCGGCAATTGGATTTCATCCGCGCCTTCGACCAGGTCGTCGAGGAGACCGCCCAGGACAGGGAGGCGGAACGCTTTCTCCCGAAAGCCGTCCGCACCTATTGCGCGGTCATCGCCCACCACATCGGCTCCATCGAGAAGTTCGAGCCCGACGTGGCCCGTCAGCTGAAGGCGATGAGCGCCGGCGCGCTGCGCCGCATGCCGCAGGACGTCCTCGACGCGGCGCTGACCTCGATGGGCGGCGACCGGGCCGCCGTGCTGCGCAAGCTGCGCCGGCGACGCCCCGCACCTCCGCCGCCGGCCCCGCCGGGCGGCCGGGGTCCCGCGTCCGGCCCGACCCCCTCGGAGGTGGCCGCGTGAGCCCGGCCCGCACGACCCAGATCTTCGCCGCGTCCACCCTGTACGGGGCGGTCACCCTGGCCGCCGCCATGGACAGCGGCTGCTTCGGCACCGCCGCCCGGCGGCTCCTCCTGGTCACCCACAACGCGCCCATCCCGGAGACCACCCCCGCCTTCGTCGAGGCCGAGGGCTTCGACCGGATCCGCGGCCGCTTCGACGAGGTGATCTCCTGGAACGAGACCATCTCCCCGCTCCACCCCGGCGGCTGGACCCCGCGCGGCCAGGACGTGCCGATGCTCCAGCGCCACCTCCACAAGCTGTGGCGGCTCGGCGACGACCGGATCGAGCTCGTCCTGGAGTCCATCCAGGTCACCCCGGCGCTCGCCGTCGCCACGCTCCTCCCGGAGGCGGCGATCACCGTCTACGCCGACGGCCTGATGAGCTACGGACCCACCCGCAACAAGATCGACCCGCTGATCGGCGGCCGCGCCGCCCGCCTCCTCCATCTCGACCTGGTGCCGGGCCTGCGGCCGCTGCTGCTCGGCGAGTTCGGCGCGGTGCCGGAGACCGTACCGGTGGAGGCCTTCACCAAGGTCGTGGAGGAGCTCGCGGGCTCCGACGCGCCCGCAGGCGGCGGCGAGGGCCCCGCCCTCCTCCTCGGCCAGTACCTCGCGGCGATCAACCTGATGACGGCCGCCGAGGAGGAGGAGCTGCACCTGAGCATGGTGCGCGGCGCGGTCGCCCGCGGCCACCGGCGCCTCGTCTTCAAGCCGCACCCCAACGCCCCCGACTCCTGGACGGCCTCGCTCACGGAGGAGGCGGCCCGGCTCGGCGCCGCGCTGACCGTCGAGACCCGCCCGGTGCTCGCCGAGGTGCTCTACCGCGAGCTGCGGCCGGCGCTGGTCGTCGGCTGCTTCTCCACGGCGCTGATGACCGCCCGCACCTTCTACGGCCTGCCGGTCGCCCGGGTCGGCACCCGGGAGCTGCTCCGGCGGCTCACCCCGTTCCAGAACAGCAACCGCATCCCGCTGACGGTCGTCGACGCGGTCCTGCCGCCGCTGGTGCCGGGCCCGGAGGACGAGGAGCCGGTGACGGACGCCGCGCGCCTCGACGACCTGGTCGCCGCCGTCGGGTTCGCGATGCAGCCGAACATACGGGCCGACCTGCGGGAGGCGGCGGTCCGCCACCTGTCCGGGCCGTACGCCGAGCGCACCCGGCACCACTTCACCCGCCGCCGGCTCACCGTCCTGGACCTGCCGGGCGGCCTGCCGGTCCCCCGCCACCCGGGGGTCCGCCGGCTGGCCCGCCGGGCGTTGCGGCTGCGGAAGGCGCTCAGGAAGTAGCCGCGCGAGACCGGCCCGGGACCTGTGCGGAGGTCCCGGGCCCCGCCGCCGTCAGGGGCGGCGGATCGGCTCCTGGATCTCGGTGACCCAGCCGGCCGGGTCCTCGGGGCACTCCAGGTACAGCTCGCGGGCGTGGCCGGCGGAGGCGTACCCGTTGGTGTCGATCCAGGCGGCGAGGGCCTGCGCGGTCGGCAGGACGTCGTCCATGGAACCGCGGTGCACCACGGTCGCGGCCTCGAAGCCCTCCAGCACGTGCACGAGCACGCCCTCCGCCTCCGTGCCCTCCGGCACGGTCATGCCGGCGTGCACGACGACCGAGCCGTCGCCCTTCCCGGCGTCCTCGTAGAAGGCGATACCCGGCCCGAACCCGGTGACCCCGGCGGCCTCCAGCCGGCCGCACAGCTCCTCGTACAGCGGCCCGATGACGGGCGCGATCGCCTCCGGTTCGAAGCCGGTGGCCGACGCGCTCAGTTCGGCGATCCGGACGGCCGGGATCTTCTTGACGACGACGTCCTGCGTGGACATGCGTCCCTCGCTCTCGATGGCTCGGAGCCGCGCGCCGACCTGGGCGAGCCGGGCCCGCGCCGCCTCCAGGGCCGCTTCCAGCTCGGCCTGGCGCAGCCGCAGCATCCCCCGCAGCTCGTCCGCGCCGATCTCGTCGTCGAGGATGGCCCCCACCTGTTCCAGCGTGAAGCCGAGGTCCTTGAGCGCGATGACGCGGTTGAGCCGCGCGAGCTGGCCGGCCGTGTAGAAGCGGTAACCGCTGTGCGGGTCGACGTGGGCCGGGCGCAGCAGTCCGATCGCGTCGTAGTGACGCAGCATCCGGACCGACACCCGCCCGTGTCGGGCGAAGTCTCCGATGGTGAACATGACGCCCCCTACGGAACGGCCTCACACGGTGTGAGGGTCAAGCGGCGTCAGGCGGCGCTGCTCAGGGAGAGCTTCACGGCGAAGCCGAGGAAGAGGGCGCCGGCGGCGGAGGTGGCGCCGGCGGAGAGGCGCTTGCGGCGGCGGAAGGCGGCGGCGAGGCGGGTGCCGCTGAAGATCAGCGTCGTCAGGTAGAGGAAGCTGCCGAGCTGGAGCAGGGTGCCGAGGACCAGGAAGGAGAGCGCCGGGTAGGCGTAGGAGGGGTCCACGAACTGCACGAAGAAGGAGATCAGGAAGAGGATCGCCTTCGGGTTGAAGAGGCTGATGACGAGCGCCCGGCGGTAGGGGCGCTCGGCGGGGCCGGTCTCCGCCGCCTCGGCCGCGGCCTCGGCGGGCTCGCGGCGGGAGCGCCACGTGGCGAGGGCGGCGCGGAGCATGCCGTACGCCATCCAGGCCAGGTAGCCGGCGCCCGCGTACTTGACGACGGTGAAGAGCAGCGGGGTGGTCTGGAGCAGGGAGGCCGCGCCGAGGGCGGCCAGCGTCATCAGGATCGTGTCGCCGGTGAAGACGCCGGCGGCGGCCTTGTATCCGGTCCGGGTGCCCTTGCGGGCGGCGACGGACAGCACGTACAGCGAGTTCGGCCCCGGCAGGAGGATGATGAGGACGAGCCCGGCGAGATAGGTCGGCAGATCGGTGACACCCAGCATGGAGCGGAGTGTCGCACACCGGTACGACACTCCGCTTTCACGTTTCAACCGTCGGACGAAACGGGCGTTCGGTCAGAAGACGTCGCTGGGCGTGTAGGTGCCCCAGACCTCGCGGAGGGCGTTGCAGACCTCGCCGACGGTGGCGCGGGCCTTGAGGGCGTCCTTCATCGGGTAGAGGACGTTGTCGGTGCCCTCGGCCGCCTTCTTCAGGGCGGCGAGGGCGGCGTCGACGGCCGGCTGGTCGCGCTCGGCGCGCAGCTTGGCGAGGCGCTCGGCCTGCTGGGCCTCGATGGCCGGGTCGACGCGCAGCGGCTCGTAGGGCTCCTCGACGTCGATCGTGTAGCGGTTGACGCCGACGACGACCCGCTCGCCGGAGTCGGTGTCCTGCGCGATCCGGTACGCCGAGCGCTCGATCTCGTTCTTCTGGAAGCCGCGCTCGATGGCGTTGACCGCGCCGCCCAGCTCCTCGACCTTCGCCATGAGTTCGAGGGTGGCGGCCTCGACGTCGTCGGTCATCTTCTCGACCACGTACGAGCCGGCGAAGGGGTCGACGGTGGCGGTCACGTCGGTCTCGTACGCGAGGACCTGCTGGGTGCGCAGCGCCAGGCGGGCGGACTTGTCCGTGGGGAGCGCGATGGCCTCGTCGAAGGAGTTGGTGTGCAGCGACTGCGTGCCGCCGAGCACGGCCGCCAGGCCCTGGACGGCGACGCGCACGAGGTTGACCTCGGGCTGCTGGGCCGTCAGCTGCACGCCGGCGGTCTGGGTGTGGAAGCGGAGCATCAGCGACTTGGGGTTCTTCGCGCCGAACTCCTCCTTCATCACCCGCGCCCAGATCCGGCGGGCGGCGCGGAACTTCGCGACCTCCTCCAGGATCGTCGTGCGGGCCACGAAGAAGAAGGAGAGCCGGGGGGCGAAGTCGTCGACGTCCATGCCGGCCGCGACGGCGGTGCGGACGTACTCGATGCCGTCGGCGAGGGTGAACGCGATCTCCTGCGCGGGCGAGGCGCCGGCCTCGGCCATGTGGTAGCCGGAGATCGAGATCGTGTTCCACTTCGGGATCTCGGCCTTGCAGTACTTGAAGATGTCCGCGATCAGCCGCAGCGAGGGCTTGGGCGGGAAGATGTACGTGCCGCGGGCGATGTACTCCTTCAGCACGTCGTTCTGGATCGTGCCGGTGAGCTTCTCGGCGGGCACGCCCTGCTCCTCGCCGACCAGCTGGTACATCAGCAGGAGGAGGGCGGCGGGGGCGTTGATCGTCATCGACGTGGAGACCTTGTCGAGCGGGATGCCGTCGAAGAGGACCCGCATGTCGTCGACGGAGTCGATGGCCACGCCGACCTTGCCGACCTCGCCGCTGGCGATCGCCGCGTCGGAGTCGTGGCCCATCTGGGTGGGCAGGTCGAAGGCGACCGACAGGCCCATCGTGCCGTTGTCGATCAGCTGCTTGTACCGGGCGTTGGACTCCACGGCGGTGCCGAAGCCGGCGTACTGCCGCATCGTCCACGGCCGTCCGGTGTACATCGACGGGTAGACGCCTCGCGTGAAGGGGTACGCACCCGGTTCGCCCAGCTTCTCCGCCGGGTCCCAGCCCTCCAGGGCGTCCGGGCCGTAGACCGGCTCGATGGGCAGTCCCGACTCCGACTCGCGTGCCATGTGCTGTGCCTCCCGTGTGATGTGCTGCCGCGCTCCTGCTACCGACCCTCGCGACGGACTGTAGCGGCGGGTGCGCGGTCCGGTGGAGGTCAGCAGGCTGGGACCTTGCTCACAACATCGGCGGTTCGCCCGGCCGGAGGCGCAACCGCGGGCGAACGGGAAGCATCCCTATGGGCACAGTCGAGTTCCCGGGGGGCCACCATGAAGCGTTCGTCCGTCATACGCAGAGCCGTGCTCGCGACCGCCGCCGTCGCGCTCGTCGCCACGGGCTGTACGGCCCAGGCGGCCGGGCCCGGCGGCGGGGCGCGGGCCTCCGGGGCTCCGACGGCGAGCGCGCCCGCTCCGGCGGGCGGCGGCTCCACCCCGCCGGCCGCGTCGGCCTCGTCCGCGCCGACGCCCGGTGGTTCCGCGTCCGGCGGGTCCGCGCCCGGCGGGTCCGACGCCAAGCCGTCGTCGCCCGCGCCCGCGCCCGCGGCGAAGGTCCTCATGGCGGACGGCGACGAGAACGAGCAGGTGCGCGAGCTCCAGGCGCGGCTGCGGCAGCTCGACCACTTCGACCGGGCGCCCACCGGCTTCTACGGTTCGATCACGGGGAAGGCGGTCTCGGCCTTCCAGAAGAAGCGGGGGCTGCCCGCGACGGGCTCGGTGGACGAGGCGACCTGGCAGCGGCTCGTCGGCCTGTCGCGGAAGCCGACGGCGGACGAGCTGGAGCCGTCGACGACCAACGAGCTGGACGCGCCGGCCGCGGCCTGCATGAAGGGCCGGGTGCTCTGCATCAGCAAGGAGAGCCGGACGCTGGCCTGGATGATCGACGGCCGGGTGGTGTCGTCGATGGACGTGCGCTTCGGCTCGGAGAACACGCCCACCCGCGAGGGCACCTTCGCGGTGGGCTGGAAGGCGAAGGACTGGACGTCGACGATCTACCACACGCCCATGCCGTACGCGATGTTCTTCAGCGGCGGCCAGGCGGTGCACTACTCGTCGGACTTCGCGGCCCGCGGCTACAACGGGGCCTCGCACGGCTGTGTGAACGTCCGGGACCGGGCGAAGCTCGCGGCCCTCTTCGACCAGGTGAAGGTCGGCGACAAGGTCGTCGTCCACTGGTAGCGGACGGGGCGGGAAGAAGGGGCGCGGGTGGGGCCGGGGGAACGTGCCCCACCCGCGCCGGGTGCGCGGAGCCGTAGGTACGGGGGGAACCCCGGCTCTCTGCGCGGCCGATGACCAGTCGGCTCACTCAGTACTGCGCCGACGGGCCCGAAAGTGTCACACCCGCGTCGCCGGGGCTCCCCCGGCGGCGCCGGCCGGGGCGAGCGCGAGGGGCTTCGCACCCGCCGTGACCTGCGTCTTCGTCTGCTCCTGCGACTTCTGCCGCTCCGGCGACTTCGCCCGGGGCTTGGCTTTCGGCCGGTCCTTCGGGTCGGACCGGTCGGCGCCACCGCCGCTCCGGCCGCGCTTGCGGCCGGGGTCGGTGGGCGTCGGGACGGTGCCGCGGCCGATGTCGGTGCCGGTGTCCCGGTTCCCCTCGTCCCCGCCCGTGCCCGGGCCGTCGCCGTCGGCGCCCTCGTCGTCGCCCCCGCCCTTCCCGCCGGGCCTGTCGGCGGCGGGGCCGAGGAGGGCGTCGCAGTAGGCGCGCAGGGACTGGCCGGTGCGCAGGGCGGCGGTGAGCCGCCGGCGGCCGGCCTCGTCGAGGCGGCCGGAGCGGTAGTCGCCGCAGGCCTCGGCCCTGGCCTCGCGGGTGTCGCCGTCCCGGCCGCCGGTGTCGTCGTCCCCGTCGCGGCCGGTGGGCTCGGCGGAGGGGGTGGTGCCGGGGCGGGTGGTCGCGGGGGTGCCGTCCCGCGGTTCGGGCGTGGGGGTGGTGCCGGGGGTGGACGGGTCCGGGGCGGCGCTCCGCGTCGGGTCGGGGAGGCGGCGGATCCCGGCGGTGGGTTCGCCCGGTCCGCCGGTCGGGACCGCGGGGTCGGCGGCGGTGGCCGTACGGGACGGTTCCCGGTCGACCAGCGGGAGGACTCCGGTGCCGGCGGCCACGGCGACGCCGCCGACGGTGACGGCGGCGAGCGCGGCGGCGAGCCCGTACCGCAGGGAGCGACCCCAGCGGCGGGCGGCGCCGGGCGCCGCCGTGCGGGCGGCGGACGCGGCGCGGGCGGTGGCGGCGGTGCGGAAGGCGGCGAGGGCGGCCTCCTCCCCGGCGAGCGGTTCGCCGGCGGCGGGGGCAGAGGGGACCCGGACGGTGGCGAGGGCGTCGGCGAGGGCGGCGGCGCCGGCGCGGCCCGCCGGGTCCGCGGGGTCGACGGGCTCACCCCGGAGCAGCCGCTCCGCGGCGTCGGGATCGAGCCACTGGTACCGCTCGTCGGCCATCACATGTCCTTCTGCGTACGCGGACGCCAATGCGTCACACCGCCGGGGGCTATGAACCCGGGATTCCGGCCGCGCTGCGGGGGCACTCCGCCGAGGCCCGGCGCCCCGTCGCCGGCTTCGTCGCCGGGGTCCGCTCCGGCGGCGGCCGCGTCGACGCCGAGGAGTTCGGCGAGCTTCTTCAGGCCGCGGTGCGCGGCGGTGCGGACGGCGCCGGGGCGCTTGCCGAGGGCCTCGGCGGCGGACTTGGCGTCGAGGCCGACGACGACGCGCAGGACGACGGCCTCGGCCTGGTCCTGCGGGAGGCGGGCGATGAGTCGCAGGGTGTCGTCGGTGGAGAGCGCCTCCAGGGCTTCGCCTGCGGTGTCGGAGTCGGCGGGCTTGTCGGTCAGTTCGGTCTCGTCGCCGCCGGAGGCGGGGCGGCGGCCGCGCATCCGGAGGTGGTCCAGGGCGCGGTTGCGGGCGATCCGGGCCGCCCAGCCGCGGAAGCGGTCCGCGTCGCCGCCGAAGCGGTCGAGGTCGCGGGCGATCTGGAGCCAGGCCTCCGAGGTGACGTCCTCGGCGTCGGCGTCCCCGACCAGCGTGCGCATGTAGCCCAGCAGACGGGGGTGCACGGCGCGGTACACAGTACGGAAGGCGTCTTCGTCCCCGTTCTGCGCAGCGAGCACCGCGGCCGTCAGCTCCGCGTCGTCCCCCAGCACTCCCCAAACCCTGTTCGTCGTCGCGTCCGCGCGCGCGTCAGCACGTCGCCGGCGGAATCGGGGCTGGTCATCGCCGCCGGGTCCGCTTCGCGCTCCAGCACGCTACGTCGCTTCCCGGTGTCGCGTCCACGCGGGGCGGGCACCTTGTGCAACTTGCAACCTTCGCTCCGGTGCGGGCGGTGTGACAGAAACCGCACGCCCGGCGCTGTATGGAGTACGGAGCCGTGCTGCGGCTCCGTGGATGACGACCGGGGCCTCTCCTGTGGGGGGTGGCGGCCCCGGTCGTCTCCCTTTTCCGGGGGTGTTCCAGGGCGGACCCTTACCCCGATGGGCGTTTCATCCCACTTTCACGCCATAGGACACACCACCCGAAAGAAGTCTCCCCCCAGAGTGTCAACCACTCGTTGACAGTGCAGGCACTGTCAACCTAAGGTTGCCTCATGACGCAGCCCGTGGTTCCTCAGATCAGCATCCGTCTCGACGAACTCATCGAAGCGATCAAGAAGGTCCACCCCGACACGCTGGACCAGCTCTCCGGAGCGGTCATCGCGGCGGACTACCTCGGCGAGGTCGCCGACCACCTCATCGGCCACTTCGTCGACCAGGCCCGCCGCTCCGGCGCCTCCTGGACCGACATCGGCCGCAGCATGGGCGTCACCCGCCAGGCCGCCCAGAAGCGCTTCGTCCCCAAGGACCCCGACACCGAGAAGATGGACCCGAACGCCGGGTTCGCCCGCTTCACCCCGCGCGCCCGCTCGGTCGTCGTCGCCGCGCAGAACGAGGCGATCGCCGCGCGGAACGCGGAGACCGTGCCCGGCCACCTCGCCCTCGGCCTGCTCGCCGAGCCCGAGGGGCTCGCCGTCCTGTGGATCACCTCGCAGGGCGTCACCCCCGAGCAGCTGCGCGAGGCGGTCACGCCCACGCTGCCGCCCGCCGTCGAGGAGGTGCCGTCGCTCCTCCCGTACGACGCGGCGGCGAAGAAGGTGCTCGAACTGACCTTCCGCGAGGCGCTGCGGCTCGGGCACAACTACGTCGGCACCGAGCACATCCTCCTCGCGCTCCTGGAGCACGAGGACGGGGCGGGCGTGCTGAGCGGCCTCGGCCTGGAGAAGACCACGGCCGAGCGGCAGATCTCCGAACTCATCGCCTCCGCGACGGTCGAGGTGCCCACCGAGGGCTGAGCCTCAGGCGGTACGGGCCCGGCGGGAGACCACCGCGCGCAGCACCCGGCCGCCCTCGACGGAGAGCTCACGCGCCCGGCGCAGTCCCGTCGGGCCGTGGGCGACCGCGTCGAGCACGGCCAGCTGCCGGCGGAGCTCACCGGCCTGCAGCGGGCCGTCCTCGCCCACGTCGTACAGGCGGTGCACGGCGAGCGCCACGGCCGAGCACCGCTCGGCCCAGGTACGCAGGGGCGCCTCGGCCCACGCGTCGGGCATCCCGTCGGCCATCGCGCGCACCAGGGTGACGACCCCGCCCTCGTCGGCGGCCCCGCCGCCCGCGCCGTCCAGCCCGACCCGCGCCTTGCCGACGGCCTCGGCCCAGGCGGCGCCGTCCGCGCGCGCGACCGCCGCCCACACCGGCCGCAGCACCTCGGCCCGGTCGGGCGCGAGCAGCGGCAGGCACCGGTCCAGACAGGCGAGCCCGGCGGCGGCGAGGCCGCGCCCGTCGGTCCCGTCGATCAGCTCCACCAGACTCCGGCCCGTACTCGACGTCATGGACGCCTCCTCGCCACCCGATGCGGACTCTCTACGTCCACTTCTGCGCCGAAGGGCGCTTTCTCGTCACTTGGCGGCCGAAAGCATGCCAGTGGCCTTGGTGTGCTGCATAGAGGTCAGACGGCGTACGAACAGAATCGCGAGGACGCCGGCGGTGCGGGTGGAGACGTGTCCGAAGCCGCCGGAACGTATGCCAGGCGGAGGCGTTCCGTCCAGGGAGTGGCCGCAGCTCAGCCGCGTACCTTCGTCGCCAGGGCGCGGAATTCGGACCAGGGGCGCGTGGGTGTGCGGGGGTCCCACACCTTCTGGGAGAGGGCCGCGAGCGGGAGGCGGATGCCGGCGGCCACCTGGTCCTGGGTCTGGGCGCCGGACAGGTCGCACCAGACGGCGAACCGGGCGCCCCGGATCTGCGCGTCGTAGCGGGCCGGGACGGGCGTGGTGCCGCGGACGACCAGCGGGGTCCACTGCTCGTAGATGCGGCGGCCGGTCGGGTACGTGAAGGCGTTGGGCTCGCCGAGCACGTAGTAGAGGTACTCGTCGTTGAGGTTGACCAGCCTGCGGCCCGCCTGGAGGTACGCGAGCGGCGGCCGGGCGCCGTACTCCTTGCCCGTCCAGTACTCGACCTCGATGTCCTTCGCCGCGCTCACCACGCCGCCGGCGAAGAAGCCGTCGTTCCAGGCCTTGAGGGTCTTGCCGGTGGGCCGGACGGTGGCGGCGCGGTCGTTGAGCCAGTCGGTCGCCAGGTCCTGGACGCGGCCGGAGGGGCCGTACGCCTCCCGGGCCGCGCGGGCGAGCCCCGGGTAGGTCGCCTCGGGGTTCTTCGCCATCAGCGCCACGTATTCGTCGGCGCCGAGGTGCCAGTAGGCGCCGGGGAAGAGCGCGGTGTACTCGCGCAGCAGGTCGTCGACGATCCTGGCCGCGTCCGGGTCGGAGATGTCGACGGCGCCGCGCGGGGTGCGGCCGCTGACGCTGACCAGCTGGAGGTCCGGGTGGGCGGCGATGACCGCGCCGAGGTGCCCGGGCGAGTCGATCTCGGGGACGACGGTGACGTGCCGGCTCGCGGCGAGGGCGAGGATCCGGCGGACCTCCGCCTTGGTGAGGTGCTGCTTCGACACGACCTCGGGGTGCGAGTCGGACTCGATCCGGAAGCCCTGGTCGTCGGAGAAGTGCAGCCCGAGCTGGTTGAGCTTGAGGTCGCCCATCTCCCGGATCCGGTCCTCCAGCCAGGCGGCGGTGAAGTGCTTGCGGGCGATGTCGACGTTGAGCCCGCGCTGCGGTTTCGCCGGGCGGTCCGCGACCGTGCCCTCGGGCATCGCGCCGCTGCCCTTCACCGACTGCTTGAGGGTGCGGGTGCCGTAGAAGACGCCGGCCTCGTCGGGCCCGGTGATCCGGACCCGGCCGTCCTTCACGGTGAGCGTGTACGACTCGGCGGCGCCCTCGCCGCCGAGCGCCAGCTCGACGTCGCCCGGTCCCGCCGCGGCCTCGCCGCGGTAGCGCAGCCCCAGTTCCTGGGCGAGCAGCCGGCCCTCGTCGGCGAGGCCCGCGCTGCCGGCGCCGAGGACGACCCCGGCCCGCGCGGCGGGCTTCCAGCCGGGCCCGCGGGCCGGCTCGTGGGAGCGGACGGCGGGGACGGTGCGGGGGGTCCGGGAGAGCGGGTAGGTCCGGGTGGGCGTGGGGCTCGGGGTCGGCGCGGCGGTGGGCTTGGCGGCCGAGGTGGTCGCCGCCGGGGCCGTACCGGAGGGTGACGGGGCGTCCGCGCCGGAGGGGGAGCCGCCCGAGCAGGCCGCCACGGTGGTCAGGGCCACCGCGGCCGCCAGGAGAGCCGGGCCGCGCAGGGGGCCCCTTGGGGAGTGCCGCATCCCACGCATCCTCCCCCACCCGGGCCGACCCGGCCAATCGCGGGGCGCGCTTCCCCACCGGCAGGAACGGAATCTTCACGTCCATCACACGTTCCTAAACTCTCCCTTCCGGGTGAAATTCGCGCACTCGTCGGACACTTCCCCCGTCCCGTCGATAACGTTGTGTCACGCCCACCCCATTCGTCCCGCCGTCCCGGAGCCCACGCTGACCAGCGACACCCATGCCCCCTGCCGCAAGCCGGGTCCGGCGGACGCCCCTGCCATACCCGCCCAGAAGTCCTCCGGCGCCCCGCACGGCCTGCTGTCGCTGAACGCCGCCGCCCCGGCCGAGGCCGTGGAACGGCTGCTCTCCTGCTGCCACAGCCGCCGCTGGGCCGAGCGGATCGCCGCCCACCGGCCGTACCCCACGGTGGACGCCCTGCTGGCCGCCGCCGAGGAGGCCGGGTACGACCTGACGGGCGCCGACCTCGACGAGGCGCTGGCCGCCGAGTCCTCCGCGCTGCCCCACCCGGACGCGCCGCCGGCCGCCCGGACCGCGCTGCGCGCCGCCCACGCCGCGTACGAGAGCCGCTTCGGCCATGCGTTCGTCATCAGCCTGGACGGGGTGCGGCCGGGCGAGCGACTTGACGTGGTCCTGGCCGGAATCCGGTCACGTCTCGGCAACGAACCGGAGGAGGAGCGGGTCGTCGCGGCCGACGAACTGCGCCGGCTGGCCCGCTCCCGGCTCGCCTTCGCGCTCGCCCGGGAGCTCACCCCGGCCTGGCGGAACCCGTGATTCTCCCCGGAATCGCCCGAAACGGCCTCGGACGATAGCCCGTCCGTGCCTGTTTGATCACACTGAAGGACCCCGCGCGAACGAACCGACAAGTCGTCGCTACGATGACCGGGGCCGGTGGACCGTACCCGGCCGGGCCAGACCGACAGAGAAGCCGGCCGGGCCCCGATCCCCGCTCCCGGAGGGTTTTTCCGTGCCGGCTGGAACGCTGTACCGCGGCCGGGAAGGAATGTGGTCCTGGGTGGCTCATCGAGTCACCGGCGTCCTCATCTTCTTCTTCCTGTTCGTACACGTGCTGGACACCGCTCTCGTCCGCGTCTCGCCCGAGGCGTACGACGAGGTCGTCGCGACCTACAAGACGCCGATCGTCGCTCTTCTGGAGTACGGCCTGGTCGCCGCCATCCTCTTCCACGCGCTGAACGGCCTCCGGGTCATCGCCGTGGACTTCTGGTCCAAGGGCCCCCGCTACCAGAAGCAGATGCTCTGGACCGTCGTGGGCATCTGGGTCGTGCTGATGGCCTTCTCGCTGTACCCGATCCTCGGGCACGCCGCACGTGAACTGTTCGGGAGCTGACGCGCCTCATGTCCGCTGACACCACCTCCTCGATCGGTCCCGTCAAGGACACGTCCTTCGACGTGGACAACCCGGCCCCGTACATCGAGGCCCCCCGCAAGCGCACGGGCAAGACCCCGCGCGCGACCCGCGGCAACTTCGAGATGGCCGCGTGGCTCTTCATGCGCCTCTCGGGCGTGGTCCTCGTGGTCCTCGTCCTCGGCCACCTGCTGATCCAGCTCTTCCTGGACGGCGGCGTCTCCAAGATCGGCTTCGCCTTCGTGGCCGGCCGCTGGGCGTCCCCGTTCTGGCAGGTCTGGGACCTGCTGATGCTGTGGCTGGCCATGCTGCACGGCGCCAACGGCCTCCGCACGGTCATCAACGACTACGCGGAGCGCGCCAACACGCGCCTGTGGCTCAAGGGCCTGCTGTACACCGCCACGGTGTTCACCATCCTTCTGGGCACGCTGGTGATCTTCACCTTCGACCCGAACATCCGCTAGCCACGGGGCTGAGGTAATCCACGTCATGAAGATCCACAAGTACGACACCGTCATCGTCGGCGCCGGCGGCGCCGGCATGCGCGCCGCCATCGAGGCGACGAAGCGCAGCCGCACCGCCGTGCTGACGAAGCTCTACCCCACCCGCTCCCACACGGGCGCCGCGCAGGGCGGCATGGCCGCCGCGCTGGCCAACGTGGAGGAGGACAACTGGGAGTGGCACACCTTCGACACGGTCAAGGGCGGTGACTACCTGGTCGACCAGGACGCCGCCGAGATCCTGGCGAAGGAGGCCATCGACGCCGTCCTCGACCTGGAGAAGATGGGCCTGCCGTTCGGCCGCACGCCCGAGGGCCAGATCGACCAGCGCCGTTTCGGCGGTCACTCCCGCAACCACGGCGAGGCCCCGGTCCGCCGGTCCTGCTACTCGGGCGACCGCACCGGCCACATGATCCTCCAGACCCTCTACCAGAACTGCATCAAGGAGGGTGTGGAGTTCTTCAACGAGTTCTACGTCCTCGATCAGCTCATCGTGGAGGAGGACGGCGTCAAGAAGTCGGCGGGCGTCGTCGCGTACGAGCTGGCCACCGGCGAGATCCACGTCTTCCAGGCGAAGGCGGTCATCTACGCCTCCGGCGGCACCGGCAAGTTCTTCAAGGTGACGTCGAACGCCCACACCCTGACCGGTGACGGCCAGGCCGCCTGCTACCGCCGCGGCCTGCCCCTGGAGGACATGGAGTTCTTCCAGTTCCACCCGACGGGCATCTGGCGCATGGGCATCCTGCTCACGGAGGGCGCCCGCGGTGAGGGCGGCATCCTCCGCAACAAGGACGGCGAGCGCTTCATGGAGAAGTACGCGCCGGTCATGAAGGACCTCGCGTCCCGTGACGTCGTCTCCCGCTCCATCTACACGGAGATCCGCGAGGGCCGCGGCTGCGGTCCCGAGGGCGACCACGTCTACCTGGACCTGACGCACCTCCCGCCGGAGCAGCTCGACGCCAAGCTCCCGGACATCACCGAGTTCGCCCGTACGTACCTCGGCATCGAGCCGTACACGGACCCGATCCCGATCCAGCCCACCGCGCACTACGCCATGGGCGGCATCCCGACCAACGTCGAGGGTGAGGTCCTGGCGGACAACACCACCGTCGTGCCGGGCCTGTACGCGGCCGGCGAGGTCGCCTGCGTGTCGGTGCACGGCGCCAACCGCCTCGGCACCAACTCGCTGCTCGACATCAACGTCTTCGGGCGCCGCGCGGGCATCGCCGCCGCCGAGTACTCCCACACGCACGACTACGTCGAGCTGCCGGAGAACCCGGAGTCCCTGGTCGTCGCGCAGATCGAGAACCTGCGCAACTCCACGGGCAGCGAGCGGGTCGCCGACCTGCGCCGCGAGCTCCAGGAGACGATGGACGCCAACGTGATGGTGTTCCGCACGGAGCAGACCATCAAGACGGCCGTCGAGAAGATCGCCGAGCTGCGCGAGCGCTACAAGAACGTGTCCATCCAGGACAAGGGCAAGCGCTTCAACACCGACCTCCTGGAGGCCATCGAGCTGGGCAACCTGCTCGAACTGGCCGAGGTCATGGCCGTCTCGGCCCTGGCGCGCAAGGAGTCCCGCGGCGGTCACTACCGCGAGGACTACCCGAACCGCGACGACGTCAACTTCATGCGCCACACGATGGCGTACCGCGAGGTCGGCGAGGACGGCTCCGAGACCGTGCGTCTCGACTACAAGCCGGTCGTGACGACCCGCTACCAGCCGATGGAGCGTAAGTACTGATGGCCACCCCCGTTCTGGACAAGGTCGAGGCGGAGTCCGCCGCCTCCCCGTACATCACGGTCACCTTCCGGATCCGCCGCTTCAACCCCGAGATCTCGGACGCGGTGGTCTGGGAGGACTTCCAGGTCGAGATCGACCCGAAGGAGCGCGTGCTCGACGGTCTCCACAAGATCAAGTGGGACCTCGACGGCACGCTGACCTTCCGTCGCTCCTGCGCGCACGGCATCTGCGGTTCCGACGCCATGCGGATCAACGGCAAGAACAGGCTCGCCTGCAAGACGCTGATCAAGGACCTCAACCCCGAGAAGCCGATCACCGTCGAGCCCATCAAGGGCCTCACGGTGCTGAAGGACCTCGTGGTCGACATGGAGCCCTTCTTCCAGGCGTACCGCGACGTCATGCCCTTCCTCATCACCAAGGGGAACGAGCCGACCCGCGAGCGCCGGCAGTCCCCCGAGGACCGCGAGCGCTTCGACGACACCACCAAGTGCATCCTGTGCGCCGCGTGCACGTCGTCCTGCCCGGTCTTCTGGAACGACGGCCAGTACTTCGGTCCGGCCGCGATCGTCAACGCGCACCGCTTCATCTTCGACTCGCGCGACGAGGGCGGCGAGCAGCGCCTGGAGATCCTGAACGACAAGGACGGCGTGTGGCGCTGCCGCACCACGTTCAACTGCACGGACGCCTGCCCGCGTGGCATCGAGATCACGAAGGCGATCCAGGAGGTGAAGCGCGCGCTCATCACGCGTCGCTTCTGATCCCGTCGCAGTGCCGCGGAAGGCCCCGTCTCCCCCTGGGAGGCGGGGCCTTCCCGCGTCCGGAGGCCCGGCGCCGAGGGGCGGACCGGGCACACCGGCAGCGGGTTCAGCGCGGCCAGTGGGGGAGGTCCGGGTCGGCCTCGGCGGCGAGCATGACGCGGCGCAGGAGGTCGTTCAGGGTGGCGCGCTCGGCGGGGTCGAGGACGCCCAGGAGGCGCTCCTCCTCGTGGCCGAGGACGTCCATGGCGCCGACCCAGACGGTCCGGCCCTCCTCCGTGAGCTCGACGACGACCCGGCGGCGGTCGGTGGTGGAAGGGGTGCGGCGGACCAGACCGCGCTTCTCCAGGGCGTCGAGCCGGCCGGTGACCGAGGCGGGGGCCAGGTCGAGGTCCTGGGCCAGCTCGGAGGGGGCGGCGGAGCCGCCGCGGCCGGCCAGCTTGTGCAGGGTGTCGAACTCGTGGCGTTCGAGGTCGAAGTCGAGGAGGGACTGCTCGCGGACCCGGCGGAGGTGGACGGAGAGCTTCTTCATCCGGGTGACCGCGCCTTCGACGACGGGGTCGAGCTCGGGCAGGACGGGCTGCCAGCGGGCGACGTGGCCGTCGGTCCAGTCCTGTGCCTGGGGCGCTGCGGGGTCCGGCTGGTTCATGGGGCGATCGTACGTGCGGGGGCCCGGCCGCCTCCCGTAGAGATATTTCGTTGCCGAATTATTCGACACCGAAATATCCTGCGCCCATGGCCGCTCCCGTCACCGCCCCGCCTCCCGTCCTCCACCCGCTGCGCACCCGCCCCTTCCGACTGCTCTTCACCGGACGGGTCCTCTCCCTCACCGGCGACGCCGTGATCCCCGCCGCGCTCGCCCTCGCCGTCCTGGAGGCCACCGGCTCCACCGGCGCGCTCGCCCTGGTCCTCACCTGCGCGATGGTCCCCAAGCTGCTCCTGCTGCCCGTCGGCGGGGTGCTCGCCGACCGCTTCGACGCCCGCTCCATCGCGCTCGCCATGGACCTCGTCCGGTGCGCCGCCCAGCTCCTCGTCGGCCTCCAGCTCCTCGGCGGCAGCCCCACCCTGTGGCTGATCGCGACCGCCTCGGCCGTCGGCGGGGCGGCCGGCGCCTTCGCCATGCCGACCTCCTCCCCGCTGGTGCGCGGGACGGTGGCCGAGGCCGCACTGCACCGGGCCAACGCCGCCATGGGGATCGCGTCCAGCGCGACCCGCGTCGGCGGGCCCGCGCTCGCCGGCGCGCTCGTCCTCACCGTCGGACCCGGCTGGGCCTTCGTCCTCGACGCCGCCTCCTTCGCGGTCGGCGCCGCGCTCCTCGCCGTCCTGCGGATCGACCGGGTGCCGGTCCCCCACCGGCCCTTCCTGACCGATCTACGCCAAGGCTGGCGGGAGGTCAGGTCCCGCGACTGGTACTGGACCAGCCTCGTCGCGCACAGCGCCTGGAACGGCGCCGCCGCCGTCCTCATGACCCTCGGCCCCGCGATCGCCCTCGACCGGCTCGGCGGGGCGGGCGCCTGGGTGCTGCTGCTCCAGGTCGGCGCGGTGGGGCTGCTCGCCGGCTCCCTGCTCGCCGACCGGCTCAGCCCCGCGCGGCCCGTCCTCGCCGCCAACCTGGCCCTGGCGAGCTACGCCCTGCCGCTGCTGCTGCTCGCCGCCGGGGCGCCCGCCTGGGCCGTCATCGGCGCGTACGGGCTCGCACAGGCGGGCCTCGGCTTCCTCGGCCCCGTCTGGGACACGGTCGTCCAGCGGACGATCCCCGAGCAGGTGCTGGCCCGGGTGGTCTCGTACGACTCGCTCCTCTCCTTCGCCGCGATGCCGGTCGGGTACGCGCTCGCGCCGCTCGCCGCCGACGCGTGGGGCCCGGGCGTCCCGCTGGCCGTGGCGGCGGTCCTGGTCGGCGGCTGCTGCCTGGCGACGGCGCTCGTCCCGGGGGTGCGGGGGGTGCGCTGAGGAGGTCGGGGACGGCGGGAACGGGGCGAGGAGCGGGTGACCGTCCCGACGGCGTCCTCGCGGGCCACCGACACCGAGCAGGCCGGGCCGGCGGTCACCCCGCGGCCGCGGCGGGGGTGCCTACTCCGGCCAGGAAGCCGGTCAGCAGGGCCAGGGTCTCCTCGGGGCGCTCCAGGGCGGGGAGGTGGCCGGCCCAGGCGAGCTCGACGGGGCGGGCGTCGGGGAGGAGCTCCGCGAGCCGGTCGCCGATCGCGCGGAAGTCGGGGACGTCGTGGGCGCCGGTGACGACGAGGGCGGGCACGGTGACCCCCCGGAGGTCGTCCTCGGTGACGCCGGAGGGTTGGGCCTCGTGCTCCTCGGGGACGGGGAGCTGGAGCTCGAAGGCCCGGCGCTGCATGGCGTGGACGAGGGCGCGGGCCTCCGGGCCGGCGTCGGGGCCGCACCACAGGTCGACGTTGAGGGCGGTCGCGGCGTCCACGTCACCGGCCTCCAGGAGGGCTCCCTCGCGCGTGAAGAAGGCACGGAGCTCGGGGCCCGGCTCGTGCTCGACCGGGGCGGCGGCGCAGAGCAGGGCGAGCGCGGCCGTGCGGCCGGGGTGGCGGACGGCGACGTCGAGGGCGACCTCGCCGCCGAAGGAGGAGCCGACGAGGACGGCCCGGTCGACGCCGAGGGCGTCGAGGAGGTCGCGGACGTCGTCCGCGTGGACGTGGGGCGCGTCGACGGGGGTCTCGCCGAAGCCGCGGAGGTCGCAGCGGACGACCCGGTGCCCGGCGTCGGCGAGGGCCTGGAACTGGCCGTCCCACATCCGGCGGTCGCAGACCCCGGAGTGCAGCAGGACGACGGTCTGGGGGCCGGTGCCGGCCGTGTCATGAGAGAGCGTCACCCGCGTGACTGTAGACGCTCCTGACTCCCCCGGCCATGACTTTCTCCCGCGACTTGAACACGTTCAAGAGGAGGTCTACAGTCATGCCTGCCAGCATTTGAACGCGTTCAAGGGAGCGTGGGGCATGGACCTCACTGTCGTCGCGTACATCGCCTACCTGCTGATCAGCGTGGCCCTCACCATCTGGGTCGCCCGCACCCTCAGCCGCAACGGAAGGATCTTCCTCGCCGACGTGCTGCACGGGAACGAGAAGCTCGCGGACGCCGTCAACCACCTCCTGGTGGTCGGCTTCTACCTCGTCAACTTCGGCTTCGTCGCCCTCTACCTGCGCCAGGACCAGACCGTCGCCGACGCCCGGGAGCTCTTCGAGGCCCTGTCCGTCAAGCTCGGCGTCGTCCTGCTCGTCCTCGGCGTGATGCACCTCGGCAACGTCTACGTCCTCAACCGGATCCGCCGGCGCGGCGCCATGGAGCGCGAGCAGGTCCCGCCGGTCGCCCCGCAGGGCTGGACCGGCGGCCCCAAGCCCGGCCCCTGGGCCCCGCCCGCCCCGCAGGCCTGAACCGGGCCCGGCCATGACCACCACCACCGCCCGCCGGGAAGACCCCCCGGAGGCCTCCGGGGAAACCCGCCGGGGCACCCCCGTCCGCCGCCTCACCGTCCTGTACGACGCCGAGTGCCCGCTCTGCGTCCACCTCAGGCACTGGCTGCTGCGCCAGCGGCAGCTCGTGCCGCTGGACCTCGTCCCCGCCGGCTCGCAGCGGGCCCGGGACCTCTTCCCCGACCTCGACCACGCCGCCACCCTGCGGGAGATCACCGTGATCGGGGACCGGGGCCAGGTCTACACCGCCTCGGCCGCCTGGATCGTCTGCCTCTGGGCCCTGGCCGACCACCGGCCCCGCGCCCACTGGCTCGCCACCCCCGCCGGACAGCCCCTGGCCCGCGCCGCCGTCCTCGCCGCCTCCAGGTGGCGGGAGGCGCTCAAGGGCCCCGGCGGCGGGGGCGGTGACTGCTCCGACGGGCACTGCGAGGCGCCCGGTCCGCCCGGTTAGGCTCGACCACGTGACGGAAGAGAAGAAGGCCCCGGACACCGCGCAGGCCCCGGACACCCCGAAGGCCGCGAAGGCCCCGAAGAGCGAGCAGACCCGGACGCTCATCCTGGAGACCGCGCTGCGGCTCTTCCGGGAGCGGGGCTACGACAAGACCACCATGCGGGCCATCGCCCAGGAGGCAGGGGTCTCGGTCGGGAACGCCTACTACTACTTCGCGTCCAAGGAGCACCTGGTCCAGGGCTTCTACGACCGGATCGCCGAGGAACACCAGGCGGCCGTCAAGCCGGTCCTGGAGGGCGGCGAGAAGGAACTCGTCGCCCGCATCAGGGGCGTGCTGCTCGCCTGGCTCGACATCGCGGAGCCGTACCACGAGTTCGCGGCGCAGTTCTTCAAGAACGCCGCCGACCCGGACAGCCCGCTCTCGCCCTTCTCCCCCGAGTCGGAGGGACCGCGCGAGGCGGCGATCGAGGTGCACCGCAGGGTCATCTCCGGCGCCTCGGTCAAGGTCGACCCCGAACTGTCCGAGGCCCTGCCCCAGCTGCTGTGGCTCCAGCAGATGGGGCTCGTCCTCTTCTGGGTCTACGACCGCTCCGAGGGCGCCGCCAACAGCCGTCGCCTGGTGGAGCGCCTGGCCCCGGTGACCGCGCGGGCGATCTCGCTCTCCCGCTTCCGGATCCTGCGCCCGCTGGTCAAGGAGACCCACGAACTGCTCGCCGACTTCATGCCGACGGCGGCCGGGATGGCAGCGTCGGGACGGCCCCGCAGGACCGCCCCGAAGAAGGACTGAGCGCGGCCCCGACCGACGCCGGGAGCACGGCTCAGATCCAGAAGAGCTCCCACAGCCGCCAGATGCCGGTGCCGTCGGAGAGGTTCTGCGAACCGCCGACGGCCTCGGTGGCGAGGACGTAGTCGTTCTTCTGCCAGAGCGGGACCAGCGGCACGTCCTGGGCGACCACGTCCTGGATCGTCTTGAAGTCGCGGGTGGCGCGGGCCCGGTCGCCGTACTGCTGGGTCTCGGCGATCAGCCGGTCGACGGTCCTGCTGGAGTAGCCGCTGGAGAGGGCGTTCCCGGTGCCGACGAGCGGGGCGGTGAAGCTGTCCGAGTCGGGGAAGTCGGGGAGCCAGCCGACGGTGTAGGCGTCGTAGGCGCCACTGGTGTAGCCCTTCTGGAACGCCTGCCAGTCGGCCTCCACCACCTTCACCTCGAAGAGGCCGGTCTTCTCCAGCTGCTTCTTGATCTCGGCGGTCTCCGCCTCGTACGCGGCGTCCTGGCGGTAGCCGAAGGTGAAACGGACCGGCGTCGCCACCCCGGCGTCCGCCAGGAGCTTCGCCGCCTTCGCCTGGTCCGGCGCCGGGTAGCGGTCGTAGAAGGCCGTGCTGTGGCCGACGAAGCCCTGCGGGATCAGGGAGTACAGCGGCTCGACCGTGCCCTTGTAGGTGCCGGTGGTGATGGCCGGGCGGTCGAGGACGGCCGCGACCGCCTGGCGCACCGCCTTCTCCGCCATCACCGAGCCGGGCCGGGTGTTGAAGTTGATGTTGCGGATCTCGGCACTCTCCGCCTGGGTGAGCCGGGTGCCGCCGTGGGTGTCGAGGCCCTCCACGAAGGACGGCGGGAGCTGGCGGTGCGTCACCTGGACGTCGCCGGACCTCCACGCCTCCGCCAGGTCCTCGGACTGCTTGAAGTACTTCACGAGGACCGGGCGGCCCGTCGCCGCCAGCGCGCCCCGGTACTTCGGGTTGGGCTCCAACAGGGCGCTCCGGCCGGGCTTGTACTCCTTGAGGAGGTACGGGCCGGTGCCGTCGACGGCGTGGTCCTGGCGCAGGGTGTCGGCCTCGTAGCGGTCGCGGTCGACGATCGACCCGGCGCCGGTGGCCAGCTTCAGCGGGAAGGTGGCGTCACGGGCCCCGAGGCGGAAGGTGACGGTGCGGCCGTCGGCCACCACGCTCTTCAGGGTGGGGAAGAGCGGGGCGGGACCGACCTCCGCCTTGATCTTCAGCATCCGGTCGAAGGAGTACTTGACGTCCTCGGCGGTCACCTTGCGCCCGCTGGAGAAGCTGAGGTCGTCGCGGAGCGTGCACTGGTACGTGGTCAGCTTGTCGCCCACGAACCTGCAGCTCTCGGCGGCGTCCGGGGTCGGGGTGGTGAAGCCCGGCTTGAAGGTCAGCAGCGACTGGTAGACGTTGCCGTAGAGCGCCCAGGAGCCGGCGTCGTACGCTCCGGCCGGGTCCAGCGAGGTGACCTCGTCGGTCGTACCCACGGGGATGGGGTCGGTGCGCCCCTCGTCGGAGGGCAGGAGTTGCCAGCCCCCCACCCCCGCGGCCACCAGTACTCCACAAGTGATGAGGATCCGGAGACGGACCGTCGACCGCATTGCCGTGCTTCCTTTTTTCGTGCAAACGCCCCAAAGAGCGACGGCCCCCGAATCGTCGCGTTTGCGCCACCCAATCACACGGCTTTCACAGGGGGAAGAGGAAATCTTCACACGACATGCATATGTCCGGGAAATGCGAATTTAAGTCGATGAGCAGCACGTATCGACCCCGGAGCACGGAGTGACAATCGCCGATTACGCCTGTTTCGAGGCGAGTTGGACGAGGGTGATGTCGGACGGCGCACCGACCCGGACCGGAGGCCCCCAGGCGCCCGCCCCCCGGGAGACGTACAGCTGGGTGTCGCCGTACCGCTCCAAACCGGCCACGGTCGGGTTGGCGAGCCCCGCCAGGAGGTTGCCGGGCCAGAGCTGGCCGCCGTGGGTGTGACCGGAGAGCTGGAGGTCGACGCCGTGCGCGACGGCGTCGTCGATGACGACCGGCTGGTGGGCGAGGAGGACGGCCGCGCGCGAGCGGTCGCGGTCCCCGAGCGCCCGGACGAAGTCGGGGCCCTGCCCCTCGGACTCGCCGGCCACGTCGTCGACGCCCGCGAGGTCGAAGCCCGCGGCGATCTCCAGGCGCTCGTTGCGCAGCGGCCGCATGCCGAGCTCGCGGACGTGGTCGACCCAGGCGTCGGCGCCGGAGAAGTACTCGTGGTTGCCGGTGACGAAGAAGGAGCCGTGCCGGGCGCGCAGCCCGGCGAGCGGCTCGGCGGCCGGCCCGAGGTTCTCCACGGTGCCGTCGACGAGGTCGCCGACGACGGCGATCAGATCGGGCTGCGTGGCGTTGATCGCGTCGACGATCCGCTGCGCGTGCGCCCGGCCGAGGGTCGGCCCGAGGTGGATGTCGGAGACGACCGCGATCCGGTACCCGTGCGCGGCCCGCGGCAGCTTCGCCAGCGGCACGGTCACCCGCTTGACCCGGGGCCCGCGCAGCACCCCGTACGCCCCGTTCGCCACGGTCCCCGCGGCGACGGCGGCGGCGGCCCCGCCGACCACCCGCGAGACGAAGAGCCGCCGCGACACGCCCCCGACGGGGGCGGACTGCGGCTCGGGGGCGGGTGCGGGGGTGGGTGCGGGCTCGGGGGCGGGCTCGGGGGCGGGTGCGGGTGCGGGCTCCGGCAGCCTCTCCGGTACGGGAACGGGCGCGGGCGCCGGTACGGGCGCGGCCGCCCCGGTCCGGGCCGGGCTCTCGGCCGCCGCCGGGACCGCGGCCCCGGCGCCCGCCGCCCGCCGCGCGAGCCACCGCGTCAGGAGCGGCCGCACGGCCTCCCCCACCACGAGCGCGAGCACCAGGTACAGCAGCGTCGCGAGCCACAGGAAACCGGGCCAGGCCACTGCCTGCTGCACCGCGAACGGCACCCCCGCCCGCCCCGAGACGAGCGCCGCGACCGACAGCACGGGCAGCGCGATCACCGCCCCCGTGCCGATCCGCCGCGCGAGCCCGCCGGGCGCGGTCACGTCCCGGACCATCCGGCGCCACACGTACCAGTGCACGAGGGCGAGCAGCCCGAGAACCACGACCAGGAAGAAGGCGATCACGCCCGGAACCTCACTTGTGTCAGTCGGCGGAGCGGCGGGAGGCACGCACCCCGCGCAACCCGATCACGCCGATCACCGTCCCCAGAACAAAGGACGTCACGGCGAGCAGCAGATGGACCCAGAAGTAGGCCGTCGGGTCCCCCGCGTCGTCGAACGCGAGACCGCTGCCGTCGTTCCATAGGTTTTTGATGAAAGTGACCCAGATGACCCAGCTCCAGACTCCGAACGCGAGCAGGAACCAGGAGACGCGACGGCTGAGCTTCATGGGCCCAGTATCACCGGCCGCCCCACCGACCCCGCGTCCGGGTGGACCGGTGGGCGCGGGAGGGGGCGCGGGGTTCGGATCGGCGGTGCGGGCATGTACGTTCTCGGTCGTGTCTGTTTCGAACAGGACCGCTGGTGCGGTCGCCGCCGCTGTGTTGCTTCCGTTCGCGATCGGTGTCGGGCCCGCCCATGCCGACGAGCCCGTGAAGCCGGGGGGCACGCCCACCGCCACGGCGACCGTCTCGGCCTCCGCCACGCCGACCGCCTCGCCGCAGCCCCGGCCGCCGGCGAACATGTCGTCGGTGGGCGGGGCGCTCCTCGGGCTGCCGGGGACGCAGGTGAAGCTGGGGGCCGGGGCGCCGGTGCTGCCGAAGGAGCTGTCGGCGCGGTCGTGGATCGTCGCGGACGCGGAGAGCGGCGCGGTGCTCGCCTCGCACAACGCGCACTGGCGCCTTGCGCCCGCCTCCACGCTGAAGATGCTCTTCGCGGACACGCTGCTGCCGAAGTTCACGGACCCGGGGCGGGCGCACCTGGTGACCGCCCAGGATCTGGCGGGGATCGGCGCGGGGTCGAGCCTCGTGGGGATAAAGGAGAAGCAGAGCTACACGGTCCGGGACCTGTGGCTGGGCGTCTTCCTGCGGTCGGGCAACGACGCCGTGCACGTGCTGACGCAGATGAACCAGGGACTCGCGAAGACCGTCGCCGAGATGAACGCGCACGCGGCGGAGCTCCAGGCGCTCGACACGCAGGTGAAGTCGCCGGACGGCTACGACGCGCCGGGGCAGGTCTCGTCCGCGTACGACCTGACGCTGATCGCCCGCAGCGGCATGCAGAAGCCGGCGTTCCGGGAGTACGCGGCGACCCCGCGCGCCGCCTTCCCCGGCGAGGCGAAGCCGGGCAAGAAGCGCGAGACCTTCGAGATCCAGAACACCAACCGGCTGCTGACCGGTGACTTCGGCCTCGCCCCGTACCAGGGCATCGCCGGGGTGAAGAACGGCAACACCACGCACGCGGGCGCCACCTTCACGGGGGTCGCCGAGCGGAACGGGCGGGTGCTGCTGGTGACGGTGATGAACCCCTCGTCGAAGGAGCAGCACGCGGTCTACAAGGAGGCGGCGCGGCTGCTCGACTGGGGCTTCGCGGCGGCCGGGAAGGTGACGCCGGTGGGCGAGCTGGTGGCGCCGCGCAACGTGGTGCCGGTGGCGCGACCCTCGGGCGGTACGGAGTCGGGGGCGGCGGCGGCGCCGGAGCGTCCGCAGTCGGCCGCGCCTGCCGTCGCGGCGGGTGCCCACGGGGGGTCGGGCGGCGTCGGCATCGCGCTGGCGGTCGCGGGCGGGGTGCTGGTGCTGCTCGCGGGCGCGGTGTTCCTGGTCAACCGGCGCTGGCCGGCGGTGGGACGGCCTCGTCCTCGTCCGTCGGCGGCCGGGTCCGACGCGGCTCCGGCTCCTGATCCCGGGGCGGCTCCTTAGCGTCCACGGCCGTCCAGGCCGAGCAGAACAGCAGGAGCTTCGCGGTGAAGTTGATCCACAGGAGCAGGGCGACCGGCACGCCGAAGGCCCCGTACATCGACTTCGCCGCGACTTCGCGCATGTAGCCGCCGAGCAGGAGCTTGAGGAGTTCGAAGCCGGCCGCGCCGATGAGGGCGGCCACCACGAGCCGGCGGCGGGGCGGTTCGACGCCGGGCAGCGGCTTGAGGACGTAGAGCAGGATCAGGAAGTCGGCGGCCATCGCCACGAGGACGGCGGCGGCCTGGAGGACGACGCCGCCCGCGCCGCCGCCGGAGAGGCCGATCCGGTCGGCGCTCCAGCCGACGGCCGTGGAGCCGAGCCAGGAGGCGGCGAGCGAGCAGAGGGCGACGCCGCCGAGGCCGCAGAGGACGATCGCGTCCTTGCCCTTGCGGACCACCGGGTTGCCCTCGTCGGTGTCGTCGAGCCGCCAGACCGCGCGCAGGCAGTCGCGCATCGAGCCGATCCAGCTGATGCCGGTGAAGAGCAGGACGGCGCCGGCGACGAGGCCGACGGTGCCGGCGTTGGCGACGAGGGCGCCGATGTCGAGCTGGTCGGAGATGCCGGGGACCTGGTCGGAGAGCTTGTCCTCGATCCGTGCGAGCTGGTCGTCGGTGAGCAGCGCGGCGCCGATGGCGGCGGCGACGGTGATCAGCGGGAAGAGGGCGAGGAAGGAGAGGAAGGTGATGGCGGCCGCGAGCCGGGTCCAGTGCACCTCGTCGAGCCGCTCGTAGGAGCGCCAGGCGTGCGTCCTCATCAGCCGGGCGAGCCAGGGGCCGATGACGGGGAGCTTGGTCAGCCAGTCCATGACCCGAGCATCCCCCGGTCGCGGGCGGGGTGCGGGGACCGACACCGGACCGCCGCGACGGCAATACCGACATAAGAGACGGACACGGCGATACCGTCGCCCTCATGGCTGTCGAACCCCTCGTCCTGGACGACGACTTCGTGCCCCTCACGGGCGCCGGGCGCACCGCACCCTCGCTCGCGCTGCTCGCCCGGCCCCGCACGGCCGCCGAGGCCGCCGAGGCGGTCCTGGCCAGGGGGCCGCGCGGCACCGTCGCCCGCGGCCGCGGCCGGTCCTGCGGCGACGCGGCGCAGAACGCGGGCGGGACCGTCCTGGACCTGACCGCGCTCGACCGGATCCGCGGCCTGGACGCGGCGGCGGGCCTCGTCGTCTGCGAGGCCGGCGCGGAACTGGGCACGCTCGCCCGGGCCTTGCTGCCGTACGGGCTCCACCCGCGGGCCGGCGGGGGCGGCTGGACGGTCGGCGGGACGGTGGCCTCGGGGTACGGGAACGGGGTCGAGGCGTTCGAACTCCTCGGCGCCGACGGGCGGTCCAGGACCGTCCGGCGCGGCGAGCCGCTCTTCGACGCGACCGTCGGCGGGCTCGGCCTGACCGGTGTGGTCCTCGCGGTGACGCTGGCGGTGCGGCCCGTCGAGACGGCGTACCTGCGGGAGCGGACCGTCCGTTTCCGTGGCGTCGACGCGCTGCTCGCGCACTGGACCGCGCCCGGTGCCGTCCCGGAGCCGTACGCGCGGGCCCGGGTCGAGCCGGGCGGGCGGGGCCGCGCCGTCCTGACGACCGCCGCGCCGGTCCCGTACGCCGGGCTGCCCCGGGGCCACCGGGCCCGCCGTGCCCCGCTGGCCCCGCCGTCCTTCCCCGGGCCGTGGGCGGGCGGGCTGCGGCCGCTGCCGGGCCTGGCACGCGCTCGTGCGGTCCCGGCGTACGGCCGCGGCCCCCGGTCGGGCTTCGTGCGGTACCGGTGCGCCGTGCCGGAGGGGCGGGAGGAGGTGCTGCGCGGGCTCCTGGCGCTGCTCGCCGACCGGCGGTCCCCCGCCCGGGGCGCTCGGCACGCGCGCGTGGAGCGGGTGTACGCGGACGGGGCGGGCCCGCTGGCGTTCCCGGTGCGCGGCTGGTGCCTGAGCGTCGACGTGCCGGCGGGGGCGCGCGGACTCGGCCGGTTCCTGGACGTGCTCGACGAGCGGGTGGCGGCGGCCGGCGGCCGGGTCTGCCTCGCCGAGGACGGCCGGCTGCGGCCCGCGCTGCTTCCCGTGATGTATCCGCGGCTCGACGCCTTCCGCGCGCTGCGTGCCGCCCTCGATCCCCGGTCCGTGTTCCGCTCGGACCTCTCCCGCCGTCTCGGCCTCTGAACCGTTCAGGAGTGATGCGTCGTGAAGGACGCCTTCGGTGCCCCCCAGTCCCTGCTGCTGCTCGGCGGCACGTCCGCGATCGGGCTCGCCACCGTGCGCCGGCTGATCGCCCGCCGGACCCGCACGGTCTGGCTGGCCGGCCGGCCCTCCCCCGAGCTGGCCGAGGCGGCCGGCTCGCTGCGCGCCCTGGGCGCGGAGGTGCGTGTGGTGCCCTTCGACGCGCTGGACACGGACGTCCACGCGGAGCGGCTGGGGCGGGTCTTCGCGGAGGGCGACGTCGATCTGGTGCTGCTGGCCTTCGGGGTCCTCGGCGACCAGGCGCGCGACGAGTCCGATCCGGCGGCGGCCGTGCGGGTCGCGCAGACCAATTACACGGGCGCGGTCTCGGCGGCCCTGGTGTGCGCGGGCGCGCTCCAGGCGCAGGGGCACGGTTCGCTGGTGGTGCTGTCGTCGGTGGCGGGCGAGCGGGGGCGGCGCTCGGACTTCATCTACGGCTCGTCGAAGGCGGGGCTCGACGTCTTCGCGCAGGGTCTGGGGGACGCGCTGCACGGGACGGGGGTGCACGTGATGGTGGTGCGGCCCGGCGTGGTGCGCCCGGCGCGGCCGGGGGGCGGCCGGGAGCAGGCGCCGCTGTCGACGACCCCGGAGGCGGTGGCGGGCGCGATCGAGCTGGGGCTGCGGCGCCGCTCGGAGACGGTGTGGGTACCGGCTCCGCTCCGCCTGGTGGCCTCGGCGCTGCGGCACGTGCCGCGCCCGCTGCACCGGCGGCTGCCGGTGACTCCCTAGGGGTGCGGACCGGGCCGCCGCCGCCGGCCCCGGTGGCCCCTCAGGGGGTGCGGACCGGGCTGCCGCCCTGGCTGGGGACGGCGGCGACGGGGCGGCCGCTGCCGAACTCGTAGTCGTACAGCTTGCGCCAGACGCCGTCGGCGCCCTGCTCGTACAGGGCGAAGGAGGAGCAGGTCCAGGCGGCCTCGTAGGCGGCCAGTTCCTCGTACGCCCGGTCCATGGCCTCCTCGGCGATGCCGTGGGCGACGGTGACGTGCGGGTGGTACGGGAACTGGAGCTCGCGGACGAGCGGTCCGGCCTCGTCGCGGAGGCGGGCCTGGAGCCGGTCGCAGCCGGCCGTGCCCTCGGCGAGGGTGACGAAGACCACGGGGGAGAGCGGGCGGAAGGTGCCGGTGCCGCTCAGCCGGATCGCGAAGGGCAGCGAGTCGGCGGCGACGCCGGCGAGGTGGGCCTCGATCTCCGGCAGCCGGTCCTGGTCGACCTCGGTGGGCGGGACGAGGGTGACGTGGGTGGGGATGGCGTGCGCGGCGGGGTCCCCGAAGCCCGCGCGCCGCTCCTGGAGCAGGCTGCCGTGAGGCTCCGGGACCGCGATCGAAACGCCGAGCGTTACGGTCCCCACGTCGTTCTCCTCCGTCGTCCGGGTCGGGTCGGTGTGTGGTGGTGCAGCCGCCAGTGTGCGGCCTGCACCACCCTCATGGCCAGGGTCCTCGGACCTGGTGCGGTCCGGTCCTCGGACCTGGTGCGGTCCGGCTGTCCGGCTCAGTGCTTCGCGGGCAGGAAGCCGATCTTCTCGTAGGTCTGCGCCAGGGTCTCGGCGGCGACCGCGCGGGCCTTCTCCGCGCCCTTGGCCAGGACCGAGTCCAGCGTCTCCGGGTCGTCCAGGTATTCCTGGGTGCGGGCCCGGAAGGGGGTGACGAAGTCCACCATGACCTCGGCGAGGTCGGTCTTGAGGGCGCCGTACATCTTGCCCTCGTAGCTCTTCTCCAGCTCCTCGATGCCGGTGCCCGTGAGGGTGGACATGATCACGAGGAGGTTGGAGACGCCGGGCTTGTTCTCCGGGTCGAAGCGGATCACCGTGTCGGTGTCGGTGACGGCGCTCTTGACCTTCTTGGCGGTGACCTTCGGGTCGTCCAGGAGGTTGATGAGGCCCTTCGGCGTGGACGCCGACTTGCTCATCTTGATCGTCGGGTCCTGGAGGTCGTAGATCTTCCCGGTCTCCTTGACGATGTACGGCGCCGGGACGGTGAAGGTGTCGCCGAAGCGGCCGTTGAAGCGCTCCGCGAGGTCGCGGGTGAGCTCGATGTGCTGGCGCTGGTCCTCGCCGACCGGCACGTGCGTGGCCTGGTACAGGAGGATGTCCGCGACCTGGAGGATCGGGTAGGTGAAGAGGCCGACCGTGGCGCGGTCGGCGCCCTGCTTGGCGGACTTGTCCTTGAACTGGGTCATGCGGGAGGCCTCGCCGAAGCCGGTGAGGCAGTTCATGACCCAGCCGAGCTGCGCGTGCTCGGGGACGTGGCTCTGGACGAAGAGGGTGCAGCGCTCCGGGTCCAGGCCGGCGGCGAGGAGCTGCGCGGCGGCGAACCGGGTGTTGGCGCGCAGCTCGGCCGGGTCCTGCGGGACCGTGATGGCGTGCAGGTCGACGACCATGTAGAAGGCGTCGTGGGACTCCTGCAGCGCGACGTACTGCCTGATCGCACCGAGGTAGTTGCCGAGGTGGAACGAGCCCGCGGTGGGCTGGATTCCGGAGAGCGCGCGGGGACGGACATCAGAGGCCATGCACATCATTCTCTCAGGTGCGGGAACCGGTCCCGGACTGCCTGTGCGCCCGGAGCGGGCGGTCGGCGGTGTGCTGAGACGAGGAACACACCGGAGGCGGCGGGGGCGGGCCGGAGGGTGCCGTTCCGCTCACGGCGGGCCTGGGTCGGCGCCCGTCCGACCGGCCGGATCGTCGGCCGACCGGACCGTCGGCCGACCGAACAGTCGAACGGCCGGACCGTCGGCCGACCGGGCAGGCGGGCACCCCGCCGTACGGACCGGCGAACGGTCGGCCAGTCGAACGGCCGGGGCCGGGCCGGGCCGGCCGGGGACGGACCGGACGGCCTGCCGGGGACCGACCGGCCGGCCGGGGTCACAGGCGAGCGGCACCTCGTGGGGTGGAGCGCGCGGCTCCCCCGGGGTCGGTTCCCCGTACGCCGGTCGCCGCGCGTGCGCACAGCCCGGCGGGCGCGCCGTCGTCGGAGGTTTCTTCGCCCGGTGGGCGAGCGACGATAGGAAAGGGGCCACAAGACTCCCCCGGCCGCAGGACGATCGGAGATCCCGTGTCGAGAACGCAAGACGAGATCGCAGCCTCGGACGCGCACAGCGCCCACAACTACCATCCGCTGCCCGTCGTCGTCGCCTCCGCCGAGGGGGCCTGGATGACCGACGTCGAGGGACGCCGGTACCTGGACATGCTCGCCGGCTATTCGGCGCTGAACTTCGGGCACGGCAACCGCCGGCTGATCGACGCGGCGAAGGCCCAGCTGGAGCGGGTGACGCTCACCTCGCGGGCCTTCCACCACGACCGGTTCGCCGAGTTCTGCGCGGGGCTCGCGGAGCTGTGCGGCAAGGAGACGGTGCTGCCGATGAACACCGGGGCGGAGGCGGTCGAGACGGCCGTGAAGACGGCCCGGAAGTGGGGGTACGAGGTCAAGGGCGTGCCGGACGGGCACGCGAAGATCGTGGTGGCGGGGAACAACTTCCACGGCCGGACGACGACGATCGTGTCGTTCTCGACCGACCACGAGGCCCGGGACCACTTCGGCCCGTACACGCCGGGCTTCGAGATCGTGCCGTACGGCGATCTGACGGCCCTGGAGGCGGCGGTCACCGAGAACACGGTGGCGGTGCTGCTGGAGCCGATCCAGGGCGAGGCGGGCGTCCTCGTCCCGCCGGCCGGCTACCTGCGCGGGGTGCGGGAGCTGACGGCCCGGCGGAACGTGCTGTTCATGGCCGACGAGATCCAGTCGGGGCTCGGCCGGACGGGCCGGACGTTCGCCTGCGAGCACGAGGACGTCGTCCCCGACGTGTACATCCTGGGCAAGGCGCTCGGCGGCGGTGTGGTGCCGGTGTCGGCGGTCGTCGCGGACGCGGACGTCCTCGGCGTCTTCCGCCCCGGCGAGCACGGTTCGACGTTCGGCGGGAACCCGCTGGCGTGCGCGGTCGCGCTGGAGGTCGTCGCGATGCTGCGGACCGGGGAGTACCAGCAGCGGGCGGCGGAGCTCGGCGAGCACCTGCACGCGGAGCTGGGGCTCCTGGTGGGCGGTGGCGCGGTGGAGGCGGTGCGGGGCCGCGGGCTGTGGGCGGGCGTCGACATCGCGCCGCCGCGCGGCACGGGCCGGGAGATCTCGGAGCGCCTGATGGGCCGGGGCGTCCTGGTGAAGGACACGCACGGTTCGACGATCCGGATCGCGCCGCCGCTGGTGATCTCTAAGGAGGATCTCGACTGGGGTCTGGAGCAGCTGCGGACGGTCCTCTCGGACTGACCGGCTCCGCTTCCGGGGCGGCGGTGAGCGCCGCCGCCCCGGCACAACTCCGGCCTTGGAAACCGGAGTCGCGCCGGGCCGATGACGCGGCCATGTCGCGACCCCGTCTGCGCCCCGCCGTGCGTGGCGCGCTCGCCGGTCCCTCCCCCTCGCCCTCCTCGGCGCCGCTCCCGGCTCCGCGCGGGCGTCCGCGGAGACGTGGCCGCGCCCGTCGTGTCCCGCGTCGAGACGCCGGACCCGGTCGAGTCCCTCACCGTCGCCGCCGCGGGAGCACGTGCCGGAGCGGGGGCTGGAGGCTGACGTGCGGGAGGAAGCGGGCCTAGAGGATGACGTGCGGGAGGAAGCGGGCGTACTCGTCGGTGACGGGGCCCGCGGACTCGCGGATGCCGAGGCCCGCGGCCTCGTCCTCGACGACCCACGCGCCGAGCAGGGTGCGGTTGCCGTCGAAGTCGGGGAGCGGGGCGAGCCCCTGGTAGCAGCAGGGCTCGTCGCGGACGACGGCCTCGGTGCCGGGCTCGTGCAGGGTGACGCCCGCGCCCTCCCGGCCGAGCAGCGGCTTGGCCGCCCAGCCGGTGGTCGTGGCCAGCTCGCGCGGCCCGTCGAGGTAGGCGGGCAGCAGGTTGGGGTGGCCCGGGTAGAGCTCCCAGAGGACGGCGAGGAGCGCCTTGTTGGAGAGCAGCATCTTCCAGGCGGGCTCGATCCAGCAGGTGGTGCCGGTGGAGCCGCCGTTGTCCAGGGTGGACAGGACGTGCTTCCCGAAGGGGTCGGTGACCAGCCACTCCCACGGGTAGAGCTTGAAGCAACTGCGGATGAAGCGGAGTTTCTCGTCGACGAAGCGGCGGGAGAGCCGGTCCCAGCCGATCCGCTCCACCGAGAGCGCCTCGGTGGCGAGCCCGGCCTGCTCGGCGGTCTCGCGGAGGTACGCGACCGTCATCAGGTCCTCGCCGAGCTCGTCGGTCTCGGAGTGGGCGAAGTGGACGGGGCCGGCCGGCAGCAGCGGCGCCTGGCGCTTCCAGGCGTCGACGAGCCGCTCGTGGAGGGAGTTCCACTGGTCGGCGCCGGGGAAGCGGTCCTCCATCCAGAACCACTGGGGGCTCGCCGCCTCCACCAGGGAGGTCGGGGTGTCCGCGTTGTACTCCAGCATCTTCGCCGGGCCGGTGCCGTCGTAGACGAGGTCGAAGCGGGCGTAGAGGGAGGGGAGTTCGGAGCGGCGGCGCCAGGACTCGGCGACCCGTTCGGCGACCTTGGGGTCGGTGATCCCGAGGTCGGCGAAACGGTCCTGCTCGACGATGTGCGCGGCCGCCGCCAGGCACATGGCGTGCAGCTCCTCGACGACCTCCTCCAGCGCCTCGACCTCGGGGAGCGTGAAGGAGTAGTACGCGCTCTCGTCCCAGTACGGACGCAGCGAACCGTCCGGGTAGCGGGTCAGCGGATAGACGAGCCCCTGCTCCTCGACGATCTCCTGCCAGCCCGGGCGGGGTTCGATGGTGTGCCGTTCCATGGTGCCGGTCCGTCCGTCGGTCCTGCGTCTCAGCCGCCGCTCGACCCGGAGGACGAGCAGCCGAAGCCACCGGTCTCGACGGCCTTCCGGTCGAAGCTGCCGCCGGTCACGCGCGATTCGCGGACGGAGCCGCCGTAGTAGTAGGCGCCGCGGGCCGTGGTGCCGTCGTCATCGTCGTCGTCGGAGGAGCCGGTGTCGCAGCGGTAGCTCGGCAGCTCCTCCAGCGTGACCGGGTCCGCGCACCTGCGGTCGGGTTCGGCGCCGCAGGCGGTGATCGTCGCCGCGAGCACGCCCATACCGCCGAGCACCACCGTGCTCGACCTGAGCCTCCGCATGTCCCTGGCCCTCCCCTTCGCCTGACCGCGCACCCCTGTGCGCGCCGCGCCCGCCCGGCCATACGTATGACCGCGCGCCTCGCGACCGCACAGTGTAAGCCGCCGTATTCCGCCCCCGACACCTAGAGTCGCTATGTGCTCTTGGGGATGGTTTGCGCGCTCGGGTCGGCGCTCTGTTTCGGTGCGGCGACCGTCTTCCAGGCCGTCGCCGCCCGCGCGGCCGCGCCCGGGACGGGCAGCGGGGTGGACGTCGGGCTGCTCTGGCGGGCGGTGCGGCAGTGGCGGTACGCGGTCGGGCTCGCGCTCGACGGACTCGGCTTCGCCCTGGAGGTCGTGGCGCTGCGGACGCTCCCCCTGTACGCGGTCGGCGCCGCGCTCGCCGCGAGCCTCGCCGTCACCGCCGCCCTCGCCTCCCGGATGCTCGCGGTGCGGCTCGGCCGGGCCGAGTGGGCCGCGGTGGCCGCGGTCTGCGCCGGACTCGCCCTGCTGGCGCTCGCCGCCGGGCCGGAGGGCCACCGGGAGGGCCCCGAGGCGCTGCCGTGGGTGCTGCTGGGCGTCGCCGCCGCAGTACTGCTGCTCGGCGCGGCGGCCGGGCACCTCCCCGACCGGCCCCGGGCGCTGCTCCTCGGTCTCGGCTCCGGGCTGGGCTTCGGCGTGGTGGAGGTGGCGGTGCGGCTCCTCGACGGCGTCGACCTCGCGGACCCGGCCCTGTGGGCGCTGCTGCTCGGCGGCGGCGCGGCGTTCCTGCTCCTCACCTCGGCCTTCCAGCGGGGCGCGGTGACGACGGCGACGGCCGGCATGGTCCTGGGCGAGACGCTGGGCCCGGCGGCGGCCGGACTCCTCTGGCTGGGCGACGAGACCCGCGAGGGCCTCGGCGGGCTCGCCCTCGCCGGCTTCGTCATGGCCGTCGCGGCCTCCCTGGCCCTCGCGCGCTTCGGCGAACCGCCGGTCGCCGCGCCCGCCCCCGCGCGGGAGCGCGCCGCGGACTGACGCTCAGTCCACGGCCTCCGGACGGGCGGCGAACTGCCGGCCCGCGAAGACGAGCTTGTCCGGGTTCATCACCATCCGCACATCGGTGATGCGGCCGTCGGCGCGCGTCTCCACCGTGGCGACGCCGATGAGCCGGGCGCCGACGTGCAGAACGACGCCGGGCGCGCCGTTGACCTCGGCGACGGTGAGCACGGAGCCCTCCTCCCGCTTGGCGGCGACGCCGGCGAGGAAGCGGAGGACGTGGTCGCGGCCGCGGACGGGACGGAGCGCGGACCTGACCTTGCCGCCGCCGTCGCTCCACCAGACGACGTCCTCGGCGAGGACCTTCTCCAGGCCCGCGAGGTCGCCCTCGCGGGAGGCGGCGACGAAGGACTCGACGAACTCCCGGTGCCGCTCGGGCGCGGGCGCCCCGGCACGGGCGGAGGCCCCGTCGTCGCCCGGCGCGGCCACCCGCCGGGCGGCCCTGACGTACAGCTGGCGGCAGTGGGCCTCCCCGAGGCCGAGCAGGCCGGCGATCTCCCGGTGCGGGTAGCCGAAGGCCTCGCGGAGCACGTAGACGGCCCGCTCGGCCGGGGTGAGCCGCTCCAGGAGCAGCAGCAGCGCCGTCGAGACGTCGTCGCCGCGCTCGACGGCCTCCAGCGGCCCCGCGCCCAGCGCGCCGAGCGGTCCCCGGACGTCGGTGAACACCGGCTCCGGCAGCCAGGTCCCGGTGTACCGCTCGCGGGTCGCGCGGGCGGAGGTGAGCCGGGTGAGGCAGAGGTTGGTGACGACCCGGGTGAGCCAGGCGACCGGCTGGACGATGACGGCCCGGTCGGCGCCGGCCCACCGGAGATAGGCGTCCTGGACGGTGTCCTCGGCCTCCTCGGCGGACCCGAGCATGCGGTAGGCGAGCCCGAAGAGCCGCGGCCGGTACGCGGTGAACTCCCGCGCGGCGGCCTCCCCGTCACCCGGCGGCCGCCCGTCCGGGGCGGAGTACGACATCACGCCCCCACCCTGCCAGACGCCCCCCGCGGCCTCCCCGCCACCCACCCGCCGACCGGCCACCGATCACCGGTCACCCCGGCCGGGGGGGGCACCCGCGGCCACCGACACCCAGGCAGGCCGCGACCGGCCACCGGCACCACGGGCCGACCCGCCCCGGCACGGACGCCGAACCACCGGGCCGGGCCGTCCCGCCACGGCCATCGGCCGGCCCCCGGTCGCCCGGCCCGCCCGGACCCCGCCCCCGCCACTCCGCCCCGGCCCGCTCCGACCGCCACCCGGACCCCGGACCGGCCCGGTCCCTCAGGTGTCCTGCGGGTCGCGGTCCTCGTCGACGCCCTCCAGGACGCGGCACAGGGCCTGGAGGGCGCCCTGCCAGGCGCTGTCGGGCGGGGTGCCGTAGCCGACGACCAGGCCCTCCAGGGAGCGTTCGGCCTGCGGGTGGCGGAAGCGTCCCAGGCCCTGGACCGCGAGGCCGTGCCAGGCGGCGGAGCGGAGGGCGGCGGCCTCGGTGCCGGGCGGGAGGGAGAGGACCGCGTGGAGGCCCGCCGCGATGCCGCCGACGCGGATCCCGGGCGCGCGCTCGGCGAGCGCGGCGACGAGCTGGTCGCGGCGGTGCCGGTAGCGCAGCCGCATGGCGCGGACGTGCCGGTCGTGCGCGCCGGTGGCCAGGAAGTCCGCGAAGGCGAGCTGGTCGGGGGTGCCGCACATCCAGTCGACCACCGCCCCCTTCGCGGCGACGACCTCGTCCACCAGGCTCTCGGGCAGCACCATCCAGGCGAGCCGGAGTCCGGGCGCGAGGGACTTGCTCGCGGTGCCGAGGTAGACGACCCGCTCCGGGTCGAGACCCTGGAGCGCGCCGACGGGCTGCCGGTCGTACCGGAACTCCCCGTCGTAGTCGTCCTCCAGGACGTAACCGCCGGTCGCCCGCGCCCAGTCGACCACCGCCGTCCGCCGGTCCGGCGGCAGCGCCCCGCCGAGCGGGAACTGGTGGGCGGCGGTCAGCAGCACCGCGTCCGGGGCGAGCGACGGCAACTCCTCGACGCGGGTGCCGCGTTCGTCGAAGGGCAGCGGCGGGGTGGTGAGCCCGGCGTCCCGGAGCAGCGCGGCGTGCGGGCCGAGCCCGTACGACTCCACCCCGACGGTCCGGGCCCCGCGCCCGCGCAGGACCCGGCCGATCAGCATCAGGCCGTGCGCGAACCCGGCGCAGACCACGATCCGTTCGGGTCGCGCGTGGACGCCCCTGGCGCGGGCGAGGTACTCGGCGAGGACCGTCCGCAGCTCCTCCCGGCCGTGCGGATCCCCGTACCCGAAGGCCTCGTTGGGCGCGGCGGTGAGCGCCCGCCGGTACGCCTTCAGCCACGCGGCGCGCGGGAAGGAGGCGAGGTCCGGGGTGCCGCTGCGGAGGTCGTACGCCGGGGGGCCCGTCCGCCGCCGCGACACCCGCCACGCGGAGCCGCCGGGCGTGGGCCCGACGGGCGGGGACCCGGCGGGGGGTGTGAGCGGGAGCGCGGCGCTTCCGTCGGCGCCGGCCCGCTCCCGCTCGGCACCTGCCCCCTCCCGCTCCGCGCCCGCCGGTCCGGCGACCGGCCGGGGGTCCGCGCGGCGGGCCACCCGGGTGCCGGAACCCTGGCGTGCGGTGAGCCACCCCTCGGCCACCAGTTCGGCATACGCGTCGGCGACGGTGTTCCGGGCCACCCCGAGGTCCGCCGCGAGCTGGCGCGAGGACGGCAGCCGGGTGCCCGGTGCGAGGCGTCCGCTCCGCACCGCCTCGCGCAGGGCGTCCATGAGACCGGCCCTGAGCCGGGTGCCGCGCAGGTCCAGATGGAGGTCGGCGCCAAAAGTGGCCCAGTCATCCCGCATGAGAATGGACCATACCCGCATGCCATCCGCTGCGTACGGTGGCTCCATGACCACCACCACCGTGCACTCCCCCGCCCAGGCCCTCGCCCACGAGCACCCCGCCCGCATGCCCTTCGCGGAGCGGGTCCCGGACTTCTACCGCGCGATGCTCCGCCTCGAGCAGGAGGCCGCCAAGGGCGTGGACCCGACCCTCTACCACCTGATCAAGATCCGCGCCTCGCAGCTCAACCACTGCGCGTTCTGTCTCGACATGCACACCAAGGACGCCCTCACCGAGGGCGAGTCGGTCGAGCGCGTGGTCCAGCTGTCCGCCTGGCAGGAGTCGCGGCACTTCTACACGGAGCGCGAACTGGCCGCGCTCGCCCTCACCGAGGCCGTCACCGTCCTCACCGACGGCTTCGTCCCCGACGAGGTGTACGCCGCGGCCGCCGCGCACTTCGACGAGGAGGAGCTCGCCAAGGTGATCGCCGCGATCGTCGTCATCAACTCCTGGAACCGGATCGCCGTCACGACCCGCATGGTGCCGGGCCACTACACCCCGCGCGCCCACTGACCCCTCCCGCGGCTTCCACGGGAACGGGCGGAGCCCCCGGTCTTCCGACCGGGGGCTCCGTCACGCGTCGGGCGGGAGGGCTCAGATGAGGCCGAGCTCGCGGACCGCGTCGCGCTCCTCGGAGAGCTCCTTGACGGAGGCGTCGATGCGGGCGCGGGAGAAGTCGTTGATCTCCAGGCCCTGGACGATCTCGTACTTGCCGTCCTTGCAGGTGACGGGGAAGGAGGAGATCAGGCCCTCCGGGACGCCGTAGGAGCCGTCCGACGGGACGCCCATGGAGGTCCAGTCGCCCTCGGCGGTGCCGTTGACCCAGGTGTGGACGTGGTCGATGGCGGCGTTGGCGGCCGAGGCGGCGGAGGAGGCGCCACGGGCGTCGATGATCGCGGCGCCGCGCTTGGCGACGGTCGGGATGAAGGTGTCGGCCAGCCACGCCTCGTCGTCGACGACGTCCGCGGCGTTCTTGCCGGCGATCTCCGCGTGGAAGATGTCCGGGTACTGGGTCGCGGAGTGGTTGCCCCAGATGGTGAGGCGCTTGATGTCGGTGACCGAGGAGCCGGTCTTCTGGGCCAGCTGCGTCAGCGCGCGGTTGTGGTCCAGGCGGGTCATCGCGGTGAAGCGCTCGGCCGGGACGCCCTTGGCGTTGGCCTGGGCGATGAGGGCGTTGGTGTTGGCCGGGTTGCCGACGACGAGGACCTTGATGTCGTCCGCGGCGTGGGCGGCGATGGCCTCGCCCTGCGGCTTGAAGATGCCGCCGTTGGCGGCGAGCAGGTCGCCGCGCTCCATGCCCGGGCCGCGCGGGCGGGCGCCGACGAGCAGGCCGATGTTCGCGCCCTCGAAGCCCTTGTTCGGGTCGTCGAAGATGTCGATGCCCTTGAGCAGCGGGAACGCGCAGTCGTCGAGCTCCATGGCGGTGCCCTCGGCGGCCTTCACGCCCTGCGGGATCTCGAGGAGGCGCAGCTTGACCGGCACGTCCGCGCCGAGCAGGTGGCCGGAGGCGATGCGGAAGAGCAGCGCGTAGCCGATCTGGCCGGCCGCGCCGGTCACGGTGACATTCACGGGAGTGCGGGTCATGGCGATCTCCGTAAGACAGCTGGCGGTGGGGTTTCCCTGCCCCTGAGACTGGATACCGCTTCCTGATCGATCGATGTCTCGATGTGAAGAGATATCCGGCGGTCAGGCTATCGGAAGCGGGCCCCTCCGCACCCCCACCCCCTTGTGGTGCGGCTCACCTCCGGCCCCGTTTCACCCTCCCGTGCAGCCGTCCTCGCCGCCGGAGAGGGTCGCGCAGGCGCGCGCGGCGCCCGCGGAGGCGACCGGGATCATCGCGGTGTACGCGCCGCCGTCGCCGTCGGGGCGGATGTTCGCGACGCGGACGGCCGTGCCCGACTGGACGCTGACCTCGTCCCCGGGGGCGCCGCCGCTGATCCGCGCCCAGGCCGCGGCGCAGACCTCGCTGTGCCGGACCTCGACGAGGGCGGCGCCGATGCGGGTGCGGGCGACGGTGGTGGCGAGCGGCCCGCCGCACCCCATGTCCTCCGGGTCGAGCCCGCCGCAGTCCGCGCCGGTGCAGCGGACGCCCTCGGGGAGGCTGGGGCCCGGTGTGGGGGCGGTGGTGGTGGCGGGCGGCGGCGGGGCGGCCGCCGGCTCCTTCCCGGTCCCGCCGAGGTCGACGAGGAGCACGGCGGCGGTGACGACGAGCGCGGCTCCGAGGACTCCGGCGACGTAGAGCAGCGGCGAGGCCCGCCGGGGCCGCCGCGCGGCCGTCGGCCCGGGGCGCGACGGCCGTACGGCGGCGGGCCCCCCGGACTCCGGCACCCGCGCGGCCGGAGCCCCGCCGGGCTCGGGCGCGGGCGGCACGGGCCTGATGCGCATGGTGCGGTCGGCGGCGTCGACCGGGTCGGCCGGTGGGGCCGGGTCGGCCGGGGCGGCCGGTGGGGCCGGGGCGGCGGGGACGGCAGGGGTGGCGGGAAGAACCCGGTCTGCCGGGGCGGCCGGGGCGGCCCAGGCTGGCGGGACGGCCGAGGCGGTCGGATCGGCCGAGGCGGTCGGATCGCCCGAGGCGCTCGGGCCCGCCCAGGCGGCTGGTACGTCCTCCGGGACCGGCCCCCGCTCCCGTACGCCCGCCGCCCCCGGCACCGGCGCAGGCGCAGGCCCCGGCACGGTCCCCGGCTCCGCCACCGCCCGCTCCCGCAGCAGGCGTTTCCAGGCGCGGTCGGCGTGCTCCCAGTGGGCGGTGAGGGGGCCGAGGTCGGCGCCGGTGACGTCGGAGAGCGCGACGACGGCGCTCCTCGGCACGGGCCTGGTGGCGTTCGCGTACGCGTCCCAGTCGGCCCGCTCGTGTCCGGTGCGTTCGGCGACGGCGGCGAGGCCGAGTCCGCTGCGGTCGATGACCCTCCGCAGCCGTTCCGCGAACGTCCGCACGTCCGGATCGAGTTCGCCGGACAGCGCCTTCCACGCCGACATGTGCCGCCCCCTCGTCGAAGTTCCTCTGGGCCCGCTGGGTTCCTCGAAGGATGGCAGCTCCGGGCGGTGCGCGGGACCCCGACCGGAGAGCGCGGATGTACCGGAATGGTCACCTCCGTGCCACAGCGGACGGCGCGAACTTGCCCTTCGTTGGCGCGTACATGACCCTTGATCACAGGACGGCGCCCGCCCTCCCACGGGGGAGAGGGCGGGCGCCGTCGTCCTACGACCGGATACGGGTCAGGTCACCGTCAGATGGAGGACGTCCTCCAGGAACGGGATCCGGAGCCAGGGCTTCGGCTGCACCATGAGCGCGAGCAGCACGATCAGCGAGCCCATCACCCCGTAGGTGACCATGTCCGTGAAGCGCGAGCGGACCGCGAGCATGCCCACCGAGGGCAGCAGGCGGCGGAGCACCGCGCCCAGCAGCAGCGCGGCCCCCACCAGCATCGTCCCGACGCGGAACGACTGCCAGAAGGGATCCGTCCCGACGACGAGCAGGCCGAGGGCCGCCGTCCCCAGGACGAGGAGCAGCGGCCACTGCCGGGCCGGGGCGGGGGCGTCGCCGCCCGCCGCCCGGCCGCCGCCCTCGGGGCGGGCCGTGTCCGTGGTGACGGTCGGCGGGCGGCGCGAGCCCCGCACCCGGCGGACCTTCGACACCCGGCCGCGCGGCAGTTCCCGCGGACCGTCAGGGCTCCCGGGGGCGGCCGGGCTCCCCGAGGTCATCTCAGAGCGCCGCGGCCGCGCGCTCCGCGGCCTCGACGACGTTCACGAGCAGCTGCGCGCGGGTCATCGGGCCCACACCGCCGGGGTTCGGGGAGATCCAGCCGGCCACCTCGGCGACGTCCGGGTGGACATCGCCCATGATCTTGCCCTCGGCGTTGCGCGAGACGCCGACGTCGAGGACGGCCGCGCCGGGCTTCACGTCCTCCGGCTTGATCAGGTGCGGCACGCCGGCGGCGGCCACGATGATGTCGGCGTTCCGCAGGTGCGCCGAGAGGTCGCGGGTGCCGGTGTGGCACTGGGTCACGGTGGCGTTCTCGGAGCGGCGGGTCAGGATGAGCGGCATGGGGCGGCCGATGGTGACGCCGCGGCCGACGACCACGACCTCGGCGCCGGCGATCTCGACGCCGTGGGCGCGGAGCAGCGTGACGATGCCGTTCGGGGTGCAGGGCAGCGGGGCGGGCTCGTTGAGCACCAGCCGGCCGAGGTTGGTCGGGTGCAGGCCGTCGGCGTCCTTCGCCGGGTCCATCAGCTCCAGGATGCGGTTCTCGTCGATGCCCTTGGGCAGCGGCAGCTGGACGATGTAGCCGGTGCACGCCGGGTCCTCGTTGAGCTCCCGGACGACCGCCTCGATCTCCTCCTGCGTGGCGGACGCGGGGAGCTCGCGCTGGATGGAGGCGATGCCGACCTGCGCGCAGTCGCGGTGCTTGCCGGCCACGTACTTCTGGCTGGCCGGGTCGTCGCCGACCAGGACGGTGCCGAGACCGGGCGTGACGCCCTTCTCCTTGAGGGCCGCCACGCGGACGGCGAGTTCGGACTTGATCGCGGCCGCGGTGGCCTTGCCATCGAGAATCTGGGCGCTCATGGGGACATCCTCCCGGATGACCCCCGCCGAGTTCCAATTCGGTCCCGCGCGGCTCCGACCGGGGGTTCCCCGGGCGGCCGCGCGGGCCGGAGCGAAGGGTTGCAGGTGCACAACTCCGGTGCGTATCGACTGGACAACACGTCGGAGCTACGGAGACGATGACCAGCGCAGTGCCGCGGGAAGTGCCGGGGGGAGTCCGCTCACGTGCCGTGAAAGTTCCTCCGCGCGGGCCGCGTCGTCCCCGCACGAGAACATTCACGGAGGAAAGCCCCGATGAGCTTCGGCGACCCGAACAACCCCTACGGCCAGCCGCCGCAGGGCCAACAGCCGGGCTACGGCTACCCGCAGGCCCCCCAGGGCGTCCCGCAGCAGGGCAACTACGGTTACCCGGCCGCCCCGCCCGTCTCGCCGTACGGCGCGTACCCGGGCGGCCCGGGCATGGTGCCGCAGTCGATGCCGGGGCTGCTGACGACGGCGCGGGTGTTCCTGTACCTGATCTCCGCGGTGCAGATCCTCGCCGGCATCCTCTACGTCTACGCGGCCAGCATCGCCAGCGACGCCTCGGACCTCGCGTCCGACTACGGCAGCGACAACCCGTTCGAGGACCTCGGCGACTTCGCGGCCGGCGCCGCCATCGTCCTCGCCCTGATCTTCCTGGGACTCGCCGCCCTCTCGATCACGCTCGCGGTCAAGTTCGGCAGCGGCGGCCAGGGCGTGCGGATCACCACGGTGATCTACGGCGCGCTCGGCACCATCGTGGGCGCCATCGGCCTCTTCATCGGCCTCGACTCGGGCCTGGCCACGGCCGTGATCTTCCCGCTGATCTGGGTCACCTTCGGCGTGATCATCACGCTCGCGCCGGTGGTCCCCAGCGGCACCGCCTGGTTCTCCCGCCCGCGCTACTGATCCGCACGGCACGCCGAAGGGCCCGGCTCCAGGAGGAGCCGGGCCCTTCGGCGTACCCGCTACTTCTTCTTCAGCACCGCGAAGCCGTCCGAGCGGTGGACGATCTCGTACGACGCCTCCGGGTGCAGTTGCGAAGCCGTCACGGCCGGGTCCGAGGCCTGGCCCGACCAGCCCCGCAGGTCCAGGGCCAGGTAGTCGGGGGTGGCGCCCTTCGCGGTGCCCACCCAGTAGACCTCGTGGTCGGCGGTGAGGTGCGCGAGGAGCGGGACGTCCGCCTCGACGGAGGCCCCCTCGGGGACCGCGGCGACGGCCGCGCGGGCCTGCTCGGCGCGGAGGTCGGCGGCGTACGTCTGCGGCTTCAGCAGCTCCCGCAGCGGCAGGTTCGCGGCCAGGGTGAGCGCGACGGCCGTGGCGGCGGCGACGGCGACCTTGCCGTAGGAGGCGAGCCAGGGGCGCGGCGAGGTGCGCACCGCGCGGACCGCGTCGACCAGCGCCAGGAACACGATCGGCATGAGGACGGCGCTGTAGTGCCAGTGCAGGCCCCAGTGGTTGGGGTCCTGGGAGACGAACCGCCAGCCGAGGGTGGGCAGCGCAAGGAGCGCCAGCGGGGAGCGCAGCGCGAGGAAGCCGGTGATCGCCAGGAGGTGGAGGACCATCTCCCAGCGCTCGCCGGAGGTCAGCGCGTCGGTGACGATCTGGACGAGGGAGGTCTCGGCGCCCCCGCCGGTCTTCTCGATCTTGGCCCAGTAGTCGTACTGGCCGAGCTTGCTGGCGGCCGGGATGAGCACGAGGACGGTCAGCGCGAAGAAGGCGGCGCCGAAGGCGGCGAGGGCCGCGCCGAGCTTCCTCTGCCCCTTGAGGGCGAGGACGACGCCGACCATGGCGACCGTCAGCCCCATGTCCTCCTTGACCAGGACGAGCGGCGCCGACCAGGCGGCGGCCGCGGTCCAGCGGCCGAGGAGCAGCGCCCGGCAGGTGAGGGCGAGCAGCGGGACGGCGAAGGCGATCTCGTGGAAGTCGGACTTCACCGCCTCCTGGAGGCCCCAGGAGAGGCCGTAGGCGACGGTGAGGGCGATGCCGGTGGCGCGGCTGCCGAGGATCCGCTGGGCGGTGCGGCCGACGATCACGGCGGAGCCGGCGAAGAGCGCGGCCTGCGCGAAGAGCAGCGAGACCGGCGAGGGCCAGAGCAGGTAGAGCGGGGCGAGGAGCGCCGTCACGGGGCTGAAGTGGTCACCGAGTATGGGGAAGCCGGGCCCCTTGATGTCGGCGACGGGGACCCGGAACTCGGCGTAGGAGCGGACGGCCTGCCCGAAGATGCCGAGGTCCCAGGAGGGGGTGCGGAAGTGGTCGTACTGCACCCAGGAGTAGAGGAAGTACAGGCCGGTGAGGACGGCGGCGATCAGAACGTACGGGAGGTACGGGACGGGGGCCTGGTCCCGGCCGTCGCCGGGTCGCTCGTCGGCGGGGTCCGCAGCGGGCTTTCTCAGTACGTCCAACACCACGTCTCCACTACTGCCGGCCGGCCCGGGGCCTGACCATTAGACCAGAGACGGGTACAGGGCCCTCCTGAAGAGGAAGGCCCTGTAGCGGCGTGCCGTCAGTGGAAGAAGTGGCGGGTGCCGGTGAAGTACATCGTCACGCCGGCCTTCTTCGCGGCCTCGACGACGAGCTCGTCGCGCATCGAGCCGCCGGGCTGGACGACCGCCTTCACGCCGGCCGCGGTGAGGATCTCCAGGCCGTCGGGGAAGGGGAAGAAGGCGTCGGAGGCCGCGTACGAGCCGCGGGCGCGCTCCTCGCCGGCCCGCTCGACGGCGAGCTTGGCGGAGTCGACGCGGTTGACCTGGCCCATGCCGACGCCGACGGAGGCGCCGTCCTTGGCGAGGAGGATCGCGTTGGACTTGACCGCGCGGCAGGCCTTCCAGGCGAAGGCGAGCTCGGCGAGCTCCTCGGCGGAGAGGGCCTCGCCGGTGGCGAGGGTCCAGTGCGCCGGGTCGTCGCCCTCGGCCTGGAGGCGGTCGGTGACCTGGAGGAGGGCGCCGCCGTCGACGGGCTTGACCTCGACCGGGTTGCTGGGGGCGCCCTCGGCGCGCAGCACGCGGATGTTCTTCTTCTTGGCGAGCACCTCGACGGCGCCGTCCTCGTACGCGGGGGCGACGATGACCTCGGTGAAGATCTCGGCGACCTGCTCGGCCATCTCGACGGAGACCGGGCGGTTGACGGCGATGACGCCGCCGAAGGCGGACAGCGGGTCGCAGGCGTGGGCCTTGCGGTGGGCCTCGGCGACGTCGGCGCCGATCGCGATGCCGCACGGGTTGGCGTGCTTGATGATCGCGACGCAGGGCTCGGCGTGGTCGTACGCGGCCCGGCGCGCGGCGTCGGTGTCCGTGTAGTTGTTGTACGACATCTCCTTGCCGTGCAGCTGCTCCGCCTCGGCGAGGCCGCCCGTGCCGTCGACGTAGAGCGCGGCGCCCTGGTGCGGGTTCTCGCCGTAGCGCAGGACGTTCTTGCGCGCGTAGGTGGCGCCGAGGAAGTCGGGGAAGCCCGAGTCGTCGGCGGCGGCGTAGTCCTCGGCGAACCAGGAGGCGACGGCCACGTCGTACGCGGCGGTGTGCTGGAAGGCCTCGGCGGCGAGCCGCTTGCGGGCGGTCAGGTCGAAGCCGCCGGCCTGCACGGCGGCGAGCACGTCGGCGTACCGCTCGGGGCTGGTGACGATGGCGACCGACGGGTGGTTCTTGGCGGCGGCGCGGACCATCGACGGGCCGCCGATGTCGATCTGCTCGACGCACTCGTCCGGGGTGGCGCCGGAGGCGACGGTCTCGCGGAACGGGTAGAGGTTCACGACGACCAGGTCGAAGGGCTCCACGCCGAGCTCGGCGAGCTGCTCGCGGTGCGACTCCAGGCGCAGGTCGGCGAGGATGCCGGCGTGCACGCGCGGGTGCAGGGTCTTGACGCGGCCGTCCAGGCACTCGGGGAAGCCGGTGAGCTCCTCGACCTTGGTGACCGGGACGCCGGCGGCGGCGATCTTCCCGGCGGTGGAGCCGGTGGAGACGAGCTCGACACCGGCCTCGTGCAGACCGCGGGCCAGCTCCTCCAGACCGGTCTTGTCGTAGACGCTGACCAGCGCGCGGCGGATGGGCTTAACGGTGTCCGTGTTCACCGATCTGAACCTTTCGTCCCTCAATGCGGTAGCCGTGCCGGGCGAGACGCCCCACGACGTCGACGAGCAGCGAGCGCTCGACTTCCTTGATGCGCTCGTGCAGAGCGGATTCATCGTCCGACTCCCGTACCTCGACCACGCCCTGGGCGATGATCGGGCCGGTGTCGACGCCGTCGTCGACGAAGTGGACGGTGCACCCGGTGACCTTTACGCCGTGGGCGAGCGCGTCACGCACCCCGTGGGCACCGGGAAAACTGGGGAGGAGCGCCGGGTGGGTGTTGACGACCCGGCCGCCGAAGCGGGCGAGGAACTCCTTGCCGAGGATCTTCATGAACCCGGCCGAGACGACGAGGTCCGGCTCGTGGGCGGCGGTGGCCTCGGCCAGCGCGCGGTCCCACTCGTCGCGGCTCGCGTGGTCCTTCACCCGGCACACGAACGTGGGGATCCCGGCCCGCTCGGCGCGCTCCAGGCCGGCGATGGAATCGCGGTCGGCGCCGACCGCGACGATCTCCGCGCCGTAGCCCTCGGGGTCGGCGGCGATGCCGTCGAGGAGGGCCTGGAGGTTGGTACCCGACCCGGAGACCAGAACGACAAGGCGGGCGGCAGCCACTGGGGTCACTCTTTCCGTGGTTATTGTGCGGTCCTACGAACGAATCGTGCCCGTCCATACGGGGAACCCTACGAATGGCTCGACCGTCAGCAACGATACCGGCACACGGGACGGCCCCCACGGGACGGGGGCGCAGCAGGGGGGTAGCGTCAGGGTCCGACGCCGGTCACGCCGCCGGTGCGAAGCGGTCACGACGACAGAGGGAAGACGTCCAGCAGATGCCGGATCGCCAGTCCACGAACGACAACAACCCGTTCGCCCCGCCGCCCGAGGGCACCCCCGACCAGCCGTGGCAGCCGCGCCGGCCGGACGGTTCCGCAGGCTCCGGCGGCGCGGACGGATCGGGCGCTTCGGGCGGCTCCGGCGGCTCGGACGGCGACGAGGACGGCTCGTCGTCGCCCGTGCGGGGCGGTGCCGACGGGCGCTGGAGCCCGCGTCAGCCGGGCCGTTCCTCGGCCGGTTTCGGGCGCGGCCCGGAGCGCGGCGCCGACCGCCAGGGCGGTCAGGGCGGCTCGGGACCCGAGCGGCCCGGGCTGCGCTGGGACCCCACGGACCCGGCCCAGCGGCGCGCTCGGTACGCGGTCCTCGGCGGCATGTGGGCCTTCTTCTTCGCGATCTTCGACATCCCGGAGCTGGCCCTGCTCCTCGGCGCGCTCTCGCTGTACTGGGCGGTCAGCTCGCTGCGCGCCAAGCCGAAGGCGGCGGCGGAGACCCCGGCGGGGGTGTCGCCGGAATCACAGGGGGCGTCCCAGCCCTCGGGACAGTCGGCCGCGCCCGGCACCCCGAGCCCGGCCCGCTCGATGCGGACTGCGGCCATCAGCGGCCTGGTGGCCTCGTCCGTGGCGCTGCTGATCGTGGGCCTCGGCTTCACGATGCAGCTGGTCTACAAGGACTTCTACGACTGCCGGGACGACGCCCTCACCAACGCGGGCGCGGTCGCCTGCAACGACCTGCTGCCGAAGCCGCTCCGGGACGGCTTCGGGGTGCGCGACTAGACGCCTGCGGCACCGGCGGCGTCCATGGACGCCGCCGGTGCCGTTCCCGCCGGTCACTCCGCCCCGGTCGTCTCCGACGGCCGGGGCGGTTCCGTGGGCCGGGGCGGTTCCGTGCGCGGAGGGTGCGGGGGCAGGTCGGGGTACGAGGGCGATTCCCAGGACGCCGGGAAGTAGTCGTACGGCACGTAGCCCTCGTCCTCGTCCCCGTCCTCGTTCCGGCCGTCCGGCGCAAAGCCGGATCCGGGCGGCGACGGCGTGGCGGAGGTCGCGGCGGTGGCCGCCAGGGCCGGTTCGGGCGGCGCGGCCGCCCCGGCCCTCCCGAAGACCTTCGGCGGCTTCGGCGGCTTCGGATCCTTCGGCCGCTTCTCGCGGGGGACCCGACGGCCCCAGGCCCGTACCGCCAGCGCCGTCGGCAGGCCGACGGCGACGCCCCACAGGACCGCCGCCGCGCCGGCCTGCCACCACACCGGGCCGAAGGCGAGGAGCCGGCCCGTGCCCAGCGGACCGCCGGCCGCGCCCGCGAGGACCGCGACCGCCGCCCCGCACGCCCACGCCGCGCCCAGCGCCGCGAGCGCCGTCTCCCGGGCCCGGCCGGTGCCGGTGGAGCGGCCGACCGAACGGCCGAGTGCCGCCGCCGCGAGCAGCGGCACGGCCGCCGCCGCCCACTGCGGCCAGCCGCCGCGCCCCTCCGGCGGCAGCGCCGCCAGGAGCGGGAAGAGCGGCACGGCGGGGTCGCCGACGAGGCCGAGCGGGGTCGCCACCGCGCCCGTGCCGACGGCGAAGCCGGGACCGAGGCCGTACGCGGCCGCCCACACGGCGGCGTTCGGCAGCAGCGCGAGGACGAGCAGCGCCAGCGCCACCCGTCCGGACCACTCCCCCGCGATTCCCTCGTACGAGGCCCGCGCCGCGCCCGCGCGCCAGACCAGCGCCGTCCCGGCGAGGACCGCGCCGCCCGCGAGGAGCGTCACGAGGCCGGTGCCCGCCCCGCGCAGCGCCGCGGCGGCCTCCTCCCGGCCCGGCAGGGGCCGCCCCAGCGCCGCCCAGACGCCCGCGCCGGTCGCGCCGAGGACCACGCCGGGCAGCCACAGCCCGGCGGTGACGAGGTCGGCGGGCAGCGGACCGGTCTCGCTGTAGACCACGATCACTGCCGCGACCAGCAGGTATCCCCCGGCGACCGCGCCGAGCGCGCCGGCCGGGGAGGGCCTGGGACGGTTCTCGTCGGCGGGGTCGAGGGTGGAGCGGGCGGTCCGGTGGAGCAGCCAGACCGGCAGCACGGACGTCAGCAGCGGCACCATCCCCAGCGGCGCGGGGAGGCCGCCGAGGGTGTCGGTGCGGATCAGGTCCACGCCGTGGGCGAGCAGCCACAGCCCGGCGGCGAGGTGGAGGGCGCCGCCGGCGCCGCTGTCGGGGTACGGCGAGCTGATCCAGGCCACGATCACCAGGACCGCGAGCGCGCCGACGCCGAGTCCGGCGGCGACCCCGCCGCGGACGCAGGCGGTGGCGAACGCGGCGGAACGTCCGCCCTGGACCAGGGTGTGCTCGGTCAGGTGGGTCACGGGGCCATGCTGCCAACGACACGCGCTTTCGCGCCGTAACAGGCAAACATCCGTTGTGTCGCTCAATATACGTTTTATGTACTTTTCCGCCCAGAGGTGCTCTGCGGGAGGTCGACACCGATGAGCCAGACGAGCCGGGGCGGCGACACCGCGCCCCCCTCCGCCGCCACCGCGCTGCCGACACCGAAGGAGCGGCGCCGGCTGCGTGAGGCGCTCTCCCTGAGCGAGGAACAGGTCGCCGAGGCGATGGGCGTCACGAAGGCCACCGTCAAGGCCTGGGAGACCGGACGCTCGGCCCCGCGGGGCCGCAAGCGCGAGGCGTACGCGAAGCTGCTCTCCGGCGCGCCGGAGGACATCTCCGAGGAGCCCCGGGGCGCCGCCGCGGCCGGCAAGCCGTCCCCCGCGCCCGCGCTCGCCCCCACGCCCGCCAACGTACGGCCCAAGGCCGCCGTCAAGCGGGCCGCCAAGCCCCCGAAGGCGCCCTCCCGCCCCGAGCAGCGCAAGAAACCGGGCCCGGAACCGGAAGGCGCACCCGCACCCGCGCCGGAGCGGGAGCCGGAGCCGGAGCCGGAGTCCGTGGCGGGAGCCGCGTCCGGGCCCGCGCCGGAGCCCGGACTCACCCCCGAGCAGGCGTTCGACGCCCTGTACGGGTACGCGGCCCCCGGCCTCGTCCACCAGGCGTATCTGCTGACCGGGCGACGGCAGCTCTCCCGGGAAGCCGTCGAGCACGCCTTCCGGCACGCCTGGGAGCACTGGCCCGAGGTGGCCACCGACGCCGACCCCGTCGGCTGGGTGCGGGCGGTGGCGTACGAGTACGCCCTCTCGCCCTGGCACCGGCTGCGCCGCGCCCACCGGCACCCCGACGCCCCGCCGACCGAGGCCGCGCGGCGGGCGCTGCTCGGCGCGCTGCTCGATCTGCCCGCGCCGTACCGCCGCACGGTCCTGCTCTATGACGGCCTCGGGCTCGATCTGCCCGATACGGCCGCGGAGACGGAGGCCAGCACCCCGGCCGCCGCCAACCGGCTGCTGTACGCGCACGCGGAGATCGGCCGGAAGCTGCCGGAGCTGGCCGAGCCCGAGGCGCTCCGGCGGCGGCTCGCCGCGCTGGTCGCGGAGGCGCCGACGGCGACGCTGCCGGGGGCCCGCGCGGTCCGCGGCGGCAGCGAGCGGCGGGTCCGGCGGATGACCCGCGCGGTGGTCGGGGCGACGGCGGTGCTCGCGTGCCTCACGGCCCTGACCGCGGTGACGGCGCCGACCCGCTACATCCCGGAGATCGCGCCCGGCCAGACCGTCAACGGCGTGCCGGTGCGCGGTGGGCCGCAGCAACTCGGCGAGGAGGACGTGGAGCTGCGCGACCGGCTGCGCTCGCAGCCGAACCCGGGTCCCGAGCGGCTGATCCCGACCGCCGAGTAGCCGCCGGCGGACGGTACGCGCGTGGGCCCCGTCCCTCCGGTCTCCCGGAGGGGCGGGGCCCACGCGCTTACGGCCTGTGCGGTGCCGTTCCTCAGCCCGCGAGGATGGCGCGCGCCAGCTTGGCGGTCTCGGTGGGGGTCTTGCCGACCTTCACACCGGCGGCCTCCAGGGCCTCCTTCTTCGCCGCGGCGGTGCCGGAGGAGCCGGAGACGATGGCGCCGGCGTGGCCCATGGTCTTGCCCTCGGGGGCGGTGAAGCCCGCGACGTAGCCGACGACCGGCTTGGTGACGTTGGCCTTGATGAAGTCGGCCGCACGCTCCTCGGCGTCGCCGCCGATCTCGCCGATCATGACGATCAGGTCGGTGTCGGGGTCCGCCTCGAAGGCCGCGAGGGCGTCGATGTGCGTGGTGCCGATGACCGGGTCGCCACCGATGCCGACGGCGGACGAGAAGCCGATGTCACGGAGCTCGTACATCATCTGGTACGTCAGCGTGCCGGACTTCGAGACCAGGCCGATGCGGCCCGGCTTCGTGATGTCGCCCGGGATGATGCCGGCGTTGGACTGGCCCGGGGTGATGAGACCGGGGCAGTTCGGGCCGATGAGGCGGGTCTTGTTGCCCTTCTCCACGGCGTACGCGTAGAACGCGGCGGAGTCGTGGACGGCGATGCCCTCGGTGATGACGACGGCGAGGGGGATCTGGGCGTCGATCGCCTCGACGACGGCGGCCTTGGCGAAGGCCGGCGGCACGAAGAGGACCGAGACGTTGGCGCCGGTCTCCTTCATGGCCTCGGCGACGGTCCCGAAGACGGGGACCTCGGTGCCGTCGAAGTCGACCTTGGTGCCGGCCTTGCGCGGGTTCACGCCGCCGACGATGTTGGTGCCGTCACCCAGCATGAGCTTGGTGTGCTTCATGCCCGTGGCACCGGTCATGCCCTGGACGATGACCTTGCTGTCCTTGTTGAGGAAGATAGCCATGGCTGTTCTGTCCCTCTTCCTTACTTCGCAGCCGCGAGCTCGGCGGCCTTGTCGGCCGCGCCGTCCATGGTGTCCACGCGCTGCACGAGCGGGTGGTTGGCGTCCGACAGGATCTTGCGACCCAGCTCCGCGTTGTTGCCGTCGAGACGGACCACGAGCGGCTTGGTGACCTCTTCGCCCTTCGAGGCGAGGAGCTCCAGGGCCTGCACGATGCCGTTGGCGACCTCGTCACAGGCGGTGATGCCGCCGAAGACGTTGACGAACACGGACTTGACGTCCGCGTCGCCGAGGATGATCTCCAGGCCGTTCGCCATGACCTCGGCGGAGGCGCCGCCGCCGATGTCGAGGAAGTTGGCCGGCTTCACGCCGCCGTGGTTCTCACCGGCGTACGCGACGACGTCCAGGGTCGACATGACCAGGCCGGCGCCGTTGCCGATGATGCCGACCTCGCCGTCCAGCTTGACGTAGTTGAGGCCCTTGGCCTTGGCGGCGGCCTCCAGCGGGTTGGCCGCGGCCTTGTCCTCCAGGGCCTCGTGCTCCGGCTGGCGGAAGTCGGCGTTCTCGTCGAGCGAGACCTTGCCGTCGAGGGCCAGGATGCGGCCGTCCTTGGTCTTGACCAGCGGGTTGACCTCGACGAGGAGGGCGTCCTCGGCGACGAAGGTGTCCCACAGCGTGACCAGGACCTCGGCGACGCCCTCGGCGACCTCGGCCGGGAACTTCGCCTGGGCGACGATCTCGCGGGCCTTCTCCAGGGTGACGCCGTCGTTGGCGTTGACCGGGACCTTCGCGAGGGCCTCGGGGGTCTTCTCCGCGACCTCCTCGATGTCCATGCCGCCCTGCACCGAGGCCATGGCCAGGAAGGTGCGGTTGGTGCGGTCGAGGAGGTACGAGACGTAGTACTCGGCCTCGATCTCCGGGGACAGCTCGGCGATCATCACCTTGTGGACCGTGTGGCCCTTGATGTCCATGCCCAGGATGTCCGTCGCGCGGGCGACGGCCTCGTCCGGGGTGGCGGCCAGCTTGACGCCGCCGGCCTTGCCGCGGCCGCCGACCTTCACCTGGGCCTTGACGACCGACTTGCCGCCAAGACGCTCGGTGGCCTCGCGCGCCGCCTCAGGCGTGTCGATGACTTCACCGGCCAGCACCGGTACACCGTGCTTGGCGAAGAGGTCCCTCGCCTGGTACTCGAACAGGTCCACGCGCGTCCCTTTTCTAGATGATCGCGGTTCGTTGTCTGCGTGGGCGTGCCGCGGAGGGCAACGTGACTGCGCTGTCACTAGGGAGGCGTACACGGTGACCGTGGACGCGGCATGTCCGTCCCGCAGGTTATCCCCGTGGGCCGTGGGACCCTAAATCGCAGATCACAACCCGGCGGTGATACGGGTCACAGAACGTAGGGACGAAGGGGCTGTCCGTGGGCGTCCCGCCACCCCCGGCCGGACGCCATCGGGCAGGCGGGGGGCGGGGTTTGCCCCCCTCACGCCACGCCGGTCCGCCGGGTGAGGGCCACCTGGGCGCGGGTGTGATATGGGCCTCAGTGGCTCCGGGCGCGCCCGTCCGGGTGGCGGCCCGGCGACGGAATCCGCACGGGAGCGGGCTCAGGCGGTGCCGGGTATCGGCAGCGGCCGCTTCTCCAGGGCGGCGGCCATCACCTCCGGGAAGTGGTCCGGGGTGCAGGCGAAGGCGGGGACGCCCAGGGCGGCGAGCGCGGCGGCGTGCTCCCGGTCGTAGGCGGGGGCGCCCTCGTCGGAGAGGGCGAGCAGGGCGACGAACCGCACCCCGGACGCCTGCATCGCCGCGACCCGCTTCAGCATCTCGTCGCGGATGCCACCCTCGTACAGGTCGCTGACGAGGACGACGACGGTGTCGGCGGGGCGGGTGATCCGCGACTGGCAGTAGGCGAGCGCGCGGTTGATGTCGGTGCCGCCGCCGAGCCGGGTGCCGAAGAGGACGTCCACGGGGTCGTCGAGGGCGTCGGTGAGGTCCACCACGGAGGTGTCGAAGACGACGAGCCGGGTGGCGACGGCGCGGAGCGAGGCGAGGACGGCGCCGAAGACGGAGGCGTACACGACGGAGGCGGCCATCGAGCCGGACTGGTCGACGCAGAGCACGATCTCCTTGCGCACCGCGCGGGAGGTGCGGCCGTGGCCGACGAGCCGCTCGGGGACGACCGTGCGGTGCTCGGGGAGGTAGTGCCGCAGGTTGGCCCGCAGGGTGCGGTCCCAGTCGATGTCCCGGTGGCGGGGGCGGCTGATCCGGGCCGAGCGGTCGAGGGCCCCGGTGACGGTCGCCCGGGTGCGCGCCGAGAGCCGGGCCTCCAGGTCGTCGACGACCTTGCGCACGACGGCCCTGGCGGTCTCCCTGGTGGTCTCCGGCAGCGCCTTGTTCAGGGAGAGCAGGGTGCCGACGAGGTGCACGTCGGGCTCGACGGCCTCCAGCGTCTCCGGCTCCAGGAGGAGCGTGGCGAGGCCGAGCCGGTCGATGGCGTCGCGCTGCATGACCCGCACGACGGAGGCGGGGAAGTAGCCGCGGATGTCGCCGAGCCAGCGGGCGACGGAGGGCGCGGAGCCGCCGAGGCCGCCCCCGCGCCCGCCGTCCTTGCGGTCCCCGCCCTCCGGGGTGTCGTAGAGGGCGCCGAGGGCGGCGTCCATGCCGGCGTCGGCGCCGGTCAGGGTGCGGCCCGTCCCGTCGGCGGGGCCGCCGCCCAGGACGAGCCGCCAGCGGCGCAGCCGCTCGTCCGCGGTGGTGGGGGTGCTCATGCGGGTACCTCCGGGTCCGGGCCGAGGACGAGCGCGAGGAGGGGGAGGACGCCGTCGGCCCGCTCCTCGTCGAGGGTGGCGGCGAAGCCGGGGACACGGGCGGCGGACCCGGGCCCGGCCGCCTTCGGCCCCCGGGCGACGAGTTCGCCGAGGCTCCGCCGCACGCCGGGCTCGTACGCCCCGAAGGTGCGCCGCAGCAGCGGCAGCACGTCGGTGAACGCCTCGTCCGGTACGCCGGTGAGCCAGCCGTCGAGGAGGGCGAGGAGGCGCTCGTCGTGGACGAGCAGGAGCCCGCCGCCGGGGCCGCCGACGAAGCCGTCGATCCAGGCGGCGGCGTGGGCGGGCGGCGCGCCGGGCGAGAGGGCGAGGCCCAGGAGCCGCGCCGTCTCGTCGTCGGTGAGCCGTCCCTCGTCGAGGAGGATGCGCACGGCCCGGCCCCGGACGACACCGGGCACGCGCTCCGCTCCGGCGAGCCGGCGCAGGGCGTCGGCCCAGCGGGAGGCGAGGGCGGCGGGGTCGTCGGCCGGCGCGGGGTCGGGGAGGAGGGCGATCGCGGTGTGCACGGCGTCCAGGCGCTCGCGCATCCGGTCGGCGGCGTCCGCGTCGAGCCCGGCGCAGGCGGGCGGGAGGCCGACGCGGATCCGCTCGGCCAGGCCGGTGGCGACGTCGGCGAGGGCGGCGGTGTCGGTGCCGCGCACGTCGCCGTAGCGCAGGGCGCGGGCGAGGGCCGGAAGGGCGTCGGCGAGGTGGGCGACGTCGGTGTCGAGCGCGGCCCGGTCGGCGAGGGCGCCGAGGACGGCGGGGAGGGCGTCGGTGAGGCCGCCGAGGAGGCAGCGCTCGGCGAGGCCGGTGATCTCGCCGAGCCCGGCGGCGGTGAGGGCGAGGGACTCGGCCCTGGCGGTGGCGGCGGCCTCGACGGTGGTGCCCCAGACGCCGGCCTCGGCGACCCTGACGTGCAGTTCGGGCTGCCAGCGCAGCCGCCAGGACTCCCGGAAGGTGCCGGTGCCGGTGCGGCCTACGGCGGGCAGGCCCCAGTCGACGCCGAGGAGGCGGAGCCGGTGGAGGAGGCGGCTGCGGGCGGCGTCGGTGTCGCCGCGCAGGTCGAGGTCGAGCTCGCGCTCCTCCGCCGCGGGGGTGAGCCGGAGGCTCCGGCGGAGCCGGTCGAGGTCGCGCTGGAGCGGGACGGCGGGCGCGGCGGCCGGGACCTCGCCGAGGTCGTCGCCGACGACGAGCCGGTCCCTGACGAGGGCGAGCGGCACGTCGGAGCCCTCGCAGAGGACGGCCCGGACGGCGTCGGTGGTCTCGGCGAGGCCGGGGCGGGGCCGGCCGCGCAGGGCGGCGAGGGCCCCGGCGAGGCGGACGGCCTCGATGACGTGGGCGGAGGAGACGGGGTGGTCGGCCTCCCGGAGGAGGCCCGCGACCTTGGTCATCCAGCGCTCGACGGGCCGGTCGGGGGCGGCGAAGAGGTGGCCGTACCAGCCGGGGGACTCGATCCCGGCGCCGTATCCGGAGCGGCGGGCGAGCCGGCGGTGGGTCCAGGGGACCCAGGTCAGCTGGGCCCTCACCTTGGGCAGGCCCTTGAGGAGGGCGCGGTCGGCGGTGGCGGTGGTGCGGCGGGCGAGGGCGGGGACGTGCCAGGCCCCGCAGACCACGGCGACGGCGTCCCCGAACTCCTTGCGGGCGGCGCGCAGTTTCAGCCGCATGTGGGCCTCGCGGACCAGGTCGCGCGGCCGGCCGCCGTGTCCGTACCGCTCGCGCAGGGCGGTCATGGCCTCCGCGAGGGCCTCGAAGGGGGCGAGGGGGTCGCTGTCGCCGCGGTGTTCGACGACGTCCTCCCACCACTCCTCCGGGTCCTCCCGCCCGGCGGCCCCGGCGAGGGCGGCGAGGGGATCGACCGGGGCGCAGCCGTCGGCCTCGTCCTCGCCGTCGCCCCAGGTGGGGTCCGCGGCGGCGAGGGTGTGGGCGGCGGGCAGGTCGACGAAACGGACGGGGACGCCCCGGGCGAGGGCCCAGCGCAGCGCGGTCCACTCGGGCGAGAAGGCCGCGAAGGGCCAGAAGGCGGCCCGGCCGGGGTCGTCGACGGCGTGGGCGAGGAGGGCGACGGGCGGCCGCATCTCCGGGTCGGCGGCGAGCGAGGCCAGCGCGTCGGCCTCGGCGGGGCCCTCGATGAGGACCGCGTCGGGCCGGGCCGCGTCCAGGGCGGCGGCCACTCCGCGCGCGGAGCCGGGCCCGTGGTGCCGGACCCCGAGCAGCAGCGGGCCGTCGGCCCGCCGGGCCAGGGGCTCCGTGGGTGCCGTGGCGAGGGCGGTCATGCGCTCACCTCGCGGCAGGCGCGGTAGAAGTCCTTCCAGCCGTCGCGCTCTCTCACCACCGTCTCCAGGTACTCCTGCCAGACGACCCGGTCGGCCGCCGGGTCGCGGACGACGGCGCCGAGGATGCCGGCGGCGACGTCCGCGGGGCGCAGCACGCCGTCCCCGAAGTGGGCGGCGAGGGCGAGGCCGCCGGTGACGACGGAGATGGCCTCAGCCGTGGAGAGGGTCCCGGAGGGGGACTTGAGCTTGGTGCGGCCGTCGGCGGTGACGCCGTCGCGCAGCTCGCGGAAGACGGTGACGACCCGCCGGATCTCCTCGACGCCCTCGGGCGGGGCGGGCAGTTCGAGGGAGCGGCCCAGCTGCTCGACCCGGCGGGCGACGATGTCGACCTCGTCCTCGGGGGTGGCGGGCAGCGGCAGCACGACGGTGTTGAAGCGGCGCCGGAGCGCGCTGGACAGGTCGTTGACGCCCCGGTCGCGGTCGTTGGCGGTGGCGACGAGGTTGAAGCCGGGGACGGCCTGGACCTCCTCGCCGAGCTCGGGGACGGGCAAGGTCTTCTCGGACAGGATGGTGATGAGCGTGTCCTGCACGTCGGCGGGGACGCGGGTCAGCTCCTCGACGCGGACGGTCGCCCCGCGCTCCATGGCGCGCATGACGGGGCTGGGGACGAGCGCGGCGCGGCTGGGGCCCTCGGCGAGCAGCCGGGCGTAGTTCCACCCGTACCGGATGGACTCCTCGGGGGTGCCGGCGGTGCCCTGCACGAGGAGGGTGGAGTCGCCGCTGACGGCGGCGGCGAGGTGCTCGGAGACCCAGGTCTTGGCGGTGCCGGGGACGCCGAGGAGGAGCAGCGCGCGGTCGGTGGCGAGCGTGGTGACGGCGACCTCGACGATGCGCCGGGGGCCGACGTACTTGGGTGTGATCACGGTGCCGTCGGGGAGCGTGCCGCCGAGGAGGTAGGTGGCGACGGCCCAGGGCGAGAGGCGCCAGCGGGCGGGCCGGGGGCGGTCGTCGGCGGCGGCGAGCGCGGCGAGCTCGTGGGCGAAGGCGTGTTCGGCGTGGGGCCGCAGGGCCTCGGCGGGGCCCGGGCGGCCCGGGCCGGTGTCCGTCACGGCACCGGCGCCGGGCCGCTCGTCGGTGGTTGCGGGCACGGTCATGGATCCCCCTCCAGATCGTTCGACCTGCTGTGCGATCCACGGTGCACCACGCCACTGACAATCGACCCGCGCCGCGGGTCGGCGGCGCGATCGAGGGGTGTCGCGGGGCGGGGACGGTCAGTTGAAGACCGGCGAGACGGCGACGCAGCCGCCGGACATGGCCTGCTCGCCCTTGGCCTCCTTGATGACCTTGCCCTGGTAGACGACCTTGCAGGTGAGGTCGGCGGGCTTGGTGGAGACGGGCATGACGGCGGGCGGCATGATGCCGTGCAGCTTCACGGTCCTGGTCCACGGCACGGTGGGCTTCTTGTCGCTCTCGACCTGCGGCTGCATCGCGGTGCCGTCGCCGGCGTGGTACTCGATCGACTCCACGGCCGTGCCGGTGACCTCGTAGGTCACCTCGTAGCTTTCGGTGACGGCCTTGTCGACCTGGTCGGCGGCCTTGTCGGCCGCCTCGGAACAGGCCCCGAGCCCGAACGCGAGGCCGACGACGGCGAGGGCCGAGACGGCGGTGCGGACGGTGCGGTTCATGGTGGTACTCCCCCTGCACGGTGGTGCGGTCGAAGGGCTCACGCTGGTTCACGCGAGCTCGCACAGCACCGTAAAGGACCAGTAAAACAACGGTGTCGCCGGGGTCCTCCTTCGGCGGGGAATCCCCAGGTCAACTGCGTTGTCAGTGGCGGAGAATACCGTCAGGTGCATGAATGCGACGGGGACGCGCCGGACGGCTGAGCAGGTACGGGCACTGGCTCCTGACGAGGCGTCGCGCAGAGCGGGCGACGGACTCGCCACCGCCGGGCCGTGGAGCGGCGCGGGCGGCCGCGACGGGGTCGTCTGGGGGCTGTGCGCGGGCAGTGGCCGCACGCCGTACCGCACGGTCGTGGACACGGCGGGACCCGTGTGCGCGTGCACCTGCCCGAGCCGCAAGAGCCCCTGCAAGCACGCGCTCGGCCTGCTGCTGCTCTGGGCCGCGGGCGACCCGGCCGTGCCGGACGGGGCCGAACCGCCCGCCTGGGCCTCCCGGAGGCCCGCGCCACGCCCGGCGGCCGGGTCGGCCGACCCCGAGGCGGCCCGCCGCCGGGCCGAGCGCCGGGCCGCCCGGGTGACGGCGGGCGCCGAGGAGCTGGAGCGGCGCCTCGCGGACCTGGTGAGCGGCGGGCTCGCGGCGGCGGGCCGCCAGGGGTACGGCCTGTGGGAGGAGACCGCGGCCCGCATGGTCGACGCGCAGGCGCCCGGGCTCGCGGCCCGGGCCCGCGAGCTCGGCGCGATACCGGGCTCGGGCCCGGGCTGGCCGGTGCGGCTCCTGGAGGAGTGCGCGCTCGCCCACCTCCTGGACCGGGCGTGGCTGGCCGCCGACCGGCTGCCCGACGGTCTCGCCGCGACGGTACGGACCCGGGTCGGCCTGCCGTCCGTCGCGGCCGGCCCGGCGGTCCGGGACCGCTGGCTGGTCCTCTCCCAGAACGACGCCGGGGACGGCCGGCTGACGACCCGTCGCATCTGGTTGTACGGCACGGCCGGCGGGCGTACGGCCCTGGTGCTCTCGTACGGCGCGGCGGGCCGCGCGCCCGCCCTCGCCCTGCCGGTCGGCGCCCTCCTCGACGGCGAGCTGACCCCGCACGCGGGCTCCGGACAGCTCCGCGCGGACCCCGGCGAGCTGGTCCCGGCGCCCGGCCCGGCCGCCCCGCCGCCGGGCGGACCGGTCGGCGCGGCCCTCGACGCGTACGGCCTCGCCCTGCGCGACGACCCCTGGCTGGAGTCCTGGCCGGTGACGCTCGCCCGGGTCGTCCCCGCGCGCGCGGAGTACGGCTGGCAGCTCGCCGACGCCGACGGCCGGGAGGCCCTCCCCCTGACGACCCAGGACCGCCCCGCCCTCTGGCGCCTCCTCGCCCTGTCCGGCGGCGCCCCCGTCACGGTCTTCGGCGAATGCGGCCCCCGGGGCCTCACCCCCCTGACGGCCTGGTCCCCGGAGGCCCCCGGGGAGCCGGTCCCCCTCCTGTGAACCCGCCGCGCCCGGAGCGGCGGGCGTTCCACCCGGGCGACGGGAGGCCGCCCGGGCGCCGCCGTACAGCTGCCGGATCCGGCCCCGACCACCGAGAGGCGCACCCCGTGACGACGACCGAAACCGACTGGGACGCGCTGGTCACGACCGCGCTGCTGGGAACCGACCGCCGCCCGCGCGCGACTGCCGGGGAGCTCCTCGACGCCGCCGCCCGCCACACTCTCCGCCGCCGCGCGGGCCTCCGCCCCGGCCCCGCCGCCGCACCCCCAGAACCGGCACCGCACGACCCGCGCCCCGCGCTGCCCGAGGCGGCCCGTCGCCGCCTCGACGGCCTGCTGGCGGGGAGGGGCGCCGCCCCCGCCGCCGGCCGACGCGGCACCGCGCCGGACCTCGCCGAACTGCTCCCGCAGTGGCTGGTGCTGGCCGGCGAGCGCGGCTACAAGGCGCCGCCGGCCGCCCTGCCCGCCCTCCTCGACGCGGCCAGGGCGCGCACCGACCTGCGCCCGCAGGCCCTGGCGTTCGCCGGGCCGCGCGGGGTGTGGCTGGCCCGGCTCAACCCGGAGTGGCGGTTCGCGCTGCGCGGCGGCGCCGGCGGCTCCCTGCCGGACCCCGGGGACGAGGAGGCGGTGCGGAAGCTGTGGGAGGAGGGTCTGTTCGCCGAGCGGGTCGCCCTTCTCGGTGCCGTACGGGCGAAGGATCCGGCCGCGGCACGGGCCCTGCTGGCCACGACCTGGTCCGGCGAGCGGGCCGAGGACCGGCTGATGTTCCTGGACTCGCTGCGCGCCGGCCTGTCGGCGGCGGACGAGGAGTTCCTGGAGGCCGCCCTCGCCGACCGCAGTCGCAACGTCCGCGCGACCGCCGCCGAACTGCTCTCCGCCCTGCCGGGCTCCGCGTTCGCGGGCCGCATGGCGGCCCGGGCGCTCACCTGCGTGGGCCTGGACCGTACGGCGTCCGTGCCGACGGTCGTGGTGGAGGCTCCGCACGAGTGCGACGAGGACATGCGGCGGGACGGCGTGGCCGCGGTGCCCCCGGCGGGCCGGGGCGAGCGGTCCTGGTGGCTGGGCCAGCTGGTGGAGGCCGCCCCGCTGGCCTGCTGGCCGGGCAGGTTCGGCGGGCGGACCCCGGAGGAGATCGTGGCGCTGCCGGTCGCCGACGACTGGCAGCCGGAGCTGCACGCGGCCTGGTGCCGGGCGGCGGTGCGCCAGCGCGACGCCGCCTGGTCACGGGCGCTGCTCGGCGCCCCTTCGACACCGCCCGCGACGGGTCCCGGGACCTCGTCGCTGGCCGAGCGGGCGCAGCTGCTGTCGCAGCTCGACCCGGCGGAACGGGCCGGCTGGGTGGCGGCGTTCGTGGCGGCGCACGGCCTGTCCGAGGCCTTCCAGCTGCTCGGGGTGTGCGCGGTGCCGTGGGCGGAGCCGCTGGGCGAGGCGGTGATCGACGCCCTGGACATCGCCCGGGACGCGGGCAGCTACCCGTGGAGCTTCAGCGGGGTGATGGGGCTCGCGGAGCGCTGCCTCTCCCCCACCGCGGCCCGCCCCCTGGCGTCGCTGGCGGCGGCGGCCCCGGAGGCGGAGGACGCCTCGCCCGGCGCGGGCGCCTACTGGTCGGAGGCGTTCCAGCGCCTGGTGGCCACGCTGGACCTGCGCGCCCGCATGCACGCGGAACTGGACGGCCCACCGGCCGGTGCGACAGCCCTGCCCACCGGGTGACGACCGACGGGAAGGCGGACGGGAGCGCGCACGGGAAGACCCACCGGAACGCGGACGGGTAGACCCACGGGAAGGCGGACGCGAAGACCCACGGGAAGGCAGGCGGAAGACAGGCGGAAAGGCGGACGGCCGGGAGCCCGTCGGAGAGGGTTCCCGGCCGTCCGGGGCGCACGGCGCGTACCGTGCCTGCCGTGCGTGCCCGCGTGCCCTGCGTACCCGCGTGCCCTGCGTGCGACCGTCAGGCGGCCACGCGCACGTTGGCGTTGACCCAGTCGACGATCGACGCGGTCGTCGCGCCCGGGGTGAAGATCTCCGCGACGCCCTTCTCCTTCAGCGGCGGGATGTCCGCGTCGGGGATGATGCCGCCGCCGAAGACCTTGATGTCCTCCGCGTCGCGCTCCTTGAGGAGCTCGATGACCTTCACGAAGAGCGTGTTGTGCGCACCCGAGAGGATCGAGAGGCCGATCGCGTCGGCGTCCTCCTGGATCGCGGTGTCGACGATCTGCTCGGGCGTCTGGTGCAGCCCGGTGTAGATCACCTCCATGCCGGCGTCGCGCAGGGCCCGCGCGATGACCTTGGCCCCACGATCGTGGCCGTCGAGACCCGGCTTGGCGACGACCACGCGGATCGGACCGGTCACACCCATCACTGCCTCCACATGCGACCCCCGCGCGTCTGTGCCGGGGAGGTGAACGAACGTTATCGACAGCATCCCGCAACGGGCCGTTTCGCGGAGCCCGGCGAGGGGGAAATCACACGTGGGACACGTTCGTTCCGCGACCTACCCCGCTCCGGGCCCTCCTCCTGGGCCCTCCAGCCGCCCGCGGGGCCGGCCGCGAAAGGAGCCGCGACGCCGGTCGCCGGGGTCCCGCGCCGTCGTCCGTGCGGCGCGGGACCCCGGCGCCCCGGCGTACCGCGCCCCCGGCGCCGCACGGGAGGTCGGCGATGGAGTTCGCCAAGGTCACCGCCCTGCTGAAGGCCACCACCCTCGAGGCCGCCGTGCTCACCGGCCGCCTCGCCCTCTACCCGTCCGGGATCGTCCCGGAGCGCCTCGCCCCCGCCCCTACCGAGGACGGGCCCGTGTCCCTCGCGGGCGACGGCGGGCGTCCGGTGGTGCTGCTGCACGGTTTCGTCGACAACCGATCCGTCTTCCTGCTGCTGCGCCGCGCGCTCGCCCGGCACGGCCGTCACTCCGTCGTGTCCCTCGACTACTCGCCGCTCACCTGCGACCTGCGGACCGCCGCCGAGGCGCTGGGGCCACGGATCGAGGCCGTCCTGGCGCGCACCGGCCGGGCCGAGGTGGATCTGGTGGGGCACAGCCTGGGCGGGCTCATCGCCCGCTATCACGTGCAGTGCCTCGGCGGCGACGCACGGGTGCGGACCCTGGTCACCCTCGGCACCCCGCACGCGGGCACGTCGGTGGCGGCGCCGCTGGCCGACGCGCATCCGCTGGTGCGGCAGATGCGTCCGGGGTCGGAGGTGCTGCGGGAGCTGGCCGCGCCGGCGCCGGGCTGCCGGACGCGGTTCGTGAGCTTCTGGAGCGACCTGGACCGGATCATGGTGCCGGTGGAGACGGCCCGTCTCGACCATCCCGACCTGCTGGTGCACAACGTGCGGGTGAGCGGCATCGGCCATCTGGCGCTGCCGGTGCACCCCACGGTGGCGACCGGCATCCTCACGGCCCTGGACGCGGACGGGGCCGAGGCCGATGGTGCGGGAGGGGCTGATGGGGGGCTGAGCGAAGGAACGGCCGAAGGGGCTTCCTCGGTGGCTTGAATTCGCCAGTCGACGGCGACACCCCCGGGCTGTTTTTCGAACGTTTCTCGAACACAAGGCCAAAGGTCTGTGCGCGAGCTGGCGAAACACTGCCGATTGCCCGTTTCCTGCGCCGTCCGACCCCTCCGAAGATTGTCGGTCCCGTGTACCGCCGGGTACAGTCGCGCCACTGCTTCCCCCCGGGACACCCCCTGTCGGGCCCGCCCCGGACTGGTCCTGCTGCCGAGGCGAGAGAGACGTTGGTGAACGACCAGCACCCCCACGCCGGGTACGCCGGAGACGGCGCCCACCTCACCGGCGGCTTCGCGGCCGACCCGCTCTTCGGAGCCTGGGACGACGCCGGCCACAGCGGCCAGTGGGACCTCGGTCAGTACGCCGCCTCCGGCGCGTACGACACGACCGGCCAGTGGGACACCACCGGGCAGTGGGACACCACCGGCCAGTGGAGCACCGCCGTCGCCACGGACGGCTACGCGACCGCCGTGACGGCCGGCCCGCCCGAGCAGCACCCGCAGTACGACACCACCGGCCAGTGGGACGCCACCGCCTGGACCGAGGCGCAGCACACCGGCCCGTACGAGAACCTGCACTCCGGCGCCTACGCGGCGCAGGGCGCGTACGGCCACGAGGCGTACGACACCACCGGCCAGTGGGCCGCCCCCGCCTTCACGACCGACACCGGCGCGTACGACGCCACCGCCTGGAACCAGACCGCCGACCCGGTCGAGCCGGTCGTCCCCCAGCAGTACGTTCCCGCCGAACAGAGCGGCCACACCGCTGAGTTCGAGTTCTCTTACGAACCGGCCGCGGAGCCCGAGCCGGCGTACGAGACCGAGGCGCGGTACGAGACCGAGGCGGCGTACGCGCCGGAGCCCGGCTACGAGGCCGAGACCGGGACCGGGACCGGGACGGCGTACGGGACCGAGCCGGGCCATGAGGAAGCGCCCGCCGAGGCCCCCGAACCCGCCGCCGAGCTCCGTACCGACACCGCCGCGGGCGCCCGCCCCGTACGCCGCTCCCCCGGCGGCAGCCGCGCCCGGCGCCGTACCCCCGCGAAGCGCTCCGCGCTGCTGACCGTCGCCGTCCCCTCCGCCTGCGTCATGGGCGTCGCCGGCATCGCGGCCGCCTCCGTCGGCGGGCTCACCGGCGGCACCGAGAGCCCGAAGCAGAAGGACACCACCGCGCTCGCCGCCGCCGACCCGGCCGCCGTGAAGCAGATGGCGGCCAACACCGCGCTCGACACCCAGCTCAGCGCCCTCGACGCCGACGTCCGCGATTTCGGCGACCGCGCCAGCCGCACCCAGGAGCGCATCGACCTGAAGGCCCGCCAGGCCGCCGAGAAGAAGAAGCGCGAGGAGGAGGCGGCCCGCAAGGAGGCCATGCGCCCCAAGTTCATGCTTCCGGTGAAGCTGCACCAGCTCAGCGCCCGCTTCGGCCAGTCCGGCGTCAACTGGATGTCCGTCCACACCGGCATCGACTTCCCGGTGCAGTACGGCACCCCCGTCATGGCCGCGACCGACGGCACCGTCCGCACCCAGTGGAACCCCGCCTACGGCAACATGGCGATCGTGACCGCCGCCGACGGCACCGAGACCTGGTACTGCCACCTCAGCAGCACCAAGATCCGCTGGGGTCAGGTCAAGGCCGGCGACGTCATCGCCTACTCCGGAAACTCCGGCAACTCCACCGGCCCGCACCTCCACTTCGAGGTCCGGCCCGGCGGCGGCTCCGCGATCGACCCGCTGACCTGGCTGCGCAGCAAGGGCCTCGACCCCACCAGCTGAGAAACCCGTCCGTACGGGGGAGGGCCCGGTCCACTGGACCGGGCCCTCCCCCGTACGGGTGACTAGAGCTTCTCGACCGGGGCGTACCGCAGGACCAGCCGCTTCGGCTTCTCGTCGCCGAAGTCGATCGTCGCCTGGGCCTTGTCGCCCTCGCCCGACACCGCCAGGACCGTGCCCAGACCGAACTGGTCGTGGGTGACCCGGTCCCCCACCGTCAGCGAGACCACCGGCTTGTCCGAGCCCGCGCGGCGCGTCGCGAAACCGGACGGGCCGGAGCGGGCACGGGAGGAGGAGAGCGAGTTCGTCAGCGAGGAGGCGATCCCCGAGGTCGGACCCGCGGGCTTCGCCATCGGCCCCGTCCGCTTCCACTCCAGGTACGCCGGCGGGATCTCCTCCAGGAAGCGGGAGGCCGGGTTGTACGAGGGCTGGCCCCAGGCGCTGCGCATCGACGAGCGGGTGAGGTAGAGCCGCTCGCGGGCGCGGGTGATGCCCACGTACGCCAGCCGCCGCTCCTCCTCCAGCTCCTTCGCCTGGCCGAGGGCGCGCATGTGCGGGAAGACGCCGTCCTCCATGCCGGTGAGGAACACCACGGGGAACTCCAGGCCCTTCGCGGTGTGCAGGGTCATCAGCGTGATGACGCCGGAGCCCTCCTCGTCCTCGTCGGGGATCTGGTCGGAGTCGGCGACCAGCGCGACCTTCTCCAGGAACTCGGCGAGCGTGCCCGCGCCTTCCTCCTCCCCGCGCTCCTGCTCGAACTCCAGGGCAACCGCGGCGAGCTCCTGGAGGTTCTCGATCCGGGTCTCGTCCTGCGGATCGGTGGAGGCCTGGAGCTCGGCGAGGTAGCCGGTCCGCTCCAGGACGGCCTCCAGGACCACGGCGGGGCCCGCGCCGGACTCGGCGATGGTGCGCAGCTCGTCCATGAGGATGTTGAACCGCTTCACGGCGTTGGCCGAGCGGGCGGCCATGCCGTAGGCCTCGTCGACCCGCTTGAGGGCCTGCGGGAAGGTGATCTTCTCGCGGAGCGAGAGGGCGTCGATCATCGCCTCGGCGCGCTCGCCGATGCCCCGCTTGGGGACGTTCAGGATCCGGCGCAGCGGGACGTTGTCCTCGGGGTTGGCTAGCACGCGCAGGTAGGCGAGGACGTCCCTGACCTCCTTGCGCTCGTAGAAGCGCACGCCGCCGACGACCTTGTACGGCAGGCCGACGCGGATGAAGATCTCCTCGAAGACGCGGGACTGGGCGTTGGTCCGGTAGAAGACGGCGACGTCTCCGGCCTTCGCCTCGCCCTTGTCCGTGAGCCGGTCGATCTCGTCGGCGACGAACTGGGCCTCGTCGTGCTCGGTGTCCGCGACGTAGCCGGTGATCTGGGCGCCCGCGCCCGCGTTGGTCCACAGGTTCTTGGGGCGGCGGGACTCGTTCCGCTCGATGACCGCGTTGGCGGCCGAGAGGATCGTCTGGGTGGAGCGGTAGTTCTGCTCCAGGAGGATCGTCGTCGCGTCCGGGTAGTCCTCCTCGAACTGGAGGATGTTGCGGATCGTCGCGCCGCGGAAGGCGTAGATCGACTGGTCGGCGTCGCCGACGACGCACAGCTCGGCCGGGCCGAGGTCCTCGTAGCCGGTGCCGACCAGCTCGCGCACGAGGGTGTACTGGGCGTGGTTGGTGTCCTGGTACTCGTCGACGAGGACGTGGCGGAAGCGGCGGCGGTAGTGCTCGGCGACGTCCGGGAACGCCTGGAGCAGGTGGACCGTCGTCATGATGATGTCGTCGAAGTCCAGCGCGTTCGCCTCGCGCAGGCGCGCCTGGTACATCCGGTACGCCTCGGCCAGCGTCTTCTCGAAGCCGTCGGCGGCCTGGTCGGCGAAGGTCTCCTCGTCGATCAGCTCGTTCTTCAGGTTGGAGATCTTGGCGCTGAAGGACTTCGGCGGGAACTTCTTCGGGTCGAGGTCCAGGTCGCGGCAGACCAGCGCCATGAGGCGCTTGGAGTCCGCGGCGTCGTAGATCGAGAAGGAGGAGGTGAAGCCGAGCCGCTTGCTCTCCCGGCGCAGGATGCGGACGCAGGCGCTGTGGAAGGTCATCACCCACATCGCGTTGGCCCGCGGGCCGACGAGCTGCTCGACGCGCTCCTTCATCTCGCCGGCGGCCTTGTTGGTGAAGGTGATCGCCAGTATCTGGCCGGGGTGCACGTGCCGCGTGCCCAGGAGATGGGCGATGCGGTGGGTGAGGACCCGGGTCTTGCCGGAGCCGGCGCCGGCCACGATGAGCAGCGGGGAGCCCGTGTGGACGACGGCGGCCCGCTGCTGCTCGTTGAGCCCGTCCAGGAGGGAGGCCGGGTCCACGGCCGGACGGTGGGCGCCGTCCCGGTAGTACGCGTCGCGGGGCGGGGGCGCGTCGAAGTGCTCCCCGAACAGGTCGTGCGGGACCTCCTCCGCCGGGGCGCCGTGCTCGTCGTCCTCGGGCGGGGGCGGGGCGTCCTCCGGGGAGTGGGACTGGAGGCCGGCCAGGAAGCTGTCGTCAAAGAGGCTGCTCATCGCCTCACGAGTCTAGGACGCCGCACCGACATCCGGTCCCGCCTTCGTCAGGTCGCGGACGTGACGGCCCCCACCCCCGGGGCGCGCGGTTCAGACCCAGAGGGTCGCGATGAAGATGTTCGCCGTGGTCAGGCCGCCGACGGCGGCGAAGAGGCCCTTGTCGGCGGTCTCGTCGTCGCGCTTCACGTAGACGATGCCGAGGATCACCACGAGGATCGCCAGCTTGATGCCGATCTTGAGGTTGTTCACCGTCTGGTCGTCCGCCTGGTTGAGGCCGACGAGCGCGACACCGGTGACCAGCATGGTCAGCGCGCCGTGCAGCATCGCGGGCGTGAAGCGGGCCGTACCGGCCCCGATCGCCTTCATCTGGGTGAGGAAACCGCCCAGGAGGGAGGCGATGCCGATGATGTGCAGGGCGACGAAGACATTGATGAGGACGTCCATGGGGCGGAGCCTAACCGTGCCCCTAGCACCGCTCTCCGGCCGGGTCCACCCACTCCCCCGCTTCGGTCGCCCGCCCCAAGGAAACCTTCGCCGACCGCCCGCCCCGGCGAAAGAGAACGGTCTCCGGAGCTCATCCGACGCCAATAGCGATCAAACCCAGGCCGGGGCGTGACGCCCGGGTCTAGCGTCCTGCCCCAGGTGGTCGGCGCCCCACCCCGCCGGTCCACCCGGCGGTGCCGGCCCCCCGCCGGAGAACCCCGGCGGCGGCCCGTCTCCCCTGTGCGGTCCGCCGCCGGCCCCGGCCGGCACCGTCCCCCACAGGGAGAGGATGTGACCCGCCCTCGTGGCAGCGCACCGAAAACCCCGGCCGTCCCCGCTCGGCCGCCCCGCGGCCCGCACGGCCGCCACGCTCGCCCTCGCCTCCGCGGCCACCGCGACCCTCTTCGAGGGCTCCGGGCACGCCGACCCGGCAGGCCCCGGCCGCACCCCCGCCCAGGTCAGGACCGAGGTCGACCGCCTCTACCAGGAGGCCGAGGTCGCCACCGAGCGGTACAACGGCGCGAAGGAACGGGCCGACGCCGCCCGCGTCTCCTACGACCGGCTGCGCGACGAGGCCGCCCGCCGCACCGAGCGGCTGAACACCGCCCGCCAGAGCCTCGGGGCCGTCGCCGCGGCCCAGTACCGCTCCGGCGGCCTCGACCCGGCCGTCCAGCTCGCCCTCACCTCGGACCCCGAGGACTACCTGGAGCGGGCCGCCCTCGCCCAGAAGGCCGGCGACCGCCAGGCCGCCGCCGTCACCGCCGTACGCCGGGAGATCGCCGGACTCGCCCAGCTGCGCGCCGAGTCCACCGACCGACTCACCACCCTGCGCGGCCACGAGGCCGAACTGCGCCGCCAGAAGGCCGCCGTCCTCGACAAGCTCGCCGCCGCCCGCCGGCTCCTCGCCCGGCTCACCGCGGAGGAACGGGCCCGGTACGAGGCCGCCGTCGCCGCCCGCACCGCCCCCGCGAACGCCGGGAGCTCCGGCGCCTCCGGCACCGCCGCCGGGGGCGGTGCCACGGTCCGTGCGGACCGCTCCTCCGGCGACCGGAGCACGGTCACCGGGCCCGGAGCCACCCCGGCCGCCGCCTCCGCTCCCGCCACGGGCCGTGCCTCGGCCGCCATCGCCTTCGCTCGCGCCCAGCTCGGCAAGCCGTACGTCTGGGGCGCCACCGGCCCCTCCGCCTACGACTGCTCGGGGCTCACCCAGGCCGCCTGGCGCGCCGCCGGAATCTCCCTGCCGCGCACCACGTACACCCAGATCAACGCCGGACGCCGGGTCTCCCGCTCCGAGCTGGCCCCGGGCGACCTGGTCTTCTTCTACTCGGGGATCAGCCACGTGGGCCTCTACATCGGCGGCGGCCAGATGATCCACGCGCCCCGGCCCGGCGCCCCCGTCCGGGTCGCGCCGATCGACGAGATGCCCTTCGCGGGCGCCACCCGCGTCGCCTGAGCCGTCTCAGATGAGACGGCGGGCGGTGGCCCAGCGGGTCAGCTCGTGCCGGTTGGAGAGCTGGAGCTTGCGGAGCACCGCGGAGACGTGCGACTCGACGGTCTTCACCGAGATGTACAGCTGCTTGGCGACCTCCTTGTACGCGTACCCGCGGGCGATCAGCCGGAGCACCTCCCGCTCCCGCTGGGTCAGCCGGTCCAGGTCCTCGTCCACCGGTGGCGCGTCGGTGGACGCGAAGGCGTCCAGCACGAAGCCGGCGAGGCGCGGGGAGAAGACGGCGTCCCCCTCCTGCACCCGGAAGATCGAGTCCACCAGGTCGGTACCCGTGATCGTCTTGGTCACATAACCCCGGGCGCCGCCCCGGATCACGCCGATCACGTCCTCCGCCGCGTCCGAGACGGAGAGCGCGAGGAAGCGGACCGGGTCCTCGGCAGCGGCCATCAGCCCGGCGCAGCGGCGCAGCACCTCGACCCCGCCGCCGCCCGGCAGGTGGACGTCGAGGAGGACGACCTCCGGCCTGGTCGCGGTGATCACGCCGACGGCCTGGTCGACGTCGGCGGCCTCGCCCACGACCTCGACGCCGGTGACGTCCGTCCGCCCGATCTCGGCCTGCACGCCGGTGCGGAACATCCGGTGGTCGTCGACGAGGACGACCCGCACCCGGCGCCCGGCACCGCCCCCGACACCCGCCGTGCCCGCGCCCGTCTCCCCGCCGGCTCCGGCCGTCGTCCCGGCCTCGTCGCTCATCCGTCCACCCTCTCCATCTCCAGCTCGATCTCGGTGCCCCCGCCCGGCACGGCCCGCAGCCGAGCCGTGCCGCCGTTGCGCTGCATCCGACCGATGATCGATTCCCGTACGCCCATTCTGTCCTCGGGGACCTGCTCCAGGTCGAACCCGGGGCCGCGGTCGCGCACCGACACGAAGACCGTGCGCCCCTCCACCTCGGCGTACACCTGCACCGCTCCGCCCTCGCCACCGTACTTCGCGGCGTTGACCATCGCCTCGCGCGCGGCCTGCATCTGCGCGGTCAGCTTCTCGTCGAGCGGGCAGTCGCCGACGACGACCACCTCCAGGGGCACGCCGTGCTTGTCCTCGACCTCGGCCGCGGCCCGCTTCACCGCCTCGGCGAGGGTCTCGGGCTCCTCGTCCTTGCCGGTGCCCTCGGGCTTGTAGAGCCAGTTCCGCAACTCCCGCTCCTGGGCGCGGGCGAGCCGGCGGACCTCGCCGGCGTCGTCGGCGTTGCGCTGGATCAGGGTGAGGGTGTGGAGGACGGAGTCGTGGACGTGGGCGGCGACCTCCGCCCGCTCCTGGGCGCGGATGCGCAGGGTCCGTTCCGCGGTGAGGTCCTGCGACATCCGTATCAGCCAGGGGCCGGCGAGCAGCGCTATGCCGGTGAGGACGGCGACGGAGGCGGTCAGCGCGGTGCCGATCTGGGCGATGGAGCCACGCACGACGACGAAGACGGCGAGACCGGTGCCGACCAGGGCCACGCCGACGAGCCCCCGCACGAGGTGGAAGCCGCGCCGCCCCCGGGTGGCGCCCCGGCCGGTCCAGACCTCGGCGCGGGCGTTGTCCGCCTGGCGCCAGACCAGGACGACACCGACGCCGATGAGGAGCGTCGGCCACACGTACCGTCCGGTCTCGCCGTCGATCCGCAGGTTCGCGATGAAGACGGACGCGCCCATCGCCAGGGCGACGAGGGCGAGGATCTGGCCCCGGTCGGGTTTGCGGAGCCGGCGTCTGCCGTCCTCGGCGACCTCGAAGAGGGGACGGGACTCGGCCTTGCCGCCGACGCCGAGCGGGACGACGATCCAGAACACCGCGTACAGCAGCAGCCCGAGGCCCTCGGTGAGGACGAGCACCGCGAAGACGGCCCGCACCCACGCGACGGGCAGACCGAGGTGCCCGGCGAGACCGCGGGCGACACCGCCGAGCCACCGCCCGTCGGCGCTCCGGTAGAGCCTGCGCACGGGCGGTTCGTCGAGGTCGGTGACACGAGCGGTTGCGGACATGCACCGATCGTCACACGCCCGGCGCGCCCGGGGCATCAGGGTCCGCCCTGAGATCGACCCCGGGTTCGCCTCGGGGTCGCCCGGCCGTCGAATATCAGGGTCGTGCCAGGGTCGTTCCCGGTGCCGTCCCGGGGTCACGGCCCGTCACCATGGACGCATGACGAGTTCGACGCCTTCGCAGCACACGCAGCCCGAGGCCCCGCCGGTCGCCGGCGCCGCGCCGGCCGCGCCCCTGCGCCGCTCGCACACGAGCCGCGTGGTCGGCGGGGTCTGCGGCGGTCTCGGCCGGCACTTCGACATGGATCCGGTGATCTTCCGGATCGTGCTGGCGGTGCTGGCGGTGGCCGGCGGCATAGGACTGGTCTTCTACGGCTTCGCGTGGCTGGTGATCCCGCTCGCGGGCGAGGAGGAGAGCGAGGGCCGGCGGCTGCTGACCGGCCGGGTGTCGGGCGCCTCGCTCGCGGCGATACTCATGGCGCTGGTGGGCTGCGGCATCTTCCTGTCGATGCTGCGGACGGGCTCGCTGCTGGGCTTCGCGGTGACGCTGACGCTGGTGACGGCCGGTGCCGCCTACTGGTCGCAGCGGCGCCGGGTCGACGGGGAGGTGGAGGGCGATCAGGCGGTGAAGCCGGCGGCCCCGCACGTCCGGGTCCCGGTGCCGCCGGAGACGAAGGCCCCGCCGCTGACGTTCATCGAGCGGGAGATGAGCTCGTGGTGGCGGGACCCGATCGTGAAGGACGGGTCGACGGGCAAGGTGGCCATCGGCTACCTGTGGGGCCCGCACGGCATCGTCGACGAGCAGGGCCGGGTGGGCGGCGAGGTGCCCAAGCCGGGCAGCCAGTGGGGCCCGCCCGCCGATCCCGAGCGGCCGGCGCCGTCGGTGCGGCGCAGTCCGTACTCGATCGCCGGGCTCGTCGATCTGCTCTCGATCGCCGCCGCGATCACGGGCACGGCCCTGACGTGGGAGACGCAGCCGTTGGGCACCAGTCTGGCGACGGGCCTCGCGGCGGCGCTCGCGGTGCTGGGCCTGGGGCTGGTCGTCAGCAGTTTCCTGGGGCGCACCGGCTTCGGGACGATCGTGCAGACGGTGGTGACGGCGGCGCTCCTCGCCGGGGCGGTCGCCCTCCCGGACAGGATCACCACGGACTGGACGCGCGAGACGTGGTCGCCGGCCACGGTGGCCGCCGTCCAGCCGCGGTACGAGGTGGGCGCGGGGGTGGGGACGCTGGACCTGTCCCGGCTCGCGGTGCCCGAGGGGGGGACGGTGGCGACGGCGGTGGACGTGGGCGCGGGGAAGGTGGAGGTGATCGTGCCGCGGGACGTGGTGGTGAACCTCCACGCGCAGGTGGGACTCGGTGATCTGCAGCTGCCGGGGCAGGCGCCGGACGACATCGACGTCGCCCCGGACCGCGACGAGACGCGGACGCTGAACCCGCCCGCCGGGACGGACCCGGCGGGGACGCTGGACCTCTCGCTGGAGGTCGGTCTTGGACAGGTGGAGGTCACCCGTGCTGCTTCATGAGTTCCGTCCGGGCCGACTGGTCGTCGGCGTGGCCGCCCTCGGCCTGGCCGGGGCCTACGGCGGGGAGCTGGCCGGCTTCTGGTCGGCCCCGTGGTGGCTGGCGGCCCCGGTGATGTGGTGTGCGCTGTGGGTGGCCGGGCTGGCGACGTGGGTGGCCTACGGCGTCCGGCGGCGTTCGGCGAGGAGCCGGTCGGCGGAGAGCACCGGCGCCCCGGCGAGCAGCAGCGGCAACCAGGCCATGAGATAGGCGAGGTCGTTGCCGAGGTAGTAGGGCTCGACCTGCCAGCTGACGGTGAGCCAGAGGCTCAGGGAGATCAGCGCGCCGCCGAGGGCGGCGACCCGGGCGAAGATGCCCAGGAGGGTGCCGAGGCCGACGGCGAGCTCGCCGAGGGCGAGGGCGTGGCCGAAGCCGCTGGGGTCGTGGAGGGCGAGGTCGACGAGGCCGGGGAGGGCCGAGGAGTCACGGACGCCGCGCATGGTCTCGCCGATGGAGCCGGTGCCGGTGTCGGCGAGGAAGGCCGGGTCGGTGAGCTTGTCGAGGCCGGCGTAGACGAAGGTGACGCCGAGGAAGATCCGGAGCGGGAGGAGGGCGTGGCGGGAGGCGGTGGCCCGCCAGGCGTCCATGCGGCCCTTGAGGCCGGGCGCGGCGCCTCGGGGGTGGTGTGTGTACTCGCTCATGATCGGTCACCTCTCCACAGCCCGTACGACTGTTCGCGGACCGATTGTCTCCGCTCGGCCTGTGAAGGGGACACCGAGAGGGACCGGATGCTCAGTCGGCGACGTCGATCGTCACCCGGTTGGTCTCGAACCCGGCGGCGGTGACGACGGAGACCTCGACCCGGCCGGGCTCGACGTCGGCGGGGAGGGGGACGGTGAGGACGGTGTCGGTGGGGTTGGCGAAGCCGCCGGGGACCGGGACCAGGGGCACGTGCGCGTGCACGGGGCCGATGCGGACCACGAGCCGGGTGAGCGGGTCCGGGGCCGCGGCGCCGGGCGGGACGAAGCCGTGGCCGCGGATCTCGATGTCGTCGCCGGTGCGGATGGGGGCGTCGAGGTCGCCGGCCTCGCGGGCGCGGACCACGGCGTGGACGACGGGCGGGCCGCCTTCGGTGCACTTGGCGGCGAGGTGCCAGGCGGCGGAGACACCGAGGAGGAGGGCGAGGGACCAGGGCAGTTCGGGGAGGCGGGCCGGGTCGGCGGCGAGCCGGACGGCGGCGAAGGCGAGGACGGCGCCGGAGACGAGGACGTACTGGACGTCGGCGAGGTCGGCGCGGCCGTTGTCGTCGCAGAGGAGGTCGGCGGCGCGCGGCCGGTCCGCGCGGACCTTCTGGAGCCGGCGGCCGGCGATGCGGGTGGAGACCACGAGCCGGGCGGTGACGGCGACGGCGGAGACCAGGGCGACGACGGTGACGAGACCGGCGGCGCGGGCGAGGCCGAAGGCGGCGGGGGCGGCGGTGAGCGCGCGGGAGGTGAGGAAGAGGAGGGCGTAGCAGAGGAAGAGGAGCCAGGCGGCGGCCACCGCGCGGGTGGTGGAGAGCCGGTTGTCCTCGCCGGTGAGGGGGGCGAGGAGTCCGCCGCGGGCGCTGTGGGCGTGGGCCGCGGCGGTGAGCGGGGCGGCGAGGAGGAGGGCGGTGCAGAGGCCGGCGGTGCGGGTGGCGGTCCAACCGGTGCCGAGGGCGGTGAGGGCCTGGCCGAGGAGGAGGGCGAGGACGGCGGCCCCGATCGCGGCGAGGCTGCCGGTGCGGACGCGGGCGAGCCAGGCGAGTCCGGCCTCCCGGCCGTGGGCGGTGACGGCGCGGGCGGACTGGGCGAGTTCGTCGGAGACCCACTGGCGGGCGGCGACCGGGGAGTGGGCGACGGCGACGGGGACGCCGTGGCCGGCGGCGAGTTCCTCCCGGCGGGCGAGGAAGGCGGCGACGGCCCGTCGGTGGCCGGTCTCGCCGCAGTGGGCGCAGCCGGCGCAGGCCGTCGGGTGGGCGTCGGCGCCGTGGCGCCCGCCGTAGTGTCTCGCCTCTTGGACCGCCACGGTGCTGTCACTTCCCGAGTTCGAGGTTTCGACCTCAACCTGCCGCTGGTTCCTCGGAATTGTGCCGCACCGAGGGTGTTCGCGCGGGCCGCGCGCGCCCCTCCTGAGAGTGATTGCCGAGCCATCTCATTGACGTACAGAAAGGTGAAGCGATGGTGTTACGACAGGAGTTCGGGCTCCGCTCGGCTGATCCTGCGCCAGAGCGGCTGGTAGTTGATCCAGGCGACGAGGTCGCTGCCGAGCTGTTCACGGGTGGCGACGGCGTCCTTGTGGTCGATGAGGACGGGTCTTCCGGCGGCACGGGCGGCGAGCTGGATGCGGGCGCAGCGGTCCACGGCGATGAACCACCGCGCGGCGGGGGGGAGCCGGTCGACGGGGACGGGGGCCGGTGTCTCGGTCATGCGCCGGAAGGTGACGCCCGGCCGGTCAAGTCACCAGAGGCCGGACGGGACGGGTCCGGGCGGGTGGGCCGGGAAGCGGCGAGGCCGCCGCCCGCGGGGTGCGGGGACGGCGGCCTCGTGCGCGTGCGGGAGGGGTCACTCCCACTCGATGGTGCCCGGCGGCTTGCTGGTGACGTCGAGGACGACACGGTTGACGTCGGCGACCTCGTTGGTGATCCGGGTGGAGATCTTGGCGAGGACGTCGTACGGCAGGCGCGACCAGTCGGCCGTCATCGCGTCCTCGGAGGAGACCGGGCGCAGGACGATCGGGTGGCCGTAGGTGCGGCCGTCGCCCTGGACGCCGACGGAGCGGACGTCGGCGAGCAGCACGACCGGGCACTGCCAGATCTCGCGGTCGAGACCGGCGGCGGTCAGCTCCTCGCGGGCGATGGCGTCGGCCTCGCGGAGCAGGTCCAGACGCTCCTTGGTGACCTCGCCGACGATGCGGATGCCGAGGCCGGGGCCCGGGAAGGGCTGGCGCTGGACGATCTCCTCGGGAAGGCCGAGCTCCTGGCCGACCATCCGGACCTCGTCCTTGAAGAGCTGCCGCAGCGGCTCGACGAGCTCGAACTCGATGTCGTCGGGGAGGCCGCCCACGTTGTGGTGCGACTTGATGTTGGCGGTGCCGGTGCCGCCGCCGGACTCGACGATGTCCGGGTAGAGGGTGCCCTGGACCAGGAAGGCGACCTCGGGGCCCTCCTCCTGGAGGATCTCCAGCTGGGCCTGCTCGAAGACGCGGATGAACTCGCGGCCGATGATCTTCCGCTTTGTCTCCGGGTCGGAGACGCCGGCGAGGGCGTCGAGGAAGCGCTTCTCCGCGTCGACGACGACGAGGCGGGCGCCGGTCGCGGCGACGAAGTCCTTCTCGACCTGCTGGGTCTCGCCCTTGCGCATCAGGCCGTGGTCGACGTAGACGCAGGTGAGCTGGTCGCCGATGGCCTTCTGGACGAGGGCCGCGGCCACGGCGGAGTCGACGCCGCCGGAGAGGCCGCAGATGGCGCGCTTGTCGCCGACCTGGGCGCGGATGGCCGCGACCTGCTCCTCGATGACGTTGCCGGTCGTCCAGGAGGGCTCGATGCCGGCGCCGCGGTAGAGGAAGTGCTCCAGGATCTGCTGGCCGTGCGTGGAGTGCAGCACCTCGGGGTGGTACTGGACGCCGTAGAGCTTCTTCTCGTCGTTCTCGAAGGCGGCGACCGGGACCACGTCGGTGGAGGCGGTGACGGTGAAGCCCTCGGGGGCGGCGGAGCAGGCGTCGCCGTGCGACATCCACACGGACTGCTCGACCGGGGTGCCCTCGAAGAGGGTGGAGCCTGCCTTGGAGACGTGCAGCGGGGTGCGGCCGTACTCGCGGGCTCCGGTGTTGTCGACGGTGCCACCGAGGGTGGTCGCCATCAGCTGGAAGCCGTAGCACATGCCGAAGACGGGGACGCCGGCCTCGAACAGCGAACGGTCGAGGCGCGGGGCGCCCTCGGCGTACACGGAGGACGGACCGCCGGAGAGGATGATCGCCTTGGGGTTCTTGGCCAGCATCTCGGCCACCGGCATGGTGGACGGGACGATCTCGCTGTAGACCCGCGCCTCGCGGACGCGACGGGCGATGAGCTGGGCGTACTGGGCGCCGAAGTCGACAACGAGGACTACGTCCGGGTTGGTGACGTCGGGCGCGGCAGCGGGGGACGCTGATGACACTACGGCGGCCTTCCGGCGGTAGGAGGGCTCCCCCGGCGGTGGGAGGTTTCCCGAGGGAGGGGGCTATTTGTCGATTCTACCGGCGCGCGCGTGAGGCTTTTCGTCTCACCATCCGAACCCGGGTGGCCTTCGTCTCACCATTCGGTCCCGGCTTGCCCCGTTACGGCGGGTGGGGGCCATACTGAGCGCCATGCGCACGCACTCGACCTTCGTGTTTACCTATGGCAACCGGCCCACCGGCTGCCATGGTCGTGCTGCTTGAGCAACTGACAAGCGACTTCCCAGGCGCCCCGGGCCGACAAGGCCCGGGGCGTCTGTCGTTTCCCGGGCCGTGCCGATCCGGGGCCCCCACACCACCCAGGAGCCCCGCATGACCACGAAGACCGCCGCCCCGAAGACCCTCACCGAGCAGACCGGCGCCCGCACCGACGAGGCGGCCTCCCTGATCGGCGACGCCCGCGAGCGGATCGACGCCCTCGACGACCGGATCATCGGCCTCATCCAGGAGCGGATGGCGATCTCGGCGGTGATCCAGGAGGCCCGGATCTCCTCCGGCGGCCGGCGGGTGAACCTGGCCCGCGAGATGGACGTCCTCGCCCACTACCGGGACGCGCTGGGCAAGCCGGGCACGGCGTTGGCGATGACGATGCTGGAGCTGTGCCGGGGACGCGTCTGAGGCCCCCCCGCACCTGCCCGCGCCAGCTCCGCGCCCCACGCTGTGCGCGTGCCCGGGCCCGCGCCCGCCGCTGTCCCTCGCACCCGCCGCGCCCCGCGCCCCGGCCCAGGCCGGACCCACCCCCCGGACCGCGCCCCGGACCCGCGAACCCGCCTAACGGACCCGCGGACCCGCCCCCGGGACCGCACCCCCGCCGCGAGACCCGTTCCCGGCCTCGCGGACCCGCCCCGGGACCCGCACCCGGGCCGCGCACCAGGCGGGTGGGGCTCCGCACCCCCGTTCGGTGCCGGACTCACCCGTACGGCGCGTGACCGGCCCCCGGCGGGCTTCGTTGAGCGGGGTGTCCGTGCCAGCCAGGGGCGGGCCCGCAGGAAACCACGCGTGGCTTCGCTGGGGCGTGTGACGTGCTTCTCGCACGTCGTGGGACCTCGCCCCAGCGCGCGTGACCGGACGGCAGGGGACAGCAGCCCGGTCACCCAGAAAGGGCGGTCGGTCCCGGGGACGCCCGGGACCGACCGCACCCGGCTCACCCTTCCCCACCGCTCCCTCCCCGTCCCCAGGACCGTCCCACCCCGAACCTTCTCCCCGAAGCGGCGCACCCCCCGGCGCCGCTCCCCCGGCACCGCCGCTGCCCTGACACCGGTGCCGGCCCAGGGCCCGTGCCGCGACCGGAATCGCGGCACGGGCCCTCTTCACGCTCCGCCACCACTACGTGACGCGCATCACATAAAGATCTCGTGCAACGCCTACAACCAAAGGCGGGGTCCGGAGGTCATCTATGCAGCAACACCGAAAAGCCGGAAGGGCGCTGCACTCGGAGGGGGGTGCAGCGCCCTTTCTGTCTGTCCGGGGCCGGACGGCCTCTCCGCCGGCCCGGCCGCCCTGCCGCTATCCGCCCGGCCGGCCGCCCGCCGTCGGGCCACCCGCCGCCCGGCCGCCCGCCGTCCCTCAGAGCGTCTTCTTCGGCGGCACCGCCGGGATGCCGAGGAAGGGCAGCCGCAGCGCGCCGAAGGCCTCGGCCGGGACCGCCGGGGACTTCGGCTCGACCGCCGCCACGCGCACGTACGCCTCGCCCTGCCGCGGCCGCGGGTCCTCCTCGCCCTTGTTCGGCCAGAAGGACATGGCGCGCTCCGCCTGCGCGGTGATCGTCAGCGACGGGTTCACGCCCAGGTTGGCCGAGACCGCCGCGCCGTCCACGACCGAGATCCCCGGGTGGCCGTAGAGCCGGTGGTACGGGTCGATGACGCCGGACTCCGGGTCCGCGCCGATGGGGCAGCCGCCGAGGAAGTGCGCGGTCAGCGGGGTGCCCATCAGCTCGCCGATGTTCGATCCGGCGAAGCCGTTGATCTCCTCGGAGAGGAGGGTCGCGGCCCGGGTCGCCGCCTCGATCTGCGTCGGGTTCGGCGCCCCGTGGCCCTGGCGGGCGGTGAGCAGGCCCTTTCCGAGGCCGCCGGGCTTGCGGTAGGTCGTCAGCGAGTTGTCGAGGGACTGCATGACGAGTCCGATGATGGTCCGCTCGGACCAGCGCCGGTTGGAGAGCGACCGCAGCGCGAGCAGCGGGTGCCGGGCCATGTGGAGGGCCCAGTTGCGCACCCGGTGGGCGCCGTAGGGGACCTGGAGGACGGTGAGGCCGCCCATCGAGTTGGAGCCCTTGCCGTAGCGGACCGGCTCGATGTGGGTGTTCTCGTCCGGGTGGACGGAGGAGGTGATGGCGACGCCCCGGGTGAAGTCGGCCTTCCGCGCGCCGTGCTTGCGCCGGTAGCGGCGGTCGGTGGTCTGAGCGCCGACCAGCCCCTCCGAGTTGGTGCGGGTCAGCTCGCCGAGCCGGCCGGAGATCCGGGGCAGCAGGCCGCTGTCCTTCATCCGGTGCAGCAGGGTCTGGGTGCCGTACGTGCCGGCCGCGATGACCACCTTGCGGGCGGTGAAGGTGCGGCCCCTTCCCTTCTTCCGGTTGTCGGTGGGGAGGGTCTTCACGGCGAAGCCGCCGCGCGAGTCCTCGGTGACGGCGACGACCGAGGTCATCGGGTGGACGACCGCGCCCGCCTTCTCGGCCAGGTACAGGTAGTTCTCGTTGAGGGTGTTCTTGGCGCCGTGGCGGCAGCCGGTCATGCACTCGCCGCACTCGGTGCACGCCCTGCGGGAGGGGCCCACGCCGCCGAAGAAGGGGTCGGCCACCTCCTCGCCGGGCTTCGCCTTCGCGGTGCCGACCCCGTCCCCGCCGACGGCGTCCTTGCCGTCCCCGAAGAAGACGCCCACGGGCGCCATGTGGAAGGTGTCGCCGATCCCCATGGCCTGGGCGGCGGCCTTCAGGTGCACGTCCGAGGGCGTCATCGTCGGGTTGAGCCGGACGCCCAGCATCCGCTTCGCCTGGTCGTAGTACGGGGCGAGTTCGGCGCGCCAGTCGGTGATGTCCTTCCACTGCGGGTCGTCGAAGAACGGCGCCAGCGGCTCGTACAGCGTGTTCGCGTAGTTGAGGGAGCCGCCGCCGACGCCGGCGCCGGCGAGGACCATCACGTTGCCGAGCAGGTGGATGCGCTGGAGGCCGTACAGGCCGAGCGTCGGCGCCCACAGGAAGTTCTTCAGGTCCCAGGAGTTCTTCGGCAGGGTCTCCCGGGTGAAGCGGCGGCCGGCCTCCAGGACGCCGACCCGGTAGCCCTTCTCGGTGAGCCGGAGGGCGGTGACCGAACCTCCGAAGCCGGAGCCGACGACGAGCACGTCGTAGTCGTACGCGTCCTCGGCCGGGGCTGCCTCGTCCTGGATGCGGGCAGGGGGTACCGCGGTCATGGCTCTCCTCGCAGAACCTCGTGGGAAACGTGAGAAACGTGAGAAACGTCGCAAGCGTGGGAAACGTCGGGGACGCGGCCGGACGGACGCGGCGGGCGCCGGCGCGGAGTCAGCTCAGGCGCAGGGCCTTCAGCGCCTTCAGGGAGAGGCTCATCACCGCCGCGTACCTCGCGTCGTCCATTCCGAAGGACGGCGCCAGCGGCATCAGCCGCTGCTGGGCGACGGTCTGGGCCTCGGTGTACTTGAGGATGCCCTCGGAGCCGTGGCGGCGGCCGAGGCCGGAGTCCTTCATGCCGCCCATCGGCGCGCGGACGCTGCCGTACGCGGGCGCGTACCCCTCGTTGATGTTGACCGTGCCGGTGCGCAGCCGGGCGGCGACGGCGTGGCCGCGGCGCGCGTCGGTGGTCCAGACGGAGGAGTTGAGGCCGTAGGGGGTGGCGTTGGCGCGCTCGATCACCTCGTCCTCGTCGGTGAAGCGGTAGATCGAGACGACCGGGCCGAAGGTCTCCTCGGCGCAGACGGCCATCGGGGCCTCGACGCCGTCGAGGATGGTCGGCTCGTAGAAGAGCGGGCCGATGTCGGGGCGGGCGACGCCGCCGGCGACGAGCGTGGCGCCCTTGGCGACGGCCTCGTCGACGTGCCGGGTGACGGCCTCCAGCTGGCGCTCGCCGACGAGGGAGCCCATGTCGGCGCCGTACGCGAGGGAGTTGCCGAGGCGCATGGCCTTGGTGCGGGCGGCGAAGCGCTCCAGGAAGGCGTCGGCGATCGACTCGTGGACGTACAGGCGCTCGATGGAGATGCAGAGCTGGCCGGCGGAGGAGAAGCAGGCGCGGACGGCGCCGGCGGCGGCCTTCTCGACGTCGGCGTCCTCCAGGACCAGCATGGCGTTCTTGCCGCCGAGTTCGAGGGAGACGCCGACGAGCCGGGCGGCGGCGCCGCGGGCGACCTCGATGCCGGTGCGGGTGGAGCCGGTGAAGGAGACGTAGTCGGCGTGGCGGACGACCTCGGGGCCGACGACCGGGCCCTCGCCGAGCACGACCTGGAAGACCTCGGCGGGCAGGCCGGCCTCGATCAGCAGTTCACGGGCCCAGAGGGCGGTGAGCGCGGTCTCGGTGTCGGGCTTCATGACGAGCGCGTTGCCCGCCACGAAGGCGGGCAGGGCGTCGCCCACGGAGAGCTCGAAGGGGTAGTTCCAGGGGGCGATCTGGCCGACGACCCCGCGCGGCTGGCGCAGCTCGGTGACCTTGGTGAGGGCCGGGACGACACCGGTGTGCCGCTTGGGACGGAGGTACGAGGACGCCTTGCGGCCGTAGTGGCGGGCGGCGACGGCGACCGCGAGGACCTCCTCGTGGGCGTGCAGCCGGGCCTTGCCGGTCTCCAGCTGGATGAGGTCGAGGACCTCGGACTGGCGGGCGAGGACCAGGTCGTGGAAGCGCAGCAGGACGGCGGCGCGGGCCCGGACGGGGGTGGCGGCCCAGGCGGCCTGCGCGGCGCGGGCGCGCGCGAACGCCTCGGCGACGTCCTCGGGCGTGGCCTCCGGCAGGTCCGCCAGCTTCGCCCCGGTGAAGGGCGTGTGGTTGGCGGTGCGGCCGGAGCCGACGACCCCCCGGGTGAGCCGGGCGACCAGATCGGGCGTCACGACGTCGGCGGCGGTCCGGGCTCCGGCCGGTGCGGGGGCGACCGGGTTGGTCGCGCCGGCCGGCGCTGCGGGGCGGGCCGCCGGGGCGGGGTCGGCGGCGATCGTGAGGGCGGCGGGGGCCTGCGAGTCCGTCATGAGGCCGAGGGTAGGCCTCGTTCCCGCCTTTGGGTACCCGCCGGTAACGCGTTTTCACCCCGCGCGCACATCGCGCCAGTGATCACTGGCATATAAGCCCTGATCAGCGGCTCACGGCCGCCACGGGCCTTTGGTGAAGATTTTTCCGGGGTCAGGTTCCGGGTGCCCGCCAGTGCTGGAGGACGAGGTCGAACTGCTCGCGCGTGGTGTCCCAGCTCGACTCCGGCGAGGTCATGTAGATGGCGTACTCGGTGCCGTCGTCGGCGTAGTACAGCCGGTCGATCGCGTGCCGGGGACCCGGGAAGTTCTGCTTCTCCGTCCAGGTGAACTCCCAGAGCGCGGACTTGACGTGGTCCCGGTAGGTGCTCTGGTTCAGCCACACCCGCTGGTAGTCCATCCGCTTCTTGAGCGTCTTCTCCAGGTCCAGGAGGTGGGCGTACGGGGTGTCGAAGTCGGGGCTCGGGTCGATGCTGATCCGGAGGCGGTGGTTGCCGCGGTCCGGGGTGTAGTCGATGTTGTCGTCCTCCACCTGGCGCTTCCAGCCCTCCGGGACGATCAGCGAGAAGCCCGCGGGGTCGTCGACCCGCTTCCAGCCGGCCGGGACCTCGTCCGCCGCGACGCCCTTGCGGCCGTCGGCCGTGGGACCGGGGGTGGCACCGCTGCTCGCCACCGGACCCGGCTCGCCCCCGCCTCCCCCGCCGCCGTACTGCATCACGGCGAAGACGGCGCCGCCCGCGACGGCGGCGGCGAGCACCGCGGTGAGGACGGCGGAGCGCCAGCGCCCCTTCCCCGCGGACGCGGCGGGACGCGGCCCCGGCGCGGGGAACGCGGGCGGCGGCGTGAAGCCCTCCGTCCCGCTCCCCGCCGGGTCGGGCCACTCGACGGTACGCGGGGTCAGGGGCGATCCCGCGGTCGGTACGGGCCCCGGGCCGGTGGCCGTACCGGAGGGTGTACCGGCGGCGGGGCCGGAAGGCGTACCGGTGGCCGGGCGGGAGGGCGTACCGGTGGCGGGGCCGGAGGGCGTGCCGGTGGTCGTGACGGCCGGCTCCAGGTCCATCCGCTGCGTCGGCACGTACGCCTGGGCGGTCTGCGGGCTGCGCCCCTCCATCGCGTCGAGCAGCATCCGCTCGGCCTCGTCCGCGCGCGGACGCTGCTCCGGGTCCTTGCGGAGCAGCGCCACGATGACGGCGGCGAGCGGCCCCGCGTGCGCCGGGGGCGGCGGCTCCTCGCCGACGACCGCCTGCATGGTGCTGATCGGGGAGGTGCGGCGGAACGGCGAGGTGCCCTCGACGGCCGTGTACAGGGTGGCGCCGAGCGACCAGAGGTCGGAGGCCGGGCCGGGGTCCCCTCCGCGCACCCGCTCGGGCGCCAGATAGTCGATGGAGCCGACGAGTTCGCCGGTCCGGGTGATGGTGGAGTCGCCCTCGATCGCCGCGATGCCGAAGTCGGTGATGAGGACCCGCCCGTCGCGGGCGAGCAGGACGTTCCCGGGCTTCACGTCCCGGTGCAGCACGCCGGCCGCGTGCGCGGCGCGCAGCGCGCCGACGACGTGGAGGCCGACCCGGGCCGCCTCGCGGGGCTCGATCGTCCCGGCCTCCTTGACGGCGTCGGCGAGCGACGGGCCGTCGACGAACTGCATGACGATCCAGGGACGGGCGTCGTGTTCGAGGACGTCGTGGACGGTCACCACGCCGGGGTGGGTGATCCGGGCGGCGGCCCGCGCCTCCTTCTGGGTGCGGGCGTGCAGCACCAGCCGGTCGGCCTCGGCGACGAACCGGCCCGCCGTCAGTTCCTTCACCGCCACCACACGGTGCAGCACCTCGTCGTGCGCGCGCCAGACCCTGCCCATGCCGCCGCGTCCGATGGACTCGACGAGCCGGTACCGCCCGGCGAGCAGCAGCCCCGCGCCTGTGCCCTGAGAATGTTCCACTTGCCCCCGCCCCGTAGCTTCCGGTGCCAGGTTACGGAGGAGGGGACGGCGGACGGAACCGCGGGGCCCGCAAAGGAACCGCACTGTGACCGCCGGCGCCGGTACCGACCGGATGGTCGGACCCGCTTCCCGGGCCGGTGGCGCGGCTCGGCGGCGCGCTTCCGGGCCGGTGGCGGGGCTCGACGGTGTGCTTCCGGCCCGGTGGCGGGGCTCGACGGTGTGCTTCCGGCCCGGTGGCGGGCTCAGCGGCCCGGGCGGAAGCCCTTGACCGCCTCGCCGTAGATCTCCGCGACCCTGTCCCGGTCGCTGTCGGGACCGATCACCTGGACGACGTGGTACCTCCCGCCCTCGATGAGGGCGAGGTTGTGGACGAAGACCTTGCGGCCCGCGCCGTCGTACCAGGTGTACTGGCCCTCGGCGGTGGGCGTGCGGCCGATGTCCACCCGCCGCGACCGCACCAACTCGGACCAGCTGGACTGCCGGTAGGGCTCCAGCTCCCGCTCCTTGGTGTTCTGGTACTCCAGCGGATCGGAGCCGTTGTCCCGGACGCTGTCCCGGCCCGGTACGACGATCAGGGTGAAGTCTCCGCCCGTGTACCGCACTTGACCCGCCGCGTTGACGGGGCTGCGCCGCCAGTCGCGCGGCACCCCGATCCGGAAACCCTCCGGGTCCTCGCGCAGCACGTATCCGGAGGCCAGGGCGGGGCCGGAGGCGGACGCGGGCGGGGAGGCGGGAGCCGAGGTCGGGCGGGGCGGGGTGGTGGGCGCCGGGGCGGTGGGCGTGGGGGTCCCGGTGGACTCCGTGGGCTCCGTGGGCTTCGCGGCCGGCGGGGCCGTGGTCGCCGGCGGGCGTGCGCCGGCGGGCTTCTCGCCGCCGCGGGGCAGGGCGACGGCTATGTACGCGAGGGCGGCGCCGAGCAGGAGGAGCCCGACGAGCAGCACGCGCCGGCCGCGGGAGCGGGGGCCGGTCCGGGGGCGCGGCGGCTCGGGCTCCGCGTCCTCGTAGCCGTACGCGTACTCCTGGCGGGGCTCGTACCCGTGGCGAGGCTCGTACGCCCGGTGGGACTCGAACTCCTCATGGGACTCGTACGCCCGGTGGAACTCGAACTCCTCATGGGGCTCGTGCTCCTGGCGGGGTTCGCGGCCCCGGGGTTCGAAAAGAGCCTGGGGGTCGAGGGGTTCGCGGGCCTCGAAGGGTTCCTCGGGTACGGGGGTGGGCGCGGGCGCGGAGACCGGCGCGGGCGCGGGTGGCCCGCCGCCCCGGGCGTCCTTGCCGCGGCGGTGGCGGTGGCGGATGCGGCCCGCACCGGCGGCGCGGCGGCGGCGCACCAACTCGCCCCTGCGGCGCAGGATCGGCAGCCGCTTCGCGTTGAAGGGTGACGGGGGCGCGGCCGCGAACTCCGCCTCCGGCTCCGGCGCGGACCGGACCAGCGACCGCAGCCAGCCGCGCAGCTCCTCGAAGTCCGGCCGTTCCGTGGGGTCCTGGCGCAGGAGCGACTCCACCACCGGGCGCAGGGGGCCGCACTCCTCGGCGTAGGCGGGCGGTTCGGCGCAGACCAGCTGGACGAGCTCGGCGGCGCTGTCCTCGGGGTAGGGGGCGTGGCCCTGGACGGCCCGGTAGAGCAGCGCGCCGAGCGCCCACAGGTCGGTGGCCGGGCCGATCGGCGGGGCGAGCCGCCAGTTCTCGTGGACGGGTCCGGCCTGTTCGGGCGCCCAGCGCTCGGTGACGGCGCCGACGACGGCGATCCGGGTCTGGCGGGCCCGCTCGGCGGCGAGCCGGGTGGCCGGGCCCCGGTACCGCTCGCCCACCGGACCCTGTTGCGCGGGTACGGCGGCCGCCGCGTCCGCCGGGGCGGCGCGGGCGGGCTCCGGGGCGGCGGCCGTGTACCCGGCGGGCAGCGCGGGCCGGCCGGAGCCGGGCAGCACCGGGCTCCCGCCGGCCGGAACTCGCGGCGAGCCGTCCCGGGAGGCGTGCGGGCCGTCGGTCCAGCTGCCCTTGAGCATCAGGCGGGGCGGGTGCGGGCCGCCGCCGTACGGCCGCCGGCCGTCCGCGTCACCACCCTCGTCGGCGTCTTCGCCGTCGCCGTCGTCGTCGCCGTCGTCCTCGGCATCCGTCGCCCGCGCCCACCACAGCGGCGCGGGCCCGGGCCGGGAGGCCCCCGGAAGGACCGCTTCGCCCCGGGATTCGGAGGCGGGCCCCGGCTCGGACCGGGACTCGGGCGCGGGTTCCGTCTCTGCCCGGGACTCGGGCCAGGGCTCGGGCTGAGGCTCATTCCGGGCTTCGGGCCAGGGCCCGGGCTGAGGCTCGTTCCGGGGCTCGGGCCAGTGCCCGGGCTCGGTCCGGAACTCGGACCGGGGTTCGGTCCGGGGTTCGGACGCGGGCTCCTTCGCGGCCTGGAACTCGGGCCGGCGTTCGGGCCAGGATTCGGGCCGGGACTCGGGCCAAGGTTCGGGCCGGGGTTCGGGCTGAGGCTCGTTCCGGGGCTGGGGCGCGGGCCCCGTCTCCGCCCGGGACTCGGGCGCGGGTTCGATCTCTGCCCGGGATCCGGGCCAGGGCTCGGGCTGAGGCTCCTGCCGGGGTCGGGGCGCGGGCTCCGGTTCGAGCTGGGGCCGGGGGGTGCGCTGGACCGGGAGCGGGCCGGTGTCGCCGATGCGCGCGGCGGCGGCACGGGTGGCCGCGCGGTAGGCGGCGATGGCCCCCGCCCGGGCCGCCCGCAGATCGGCGCTGGGCGGCACCGCCGGTGCCTCCGGCGGGCTCGCGGGGCGCGGTGCGGGGGCCGCGGTCCCGTAGGGGTCGACCCCGTACGGCACGGGCTCGGCGGCGGGCGGCGGTCCGCCAGGGGCCTCGCCCTCCGGCGCCGCCTCCTCCCCGGTCCCGTATCCGTCCCCGTACCGGTCGGGCTCATAGGCCCCCACCTCGTACGCCTCGGACTCGTACGCCCGAGCCCCGTACGCGCCGGGTCCCTCGGGCTCGTGCGCCTCAGGCCCGTACGGCCGCGTCCCGTCCGCCTCGGTGCCGTCCGCCTCGTTCTCGTACGCCCCGGGCTCGTACACGCCGTTCTCGTACGCCGCCGGCTCGTACGTTTCCGACTCGTACGTCTCCTCGGCGGGTGCGTCGTAGGCCTCCGCCTCGTACTCCTCGTACTCCTCCTCCCCCTCGTACTCCCCCCGCTCCTCGTACGCGTCCTCCGGGGGGCGGAAGGCCGGGTCGTCGGGGTCGGGGACGGGGGCGTAGCCGCAGAGGGCCTCCTCGGCGGCGCCGGCGGCGAGGCCGGTGAGGAGGACGCGGCCGTCGTCGCAGACGAGGACCGTGCGGGCGGTGATGTTGCGGTGGACCCAGCCGTGGGCGTGGAGGGCGCGCAGGGCGGTGAGGACGTCCGCGGCGATCTCGGCGGCGCGGAACGGGTTGAGCGGGCCCTCGTCGAGGAGGGCGGAGAGCGGGCGCGCGGCCACGTACTCGCTGACTATCCACAGCGAGCCGGCCTCCGCGAAGACGTCGAAGACCTGGTCCAGTAACGGATGGTCGGGGATCTGGGCGGCGGCCTGGGCGGCCTCGATCGCCCGGCGGACGCCCGGCTCGGCCGGTCTGCGGGTGGCGCCGCCCGCCGCGCCGTACGCCCCTCCGGGCGCGGGCCCTTCGCCGAGGACCTCCGCGTCGACGACCTCGGGCAGCGGGACCTGACGGACCCGCACCTCCTGCCCGCTGTACGTGTCGAACGCGCGGGTCTCGGCGAGGTCGACGAGGCCCGCGGAGCCGGCGGGCGGCAACGGAAGGCGGTAGCGCTCCGCGAGCACCCGTCCCGCGTACTCGTCCACGGCGCCTCCCCCTGCGCATTGGTCGTGCCCCGCACCTCACGATACGGGCCGCGGTCAGTCCTTGGGGCTGAACGTGGCGAACGCCGTCTCGCGCAGCGTCCGGCACTCCGTGCCGTTCCACTCCTCGGCCTTGCAGCTGACCATGATCGAGTAGCCGTGCTTCGCGTCCACCTTGAAGCCCCGGTTGAGGACGTGGACGCGCACGCCCTTCTGGGTCCGCTCGAACTCCCAGTCGGCGACGGTCGGGTAGCCCCTGTACGGGACGGAGTCGACGCGGATGTGCTTGTAGCCGGTGCTGGTGGCCCGCACCGCGCCGACGGCCGCCAGCCAGGCGGCCCGCGCGTCGTCCTTGGGGCTGGCATTGAAGTCGACCTGGACGCGCGGGAAGCCGCCGCTCTCGCTCCATATGGCGCCCCCGCTGTAGCCGTCGATGGGACGCATGGAGAAGGAGGCGGGCATCGCCATCGAGAACTTGAAGCGGTCGTTGGTGACCAGGGAGTAGCCGGCCGGGAGCGCGGCGCCGGTGCCGCCGCTGGGCTTGGCGGAGGGCGTGGTGCCGGTCTGGCCGGTGGACCCGCCCGTGGCGCCGTTCGCGCCGTTCGCCCCGCCGTTGTCCGAGGTGCCGGTCTCGCCGGGGCGGGAGCCGCCCTGCTCGGTGGGGTCGCCCGACGCGCCGCCCTTGCCGCCGTCGGTGCCGGAGCCGCCGTCGCCGCCGGCGCTGGTGCCGGCCGAGGCGGTGGTCTCGCCGCCCTTGCCCTCGGAGCCCTTGTCGTCGCCGCTCAGGGAGACGGCGAGGATGGTGCCGAGGAGGGCGAGCACGGCGACCGCGGCGATGATCACCAGCGTGCGCCGGGGGACGACGTCGGTGAGCGGGGCGCGGGCCGGGGCCGGCCGGGAGCCGCCCGCGGGCACGGGCCGCTGCCGGCCCTGCTCGCGGGACTTCTCCTTGGTGCGGTCCTTGGCCTTCGACTCGGCCTTGGCGGCCGCGGCCGCGTTCCGTACGGAGGCGAGGGCGCCCCGCACCCGCTCGGCGGCGGGCTCGGGGGCCTTCTCCTGGGCGACGGCCGTGACCTCCGGGCCGCGCTCGGGCCGGGTCGGCAGCGGGACGATCCTGGTCACCTCGGGCGAGGGCTCCGGCGCCGCCTCGGGGGCGTCGAGCACGGCGCGCAGCAGCACCCGGGCGCCGGCGTCGTCGAGCCGCTGCGCCGGATCCTTGGCGAGCAGCCCGTAGATGACCTGCTCCAGCTCGGGGCCCGCGTTCTTCGGCGGATCGACGGGCTCGGTCATGACGGCGGTGAGGGTCGCGATCGCGGAGCCCTTGTCGTACGGCGGGGAGCCCTCGACGGCCGCGTAGAGCAGACCGCCGAGCGACCACAGGTCGGCGGCGGGGCCGGGCTTGTGGCCGCGGGCGCGCTCGGGCGAGATGTAGGAGGGGGCGCCGACGAGCATGCCGGTGGAGGTGATGGACGGGTCGCCCTCCACCTGGGCGATGCCGAAGTCGGTGAGCACGACGCGGCCGTCGTCGGAGATGAGGACGTTGGACGGCTTCACGTCGCGGTGCAGGATGCCCTCGCGGTGGGCGGAGCGCAGCACGTCGAGGATGGCGAGGCCGACCTCGGCGGCGCGGCGCGGAGTGAGGACGCCGTCCTCGCGCACGGCGTCCGCGAGCGACTTGCCCTCGATGAGCTCCATGACGATCCAGGGGCGGTCGTCCTCGTCGACGACGTCGTAGACGGTCACGGCGCCGTTGTTGCGGATCTTGGCGATGGCCTTGGCCTCGCGCAGGGTCCGGGTGATCAGGCGGCGCTTCTCGTCCTCGTCGATGCTGCTGGGGAAGCGGAGTTCCTTGACGGCGACGGTGCGGCCGAGGGTCTCGTCGACGGCTCGCCAGACGGTGCCCATGCCGCCGCGGCCGAGGAGGGCGCCGAGCCGGTAGCGGCCGGCGAGCAGCCGTCCCTCGGTCTCGGTGGTGGAGGAGCCGGCGCCCTTGCGGAGCCGGTCGGCCGGGGGCCGCTGCCCGTCGCCGTCGCCGGCGCCGAACCCGGCCCGTCCGGTGGACGGCTCGGTCCCCGGCACCCGGTCCCGGGGCGCGGCCGGGGCCCGCCCCGTACGGGGGTCGGCGGACGTGCCGCCCGGGGACTTCGCGTCCTGGGGCCGCGGGTCCCGGGGTTCGGTGTCCCGGTCCCGCGCGTCCGGGGACTTCGCGTCCCGAGGCGCCGCGTCACCCTGTCCGGCGCCTCTCGGTCCGGTGTCCCCCGGCGCGGTGTCCTGGAGCTTCGCCCCCTGGGGCTTCGCGTCCTGGGGCCTGGTGTCCTGAGGCTTCCCGTCCTCGGGCTGCGCCGTGTCCCGCGACTGCTCCGACTCCGACATGCGTCCCCTCTGCGTTCCCTGATCTCCGCCGCGCCCGCCGCACTCCACACGCTGCGGCAACCCGCCCTGGAAGAGAGGCCATTGTCCCTCACCTCGGGACGGGTGGCGCCCCCGGGTCCGTACTCCGGTATGACGACGCGCCACAGGCGCCTCCGGGTTCCCCCTCGTCACGGACGCTCCGTCAGGCGGAGCCCCCGTCAGATCGGGACGATGTCGGGCGCACCGAGCCGTGCGGCGTCGGCCGTGAGGTCGTCGGGCTGCCGCTGGGACTCGCGCTCGGCCTCGACCCGCTTCTCGTAGTGTTCGACCTCCCTCTCGATCTGGCCCTCGTCCCAGCCGAGGACCGGTGCCATGAGTCCGGCGGCCTCGCGCGCGCTGCGGGTGCCGCGGTCGAAGGTCTCGATGGAGACGCGGGTGCGGCGGGTGAGGACGTCGTCGAGGTGGCGGGCGCCCTCGTGGGAGGCGGCGTACACGATCTCGGCGCGCAGGTAGTCGTCGGCGGCGGCGAGCGGTTCGCCGAGCGAGGGGTCCTCGGAGACGAGCGCGAGGACCTCCTCGGCGAGGGAGCCGTAGCGGTTGAGGAGGTGTTCGACGCGGACGACGTGGAGGCCGGTGCGGGCGGCGATCCTCGCCCGCGCGTTCCACAGCGCCCGGTAGCCCTCGGCGCCGAGCAGCGGCGTGTCCTCGGTGACGCAGGGGGCCACCCGCTGGTCGAGGCCGTGCACGGCCTCGTCGACGGCGTCCTTCGCCATCACCCGGTAGGTCGTGTACTTGCCGCCCGCGACGACGACGAGGCCGGGGGCCGGGTGGGCGACGGTGTGCTCGCGGGAGAGCTTGCTGGTGGCGTCGGACTCGCCGGCGAGCAGCGGGCGCAGGCCCGCGTAGACCCCCTGGACGTCGTCGCGGGAGAGGGGGGTGGCGAGCACGGTGTTGACGTGCTTCAGGAGGTAGTCGATGTCGGCGCTGGAGGCGGCGGGGTGCGCCTTGTCGAGGTCCCAGTCGGTGTCGGTGGTGCCGATGATCCAGTGCCGTCCCCAGGGGATGACGAAGAGGACGGACTTCTCGGTGCGCAGGATGAGGCCGGTGGTGGAGTGGATCCGGTCCTTGGGGACGACGAGGTGGATGCCCTTGGAGGCGCGGACGTGGAACTGGCCGCGTTCGCCGATGAGGGCCTGGGTGTCGTCGGTCCACACCCCGGTGGCGTTGACGACCTGCTTGGCCCGGATGACGTACTCGCCGCCGGTCTCGACGTCCTGGACGCGGGCGCCGACGACCCGCTCGCCCTCGCGGAGGAAGCCGGTGACCCGCGCCCGGGCGGCGGCCAGGGCGCCGTAGGAGGCGGCGGTGCGGACGAGGGTGAGGACGAAGCGGGCGTCGTCCATCTGGGCGTCGTAGTACTGGAGGGCGCCGGTGAGGGCGTCCTTGCGCAGGCAGGGGGCGACGCGGAGGGCGCCCTTGCGGCTGAGGTGGCGGTGGACGGGCAGGCCGCGGCCGTGGCCGGAGGAGACGGACATGGCGTCGTACAGGGCGACGCCGGAACCCGCGTAGAGCCGCTCCCAGCCCTGGTGCTGGAGGGGGTAGAGGAACGGCACCGGTTTCACCAGGTGGGGGGCGAGCCGCTCCAGGAGCAGACCGCGCTCCTTGAGGGCCTCGCGGACCAGGGCGAAGTCGAGCATCTCCAGGTAGCGCAGTCCGCCGTGGATGAGCTTGCTGGAGCGGCTGGAGGTGCCGGAGGCCCAGTCGCGAGCCTCGACGATGCCGGTGGAGAGTCCGCGCGTGACCGCGTCGAGTGCGGTGCCGGCGCCGACGACGCCGCCGCCGACCACCAGCACGTCCAGCTCGCGCTCGGCCATGGCCGCCAGCGCCGCGGCGCGCTCGGCCGGTCCCAGTGTCGCTGTCCTCACGGCTGCCGCCTCCCGTCGTCGTGTGCCGTCCGGTGTCCCTCGCCGTCCGGGTGCCTCGTCGTCCCGGGGCCTCGTCCCGGCGTCCCTCACCGTCGCGGGCCCTAGTCGTCCCGGGGCCTCGCCCCGGCGTCCCTCACCGTCGCGGGCCCTCGTCGCCGCGGGTCCTCCTCGTCCCGTATCCGCTCCGGCGTCCCTCGCCGCCCCGGGCCTTCCTCCCGGTCTCCTCGCCGTCCGTTCCTCGGCCTCCCGGTGTCCTGGTCGTCGCGGTGCGGGGCCGGGCCGTCCGCGGCCCGGCTCCCCGTCCCGATTCTGGACCGGTCCGGCGGCTTCGGCCACCGCCCGCGGGCGGACCTGTGGATAACACTCGGCGACCTTCGATCATGCAATGCCGCATATCGGTCATATTTACTCCTAGTCTGACATTGGTTACCTGTTGCGCACGCAGCGGACAACGGCTACCGGGAAGGACGGCCCACCCCCCATGCCCGCAGACCTCGCCGTCATCGGCCTCGGCCACCACGGACTCCCCCTCGCCCAGGCCGCGACCGCCGCGGGCATCGCCACCGTCGGCTTCGACACCGACCCCCGCCCGATCGCCGAGCTCGCCGCCGGCCGCCCCCCGGTCGACGGCTCCCTCACCGCCTCCGACATCCGGCGCATGCTCTCCGGCGGTTTCCGGGCCACCACCAGCCCGGTCGAGCTCGGCCGGGTCCGCACCGCCGTCCTCTGCGCCCCCACCCCCCTCGGCCCCGACGGCGCCCTCGACCTCGCCGCCGTCACCGACGCCGCCCGCGCGCTCGCCGCCCGGCTCCGGCCGCACACCACCGTCGTCCTGGAGTCCCCCGTCCCGCCCGGCACCACCGAGGGCCCCCTCCGCGAGCTCCTGGAGGACGGCTCCGGCCTGCGGGCGGGCCGCGACTTCCACCTCGCCTACTCCCCCAGCCGCCTCGACCCCGGCCGCGTCGACCCCGGCACCCGACCCGGCCCCGCCGCCGTCCCGAAGGTCATCGGCGGCCTCACGCCCGCGTGCACCGAGTCCGCCGCCGCCTTCTACGGCCGCTTCACCGACAAGGTGGTACGCGCGCGTGGCCCCCGCGAAGCGGAGACGGTCAAGCTCCTGGAGACCAACTTCCGGCACGTCAACATCGCCCTCGTCAACGAGATGGCGGTCCTCTGCCACGAACTCGGCGTCGACCTCTGGGACGTCATCCGCTGCGCCGAGACCAAGCCCTTCGGCTTCCAGGCCTTCCGCCCGGGCCCCGGGGTCGGCGGCCACGGCGTCCCCGTCGAGCACCTCGGCTCCCACGGCCCGCTCCGCCTCGTCGAACTCGCCGGCCAGGTCAACCAGCGGATGCCCCGGTACGTCGTCCAGCGGGCCGCCGCCCTCCTCAACGAGCACGGCAAGTCCGCCCGCGGCGCCCGGGTCCTGCTCCTCGGCATCACGTACAAGCCCGACCTCGCCGACCGCGAGGGCTCCCCCGCCGACGAGATCGCCCGCCGGCTCATGGACCTGGGCGCGGCGGTCAGCTTCCACGACCCGCACGTCCCCGACTGGCGGGTGCGGGACCTGCCCGTCCCCCGCGCCGACTCGCTCTACGAGGCCGCCGCCCACGCCGACCTGACCGTCCTGCTCCAGCACCACCGCGTCTACGACCTCCAGGGCCTCGCCGTGAAGGCGCAGCTCCTCCTCGACACCCGCGGCGCCACCCCCGCCGGCACCGCGCACCGCCTCTGAGGCTCGGGTAACGGGTGGGCCACTGTCGGAACGGACTGCTAGTGTCCGGCCCCGTTGATCGCACGCCCGTGCGGCATCCGTCTTGGGGGACCACCACCATGAGCCAGCCCGTTCCGCCGCCCGGCAACCCGTACGCCCAGGGCACGCCCGACCCGGCCGCCGGTCAGAACCCGTACGCCCAGGGCGCCCCGGCCCAGCAGCCCGCCGGCCAGAACCCGTTCGCCCAGGGCGCGCCGCAGCAGCCCGCCGGCCAGAACCCGTTCGGCGCCTACCCGCCGGCGCCCGCGCCGCGCCGGACCAACATCGGCCTGGGCATCGTCGCCGCCGTCGTCACCGCGCTGGTCACCGCCGGCATCTACGGCGCCATCCTCGGCGGCATCGAGGCGGAGATCGGCTGGGCCGCCGTCGGCGTGGGCTTCGCGGTCGGCTTCGCCGCCGGCAAGGTCGGCGGCGGCAACCCGGTGCTGCCGGTGGTCTCCGCGCTCCTCTCGCTCGGCGCCGTCTACCTCGGCCAGCTCGTCGGCATCGCGGTCTACGCCTCCAAGGAGTTCCACGTCTCCTTCACCGACATCTTCCTCGACGACTTCGGCGGGCTGACGGCGGCGTGGAGCGAGGGCAAGGACGTCATGACCTTCCTCTTCCTCGCGCTCGGCGCGGCCGCCGCCTTCTCCGGCGCCAAGAAGGCCGGCCACTGATCCGTACGAGACGCGCGAGGGGCCCCGCACCGGTCGGTGCGGGGCCCCTCGTCCGTGTCCGGGGACGCGTCAGCGGCGGTGCTGCGAGTCCGCGACGGTGACCTCGACGCGCTGGAACTCCTTGAGCTCGCTGTAGCCCGTGGTGGCCATCGCGCGGCGCAGGGCGCCGAAGAAGTTCATCGAGCCGTCCGGGGTGTGCGAAGGACCGGTGAGGATCTCCTCGGTGGTGCCGACGATGCCCAGGTCGACCAGCTTGCCGCGCGGCACGTCCTCGTGGACGGCCTCCATGCCCCAGTGGTGGCCCTTGCCCGGCGCGTCGGTGCCGCGCGCCAGCGGGGAGCCGATCATCACGGCGTCCGCGCCGCAGGCGATGGCCTTCGGGAGGTCGCCGGACCAGCCGACGCCGCCGTCGGCGATCACGTGCACGTACCGGCCGCCGGACTCGTCCATGTAGTCGCGGCGGGCCGCGGCCACGTCGGCGACGGCGGTCGCCATCGGGACCTGGATGCCCAGGACGTTGCGGGTGGTGTGGGCGGCGCCGCCGCCGAAGCCGACCAGGACGCCCGCGGCGCCGGTGCGCATCAGGTGCAGGGCGGCGGTGTACGTGGCGCAGCCGCCGACGATGACCGGGACGTCCAGCTCGTAGATGAACTGCTTCAGGTTCAGCGGCTCGGCGGCGCCGGAGACGTGCTCGGCGGAGACCGTGGTGCCGCGGATGACGAAGATGTCCACGCCCGCGTCGACGACGGCCTTGGAGAACTGCGCGGTGCGCTGCGGGGAGAGCGCGGCGGCGGTGACGACGCCGGAGTCGCGCACCTCCTTGATGCGCTGCCCGATCAGCTCCTCCTTGATCGGAGCGGCGTAGATCTCCTGCAGACGGCGGGTGGCGGTGGCCTCGTCCAGCTCGGCGATCTCGTCGAGCAGCGGCTGCGGGTCCTCGTACCGGGTCCACAGGCCTTCCAGGTTCAGCACGCCCAGGCCGCCCAGCTCGCCGATGCGGATGGCGGTCTGCGGCGAGACGACCGAGTCCATCGGGGCGGCCAGGAAGGGCAGCTCGAAGCGGTAGGCGTCGATCTGCCAGGCGATCGAGACCTCCTTCGGGTCCCGGGTGCGCCGGCTCGGTACGACGGCGATGTCGTCGAACGCGTACGCCCTGCGGCCGCGCTTGCCGCGCCCGATCTCGATCTCAGTCACGATGTGTGGCCTTTCCCTCTATGTCTGCGCCTACCAGTATCCCCGACACACGCGCGGGGGGCGGCTCCGGCCACATGCCGGAACCGCCCCCTGGGTCACGCGGTGTTACTGCCTGCTGTAGTTCGGCGCCTCGACGGTCATCTGGATGTCGTGCGGGTGGCTCTCCTTGAGGCCCGCGGAGGTGATCCGGACGAAGCGGCCGTTCTCCTGGAGCTCCGGGACCGTCCGGCCGCCGACGTAGAACATCGACTGGCGCAGACCGCCGACCAGCTGGTGCACCACGGAGGCGAGCGGGCCGCGGTACGGCACCTGGCCCTCGATGCCCTCGGGGATCAGCTGCTCGTCGGAGGCGACGCCCTCCTGGAAGTAGCGGTCCTTGGAGAAGGACTTGCGCTCGCCGCGGGTCTGCATGGCGCCCAGCGAGCCCATGCCGCGGTACGACTTGAACTGCTTGCCGTTGATGAAGAGCAGCTCGCCCGGGGACTCCTCGCAGCCCGCGAGCAGCGAGCCGAGCATCACCGTGTCGGCGCCCGCGACGAGCGCCTTGGCGATGTCGCCGGAGTACTGCAGGCCGCCGTCGCCGATGACCGGCACGCCCGCCGCCCGCGCGGCCAGGGAGGCCTCGTAGATGGCGGTGACCTGCGGGACGCCGACGCCGGCGACCACGCGGGTGGTGCAGATGGAGCCGGGGCCGACGCCGACCTTGATGCCGTCGGCACCGGCGTCGACGAGGGCCTGGGCGCCGTCGCGGGTGGCGACGTTGCCGCCGATGACGTCCACCGAGGAGTTCGACTTGATCTTGGCGATCATGTCGCCGACGAGCCGGGAGTGGCCGTGCGCGGTGTCGACGACGATGAAGTCGACACCGGCCTCGATGAGGGCCTGGGCGCGCTCGAAGGCGTCGCCGGCGACGCCGACGGCCGCGCCGACGAGCAGGCGGCCCTCCTTGTCCTTGGCGGCGTTCGGGTACTTCTCGGCCTTCACGAAGTCCTTGACCGTGATGAGGCCCTTGAGGATGCCCGTGTCGTCGACCAGCGGAAGCTTCTCGATCTTGTGGCGGCGCAGCAGGTCCATGGCGTCCACGCCGGAGATGCCGACGTGGCCGGTGACGAGCGGCATGGGGGTCATGACCTCGCGCACCTGGCGCGTGCGGTCCAACTCGAAGGCCATGTCGCGGTTGGTGACGATGCCGAGGAGCTTGCCGGCCGGGTCGGTCACCGGGACGCCGCTGATGCGGAACTTGGCGCAGATCGCGTCGGCCTCGGCGAGCGTCGCGTCCGGGTGGACGGTGATCGGGTCGGTCACCATGCCCGACTCGGAGCGCTTCACCAGGTCGACCTGGTTCGCCTGGTCGGCGATGGAGAGATTGCGGTGCAGAACACCGACACCACCCTGCCGGGCCATGGCGATCGCCATGCGCGACTCGGTGACCTTGTCCATCGCGGCGGAGAGGAGCGGGATGTTCACCCGCACGTTCTTCGAGATGTACGAGGCGGTGTCGATCTGGTCGGGCGCCATGTCGGACGCGCCGGGCAGCAGCAGCACGTCGTCGTAGGTCAGCCCGAGTGTCGCGAATTTACCGGGCACTCCGTCGACGTTGGCAGTCATGACACCTTCCCAAATGGCCTTGATCGGTGCGGGATGTCCATGCTAACGGGCCGGAGCGGTGTCTCATTCCACGATCAAGATCAGCGGAAAGCTTTGGACCTTCGTACGTGTACGAAAGGGATGGGCGGACGGGGTGAGGCTTACTGCTCGGCCAGCGCGCGGAGCCGGCTGAGGGCGCGGTGCTGGGCGACCCGGACGGCTCCCGGGGACATGCCGAGCATCTGGCCGGTCTCCTCGGCCGTCAGGCCGACGGCGACCCTGAGGACGAGGAGCTCGCGCTGGTTCTCCGGGAGGTTGGCGAGGAGCTTCTTGGCCCATTCGGCGTCGTCGCTGAGGAGGGCGCGCTCCTCGGGGCCGAGGGAGTCGTCGGGCCGCTCGGGCATCTCGTCCGAGGGCACGGCGGTGGAGCCGGGGTGGCGCATGGCGGCCCGCTGCAGGTCGGCGACCTTGTGTCCGGCGATGGCGAAGACGAAGGCCTCGAAGGGGCGGCCGGTGTCCTTGTAGCGGGGCAGGGCCATCAGGACGGCGACGCAGACCTCCTGCGCGAGGTCCTCGACGAAGTGACGCGCGTCGCCGGGCAGGCGGTTGAGCCGGGTGCGGCAGTACCGCAGCGCGAGGGGATGGACGCGCGCCAGCAGGTCATGGGTGGCCTGCGCGTCCCCTTCGACGGCACGGTGGACGAGCGCACCGATCTCTCCCTGCCCGGCAGGCATGGGCGAACCCATGGTCTCGTCGTCGCGCATCGCTCCATGGTGCCTTGACGCCTGGGCGTCCGTGGCACCGTGTCCGTTGTTGTGCACCGAAGCGTTATGAGCAGGTGCGCCGGGATTCATCTGTGGCGCCCTCCCCTTCCGCTCGATCGACTCGTCCCCGAGGAACTCCACATCTCAAGGATGCGGCATCGGGCGGGGAAGTGACACAGGCCCGCCCCGTCCGCCCCTCGGTGGACGGGGTACGGACGGGGAGACGGCCGGTGCGCGAGGGCTCAGCGGACCAGGCCCCACCGGAATCCGAGCGCGACGGCGTGCGCGCGGTCCGAGGCGCCGAGCTTCTTGAAGAGGCGTCGGGCGTGGGTCTTCACGGTGTCCTCGGAGAGGAAGAGCTCGCGTCCGATCTCCGCGTTGGACCGGCCGTGGCTCATGCCTTCGAGGACCTGGATCTCGCGCGCGGTGAGGGTGGGCGCGGCGCCCATCTCGGCCGAGCGGAGCCGGCGCGGGGCGAGTCGCCAGGTCGGGTCGGCGAGCGCCTGGGTGACGGTGGCCCGCAGCTCGGCGCGCGAGGCGTCCTTGTGCAGGTAGCCGCGGGCGCCGGCGGCGACCGCGAGCGCCACGCCGTCGAGGTCCTCGGCGACGGTGAGCATGATGATCCGGGCGCCGGGGTCGGCGGAGAGCAGTCGGCGGACGGTTTCCACCCCGCCGAGGCCGGGCATGCGCACGTCCATCAGGATGAGGTCGGAGCGGTCCGCGCCCCAGCGGCGGAGGACTTCCTCGCCGTTGGCCGCGGTGGTCACGCGCTCCACGCCGGGCACGGTCGCGACCGCGCGGCGAAGCGCCTCTCGGGCAAGCGGGGAGTCGTCGCAGACGAGAACGGACGTCATGAGCGACCTCCGCGGCTCTCGCAGCTGATGCGCGTCACCTTGAGCCTCCAGGGCTGTACGTATCGTCACCTGTGCGGTTGACGCTCCCGGACACCTGCCCGATCGCTTGTTCACTCAACCGCCTCGCACTCTCAACGATGGTCACTCGAAAGAGTTACGGGTCGGACGAGACCTTCGGCACTCCTTGTGAGGGGCCGTGCACGGAGAAGAGCATCGCAGGTCGTTGCGTCCACCATCAGAAGCTATGCCCCATTTAGCGGGTTTTCTTCCCTTTTCGCGGTGTCTGTGGCTAGATTCGCAATGAGTCATATTTACATCTACTTCGACAGTAGTCGGATACTCCGGACCGAACGGGGCACGAGGAACCCCGGGCCTACAGCCACTTCCCGCCCACCCACCAACCCGTCTCGACACGGTTTCAAGGGGACTAGCGCAATGGCAGATTTCTCCCGCCTTCCCGGACCCAACGCCGATCTGTGGGACTGGCAACTGCTCGCGGCCTGCCGCGGAGTCGACAGCTCCCTGTTCTTCCACCCCGAGGGAGAGCGCGGCGCGGCACGGAGTGCGCGTGAGAACTCGGCGAAAGAGGTCTGCATGCGGTGCCCGGTCCGCGCGGAGTGCGCGGCACACGCACTCGCCGTGCGGGAGCCCTATGGCGTATGGGGCGGCCTCACCGAGGACGAACGCGAAGAACTCATGGGCCGAGCGCGCAACCGCCTGATCACGGCGGCTCCGGCGGCGTCCGCCGGCCGATCGATCATGGGACATGCATGAAGGAACGTTTCCTCTCAGCGGCCGGGGGCCCGCGCCCGGCATAGGCCGGGGCGCAGGGCCGGGCTGAACTCCCGAGAGGCCCCCGGAGGCCCGGGGGAAGCGGGCTACGCGCGCGCGGCGGCGCGGGTCAGCTCGTCGAGGGTGGCCGCGACCGCCGGGACCTGGGCCAGGTCCGGCAGCGTCAGTGCCACGATCTCCCGCTCCACCGCGGGCTCGACGGCGACCGCGCGCGCCCCCTTGGGCCGTACGGACTCGATGGCCAGCTCCGGCAGCACGGCCACGCCGAGCCCCGCGCCGACCAGGCCCACCACCGCCGGGTAGTCGTCGGTGGCGAAGTCGATGCGCGGGGCGAAGCCGGCCTCCTCGCAGACGTCGACCAGCTGACGGCGGCAGCGCGGGCAGCCCGCGATCCAGGAGTCCCCGGCCAGCTCGGCGATGGAGACGGAGCCCGCGTCCGCGAGCGGGTGGGCCTCCGGGACCAGGCCGACGAGCCGGTCGGTGAGGAGCGGGCGGACGACCAGGTCGTCCCACTCGCCGGGCGCGTGGGAGGACCCGTACCGGAAGGCGAGCGCGATGTCGCAGTCGCCCTCGCGGAGCATCTCGACGGAGCGCGGCGGTTCGGCCTCGACCAGGGAGACCCGGGTCCCGGGGTGGGCGGCGCGCAGGGCGGCGAGGGCGGTGGGGACGAGGGTGGAACTCCCGCTGGGGAAGGAGACCAGGCGGACCCGGCCGGCCCGGAGGCCCGCGATGGCGGCGACCTCCTCCTCGGCCGCGGTGAGTCCGGCGAGGATGCCGGCCGCGTGCCGGACCAGGACCTCGCCGGCCTGGGTGAGGCGCATCTCACGGCCCGTGCGGATGAGCAGCGGGGTGCCCGCCGAGCTCTCCAGGGCCTTCATCTGCTGGCTGACGGCGGGCTGGGTGCAGCCCAGTTCGCGTGCGGCGGCGGAGAAGGAGCCGGTGGCGGCGACGGCGCGCAGGACGCGGAGGTGGCGTGCCTCGATCATGGGTCGAGCATAAGCGACGCTTGGGTTCGGCGGCGAATTTTCGATCAAAACTTTGAGGTGGGGCGGGGAAGGCCGTCCTAGGCTGCCCGTATGACCTTGTTGAGCGTGAACGCGGGCCGCGCGAAGAGCGTCGGCTACACCGACTCCCCCACCGGGAGGACGGGCATCGACAAGCGGCCCGTCGAGGGGCCGGTACGGATCCAGTCGCCGGGGGCCACCGGCGTCGGGGCGAGCGGGGTCGCCGGGGACGACGTGTGCGACCTGCGCTTCCACGGGGGCGCCGACCGGGCCGTGTACGCCTTCGCGCGCGAGGACCTGGACCGCTGGGAGCGGGAGCTCGGCCGGACGCTGGCGAACGGCTCCTTCGGCGAGAACCTGACGACGAGCGGCGTGGACGTCAACGGGGCGCTGATCGGCGAGCGCTGGCGGATCGGCGACGACGTGGTCGTCGAGGTGACCGGCGGCCGGATCCCGTGCCGCACCTTCCAGGGCCACCTGGAGGAGCAGGGGGTCGACTCCCGGGGATGGGTGAAGCGGTTCACCCGGGCGGAGGCCGGCCCCGGCGCGCTGCTGCGGGTGATCGAGCCCGGCGAGGTGCGGGCCGGCGACCCGGTCACGGTGGTGCACCGGCCGGACCACGCGGTCACCGTCGCCCTCCTGCACCGCGCGGCGACCACCGAGCGGCACCGGCTGCCCGAGACGCTGGTGGCCGCCGAGTGGATGGAGTCCGGACTGCTCGACCTCGCCCGCGCGTACGCGGAGAAGTACAGCGGCTGACGCCGGGCCGTACGAGGGCGGGCGGCACGCTTCCGGGCACTACGGTTCCGGTATGACCACTGCACTGATCACGGGAGCCACCGCCGGCATCGGAGCCGCCTTCGCGCGCAGGCTGGCGGCCGACGGGCACGACGTCGTCCTGGTGGCACGGGACCTGACGCGCCTTCGGGAACAGGCCACCGAGCTGCACGACCGGCACGGGGTGGAGGCCGAGGTGCTCGCCGCGGACCTCTCCACCGAGGAGGGGATCGCCGCGGTCGAGGCCCGGCTCTCCGACCCGCGCCGCCCGGTCGACCTGCTGGTGAACAACGCGGGCTTCGGCAACAAGGGCCGCTTCCTCGACGTGTCGATGGCCGACGAGCTGAAGATGCTGACCGTGCACTGCGAGGCGGTGCTCCGGCTGACGTCGGCGGCGGCCGCCGCGATGCGGGAGCGCCGGCGCGGCGGGGTGGTGAACGTGGCCTCGGTGGCCGCCTTCGTGCCGCGCGGCACCTACGGCGCCTCGAAGGCGTGGGTCGTGCAGTTCACCCAGGGCGCGGCCAAGGACCTCGCGGGCAGCGGGGTGCGGCTGATGGCGCTCTGCCCCGGCTTCGTGCGCACCGAGTTCCACGAGCGGGCCGGGATGGGCACGGACAACATCCCGGGCTGGATGTGGCTCGACGCGGACAAGCTGGTGTCGGCGGCGCTGGCGGACCTGGCCCGGGGCAGGACCCTGTCGATCCCGGACCCGCGCTACAAGGCCCTCATGGGCGTGGTGAAGCTGGCGCCGCGCTCGCTGCTGGGCGGGGTGTCGTCGAAGGCCGGGCGGAAGTACGGGCCCCAGTAGGCGCGTTCGTCGCGCGTGACGGGTACTCAGAGGCGGTTGAGTACGTTCCCGCCTGCGCGGGCCCGGCCGCATGCGCGAATCTCGGACACATGAACGAAATCCTTCGGCGCACGCGCTCCTTCTCCCCGGCCGGTGTGGTGACGGCCCTCCTCGCGATGGCTTCCTGGGCCGCCTGGCTGGGCTGGGACCAGCGGCGGGACGTGCACCCGGACGGCTCGGAGACGGGGCCGTACGAGACCTGGCAGGTCGTCGGGCTCGCGCTGACGCTGCTGGTGCCGGTGGTCTGGGCGGCGGTGCGGGGGCACGGCCGGGACGGCGCGCTCGGCACCTCGGCCGGGCTCGCGCTCGCCGCGTTCCTCGACTGGTCCGACGACGCGAGCGGTCTCTACCTGGTCGGCACGGTCATGGTCGCGGGCGGCTGCCTCGCCGCGACCCTGCTGGTCCAGGCGCTGGTCGGCTCCTGGTCCGGCCGGCAGGCGCCGCGTCGAGGCGCGTGGACGCACCGTCCCGCCGGCTGACGCGCGACTCGGTGCCGCCGAGGACCCGGACGTCCGCGAGGGTGGCGGCCGAGCGCAGCCGGTCTGCCGTACGGGGTCCCCTCCGGGGCACCCAGGACGAGGGGGACGCGGTCAGGGCCGCCGACCTGACGCACTCGGCCCGGACCGGCCTAGACTGGAGAGGTCCACCCGCGGCTTCGCCCGGTCGGAGGCGGCCATGACCTTCGTGCAGATCATCGATTGCAGGACGAGCCAGGTCGAGGAGCTCAACCGGCTCATGGACCGCTGGGTCGAGCAGACCCGGGGGAAGAGGACCGCCACCCACGCCGTCGTCGGGACCGACCGGTCCGACGCCCAGCACGTCGTGGAGATCGTGGAGTTCCCCTCGTACGACGTGGCGATGCGCAACTCCCAGCTGCCGGAGACCGACCGGATCTTCCGGGAGATGGTCGCCCTCTGCGACGAGATGCCGACCTTCACCGACCTGGACGTGGTCCGGGACGAGGCGCTGAACAAGGCGAACGCGCGGCAGATGTTCGAGATGTTCGCGGACGGCACCGACCTGGCGCTGCTCGACGGCGTCCTCGCCGAGGGCTATCACGACCACGATCCGACCAACCCGCAGGACGTCCTCGGGATGGACGCGGTCCGGCGCGAGGTGGAGGAGTGGCGCGCGGGCTTCGACTTCGCGTTCACGGTCGAGGACCAGATCGCGGAGGGCGACCGGGTGTGCACCCGGTGGACCTGGAAGGGGGTCCACGTCGGGGACTTCATGGGCCTGCAGCCTTCGGGCATGGAGGTCGCCATGACCGGGACCACCGTCCACCGCTTCCGCGACGACGGGAAGATCGTCGAGGGCTGGTGGCAGTACGACCTGCTCGGGCTGATGGGCCGGCTCGGCGCGGTCGAGGCCTGAGCGAACGGGCGAGGCCCGGTGCCCCCGCGACGGGGGCACCGGGCCTCGTGCGACGTGGAGACGTCAGTGGGAGTGGCCGTGACCGTGGCCGTGACCCGCGTCCGCCGACTCCTCCTCCTTCTTCTCCACCACGAGGGTCTCGGTGGTGAGAAGCAGGGAGGCGATCGACGCGGCGTTCTCCAGGGCGGAGCGCGTGACCTTCACCGGGTCGATGACGCCGGCCTTGACCAGGTCGCCGTACTCGCCGGTGGCGGCGTTGAAGCCCTGGCCCTTGTCGAGCTCGGCGACCTTGGAGGTGATGACGTAGCCCTCCAGGCCGGCGTTCTCGGCGATCCAGCGCAGCGGCTCGACGGCGGCGCGGCGGACGACGGCGACACCGGTGGCCTCGTCGCCCTCCTTGCCGAGGTTGCCCTCCAGGACCTTGACGGCGTGGACGAGCGCGGAGCCACCACCGGAGACGATGCCCTCCTCGACCGCGGCGCGGGTCGCGGAGATGGCGTCCTCCAGACGGTGCTTCTTCTCCTTGAGCTCCACCTCGGTGGCGGCGCCGACCTTGATCACGCACACGCCGCCGGCCAGCTTCGCGAGGCGCTCCTGGAGCTTCTCGCGGTCCCAGTCGGAGTCCGTGGACTCGATCTCGGCCTTGATCTGGGCGACGCGGCCCGCGACGTCGGCGGAGTCGCCGCCGCCGTCGACGATGGTGGTGTCGTCCTTGGTGACGGTGACGCGGCGGGCGGTGCCCAGCACGTCGAGACCGGCCTGGTCGAGCTTGAGGCCGACCTCCTCGGCGATGACGGTGGCACCGGTGAGGGTGGCCATGTCGCCGAGCATCGCCTTGCGGCGGTCGCCGAAGCCGGGGGCCTTGACGGCGACGGCGTTGAAGGTGCCGCGGATCTTGTTGACGACGAGGGTGGAGAGGGCCTCGCCCTCGACGTCCTCGGCGATGATCAGCAGCGGCTTGGAGCCGCCGGACTGGATGACCTTCTCCAGGAGGGGCAGCAGGTCCTGGATGGAGGAGATCTTGCCCTGGTGGATCAGGATGTACGGGTCGTCGAGGACGGCCTCCATGCGCTCCTGGTCGGTCACCATGTACGGGGACAGGTAGCCCTTGTCGAAGGCCATGCCCTCGGTGAAGTCGAGCTCCAGGCCGAAGGTGTTGGACTCCTCGACGGTGATGACACCGTCCTTGCCGACCTTGTCCATGGCCTCGGCGATGAGCTCGCCGACCTGCTGGTCCTGGGCGGAGAGCGCGGCGACGGCGGCGATGTCCGACTTGTCGTCGATCGGGCGCGCGGTGGCGAGCAGCTCGTCGGAGACGGCCTTGACGGCGGCGTCGATGCCCTTCTTCAGGGAGGCCGGGGAGGCGCCGGCGGCGACGTTGCGCAGACCCTCGCGGACGAGCGCCTGGGCGAGCACGGTGGCGGTGGTGGTGCCGTCACCCGCGATGTCGTTGGTCTTGGTCGCCACCTCCTTGACGAGCTGGGCGCCGAGGTTCTCGTACGGGTCCTCGATCTCGACCTCGCGGGCGATCGTGACACCGTCGTTGGTGATGGTGGGGGCGCCGAACTTCTTGTCGATGACGACGTTGCGGCCCTTGGGGCCGATCGTCACCTTCACCGTGTCGGCAAGCTTGTTGACGCCGCGCTCAAGGGCGCGACGGGCGTCCTCGTCGAACTTCAGGATCTTCGCCATGGGAGCGATTCAGCCCTCTCGGAAATCGTGTGGGAAAACGAACCGCGCCCCTGGACGCCCGTGGAATCAGGGGGTCAGGGGCGCGGTGTCAAAGCAGGTACGGCGTCTTACTTCTCGATGATCGCGAGCACGTCGCGGGCCGAGAGGACGAGGTACTCGTCGCCGTTGTACTTCACCTCGGTGCCGCCGTACTTGCTGTAGAGCACGACGTCGCCGACCTTGACGTCGAGCGGCAGGCGCTCGCCGTTCTCGAAGCGGCCCGGGCCCACGGCGAGGACGGCGCCCTCCTGGGGCTTCTCCTTCGCGGTGTCCGGGATGACCAGGCCGGAGGCCGTGGTCTGCTCGGCGTCGAGCGGCTGGACCACGATGCGGTCCTCAAGCGGCTTGATGGCAACCTTGGAGCTGGCGGTCGTCACGATCCGACCTCCCCCTTCGGAGATCTCGCGGGGTTAACTGTCTGGGGTCGCGATTAGCTGGGATCCGTCGTCGCGGGTGCCGGACCTGCCCGTCGCTTTCCTGGCACTCTCCTGCGGGGAGTGCCAGAGCCGAGACTATGACCGCGATTAGCACTCGGTCAAGCGGAGTGCCAATTCCTCACTCCGTGGCGCCCTCCGCGCGGACGGCGCCGTCGGCCGGGGGACGGTCCGCGACCCGCTCGACGGCCTTGCGGCCGAGGCGTTCCAGCGGGTCGACGGCGGAGGCGCAGCCGGTGAGGCCGAGGAGGAGGGCGGCGATCACGAGCGGCCGGAGCCGGCTCGTGGCGGGCCGGGTCATACGTAGTCCTCCAGCTTGGCGACGGCGTACCCCTTCGAGGTGATCACGTTCATCACCCGCCGGATCATGTCCGGCATGCTGCCCTTCCATTCCTCCTCGCCGCGGAAGTGGGTGAGGACGATGTCGCCGGGGTGGAGGTCGCGGTCCCACTCGCGCCACTCCATGTGGTCGGGGAAGGCCTCGGAGGCCCACAGCGGGACGGCCTTGACGCCGCAGGCCTTGGCGGCGCGCAGGGTGTCCTCGTTGTAGTTGCCGTACGGCGGCCGGAAGAGCTCGGGGCGTTCGCCGTACTTCTTCTCGATGACGTCCTGCATGCCGCAGATCTCGCGCTTCTGGCGGGCGTAGGAGAGTCCGGGCAGGTACTTGTGGTTCAGCGTGTGGTTGTGGAGGGCGACCCCGCGCGGCTGGGACTTCCGCATCTTCGCGAAGTAGCCGTAGTCGTCGTTGACCACGTAGTCGCTGAGGAAGGCGCTGTAGGGGATGTCGAGGTCGGCCATCATCCGGATGAGGGCGGGGTCCTTCTCGGCGCCGTCGTCGATCGTCAGGAAGACGATCTTCTCCTTGGTGGGGACGGTGGTGAAGACGGGCGGCAGTCCCTCGCCGTCGGTCTCGAAGCCCTTGCGGGTGGTGATCGTCGGCTTCGTCCTCGGCGGGGCGGGGGCTTCGAGGGGGGTCAGCCTCAGGCCCCACTTCTTCGCGGCGGCGGCCCGCGCGGCCCGTCGCTTCGCCAGCGCGGCCTTCTCCGCGGCGGCGCGTTCGGCGGCGAGCTGGGCGGCCGTCTTCGCCGGGGCCTGCCGGCCGGCGGCGGGCGCGGGGGCGCCCGCGGCGCCCGGCGCGGCGTCGGTGCCGGAGCCGCCGGAGCAGGCGGCGGTGGAGGTGAGCGCGGCGACGAGGAGCGCGGCCCCCAGGACACGGCGCGAGCCACCCTTTGTCATCATTTCTTCCTTTTGTCGTACGACCGGTATGGCGCCGCATCCTGTCAGCGCGGCCCGCCGCTCCGGCCGCGACACCGCCGAGGCGGCCCCACCGTCCCCCGCCCGGCCCACAGGGAGAATGGGACGGTGACCGACCTCGCCGCCTTCGCCGCCCTGCTCGCCCCCGAGGGCCAGACGCTCCTCGCCGCCCTGCGCGACTACGACCCCGCCCGGGAGCTGGCGGTCGCCTCCCGGCTGCGCCGCGACCACCCCGCCGAACTGGTCTCGGCCGCCCTCGGCCAGGCCCGGCTGCGGCAGCGCGCGGTGGCGAAGTTCGGCGCCGAGGACGCGTACCGCATGTACTTCACGCCGAACGGCGTCGAGCAGTCCACCCGCGCGACCGTCGGCGCCCACCGGGCGGCCCGCCTCAAGGCCCTCGGCGTCGGCTCGGTCGCCGACCTCTGCTCCGGCATCGGCGGCGACGCCCTCGCGCTCGCCCGCGCCGGCATCTCCGTCCTCGCCGTCGACCGCGACCCGCTCACCGCCGAGGTGGCCCGCGCCAACGCCGCCGCGCTGGGCCTCGACGGCCTGATCGAGGTGCGCTGCGCCGACGTCACCGAGATCGACACGGCGCCGTACGACGCCGTCTTCGTCGACCCGGCGCGCCGCGGCGGCCGGGGCCGGATCTTCGACCCGGAGGCGTACTCGCCGCCGCTGTCCTGGGCGATGGAGGCCGCCCGCAAGGCCCCGCGGGCGGCGCTGAAGATCGCCCCCGGCATTCCGCACGAGACCGTCCCCGACGAGGCGGAGGCCGAGTGGATCTCGGACGGCGGGGACGTGAAGGAGGCGGTCCTCTGGTTCGGCACCGAGCCGGGCGCGCGCCGCGCCACCCTGCTGCCCTCCGGCGCGAGCCTCACCGGCCGGGGCCTGCCCGACCCGGCGGTCCGCCCCGTCGGCCGGTACCTGTACGAGCCCGACGGCGCCGTCATCCGCGCCCACCTGGTCGCCGAGGTCGCCGAGGAGCTGGACGGGGGCCTGATCGACGCGACGATCGCGTACGTCACCGCGGACGAGCTGCGCCCCACCCCGTACGCCTCCGCCTACGAGATCACCGACGAACTGCCCTTCAACCTCAAGAAGCTGAAGGCCCTGCTGCGCGAGCGCGAGGTCGGCACCCTGACGGTGAAGAAGCGCGGCTCGGCCGTCGAGCCCGAGGAGATCCGCCGCAAGGTGCGGCCCAAGGGCCCGAACGCGGCGACGGTCCTGCTCACACGTGTCGCGGGGGCCCCGACGATGCTGATCGGCCGGCCGGCACGAGCCTGACCGCCGTCCGGTAGTGCCCGACGGCCTTGAAGAGCCCGATCAGACCGTTGATCCAGAAGATGAGCGCGACGCCCATGCCGTACGCGACCAGGCCGTAGCCGTCCGCCGGGTCGGCCCCGGCGGGCACGGCGAAGCCGACCCACAGTCCCAGACCGCACAGGACGGCGGAGACCGCCATCCAGCAGGCGCTCGCCACGGGAGCCCGCAGCCGCGCGTCCGTCGGCCCGTGCCGGTCCAGGGCGGCCCAGCCGAGCAGCCGTACCCGCACCACCCGGTCCCGGCGCACCCCGCGCACCGCGAGCCAGACGCCCGGGACCATCACCCCGACGCCGAGGGCGGCGACGATCAGCCCGACGAGGAAGGTGATCGGGTCGAGGATCGCCCCCTGGCCAAGGTCGACGAGCAGCACGCCGACCATGCCCCAGCCGAGCTGGAGCACCAGCACCGCCCCGGCGAACAGCGCGAACCTCCCCCCGCCGAGCAGCCGCCGGGTCAACTCCCCCACCGCCAGCGCCCGGTCCGCGAGCAGCGCCTCCCGGTCCGGCCAGCTGCGGAGCTCGACGGGCGGGGGCGGCGGAGGCAGGGGTATGCGCGGTGACATACCCAGCACCCTAGGGCGTCTCCCCCAACTCCCTTTCCCGGCCCCGCAGCAGCGTCCGCTCCCGCTCGTTGCGGGTCAGTTCCGCCGCCCGCGCGAACTCGGCGCGCGCCTCCGCGGCCCGGCCCAGCCGGGCGAGCAGATCGCCGCGGACGCTGGGCAGCAAGTGGTAGCGCCGCAGGGCGGGTTCGGCGGTGAGGGCGTCGACCAGGGGGAGCGCGGCGGCCGGGCCCTCGGCCATCGAGACGGCGACCGCCCGGTTCAGCTCGACCACCGGCGACGGGGCCAGCTCCATCAGCCGGCCGTAGAGCCCGGCGATGGTCGCCCAGTCGGTCTCCTCGTACGAGGCCGCCCGCGCGTGGCAGGCGGCGATCGCCGCCTGGAGGGCGTACGGGCCGTAGCCCCGGCCGTCGCCGGCCCGGGCGAGGGCGGCGTAACCGCGGCGGACCAGGAGCCGGTTCCAGCGCCGCCGGTCCTGCTCGGCGAGGAGCACCGGGCGACCGTCGGGGCCGGTGCGGGCGGGGACGCGGGAGGCCTGGAGTTCGAGGAGGGCGGCGAGGCCGTGCACCTCGCTCTCGCCGGGCATGAGGGCGGCGAGCCCGCGGGCGAGCCGGAGCGCGTCCTCGCAGAGCCCGGGCCGCAGCAGGTCGTCGCCGGCGGTGGCCGCGTACCCCTCGTTGAAGACCAGGTAGACGACCTCCAGGACGGAGCCGAGCCGGGCGGCCCGGTCCTGCCCGTACGGCACCTCGAAGGCCACCCCCGCCTTCGCGAGCGCCCGCTTGGCACGGGTGATCCGGGCGGCGACGGTGGCCTCCGGGACGAGGAAGGCGCGGGCGATCTCGTCCGTCCGCAGCCCGCCGACGAGCCGCAGGGTGAGCGCCGCCCGGGCCTCGGCGGGGAGCACCGGGTGGCAGGTGGTGAAGACGAGCCGCAGCACGTCGTCGTCGATGTCGCCGGGGCCGGAGGGCTCGGGGTCGTACGCCTCCTCCGGCAGGCTCCGGCCGACCTCGGCGAGCTTGCGCGCGTACGTCTCGCGGCGCCGCACGAGGTCGACGGCCCGGTGCTTGGCGGTGGCCGTCAGCCAGGCTCCGGGCCGGTCCGGGACGCCGTCGCGCCGCCACTGCTCCAGCGCGGCGACGAGGGCGTCCTGGGCGATCTCCTCAGCGATGCCGACGTCCCGGACGATCCGCGTCACCGTGGCGATGATCCGCGCCGACTCCATCCGGAAGACCGTCTCAAGCGTGCTCTCCACCGTCACGCCTCACATGACAGCACAACGGGGGTCAGCCCTCCGGCATCTCCTCGACCTCGCGGACCTCCAGGCCGACCTTCCAGTGCGGCGGGTGGACGGCGAGGAACCGCTTCCCCCACTCGACGGCCTCGGCCATGTCCTTGCACTGGAGCATCGCGTAGCCGCCGACGACCTCCTTGGTCTCGGTGAAGGGGCCGTCGGTGAAGGACAGCTTCCCGTCCGACCAGGTGATCCGGGTGGCCTCGGCGGTCGGCTTCAGGCCCGCGGTGTCCACCATGGCGCCGGCCTTGGTGATCTCCTCGAAGAGGGCGCCCATCCGCTCCTCGAAGCCGGGGTCGGCGCTCTCCATGTCGATGGCGTTCTCCTCGATGCGGACGAGGGAGAGGAAGCGGGGCATGGTGACTCCTGGGGGTGCGGTGGCGGGGCCGTTCCCCGCCTTCCACAGATACGTCGAACGGGCCCGGCGCGCATCGACACCGCGCCGGACCTTTTTCTCAGACGTAGTCCTCCAGGCGGGCCACCGTGAAGCCCTGTTCCTGGATCTTGCGCAGCATCGTCGCCGTCATCTCGGTCATCGTGCGGCCCTTGAGCTCGCCGGGGCCGCGGAAGTGGGCGAGGACGATGTCGCCGGGGTGGAGCTTCCGGTCGCCGCGCTGGTACTGCATGTTCTTGATCTGCATGGACTCGCGCCAGAGGACGATCGCGTCGACGCCGCAGGTGCCGGCGGCGGCGCGGGTCGCCTCGTTCCAGTTGCCGAACGGCGGGCGGAAGAGGCGCGGGGCGGTGCCGTAGCGCTCGCGCAGCCTCTCCTGCTGGCCGCAGATCTCGCGGCGCTGGGCCTCCGGGGAGAGGGTGCGCAGGTTCGGGTGGGTGAGGGTGTGGTTGGCGACGCCGTGGCCCTGGGCGACGAGCGGCTCGAAGTAGCCGTAGTCGCCGCTGATCACCGAGTCGGTGAGGAACATCGTGAAGGGGACGTCGAGCTCGTCCATCATCCGCACGAACGCGGGGTCCTTCTCGGCCCCGTCGTCGATGGTGAGGAAGACGACCTTGTCGGTGGTCGGGACGTCGCTGATCACCGGGACCGGCCCGCCCCGCTTCCGCCGCACCGGCTTGACGGCGGGCGGGGCGGGCGGCGCGGCCAGGGGTTCGATCCCCCACTTGCGGTACGCGGCCGCCCGGGCCGCCTCCGGGGCCGGCGCCGGTTCCGGGGCGGCGGCAGCGGGCTTCGAGGGCGTCGCCGGGGCGGGGGCCGCCACCGGGGCCGCCGGGGTCTCGGTCGTGCATCCCGTCATCAGGAGCGTCACTGCGGTCAGCGCCGCCCACACCGCGATCTTCTTCTTCACGGGCTGTGGGATGCCCGATCCGATCGAAAGGTTGCCCGATCGTCGGACTGTTCGCCTATTCGACCGATTCGAAACGCCAGCGGTGCACCGGACGGGTGATCAGTTCCGCGTCCGGCTCCGGCAGCTCGGGCAGCTCCGCGTCGAGGGCGTCCGCCTCCCACCAGGTGAGGACCAGGACCCGGTCCTGGGGGGCGCGCATGACCTCCCGGCGGAGCGGCTCACGGGCCAGGACTCGGGCGCGCGCCCACTCCAGGAGCTCGGCGCCCCGGCCCTGCACGGCCCGGGCCTCCCACATCAGCGCGACCCTCACGAGTACAGGTTCTCCTTGCTGATCTCGTGCACGTGGTCGTGGTCGTGGGCGTGTCCGGGGACGTGCGGGTCGGTCACCGGGAGGGACGAGTCCGCCGAGAGCTCCAGGTCGGAGGCGGCCCTGCCCCGGGCGACCATCTCCGAGCCGAGCGCGGCGACCATCGCGCCGTTGTCGGTGCACAGGCCCGGCCGGGGCACCCGGAGCCGGATCCCGGCCCGCTCGCAGCGCTCCTCGGCGAGCGCCCTGAGCCGCGAGTTCGCGGCGACGCCGCCGCCGATCATCAGGTGGTCGACGCCCTCGTCCTTGCAGGCCCGGACGGCCTTGCGGGTGAGGACGTCGACGACGGCCTCCTGGAAGGAGGCGGCCACGTCCCGCACCGGCACCTCCTCGCCGGCCGCCCGCTTCGCCTCGATCCAGCGGGCCACGGCGGTCTTGAGCCCGGAGAAGGAGAAGTCGTACGCGGGGTCCTTGGCACCCGACAGGCCGCGCGGGAACGCGATGGCGGCCGGGTCGCCCTCCTTGGCGAGCCGGTCGATGACCGGGCCGCCGGGGAAGCCCAGGTCGAGGACGCGGGCGATCTTGTCGAAGGCCTCGCCCGCCGCGTCGTCGATGGTGGCGCCCAGCGGCCGCACGTCGGCGGTGATGTCGGCGGAGAGCAGCAGCGAGGAGTGCCCGCCGGAGACGAGCAGCGCCATCGTCGGCTCCGGCAGCCTGCCGTGCTCCAGCTGGTCGACGCAGATGTGCGAGGCCAGGTGGTTGACGCCGTACAGCGGCTTGCCGAGCGCGTAGGCGTACGCCTTGGCGGCGGAGACGCCGACGAGCAGGGCGCCCGCGAGGCCGGGGCCCGCGGTGACCGCGATGCCGTCGAGGTCCTTCGCGGAGACGCCGGCGGTCTTCAGGGCCCGCTCGATCGTCGGGACCATCGCCTCCAGGTGGGCCCGGGAGGCGATCTCGGGCACGACGCCGCCGAAGCGGGCGTGGGTGTCGACGCTGGAGGCCACGGCGTCGGCGAGGAGGGTGGTGCCGTGCACGATGCCGACGCCGGTCTCGTCGCAGGAGGTCTCGATGCCGAGCACGAGGGGTTCGTCAGCAGCCATCAGATTTCGGTCCCAGTTCCTTGAACAGTCAGTCGCATCACGAGCGCGTCGACGTTGCCCGGCTGGTAGTAGCCGCGCCGGAAGCCGATGGGCTCGAATCCGAAGCGCTCGTACAGCTTCTGCGCCCGGGTGTTGTCCACCCGCACTTCGAGCAGGACCTCGTCGCACTCGAAGGCGGTGGCGTGCTGGAGCAGGTCGGTGAGGAGCCGGGCGCCGAGCCCGGTGCCCCACTGCGGGCGGGCGACGGCGATGGTCTGCACGTCCCCGAGCCCGCCGGCCGCCGCCAGCCCCGCGTATCCGGCCAGCCGCCCGGAGGCGTCCTCGGCGACGACGTACCGCCGGGTGGCCCGGGGCCCGCGCGCGTGCGCCAGCTCGGACCAGAACATCCCCTCCGACCAGGCGTCCTCGGGGAAGAGCTCGGCCTCCAGCTCCAGCACCTGCGGCAGGTCCCACCAGCGCATCTCGCGCAGCACGGCCTCTCCGCCCGCCACGTCCCCGCTCACTGGGGGGTGACCACCTTGTAGTTCTTCGGCACCTGCGCGTCGGGCCGCCGCAGGTACATCGGCAGCGGGTCGAGGAAGCCCTCGCCGCCGGCCGCCAGCTTCTCCGCGGCGAGCGCGGCGAGCGCGCCGGCGGACTGGTGCTCGGGGCCGCGGGCGTCGGGGAAGGCGTCCGGGTAGAGCAGGGCGCCCGCGCCGACCACCGGCAGCCCGGCGAGCCGTTCGGCGATGTCGGCGGGCCGGTCGACGGAGGCGTCGCCGACGCGGGTGCGGGCGTCGTCGTACCGCGCCCAGTAGACCTCCTTGCGGCGGGCGTCGGTCGCCACCGCGAAGGGGCCCTCGACGCCGGAGGCGTACGCCAGGCCGTCGAGGGTGCACAGGCCGTGCACCGGCACCCCGCCGAGCGCGGAGGAGAAGGCGGCGGCCGTGACGAGCCCCACCCGGAGGCCGGTGTAGGGGCCGGGGCCGACCCCGACCACGATCCCGGTCACCGCGTCGAGCGCGGTCCCGGCCTCCTTGAGGACCCGGTCGACGGCGGGGAGCAGCAGCTCCCCGTGGCGGCGGGCGTCGACGCGGGTCGACTCGGCGACGACGGCCGTGCCGTCGTGGACGGCGACGGTGACGGCGGGGGTGGCGGTATCCATGGCGAGCAACAGCACGCGAACAGCCTACGGCGCCGCGGGCGGGCGATGCGGCGCGCGGCCCTCGGGGGGCCCGGCTGCTACCGTCAGGCGCGACAGCTCGTCAGGGTCGGCACGTGCGTACGAAGAGGTGGAGACGGTGGCAAGGAGCAGCTCGGGATTCGTGGCCGGGCTCACCGCGGCGGCCCTCGCCGCGGTCGCCTTCCTCGCCTACCAGGCGTCGGCGAGCGTGCCGGCGGACCTCGCGGAGTCGTCCCGGACGCCGGGCGCGGTCGCCCCGTCGGCCTCGGCCACGACCGGGACGAAGAAGCCCGCGGCGAACCCGCTGGCGGTGCCGGCGGCCTCCGGCAGGGGCGAGCGCGTGGTGTACGCGCTCGGGGATCGCCGGGTGTGGCTGGTCGACGACAAGAACAAGGCCGTCCGCACGTTCACGGTGACGCCGAGCTCGGTGAGCCCGGCGCCGGGTGCGTACGCGGTGACCTCCCGGTCCAACTCGGTGCGCGGCTCCGACGGCGTGCAGATCGAGCACGTGGTCCGCTTCGCGAGCGTCGAGGGCGTGACGATCGGCTTCAGCGCCGCGGTCGACGGCTCGACGCCCGTGCCCGACCCGGCCCGCAAGACCGGCGGCATCCGCATGACGCGGCCGGACGGCGACGCGATGTGGACCTTCGCGTCGATCGGCGCGCGGGTCGTCGTCGTCTCCTGAGGCCCGCCGCGGCCCGCGGGCCTTCGGAGGTACGCCCGAAAGGGTTACGCGGCCTCGTCCCTGAGGTCCGGTTCCGCCTGCTCCCGCGGGGGCGCGAGGTCGCGCCCCGGCGGGGTGGAGACGGCGGTGGCCGCGGCACAGGAGGCCAGCAGCTCGCTCATCGAGACGCGCTCCTCGGCGGGGCGGTCCTCGCGCTCCGGCATCTGCGTCGCCATGCATGCCTCCCGTAGGTTAGGTTCACCTAACCAGCTCGTGCATCCATGTCACCACGGCACGGAGCGGCGGCGCAACATTTTCCCGACATGCTGTCGGAACCTACGGACGCCGACGGACGCCGACGGCCGCCGTTCACAGCGCGGACAGGTCCTCGTCGGCCCACCGGCCGCCGATCCCGCGCAGCTCGACCGTGCGCCGGTCGTCGTCGGTGTCGCCGGTGACGCGGTGGATGAGGACGTGTAGCCGGTCGTCGGTCAGCTCCTCGACCTTGCCGTCGCCCCACTCCACGACCACCACGGACTCGGGCAGCGAGACGTCGAGGTCCAGGTCCTCCATCTCGTCGAGCCCGCCGCCGAGCCGGTACGCGTCCACGTGGACGAGGGCCGGACCGCCGGTCAGCGAGGGGTGGACGCGGGCGATGACGAAGGTCGGCGAGGTGACCGCGCCGCGGACGCCCAGGCCCTCGCCGAGACCGCGGGTCAGGGTGGTCTTCCCGGCGCCCAGCTCGCCGGTGAGCATGACGAGGTCGCCGGGCCGGAGGAGTTTCGCGAGCCGGCGGCCGAGCTCCTGCATGCGCTCGGGGGAGTCGACGGAGACGGTGGCGCCGGAGACGGGCGGGTGCGCTGCTTCCATACCCGCCAACCTATCCGTTGCCCGGACCCTCCCCGATCCTGGCCAGCAGGGCGGCGAGCGCCTCGGTGACGACCTCGGGCCGCTCCAGCATCACCAGGTGGCCCGCGTCGGGGACGACGATCCGCTCCGCGCCCGGCAGCGCCTCGGCGATGGCCTCGGTGTGCGCGGCGGGGGTGACGAGGTCCTGGTCGCCGACGAGGGCCAGCGCGGGCAGGCCGCGGAAGGCGGCGAGGGCGGCGAGCTTGTCGTGCGCGCCGAAGGCCGGGTAGAACTCCGCCACCACGTCGACCGGGACGGATTCGATCATGCGCTCGGCGAAGCGGACGACGGCCGGGTCCACGTCCTTCGAGGCGAAGGAGTACTTCTTCACGAGCCCGGCGAAGAGGTCGGCGGTGGCGCGGCGGCCCTTCTCGACCAGTTCGGCCTGGGAGCCGAGGGCCCGCAGCATCCCCGGCAGGAACCGGCGGACCGCGTTGACGCCGGCCAGCGGGAGCCCGTACGAGACCTCCTCCAGGCGGCCCGGGGAGGTCCCGACGAAGGCGACGCCGACGACCCGGTCGCGGACCAGCTCGGGATACTGCTCGGCGAGCGCCATCACCGTCATGCCGCCCATGGAGTGGCCGACGAGCACGAGCGGCCCCTCGGGCGCGGCGGCGTCGACGACGGCCTTGAGGTCGCGGCCGAGCAGTTCGATGCCGACCGGTTTCGCTTCACCGCGCTCCGAGCGGCCGTGGCCCCGCTGGTCCCAGAAGACCGTCCTGACCCGGCCGCGCAGCGCGGCCCGCTGGTAGTGCCAGGAGTCCTGATCGAGGCAGAAGCCGTGCGAGAAGACGACGGTGAGCGGAGCGGGACCGCCCGTCGTGGAGGCGCCATCGGCCCCGTCCGGCTCGTCCGTCCCCGCCGGCTCGTACGCCCCGTTCAGCTCCCCCGGCTCGTCCGTCTCGTAGGCGAGGATCGTGCCGTCGTCGGCGAGCGCCCGCCCGGGGGTGCCGCGCAGGGTGCCGTACGGGCCGGTGGCGTCGAGGGCGAGCCGGGCCTTGCGGCGGACCGAGCGGCTCACGGTCAGCCGCTCGACGGCGACGCCCGCCGCCGCGCCGGCCGCCAGCACGCCTATCGCCGCGCCCGCTATCCCGGCGCGCCGCCAGCCGCCGCTCCCGCCCGGCTCCCCCATGGCCGTCTACTCCCCCACGTAGACGCGCGGCACGCGCGCGCCGATCCGGGTGACGATCTCGTACGCGATGGTGTCGGCGGCCTCCGCCCAGTCCTGGGCCGTCGGTTCGCCGTGCTCGCCGGAGCCGAAGAGGACGGCCTCGGTGCCGGGCGCGGGCCGGTCGCCGCCGAGGTCGACCACGAACTGGTCCATGGCGACCCGGCCGGCGACCGTCCTGACCTTGCCGGCGACGAGGACCGGGCCGCGGCCGGAGGCGTGCCGGGGGACGCCGTCGGCGTACCCGACCGGGACCAGGCCGAGGGTGGTCTCGTCGCCGGTGACGTAGTGGTGCCCGTAGGAGACGCCGTGGCCGGGCGGCACCTCCTTCACCAGGGCGACGCTCGCCTTCAGCGACATCACCGGGCGCAGGCCGAGCTCGGCGGAGGTGCCCAGCTCGGGCGCGGGCGAGACGCCGTACATCGCGATGCCGGGGCGGACCAGGTCGAAGTGGGTCTCGGGGAGGGTGAGGGTGGCCGGCGAGTTGGCGATGTGCCGGACCTCGGGCTCGATGCCGGCCTTCTCCGCGTGGTCGAGCATCGAGCGGAAGACGTCGAGCTGGGCGGCGATCGACGGGTGCCCCGGCTCGTCCGCGCAGGCGAAGTGGGACCAGAGGCCGGTGACCTTGACCAGCCCCTCCTTCTCGGCCCGCAGGGCCTCGGCGACGAGCGCCGGCCAGTCGGCGGGCTGGCAGCCGTTGCGGCCGAGGCCGGTGTCGGCCTTGAGCTGGATGCGGGCGGTGCCGCCGGTGCGGCGGGCGGCGGCGGTGACCTCGTCGAGGGCCCAGCGGCCGCTCACCGCCATGTCGAGCCCGGCCTCGATGCCGGCGTCCCAGGGGTCACCGGGCGTCCACAGCCAGCACAGGACCGGGACGTCGGTGATCCCGGCGGCGCGCAGCGCGAGCGCCTCCTGCGGGGTGGCCGTGCCGAGCCACGCGGCGCCCGCGTCGAGGGCGGCGCGGGCGCAGCGGACGGCGCCGTGACCGTACGCGTCGGCCTTGACCACGGCCATGAGCCGGACGTGGGGGGCCACCCGGGCGCGCAGCGCGCGGACGTTGGCGCGCAGCGCCCCGAGGTCGATCTCGGCGCGGGCTCGGCGGGGCGGCGGTGCTGTCTCAGTCATCGCGCCCAGTCTCTCAGGTGGTCACAGGCCCGGCCGCTTGCCCCAGATGTAGACCCGGTCACCCTTGCGGAGGACCGACCACAGCTTCTCCGCGTTCTTGTACGTCAGGTTCACGCAGCCGCGGCTTCCGGTGGGGGTGGCGACGGCCCCGTAGACGCCGTGGAAGGCCTGGCCGCCGTCGAAGAACTGGGAGAACGGCATCGGCGTGTCGTAGATGGTCGACCAGTGGTCCTTGTGACGCCAGTAGATCGAGTGCCAGCCGGTGCGGGTGCGGTAGCCGGCCCGGCCGCTGCGGATGTTGACCACGGCGTAGGTGATCTTCTTGCCCTTCTGCACCCACATCAGCTCGCGGTTCAGGTCGACGCAGGCGACCGGGTAGGAGCGGACGGGGCACTTCTTGGCGGCGTTGGGGTTCTTCCGGGCGGCGAGGAGTTCGGCGCGGGCCCAGGTGACGGGACCGGCGTAGCCGTTGGCGGGCTTGATCTTCTGCCGGGTCTGGAAGGCGCGGATGGCCCGGCAGTCGGCGGCGGACTGCTTCCCGTCGACCTTGAGCTTCAGGAGCCGTTCGACCTGCCGCTGGTACATCCCGGTCTTGGCGGTGCAGGCGGCCTTGGTGGCGTCGCGGGGGAGGTACTCGACGAGTTCGTCGACCTCCTCCTCCGGGACGGGGACGGGGATCTCGCCGTCCGGGGCGGTCGGCGGGAGGACCTGGTCGGGGGTGTCCATGGGGTACTCGGGTCGTCCGGCGCCGGCGATGCCGGGGACGAGGACGTCGGCCGGCCCGGGCTCCTCCCCGCGCGCGGGCCCGTCCCCGTGCGCGGGGGCGGCGCCGGTCAGCAGGGCGGCGGCGAGCAACGGCGGCAGGATGCGGCTTCTCCATCTGGTCACGCGTCCATCCGAACCGCCCGCACCGGCCCCGGCACGCGCTGACCCCCGCCCGGAGCAACGCCGTTGGGCCGACCGGCGGCGCGCCCCACGACCGGACGGGGCACCGGGAACCGGCGGCGCGTCCCAGGACCGGACGGGGCCGGAGGCCGGAGGCCGGGGGCCGGGGACCGAAGGCCCTCCCCGCCGCCGGACCGCCGTGGGCCCTACGGACCGCCGTGGTTCCTACGGACCGCCGTGGGTCCTACAGTTCGCGCACGTCCTGCCAGGCGCCGGAGAGGGCGCCGGCCACCTCGGTGGCGGTGATCGGTCCGCCCTTGCCCGAGGCGCGCCGGGCGGCGAGTCCGTGCAGGTAGGCGGCGCAGGAGGCGGCGTCCACGGGGTGGAGTCCGGCGGCGAGGAGGGAGCCGGCCAGGCCGGAGAGGATGTCGCCGGAACCGGCCGTGGCGAGCCACGGGGTGCCGGTCGGGTTGACCCGCACGGGGCCGGTGCCGCCGGGCCCGGCGATCAGGGTCGTGGACCCCTTGAGGAGAACGGTGGCGCCGTACCGCTCGGCGAGCGCGCGGACGGCGGAGAGCCGCCGGGCCTCCACGTCCGCCCGGTCGGTGCCGAGCAGGGCGGCCGCCTCGCCGGCGTGCGGGGTCAGCAGGGTGGGCGCGGACCGCTCCCGCACGGCGTCGGGGTCGAGGGCGCGCAGCCCGTCGGCGTCGACGAGGACGGGCACCGCGGAGGCGAGGACCTCGGCGACGGCGACCTCCGCGCCGGGCCCGTCGCCGAGGCCGGGGCCGACGACCCACGCCTGGACGCGGCCGGCCTTCTCCGGCGGCCCCGCGTGCACCAGGGTCTCCGGGTGGGCGGCGATCACCGCCTCCCGGGCGGGGCCCACGTACCGCACGGCCCCGGCGCCGCCGCGCAGCGCGCCCGCGACGGCGAGGACGGCGGCGCCCGGGTAGCGGGCGGAGCCGGCGACGACGCCGAGGACGCCCCGCCGGTACTTGTCGCTCTCCGCCCCGGGCGCGGGCAGCAGCCGGGCCACGTCCTGGTGCTGGAGCGCCTCGGCGTCGGGCACGGAGGGGAGGGTGGCGGCGAGCCCGATGTCCACGAGCCGCAGCGCGCCCGCGTACTCCCGCGCCGGGTCGACGAGCAGCCCCGGCTTGTACGTGCCGAAGGTGACGGTCACGTCGGCGCGCAGGGCCTCGCCCGCGACCTCGCCGGTGTCGGCGTCGACGCCGCTGGGCAGGTCGACGGCGACGACGACCGCGTCGGAGCCGCGCGCGGCACGGGCGACCGGCACGGCCTCGGGGCGCAGTCCGCCGCGCCCGCCGATGCCGGTGATGCCGTCGAGGACGAGGTCGGCGGCGGCCAGCGCCTCGTACGGGTCCTCGGTGACGCGTCCGCCGGCGGCCCGCAGCGCGGCCAGTCCGGCGCCGTGGGCGCGGGCGCCGAGCAGCACCGCGGTGACCCCCGCACCGCGCCGGGCGAGCCGGGCGCCGGCGTAGAGGGCGTCGCCGCCGTTGTCGCCGCTGCCGACGAGGAGGACGACCCGGGACCCGTACACCCGGCCCTTGCCGAGCAACGAGCAGCAGGCCGCGGCGAGTCCGGCGGCGGCCCGCTGCATCAGGGCGCCCTCCGGCAGCCGCGCCATCAGCGCGGCCTCGGCGGCCCGGACGGTCTCCACGTGGTGAGCGGTACGCATGGGGAGCAGTCTGCCCCAGGTGCGGGGCGCCCGCCCGGAGGAACGATCGGGAAAGCGTCGAGCGGGGCCGGACCCTCCCGGGTCGACACCCCCGCAGGACCCGCCCCGTACGCGTACGACTCAGCGCGCGCCGATCACCCCCGTACCCGTATGACTCAGCTCGCCGCGATCACCCCGTACCCGTACGTCTCAGCCCGCCGTGATCGCCCCCGTACCCCTACGGCTCAGCCCTCCGCGATCACCACCGCCGAGGCGACCCCGGCGTCGTGGCTCAGCGAGATGTGCCACTGCTTCACGCCCAGCTCGGCCGCGCGCGCCGCCACCGTGCCGCGCACCCGCAGCCGGGGCTGGCCGGTGGACTCGGCGTACACCTCGGCGTCCGTCCAGTGGAGGTCGCCGGGCGCGCCGAGCGCCTTGGCCAGGGCCTCCTTCGCGGCGAAGCGGGCCGCCAGGGAGGCCGGGCCCCGGCGCTCCCCGCTGGGCAGCACCAGTTCTTCGCGGACGAAGAGCCGCTCCAGCAGCGCCGGCGTCCGTTCCAGCGACGCGGCGAAGCGGTCGATCTCCGCCACGTCGATCCCCACCCCGATGATCATTTCTCTCCCCTACTCCACCGTCACGGACTTGGCCAGGTTGCGCGGCTGGTCCACCTCGTTGCCCCGGGCGGTGGCCAGCTCGCAGGCGAAGACCTGGAGCGGCACCGTGGAGACGAGCGGCTGGAGCAGCGTGGGCGTGGCGGGGACGCGGACGAGGTGGTCGGCGAAGGGCACGACGGCGTCGTCGCCCTCCTCCGCGATCACGATCGTCCGGGCACCGCGGGCCCGGATCTCCTGGATGTTGGAGACGATCTTGTCGTGGAGGACCGAGCGCCCCTTGGGCGAGGGCACCACGACGACGACCGGCAGGTCCTCCTCGATGAGGGCGATCGGCCCGTGCTTCAGCTCGCCCGCCGCGAAGCCCTCGGCGTGCATGTACGCCAGCTCCTTCAGCTTCAGCGCGCCTTCGAGTGCCACCGGGTAGCCGACGTGCCGGCCGAGGAAGAGGATCGTGTCCTTGTGGGCGAGGGAGCGGGCGAGGGCCCGTACGGGCTCCATGGTCTCCAGGACCCGCTCGACCTCCTCGCCGATCCGCGCGAGCTCGCGGACCACGGCCCGGATCTCGTCTCCCCACTTGGTGCCGCGCACCTGCCCCAGGTAGAGGGCGAGCAGGTAGCAGGCGATGAGCTGGGTGAGGAAGGCCTTCGTGGACGCCACGGCGACCTCGGGCCCGGCGTGCGTGTAGAGCACGGCGTCGGACTCGCGGGGGATGGTCGAACCGTTGGTGTTGCAGACGGCCAGGACCTTGGCACCCTGCTCGCGGGCGTGCCGGAGCGCCATCAGGGTGTCCATGGTCTCGCCGGACTGCGAGATGGCGATGACGAGGGTCCGCTGCCCGAGGATCGGGTCGCGGTAGCGGAACTCGCTGGCGAGCTCGACCTCGCAGGGGATCCGGGTCCAGTGCTCGATGGCGTACTTGGCGATCAGCCCGGCGTGGAAGGCGGTGCCGCAGGCGACGATGACGACCTTGTCGGCCTCGCGGAGCACCGCGTCGGGGATCCGCACCTCGTCGAGGGTCAGCCGCCCGCTCGCGTCGATCCGCCCGAGGAGGGTGTCGGCGACGGCCTTCGGCTGCTCGGCGATCTCCTTGAGCATGAAGTGGTCGTAGCCGCCCTTCTCGGCGGCGGAGGCGCCCCAGTCGACGTGGAAGGCCCGGACGTCGGCCGGCGCCCCTTCGAAGTCGGTGACGACGACGCCCTCCCGGGTCAGTTCGACGACCTGGTCCTGCCCGAGCTCGATGGCGGACCGGGTGTGCGCGATGAAGGCGGAGACGTCGGAGGCGAGGAAGTTCTCGCCCTCCCCCACGCCGACGACCAGCGGCGAGTTCCGGCGCGCGCCGACGACCACGTCGGGCTGGTCGGCGTGGACGGCGACCAGCGTGAAGGCCCCGTCGAGCCGCCGGCAGACCAGCCGCATCGCCTCGGCCAGGTCACCGACGGAGGAGAACTCCTCGGCCAGCAGATGGGCGACGACCTCGGTGTCGGTCTCGGAGAGCAGCTCGTGCCCCCGCTCGGCCAGCTCCTCGCGCAGCGCCGCGAAGTTCTCGATGATCCCGTTGTGCACGACGGCGACCCGCCCCGCGTTGTCGAGGTGCGGGTGCGCGTTGGCGTCCGTCGGCCCGCCGTGCGTCGCCCACCGGGTGTGCCCGATGCCGACGGAGCCGCCCGCCAGCGGCCGCTCGACCAGCTCCTTCTCCAGGTTGACGAGCTTCCCGGCCTTCTTGGCCGCGGCCAGCCCCCCGTCCGCCAGGACGGCGACCCCGGCCGAGTCGTACCCCCGGTACTCCAGCCTCTTCAGCCCCGCGACGACGACATCGAGCGCCGACTGCCCACCGACGTATCCCACGATTCCGCACATGACGGCAGCCTACGGCCGGATCCCGTCCCCGGCCGGGAGCCCGCACGGAGTCGGAGCCGCCGCATCCGGCGGCGCGCCACGTGACCCACCCCACCCCCCACGCCCCCCGTCGACCCGGGACAATGGGTGGGTGATCACTTCGCCGCCACGAAGCGCCAACGGCAACGGGGCCGGGAACGGTGGGACCTCCCGCAGGTCTCCCGAGCCGACGCCGTACGTCGACCTCACCCGCGCCGAGTGGAGCGCCCTGCGCGACAAGACGCCGCTGCCGCTGACCGCCGACGAGGTCGAGCGGCTGCAGGGGCTCGGTGACGTCATCGACCTCGACGAGGTGCGGGACGTGTACCTGCCGCTGTCGCGGCTGCTCAACCTGTACGTGCAGGCCACCAGCGGGCTGCGCGGGGCGCTGAACACCTTCCTCGGGGAGAAGGCGGAGCAGCGCGGGACGCCGTTCGTCATAGGGGTCGCCGGGTCGGTCGCGGTCGGGAAGTCGACCGTGGCCCGGCTCTTGGAGGCGCTGCTCGCCCGATGGCCGGAGCACCCCCGGGTGGAGCGGATCACCACCGACGGGTTCCTCTATCCGATGGAGGAGCTGAAGGCCCGCGGGCTGATGTCGCGCAAGGGCTTCCCCGAGTCGTACGACCGGCGGGCGCTGACCAAGTTCGTCGCCGACGTGAAGGCCGGGAAGGACGAGGTCACGGCACCGGTCTACTCGCACCTCATCTACGACCGGGTGCCCGGCGAGCAGCTCGTCGTGCGCCGGCCCGACATCCTGATCGTCGAGGGGCTGAACGTCCTCCAGCCGGCGCTGCCCGGCAAGGACGGCCGGACCCGGGTCGGCCTCGCCGACTACTTCGACTTCTCCGTGTACGTGGACGCCCGCGCGGAGGACATCGAGGGCTGGTACCTCAACCGCTTCCGGAAGCTGCGCGAGACCGCGTTCCAGGACCCGTCCTCGTACTTCCGCCGCTGGACGCAGGTCTCCGAGGAGGAGGCCCTGGACTACGCGCGCACGATGTGGCGGACCGTCAACAAGGTGAACCTGCTGGAGAACGTGGCGCCGACGCGCGGCCGGGCGACGCTCGTCGTCCGCAAGGGCCCGGACCACAAGGTGCAGCGGTTGAGCCTGCGGAAGCTCTGAGTCTCCGTAAGCTCGGAGCATGCTGCATCTGCGGATGATCGTTCCCTCCGACCGCACCGAGGACGCGGTCGGGCTGATCCGGTCGACGGTCGGCACCACCCATCTGGTGGTGCTGCCGGGGGCGGCCCGGGACCCGGCCGGGGACGTCGTGATGTGCGACGTGGCCCGCGAGGCGGGCGACGAACTCCTGCACGGGCTGCGCGGGCTGAAGCTCGATCAGGACGGGTCGATCGCCGTCGAGGACATCGACCTGTCGATGTCGGAGCGGGCCGACGCGGCCGAGCGGGACGCCCCCGGCGAGGGCGCCGACGCGGTGCTCTGGGAGCAGCTGGCGACCTCCACGCACGAGGAGTCGACGCTCTCCTTCACCTATCTCGCCTTCATGCTGCTCGCGACGATGATCGCGGCCTGCGGCGTCGTCCTGGACAACGCGATCCTGATCGTGGGCGCGATGGCGGTCGGCCCGGAGTTCGGGCCGCTCGCGGGGGTGTGCACGGCGATCGTGAAGCGGGCCCCGCGGCTCGCGGTCCGCTCGCTGATCGCGCTGCTCGTCGGCTTCCTGGCGGCGATCCTCGTGACGACGCTGTTCAGCCTGCTGATGGACCGGCTGGGCCTGTTCAGTGTCGAGCGGCTGGACGCCGAGCGGCCGCAGACCTCCTTCATCTGGCAGCCGGACCCGTTCTCCTTCGTGGTGGCGCTCCTCGCGGGCGCGGCCGGCACCCTGTCGCTGACCTCGTCGAAGGCGGGCGCGCTGGTGGGCGTGGCGATCTCGGTGACGACCGTTCCGGCGGCGGCGAACGCGGCGGTGGCGCTCAGCTACGGCGAGGTCGGCCAGACCTGGGGGTCGGTCGAGCAGCTGCTGCTGAACCTGCTGGGGATCATGCTGGCGGGGACGCTGACGCTGTTCGTGCAGAAGTGGCTGTGGGACACCCAGCGCGGCAAGCTGAAGCGGCGGCTGCGCCGGGGCTGAGGTCCCGGACACGGAGAAGGGCCCCGCCGCACCGGAGTGCGCGGGGCCCTTCGTCGTACCACCCGGACGGCTAGCCGAGCGCCGACTTCACGACGTCGGCGAGGCGCTGCGCGACCGAGCGGGCCTGCTCGATGTCGGCGGCCTCGACCATGACGCGGACCAGCGGCTCGGTGCCCGAGGAGCGGAGCAGCACCCGGCCGGTGGTGCCCAGCTCGCGCTCGGCGTCGGTGACGGCGGCGGCGAGCTCGCCGGAGGTGGCGACGCGGGACTTGTCGACGTCCTTGACGTTGATCAGGATCTGCGGCAGCCGCTCCATGACGGCGGCCAGCTCGGCGAGGGACTTGCCGGTGGCGGCGACCCGGGCGGCCAGCATGAGGCCGGTGAGGGTGCCGTCGCCCGTGGTGGCGTGGTCGAGCACGATGACGTGCCCGGACTGCTCGCCGCCGAGGGCGAAGCCGTGCTCCTTCATGGACTCCAGGACGTAGCGGTCGCCGACCGCGGTCTGGAGGAGGGTGAGGCCCTCGCGCTCCATGGCGAGCTTGAAGCCCAGGTTGGACATGACGGTGGCGACGACGGTGTCGCCGCGCAGCGTGCCGGCCTCGCGCATGGCGAGGGCGAGGACGGCGAGGATCTGGTCGCCGTCCACCTCCGCGCCGGTGTGGTCGACGGCGAGGCAGCGGTCGGCGTCGCCGTCGTGGGCGATGCCGAGGTCGGCGCCGTGCTCGACGACGGCGGCCTTGAGGAGCTCCAGGTGGGTGGAGCCGCAGCCGTCGTTGATGTTGAGGCCGTCGGGGCTCGCGCCGATGGTGACGACCTGGGCGCCGGCGCGGCTGAAGGCCTCGGGCGAGACGCGGGCGGCGGCGCCGTGGGCCTCGTCGAGGACGATCTTCAGGCCGTCGAGGCGGTTGGGGAGCACGCCGATGAGGTGCGCGACGTAGGTCTCGAAGCCCTCGGTGTAGTCGCGGACGCGGCCGACGCCGGCCCCGGTCGGGCGGTCCCAGGGGGCGCCGGTGCGGTGCTCCTCGTAGACGGCCTCGATCTTGTCCTCCAGGTCGTCGGCGAGCTTGTGGCCGCCGCGGGCGAAGAACTTGATGCCGTTGTCGGGCATGGCGTTGTGGCTCGCGGAGAGCATCACGCCGAGGTCGGCGCCGAGGACGCCGGTGAGGTGGGCGACGGCCGGGGTCGGCAGGACGCCGACGCGCAGCACGTCGACACCGGCGCTGGCGAGGCCGGCGACGACCGCGGCCTCCAGGAACTCTCCGGACGCCCGCGGGTCCCGTCCGACCACGGCCGTCGGCCGATGACCCTCGAAGGTCCCCGCTTCGGCGAGCACGTGCGCCGCCGCGACCGACAGGCCGAGCGCGAGCTCCGCCGTCAGGTCGGCGTTGGCTACGCCGCGTACGCCGTCGGTGCCGAAGAGTCGTCCCACAGCTGTCCTCCGAAAATGCGTGCCCAAAAGACTGGAAGGTTGAAAAAGGTTAAGAAAAAACGTACGCCCCGACGGCACGCGCAGTGCGCCGGGGCGTACGTACAAGCAGTGCGAGCAGGCGATTAACGCTTGCTGTACTGCGGAGCCTTGCGGGCCTTCTTGAGACCGGCCTTCTTCCGCTCGACCGCGCGGTCGTCACGGGAGAGGAAGCCGGCCTTCTTCAGCGCCGGGCGGTTGTTCTCGACGTCGGCCTCGTTCAGGGCACGGGCCACGCCGAGGCGCAGGGCGCCGGCCTGGCCGGAGACACCGCCACCCGCGATGCGGGCGATGACGTCGTAGCGGTTGTCGAGCTCGAGCACCTTGAAGGGCTCGTTGACTTCCTGCTGGTGGACCTTGTTCGGGAAGTAGTCCTCGAGCGTACGCCCGTTGATCTTCCACTTGCCGGTGCCCGGGACGATCCGGACGCGGGCGATGGCGTTCTTGCGACGGCCCAGGCCGGCGGCCGGCTGCGGGTCGCCGAAGCGGGACGCGAGGGACTCGGAGGTGTAGTCACCCTCGACGATCTCGGTCTCGGTGGTGTACTCCTCGACGCCCTCGAACTCGTCGACGGGGGTCTCGGGGGTGGTCTCGGCCACGATGCTCCTCAGATTTCTTTCGTTCTTAGGGGGTGTGGCCGGAATTACTGCGCGACCTGGGTGATCTCGTACGGAACCGGCTGCTGGGCGGCGTGCGGGTGGTTCTCGCCCGCGTAGACCTTCAGCTTCGAGAGCATCTGGCGGCCCAGCGTGTTCTTCGGGATCATGCCCTTGATGGCCTTCTCGACGGCCTTCTCGGGGTTCTTGTCGAGCAGCTCGTCGTAACGGACCGAGCGCAGACCACCCGGGAAGCCGGAGTGGCGGTACGCCATCTTCTGGGTCTTCTTGTTGCCGGACAGGTGGACCTTGTCGGCGTTGATGATGATGACGAAGTCGCCCATGTCCATGTGGGGGGCGTAGATCGGCTTGTGCTTGCCTCGCAGGAGGTTCGCGGCCGTGGTCGCCAGACGACCCAGGACGATGTCCTGCGCGTCGATGATGTGCCACTGGCGAGTGACATCGCCGGGCTTGGGGCTGTACGTACGCACTTCGTAGCCTTCGCTTCTTCAGTGGATGGAGTCCAGACACACCTGAAGCGATCATGCAGCTGGGGCCTGCACTGCCGGGTCATCGCCCGTATGCGAGCCACTGGTAACTGCTCCAGGGAACCTGCGCACGGCCCCTCCGCGTGAGAACGACGAAGCCAATACGCATAACAAACGGCAACAGTACCCGCGCCACCCCCGGCGGGTCAAAATGCCACAGGCCCCCTGCTCAGCGGGCCCGGTCGACCCGCCGCTCGTCCCACACCGGCTCGCTCGTCTCCCGCACGACGCCGTCCGAGCCGAAGACCAGGTAGCGGTCGAAGCTCTTGGCGAACCAGCGGTCGTGGGTGACGGCCAGGACGGTGCCCTCGTACGACTCCAGGCCGTCCTGCAGGGCCTCCGCGGACTCGAGGTCCAGGTTGTCCGTCGGCTCGTCGAGCAGCAGCGCGGTCGTGCCGGCCAGCTCCAGGAGCAGGATCTGGAAGCGGGCCTGCTGGCCGCCGGAGAGCTTGTCGAAGGACTGGTCGCCCTGCCGCTCCAGCTCGTACCGCCGCAGCATCGACATCGCGGCGCCCCGGTCCTTGGCGTGCTCCGTCCACAGGATGTCGACGAGCGGGCGCCCGGCGAGCTCCGGGTGGGCATGGGTCTGCGCGAAGTGCCCGGGCACGACCCGCGCGCCCAGCTTCCACAGGCCCGTGTGCGCCACCGTCCCGTCGCCCGCGAGCAGCCGCAGGAAGTGGGACTTGCCGGAGCCGTTCGAGCCGAGGACGGCGACCCGCTCCCCGTAGAAGATCTCCAGCGAGAAGGGCTTCATCAGCCCGGTGAGCTCAAGGTTCTCGCAGGTCACGGCGCGGACGCCGGTACGGCCGCCGCGCAGCCGCATCCGGATGTCCTGCTCGCGCGGCGGCTCCGGCGGCGGACCCGCCTCCTCGAACTTCCGCAGCCGGGTCTGCGCCGCCGCGTACCGCGACGCCATCTCGTGGCTGACCGCCGCCGCCTGCCGCAGCGTGACGACCAGCTTCTTCAGCTGCGCGTGCTTCTCCTCCCAGCGCCGCTTCAGCTCCTCGAAGCGGGCGAACCGCTCCCGCCGCGCCTCGTGGAAGGTGTCGAAGCCGCCGCCGTGCACCCACACGTCGGAGCCGGCCGCGCCGGGCTCCACCGCGATGATCTTCTGGGCGGCCCGGGAGAGCAGCTCCCGGTCGTGGGAGATGAAGAGCACGGTCTTGCGGGTCTCCCGCAGCCGCTCCTCCAGCCACCGCTTGCCAGGGACGTCCAGGTAGTTGTCCGGCTCGTCGAGGAGCAGCACCTCGTCGGTGCCGCGCAGCAGCGACTCCAGCACCAGCCGCTTCTGCTCACCGCCGGAGAGCGTCCGCACCTGCCGGAACTGCGCCTTGTCGTACGGCACGCCCAGCGCGGCCATGGTGCAGATGTCCCACAGCGTCTCGGCCTCGTACCCCTGCACCTCGGCCCAGTCGGCGAGGGCCTGCGCGTACTTCATCTGCGCGGCCTCGTCGTCGACGGTCATGATCAGGTGCTCGGCCTCGTCGACGGCCTTCGCGGCCTCCCGGATCCGCGGGTGGGCCACGGAGACCAGCAGGTCGCGGACGGTGGACTCGTCCCGTACGGAGCCGATGAACTGCGGCATCACGCCGAGCCCGCCGCTGACGGTGACGGAGCCGCCGTGCGGCTGGAGGTCGCCCGCGATCATCCGCAGGAGGGTCGTCTTCCCGGCGCCGTTGGCCCCGACGAGGGCGACGACCGCCCCCTCCCCCACCCGGAAGGAGGCGTCCCCGAGGAGGACCCTCCCGTCGGGAAGGTAGTACTCCAGATGCGCGGCCTCGACGTGTCCCATGAGGTGCATTGTCGCCGCCCGCGTCCGGTTCTCCCAAGCGGTTTAGGATGCGCGGCATGAGCTTTGGGGGACCGCAGTGGCCGCAGGAGCCGCAGCAGCAGGGGCAGCAGGGGTTCGGACAGCCGCAGGGGTACGGGTACCCACCGCAGCCGGGGCCTCCGTACGGACAGCAGCAGCCGCAGCAGCACGGGTACGGCTACCCGCCGCCGCAGGACCCCTTCGGGGGCGGCCAGGACGACGGCACCCCTGACTGGGGCGCCCTCGCGGAGGCCTCCGAGGCCGGCAGCCGCCGCAGGCGCAGGCTGCTGATCGCCGGCGGCGTCGTCGCCACGCTCGCCGTGGGCGCCCTCGTCGCGACCGCCGTCGTCGTGACGAACAAGAAGAACGACGAGGCCAAGAACGGCGGCCCGACCCCCACGGGCTCCGCCACCGCGACGGCCTCCCCCACCCCCGCGCCGACCTTCTCCTCCGTGGCCCCGCCGCCCCCGCCGGACCCGAAGGACTACATCACCGACCCGAAGAAGGACACGGCGCCGCTGACCGCCGAGGGCCTCTTCCCCGGTACGAAGCTCACCATGTTCGGCCGCCCGTACAAGAAGGGCGCGACCGCGGCGTCGGAGAACTGCGCCTCGGTCACCACCGGCGGGCTCGGCTCGGTCCTGCAGAAGAACGGCTGCGAGCGCGTGCTGCGCGCCACCTACGTCAAGGACGGCGTGGCGATCACCGTCGGCGTGGCCGTCTTCCCCTCCGAGAAGGCGGCGCTGGCCGCGAAGAAGCAGGCCACCGGCGGCATCGCACCGCTCGCCGGCAAGGGCGTCGGCACCTTCTGCCACGCCACCGTCTGTCTGCGCCGCGCCAACTCGGTGGGCCGCTACGCCTACTTCACCCAGGGCGGCTTCGCGAACGGCAAGAAGGTCACCACCAAGGACAAGCCGGTCTTCCAGGCCAGCGACGACCTCGGCACCTTCGTCTTCAACCAGATCTACGCCCGCGGCAAGAGCCAGGCGAAGGCGGCGGCCGCCGCCTCGGCCCCGCCGCGTTAGGCACCCCTCCGGCGGGGTCAGCAGCAGCCGGCGACGCCCGGGAGGGTCCGCTTGTTGCGGGCCTCGCGGCTGCGCGCGGCGAGCCGGTCGTCGGCCGGGTAGCCGACCTCCTCCAGGGTGAGGCCGTGCGGGCGTACCACGTGGACGGCGGAGTCCCGCACGCCGGCGGCCAGCACCTTCCCCGGCCACTCCACCGGCCGGTGTCCGTCGCCCACGAAGAGCAGCGCGCCGACCAGCGAGCGGACCATGTTGTGGCAGAAGGCGTCGGCCTTGACCGTGGCCTCCATGATCCCGTCGGGCCGCCGCTCCCAGCGCAGTTCCTGGAGGGTGCGGATGGTGGTGGCGCCCTCGCGCTTCTTGCAGTACGCGGCGAAGTCGTGCTCGCCGATGAGCGCGGCCGCGGCCTCGTTCATGGCGTCCATGTCGAGCGTCCAGTCGTGCCACAGGACGTGTCCGCGCAGCAGCGGGTCCACGCCGCCGGGGTGGTCGGTGACGCGGTAGGCGTACCGCCGCCAGATCGCCGAGAAGCGGGCGTTGAAGCCCTCGGGGGCCTCGGTGACGCTCCACACCCGGACGTCGTGCGGAAGCCGTCCCGCGAGCCGCCGCAGCAGCTTCTCGCGGTGCTCCTGCCAGAGGCCCTCGGGCAGGTCCACGTGGGCGACCTGGCCGCGCGCGTGCACCCCGGCGTCGGTGCGGCCCGCGACGGTCAGCTCGAACGCCTCCGGGGACCGGGTCACGGTCTTCAGCGCGTCCTCGATCTCGCCCTGCACGGTCCGCTGCCCGCGGGCCTGCTTGGCCCACCCGGAGAAGTCCCGGCCGTCGTACGAAAGGTCGAGCCGGACCCGTACGAACCCGGGCTGCACGTCATCACTCACCAGAAGATCCTCTCAGTCGCACGGGAACGGGCCCGCACCCCAGGGGGTACGGGCCCGTCCGCGAGAAACGTCGCGGGAACGCTTACGCGTCCTTCGCCTCGTCCTCGGTCGCCTCGGCGGCGGGGGCCTCGTCGGCCTCCTTGACGGCGCGCTTGGTGGCGGCCTCGGCCTCGGCGACGGTCGCCTTCTTGGCGATCTCGCCCTCGACCAGCTCGATCACGGCCATCGGGGCGTTGTCGCCACGACGGTTGCCGATCTTGGTGATGCGGGTGTAGCCACCCGGACGCTCCGAGTAGCGCGGGGCGATCTCGGTGAAGAGGGTGTGGACGATGCCCTTGTCGGTGATCGTCTGCAGCACCAGGCGACGGTTGTGGATGTCGCCCTTCTTCGCCTTGGTGATCAGGCGCTCGGCGACGGGACGCAGACGGCGGGCCTTGGCCTCGGTCGTCGTGATGCGGCCGTGCTCGAACAGCGACTTCGCCAGGTTGGCGAGCAGCAGCTTCTCGTGAGCGGCGGAACCGCCGAGGCGGGCACCCTTCGCGGGACGCGGCATGGTGTTTCTCCTTGTGATCTGCACCGGCCGTATGAGGTACCGGTGTCAGTATCCGAGCAGGCGGATGCCTGTCGAAGATCCGGACGAGCCCCGAAGGGACGAGGCCGGAAGGGGCGCGGGGAACTGCGCGAACAGCCGCGGTCCACCCGCACCCGGGTACGGACCCGAGGGCCCGAGCTCTTAGTACTGCTCGGTCTCGACGAACCCGGCGTCCGCGTCGTCGTCGGCGCCGAAGGCGTCGGCCGCGGCGGTCGGGTCGAATCCGGGCGGGCTGTCCTTGAGGGCCAGGCCCATGCCGGCCAGCTTCGCCTTGACCTCGTCGATCGACTTCGCACCGAAGTTGCGAATGTCGAGCAGGTCGGCCTCGGAGCGCGCCACGAGCTCACCCACGGAGTGGATGCCCTCGCGCTTGAGGCAGTTGTAGGAGCGGACGGTGAGCTCCAGCTCCTCGATCGGCAGCGCGAGGTCGGCGGCAAGGGCGGCGTCCGTCGGGGACGGGCCCATGTCGATGCCCTCGGCGTCGATGTTCAGCTCGCGGGCGAGACCGAACAGCTCGACCAGGGTCTTGCCGGCGGACGCCATGGCGTCGCGCGGGCGCATGGCCTGCTTGGTCTCGACGTCGACGATGAGCTTGTCGAAGTCGGTGCGCTGCTCGACTCGGGTCGCCTCGACCTTGTAGGTGACCTTGAGAACCGGCGAGTAGATGGAGTCGACCGGAATGCGGCCGATCTCCTGGCCCACCTGCTTGTTCTGGACGGCGGAGACGTAGCCGCGACCGCGCTCGACGGTCAGCTCCATCTCCAGCTTGCCCTTGGCGTTCAGGGTCGCCAGGACGAGGTCGGGGTTGTGCACCTCGACACCGGCCGGGGGCGCGATGTCGGCGGCGGTGACCAGACCCGGGCCCTGCTTGCGCAGGTACATCACGACCGGCTCGTCGTGCTCCGAGGAGACGACCAGCTGCTTGATGTTGAGGATGAGGTCGGTGACGTCCTCCTTGACGCCCGGCACGGTGGTGAACTCGTGCAGGACACCGTCGATCCGGATGCTGGTGACAGCGGCGCCCGGGATCGAGGAGAGGAGGGTGCGGCGGAGCGAGTTGCCGAGGGTGTAGCCGAAGCCCGGCTCCAGCGGCTCGATGACGAACCGGGAGCGGAACTCGTCGACGACCTCTTCGGTCAGCGAAGGACGCTGAGCGATAAGCATGTCTGTGATTCCTTCAGTCGTGGACGCCCACTATTTGACGCCCGACGGGGTCTTGCGGCACTGCGTACTGCAAGGGTACGGGCGGCGCACCTCGAAAGAGGGGCACCGCCCGAAAGGCCCAGGTCAAGCAGGCGACGCGTCAGACGCGGCGGCGCTTGGGGGGACGGCAGCCGTTGTGCGGCGTGGGGGTGACGTCCTGGATCGAGCCGACCTCGAGGCCGGTGGCCTGGAGGGAGCGGATCGCGGTCTCACGGCCGGAGCCGGGACCCTTGACGAAGACGTCGACCTTGCGCATGCCGTGCTCCTGCGCGCGGCGGGCGGCCGACTCGGCGGCCATCTGCGCGGCGAAGGGGGTGGACTTGCGCGAGCCCTTGAAGCCGACGTGGCCGGCGGAGGCCCAGGAGATCACGTTGCCCGCGGGGTCCGTGATCGAGACGATCGTGTTGTTGAACGTGCTCTTGATGTGCGCGTGGCCGTGAGCGACGTTCTTCTTTTCCTTGCGGCGCACCTTCTTGGCAGCGCCCTGACGTCCCTTGGGGGGCATCTCTTACTCCTACGGGAGGTGGTCGGTCCTACAGCGAAGACCGCTTGGTCGAGCGTCCGCTGAGGACTACTTCTTGCCCGGCTTCTTCTTGCCGGCGATGGCGCGACGCGGGCCCTTGCGGGTACGAGCGTTCGTGCTGGTGCGCTGACCGCGGACGGGCAGGCCACGACGGTGGCGAAGGCCCTGGTAGCAGCCGATCTCGACCTTGCGGCGGATGTCGGCGGCGATCTCGCGGCGGAGGTCACCCTCGGTCTGGAGGTTGGCGTCCACGTACTCGCGGATCTTGACGAGGTCTTCCTCGGCAAGGTCGCGGACACGGGTGGACGGGTTCACGCCGGTCGCGGCGAGAATCTCCTCGGACCGGGTACGCCCGATGCCGAAGACGTAGGTGAGTGCGACCACCACACGCTTTTCGCGCGGGATGTCAACACCGGAAACGCGTGCCATTCAATGGCTCCTGTGTTCTCGGGGGTCTGCTGCAGAACCGTTCCCGGCTGCCGTATGAGGTACAGGTCGGGTCCCCGGCCCCCGCCGGAGGTGCCGTCAACCGCGTGCGCGGTCGGACGGGCTCTGCGTATGTACGTGTTGCTATGCGTCGCGCGAAGAACTGCGAAATTGCAGGTCGGTCGGCGTGCGTCAGCCCTGGCGCTGCTTGTGGCGCAGGTTGTCGCAGATGACCATGACCCGGCCGTGACGGCGGATCACCTTGCACTTGTCGCAGATCTTCTTGACGCTCGGCTTGACCTTCATGGGATGTGAGGTTCTCCGGGTCAGTGCCACCACCCGCGCGCGGAGGCGGGGGTGCGGGCAAGATCTACTTGTAGCGGTAGACGATCCGGCCACGCGTCAGGTCGTACGGAGAGAGCTCCACGACGACCCGGTCGTCCGGAAGGATTCGGATGTAGTGCATCCGCATCTTGCCGGAGATGTGCGCGAGGACCTTGTGACCGTTCTGGAGCTCCACCTTGAACATGGCGTTCGGGAGGGACTCGATCACGGTGCCCTCGATTTCGATGGCACCTTGCTTCTTGGCCACGCTTCGCCTTTCGAATCGGCTACCTTGATCGACTCTCACTCCCCGGTGCGGACACACGGGTACACGAGAGCCGACGCATCAGTCTACGTCAGGCCCCTGGAAAAGACGAATCCGGGGAGTCTGCCCAACGCGGGAGATCATTACTCGCCCGCCGGGACCCCGGTCACGCCAGGGGGTCCGGGGCGGCCGTGACGCCCAGCTCCGCCAGCTTCGCCCTGCCGCCGTCGACCGCGGTCAGGACCAGCGGGCCCTCCTCGGTGAGGGCGACGCTGTGCTCCCAGTGGGAGGACCAGGTGCCGTCCGTGGAGACGACCGTCCAGTCGTCCGCCAGGACCTCGGTGTGCGGCGTGCCCAGGGAGACCATGGGCTCGATGGCCAGGCAGAAGCCGGGGACCAGCTTCGGGCCCTTGCCGCGCTTGCGGGAGACGTAGTTCAGCAGGTGCGGGTCCATGTGCATCTCGGTGCCGATGCCGTGGCCGCCGTAGTCCTCGACGATGCCGTACTTGCCGAGGCTGTGCTCGCCGACGGAGGGCCGCGGCTGGCGCTTGATGTACGACTCGATCGCCTTCGAGATGTCGACCAGGCGCGCGCCCACCCGCATCGCGGCGATGCCGGCCCACATCGACTCCTCGGTCACCCGGGAGAGCTCGATCAGCTCCGGGGCGTGACCGGTGCCGACGAAGGCGGTGTACGCCGCGTCGCCGTGCCAGCCGTCGACGATCGCGCCGGCGTCGATCGAGATGATGTCGCCGTCCTTGAGGACGGTCTTCTCGTCGGGGATGCCGTGGACCACGACCTCGTTGACCGAGGTGCAGATGGTCGCGGGGAAACCGCCGTACCCGAGGAAGTTCGACTTCGCCCCGTGGTCGGCGATCACCTTGCGCGCGACCTCGTCCAGGTCCTTCGTCGTGGCGCCCGGCACGGCCGCCTCGCGGGTGGCCGCGTGGATGGCGGCGACGACCAGCCCCGCCTCGCGCATCTTCGCGATCTGCTCGGGGGTCTTGATCTGCACCATCGTGACGGGGGCCTTTCCTTGCGCGTACGGGGACAGAACAACGATACGGCCGCGGCGCCCGTCAGGGGCACCGCGGCCGTACCGCGTGAGCGTGGGGTTACTTCTTCAGCGCGTTCATCGCCCGCGCCGTGACCTCGTCCACCTTGCCGAGCGCCGAGATCGTCACGACCAGGTTCTGCGCCCGGTAGTAGTCGATGATCGGCTCGGTCTGCGTGTGGTAGACCTCCAGGCGGGTGCGGACGGTCTCCTCGGAGTCGTCGGCACGCTGGTAGAGCTCGCCTCCACAGGTGTCGCAGACGCCCGCGGTCTTCGGGGCGTTGTACTCGACGTGGAAGACGTGCGAGGAGTCGTTGCGGCAGATGCGGCGACCCGCGATCCGCTTCACGACCTCGTCCTCGGGGACCTCGAGGTCCAGAACCGCGTCCAGCTGCATGTCGTCGGCCTTCAGGACGACATCCAGGGCCTCGGCCTGAGCCACGTTGCGCGGGAAACCGTCGAGCAGGAAGCCGTTCGCGGCGTCCGCCTGCTCCATGCGGTCCTTGGCCATCCCGATGGTCACCTCGTCCGGGACGAGCTCGCCCCGGTCCATGTAACCCTTCGCCTCCAGGCCCAGCGCCGTGCCCTGCGAGATGTTGGCACGGAACAGATCGCCGGTGGAGATGTGCGGGATGTCCAGGTTCTTGGCGAGGAACGCAGCCTGCGTTCCCTTGCCGGCCCCGGGCGGTCCGACGAGGACGATTCGCATCAGCGGAGGAACCCTTCGTAATTGCGCTGCTGGAGCTGGCTCTCGATCTGCTTCACGGTCTCCAGCCCGACACCCACGATGATGAGGATGCTCGTCCCACCGAAGGGGAAGTTGGCATTGGCACCGCCGAAGCCTGCCAACGCCATCGTCGGCACAAGAGCGATCAGACCCAAGTACAGCGAGCCCGGCCAAGTGATCCGGTTGAGCACGTAGCTCAGGTACTCGGCAGTAGGTCGACCAGCCCGGATACCCGGGATGAAGCCACCATACTTCTTCATGTTGTCCGCGACTTCCTCGGGGTTGAACGAGATCGCCACGTAGAAGAAGGCGAAGAACACGATCAGGAGGAAGTACGTCGCGATGTAGTAGGGGTGGTCACCCTTGACGAAGTGGGCTTCGATCCAGGTCTTCCAGCCCGCGGTGGAGTTGGAGAACTGCGCGACCAGCGCCGGGATGTAGAGCAGCGACGAGGCGAAGATGACAGGAATCACACCTGCCTGGTTCACCTTCAACGGGATGTAAGTGGACGTACCGCCGTACGACCTGCGGCCGATCATGCGCTTCGCGTACTGCACCGGGATGCGGCGCTGCGCCTGCTCGACGAAGACCACGAGGGCCACCATCACGAAGCCGATGAGGATGACGGTGCCGAACTCGATCCAGCCCTGGGCGAGCTTGCCGCTCTCCTTGATGGCCCACAGGGCGCCGGGGAAGCCGGCGGCGATCGAGATGAACATGAGGATCGACATGCCGTTGCCGATGCCGCGGTCGGTGATGAGCTCACCGAGCCACATGACGATGGCGGTGCCCGCGGTCATGGTGATGACCATGGTGGCGATGGTGAAGATCGACGGGTCCGGGACGACCTGGTCGGCGACGTTGCAGCCGCTGAAGAGAGCGCCGCTCTTGGCGGTGGCCACGAGGCCCGTGCCCTGGAGGATCGCCAGCGCGATCGTCAGGTAACGGGTGTACTGCGTGATCTTCGCCGTACCGCTCTGGCCCTCCTTCTTGAGGGCTTCCAGTCGCGGGATCACGACGGTGAGCAGCTGCAGGATGATGCTCGCCGTGATGTACGGCATGATGCCGAGCGCGAAGATGGTGATCTGCAGCAGTGCGCCGCCACTGAACATGTTCACCAGGCCGAACAGGCTGTTGTTGCCCTCGCTCGCCTGGTCCACGCACATCTGGACGGCCTCGTAGCTGACGCCGGGGACGGGGACGTGTGCCCCGAGGCGGTACAGCACGATGATCGCCAGCGTGAAGAGCAGCTTCTTGCGCAGGTCGGGCGTCTTGAACGCCCGGGCGAAGCCGGTGAGCACGGTGCCTCCTGCGACCCCCGCGCTATGCGTCAGAGGTGACGGTTTTGTGATTCGACAATGACTGGGTGGTCCGCCCCGGCCCCGGCGGTCTATACCGCATGAGCATGGACGGTGCACGCCACCTTACCGGCGACCATGCCCCCCTAGGAACGACCAACCGGGGATGCCCCTTTTGGGAGGCATCCCCGGTCGGATGTTCAGGCCATCGAGTCGTCTCAGACGAGCTCGGTGACGGTGCCGCCGGCGGCGGCGATCTTCTCCTTGGCGGAGCCGGAGACGGCGTCGACCGTCACCTGCAGCGCCACGGAGACCTCGCCCTGGCCCAGGACCTTGACGAGCTGGTTCTTGCGAACGGCACCCTTGGCGACCAGGTCGGCCACCGTGACCTCGCCACCCTGCGGGTAGAGCGCGGCCAGCTTGTCCAGGTTCACGACCTGGTACTCGGTGCGGAACGGGTTCTTGAAGCCCTTGAGCTTCGGGAGACGCATGTGGAGGGGCATCTGCCCACCCTCGAAGCGCTCCGGAACCTGGTAACGCGCCTTGGTGCCCTTGGTACCACGACCGGCCGTCTTACCCTTCGACGCCTCACCACGACCCACTCGGGTCTTGGCGGTCTTGGCGCCCGGGGCGGGACGGAGGTTGTGGATCTTGAGCGGGTTGTTCTCCGCCATGATCAGTCGACCTCCTCAACCGTCACGAGGTGGCGGACGGTGTGCACCATTCCGCGGAACTCGGGGCGGTCCTCCTTGACGACCACGTCGTTCAGGCGCTTGAGCCCGAGCGAACGCAGCGTGTCGCGGTGGTTCTGCTTGCTGCCGATGTACGACTTCGTCTGCGTGATCTTGAGGCGAGCCATTACGCACCCGCTCCCGCACGCGCACGGAGCAGAGCCGCGGGGGCGACGTCCTCGAGCGGCAGACCACGGCGAGCCGCGATCTCCTCGGGACGCTGCAGGCCCTTGAGGGCCTCCACGGTCGCGTGCACGATGTTGATCGCGTTGTCGGAGCCGAGCGACTTCGACAGGATGTCGTGGACGCCGGCGCACTCGAGAACCGCGCGCACCGGGCCACCGGCGATAACACCGGTACCGGGGGAAGCCGGCTTGAGCAGGACGACGCCCGCAGCCTTCTCGCCCTGGATCGGGTGGGGGATGGTGCCCTGGATGCGGGGGACCTTGAAGAAGTGCTTCTTGGCCTCCTCAACACCCTTGGCGATGGCGGCCGGCACCTCCTTGGCCTTGCCGTAACCGACACCCACGGTGCCGTCACCGTCACCCACCACGACGAGCGCGGTGAAGCTGAAGCGACGACCACCCTTGACAACCTTGGCGACGCGGTTGATCGCGACTACGCGCTCAACGTACGCGGTCTTCTCGGCGGCGGCAGCGCCACCGTCGCGGCCCTTCCGGTCCCGCCGCTCGCCGCCACCGGCACCGCTACCGCGGCGCTGGGGTCCAGCCATTGGAATACCTCTCTCTGTTACGTCCGTTAGTCCCGGAACCGGGGCTTAGAACTTCAGCCCGGCTTCGCGGGCGGCGTCAGCCAGAGCGGCAATGCGCCCGGCGTACCTGTTGCCACCACGGTCGAACACGACGGCCTCGACACCGGCGGCCTTGGCGCGCTCGGCGACCAGGGCGCCGACCTGCTGGGCCTGCAAGGACTTCGAGCCCTCGCCACCGCGGATCGAAGCGTCCAGGTGGGACGCCGACGCGACGGTGTGACCCTTGAGGTCGTCGATGACCTGCGCGGTGATACCGCGGTTCGAACGCGTCACGACGAGGCGCGGACGCTCCGCCGTACCCGACACGTTCTTACGGATGCGCAGGTGACGGCGCGCCTTGGCAGCGCGCTTGTAAGCGTCGCCCTTGGCGATCTTGACACCGTATGCCATGGCTTACTTACCAGCCTTTCCGACCTTGCGGCGGATGACCTCGCCCGCGTACTTGACGCCCTTGGCCTTGTACGGGTCGGGCTTACGCAGCTTGCGGATGTTCGCGGCGACCTCGCCGACCTTCTGCTTGTCGATGCCCTCGACCGAGAACTTGGTCGGCGACTCGACCTTGAAGGAGATGCCCTCGGGGGCCTCCACCAGGATCGGGTGGCTGTAGCCGAGCTGGAACTCCAGGCCGGAGCCCTTCGCGGCCACGCGGTAACCGACACCGCTGATCTCGAGCGCCTTGACGTACCCCTGGGTCACACCGGTGATCATGTTGGCCACCAGCGTGCGGGACAGGCCGTGGAGGGCCTTGTTCTGACGCTCGTCGTTCGGACGGGTGACGTTCAGAACGCCGTCCTCGCCCTTAACGATCTCGATCGGCGCGGCGACGGTGTGGCTCAGGGTGCCCTTGGAACCCTTGACCGTGACCGTGCGGCCCTCGATGGTGACGTCCACGCCGGCGGGAACCGTGATGGGGAGCTTGCCGATTCGCGACATTGCTATTCCTCCGTTCCCGACTACCAGACGTAGGCGAGGACTTCCCCACCCACGCCCTTCTTCTGCGCCTGCTGGCCGGTCAGGAGACCGTGGGACGTGGAGATGATCGCCACGCCCAGGCCGCCGAGGACCTTCGGCAGGTTGGTGGACTTCGCGTAAACCCGGAGGCCCGGCTTCGAGATCCGCTTGATGCCCGCGATGGAGCGCTCACGGTTCGGACCGAACTTGAGGTCGATGACGAGGTTCTTGCCGACCTCGGCGTCCTCGACCTTCCAGCCGGTGATGAAGCCCTCCTGCTGGAGGATTTCCGCGATGTGCGACTTGATCTTGCTGTGCGGCATCGTCACGGAGTCGTGGTACGCCGAGTTCGCGTTACGCAGACGCGTGAGCATGTCTGCGATCGGATCAGTCATGGTCATGAATTGGCCTTCGGCCTCTCTCGCCGGGGTTTCCTGGTGCACCATCCCTCTCCCCGATCCGAGACGGGGCGGGTGCGGTGCGGTGGACCTACGGCGTAGTAAGTCGTAAGGGCGGCGGACGCCCAACCCCACTAGCCTAAGCCATGCGGGAGTGGGAGTCCGCCAACCCAATGCTTACCGAGAGACTCCGGTCATTCGCCAACGCCCAAAGGGCGAAGGGGAATTACCAGGAGCTCTTGGTCACGCCCGGCAGCTCGCCACGGTGAGCCATCTCACGGAGGCACACGCGGCACAGGCCGAACTTGCGGTACACGGAGTGGGGGCGACCGCAGCGCTGGCAGCGGGTGTACGCACGCACACCGAACTTGGGCTTGCGGGCAGCCTTCGCGATGAGAGCCTTCTTCGCCATCTCGCTTACGCCTCCTTGAACGGGAAGCCGAGGTGACGCAGAAGGGCACGGCCCTCGTCGTCGTTGGTCGCCGTGGTCACCACGGTGATGTCCATACCCCGGGTACGGTCGATCTTGTCCTGGTCGATCTCGTGGAACATGACCTGCTCCGTGAGACCGAAGGTGTAGTTGCCGCGGCCGTCGAACTGCTTCGGCGACAGGCCACGGAAGTCGCGGATGCGCGGCAGCGCGAGCGACAGGGTGCGGTCCAGGAACTCCCACATGCGGTCACCGCGGAGGGTGACGTGGGCACCGATCGGCTGGCCCTCGCGCAGCTTGAACTGCGCGATGGACTTGCGGGCCTTGGTGACGGCCGGCTTCTGACCGGTGATCGTGGTGAGGTCGCGGATCGCGCCCTCGATCAGCTTCGAGTCACGGGCGGCGTCGCCGACACCCATGTTGACCACGATCTTCACGAGGCCGGGGATCTGCATGACGTTCTCGTACTTGAACTCGTCACGCAGCTTGCCCGCGATCTCCTCGCGGTACTTCGTCTTGAGACGCGGAGTGGTGGTAGCCATCAGATGTCCTCACCCGTCCGCTTGGCAACGCGGATCTTGTTGCCCTCGTCGTCGAAGCGGAAACCGACACGCGTGACGACCTTCTTGCCGTCCTTCTCCACGACCAGCTGGACGTTGGAGACGTGGACCGGCGCCTCGGTGGTCACGATGCCGCCGGCCTGGTTCGGGCCGGCCTTCGTGTGCTTCTTGACCCGGTTGACACCCTCGACCAGGACGCGGGACTCGGCGGGGTAGGCCGCGATGACCTTGCCCTGCTTGCCCTTGTCCTTGCCGGTGATGACCTGGACCAGGTCGCCCTTCTTGATCTTCATGCTTACAGCACCTCCGGCGCGAGCGAGATGATCTTCATGAACTTCTTCTCGCGCAGCTCACGGCCCACCGGGCCGAAGATACGGGTGCCGCGAGGGTCGCCGTCGTTCTTCAGAATGACGGCGGCGTTCTCGTCGAAGCGGATGTACGAGCCGTCCTGACGACGACGCTCCTTGACGGTGCGAACGATGACCGCCTTGACGACGTCACCCTTCTTCACGTTGCCACCGGGGATCGCGTCCTTGACGGTGGCGACGATGACGTCACCGATGCCCGCGTAGCGGCGACCCGAGCCACCGAGAACACGGATGCAAAGGATCTCCTTGGCACCAGTGTTGTCGGCGACGCGAAGTCGCGACTCCTGCTGGATCACGTCTATCTCCTGATTGTCTGCCGGTTCCCGGCGGGGGCCACTGGTCAGCGGCCCCCACCGAGCCTGGCGGAACTGTTCCTAGGGGGTCCCCCTAGGAGGGATTACTTGGCCTTCTCGAGGATCTCGACGACGCGCCAGTGCTTCGTCGACGACAGCTTCCGGGTCTCCATCAGGAGGACGCGGTCGCCGATGCCGGCAGCGTTCTGCTCGTCGTGAGCCTTGAGCTTGTTCGTACGGCGGATGACCTTGCCGTACAGCGCGTGCTTGACGCGGTCCTCGACGGCGACGACGACGGTCTTGTCCATCTTGTCGCTGACGACCAGGCCCTCGCGGACCTTGCGAGCGTTGCGCTCGGTCTTCTGCTCAGTCACGTTGTTCTCGCTCATCAGGCGTTCTCCACCGTCTCAATGCCGAGCTCACGCTCTCGCATGAGGGTGTAGATCCGGGCGATGTCCTTACGGACCGCCCGGAGACGGCCGTGGTTCTCGAGCTGACCCGTCGCCGCCTGGAAGCGGAGGTTGAACAGCTCTTCCTTGGCCTCGCGGAGCTTGGCCACAAGCTCCTCGTTGCCCAGCTCGCGCAGCTCGGACGCCTTGGTACCGGCCGACATCACAGCTCACCTGCCTCGCGCTTAACGATCTTGCACTTCATCGGCAGCTTGTGAGCCGCACGAGTCAGAGCCTCACGCGCGATCTTCTCGTTCGGGTAGGACAGCTCGAACATCACCCGACCGGGCTTGACGTTCGCGATCCACCACTCCGGCGAACCCTTACCGGAACCCATGCGGGTCTCGGCAGGCTTCTTCGTCAGCGGGCGGTCCGGGTAGATGTTGATCCAGACCTTGCCGCCACGCTTGATGTGGCGGGTCATCGCGATACGCGCGGCCTCGATCTGGCGGTTGGTCACGTAGGCCGGGGTGAGGGCCTGAATGCCGTACTCGCCGAACGCAACCTGCGTGCCACCCTTGGACATGCCGTCGCGCTTCGGGTGGTGCTGCTTGCGGTGCTTGACCCTACGGGGGATCAGCATTTCGGTCAGGCCTCCGTTCCGGTGCTCTCGGCAGCCGGAGCGGCGGCGGCCTCGGCCTTGGGGGCCTCGGCAGCGGAAGCCTGCTGCGGCTTGCGACCGCGACCGCCACGCTCGCCACCGCGGCCACCGCGGCCGGCCGGGCGGTCAGCACCGCCACGGGCCGGACGGTTGCCGGCGCGGGCGGCGGCGTTCTCGGCGCGGACCTCGGCGATGTTCTTGACGTCGCCCTTGTAGATCCAGACCTTCACGCCGATGCGGCCGAAGGTCGTCTTGGCCTCGAAGAAGCCGTACTCGACGTTCGCGCGGAGCGTGTGCAGCGGCACACGACCCTCGCGGTAGAACTCCGAGCGGGACATCTCGGCGCCGCCGAGACGGCCACCACACTGGATCTTGATGCCCTTGGCGCCGGCCTTCATGGCGGACTGCATGCTCTTGCGCATGGCCCGACGGAAGGAGACGCGGGAGGAGAGCTGCTCGGCGACGGCCTGGGCCACGAGCTGAGCGTCGACCTCGGGGTTCTTGACCTCGAGGATGTTCAGCTGGACCTGCTTGCCGGTCAGCTTCTCCAGCTGGCCGCGGATCTTGTCGGCCTCGGCGCCACGGCGACCGATGACAATGCCCGGGCGAGCGGTGTGGATGTCCACGCGGACGCGGTCACGGGTGCGCTCGATCTCAACCTTCGAGATGCCGGCGCGCTCCATGCCGGACGTCAGCATCCGACGGATGGCGACGTCTTCCTTGACGTAGTCCTTGTACAGCTTGTCGGCGTACCAGCGGGACTTGAAGTCCGTGGTGATGCCGAGCCGGAACCCATGCGGGTTAACCTTCTGGCCCATTACCGGGTTCCTTCCTTGCTGCTGACGACCACGGTGATGTGGCTGGTCCGCTTGCGGATCCGGTAGGCACGGCCCTGGGCGCGCGGACGGAACCGCTTCAGGGTCGGACCCTCGTCGACGTACGCCTCGCTGATGAACAGCGAGTTGGCGTCCGTGTGGTCGTAGTTGTGCGCGGCGTTGGCGATGGCGCTGTCGAGCACCTTGCCGACCGGCACGGAGGCTGCCTGCGGAGCGAATCGCAGAACAGCCTGAGCCTCCGTGGCATCCATGCCACGGATCAGGTCCACCACGCGGCGGGCCTTCATGGGCGTGACGCGGATGTACCGCGCCTGGGCCCTGGCTTCCATGGTTGTCCCTTCAGTTACTTACGTGTCTGAATGCGATCCGCTACTAGCGGCGCTTCGACTTCCGGTCTTCCTTGACGTGACCCCGGAAGGTACGCGTCGGCGAGAACTCGCCGAGCTTGTGCCCGACCATCGACTCGGTGACGAACACCGGGACGTGGGTCTTGCCGTTGTGCACCGCGATCGTGTGCCCGAGCATCGCCGGGATGATCATGGAGCGACGGGACCAGGTCTTGATGACGTTCTTGGTACCGGCCTCGTTCTGAGCGTCCACCTTCTTGATGAGGTGGCCGTCGACGAAGGGTCCCTTCTTGAGACTGCGCGGCATCTAAACCCGCTCCTAGCGCTTCTTGTTCGTCTTGCGGCGGCGGACGATGTACTTGTTCGAAGCCTTCTTCGGCGAACGAGTACGACCCTCCTTCTGACCCCACGGGGAGACCGGGTGACGACCACCGGAGGTCTTGCCCTCACCACCACCGTGCGGGTGGTCAACCGGGTTCATCGCCACACCGCGAACGGTCGGGCGGACACCCAGCCAGCGCTTGCGGCCGGCCTTGCCCCAGTTGATGTTCGACTGCTCGGCGTTGCCGACCTCGCCGATGGTGGCACGGCAGCGGGCGTCGACGAGACGGATCTCGCCGGACGGCATGCGGAGGTGGGCCATGGTGCCCTCCTTCGCGAGCAGCTGCACGGAGGCACCCGCGGAGCGGGCGAACTTGGCGCCACCGCCGGGACGGAGCTCGATCGCGTGGATCGTGGTACCGACCGGGATGTTGCGGAGGGCCAGGTTGTTGCCGGGCTTGATGTCCGCGCCCGGGCCGTTCTCGACGCGGTCACCCTGCGTCAGACCCTTGGGAGCGATGATGTAGCGCTTCTCGCCGTCCGCGTAGTGGAGCAGCGCGATGCGCGCGGTGCGGTTGGGGTCGTACTCGATGTGAGCGACCTTGGCCGGCACGCCGTCCTTGTCGTGACGACGGAAGTCGATCACGCGGTAGGCGCGCTTGTGGCCACCGCCCTGGTGACGGACGGTCACACGACCGGTGTTGTTACGGCCGCCCTTGCTGTGCAGGGGGCGGACCAGCGACTTCTCCGGCGTGGACCGCGTGATCTCGACGAAGTCGGCTACGGAGGAGCCACGACGGCCCGGCGTAGTCGGCTTGTACTTGCGGATACCCATTTCTCAGTCCTCGTCCGATATCGGACGACTCGACCGCCGTCAGGCGGTCGGGCCGCCGAAGATGTCGATTCGGTTGCCCTCAGCAAGGGTCACGATGGCGCGCTTGGTGTTGGCGCGCTTGCCGAAACCGGTGCGGGTGCGCTTGCGCTTGCCCTGGCGGTTGATCGTGTTGACCCCGGTGACCTTGACCGAGAAGACCGCCTCGACGGCCTGCTTGATCTGGGTCTTGTTGGAGCCGGGCGCGACGATGAACGTGTACTTGTTCTCGTCGAGCAGGGCGTAGCTCTTCTCGGAGACAACCGGCTTGACGAGGACGTCGCGCGGGTCCGTGAAGGTCTTGCTGGTGATCTCGGCCATCAGGCTTCGTTCCCCTCGTTGTCGTCGGCCTTGGGGCCAGACACGAAGGACTCGAAGGCGGCCTGGGTGAAGACCACGTCGTCGGATCGCATCACGTCGTACGTGTTCAGCTGGCCCGGCTCCAGGATGTGCACCTGGGGCAGGTTGCGGGCGGACAGCCACGCGGCCTCGTCGGCGCGCTCGGCGACCAGGAGCAGGTTCTTGCGCTCCGAGATCTTGCCGAACAGCGTCTTGGCGGCCTTGGTGGAGACGTCACCCTCGACCACGCCGGTGACGACGTGGATGCGGGAGTGGTTCGCCCGGTCGGAGAGGGCACCGCGGAGGGCGGCGGCCTTCATCTTCTTCGGGGTCCGCTGCGAGTAGTCACGCGGCACGGGACCGTGCACGACGCCACCACCGGCGAACTGCGGGGCGCGGGTCGAACCCTGACGGGCGCGGCCGGTGCCCTTCTGGCGGTAAGGCTTCTTGCCACCACCACGGACCTCGCCACGCGTCTTGGTCTTGTGCGTGCCCTGACGGGCAGCGGCCAGCTGCGCGACGACGACCTGGTGGATCAGCGGGACGCTGACCTTGGCTTCGAAGATCTCGGCCGGGAGCTCGATGGTCCCCGCCTTGTCGCCCTCGGGCGACAGAATGTCAATGGTGCTCATATCCTCAGGCCCCCTTGGCCGCGGTGCGGACCAGGACGAGGCCGCCGTTCGGACCAGGAACCGCGCCCTTGATGAGCAGCAGGCCCTTCTCCGCGTCAACGGCGTGAACGGTCAGGTTCTGGGTGGTCACGCGCTCGTTGCCCATGCGGCCGGCCATGCGCATGCCCTTGAAGACGCGGCCCGGGGTGGCGCAGCCACCGATCGAACCGGGCTTGCGGTGCACGCGGTGGGCACCGTGGGAGGCCTTGCCACCACGGAAGTTGTGGCGCTTCATGACACCGGCGAAGCCCTTGCCCTTGCTCTTGCCGGTCACGTCGACCTTGATGCCCGCCTCGAAGACCTCGGCGGTGATCTCCTGGCCGAGGGTGTACTCGCTGGCGTCAGCGGTACGGATCTCGACGAGGTGACGGCGCGGGGTGACGTCGGCCTTGGCGAAGTGGCCCTTGAGGGGCTTGTTCACCTTGCGCGGGTCGATCTCGCCGAAGGCGATCTGGACCGACTCGTAGCCGTCGACGTCGTTCGTACGCACCTGGGTCACGACATTGGGGCCGGCCTTGACGACGGTCACCGGGACGACCCGGTTGTTCTCGTCCCAGACCTGCGTCATGCCGAGCTTCTCGCCCAGGATGCCCTTGATGTTCTTAGCCATCTCGCGCGTCACCTCAGAGCTTGATCTCGATGTCGACGCCAGCCGGGAGGTCGAGACGCATCAGCGAGTCAACCGTCTTCGGCGTGGGGTCGAGGATGTCGATGAGGCGCTTGTGCGTGCGCATCTCGAAGTGCTCGCGCGAGTCCTTGTACTTGTGCGGCGACTTGATGACGCAGTACACGTTCTTCTCAGTGGGCAGCGGCACCGGGCCCGCGACCGACGCACCAGTGCGGGTCACCGTCTCGACGATCTTCTTCGCCGAGGAGTCGATGACCTCGTGGTCGTAGGCCTTGAGCCGGATGCGGATCTTCTGTCCCGCCATGGCTACTTCGTAGTCCTGTCTCTTTGTTAACGCCCTGGAACCCGGTCGGTTCGCGTTCTTCCTCCGACCCACGCGGTCGGGCGTGTCGCACTCCCTCTACGAAGATCTCCCGAAGGATTTCCCAACCAAGGGGGTGCGGGCCGAAGACCGCAGGGCGGGGGTGAACACCCACCGGACGCCTGGCTGGTACCCCGCTCACGCTTCCCGGAAGATTCCCGTACGTCCGCCTCTGATCAGGGGCGACGAGTACTGTGGGACTCGCTTCCGGTCCTCCCGGCGGGAGGCGCGCAGCATCGGCACTCAACCGAGCAACCCCGCTAGTCTGCCATACGGCCCGGGCGGGCCGCCAATCGGGGTCGAAGACTGTACCCCACGTCACGTACGGGTACACGCAGGGGCAGCACGAGGCCCCCGGCGCGCCACGGGCTCAGCCCAGCCGCCGGGCCCGCTCCGTGAGGTGGCGGCGTTCCGGGGCGCTCGTCGTACGGCGGGCCGCCTCGCGGTAGGCGTCGGCGGCCCGCGCGGTCTCGCCCGTCAGCTCCAGCAGGTGCGCTCGGGTCGCCAGGAGCCGGTGGTGGCGGGCGAGCCGCTTGTCGGCGGCGAGGGCGTCGAGGAGGGCGAGCCCGGCCCCGGGGCCGTGGACCATGGCGACCGCCACCGCCCGGTTCAAGCTGACCATGGGGTTCGGCGCGGCGTGCTCCAGCAGGTCGTACAGGGCGAGGATCTGCGGCCAGTCGGTGGCGTCCGCGGACTCCGCCTCGTCGTGGACGGCCGCGATCGCCGCCTGGAGCTGGTACGGCCCCACCCGTCCGCGCGGGAGGGTGCGGCCGAGCAGGGCGACGCCCTCCCCCACCAGGGACGCGTCCCAGCGGCCGCGGTCCTGCTCGGCCAGCGGGACGAGCTCGCCGTGCGGGCCCGTCCGGGCGGGGCGCCGGGCGTCCGTGAGCAGCATCAGGGCCAGCAGTCCCGCGGTCTCGGTGTCGTCGGGGACGAGCCGGTGCAGCAGGCGGGCGAGCCGGATGGCCTCCGTGGAGAGCTCCGGCGCGGTCAGCTCCTCGCCGCCGCTCGCCGTGTACCCCTCGTTGAAGACGAGGTAGAGCACGTGCCGGACCTCGGCGAGCCGGGCGGTGCGGTCCTCGCCCTCGGGCAGCGCGAGCGCGTCGCCCGCGGCGCGGACGGTCTGCTTGGCGCGGCTGATCCGCTGCGCCATCGTCGCCTCCGGCACCAGAAACGCGGCGGCGATCTGCGCGGTGGTGAGGCCGCCGACCGCCCGCAGGGTGAGCGCGATCCGGCTGGGCGGGGACAGGTCCCGGTGGCAGCAGAGGAAGAGCAGCGCGAGGGAGTCGTCCGCGGCCCCCTCCCCCGCCTCGTCGGCGGCGGGCGCGAGCAGCTCCGCGGCCGGGGTGGCCAGGGCCACGGTGTCCTCGCGGCGCCGACGGGCGGCCTCGCTGCGCACCTGGTCCACGTACTTCCGGTGGGCGACGGTCAGCAGCCAGGACACCGGCCGCTCGGGCACCCCCTGCTCCGGCCACTGGCGCGCCGCCGCGATCAACGCCTCCTGTACGGCGTCCTCGCACCCGTAGAAGTCGCCGTGCCGCCGCACGAGCAGGCCGAGGACCCGCGGCGCGCACGCCCGCAGGACGTCCTCGACCCGGACCCCGTCCCCGCCCGCCGGCCCGCCGTCGGACGGGAGGCCGGGCGGGCGGGCGTCGGGGCCGGGCGGGGTGGGAGGGGTGCTCACACGTCCGCCGTGGACTCGTGGAGGACGGGCCACAGTTCGACCGGATCGGTGTCCGCGAAGGGCATGTCGGCGGCGATCTGCTGGGCGCGTTCCAGGGACGCGCAGTCGAGGAGGTAGAAGCTGGCCAGGTACTCCTTCGTCTCCAGGTACGGGCCGTCGGTGACGGTGGGGACGCCGGATTCGCGGCGGACCAGCTGGGCGGCGGCCGCGTCCGCGAGGCCGTAGGCGCCGAGGAGTTCGCCGGTCTCGCGGTACCGGCGGTTGAAGGCCTCCTGGCGGGCGATCGCCTCCGGCCAGGCCTCGGCCGGGAACGCGTCCCACTTGGCCTGGTTGCCGTAGATCATCGCGACGTACTTCATGTCGGGTGTCCTCCCCGTCCCCGCGCGCCCCTGCGGCGCGCTGTCACCCTACGGTCGGAGCCGCCGGGGCGGGCTCGACATCGCCCGGCGGGATCTTCGGAAAAAGATCCCGCCGGGCGCGCGCGTCAGATCACGCCCTGCGCGAGCATGGCGTCGGCGACCCGCTCGAAGCCCGCGATGTTGGCGCCCGTGACGTAGTCGCCGGGGGCGCCGTAGCGTTCCGCGGTCTCGACGCAGGTGCGGTGGATGTCCGTCATGACCCCCGCCAGCTCCTCCTCGACGCGGGCCGCGGACCAGGACGTACGGGAGTGGTTCTGCGCCATCTCCAGGGCGCTGACCGCGACCCCGCCCGCGTTGGCCGCCTTGCCGGGCCCGAAGGCGACGCCGGCCCGCTGGAGGAGGTGCACGGCCTCGGCGGTGGTCGGCATGTTGGCGCCCTCGGCGACGGCCTTGACGCCGTTGCGGACCAGGGCAGCCGCGTCGTTCTCGTCGAGCTCGTTCTGGGTCGCGGAGGGGAGGGCGACGTCCGCCGGGACCTCCCAGACGCGGCCGCCCGGCACGAAGCGGGCGGAGGCGCCGCGCCGCTCGGCGTAGTCGGCCACCCGTCCGCGCTCGACCTCCTTGATCTGCTTCAGCAGGTCCAGGTCGATGCCCTTGTCGTCGTGGACGTAGCCGCTGGAGTCGGAGCAGGTCACCGGGTTCGCGCCGAGCGCGAGGAGCTTCTCGATCGTGTACAGGGCGACGTTTCCGGAGCCGGAGACGACCGCGGTCCTGCCCTCCAGGTCCTCGCCGCGCTCGCGCAGCATCGCCGCGGCGAAGAGCACGCTGCCGTAGCCGGTGGCCTCCGGCCGGATCGCGGAGCCGCCCCAGCCGGTGCCCTTGCCGGTGAGGACGCCGGCCTCCCAGCGGTTGGTGATGCGGCGGTACTGGCCGAAGAGGTAGCCGATCTCGCGGCCGCCGACGCCGATGTCGCCGGCGGGGACGTCGGTGTGCTCGCCGAGGTGCCGGTACAGCTCCGTCATGAAGGACTGGCAGAAGCGCATGACCTCGGCGTCGGAGCGGCCGTGCGGGTCGAAGTCGCTGCCGCCCTTGCCGCCGCCGATGCCCAGGCCCGTCAACGCGTTCTTGAAGATCTGCTCGAAGCCGAGGAACTTGACGATGCCCAGGTTCACCGAGGGGTGGAAGCGCAGGCCGCCCTTGTAGGGGCCGAGGGCGCTGTTGAACTCGACGCGGAAGCCGCGGTTGACCCGCACGCGGCCCCGGTCGTCCTGCCACGGGACCCGGAAGACGATCTGCCGCTCGGGCTCGACGAGCCGCTCCAGGAGCCCCGGCTCGGCGTACTCGGGGCGGGCGGCGAGCACCGGCGCGAGGCTGTCGAGGACCTCGTGGACGGCCTGGTGGAACTCGGGCTGCGCCGGGTTGCGGTGCTCGATCTCGGCACGCAGGGCGTCGAGCGCGGAGCGGGCGCTGCCGGTGGTGGTCGCGGCGGTGGGACGGGACGGCACGGAGTACCCCCTTCTGGCACGGCGGTACGCGCCAGGGAAGCGGTGCGGAGCTCGGCGCCGTTGCCGAGCGTTGACGGGCGGCGTCCTCGCGCGCCCCCGCACCTGTGGGACCGCCGCCGGGCGCAGTGTTACATCCAGGTGAATGCACGCACCAGTAAGCATTCGGGTCCGTCCGGGATGCGAGACGGCGCGGACCATCCCGGAGGCGGCGCGGCGGCGGGCAACCCCGGCCCCGCGCCGGCCGTCTAGCCAGGGACCGACCTTGGGGGAAGGGCCTTCCGCCGTGCACCGACCGTCCCGCCGTACGCTCCTGGCCGCCGCCGTGACCACGGCGCTCACCGGGGGCTGCTCCGTGCCCGCCCCGCGCCCGACCTCCCCGGCGGCGGACCCGGCTCCGGGCAAGCCGTTCGCCGGCGGGGAGCCGCGCCGCGCGCTGCTGCTCCAGATCGTGGCCCACCCCGACGACGACCTGTACTTCATGAACCCGGACGCGCAGCGGCTCCTGGACGCCGGGGTGCCGCTGGTCTCCGTCTACGTGACGGCGGGCGAGCACACCGGCGTCAACCGGATCAAGGGCATGCCGAGGACCCCGCCGGACCGGGCCGCGTACTCCTCCGCCCGCCGCCAGGGCCTGCGGCAGAGCTACGCCCGGGCCCTCGGCCTGCCGCTCTTCGCCCCGTGGCGGCGCGAGGCGCTCGCCCTGGGCGGCGACCGGACGGCCGAGCGGGCGGTCCTCGCGCACGGCGGCCGCCGGGTCGAGCTGATCCACCTCGACCTGCCGATGCACACCCCGCGCCGGTACATGGCGCTGCCCGCCCTGTGGGAGGACCGCGGCCTGGAACTGTCCGCGCACCGCTCGGCCGGCTCGCCGGTCGCCCGCCCGGGGACGTACGACCACGACGGCCTGGTCGCGGCGCTCACCGGGCTGCTGCGCCGCTACCGGCCCACCGTGGTGCACACCCTCGATCCGGACCCGGACGTGCAGCCGAGCCCCGAGGCGGTCCGCCGCCGCGACTCGGAGCAGCCGGGCTACTCGGACCACGGGGACCACACGGCGGCGGCCTGTTTCGCCTGGTCGGCGCTGGTGCGCTGGGTGGCGGAGGAGGTACGGGCCGGGGCGCCGGTCCCGCTCTTCGCCGCGGCCGCCTTCCGCGGCTACTACAACCGGCACTGGCCGAAGAACCTGCCGCCGGCGGTGCTGGCGGGGAAGGCGGCCCGCCTCGTGCCGTACGGCGGCGATCCGTCCTGGGCGTGCGGGAACCCCTCGGGGTGCGGTGACTACGGCGTCGGCGGCGACCGGCCGCTGACCAATCGCAAGGGCTGGGTCCGCTCCACCCACCGCCGCTGGCCGGGCCCCGGCCTCGCGCTCGTCCCGGAGCCGGACGGCCGGCTCGCCGCGTACGGGGTGCTGGGGCTGCGCGCGGTGCGGTGGCGGGAGGCCGCGCCGGGGGTGTGGGGCGACCCCGAGGACCTGGGCGGCGGCCCGCTGGCGCCGGGGCTCGGCTCGGCGGTGCTGCCGGACGGGCGGGTGCTGCTCCTCGGGGTGCGGTTCGCGGCCCTGGAGGGGCACGGCGGGCCCAACCGGCGGGAGGTGGTCCTCCTGGAGCAGCGCTCCCCGGGCGGCCCGTTCCTCGCCTGGCGCGACCTCGGCACCCCTGACCTGGGGGCGGACCGCAGCCGCCGGCTCGGCGCGCCGGTGGCGGTGGCGGCGCCCGACGGCCGGGTCCGGCTGTACGTGCGGAACGCGGCACGGGGCGTCGCCGAGCGGGTCCGCGAGCCGGACGGCGGGTGGGGCCCGTGGCGGGCGCTCCCGGGGGACGCGGTGGTGCAGGACGGGCTCGCCGTCTCGGTGGACGCGGCGGGGCGGACCCATGTGTACGCGGCGGGGCGGGAGTCCGTACGGCACTGGGTGGACGGCCGGGAAGCGCCGGGGGTGCTGCCGCTGTCGGGTTCGACGGTGGCGAGCGCGGGCGGCGCGCTGTGGTTCCGGGCGCCGGCCTCGGCGCGGCTGCTCGACCCGGACGGCGGGGACGCGGGCCTGGACGGCTACGGCGAGGTGCGGGCGGCCCGCTCGGCGGCGCTCGGCCCGGTGCTGCTCGGCACGGACACCGAGGGCCGGGCGTGCGTCCGGTACGGCGGGCGGCTGCGGACCCGGACGGAGGCGCCGGCGGCATCGGCGGCCGCGCTGCACGTGGACGCCGACGGGGTGACGGTGGCGGGCCTCGGCCCGGACGGCCGGCCCTGGTCCTGGCGGCCGTAGGAGGCGGTCGCGGGAGAGGCGACCGTAGGAAGTGGCCCCGGGACGCGAGAAGGCCCCGCACCTCGCGGTGCGGGGCCTTCCCCAACTGCTAGCAGCTCGTACGAGCTACCAGGTCAGTTCAAGATCAGGCGTTGATCTTGACGACCTGGCCGGCGCCGACGGTCCGGCCACCCTCACGGATGGCGAACTTGAGGCCCTCCTCCATGGCGACGGGCTGGATCAGCTCGACGGTCATGGAGGTGTTGTCGCCCGGCATGACCATCTCGGTGCCCTCGGGGAGGGTCACGACGCCGGTCACGTCCGTGGTACGGAAGTAGAACTGCGGGCGGTAGTTGTTGAAGAACGGGGTGTGACGGCCACCCTCGTCCTTCGACAGGATGTACGCCTGGGCCTCGAAGGAGGTGTGCGGCGTGACCGAGCCCGGCTTGATGATGACCTGGCCGCGCTCGACGTCCTCGCGCTTGATGCCACGGAGGAGCAGACCGACGTTCTCACCGGCCTGGCCCTCGTCGAGCAGCTTGCGGAACATCTCGATGCCGGTGACCGTGGTGGTGGTCTTCTCGGTCTTGATGCCGATGATGTCGACGGTCTCGTTGACCTTGAGGACACCACGCTCGATACGACCGGTGACGACGGTGCCACGACCGGTGATCGTGAAGACGTCCTCGATCGGCATCAGGAACGGCTTGTCGACGTCACGCTCGGGCTGCGGGATGGACTCGTCCACGGCCTTCATGAGGCCGAGGAGCTTCTCGCCCCACTCCTTGTCGCCCTCGAGGGCCTTGAGCGCGGAGACGCGGACGACCGGCAGGTCGTCGCCCGGGAACTCGTACTCGGAGAGGAGCTCACGGACCTCGAGCTCGACGAGCTCCAGGATCTCCTCGTCGTCCACCATGTCGGCCTTGTTCAGGGCGACGACGATGTACGGAACGCCGACCTGGCGGGCCAGGAGCACGTGCTCCTTGGTCTGCGGCATCGGGCCGTCGGTGGCGGCGACCACGAGGATGGCGCCGTCCATCTGCGCGGCACCCGTGATCATGTTCTTGATGTAGTCCGCGTGACCGGGGCAGTCGACGTGGGCGTAGTGACGCGACTCGGTCTGGTACTCGACGTGCGCGATCGAGATCGTGATACCGCGCTGGCGCTCCTCGGGAGCCTTGTCGATCTGGTCGAAGGCCGAGGCCTCGTTCAGGTCCGGGTACGCGTCGTGCAGCACCTTGGTAATGGCGGCCGTGAGGGTCGTCTTACCGTGGTCGATGTGACCGATGGTGCCGATGTTGACGTGCGGCTTAGTCCGCTCGAACTTCGCCTTCGCCACTGGGGTCCTCCTGGAGTGGTTCTGAACGCCTTGCTTCATCGGCGCCAGGTGATCTTTGCTGGGGTGCCGTCCGACAGGGGTGTCCCGCTCGGGACGGCCCCCATCGGTCGGTGACAAGCCTAAAGCGTGTGGACGCGGTGCGTTGAACGCGGTGCGTTACTCGCCCTTGGCCTTCGCGATGATCTCCTCGGCGACGTTCCGCGGAACCTCGGCGTAGGAGTCGAACTGCATGGAGTAGCTGGCACGGCCGGACGTCTTGCTGCGCAGGTCGCCGACGTAGCCGAACATCTCCGAGAGGGGCACGAGGCCCTTCACGACGCGGGCACCGGCCCGCTCCTCCATGGCCTGGATCTGGCCACGGCGGGAGTTGATGTCGCCGATGACCTCGCCCATGTAGTCCTCGGGCGTGGTGACCTCGACGGCCATCATCGGCTCGAGGAGCACGGGAGAAGCCTTGCGCGCGGCCTCCTTGAAGGCCTGCGAGCCGGCGATCTTGAAGGCGAGCTCGGAGGAGTCGACCTCGTGGTAGGCACCGTCGAGAAGAATGACGCGGACGCCCGTCATCTCGTAGCCGGCCAGGATGCCGAACTGCATGGCCTCCTGCGCACCGGCGTCGACCGAAGGGATGTACTCCTTCGGGATGCGGCCACCGGTGACCTTGTTCACGAACTCGTACGACGCCTCGCCGCCCTCGATGGGCTCGATCGCGATCTGCACCTTGGCGAACTGACCGGTACCACCGGTCTGCTTCTTGTGGGTGTAGTCCACGCGCTCGACGGCCTTGCGGATCGTCTCGCGGTACGCGACCTGCGGCTTGCCGACGTTGGCCTCGACCTTGAACTCGCGACGCATGCGGTCGACGAGGATGTCGAGGTGGAGCTCGCCCATGCCACCGATGATGGTCTGGCCGGTCTCCTCGTCCGAGTGCACCTGGAAGGAGGGGTCCTCCTCCGCGAGACGCTGGATGGCGACACCCAGCTTCTCCTGGTCACCCTTGGACTTGGGCTCGATCGCGACCTGGATGACCGGCGCCGGGAAGTCCATGGACTCCAGGATGACCGGGTTCTTCTCGTCGCACAGCGTCTCACCGGTGGTGGTCTGCTTCAGGCCCATGACGGCGACGATGTCGCCGGCGCCCACCGAGTCGATCTCCTCACGCTTGTTCGCGTGCATGCGGTAGATCTTGCCGATGCGCTCCTTCTTGCCCTTGACGGAGTTCAGCACCGCGGTGCCGGCCTCCAGGCGACCGGAGTAGATCCGGACGAAGGTGAGCTTGCCCAGGTGCGGGTCGCTCGCGATCTTGAACGCGAGGGCGGCCAGCGGCTCGTCGTCGGACGGCTTGCGCTTGACGACGACCTCGGCGTCCTTGACGTCCTGGCCCTCGATGGCCTCGACGTCGAGGGGCGACGGCAGGTAGCGGACGACGGCGTCGAGCAGGGGCTGGACGCCCTTGTTCTTGAACGCGGTGCCACAGAACACCGGGGTGACCGTGGTGTCGCCGCCCTTGCCGGAGGCGATGGTGATGCGACGGATCGCGGTGTAGAGCTGCTCCTCGGTGGGCTCGACGCCCTCGAGGAAGAGCTCCATGAGCTCCTCGTCGTTCTCGGCGACGGCCTCGACGAGCTTGGCGCGCCACTCGTCGGCGAGCTCCTGCTTGTCGGCCGGGATGTCGACGATGTCGTACATCTCGCCCTTGGTCGCCTCGGCGGACCAGACGAGGGCCTTCATCTTCACGAGGTCGATGACGCCCTGGAAGTCGGCCTCGGCACCGATCGGGAGCTGCATGACGATCGGGGTGGCGCCGAGGCGGCCCACGATCATCTCGACGCAGCGGAAGAAGTCGGCACCCGTGCGGTCGAGCTTGTTGACGAAGCAGATGCGCGGAACGCCGTAGCGGTCCGCCTGACGCCAGACGGTCTCGGACTGGGGCTCGACGCCGGCCACGCCGTCGAACACGGTCACAGCACCGTCGAGCACGCGCAGGGAACGCTCCACCTCGACGGTGAAGTCGACGTGGCCCGGCGTGTCGATGATGTTGATCGTGTGGTCGACGTTCTCGAGCGGCCAGTGGCAGGTGGTGGCAGCGGACGTGATCGTGATGCCACGCTCCTGCTCCTGCTCCATCCAGTCCATCGTGGCAGCGCCGTCGTGGACCTCACCGATCTTGTACGAAACGCCGGTGTAGAACAGGATCCGCTCGGTGGTGGTCGTCTTGCCCGCGTCGATGTGGGCCATGATGCCGATGTTGCGCACCTTGGCCAGGTCAAGCGAAGTGGTAGCCATAAGGCTTCAGTCTTCTCTCGGTCTCGATGGGGGTTGCGACTACCAGCGGTAGTGCGCGAAGGCCTTGTTGGACTCGGCCATCTTGTGCGTGTCCTCGCGCTTCTTGACCGCAGCACCCAGGCCGTTCGAGGCGTCCAGGAGCTCGTTCATGAGGCGCTCGGTCATGGTCTTCTCGCGGCGGGCGCGGGAGTAACCGACGAGCCAGCGCAGCGCGAGGGTGGAGGCACGACCGGGCTTGACCTCGATCGGCACCTGGTAGGTGGCGCCACCGACACGGCGGGACTTGACCTCGAGAGCCGGCTTGACGTTCTCGAGGGCGCGCTTCAGCGTGACGACCGGGTCAGCACCGGTCTTCTCGCGCAGGCCCTCCATGGCGCCGTAGACGATGCGCTCAGCGGTGGAGCGCTTGCCGTCGAGCAGGATCTTGTTGATCAGCGACGTGACAAGAGGAGAACCGTAGACCGGGTCGATGATGACCGGGCGCTTCGGGGCGGGGCCCTTACGAGGCATTCTTACTTCTCCTTCTTGGCGCCGTAGCGGCTGCGGGCCTGCTTGCGGTTCTTGACACCCTGGGTGTCGAGGGAGCCGCGGATGATCTTGTAACGAACACCAGGCAGGTCCTTCACACGGCCGCCACGCACGAGCACGATGGAGTGCTCCTGCAGGTTGTGTCCCTCACCCGGGATGTAGGCCGTGACCTCGATGCCGCTGGTCAGACGCACACGCGCGACCTTACGGAGGGCCGAGTTCGGCTTCTTCGGGGTGGTCGTGAACACACGCGTGCAGACGCCACGGCGCTGGGGCGAACCCTCGAGAGCGGGCGTCTTGTTCTTCTCGACCTTGTCCTGCCGGCCCTTCCGGACCAGCTGCTGGATCGTAGGCACTACTTCTCCGGTTTCTGTGTGCCGTAAGTACTACTAACCTGGAACATTCCCCGACCCACGCGGTCGGGTGTGTCGGACCCGGTGGACCTCCCGCAGAACACGGAGAGGCGCGGATCACGGCGGCCGCACTCGGACTCACCGTGCGGTTGTGGACACGCACAGGAGCCCAGGCACACCCCAGGCACAAGGCATGAGCGTACCTATCGCACGGACTGCGGTCAAAAGAAGAGCCCATGCCGCCGGTCCGGACACCGGTTGGATCTTACCCCGACCCCCGCAATGCATATTTCCGCCCCGCTGTCAACCATGCTCGTCAGGCCGCCAGGAAGCCACGAAGCGAGCGGGTCAGGGACTCGGTGAAGCGGACGCGGACGGGCTCGCCGACCCGGTCGAGCGAGAGGTACGGATTGAGGTCCTCCAGCTCCACCAGGAGCAGCTCCCCCGCCCGGGTACGGCAGGCATCGACGCGTTGGACGCCGTGGTCGAGGGTGTTCCACTCGACGAAACGGCGGGCGAAGGCGAGGTCCGCCCCGGTGGGCTCGTACGGCTCCAGGACCCAGCGGCGCTCGGGATCGGGGGCGTACAGCGCGTACTGGAAGACGTCGTCGACGAAGACGAAGGAGACCTCGTACGCGAAGTCGATCCGCGGCTGGACCAGGAGGTCGCCGTCCACCGTGAGGCCGGACAGCTCCTCGTACGGCAGGAAGCGCAGTCCTATCGAATCGGCGCCGGCCTTCGGCTTGACCGCGTACTCCCCGGCCTCGGGGAGGTGCTTCAGGTCCTCGGCTCGGTCGACCGTGGGGATGACCGGGTACCCGGCCGCGGTGAGGTCGACGAGGTACTGCTTGCCGGCCATGTCTCCGCGCCCGTGGAGCGGGTTGTAGACGCGGGTGCCGAGGGCGGTGGCGCGCTCCCGGAAGCGGTCGTAGGCCTCCTGGTGGTGGAGGACCGGGCCGCTGTTGCGGACGACGACGGCGTCGAAGGCCCCCATGAGGGCGGCGGCGTCACGCGGGTGGCAGAGCGCCAGGTCGAAGGAGGCTCGGAGCCGGGCGGTGAGGTCGATGTCCTCGTCGCAGTAACGGCGTCCGCGAGCCGGGTAGGCGAGGTCGGTGACGTAGAGCAGGCGGGGGCGGGGGGCGGACACGGGCGGCTCCTCGGGGGTCTGGAAGGGCCAACCTACCGGCGGCCGGTGCCACGGAAGCCGGGCGCCCGGGACCGGCCCCCGGGCGCCCTGGGCGCCGGAAGCCCGAAGGGCGGCCACCCCGCGCACGGGGTGGCCGCCCTTCGGTCAAGCGACTCGCTTACTGGTTGTACGGACCGTAGTCGTAGTCCTCCAGCGGAACGGCCTGGCCGGAGCCGGTGCCGAACGGCGAGTAGTCGAGGTCGTCGTAGCCGACGGACGAGTACATCGCCGCCTTGGCCTCCTCGGTCGGCTCGACCCGGATGTTGCGGTAGCGGGACAGACCCGTACCGGCCGGGATGAGCTTACCGATGATCACGTTCTCCTTGAGGCCGATGAGGCTGTCGGACTTGGCGTTGATCGCCGCGTCCGTCAGGACTCGGGTCGTCTCCTGGAAGGAGGCGGCCGACAGCCAGGACTCCGTGGCCAGCGAGGCCTTGGTGATACCCATCAGCTGCGGACGGCCGGAGGCGGGGTGACCGCCCTCGGTGACCACACGACGGTTCTCCTGCTCGAACTTCGAGCGCTCGACCAGCTCGCCCGGGAGGAGCTCCGCGTCGCCGGACTCGATGATCGTCACGCGGCGGAGCATCTGCCGGATGATGATCTCGATGTGCTTGTCGTGGATCGACACGCCCTGCGAGTTGTAGACCTTCTGGACTTCGCCGACCAGGTGGACCTGGACCGCGCGCTGACCCAGGATCCGGAGCACGTCGTGCGGGTTGGTGGCACCCACGGTGAGCTTCTGGCCCACCTCGACGTGGTCGCCCTCGCCCACGAGCAGACGGGCACGCTTCGAGATCGGGTAGGCCGTCTCGTCGGTGCCGTCGTCCGGGGTGACGACGATCTTCTTGGTCTTCTCGGTCTCCTCGATGCGGACGCGACCGGCCGCCTCGGAGATCGGCGCGACACCCTTCGGCTGACGCGCCTCGAAGAGCTCGACGACACGCGGCAGACCCTGGGTGATGTCGTCACCGGCCACACCACCGGTGTGGAAGGTACGCATCGTCAGCTGGGTACCGGGCTCACCGATGGACTGGGCGGCGATGATGCCGACCGCCTCACCGATGTCGACCAGCTTGCCGGTGGCCAGCGAGCGGCCGTAGCAGAAGGCACAGGTGCCGACGGCGGACTCACAGGTCAGGACCGAGCGGGTCTTGACCTCCTCGACGCCCGCGTTGACCAGGGCGTCGATGAGCACGTCACCCAGGTCGACGTTGGCCGGCGCGATGACCTTGCCGTCCACGACGACGTCCTCGGCGAGCATCCGCGCGTACACGGAGGTCTCGACGTCGTCCGTCTTCCGCAGGACACCGGCCTCGTCCTTGGCCGCGATCCGCAGCTTCAGACCGCGCTCGGTGCCGCAGTCCTCCTCGCGGATGATCACGTCCTGCGAGACGTCCACCAGACGACGGGTCAGGTAACCCGAGTCGGCGGTACGCAGGGCGGTGTCGGCCAGACCCTTACGGGCACCGTGCGTCGAGATGAAGTACTCGAGGACGGACAGACCCTCACGGAAGGACGCCTTGATCGGACGCGGGATGGTCTCGTTCTTGGCGTTCGACACCAGACCACGCATACCGGCGATCTGCCGCATCTGCATCATGTTTCCTCGGGCACCCGAGTCAACCATCATGAAGATGGGGTTCGTCTTGGGGAAGTTCGCGTTCATCGCCTCGGCGACCTCGTTGGTCGCCTTGGTCCAGATCGCGATGAGCTCCTGAGTGCGCTCTTCCTTGGTGATGAGACCGCGCTCGTACTGCTTCTGGACCTTCTCGTCCTGCTCCTCGTAGCCCTTGACGATGGCCTTCTTGGCCTCGGGCACGACGACGTCGGAGATGGCCACGGTGACGCCCGAACGGGTCGCCCAGTGGAAGCCGGCCGCCTTCAGGTTGTCGAGCGTCGCCGCCACGATGACCTTGGGGTAGCGCTCCGCCAGGTCGTTGACGATCTCGGAGAGCTGCTTCTTGCCCACCGAGTAGTCGACGAACGGGTAGTCCTCGGGCAGCAGCTCGTTGAAGAGCGCGCGGCCCAGCGTCGTCTTCAGACGGAACGAGTCACCCGTCTGCCACTCCGGCTCGCCCTCCTCGGCGACCGGGGGGACCCAGCCGCGCGGCGGAACGGTGCCGATCGGGAAGCGGATGTCGATCTGCGACTGCAGCGACAGCTCGCCGGCGTCGAACGCCATGATCGCCTCGGCCGTGGAGCCGAACGCGCGGCCCTCGCCCTTGACGTCACGCAGCTCGCCGTCGGTGGTGAGGAAGAACAGACCGAGGACCATGTCCTGGGTCGGCATCGTCACCGGGCGGCCGTCGGCCGGCTTGAGGATGTTGTTCGAGGACAGCATCAGGATGCGGGCCTCGGCCTGCGCCTCCGCGGAGAGCGGCAGGTGCACGGCCATCTGGTCACCGTCGAAGTCCGCGTTGAAGGCGGTGCAGACGAGCGGGTGGATCTGGATGGCCTTGCCCTCGACCAGCTGCGGCTCGAAGGCCTGGATGCCGAGGCGGTGCAGCGTGGGCGCACGGTTCAGCAGCACCGGGTGCTCGGCGATGACCTCTTCGAGGACGTCGTACACGACCGTGCGGCCGCGCTCGACCATCCGCTTCGCCGACTTGATGTTCTGCGCGTGGTTCAGGTCCACCAGGCGCTTCATCACGAACGGCTTGAAGAGCTCCAGGGCCATGGCCTTCGGCAGACCGCACTGGTGCAGCTTGAGCTGCGGGCCGACGACGATGACGGAACGCGCCGAGTAGTCGACACGCTTGCCGAGCAGGTTCTGACGGAAACGACCCTGCTTGCCCTTCAGCATGTCGCTGAGGGACTTCAGCGGACGGTTGCCGGGGCCCGTCACCGGGCGACCGCGACGGCCGTTGTCGAAGAGGGCGTCGACCGCCTCCTGGAGCATCCGCTTCTCGTTGTTCACGATGATCTCGGGGGCACCGAGGTCGAGCAGACGCTTCAGACGGTTGTTGCGGTTGATCACACGGCGGTACAGGTCGTTCAGGTCGGAGGTCGCGAAGCGGCCACCGTCGAGCTGCACCATCGGACGGAGGTCCGGCGGGATGACCGGCACGCAGTCGAGAACCATGCCCTTGGGGCTGTTCGCGGTCTGCAGGAACGCGGAGACGACCTTGAGGCGCTTGAGCGCACGGGTCTTCTTCTGGCCCTTGCCGGTCCGGATGATCTCGCGGAGCTTCTCCGCCTCCTCCTCCAGGTCGAAGGACTCCAGGCGCTTCTGCAGCGCCGCGGCACCCATCGAGCCGTCGAAGTACGTGCCGAAGCGGTCACGCAGCTCGCGGTAGAGGAGCTCGTCGCCCTCCAGGTCCTGGACCTTGAGGTTCTTGAAGCGCGACCAGACCTCGTCCAGACGGTCGATCTCGCGCTGCGCGCGGTCGCGCAGCTGCTTCATCTCGCGCTCGGCACCCTCGCGCACCTTGCGGCGCACGTCGGCCTTGGCGCCCTCGGCCTCCAGCTCGGCCAGGTCGGACTCGAGCTTCTTGGCGCGGTTCTCCAGGTCGGAGTCGCGGCGCTGCTCGATCTGCTGGCGCTCGACGGAGACGTGGGCCTCCAGCGACGGCAGGTCGCGCGTGCGGCGCTCGTCGTCGACGAAGGTGATCATGTACGCCGCGAAGTAGATGACCTTCTCCAGGTCCTTCGGGGCGAGGTCGAGCAGGTACCCGAGGCGCGACGGGACGCCCTTGAAGTACCAGATGTGGGTGACGGGAGCGGCGAGCTCGATGTGGCCCATCCGCTCGCGGCGCACCTTGGCGCGGGTGACCTCGACGCCACACCGCTCACAGATGATGCCCTTGAAGCGGACACGCTTGTACTTGCCGCAGTAGCACTCCCAGTCCCGGGTCGGACCGAAGATCTTCTCGCAGAAGAGTCCGTCCTTCTCGGGCTTCAGGGTGCGGTAGTTGATGGTCTCCGGCTTCTTGACCTCGCCGTGGCTCCACTGACGGATGTCGTCAGCGGTGGCCAGACCGATCCGGAGCTCGTCGAAGAAGTTGACGTCGAGCACTATGCGTCAATCCCTCTCAGGGTTGTAAGGCTGTGGGGTCTGATACGGGGGTCCTGGGGCCGGCGGACCTTGATCACTCAAGGTCCGCCGGACTCCCGTCAGACCTCTTCGACGCTGCTCGGCTCGCGCCGGGACAGGTCGATGCCGAGCTCCTCCGCTGCGCGGAAGACGTCCTCGTCGGTGTCGCGCATCTCGATGGACATGCCGTCCGAGGACAGCACCTCCACGTTGAGGCACAGGGACTGCATCTCCTTGATGAGCACCTTGAAGGACTCGGGGATGCCGGGCTCAGGGATGTTCTCGCCCTTGACGATGGCCTCGTAGACCTTCACGCGGCCGGTCACGTCGTCGGACTTGATCGTCAGCAGCTCCTGGAGGGCGTACGCGGCGCCGTAAGCCTCCAGCGCCCACACCTCCATCTCACCGAAGCGCTGGCCACCGAACTGGGCCTTACCACCCAGCGGCTGCTGGGTGATCATCGAGTACGGGCCGGTCGAACGCGCGTGCAGCTTGTCGTCGACCAGGTGGTGCAGCTTGAGGATGTACATGTACCCGACCGAGATCGGGTCCGGGAACGGCTCGCCGGAGCGGCCGTCGAACAGGCGCGCCTTACCGGTCGGGAGCACCATGCGCTCGCCGTCGCGGTTCGGGATGGTGTGCTGGAGCAGACCGGCGAGCTCGTCCTCGCGGGCACCGTCGAAGACCGGGGTCGCGACGTTGGTGCCGGGGGCGACCTGGTCGGCGCCGATGGCCTGGAGACGCTGCGCCCACTCGTCCGCGAGGCCGGAGACGTCCCAGCCGCGGCTGGCGAGCCAGCCGAGGTGGATCTCCAGGACCTGTCCCGGATTCATTCGGGACGGGACACCCAGCGGGTTGAGGATGATGTCGACCGGGGTGCCGTCCTCCAGGAAGGGCATGTCCTCGATCGGGAGGATCTTGGAGATGACACCCTTGTTGCCGTGGCGGCCGGCGAGCTTGTCACCGTCGGTGATCTTGCGCTTCTGGGCGACGTAGACGCGGACCAGCTGGTTCACGCCCGGGGGAAGCTCGTCCCCCTCCTCGCGGTCGAAGACGCGGACACCGATGATCTTGCCGGTCTCGCCGTGCGGGACCTTCAGGGAGGTGTCGCGGACCTCGCGGGCCTTCTCGCCGAAGATCGCGCGGAGCAGGCGCTCCTCCGGGGTGAGCTCGGTCTCGCCCTTGGGCGTGACCTTGCCGACCAGGATGTCGCCGGCGACGACCTCGGCACCGATGCGGATGATGCCGCGCTCGTCGAGGTCGGCGAGGACCTCCTCGGAGACGTTCGGGATGTCCCGGGTGATCTCCTCGGGGCCGAGCTTGGTGTCACGGGCGTCGACCTCGTGCTCCTCGATGTGGATCGAGGAGAGGACGTCGTCCTGCACGAGGCGCTGCGACAGGATGATCGCGTCCTCGTAGTTGTGGCCCTCCCACGGCATGAACGCCACGAGGAGGTTCTTGCCGAGCGCCATCTCGCCGTCTTCGGTGGCGGGACCGTCGGCGAGGACCTGGCCCTCGATGACGTGGTCGCCCTCGGCGACGACGACCTTCTGGTTGACGGAGGTGCCCTGGTTCGACCGGGAGAACTTGTGCAGGCGGTACGTGTTGTACGTGCCGTCGTCGTTGGCGACCGTGATGTAGTCGGCCGACAGCTCCTGGACGACACCCGCCTTCTCGGCCTTGAGGACGTCGCCGGCGTCGGTGGCGCAGCGGTACTCCATGCCGGTGCCGACGAGCGGGGCCTCCGCCTTGATGAGCGGAACGGCCTGGCGCATCATGTTCGCGCCCATGAGGGCGCGGTTGGCGTCGTCGTGCTCCAGGAAGGGGATCATGGCGGTCGCGACCGACACCATCTGGCGCGGCGAGACGTCCATGTAGTCCACGTCCGACGGCTCGACGTAGTCGACCTCGCCTCCACGCTTGCGGACCAGGACGCGGTTCTCGGTGAACCGGAGCTCGTCGTCGAGCGCGGCGTTGGCCTGCGCGATGACGAACCGGTCCTCCTCGTCGGCGGTGACGTAGTCGACCTCGTCGGTGACCTGGCCGTCGACGACCTTGCGGTACGGCGTCTCGATGAAGCCGAACGCGTTGACGCGGCCGTACGAGGCGAGCGAACCGATCAGACCGATGTTCGGGCCTTCGGGGGTCTCGATCGGGCACATGCGTCCGTAGTGGGACGGGTGCACGTCTCGGACCTCGAAGCCGGCCCGCTCACGGGAGAGACCACCGGGGCCCAGCGCGGACAGACGACGCTTGTGCGTCAGACCCGAGAGCGGGTTGTTCTGGTCCATGAACTGGGACAGCTGGCTGGTGCCGAAGAACTCCTTGATGGAGGCGACGACCGGCCGGATGTTGATCAGGGTCTGCGGCGTGATCGCCTCGACGTCCTGGGTGGTCATCCGCTCGCGGACGACGCGCTCCATACGGGCCAGACCCGTGCGGACCTGGTTCTGGATGAGCTCGCCGACGTTGCGCAGACGACGGTTGCCGAAGTGGTCGATGTCGTCGGTCTCGACGACGATCGACGCGCCGCTGTCACCGACGGTCTCGGTCTCGCCGGCGTGCAGCTTCACCAGGTACTTGATCGTCGCGATGATGTCCTCGACGGTCAGGATCCCGGCGTCCAGCGGAGCGTCGGCGCCCAGCTTCTTGTTGACCTTGTAGCGGCCGACCTTGGCCAGGTCGTAGCGCTTGGGGTTGAAGTACAGGTTCTCGAGCAGCGTCTGCGCGGCCTCGCGGGTCGGCGGCTCGCCCGGACGGAGCTTGCGGTAGATGTCGAGCAGCGCGTCGTCCTGGCCCTGGGTGTGGTCCTTCTCCAGGGTGGCGCGCATGGACTCGTACTCGCCGAACTCCTGGAGGATCTGCTCGGTGGTCCAGCCGAGGGCCTTCAGGAGGACGGTGACCGACTGCTTGCGCTTGCGGTCGATGCGGACGCCGACGAGGTCGCGCTTGTCGATCTCCATCTCCAGCCAGGCACCCCGGGAGGGGATGATCTTGGCGGAGAAGATGTCCTTGTCGGACGTCTTGTCGATGGAGGAGTCGAAGTAGACGCCCGGCGAGCGGACGAGCTGCGAGACGACGACACGCTCGGTGCCGTTGATGACGAAGGTGCCCTTGTTCGTCATGAGCGGGAAGTCGCCCATGAAGACCGTCTGGGACTTGATCTCGCCGGTCTCGTTGTTGGTGAACTCGGCGGTGACGAAGAGCGGGGCGCCGTACGTGAAGTCACGGTCCTTGCACTCGTCGATGGAGTTCTTCGGCGGCTCGAAGCGGTGGTCGCGGAAGGTCAGCGACATCGACCCGGAGAAGTCCTCGATCGGGGAGATCTCCTCGAAGATCTCCTCCAGGCCGGACTTCGTGGGGACGTCCTGTCCCGACTCGAGGGCGGCCTCGACGCGAGCCTTCCAGGCGGCGTTCCCGAGCAGCCAGTCAAAGCTCTCGGTCTGCAGCGCGAGGAGGTTCGGAACCTCGAGGGGCTCCTTGATCTTTGCGAAGGAGATGCGCAGCGGGGCGGTGCTGGCGGCGTTGTTCATGTTGTTCGAGGCGTTGCGCGAGGCGGCCAAGAGGGGGTCCTTCCGAGGGCTCGGACTCACTACGCGCGTACCGGTCCCCAGCAACGCTTCACGGCAGACGTTTCCTGAAGTGGCCGAAAGGCCAGGTCAGACGGGGTCGGTCCACGAAGCTGATGCGAAGGTATGCCCCTGGTGACGGGCAGGAGGCAGCTAACAGGCAGCGCAAAGGGACAGTGTAGCCACTTGGCCCACTGATGTCCAGGGCGACTTCCTCGCGACCCTCGTTGCTCTCAACTCCGCGGTACTCGCGCCGTGCGGCGCACCTCGATACTGCCCGTTCCGTCGTCGATCCATGCCTCGGAATCGGATCGTTGTGACGACGCGTCCTGAGAATTGCGCGCGGCGTGCCGTTCGTCAAGGCCCCCGCCCGCGAGCGGCGCACGGCGAAGATCACCATACTCCGCTTCCGGTGACCCTGAGGACCCCCGCCACGCGGGTCCCGGGAACGCCGAAAGGCGACCACCCAGATGGATGATCGCCTTTCGGTGCCTCCGCGTTACACGGGGGCGAGAGTCAGCTCAGCGAGCCGAGACGGCCTTACTTGACCGTGACGGTGGCGCCGGCGCCCTTGAGGGCCTCGGCGGCCTTCTCGGCGGCGTCCTTCGCGACCTTCTCGAGGACCGGCTTCGGGGTGCCGTCGACGAGGTCCTTGGCCTCCTTGAGGCCCAGGGAGGTGAGCTCGCGCACGACCTTGATGACCTGGATCTTCTTGTCGCCGGCACCCTCGAGGATGACGTCGAACTCGTCCTGCTCCTCGGCGGCACCGGCAGCGTCGCCACCACCGGCGGCGGGGGCGGCAACGGCGACGGCCGCGGCGGCGGTGACGTCGAACTTCTCCTCGAAGGCCTTCACGAACTCGGAGAGCTCGATGAGGGTCATCTCCTCGAACTGGGCGAGGAGGTCGTCCTGAGAGAGCTTCGCCATGATGGGCGATCCTTCCACTAATTCGGCAGGTGCCGATGTGTCTATAGAGGCGGGCGTAACGGCCCGCTACGACCCGCGCACTACGCGGCGCGGATCAATGCGCGAGCCGAATTACTCGGCACCGCCCTGCTCGGCCTGCTTGGCACGGAGCGCGTCCACGGTGCGGACGAGCTTCGACGGCAGAGCCTGGAAGAGCTGAGCAGCCTGAGACTGCTTGCCCTTGAAGGCGCCGGCCAGCTTGCTGAGCAGAACCTCGCGGGACTCAAGGTCCGCAAGCTTCTTGATGTCGTCGGCGGAGAGAGCCTTACCGTCAAGGACACCGGCCTTGATGATGAGGTTCGGGTTCTCCTTGGCGAAGTCACGCAGGGCCTTCGCCGACTCCACCGGGTCACCGGTGACGAAGGCGACCGCGGTCGGACCAGCGAAGTGCTCGTCCAGTGCGGTGATCCCGGCCTCGTTGGCCGCAATCTTGGTCAGCGTGTTCTTCACCACGGCGTACTGGGCGTTCTCACCGAGAGAACGACGCAGCGTCTTGAGCTGCGCGACGGTGAGACCCCGGTACTCGGTCAGCACGGCGGCGTTGGAGCTCTGGAACGCGTCCTTGAGCTCGGCCACCGATGCAGCCTTGTTGGGCGTCGGCATAGTGCGTTCGCCTCCTTCCGGGTGATGAGGACCGCTCAGAAGGGGCTGAACAACGAAAACGCCCCGGGCGCAGGCGCACGGGGCAAAGCTCGACCGGATGGAACATCCGGGAACTCTCCACAGTCACCTGCGCGGGTCGTCCGTCGTCAACGGATCCTTCGGCCACCGCACCCGGTGAGGGCACAGCAACGACCAGCGGTCTTTGGCTTCTGTGGAAGCTTACGTGACGGTCTGGGCCAGGGGCAAATCAGCCCTGGGCGCCCTCACCGGCGCCGGCCTCCTGGAGCATCTTGAAGAGGTCGACGGTCTGGCTCGCCGGCGGGGCCTCGACGGCGCTCTGGGTGCCGTAGTCGCTGTAGTCGGCGCGGATCCGGACCTTGCCCTCCGCCATCTCCATGCCGACGTCCATGCGGGCCGGGTAGCCGTCCTTGTTGACCCAGACCTCGGTGTCGTAGCCCTTGAGGCCGGTCTTCTTCACGTTCTCGATGAGCTTGTCGTGCTCCTCCTTGGAGAGGAGCTTCGAGGACTCGTTCGCCGCGAGCATCTGCTCGAAGGTGAGCGTTCCCTTGTAGTGCTCGGTCTCCATGCCGTTGATCTTCTCGGCGCCGACGTGCTTGAGGTCCGGGGAGTCGAGCAGCAGGGCGAGCTGCTGGGCCGGGTCCTGGTTCATGTTGTCCAGGCCGCCGGTCATCTGCTTCTGGAGGGCCTTGTCACCGGACTCCGCGGCCGCGGCCTTGAGGTCCAGCTTCATCCAGCGCTTGCCGTCCATCTGGGCGGCCTGCTTCTCGCCCATGTCCATGTACATGACGTTGTCGAGCATCACCACGCGCATCTGCTCGGGCGCCTCGGGGTTGCCCGCGCTCAGCATGGAACCCTTCATGGTGATGTCCATCGACGCCGGGGCCCAGCCCTGGACGCCGGTCATCTCCATGGTGCCGGACTGGGGGCCGACGCCCTCGATGCTCATGGTCATCTGCATCTTGGCGGACTTCGCGGCCGAGGTCTTCTCGTACGCCGCCGTGAGGGCCTGCAGCGGGTCGCCGAGGGCCTTGCCGACCGCCTTCGCGTCGCCGTCGTTGCAGCCGGCGAGGCCCGCGACGAGAGCCGCCGCGGAGAGGGTCGCGACGCCCGCGCGCTTCCAGGAGGACTTGCTCATAGGTGTTCCCCACCCCTTGATCTTCGTGATCATCGTCTTCGCGTTCCCTTGCACCGTAGCCGACGGCTACGACAGGAGGAGACGCGAATGAAGCCGCCCCCCGTTCCTCCGGAGAGGAACGGGGGGCGGCTTCGGGACTGACTGCGTTCAAGCCGGAAGGGCTCAGACCGCGGCCGGGTCCTCCTCGACGAGGAGGTTGCGGGTGCGGTTGCCGTCGACCGGGATGCCGGGGCCCATCGTGGTGCTGATGGCGGCCTTCTTGATGTAGCGGCCCTTGGCGGCGGACGGCTTCAGACGGAGGATCTCCTCCAGGGCCGCGCCGTAGTTCTCCACCAGCTGCGTGTCGTCGAAGGACGTCTTGCCGATGATGAAGTGCAGGTTCGAGTGCTTGTCGACGCGGAACTCGATCTTGCCGCCCTTGATGTCGTTGACAGCCTTGGCGACATCGGGGGTGACGGTGCCGGTCTTCGGGTTCGGCATGAGACCACGCGGACCGAGCACGCGGCCGAGGCGGCCGACCTTGCCCATGAGGTCCGGGGTGGCGACCACGGCGTCGAACTCGTTCAGGCGCTGGCCCTTGGCGATCTCGTCGATCAGCTCGTCGGAGCCGACGATGTCGGCGCCCGCGGCGACCGCGGCCTCGGCACGCTCACCGGTCGCGAAGACCAGGACCCGGGCGGTCTTGCCGGTGCCGTGCGGGAGGTTGACGGTGCCACGGACCATCTGGTCGGCCTTGCGCGGGTCGACGCCCAGACGGAAGGCCACCTCGACGGTGCCGTCGAACTTGGTGGTGGAGGTCTCCTTGGCGAGACGCACGGCCTCGAGCGGGGCGTACAGCTTCTCCCGGTCGATCTTGGCGTCGGCAGCCCGGAGGGACTTGCTGCGCTTCACTTCTGCTCCTGGTGTGTTTCAGGTACGGAGTCGTGGTGCGGGCCAGCGCTTGGCCCTACCACTGAGGTCACGAGGGGGAGGTGATCAGCCCTCGACCGTGATGCCCATGGAACGGGCGGTGCCGGCGATGATCTTCGACGCGGCGTCCAGGTCGTTCGCGTTGAGGTCGGGCATCTTGGTGGTGGCGATCTCGCGGACCTGCGCCTCGGTGATCTTGGCAACCTTGGTCTTGTGCGGCTCGCCGGAGCCCTTCTCCACGCCCGCGGCCTTGAGGATCATCTTCGCGGCCGGCGGAGTCTTGGTGATGAAGGTGAAGGAACGGTCCTCGTAGACCGTGATCTCCACCGGGATCACCCAGCCACGCTGCGACTCGGTCGCGGCGTTGTAGGCCTTGCAGAACTCCATGATGTTGACGCCGTGCTGACCGAGCGCGGGGCCGACCGGCGGGGCCGGGTTGGCCGCACCGGCGTTGATCTGGAGCTTGATGAGCCCCGTGACCTTCTTCTTCTTGGGAGGCATTGCTCTCTCCGGGTCCTAGTGAGAGTTTTTCAGCCGATCCATCCGGTCATCCGGATGGAGGCATACCGCACAACGATAACGGGTATAGCCGTGCGTCCAAAAACCGAGCAGGTCAGAGGGGCTGCAGCAGCCCCTCTGACCTGTCCGGAAACTTGTGTCGTCAGTTCTTCTGGATCTGGTCGAAGCTGAGCTCGACCGGGGTCTCGCGACCGAAGATCTCGACGAGGCCCTTGACCTTCTTCGAGTCCGGGTTGATCTCGTTGATCGTGGCCTGGAGAGTGGCGAAGGGGCCGTCGGTGACGGTGACCGAGTCGCCGACCTCGAAGTCGAGGACCTGGACCTCCAGCTTGCGGGCCGGAGCCGGCTTGCCCTCGGCCTCGGCGGCCTCGCGGGCGGCCTTCTCCTCGGCCTCCGGGGCGAGCATCTTGACGATCTCGTCCAGGGTCAGCGGGTACGGGTCGTAGGCGTTGCCCACGAAGCCGGTGACGCCGGGCGTGTTGCGGACGACGCCCCAGGACTCGTTCGTCAGGTCCATGCGGACGAGGACGTAGCCCGGAAGCTTGTTCTGCTTGACGTTCTTCCGCTCGCCGCCCTTGATCTGGACGATCTCTTCCTCGGGCACCTCGGCCTGGTAGATGAAGTCCTCGACGTTGAGCGAGACGGCGCGCTGCTCCAGGTTGGCCTTCACGCGCTTCTCGTAGCCCGCGTAGGTGTGGATGACGTACCACTCGCCGGGCAGGGTGCGCAGCTCCTCGCGGAGGGCGGCGACGGGGTCGACGGGGGCGGCCGGCTCGGCCTCCTCCTCGGTCTCGACCTCGGCGTCGGACTCAGCCTCGACGTCGTCCTCGGCCTCGTCGTCCGCGGAGTCGTCGGCGTCCTCGTCCACGGACTCCTCGTCCGCTTCCTCGGTGTCGTCCGCGTCGTCCGCGTCGTCCTCGACGTCGCCCGCGGCGGCGTCCGCAGCCTCGACCAGGTCCTCGTCCTCGTCGGCGGCCTCGACGATGTCCAGCTCGTCCTCGACGGGCTCGGACTCGAAGGCGTCGTTCAGGTTCGCGTCAGACACGGTGGCTGCTTCTTCCTGCGATACAGATGGGGTGGAACAAAAAGTCAGCCGAAGACGTACTTGACTGCTTCCTGGAAGCCCAAGTCAATCACGGTCACCAGGCCGATCATCACGACCACGAAGACGATGACGACCGTGGTGTACGAGGTGAGCTGACTACGTGTCGGCCAGACGACCTTGCGGAGCTCGGCGACGATCTGCCGGTAGAAGACGGCGAGACGGCCCAGGGGGCCCTTCTTCCCGCGCTTGCCGCCCTTGCGGCCCTTCTTCGACTCGGAAGCGTCTTCGGCATCAGGCATGTCGATGGAGCCAACGGCGTCCGTCACGATCTCTCACCTGATTCCGGGTCGTGGCCGTGCCGCGCCCGGGTGGAGCCGCACGACAATGCAATGAAGACGTACATGCGCACACAGCCTGGCGGTGTGTGTAGCAGGGCCGGAGGGACTTGAACCCCCAACCGCCGGTTTTGGAGACCGGTGCTCTACCAATTGAGCTACGACCCTTTGCGGTGTCCCCCAACCTACCCCATGTGTGGTGGGGTGGCTGCGGGCCAACGAGGAGTGAGTGTACGTGGTCTTGGGGCCTCACGTCGAACAGGAACCGCGCCGACCTGCCGGAGGGCCTCTCCGCGACCGGTATCGACCGCTCCTGTCCGCTCCCTGAAACCTGTGTGCCGGGCCGGGAAACGGTCTGGGACGATGGCCGCATGAGCGCTGCTACCCCTCCCACCGAGCGTCGGGTCTCCGCCCGGATCGGTGCGATCTCCGAGTCCGCCACCCTCGCCGTCGACGCCAAGGCCAAGGCCCTCAAGGCCGCCGGGCGCCCGGTGATCGGTTTCGGCGCCGGAGAGCCCGACTTCCCGACCCCGGACTACATCGTCGACGCGGCCGTCGAGGCCTGCAAGAACCCGAAGTTCCACCGCTACACGCCGGCCGGCGGCCTGCCCGAGCTGAAGGCCGCGATCGCCGCCAAGACGCTCCGCGACTCCGGCTACGAGGTGGACCCCTCCCAGGTCCTGGTGACCAACGGCGGCAAGCAGGCGATCTACGAGGCCTTCGCCGCGATCCTCGACCCGGGCGACGAGGTCATCGTCCCGGCGCCGTACTGGACCACCTACCCGGAGTCGATCCGCCTCGCCGGCGGCGTCCCGGTGGAGGTCGTCGCGGACGAGACCACCGGCTACCGCGTCTCGGTGGAGCAGCTGGAGGCGGCCCGCACGGAGCGGACGAAGGTCGTCCTCTTCGTCTCCCCGTCGAACCCGACCGGCGCCGTCTACAGCGAGGCCGAGACCGAGGCCATCGGCCGCTGGGCCGTCGAGCACGGCCTGTGGGTCCTCACCGACGAGATCTACGAGCACCTGGTGTACGGCGGTGCCACCGCCGCGTCCCTGCCGGCGGTCCTGCCGGAGCTGCGCGACAAGTGCATCGTCGTCAACGGCGTCGCGAAGACGTACGCGATGACCGGCTGGCGCGTGGGGTGGATCATCGGCCCGAAGGACGTCGTGAAGGCCGCGACCAACCTGCAGTCGCACGCCACCTCCAACGTCTCCAACGTGGCCCAGGTGGCCGCGCTCGCCGCCGTCTCCGGGAACCTGGACGCCGTCGAGGAGATGGGCCGGGCCTTCGACCGCCGCCGCCAGACCATCGTGCGGATGCTCAACGAGATCGAGGGCCTCGTCTGCCCGACGCCGGAGGGCGCGTTCTACGTGTACCCGTCGGTGAAGGGGCTGCTCGGCAAGGAGATCCGCGGCAAGCGCCCGCAGACCTCCGTCGAGCTGGCCGCGCTGATCCTGGACGAGGCCGAGGTCGCGGTCGTCCCGGGCGAGGCCTTCGGCACCCCCGGCTACCTGCGCCTGTCGTACGCGCTCGGCGACGAGGACCTGGTGGAGGGCGTGTCCCGCATGCAGAAGCTGCTGGCCGAGGCCCGCGACTGACCTGGCCGGACCGTACGGGACGGGCCCCGGTTCCCTCGGAACCGGGGCCCGTTTCTGCGTTCGGGCGGGTATCGATCGGGGAATCGCCGTGCGTACCGCCATTCGGGTAAGGCAGGATCGGCCGATGGAGCACCCTTCCCGCGACCTCAGCACCCTGCCCAAGGCCCACCTGCACCTGCACTTCACCGGTTCGATGCGGCCCTCGACCCTCCTCGAACTGGCCGACAAGTACGGAGTGCACCTCCCGGAGGCGTTGAAGGGCGGCGCGCCCCCGCAGCTGCGGGCGACCGACGAACGCGGCTGGTTCCGCTTCCAGCGCCTGTACGACATCGCCCGCTCCTGCCTGCGGTCCCCCGAGGACATCCAGCGGCTGGTGCGGGAGGCGGCGCAGGAGGACGTCCGGGACGGTTCCGGGTGGCTGGAGATCCAGGTCGACCCGACCTCGTACGCTCCGCACCTGGGCGGGCTCATCCCGGCCCTGGAGATCATCCTGGACGCGGTCGACGCGGCCTCCCGGGAGACCGGGCTCGGGATGCGGGTCCTGGTCGCCGCGAACCGCATGAAGCACCCGCTGGAGGCCCGCACGCTGGCCCGGCTCGCGGTGCGGTACGCGGACCGGGGCGTGGTCGGCTTCGGGCTCTCCAACGACGAGCGCCGGGGCATGGCCCGCGACTTCGACCGGGCCTTCGCGATCGCCCGCGAGGGCGGCCTCCTGGCGGCCCCGCACGGCGGCGAGCTGGCCGGTCCCTCCTCCGTCCGCGACTGCCTGGACGACCTGCGGGCCTCCCGCGTCGGGCACGGCGTGCGGGCGGCGGAGGACGAGCGCCTGCTGCGCAAGCTCGTGGAGCGGGGCGTGACCTGCGAGGTCTGTCCCGCCTCCAACGTGGCCCTGGGCGTGTACGAGAAGCACGAGGACGTCCCCCTGCGCACCCTCTTCGAGGCGGGCGTGCCGCTGGCCCTCGGCGCCGACGACCCGCTCCTCTTCGGCTCCCGCCTGGCCGCCCAGTACGAGCTCGCCCGGCGCCACCACGGCTTCACCGACGCGGAGCTGGCGGAGCTGGCCCGCCAGTCGGTCCGCGGCTCCGCGGCCCCCGAGGGCGTCCGGAAGTCGCTCTTGGCGGGGATCGACGACTGGCTGGCTAGCTGAGCCCGCGCATCAGGGTGCGGGCGATCCCGCGAGCGAAGTCCTCGACGGGCGGGGGCCCCTCCCCCTCGGGCAGCGAGTCGTAGGCGAAGGCCCGCTGGGCGCAGGCGCCGAGGAGGAGGGCGGCGGCGGCCCGCGGGTCGGCGTCGGGGCCGATGCGGCCGTGCAGCTGCTCGGCCCGCAGATAGGCGGTGAGGCCCTCGATCGGCCGGTGCGCGCCGGCGCCGAGCTCGCGGATGGCGGCGTCGTGGCGGGCCTTGAGCCGTGGTTCGGCGTAGAGCGAGGCGGCGATCGGGAAGGTCTGCTCGTAGAAGCGGGCGGCCTGCCGGGCGATCTCGGTGAGGTTCTCCTCGACCGTGCGCCCGCCGGGGTCGACGGCGAGCGTCTCCAGGAGGCCGCCGAGCCGCGGGAGCCGTTCCGTGAGGACGGTGAGGAAGAGCTGCTCCTTGCTCGCGAAGTGCTTGTAGAGGGCGGCCTCCGAGCAGCCCGCGGCCCGGGCGATCTCCTTGGTGGTGGTGCGGGCGAGCCCCACGGTGCCCATGAGGTCGCGCGCGGCGTCGACGATCCGGACCCGGGTCGGCCTCTGTTCCATGCATCCTCCACTCGCTCTTGACGCGTAGGTGAGTATCCACCCACCCTGAGGTGAGTGAGTACTCACTTACCAGTGGAGGAGGGCGTCATGAAGCTCACTGTCTTCGGTGCGACCGGTGGGGTCGGCCGGGAGGTCGTCCGGCAGGCGCTGGACGCGGGTCACGAGGTGACGGCGGTCGTCCGGGACCCCGCGCGGTTCGCCGTCACCGGCGAGCGCCTGGAGGTCTTCCGCAGCGACCTCGCGGACGCCGACGCCCTGCGCGGCGCGGTGGCGGGCCGAGACGCGGTCCTCTCGGCCCTGGGCGCCCGCAACCGCGCGGACGCGGCCTCGGGGGTGGCGGCCCGGCTCACGCGGCCGGTGCTCGCGGCGATGCACGCGGAGGGCGTGCGGCGGCTCGTCGTGGTCAGCGCGGCCCCCGTGGGACCGGCCGCCGAGGGGGACGGCCTCCTGGACAGGGCCGTCCTGGCGGTGGTCGGCAAGGTCTTCGAGGACGTCTACGCCGACCTGCGGGTCATGGAGTCCGAGCTGGCGGCGAGCGCCGCCGACTGGACCTCGGTCCGGCCGCCGAAGCTGACGGACCGGCCGGTCACCGGCCGCTACCGCAGGGTCGTGGGCGGCACCCCGACGCGGGGCCGCACGCTGGCCCGCGCGGACGTGGCCCACGCGATGCTGGCGGTCCTCGCCGACCCGTCGACGGTCCGCCGCGGCGTGGGCGTCGCCTACTAGGGCCTGTCGTCGAACTCCCGGCGTCGCCCGGAGGGCGGCCCCGCGGCGTCAGGTGCGTGCTCCCGGCGTGCCGGGCGCCAGGCCTCGTACGGGACCGTACTCGGCCTTGTGCCCGGTGCGGCGAGAGTGCGTGCACGGCGTCGTGGGGCAGGCGGGAGTTCGACGACAGGACCCAGGCGCCGCCGCGCGAGGACCGGCGAGTCGTCCTAGAGCTCCACGCCGACCGTCACCGGTTCGTTGACGAGGGTGATGCCGAAGGCGGCGCGGACGCCGGCGACGACCTCCCGGGCGAGGGCCAGGAGGTCCTCGGTGGTGGCCTCGCCGCGGTTCGTCAGGGCGAGGGTGTGCTTGGTGGAGATGCGGGCGGGGCCGGAGCCGTACCCCTTGGTGAAGCCCGCCTTGTCGATGAGCCAGGCGGCGGAGGTCTTGGTGCGGCCCTCTCCGGCCGGGTAGGCGGGCGCGGTGGCGTCGGGACCGAGGCGCTCGGCCACGCGCGCGAGGAAGGCCTCGTACTCCTCCGCCGTGAGGATCGGGTTGGTGAAGAAGGAACCGGCGGACCAGGTGTCATGGTCCTCGGGGTCGAGGACCATGCCCTTGCCGGCGCGGAGCCCGAGGACGGTCTCCCGCGCGCGGGCGAGCGGGACGCGGTCGCCGGCCTCGACGCCGAGGGCGCGGGCGGTCTCCGGGTACGCGATCGGGGCGGAGAGCCCGCCGGCGTCCTCCAGCGCGAAGCGGACCCGCAGCACGACGTACCGCTCGGGGTGCTCCTTGAAGAGGCTGTGCCGGTAGGAGAAGGCGCACTCGGCGTTCGTGAGGGTGACGGTCTCGTCGGCCCGGCGGTCGTAGGCGACGACCTCGCTGATGGTGGCGGAGACGTCCTGCCCGTACGCGCCGACGTTCTGGATCGGGGTGGCGCCGGCCGAGCCGGGGATGCCGGCCAGGCACTCGACGCCTGCGAGCCCGGCCTCCACGGTCCGGGCGACCGCGTCCGTCCACACCTCGCCCGCGGCGAGCTCCAGGCGGGTCCCGTCGAGGGAGAAGCCGGTGGTGGCGATGTGCAGCGCGGTGCCCTCGAAGCCCTTGTCGCCGATGACCAGGTTGGAGCCGCCGCCGATGACGAGCAGCGGGGTCCCGGTCGCGTCGGCCTCGCGGACCGCGGCGATCACCTCGTCGTCGGTGGTGGCCGTGACGAGCCGGGTGGCGGGGCCGCCGAGCCGGAAGGTGGTCAGGGGGGCGAGGGGGGCGTCCTTGAGCTGCTGCACGGGCTCAAGGGTACTCACGTGAGTGCCTCCGCCCCCCTGACGTACGGGCCGTCAGGCCAGGCGGACGACCGCCCGGCTCATGCCCAGGACCTTCTGGCCGGCGCTGGTGGCCGTGAGGTCCACCCGCACCTGCCGGTCGTCCAGCTTGGCGGCGACCTTCGCGGAGACCTCGATCACGGCGCCGACGCCGTCGTCCGGGACGACGACGGGCTTGGTGAAGCGGACGCCGTACTCGACGACGGCGGCGGGGTCGCCGGCCCAGTCGGTGACGACGCGGATCGCCTCGGCCATGGTGAACATGCCGTGGGCGATGACGTCGGGGAGGCCGACCTCCACCGCGAACTTCTCGTTCCAGTGGATGGGGTTGAAGTCCCCGGAGGCGCCGGCGTACCGGACGAGGGTGGCGCGGGTCACGGGGAAGGTCCCGGCCGGCAGCTCGGTGCCGACCTCGACCTCGTCGTAGGCGATCTTCGCGGTCATGGTCAGGCCTCCTCGGGGGCGCGGGAGACGAGCTTGGTCCAGGCGGTGACGACGTGCTCGCCGGTCTCGTCGTGGACCTCGCCGCGGATGTCCAGGATGTCGTTGCCGGCCAGCGACTTGATCGCCTCGATGGTGGAGGTGACCGAGAGGCGGTCGCCGGCGCGGACGGGCCGGGTGTAGGAGAACTTCTGGTCGCCGTGGACGACGCGGCTGTAGTCGAGGCCGAGCTGCGGGTCCTCGATGACCTGGCCGGCGGCCTTGAACGTGATCGCGAACACGAAGGTCGGCGGCGCGATCACATCGGGGTGGCCGAGTTCCTTGGCCGCTTCCGCGTCGGTGTACGCGGGATTCGCGTCGCCGATCGCCTCGGCGAATTCGCGGATCTTCTCGCGGCCGACCTCGTAGGCCGGGGTGGGCGGATAGGTCCGGCCCACGAAGGACTGGTCGAGCGCCATGGCCTCGATACCTCCTGCTGGATCTGTTGCGAAAAACGCCACGAGGCCGCCCCCTGAGAGGGGGGCGGCCTCGTGAACGAGCCTGGTTAGCGCGTCTCGCGGTGCGCGGTGTGCGAGTTGCAGCGGGGGCAGTGCTTCTTCATCTCAAGACGGTCCGGGTTGTTGCGCCGGTTCTTCTTGGTGATGTAGTTCCGCTCCTTGCACTCCACGCAGGCCAGCGTGATCTTCGGGCGGACGTCGGTGGCAGCCACGTGAGTGCTCCTTGACGGACGGATTGGGATGGGTATGGTCTCCCCCCACACCGAAACGTGGGGGACATGAAAGAGTAGCCGATCGCAGGACCGACCCCGCAATCGGCTACTGTGTGTAGCGGTGACCGGACTTGAACCGGTGACACAGCGATTATGAGCCGCTTGCTCTACCGACTGAGCTACACCGCTTTGATGTCGGTCCTCCCGCCCGAAGGCGGGATTCCCTTCACCAGAGCCCCAATACGGAATCGAACCGTAGACCTTCTCCTTACCATGGAGACGCTCTGCCGACTGAGCTATTGGGGCGAGCGAGGAAGACATTACACGGTCCTCGGCCCATCACCCAAATCCGTTTCCCCTGGCCGTCCGGGAGGGGCCCGCACCCGCCCCGTACGCCACTCGTGGACTCATCGGTACGACTATTGCGCTCCTCCTCGAAGGCGGCCGCGCCCGCCCCTAGGCTCTGCACCCACGCTGCGTGATCACGATCTTGGTGACTTGGTGAGGAGCCCGATGTCGGCCGACAGCAAGCAGCCCCGTCCGCCTTCCGACGACGCGGGCGACGCGGCGACCGAGGACGCTAGCTCGCTCCTGCTGGCGAACGCCCGGCTGACCGACGGGCGGACCGTGGACGTGCGCCTCGTCCGCGGCCGGATCGAGGCCGTCGGCACCGCGGGCAGCCTGAACACGGCGGGAACCCGGGTGGACCTGGGCGGCTATCTGCTGCTGCCGGCGCCGGCCGAACCGCACGCCCACGCCGACACCGCCCTCTCCGCCGACACCGCCGGCCCGGTCTCGTACGCCCCCGAGGAGGTGCAGCGACGGGCCACCGAGGCGGCGCTGCTCCAGCTCGGGCACGGGGCGACCGCGCTGCGGGCGCACGTGCGGATCGGCGACGTGCACGCGCTCGGCCCCCTGGAGGCCGTGCTCCAGGCGCGGCGGTCGCTGCGCGGCCTGGCGGACCTCTCGGCGGTGGCGGTGCCCCGGCTGCTGACCGGGGCGGCGGGCGCGGACGGGCTTGCGCTGCTGCGGGACGCGGTGAAGATGGGCGCCGGGGTGGTGGGCGGCTGCCCCGACCTGGACCCGGACCCGGCGGGGTACGTGGAGGCGGTCCTGGAGGTGGCGGCCGAGCACGGGGTGCCGGTGGACCTGCACACGGACGGGGACGACCCGGCGCGGCTCGCCCGTCTCGCGGCGATGGCTGGCGGGCTGCGGCCCGGGGTGGCGATCGGCCCGTGCGCGGGGCTCGCGCGGCTGCCGGAGGGCGTGGCGGGCCGGGCGGCGGACCGGCTCGCGGCGGCCGGCGTGACGGTGACGTGCCTGCCGCAGGGCGGCTGCGCGGGGACCGAGCGGCGGGGTACGGCCCCGGTGCGGCTGCTGCGGTCCGCGGGGGTGCGGCTCGCGGCGGGCGGCGGGGCGCTGCGGGACGCGGCGAACCCGGTGGGGCGCGGCGACCCGCTGGAGGCGGCCTTCCTGCTGGCCTCGCTGGAGGGCCTGGAGCCGGCGGAGGCGTACGGGGCGGTGAGTTCCCGGGCGCGGGAGGCGATGGGCCTTCCGGAGGTGCGGGTGGAGGCGGGTTTCCCGGCGGAGCTGCTCGCGGTGCGGGGCGAACGGCTCGCGGGCGTGCTGTCGCTGGCGTACAGCCGGATCGTGGTGCACCGGGGGCGGGTGGTGGCGCGGACGAGCGCGGTGCGGGAGTACTGCGACTCGGCGGCGGCGCTGGACCTGCCGCGGCAGGCGCGCACGGATCCGGGAGGCCCGGCGGCCCGCTGAGTCGTACGGTCGGAACATGCGCATCGTCATCGCTGGAGGACACGGTCGGATCGCCCTGCGCCTGGAGCGGCTGCTCTCGGCGGGCGGACACGAGGCGGTCGGGCTGATCCGCCGCCCGGAGCAGGCGGAGGACCTGCGGACGGCGGGGGCCGAGCCCGTCGTGCTCGATCTGGAGTCGGCGTCGGTGGAGGAGGTCGCGGAGGTCCTGCGGGGCGCGGACGCGGCCGTCTTCGCGGCGGGCGCGGGCCCGGACAGCGGGGCGGCCCGCAAGGACACGGTGGACCGGGACGCGGCGGTCCTGTTCGCGGACGCGGCGGAGCGGGCGGGCGTCCGGCGCTTCGTGATCGTCTCGTCGATGGGCGCGGACGCCGGGCACGAGGGGGACGAGGTCTTCGACGTCTACCTGCGGGCGAAGGGCGCGGCGGACGACGCGATCCGGTCCCGTCCGGGTCTGGACTGGACCGTGCTGCGCCCCGGCGTGCTGACGGACGACGCAGCTCGGGGCCTGGTGCGCCTGGAGGCCCGCACGGGCCGCGGGCCGGTTCCCCGGGACGACGTGGCGGCGGTCCTGGCCGAGCTGGTGGACTCCCCCGGCACGGCCGGCCTGACCTTGGAACTGGTCTCGGGCTCGACTCCGGTCGTGGTCGCGGTGAAGGACGTGGCCGGCAACTGACCCGCCGTCCCCTGTCCCCTCCCCGGAATCGACTCCGGGGAGCCCGGACAGCGTTGCGTAGTTGACCAGCCCGATGCGAATCTTGCTCGCCATGGTGCCCCGGATCCCCTCGTCGACCCCTCGTACGGCGAACGCGGCCGAGTCGGGGTCGCCGAGCATGTACCTGATCGGTACGAAAGCCCGAGTGGACCAGGACGTCGGAGTGCCGCCGGGCGCCGGCGTAGAGCTGCGGCCAGAGCCGGCTCGGTACGACGGAACGATGCTGGTAGAGCTGGACCAGCTCGGCACTGCCCGCCTGAGTGACTTCGGCTGACGTCCGCTCCTCCGGCCAGATGTAGGACACCTCGCACGGAAGGAGCGATGCCGTCGCTACGTGTAGCTGCGGTTCGGCTGGCGCTTGGGGTTGTTGATCCAGCGCTCCACCGTCTTGGCCGACACCCCGAGCCGCTCGCCTACCTCGTCCAGGGTCATGCCCCGCCAGAAGGCCGTACCCCGCGCCCTCCACACCTGGGACTTCAACGGGAACCGGTGGAAAGAGGAGACGCCGGCCGACCTGGCTGCGCTCCTCGCCTGGGTCGAGCGAGAGTCCGTCCCCACCTCGCAGCTCCGACCTGATGCTCGTCCGTCAGGCCCTCGACGCCTGCGCTTGACGGCTGGCCGGGAAGGCATCGCCCGGCTCGGTCATCGCCCGGCAGCGCCATCTTCTATCAGACCCTTGGTATCGCCGTGGACCCCGAGCTGCTGGGTGAGAACCCCATGGCAACGCTGAAGTGGAAGGCGCCTGAGCGGGTGGAGGACGAAGTCGACCCGAGGCCGTGCCCGACCCGGTGCGTGCCGCCGCGCTCCTCACCGCCGTCGGCCGGCAAGGGATTCGGCGGGCGCGACACCCTGGCCGCATCTTCGGGCGCCTGTATTACGCCGGCGCCCGCCCGGCGAACTGGGCGGGCGCCGGCTCCAGGGCTTCGTCCTGCCCCGGCGTGGGTGGGGCCTCGTTCGTCTCCAGGAGAGCCCTACGCGGTCCGGGAGCTCCTGGACGGACAGCGGCGGGGCCCATGACCGGCAAGGCCTGAAGCACCGGACGCGGAAGGCCGTCCGACCCGTTCCGATCCCACCCGGGCTGTTGCAATGCCGCGCTAGCCCCTCACCCTGTACGGGACTCACGCGGACGGCCGGACCTTACGCACCGCCCGCGGCGGGATGGTGCAGGAGAGCGGATACGGGGAGGTCTGTGCGAGCGCGCGGCAGGAAGCGCAGAGCCCGTCCGAGCAGGAATCGGAAGCCGGCCAAGCGACCGTTTGACCTTCGCCGCGTGGCCGTCTCGACATGGCTCAGCTCTGGTGTCGAGCCGCAGCTGGCGCCCACCGAGCCGGCCACTCGTTCGCCATGCTGTTCCGGGTCTACGCCACGTCCCTGGAGGGCGGAGATGAGGCCACGAATGCCAAGATCTCCGCTCGACTCGCCAGGGTGTAACCAAGCGCTCGGAAGGACCTGGGCGTCCCTGGCGTACCCAAGTGCGCCGGGGACGCCTCCGCGCTGCACCACTCAAACGGGCACAGCGATCGGATCCCGCTCCGATGCATCGACCTCATCCGCAGAAAAAAGGCCCCAGTGGTCCAGCTTTTCAAGCATTTCATCGGTCGGGGCAGGCCAACCGAACGCAGCGCTCAAGATATGCATTCCCAGGCGCGGCGGCACCGCATTCCCGATTTGCTGTCCGACATCACGGCCACGCCACGGGTAGTCTTTCGGGAAGGTCTGCAGGCGACCGGCTTCTTGTGGTTCGAAACGCTCACGGTCATTCCCCGCCGAGTCCACGACTCGGTTGCGCGAGATCTTTCCGGTCACGGTCGCAGAAGGCTCAGACGAACGACGACGGCCGCGCGCTTTAGGGTCGCCTCCCGTCCCATAGTTGGAGATGACCTCAAAGGCATAATCTCGATCCAGGACATCGCCCATCGTGCGCCACGGAGCCAGAGTTTGCTCCCCCGCCTCACGGGGGATCCCCTTGCGGTAGCTTCGATGCGTCTCACTCGGAAGCGAAATCTCGACGTCTCCCCAGCGCGCAAGAAGAACTGCCCGCTTACGGGTCTGAGGGACCCCGTACGACTCGGTCCGGAGCACACCGCAAACAGCGGAGTACCCCTCGCCCCGCAACGCCTCTGCGTACGCCTCCCACACGGGAAGGACAGCCGGCACCTGCTCCAACACGATCGCTCGATACGGCTTGCCGAGTTCATCAATTGCTTCAAGAGCCCAACGAAGTGGCTCAAGCACCAGGCCTGTGCGCTCGTCATCAAGCTTCATGAGGTCCTGAGCGATCTCACTTCGATCCTCACGAGCCACCATGCGCTTCACGAACTCAAGTACGACGTCAAGATCCCTGCGTCCGACGCCGGAGCCGGCAACCGTGAAGGTCTGGCAGGGCGGCCCGCCCGCGAGGACATCGGCTTCCGGGAAGTCGGCCGGGCCGTACTTCCGGACATCGCCCTCGACCGTCTCCAACGTAGCCGCCCGCCGCGTGGTGCAGGCCGATGCGTCCCACTCGATACCCACCGTGGGCACACCGAGCTTCTCCGCGGCCACGTCCATCCCGCCGGGGCCAGCGAACAAGTCCACAATCTTGGCGGGCTGCACGTGGTCTCCAGTCATCGTTTCAAGGTCAACACTGCACCGTCGGCGGCGCTTGCTCACGAACGCTTCCTCCACCGACGGCGACCATGCAGCGTACCTTGCAGCACCGACAAAGGAGGGTTGTCGCGAGGATGGCAGCTACGGTCCAACCTATGTGTCAGCGGTCGGCCTGCCCGCCGGATGACACAGATCACCTGGTCCGCTGCGGCAGCCGTCACCCACGAAGATCCAATTCCAGCTCCGGATTGAGCAGCTCGTCCTTGGGTGATCCTCCCATCAGTGAATGACGGCCTGCGTGACACTGCGAGCAGAGAGTGACGAGGTTCGCTTCATCGTTATTCCCTCCCTGATGGACAGGAAGAATGTGATGGACCTGCAGAACGGCGCCCTCTGCAGGGGAATTTCCACAGTCCTGGCACTTCTTTTCGTCCCGCTCAAGGATCTTGTATCGAAGCTTGATCGCCTCACGAACTCGCGGGGGCCGCTTATCCAACGTCGGCATCCGGTAAGAGCCCGGCGGGAGAGAAGGGTCATCGATGTTGGAGTCGATGTGCCACCCTTCCTCTTCGAGTTCACGGATCCGTCGAGGAAACTCCTTGATCTGTGAGACGTAGGCAAGCTGTTCCTTGTCGGCCGGACGGGGCGAGATCTCCTTGAAGTAATACAGAAGGCGAGCTTTCCCAGACTCCGGCTTCCCGTTCTCCTTTTTTAGACCACGAGCCCTCTTTGCGATCCTCCACCCCTCCGCAAGGTCCTTGTCCGTCTCGTCGGAGGTAAGTTTGTAGTGGTCGTAGTCCATGTCTTCGCGAGTGACACCGGACTCGATGGGCCACCCGTGCTCAACACGCAGTTCGCGAACTCGTCGCGCCCATTCATTGATGCCCGCCACGCCGGCCAGGGCGGCTCCCGGCACCGACTCTCCGACGTGGTTTCGCAAGTACATGAGTATGGCCGCCTGGGCCGATCTGATGCCCATGCCCTTGTTGACGTGGGAGAGCCGATCGCGCATCGCGGCAGCGTGCACCCCCAGCTCGGCCGCCGACTCCAGCCAAGAGTCCTGTTCGAGCTCGGCACCCTGAAGCCTGCCCAGTACCTCCTGGTACTTCTTCAGCTTGAGCTCAACGCTCGCCAGGATCGACTCAGGGTCCTCGCCCAACCTCGTCGCCACGATTCCCTCCCCAGACTTCGTGATCACCCCAGGAGGCTAGCCGGAGCCCGGCGCCCCGCCGAGACCCGTCTCAGCCGACGCTCTCACGATGCCGCCGCCGGCCAGTCTCGTCCTCGCTCCGTCCACACGCGCTAGAGGGCGAGGTGAGCTGAGACACACCGAGGCGGGGGGCGTGTAAGCCCCCGACGCAAGAGGCCCCCTGATCTGCGTTTCCGCAGATCAGGGGGCCTCTCTCCAACGTGGCGGCGCCAGGATTCGAACCTGGGTAGGCTAAGCCGACGGATTTACAGTCCGCTCCCATTGGCCACTCGGGCACACCGCCATGGGATCCGTCGCCGTGGTTTCCCGCTTTTCGGCGGTGCTCCGTGGCAACGACGTAAACAATACCTGATCCCCGGGGGTGGTCCGCCACCGGATTGATCAGCGGTTCGGGTGCCGGGTCACCCCCTAGGCTTTGGGGGTACCCCACAGCATCCGAGCAAGGAGCCACGAGTCATGGCCGACTCCAGTTTCGACATCGTCTCCAAGGTCGAGCGGCAGGAGGTCGACAACGCCCTCAACCAGGCCGTGAAGGAGATCTCCCAGCGTTACGACTTCAAGGGAACCAACGCCTCGATCTCCTGGTCCGGCGAGAAGATCCTGATGCAGGCGAACGGCGAGGAGCGCGTGATGGCGATCCTCGACATCTTCCAGTCCAAGCTGATCAAGCGGGGCATCTCGCTCAAGTCGCTGGACGTCGAGGGCGAGCCGCAGCTGTCCGGCAAGGAGTACAAGCTCTTCGCGTCGGTCACCGAGGGCATCTCGCAGGAGAACGCGAAGAAGGTCGCGAAGACCATCCGCGACGAGGGCCCCAAGGGCGTCAAGGCGCAGGTGCAGGGCGACGAGCTGCGGGTCAGCTCGAAGAGCCGGGACGACCTCCAGGCCGTGCAGGCGCTGCTCAAGGGCAAGGACTTCGACTTCGCGATCCAGTTCGTCAACTACCGGTAAGTCCATGTCCGAAAGCCGCCGGTCCATGGGCCGGCGGGGCTCGCACACTGGAGTCATGGACGACATCACCGTGTACGCGTACGCCGGCGGCCCCCTGGGCGAGATGCTGCTGACCGGGCAGGTCTCGACGGGGGGCCGTCTCGCGCTGCGGTCGCTCTCGCTGCCGGAGCAGAAGGGGGCGGTCGCGGTCGGCGCCGGCTGGGTGCGCGACCAGGAGGCCTTCGCGGAGGTCACGGCGCAGCTGGAGGAGTACTTCGCCGGGCGGCGGGAGCGGTTCGAGGTGCCGCTGGCCGCGGACGCCGGGACGGAGTTCCAGCGGCGGGTCTGGGCGGCCCTGGAGGAGATCCCGTACGGGGCGACCGTCGGCTACGGGGAGATCGGGCGGCGGGTCGGGGCCGGCGGCGCCGGGGTGCGGGCGGTGGGCACGGCGATCGGGCGCAACCCGCTGCTCGTGGTGCGGCCCTGCCACCGGGTGATCGGCGCGGACGGGAGCCTGCGCGGGTACGCGGCCGGGATCGAGCGGAAGCGGGCGCTGCTCGCGCTGGAGGGGGCCCTCGGGTGACCGAGGGGCTGTTTCCGCGCGAGCGGGCCGAGATCGCGCCGGGGGCGGTGCACGTGCCGGGCTGGCTGAGCGTCGAGCGGCAGCGCGAGCTGGTCGCCGCCTGCCGGGAGTTCGGGCGCGGGCCGCTGACGTACCGCCACACCGTCCTGCCCGGCGGGGGCGTGATGTCGGTGCGGTCGCTGTGCCTGGGCCGGCAGTGGGTGCCGTACCGGTATCTCGACGCCGTCGCCGTCGAACTGCCGGAGTGGCTGGTCGCCCTGGGGCGGGCGGCGGTGGCCGAGGCGTACGGGGACGACGGCGATTTCGCGCCGGACACCGCGCTGGTGAACTTCTACGGGGACGGCGCCCGGATGGGGATGCACCGGGACAAGGAGGAGCGGTCCGGGGCGCCGGTGGTGTCGCTGAGCCTCGGGGACCGCTGCGTCTTCCGGCTGGGCAACGCCGAGGGGCGCGGGCGCCCGTGGAACGATGTGGAACTGGCGTCCGGGGACCTGTTCGTCTTCGGCCGGGAATCGCGCTGGGTGTACCACGGTGTGCCGAGGGTGTTCCCCGGCACCGCCGACCCGTCGCTCGGGCTCACCGGGCGGCTCAACCTCACTCTGCGGGAGACAGGTCGCTCGTGAGCGCACCACTGCGCCGGTCCCTCGGCGTCCTCGACGCCGTCGTCATCGGGCTCGGCGCCATGATCGGCGCCGGGATCTTCGTCGCCCTCGGCCCCGCGGCCGACGCGGCCGGCACCTCCGCCGGGCTGCTCGTCGCGCTGGCGCTCGCCGCGGTCGTCGCGTACTGCAACGCGATGGCCTCGGCCCGGCTCGCCGCCCTCCACCCCGAGTCCGGCGGCACCTATGTGTACGGTCGCGAACGGCTCGGTCCGTTCTGGGGGTATCTGGCCGGCTGGGCCTTCGTGGTGGGCAAGACGGCCTCCTGCGCGGCGATGGCGCTGACCGTCGGCGCCTATCTGTGGCCGGACCAGGCGCACGCGGTGGCGGTGGCCGCCGTGGTGGCCCTGACCGCCGTCAACTACGGGGGTGTTCAGAAGTCGGCGCTGCTGGCGCGGGTGATCGCGGCGGGGGTGCTCGCGGTGCTCGCGGCGGTCGTCACGGCCTCCTTCGCGGGCGCCCCCGACGGGCGCTTCGGGCTCGACGGAGAAGTGACCGCGGGTGGGGTGCTCCAGGCCGCGGGTTTGCTCTTCTTCGCGTTCGCGGGGTACGCGCGGATCGCCACGCTCGGCGAGGAGGTGCGCGATCCGGCCCGGACGATCCCCCGGGCGGTGCCGCTCGCGCTCGGCATCGCGCTCGGCGTGTACGCGCTGGTCGCGGTGGGCGTGCTGCTGGTCCTCGGGCCGCTCGCGCTGGCCGACTCGGCCGCCCCGCTCGCCGACGCGGTGAGGGCGGCGGGCTCCTCCTGGCTGGTGCCGGTGGTGACGGTCGGCGCGGCCGTGGCGGCGCTCGGCTCGCTGCTCTCGCTGATCCTCGGGGTGTCCCGGACGACGCTGGCGATGGCCAGGGACGGCTATCTGCCGGCCGGGCTCGCCGCGGTGCACCCCCGCTTCCGGGTGCCGCACCGGGCGGAGCTCGCGGTGGGCGCGGTGGTGGCCGTGGCGGCGGCGACGGCGGACGTGCGGGGCGCGATCGGCTTCTCGTCGTTCGGCGTGCTCGTCTACTACGGGATCGCGAACGCCTCGGCGTGGACGCTGGGCCGCCGGGACCGGTTCCTGGCGGTGCTGGGGCTCGCCGGGTGCGCGGCGCTGGCGGGGGCGCTGCCGCTGGGGTCGGGCCTGGCCGGGTCCGGGGTGCTGGCGGCGGGTGTGGTGGCGTACGCGGTCAGTCGAGGACGACCCGGACTCCCGCGGCCCTGAGGCCGTCGACCCATTCCTGGAAGGTGGCGGGGCGGGGGTCGGCGAGGAGCGGGGTGACACCGAGGCAGGCGCGGGCGATGTCGGCGTGCCGCCAGATCAGGGTGCAGCCGGAGAGCTCCTCGCCGAGGGCGCGGGGGGAGCCGAAGGGGTAGGCGAGGCCGGGGCCGTGGACGGCCTCGGTGAGGGCGCAGACGAAGCCGTCCTCGTCGGTGACACCGCGGCCGTCGAGGGTGTACGTGGCGCCGGGGACGGGTTCCGGCAGGTCGTACGAGCGGAGGGCGGCCTGGCGCCGCCAGGCCGCGCGGGCCGCGCCGGTGAAGCGGCGCCAGGTGCCGGGCTCGGCGGGGGTCCGGTGGTCGTGGAAGAGGTCCCAGACCTCGCGGGTGGGCGGCGGGACGAGGCCGGTGCGGGGGAAGGCCACGGTGAGGTCGAGCAGGCCGTGGTGGTCGCGGGCGGTGTCCCAGCCGGTGACAGGGCCCGCCTCGCCCTCGTGCTGGAGGTTCCCGCTGCGGCGGAGGACCTGGTAGCGCACATCTCCGAGGTCCCGGGGGCCGGTGGCGAGGGCGTCGCGGAGCGCGCCGCGCGGGGAGCAGCCGAGGAAGGTGACCGGGGTGCGGGAGGGGTCGCGGCCGGGGAGCGGGATGAGGTGGGCGCAGGGGACGGCGCCGGTGGTGCCGCCGGGGAGGCGGCGCGGCGGGCCGGCCGCCTCGATGCTGACGACGTCGCCGCGGGCGCCGAGGACGCGGACGGCCTCGAAGCGCCAGGGGCCGTCGGCGGTCTCGACGTCGAGGGTGCCGAGGGGCGCGGTGCCCTCGACGATCGCCCGGGTGACGGCCCGGGCGAGTTCGCCGCGCGGTTCGCAGCCGCGCAGTTCGTGGCGGACGCGGGGGTGCGGGGCGGGGTCGCCGTAGAGGCCGTCGACGTCGTGGCAGAGGGCCAGGACGTGGGAGCCGGAGAGGAGCGCGTAGCGGGGTTGGTGCACGGTCAGAAGCCGGCGCGGGCGGGGCCGTACGCCTGGTCGGTGGGGACGATGTCCTTGCCGAGGGGCAGCAGCGAGACGGGGATGAGCTTGAAGTTCGCGATGCCGAGCGGGATGCCGATGATCGTGACGCAGAGCGCGAGGCCGGTGACGATGTGGCCGAGGGCGAGCCACCAGCCGGCGAGGACCAGCCACAGGACGTTGCCGACGCAGGAGGCGGCGCCGGCGCCGGGCTTGTCGACGACGGTGCGGCCGAAGGGCCAGAGGGCGTAGAGGCCGACGCGGAAGGCGGCGAGGCCGAAGGGGATGCCGATGATCGTGACGCAGAGGAGGAGGCCGGCGGCGAGGTAGCCGAGGAACAGCCAGAAGCCGGACAGGACGAGCCATATGACGTTGAGGACGGTCTTCACGGGCGGGGTCCTGCCATCTCTTCGAGCCGGGCGATCCGCTCGGCCATGGGCGGGTGGGTCGAGAACATCTTGGAGAGTCCCCTACCCGGGCGGAAGGGGTTCGCGATCATCATGTGGCTCGCTGTCTCGATGCGCGGTTCGGGCGGCAGCGGGAGCTGCTTGGTGCCGGCTTCGAGCTTCCTGAGGGCGTCGGCGAGGGCGAGCGGGTCGCCGGTGAGCTGGGCGCCGGAGGCGTCGGCCTCGTACTCGCGGGAGCGGGAGATGGCCAGCTGGATGATGGAGGCGGCGATCGGGCCGAGGACGAGGACGAGCAGGTAGCCGAGGAGGCCGGGGCCCTCGTCGTCGCTGGAGCGGCCGACGGGGATCAGCCAGGCGAAGTTGACGAGGAACATCACGACGGAGGCGAGGGCTCCGGCGACCGAGGAGATGAGGATGTCCCGGTTGTAGACGTGGCTCAGCTCGTGGCCGATGACGCCGCGGAGTTCGCGCTCGTCGAGGAGGGCGAGGATGCCCTCGGTGCAGCAGACGGCGGCGTTGCGCGGGTTGCGGCCGGTGGCGAAGGCGTTCGGCGCCTGGGTCGGCGAGATGTAGAGGCGCGGCATCGGCTGGCGGGCCTGGGTGGAGAGCTCCCGGACCATCCGGTAGAGCGCGGGGGCCTCGAATTCGCTGACCGGGCGGGCGCGCATGGCCCGCAGCGCCAGCTTGTCGCTGTTCCAGTACGCGTACGCGTTGGTGCCGATCGCGACGACGAGTCCGACGATCAGGCCCGTACGGCCGAAGAAGCTGCCGATGACGATGATGAGGGCGGAGAGCCCTCCGAGGAGTACGGCGGTCCTCAGCCCGTTGTGCCGGCGGTGCACGGTACGCCCTCCAAGTGGTGCGGCAGGGGAACCCTTTGCTTCGTGATCCACGCGTCCAGTGGACCCTCACGTACTGGTCAACGCCAGGCGGGAGGCTGCGGTTCCCCCGGCCGCACCGGGGAGGGGCTGGGCCGTCCGGGTGATCCCGGCCGTCAGCGCGGGGCGGGGAGCTTGTCGGGGGCGCCCGGGGCGAGCCCCGTCGCGGCGAGGGCGTCGGCGACCGGCTCGACGTCGCTGGTGCAGTGGGCGCAGCGGGAGGCGATGGCGGGGATCTCCGCGTAGCAGCGGGGGCAGTCGCGCTTCTCCGACTTGGGGTCGGCGGCCTCCTCCTTCGCGAACCGCTCCTGGACCTTCGCCATGGGGACGACGAAGAGGAAGTAGAGGACGAGGGCGGTGATGACGAAGGCGATGGTGGCGGCGATGGCGAGGCCGTACGGGAAGACGGTCTTGCCGACGCTGAACTTCGCCTCGCTGAAGTCGCCGACGGAGCCGGTGGCGAGGCCGATGAGCGGGGTGATGAACGCCTTGCTGAAGCCGGTGACGACGGCGGTGAAGGCGGAGCCGACGGCGAGGCCGATGGCGAGCGAGACGACGTTCCCGCGGAGGATGAAGTCCTTGAATCCGTTCAGCACGGGGTGTTGCTCCTGGACGGGGGTGTGGGGGGTCAGAAGAGGCTGGTGGTCGCGAAGTGGAGGACGAACTGCGGGTAGCCCGACAGGACGGCTCCGACGACGGCGGTCAGCGCGATCGCCAGGGTGACGGGCGCGGGGGCCCGGTGCGCGGCCTTCTCGGGCCGCTCCGGGGCGTGCTCCGGCGTGCGGAACAGCAGGGCCGTCCACCGCAGGTAGTAGGCGAGGCCGATGACGACGTTGACGGCCATGACGACGGCCAGCCAGCCGAGGCCCGCGTCGACGGCCGACGAGAAGACGGTCACCTTGGCGAAGAGGCCGATGATACCCGGGGGCAGACCGGCCAGGTTCAGGAGGAAGAAGGCGAGCGCGAGGGCGGCGGCGGGGCTGCCGGCGTACAGGCCGGCGTGGTCGGTGATCCGCTTGCCGGGGTGCGTACGGGCGACGAGGGCGACGACCGCGAAGGCGCCGAGGTTCACGGCGGCGTACATGAGGGCGTACGCGACGGTGGCGCCGACCTGCTCGTCGCTGGAGTACGCGGCGGCTCCTATCGGCACCAGGAGGTAGCCGGCCTGGGCGACGGACGACCAGGCGAGCAGCCGGACGGCGCTCCGTTCGCGGGTGGGGTCCTGGCGGAGGGCGGCGACGTTGCCGGCCGTCATGGTGACGGCCGCGAGGACCGCCGTGGCCGGGCCCCAGACGTCGGCGTACGAGGGGAAGGCGACGACCGTCACCAGGATGAGGCCGGTGAGGCCGACGGCCTTGCCGACGACCGACAGGTAGGCGGCGACGGGGAGCGGGGCGCCGCTGTAGGTGTCGGGGACCCAGAAGTGGAAGGGGACCGCGGCGACCTTGAAGGCGAAGCCGACGAGGGTGAGGGCGACGCCGGTCTGCACGAGGGTGTGGAAGGGGCCGGGGACCTCGTCGAGGCGGGCGGCGATCTCGGTGAGGTGGAGGGTGCCGGTGGCCGCGTAGACGAAGCTCACGCCGAGGAGGGTGACGGCGGTGGCGGTCACCGAGGAGAGGAAGAACTTGAGGGCGGCCTCGCCGGAGCGGCGGTCGCCGCGCTTGAGGCCGACGAGCGCGAAGGCGGGCAGCGAGGCCACCTCCAGGGCGACCACGAGGGTGGCGAGGTCGCGGGCGGCGGGCAGCAGGGCGGCGCCCGCGGCGGAGGACAGCAGCAGGAACCAGTACTCGCCGGCCGGCAGCTTCTCGCGGGTGGCGGGCAGCGAGAGCAGGGCGGTGACCAGGGCGCCGCCGAGCACCAGGAGCTGGATGACCAGGGTGAAGTGGTCGGCGGTGTAGCTGCAGCCGGTCGTCTGGACGTGGCCGGCGGTCCGGGCGCCGGGGGTGAGGCAGAAGGTGGCGCGGTCGCCGGCGCGCAGCGGCAGGAGCAGGAGGAGGGCGGCCGCGAGGCCGGCGAGGGAGATCCACCCGAGGAGCTGCTTGCGCCCGGCGGGCACGAAGAGGTCGGCGACGAGGACGCCGAGGGCGACCAGGGCGGTGAGGGTGGGGGGCGCGATCGTCGCCCAGTCGACGGACTGGACGAGCGAGGCGTCGGCGGTCATCACTGGGTGCCTCCGGCGAGGAGCTGCTGGACGGCCGGGTCGGTGAGGCCGAGGAGGACCGCGGGCCAGAGTCCGGCGAGGACGGTGAGGGCGGCGAGCGGCGTCCAGGCGGCCAGCTCGTACGCCCGGACGTCGGCGAGCTCGGGTTCGCCGGCCGGGCGCGGACCGCCCATGCAGACGCGGCGCACCACGATCAGCAGGTACGCGGCGGTGAGCAGGGTGCCGAGGCCGCCGAGCGCCATGAAGACGAGGTACGCGGGGCGGTTGAGCCCGTCGGCGGGGTCGAAGGCGGCGAAGAGGGCGAGCATCTCGCCCCAGAAGCCGGCCAGGCCCGGCAGGCCGAGGGAGGCGACGGCGGCGAAGGCGAGGAGGGCGCCGAGGCGGGGGGCGCGGCCGTAGAGGGCGGCGCCGGTGGCCCCGGCGAGGGTGTCGAGGTCGGCGGTGCCGTACCGGTCCTTCACGGCGCCGACGAGGAAGAACAGCAGGCCGGTGATGAGGCCGTGGGCGATGTTGGCGAAGAGCGCGCCGTTGACGCCGGTGGGGGTCAGGGTGGCGATGCCGAGGAGGACGAAGCCCATGTGGCCGACGGAGGAGTACGCGATCAGCCGCTTGAGGTCGCCCTTGGCGCCGCGCCGCGCGAGGGCGAGGCAGGCGAGGGAGCCGTAGACGATGCCGGCGGCGGCGAAGGCGGCCAGGTAGGGCGCGAGGGTGTGCATGCCGTCGGGGGCGATGGGCAGCGCGATGCGGACGAAGCCGTACGTGCCCATCTTGAGGAGCACGCCGGCGAGGAGGACCGAGCCGACCGTGGGGGCGGCGGTGTGGGCGTCCGGCAGCCAGGAGTGCAGCGGCCACATCGGGGTCTTCACGGCGAGCCCGAGGCCGATCGCGAGGACGGCGGTGACCTGCACCGACGTGGTCAGTCCGCGGCCGTTGTCGGCGGCGAGCGCCACCATGTCGAAGGTGCCGCCCTTGATCCCGACGAGGAGCAGGCCGAGCAGCATGACGACGGAGCCGAGCAGCGTGTAGAGGATGAACTTCCCGGCGGCGGCCCGGCGGCCCTCGCCGCCCCAGCGGGCGATGAGGAAGTACATCGGGATCAGGACCGTCTCGAACGCGAGGAAGAAGAGGACCAGGTCGAGGACGGCGAAGGTGGCGAGGGTGCCGGCCTCCAGGACCAGCAGCAGCGCGACGAAGGCCTTCGGGGACGGGCCCGTGGGCGGCTTGAAGTACGAGTACAGCGCGCAGAGGAAGGTCAGCAGCGCGGTCAGGACCAGGAGGGGGAGCGAGATGCCGTCGACGCCGAGGTGGATCCGCACGTCGAGGGCCCGGATCCAGCTGACGTCGGTGGTCGCCTGCATCCTCGACGGGTCGTCGTGGTCGAAGCCGGCGGTGAGGGCGAGCGCGGCGAGGAGGATCGCGCCGGTGACGGTGACGCCGTGGCGGAGCACCGCCTGGTCGGGTGACTTCCCCTTCAGTCCGGGCGGGGCGGGCAGGAGCGCGGCGGCGGCGCCGAGGAGCGGCGCGACGACGAGGAACGCGAGGAGGAACTGCATCACGGACGGGCTGATATCGATCACGGCTCAGGCTCCGGCGAAGGCGTTGGCGAGGGCGACGGCGGCGATCGCCAGGACGACGGAGCCGGCGAGCAGGGCGCTGAGGTAGGTCTGCGCGTTGCCGGTCTGGGCGCGGCGGACGAGCCAACCGAGGCCCTTGGCGGTGTTCGCGGCCCCGCTCACGTAGGCGTCGACGACCTCGCGGTCCAGGAAGCGGACCAGGGACGCGGCGCCGAGCACCGGGCGGACGAACGCCTTCCGGTAGAGGGCGTCCAGGTGGAAGCCGTCGGCGGCCGGTCCGTGCAGCGGGCCGAGGAGGGCGCGGCCGGGGTCGGCCGGGTCCTCCGCGGGGTGCGGCAGGCGCAGCGCCTCGGCCTCGACGAGGCCGGCGTCGGCGTCCGGGTGGGCGACGTGCGGGGTGGCCACCGGGGGGACGGCCCTGGTGGCGAGGGTCCGCCAGACGGCGTACGTCACGGCGCCGCCGGCGACGGCGAGGCCGGTGCCGAGGACGGCGGTGGTGAGGGTCGGGAGCAGTTGCTCGCCGTCGAACCAGTCGTCGAGGACGAGCGCGCTCAGACCGAAGCCGAGGGAGGGGATCGCGAGGATCCAGAGGACGGCGGTCATCGCGATCGGCTGGTGTCCGTGATGGGGGGCTTCCGGGCCCCTGCCGCGGAAGGTGCGGAGCCAGAGGCGGAGCGCGTACGCGGCGGTGAGGAGGGCGGTCAGCAGGCCCGCGACGAGAACAGTCCAGCCGGTCCCGGCGGGGACGCCGGCCCGGTCGCCGAGCGCGGTGTGCTCGGCGGCGACGAGGACGGCCTCCTTGGAGAAGAAGCCGGCGAACGGCGGGATCGCGGCGAGCGCGAGGAGGGCGACGGTCATCGTCCAGTACGCGTCGGGGATCCGCTTCGCCAGGCCGCCCATCCGGGACATGGCGGTGAGCGAGTTGGTGCCGGCGGCGTGGATGACCGCGCCGGCGGCGAGGAAGAGCAGCGCCTTGAAGGCGGCGTGCGACAGCAGGTGGAAGACGGCGGCGCCCCGGTCGCCGACGGCGAGCGCGCCCGCCATGTAGCCGAGCTGGCCGATCGTCGAGTAGGCGAGGACCCGCTTGATGTCGTCCTGGGCGAGGGCGGCGAGCGCCGAGCCGACCATGGTGACGGCCGCCATCACGGCGAGCACGGTCATCGCGGCGGCGGAGGCGGCGAAGACCGGGAGCAGCCGGGCGACGAAGTAGACGCCGGCGGCGACCATGGTGGCCGCGTGGATGAGCGCGGAGACCGGCGTGGGGCCGGCCATGGCGTCGGGCAGCCAGGTGTGCAGCGGGAACTGCGCGGACTTGCCGGCCACGCCGGCGAGGAGCAGCAGGGCCACCGTGGTGGGGTGGTCGAGGCCGCCGCTCGCGACGGTGGACAGGATGCCGTCGATGCGGAAGGTGCCGGCGTCGGCGGCGAGCGCGAAGAGCCCGAAGAGGAAGGGGACGTCGCCGAGCTTGGTGACGAGGAAGGCCTTCAGGGAGGCGGAGCGCGCCTCGGGGGTCTCCCAGTAGTGCCCGACGAGGAAGTACGAGCAGATGCCCATGATCTCCCAGCCGACCAGGAGGACCATCAGGTCGCCCGAGTAGACGACGAGGAGCATCGCGGCGGTGAAGAGGGACACGAGGGCCGCGTACGAGGGGTAGCGGGGGTCCTCGCGGAGGTAGCCGGTCGAGTAGATCTGCACGCAGCTCGCGACGACGCCGACGAGGACGGCGACGAGGGCGGCGAAGCCGTCGATGTGGACGCCGAGGGTGATCGGCACGGAGCCGGTGGGCGTCAGCTCGGTGGCGGCCTCGATCACCGTGTTCCCGCCCTGGCGGATCGCGACGAGGACGGCGAGGACGGCGGCGGCGAGCGTGGGGAGGACGGCGAGCGGCCGGACGAAGCCGGGCGCGGTGCGGCCGAGGGCGAGTCCGGCGACGGCGCCGAGGAAGGGCAGGACGGGGACGAGGACGGCGAGGGTCGTGGTGGTCACGCGGCGGCCTCGGCCTTCTCGTCGGTGCTCTCCGGGGTTCCGCCGGGCTCGGGCTGCTCCGCCGTGTCGCGGAGGCGGTCGACGTCGGCCGTGCCGCGGTTGCGGTGGACCATGAGGACGATCGCGAGACCGATGCCGATCTCGGCGGCGGCGATGGCGATGGTGAAGAGGGTGAGCGCCTGGCCTGCGTGGAGGGCGTCGCGGAGCCAGACGTCGAAGGCGACCAGGTTGAGGTTGACGGCGTTGAGCATCAGCTCGACCGACATCAGGACCAGGATCGCGTTGCGGCGGGCGAGGACGCCGTACAGGCCGACGCAGAAGAGGAGCGCGGCGAGGACGGCGGGGTAGGCGAGGTGCATCAGTCCCGCTCCCCTTCCGGCTTCTTGCGGGACAGGACGATGGCGCCGACCAGGGCGGCGAGCAGAAGCACCGAGAGCGCCTCGAAGGGCAGCACCCAGTGCCGGAAGAGGATCTCGCCGGTCACTCCGGTGGAGCCCCGCGCGGGCCCCTCCAGGTCGATCCAGCTCTTGCGGAAGGCGTCCCAGACCACCCAGACGAGCGCCGCGGCGGCGGCCGCGGCGACGCCGAGGGCGACGGGCCGGTTGCCCGAGTCGGCGTCCGGGGAGCGGCCGATGGGGGCCTTGGTGAGCATGAGCCCGAAGAGGAGCAGGACGACGACGGAGCCGACGTAGATCAGGACCTGCACCCAGGCGATGAACTCGGCGGTCAGCAGGAGGTACTCGACGGCGAGGCCGCCGAGCGCGACCACGAGCCAGAGCGCGGCGTGCACGAGCTGCTTCGTGGTGACGGAGACGACGGCGGCGCCGAGGGTGACCAGGGCGACCAGGAGGAAGGCGATCTCGACCCCGGTGGGCGAGAGGAAGCCGGGGTGGGCCGGCGGGGCGGCGAGGATCACTGCGGGCCCTCCTGCTGCGGGGCGTCGGCGGCCGCCTGGGCCGCGGCGGCCTTCTCGGCGGCCTTGCGGGCGGCGGCGATCTCCTTGGGCTCCTCGGCCCCCGGGTCGAGCGCGGGCGGCTCGGGGACCGTCCACATCCACTCGCGGAGCTTGTCGCGCTCGTGGGTCAGCTCCAGGATGTCGGTCTCGGCGTACTCGAACTCCGGCGACCAGAAGAGGGCGTCAAAGGGGCACACCTCGATGCAGATCCCGCAGTACATGCAGAGGGAGAAGTCGATGGCGAAGCGGTCGAGGACGTTCCGGCTGCGCTCGCGGCCGCCGGGGGCGGCGGCCGGGACCGTCTCCTTGTGGGAGTCGATGTAGATGCACCAGTCGGGGCACTCGCGGGCGCACAGCATGCAGACCGTGCAGTTCTCCTCGAACAGCGCGATCACCCCGCGCGAGCGGGGCGGCAGCTCGGGCTGCGCGTCCGGGTACTGCGCGGTGACCGTCTTCCGGGTCATCGTGCGGAGGGTGACGGCGAGGCCCTTGGCGAGGCCGGAGCCGGGGATCTTGGGGGACATCTAGCTGATCGCCACCTTCACGATGCCGGTGAGCGCGATCTGCGCGAGGGCGAGCGGGACGAGGGTCGTCCAGGCGAGCTTCTGGAGCTGGTCCTCGCGCAGGCGCGGGTAGGAGACCCGCAGCCAGATCACGACGAAGGCCAGGACGGCGGTCTTCAGGAGGGTCCAGAGCCAGCCGAGGCCGTCCTCGCCCCAGGGGCCGTGCCAGCCGCCGAGGAAGAGGACGGTGGTGAGGGCACAGAGGACGACGATGCCGGCGTACTCGGCGAGCAGGAAGAGCGCGAAGCGGAGGCCGGTGTACTCGGTGTACGCGCCGAAGATGATCTCCGAGTCGGCGACCGGCATGTCGAACGGCGGGCGCTGGAGCTCGGCGAGGCCCGCGACGAAGAAGACGAGCGCGCCGACGATCTGCCACGGCACCCACCACCACGCGAAGGCGTCGAGGACGCCGGTGAGGGAGACGGTGCCGGCGGCCATCGCGACGGACGCGGCGGCGAGCAGCATCGGCAGCTCGTACGCGAGCAGCTGCGCGGCCGTGCGCAGGCCGCCGAGCAGCGAGAACTTGTTCGCGGACGCCCAGCCGGCCATCAGGCTGCCGAGCACGCCGACGCCCATGACGGCGAGCGCGAAGAAGACGCCCGCGTCGACGACGGCGCCGACGGAACCGGGCGCGACCGGGATCGCGACGAGCACGAGGAGGTACGGGAGGAGGGCGACGGCCGGCGCGAGCTGGAAGACCCGCCGGTCGGCGTCCTTCGGGACGATGTCCTCCTTCTGCGCGAACTTCACGCCGTCGGCGACGAGCTGGGCCCAGCCGTGGAAACCGCCGGCGTACATGGGGCCGAGCCGCCCCTGCATGTGCGCCATCACCTTGTGCTCGGTCTGCCCGACGACGAGCGGCAGCACGAGGAACGCGACGAAGACGAGCAGCAGCCGCACGGCGACATCGAGTGCGTCAGTCACGCGGATCGCCTCCGGCGGGGTCGGGGTGGGTGTCGGGGTCGGGGTCGGGGTCGGACGTCGCGTCCGGGGCGGACTCGGAGGCCGGGGGTTCGGCGTCCGGGGCGGCCCCGGCGGCGGGCTTCGTGTCCGGGGCGGGCTCGGGGGCCGGGGATTCGGGGTCCGGTACGGGCCCGGTGCCCGGCTTCGTGTCCGGGGCAGGCCCGGTGGCGGGCTTCGTGTCCGGGGCGGGCCCGGTGCCGGGCTTCGCCTCCGGTACGGGCCCGGTGGCGGGCTTCGTGTCCGGGGCGGGCTCGGGGGCCGGGGGTTCGGGGTCCGGGGCGGCCGGTTGCGTCGGGGCGTCGAACGCCGGGCGGGCGTGGTGCCAGGGGGCGTCCGCGCTGCGGGTGCGCGGGGGCGGCGAGGCGGCCGCCGGGGCCTCGGGGGCGTCCGGGGCCGCCGGTGCGGCCTGGCTCGCGGAGCCGTCCGAGGCCGAGCGGGTGCGGCGGGCGGGGGCCGCTCCCGGGTCCGGGGCGGTCTGGCTCGCCGAGCCCTCGGACGCGGAGCGCGTACGGCGGGGCGGGCGGGTTCCCGCCTCGGGGGCGTCGGGGGCCGCGGGCGCCGCCGCCGGGGTGCTCTGGCTCGCCGAGCCCTCGGACGCGGAGCGCGTACGGCGGGCGGGGGCCGCTCCCGGGTCCGGGGCGGTCTGGCTCGCGGAGCCTTCCGAGGCCGAGCGGGTGCGGCGGGCCGGGGCGTCCTGCGTCGCCGAGCCCTCCGCGGTGGTGCGGGTGCGGCGTACCGGGGCGTCCTGGGTGGTCGAGCCCTCCGCGGTGGTGCGGGTGCGGCGGGGGCGGTCGGCGGCGGCGCCTCGGGCGGGGCGCTCTGGGGCCGGGGGGAGCTGGCCCTTGAGGGGACCCCACTCGTTGGGGTCGGGGACGCCGGGCGGGAGCATCTGGCGGCGCTTGGGGCCGCCGTCGTGGGACTCGCCCGGCTCCTTCGCGCCGGGCCACGCCTTGGCGACGCGGGCGGCGAGGACGAAGTCCTTGCGGAGGGGGTGGCCCTCGAAGTTCTCGGGGAGGAGGAGCGGCGTCAGGTTCGGGTGGCCCTCGAAGACGACGCCGAACATCTCGTGGGTCTCGCGCTCGTGCCAGGCCGCGCCCGCGAAGACGCCCACGGCCGTCGGCAGGACGGGGGCGTCGTGCGGCACGGTCGTGCGCAGGAGCAGGCGCCGCGGGGCGCCGGAGCCGAGGGCGACGACGTGCGCGCAGACGCGGAAGCCCGTGCCCGGCTCGTCCACCGCGCTCAGCCAGTCGAAGAAGGTGCAGCCCAGCTCGTCCCGGGCGGTCCGCAGCGCGTCGAGCCATTCCGTGCCGGGGACGTCGACGGTCAGCAGGTCGTACGCCCTCTGGGCCCCCGCCTCGTCGCCGAACAGGTCCGTCACGGCCTCGGGGAGGGATTCGTAGCGGTTCATCGGTCGTCGCCTCCCGGCGGCGGGGTGACGAGCGGGCTGGTGAGCTGGGAGACCGAGGGCCGTGCCGTCGTGCCGTACCGCTCGCCCAGGTTCTCGCGGGCGATCTTCTCCTGGAGCTTGAGGATGCCCTGGAGCAGCGCCTCGGGGCGGGGCGGGCAGCCGGGGACGTAGACGTCGACCGGGATGATCTGGTCGACGCCCTTGGTCACGGAGTACGAGTCCCAGTACGGGCCGCCGCAGTTCGAGCAGGCGCCGAAGGAGATGACGTACTTCGGCTCGGGCATCTGCTCGTAGAGCCGCTTCACGGCCGGGGCCATCTTGTCCGTGACCGTGCCGGAGACGATCATCAGGTCGGCCTGGCGGGGGCCGGGCGCGAAGGGGATCACGCCGAGCCGGATGAAGTCGTGCCGAGCCATGGACGCGGCGATGAACTCGATCGCGCAGCAGGCGAGGCCGAAGTTGAAGACCCAGAGGCTGTAGCGGCGGCCCCAGTTCAGGACCACCTTCATGGGCTCGGGGGCCAGCCGGGAGAGCGTGCCGAGCTTCGGGGCCGGCAGGGGGACGGCGCCGCCCCCGGGGGTGGTGTCGGGTGTTACGTCCATGCCAGGACGCCCTTCTTGTACGCGTAGAGCAGCCCGACGGCCAGGAAGCCGAGGAAGACGAACATCTCGACGAGGGTGGTGGCGCCGTAGCCGGGCGCGGCGAAGACCGTCGCCCACGGGAAGAGGAAGATCGAGTCGACGGCGAAGATGACGTAGAGGAAGGCGTACACGTAGTAGCGGACCTGGGTGTGGGCCCAGCCCTCCCCCACCGGGTCGACGCCGCACTCGTACGTCAGCAGTTTCTCCGGGGTCGGCACGACGGGCCGGAGCAGCCGGCCGGCGCCGAAGGCGACCGCGACGAAGAGCACGCCGACGACGGCGAGCAGGCCGACGACGGAGTACGTATCGAAATATCCCGCCGCGACTACGGTCGGTTCCCGCACGTCCGCCGCCCCTCTCGGTCCCTCGCCGGTTTCCTGGCCGAATTCACCGACGCGAGTCTAGGCCCTGCTAAAAGGAGCGTAAGCAGGCGCGGGTGGGGTTATCCCCCCGGGCCGACACCCACCTCCCCCATGGCCCGGGGCGGGCGGGGGACGGCAGGCTTAGGGCATGACCGCTGATCACCCGAGCCCTTCCGCCCCCGCCGTGGCCGCCGGCGACCCGCCCGCGCGGCGGCGGACCGCGTACGGGAAGGAGACCTGGAAGGAGATCTCCTTCCTGCTGCTCAACCTCCCCACGGCCCTCGTCGGCTTCGTCTACGCCGTCACCACGGTCGCCGTCGGGGCCGCGCTGTCCGTCACCGTGATCGGTCTGCCGCTGCTGGCGGCCGGACTGTCGGGGGCGCGGGGGATCGGCCGGTCCGAGCGGGCCCGGGCGCGGGCGCTCCTCGACGCGGACGTGGCGGAGCCCTCGCCGCTGCCGCGGCCGGGCGGCGCGCTGCCGTGGCTGTGGACGCGGCTCACGGACCCGGTGGCGTGGCGGACGCAGCTGTACGGGCTGATGCGGCTGCCGTGGGGGGTCGTCACCTTCTCCGTCACCCTGGTCTCGCTGGTGGCGCTGTGGCCGGTGCTGCCGTTCATCGCGCGGGGCCTGGCCGCGGCGGACCGGAGCATGGTGCGGGGGCTGCTCTCGCCCTCGGACGAGCTGGAGCGGCGGATCGCCGAGCTGGAGTCGGACCGGGGCGTGGTCGTGGACACGGCGGCGGCCGACCTCCGGCGGATCGAGCGGGACCTGCACGACGGGGCGCAGGCGCGCCTGGTGGCCCTCGCGATGGGCCTCGGGCTCGCGAAGGAGAAGCTCCACGAGGACCCGGAGGCGGCGGCCGAGATGGTCGCGGAGGCGCACGGCGAGGTGAAGCTGGCCCTCCAGGAGCTGCGGGACCTGGCGCGGGGCATCCACCCGGCGGTCCTCACCGACCGGGGTCTGGACGCGGCGCTGTCGTCGCTGGCGGGCCGGTGCACGGTGCCGGCGACGGTGGCGGTGGACCTGCCGGAGCGGCCCGCGGAGGCGATCGAGGGGATCGCGTACTTCACCGTCTCGGAGCTGCTCCAGAACGTGTCCAAGCACGCGAGGGCCCGTGCGGCCTCGGTGGAGGTGTGGCGGGCGGAGGACCGCCTGCTGCTCCAGGTGCGGGACGACGGCGTCGGCGGCGCGCGGCTGGACGGCGCCGGCACGGGTCTGGCGGGCCTGGCGGAACGGCTGGGCGCGGTGGACGGCCTGTTGGTCGTGGACTCCCCCGCCGGCGGCCCGACGACGGTCACGGCGGAGCTGCCGTGGCGGGCGCGGCAGGCCTGACGGTGGGGATATCCCCCCTGCGGGGACGCCGACCCGCCTCATGGTGCCGCAGGGGGTCCGGGCGGAACCCTGGATCCGTACCCAGCGACGACCAGAAGGACCTCCCCATGGATTCGAGCCTCGTTCCCGCCGTGCTCCGGGCGCCCTTCCAGGGGCGGACCTGGCGCGGGTTCCTCTTCACCCTGGTGGGGCTGCCACTGAGCGTGCTGTGGTTCTCGCTCGCCGTCGCCCTCACCTCCGCGGGTGTGGGGCTGCTGATCACCTTCCTCGGGGTGCCGGTGCTGGCCGCCTCGCTGACCGTGAGCCGGGCGTTCGGCGCGGTGGAGCGGGCGCGGGTGCGGGGACTGCTCGGGGTGCGCGTCGCCGCGCCGGAGCCGGTGCGGGGGCGGACGGGCGGGGCGTTCTCGTGGATGGCGGCGTCGCTGCGGTCGGGGGCCTCGTGGCGGCACCTGCTGTACGGGGTCGTGCACTTCCCGTGGGCGGTGTTCTCGTTCTCGGTGTCGGTGGCGTTCTTCACGTGGGGCTGGGGGTTCCTCACGTATCCGCTGTGGCGATGGGTCTTCCCGGCGTACCTGGGTCAGGACGGCATCCAGCTGTACGGGGACGAGACGCACGCCCTGTACCTGGACTCGCCCTTCGAGGTCGCCGTCACCTGCGGGATCGGGTTGCTGCTGGTGCTGGCGTGGCCGCCGCTGGTGCGGGGGCTGACGGCGGTGGACCGGGTCCTGGCGGCGGGGCTGCTGGGGCCGGGGCGGCTCGCGGAGCGGGTGACGGAGCTGGAGTCGGACCGGGGCGCGGTCGTGGACACGGCGGCGGCGGACCTGCGGCGGATCGAGCGGGACCTGCACGACGGTCCGCAGGCGCGGCTGGCGTCGCTGGCGATGGACCTGGGTCTGGCTCGGGAGACGCTGGCCCGCGACCCGCGGTCGGCGGCGGTGCTGGTGGACGAGGCGCACGGCGAGGTGAAGCTGGCCCTGAAGGAGCTGCGGGACCTGGCGCGGGGCATCCACCCGGCGGTCCTGACCGACCGGGGTCTGGACGCGGCGCTGTCGTCGGTGGCGGCCCGCTGCGCGGTGCCGGTGGCGGTGACGGTGGACCTGCCGGGGCGGCCGGTGGCGGCGATCGAGGGCCTCGCCTACGTCACGGTGACGGAACTTCTGGAGAACGTGTCCCGGCATTCGCGGGCCCGGCGGGCCTCGGTGGACGTGTGGCGGTCGGGCGCGCGGCTGATGCTCCAGGTGCGGGACGACGGCGCCGGTGGCGCGGACCCGGCGCGCGGGCAGGGCCTCACGGGGCTCGCGGAGCGGCTGCGGGCGGTGGACGGCGTGCTGGCGGTGGACTCGCCGGAGGGCGGTCCGACGACGGTGACGGCCGAGCTCCCCTGGCGGGCCTGAGGCGTCCGCGCCGCCCGGGCGGCCCGGGGCCGTGTCCCCGCTTCCGCGGGCCGGACCCGCACGCGGGCGGCGGCTTTCCTGCGATGCTTGATCACGCGGCGCCGAACGGGCCGCGCGATCGGGCATCGCAGGGCTATCGCAGGACATGGGGCGGCGGACGTGGGCGTGGGAGAGGTGGCGGACCGGGTGCGGGTGGTCATCGCCGAGGATTCGGTGCTGTTGCGCGAGGGGCTGACGCGGCTGCTCACGGACCGGGGGCACGAGGTCGTCGCGGGGGTCGGGGACGGCGAGGCGCTGGTGAAGACGGTGGCGGAGCTCGCGGACGCGGGCGCGCTGCCGGACGTGGTGGTGGCGGACGTGCGGATGCCGCCGACCCACACGGACGAGGGGGTGCGGGCGGCGGTGCGGCTGCGGGCGGAGTATCCGGAGCTCGCCGTGCTGGTGCTGTCGCAGTACGTGGAGGAGCAGTACGCCACCGAGCTCCTGGCCGGTTCCACGCGGGGCGTGGGCTATCTGCTGAAGGACCGGGTCGCGGAGGTGCGCGAGTTCACCGAGGCGGTGGTGCGGGTCGCGCAGGGCGGTACGGCCCTGGACCCGGAGGTGGTCCAGCAGCTGCTCGGCCGCAGCCGGCAGCAGGACGTCCTGGCGCATCTGACCCCGCGCGAGCGGGAGGTCCTGGGCCTGATGGCGGAGGGCCGGACGAACTCGGCGATCGCGAAGCAGCTGGTCGTGAGCGACGGGGCGGTGGAGAAGCACATCGGGAACATCTTCCTGAAGCTGGGCCTCTCGCCGAGCGAGGGCGACCACCGCCGGGTCCTGGCGGTGCTGACGTACCTCAGGTCGTGAGCCGCCCCGTCACCCTGTCGGACGCAACCCTTTTCGGACGGCTGTCCGGATCTGGAGCGCGCCTCGTGCGCGGCTGGGGCGTGCCTGGAACGGAGGAATAAGGCGGAACATCGCGTTCCGGACGAATCCGGGTAGCCGCAGAACGGGACAATGCACAACAGAAGGGCATCTCAAGCAGAGGCCCACCATGTGAGAAGTCCCGGGAAGGCGCACCTCACCGTCGTAGGGTGGGCCGCAGAGTCCCGCTTGCCGCTAGGGAGGTCCTGTAAGTGACCAGCCAGGTCAGTAGCGAGGCCGGCGAGGCCTTGCTCGGGGAGCAGCGCAGCGCCCCGGTGGAGGGCCGTGACGGCGCCGAGAAGGAAGTCCGCCGGCTCGACCGGGTGATCATCCGGTTCGCGGGCGACTCCGGTGACGGCATGCAGCTCACGGGTGACCGGTTCACCTCGGAGACGGCGTCCTTCGGGAACGACCTCTCCACCCTGCCGAACTTCCCGGCCGAGATCCGGGCGCCCGCCGGCACCCTGCCGGGCGTCTCGTCCTTCCAGCTGCACTTCGCCGACCACGACATCCTGACCCCCGGCGACGCGCCGAACGTGCTGGTCGCGATGAACCCCGCCGCGCTGAAGGCGAACATCGCCGACGTGCCGCGCGGCGGCGAGATCATCGTCAACACGGACGAGTTCGCGAAGCGGGCGATGGCCAAGGTCGGATACGCGCAGAGCCCCCTGGAGGACGGCTCGCTCGACGGCTACCGGGTGCATCCGGTGCCGCTGACGACGCTGACCGTCGAGGCGCTCAAGGAGTTCGGGCTGTCCCGGAAGGAGGCCGAGCGGAGCAAGAACATGTTCGCGCTCGGACTGCTGTCCTGGATGTACCACCGGCCGACCGAGGGCACGGAGAACTTCCTCCGGCGGAAGTTCGCGAAGAAGCCGCAGATCGCCGAGGCGAACGTGGCCGCCTTCCGGGCCGGCTGGAACTTCGGCGAGACGACCGAGGACTTCGCCGTCTCCTACGAGGTCGCCCCCGCGACCCGCGCCTTCCCCACCGGCACCTACCGGAACATCTCCGGGAACCTCGCCCTCTCCTACGGCCTGATCGCCGCGAGCCGCCAGGCGGAGCTGCCGCTCTACCTGGGCTCGTACCCGATCACCCCGGCCTCGGACATCCTGCACGAGCTGAGCCGGCACAAGAACTTCGGCGTGCGGACCTTCCAGGCGGAGGACGAGATCGCCGGCATCGGCGCCGCGCTCGGCGCCGCCTTCGGCGGCTCGCTCGCCGTCACCACCACCTCCGGCCCCGGCGTGGCCCTGAAGTCCGAGACGATCGGCCTCGCGGTCTCCCTGGAGCTGCCGCTGCTCATCGTCGACATCCAGCGCGGCGGCCCGTCCACCGGCCTCCCCACCAAGACGGAGCAGGCCGACCTGCTCCAGGCGATGTACGGGCGCAACGGCGAGGCGCCGGTGCCGATCGTGGCCCCGAGGACCCCGGCCGACTGCTTCGACGCCGCCCTGGAGGCGGCCCGGATCGCGCTCACCTACCGCACCCCCGTCCTGCTGCTCTCCGACGGCTACCTCGCCAACGGCTCCGAGCCCTGGCGGATCCCCGACGTCGACGCCCTGCCCGACCTGCGCACCGCCTTCGCCACCGGCCCGAACCACACCCAGGCCGACGGCACCGAGGTCTTCTGGCCCTACAAGCGCGACCCGGAGACCCTCGCCCGCCCCTGGGCCGTCCCCGGCACCCCCGGCCTCGAACACCGCATCGGCGGCATCGAGAAGCAGGACGGCACCGGCAACATCTCGTACGACCCCGCCAACCACGACTTCATGGTCCGCACCCGCCAGGCCAAGGTCGACGGCGTCGACGTCCCCGACATCGAGGCCGACGACCCGGACGGCGCCCGGACCCTGGTCCTCGGCTGGGGCTCGACGTACGGCCCGATCACCGCCGCCGTACGCCGCATCCGCCGCGAGGGCGGCCACATCGCGCAGGCCCACCTGCGCCACCTCAACCCCTTCCCGAAGAACCTCGGCGAGGTCCTGAAGCGGTACGACAAGGTCGTGATCCCCGAGATGAACCTCGGCCAGCTCGCCACCCTGATCCGCGCGAAGTACCTCGTCGACGCCCGCAGCCACAACCAGGTCAACGGCATGCCGTTCAAGGCCGAGCAGCTCGCCGCCGCACTCAAGGAGGCCATCGATGCCTGAGCCGCGCAGCGACTCGCTCCTGCAGCTGGTCCCCAGGGCCGAGGCGCAGCAGAGCATGAAGGACTTCAAGTCCGACCAGGAGGTCCGCTGGTGCCCGGGGTGCGGCGACTACGCCGTGCTCGCCGCCGTCCAGGGCTTCATGCCCGAACTCGGCCTGGCGAAGGAGAACATCGTCTTCGTCTCCGGCATCGGCTGCTCCTCCCGCTTCCCGTACTACATGAACACGTACGGGATGCACTCCATCCACGGCCGCGCCCCGGCCATCGCCACCGGTCTGGCGACCTCCCGCCGGGACCTGTCGGTGTGGGTGGTGACCGGCGACGGCGACGCGCTGTCGATCGGCGGCAACCACCTCATCCACGCCCTGCGCCGCAACGTGAACCTGAAGATCCTGCTCTTCAACAACCGGATCTACGGCCTCACCAAGGGCCAGTACTCCCCCACCTCCGAGGTCGGCAAGATCACCAAGTCGACCCCGATGGGCTCGCTCGACGCCCCGTTCAACCCGGTGTCGCTGGCCCTCGGCGCGGAGGCGTCCTTCGTGGCCCGGACGGTGGACTCCGACCGCAAGCACCTCACCGAGGTGCTGCGGCAGGCCGCCGACCACGACGGCACGGCCCTGGTGGAGATCTACCAGAACTGCAACATCTTCAACGACGGCGCCTTCGAGGTCCTCAAGGACAAGGACCTGGCCACGGAGGCCGTCATCCGCCTGGAGCACGGGCAGCCGATCCGCTTCGGCGCCGAGCTGGGCAAGGGCGTCGTCCGCGACCCCGCCACCGGCGACCTGGAGGTCGTCGCGGTCACCCCGGAGAACGAAGCGCGGATCCTCGTCCACGACGCGCACGCCGCCTCCCCGACGACGGCCTTCGCCCTCTCCCGCCTCGCCGACCCCGACACCCTCCACCAGACCCCCATCGGCGTCTTCCGCTCGGTGGAACGACCGGTCTACGACACCCTGATGGCCGACCAGCTGGACAGGGCCGTGGAGCAGCAGGGCGAGGGCGACCTCGGCCGGCTCCTGGCGGGCAACGACACCTGGACGGTCGTCGGCTGACGCCCGGTCACGGATCCCCGAGGGGCGCGGCCGGTCACCGGCCGCGCCCCTCGGTCCTTCGGGGGACCGGGTCCGGGGCGCCACCGGGTCACCGGCCGCGGGCCTCGTCGTAGCGGGCGCGGGCGGCCTCGACGTCGGGGACGAGGGACTCGGTCCAGAGGGCGAGGGCCTTGATCCGCTCGGCGGCGTCCTCGCCGAGGGGGGTGAGGGTGTAGTCGACGCGGGGCGGGATGACGGGCTTGGCGTCACGGTGGACGAAGCCGTCGCGCTCCAGGGTCTGGAGGGTCTGCGTCAGCATCTTCTCGCTGACGCCGCCGATCCTGCGCCGCAGTTCGCTGAAGCGGTACGAGCGCTCCAGGAGCGCCATCAGGACGAGGACGCCCCAGCGGCTGGTGACGTGCTCCAGGACGAGCCGCGACGGGCACATGGCGCCGTCCACGTCCGCCAGGAGCGGCTCTGCCGCGACCTCGGTACTCACCTTCATGCCAGTACCTTACTTCAAAGTGGGTACTTTCGATTGGTTAGTGCCCGACGTACGGTGAGTGTGTTCGTTCCTCCTCCAACCCTCCCCTCCCCCTCCCTCGAAGGAATCCCCATGCGCATCGTCGTCACCGGAGCCACCGGGCAGCTCGGCCGTCTCGTCGTCGACGCCCTCCTCGCCGACCCGGCCGTCCCCGCCGGGGCCGTCGCCGCCGTCGTCCGGAACAAGGAGAAGGCCGCCGACCTCGCGGACCGCGGCGTGGAGCTGCGGATCGCGGACTACAGCCGGCCGGAGACGCTGGCCGGGGCCTTCGAGGCGGGCGACCGGGTGCTGCTGATCTCCGGCAGCGAGGTCGGGCAGCGGGTGCCCCAGCACGCCGCCGTGATCGACGCGGCCAAGGCGGCGGGCGTGGCCCAGCTCGCGTACACCGGCGTCCTGGGCGGGCCCGAGGCCGACTTCGACCTGGCGGCCGAGCACAAGGCGACGGAGGAGCTGATCCTCGCCTCCGGCCTGCCGTACACGTTCCTGCGGAACGGCTGGTACAGCGAGAACTACACCGACAACCTCGCCCCCGTCCTCGCCCACGGGGCCGTCGTCGCCAACGCGGGAGACGGCCGGATCGCCTCCGCCACCCGCGCCGACTACGCGGCCGCCGCGGCCGCGGTGCTGACCGGGCCGGACGAGGAGCACGCGCGGCACCTGAACCGCGCGTACGAGCTGAGCGGCGACGAGGCCTGGTCGCTCGCCGAGTACGCGGCGGAGATCGCCGCCCGCAGCGGTCGGCCGATCGCGTACACGAACGTGCCGGCCGAGACCCACCTGGAGATCCTGACCGGCGCCGGGGTCCCGGAGCCCTTCGCGGCGATCCTCGTCGACGTGGACCGGGCGATCGAGCGGGGCGCGCTGGCCGTGCGGACCGGCGACCTGGCGCGGCTGATCGGCCGCCCGACCACCCCGATCGGCACGACGGTCGCCGAGGCGCTCAAGGTCATGACCGTATAGCGGTACACACATGACAGTCTGCCCCGCGCGGCGCTACCGTCATCGGGACAGCGCGGCGCAGGGCAGGAGGCATCCATGGGCTGGGGAAGAAACACGGCCACCGGAACCGGCGGGACGACCGGGAGCACGACCGGCGGACCCGGTGGCGGGGCGGCGGAGACGGCCGGCGGTGCGGGGGGCGAGAGTCGGGCCGGCCTCGCGTACGGCATCGCCGCGTACGCCATCTGGGGCCTCTTCCCGCTCTACTGGCCCCTGCTCGAACCCGCGAGCGCGGGCGAGATCCTGGCCCACCGCATGGTGTGGTCCTTCGTCTTCGTCGCCCTCGCCCTGGTGGCGCTGCGCCGCTGGGGCTGGGTGAAGGAGCTGTTCGCCCACCCGCGCAAGCTCGGCCTGCTGACGGTCGCCGCGGCCGTCATCACGGTGAACTGGGGCCTGTACATCTGGTCGGTCAACAACGGCCACGTCGTCGAGGCCTCGCTCGGCTACTTCATCAACCCGCTCGTGACGATCGCGCTCGGCGTCCTCGTCCTGAAGGAACGCCTCCGCCCCGCCCAGTGGACGGCCGTCGGCATCGGCATCGCCGCCGTGCTCGTGCTGGCGGTCGGCTACGGCCGCCCGCCGTGGATCTCCCTCGTCCTCGCCGTCTCCTTCGCCGCCTACGGCCTGGTGAAGAAGCAGGTCAACATCGGCGGCCTGGAGTCCCTGGCGGCCGAGACCGCCGTCCTCTTCCTGCCGGCCCTCGGCTACCTGCTCTTCCTCGGCTCCCGCTCCGAGCTGGCCTTCGGCACGGAGGGCGCCGGACACATGGCACTCCTCGCGGCGACCGGCGTCGTCACCGCGATCCCGCTGGTCTGCTTCGGCGCGGCGGCCATCCGGCTCCCGCTCTCCACGCTGGGCCTGCTGCAGTACCTGGCCCCGACCTTCCAGTTCCTCCTCGGCGTCGCGTACTTCCACGAGGCCATGCCGCCCGAGCGCTGGATCGGCTTCTCGCTTGTCTGGCTGGCCCTGACGCTGCTCACCTGGGACGCCCTCCGCACCGCCCGCCGCAGCCGCGCGGCCGTCACCCGCGCCGCGGAGTCGGCGGCCGAGCGGCTCGCGGAGGAGGCCGCGACGGCACCCGCCACGGTCCCGGCACCCGCCCCCGCCCGGGAGCCCCGCGCCTGACCCGCCCACGCCGCGCTTCGCGCCCCCGCGCCCCCGCGCCTCGTGCCGAAGGCCCCGCCCGACGACTCGGGCGGGGCCTTTCCCGTACGGCCGGGCCGGGGCTCAGACCGGCACCTCCCGCACGGGCTCGGCCGGCTCGCCGCGGAGGCGGCGGGCGCGGAGTCCGGCGAGGGCGACCAACGCCCCCGCCGCGGCCATCGCCACCGGCACGACGAGCGCCGCGCGGAAGCCGGCGAGACCCCCGCCGACGAGCCCGTACACCGCCGTCACGGCGGCGATGCCGATCGCCGAACCGAACTGGGTCGCGGTGGTCAGCAGCCCGCCCGCGAGCCCCTGCTCCTCCTCCGCCACCCCGTCCGTGCCCGCGATGGTCAGCGGCCCGTACGCGAGGGAGAAGGCGAGGCCCGTGAGGAGGAGGGTCGGGAACATCACCGCGTACGACCAGTCGGGGCCCACCGGGAGGAAGAGCAGGTACGCGGCGAGGGCGGCGAGGAAGCCGCCGAGGACCACCCTGGCGTTGCCGTACCGGGCCACCAGGCGCGGGGTCACCGTCGGCGCGAGGAGCGCGTCGATGCCCATGACGAGCAGGGCAAGGGCGGTGTGCAGCGACGACCAGCCGCGCAGCTCCTGGAGGTAGAGCGTGGCGACGAACTGGAAGCCGAAGAAGGCGCCGACGAAGAGCAGCGCGCCGAGGTCGGCGCGGAGCACGGACGGCGTGCGCAGCAGCCCGAGCCGGACGAGCGGGACGGCGGCCCGGCGCTCGACGCGGACGAAGACGGCGGCGAGCGCGGCCCCGGCGGCGAAGACGGCGAGGGTGAGCGCCCAGCCGTCGAGCCCGTGCTCCAGGCGGATGACGCCGTACGCGAGGAGCAGCATCGTCCCGGCGGCGACGAGCGCCCCGGCGAGGTCGAAGCCGCCCCGGAGCGGGGCCGGTGACCGTTCGTCCTTCGGTACGAGGCGGACGGCGGCGGCCAGCAGCACGGCGGCGAACAGGACGGGCGCGATGAAGACCCAGCGCCAGCCGAACTGGGTGAGCAGGCCGCCGGTGACGAGCCCGAGCGAGAAGCCGCCGCCCGCGACGCCGGCGAAGACCAGCAGGGCCTTGTCGCGCTGCGGGCCCTCCGGGTAGGAGGTGGTGATGACGGAGAGGGCCGCCGGGGTCATGAAGGCGGCGGCGACACCGGTGGCGAAGCGGGCGAGGACGAGCGTCGGGCCGTCGTCGGCGAGGGCGCCGAGGCCGGAGAAGAGCAGGAAAACGGTGAGCCAGCCGAGGAACATCCGGCGTCTGCCGAGGAGGTCGGCTGCGCGGCCGCCGAGCAGCGTGAAGCCGGCGTAGCCGAGGACGTAGGCGGACATGACCCAGGCGGCGGTGGCGGTGGTGAGGCCGAGGTCGGCGCGGAGGGTGGGGACGGCGACGGCGAGCATGGCGACGTCGATGCCTTCGAGGAAGACGGCACCGCTGAGGACGAGGAGCAGGCCCCAGGCACGTGAAGACACAACTGCCTCCGAGGAGAAGGGGTTTGGGGTGGGCTGGTTACTGCCCTGAGGGCCGGTTCCCTCTTGTGACCACCTCGATCCTGCGGGAGCATCGGGAGGCATGGAAGAAGGCACTTCGAAGTCACCCGGTACCTCTGGAGTAACCATGGGCACGCGGGGCTGCCACCCCGACGGCGCCGGCGAGGCGGACCCCTTCCAGTGGGACACCCGCGAGGACTGCGAGGTCCGCCAGATCCTGGACCGGATCGCCGACAAGTGGTCGCTGCTCGTCATCGCGCTCCTGGAGAACCGGGTCGTGCGGTTCTCGCAGCTCCGGCGCGAGATCGACGGCATCAGCCAGCGCATGCTGACGGTCACCCTGCGGCAGCTGGAGCGTGACGGGCTGGTCCGCCGGACGGTCCATCCGACGGTGCCGCCGCGCGTCGACTACGAGCTGACGGCGCTGGGGGCGACCCTGCACACCACGATCCGCGCGCTGGTCACCTGGACGGAGCTCCACCAGAACGAGATAGCCGCCGCCCGAGCCCACTACGACGCCCGGCCCCCCGCCACCTCCTGACCGTCCGGCGCGCGAGCGGCGCCCTCGCCGCACCCCCGTGTGGGCAGGCGTCTCGCTGGGTGCGGGACGGGTGGGCACACGGGACGGCGCGCCCAGCCGCGCCCAGGCTCCGGTGCCTGAACCCGCACCACGAGTGCGACGCCGTAGCGGTGCGGGTCCAGGCCCAAAGCGGAAGCACCCGCAGAAGGGTGCCCGTCCCTGTGGGAAAACCGGCCGCGGCGCGCGGGGGCGCGCGGTATACGTGGGGGATGGAACCGCTGCACTGGAAAGTCGTGATCGACGCGCGCGACCCGCACGCGCAGGCCGCCTTCTGGGCCGCCGCCCTCGGCTACGTCGAGGAGGACCACAGCGCCCTCGTGGGGAAACTGCTCGGCTTCGGAGCCGTACCGCCCGAGGCGACCCTGACCGTGCACCCCGGGACGCCGGAGGAGCGCCTCGGGTGGCACGACCTCGCCGCCGTACGGCACCCGGACGACCCGCTGTCGGAGGAGAACGGCGCCGGCCTCGGCCGCCGGATCCTCTTCCAGCGGGTCCCGGAGGAGAAGACCGTGAAGAACCGCATCCACCTCGACGTGCACGCCGGTCCCGACGCCCGCGACGCCCAGGTGGAGCGCCTGGTGAAGCTCGGCGCCGCCGTACAGCGGCAGGTGGCGGAGCAGGGCGGCTCCTGGGTGGTGATGACCGACCCCGAGGGCAACGAATTCTGCGTGCAGTAGCGGCAGCGGCTCCCTCTCCGGCGGCGAAGGGCTAGTCGCGTCGCACCTCGAAGTGGAAGCAGCCGTACTCGACCGCCCGCACGTGCACCAGCGCGACCGCCGGATCCGCGAAGGCCTCGTCGAACGCCCCGTCCAGGCCGGGGAGTTCGACGAGCCGCCCGCCGAGGATCCGGCCGTCCGCCCCGTACCGCCGCACCGTCCGCAGCGCACCCGCCCGTTCGAAGGGGTACGTCTCCCCGCCCGCCTCGAAGCCCTCGCACTCCTCCGCGTGGACGAACACGGGCCCCACCTCGTCGTACGCCCCCGGCGCCGCCCCGGTCACGGCCGCCCACCGCCGCAGCGGGGCGTACGCGACGAGGGCGAGGCGCTCGCCGGGACGGGCGGGGCGCAGGCAGCAGCGCAGCGGTTCGCCGCCCTCCTCCGCCGTGTAGGGGACGCAGGGGCGCCCGGCGTCGTCGACGGACCGGAGCGCGGCGAGGGCGGCGGGCTCGACGGCCCGCGGCGTGTAGAGGCTCATGCGCCCACCCTCGCCCCGCCGCCGCCGGGCCGCTGGCGGCATTCGGACCCCTAGGCCGGATCGATGCGCCGGTGCAGGAGGCAGAAGACGTTGCCCTCCGGGTCCTCCAGGACGTGCCAGTTCTCCTCGCCCGTCTGCCCGACGTCCGCCGGCCTCGCGCCGAGGGAGAGCAGCCGTTCCAGTTCGGCGTCCTGGTCGCGGTCGGTCGGGTTGACGTCGATGTGGAGGCGGAGCTTCTCGGCGCGAGGGGCGCTGTTCGGGCTGAGGACGAGCGTCGGCTGCGGTCCGCCGAAGCCGGCGTCGGGTGGCCCGATCTCGATGCTTCCGTCGTCCTCCCGGCCGATCTCGACGTACCCGAGGACCTCGCTCCAGAAGACGGCGAGCCGTTCGGGGTCGGCGCATTCCAGGATCAACTCGCTGATGCGGCATGCCATGCGCTCCAGCGTACGGTCCTCCACCGCTCCCGGCGACGGCGACGGCTTCCGCTACAGGCGCCGTACCACCGCCGCCTCCGCCCGTTCCACCGACGCGCGGCCGTGGGCGTGGACGAGGGCGAGGTGGAAGAGGGCGGGCGCGAGCGGGGCCCAGCGGTGGCGCCGTTCCGGGGAGAGGAGGTGGCGGACCACGTCGGCCGTGCGGAACGGCACGTACTCCATGGCGGTGTGCTCCCAGCGGTCCGGGACGCCCCGGCTCGTACGGGCCCGCAGTTCCTCGCCCGTCAGGCCGGTCAGCCGCGCGGTGAAGTGCGCGCTCCACATCCGGCTCTCGACGTCGAGCACGAACGCGAGCAGCGTGAGCGTGTACTCGCCGGGTTCCAGGGCGAGTTCCTCGCGCATGCCGCGCCGGGCGACGGCGTGCAGCTCGGGCGCGTGGCGGCCGGAGGAGTCGATGTTCCGGGCCAGGCCCTCGTTCACGGAGGAGTTCCACAGGCCGGGCGCGGTCCTGACCCGGTCCCCGCGCCGGCTGATCACCAGTAGGTCGTCGGCGGTGACGACGGCGATGTTCACGCCGAAGCTGCACTGGAGGAAGGCGGGCGCGGTCAGCGGGGCGTCCGGTTCCAGCCAGCGTCCGCGCGGGGTGGAGCCGTCGGGCAGCCGCCGGTCGAGCTGCTGGGCGGCGAGGAAGGTGTAGTAGTCGGTGGGCCGCAATCGCAGGTGCACCTCGGGGGCCTCGTCGAGGGGTGTACGGGTCACCTCGACGGACTCGACCGCGTACCGTTCCCCGTTCCAGACCGGCTGCCGCTCGCCGGCCGCGGCGACCCGTGCCTCCTCCGCCTCGATCTCGGCCCGCCAGGGCGCCAGTTCCGGAGGCAGTTCGACCGCGCCGTCGAGCACCTGCACGTGGACGGCCTCGGGGGCGATCGGCCGCTCCCCGTCGCCTTCGACGATCAGCGCGGAGGTGTGCAGCGGCCCGATCGAGAACGTGCTCCAGGCGCCGCCCTGCTCGGGCCGGTACGTCAGGCTCCGCACCTTCCCCGCGGCGCGGCGCCGCGCCTTGAACCAGAGGTCCTGCGCCGACTGCTGGAAGAGGGTGGCGAAGACGACGCCGAGGACGGCGCCGAGGATTCCGTTGCCGAGGTCTATGTCCACGCGCAGCAGCCTAGGTTGTCGCACCCGGGCCCTACGCTCCGGCCGAGGGGACGACGGGCGAGGAAGTGGGGCGAGAGGTCATGGGCGGAGACTGCTGGTGGCAGACGGGGCCGTACGAAGCCGACCTCGCGGTCGCCTTTCGGCGGGCGCAGGAGGACGAGCTGGCCGAGGACGACCGCGGGTTCCCGGGTCGCACGATCGACGAGCTGTGGAGGAGCGGGGACTGGGCCGAGTACATCTTCACGGGCGGCACGGCCACGGTCCTGGACCAGGTCCGCACGGCCGACGCGACGGAGCCCGAAACCGGGCCCTACATGCGCCCGTTGACCGAGGAGGAGGTCCGCGCCTGGTGCCCGCACGGCAAGCCCACGGCCGCGGAGTGGACGGCCGCCCTCGGCGCCGACCTCGATCTCTACCCCTCCCGGGGCCTCGGCCGCTGCACGGTCCTGTACGAAGGAGGCGAACCGACGCGGATCGGCTACTGGGGCGTCACCGCGGACTGATCCCCCTCACGCCTCCGCGAGCAGGTCACGGGCGAACTCCGCCAGCACTTCGGCGAGTTCGCCGGGGCGGGAGGCCATCGGCCAGTGGCCCGAGTCGAGGTCGAGGCAGGTGAGGCGGCGGGCGCGGGCGAGTTCGGGGCTCTCGCCCGCGGCGATCCACTCCCGCGCCTGGGCGGGGGTGAACTCGGGGCAGACGAGGGCGACGGGCACGTCGAAGCGGCGCTCGTCGGTGAGGCGTACGGCTCCCCTGGCGACCGCCTCGGGCACCGGCACGGCGGCGGACGCGATCCGGTCCCGGGCCCGCTCGTCCAGGTCGGCCGCGTCCGGGCCTTCGAAGGGAGCCCAGCCGGGGAAGGGCACGGCGCCGTCCACGACCGGGAAGAAGTCGGCGTACGCCCGCCCGTCGGGGGCCGGGAAACCGCCGACCAGCGCGACCCCGCCCACCTTCGCCGGCCGCGCGTCGGCGGCCAGCCAGGCCAGGGTCGCCGCCGCCGAGTGCCCCACGACCAGCGGTCTCCCCTCCGTCGCGTCGACCGCCGCGAGCACGGCGGCCCGCTGGTCCGCGAGGGTCGCGGCCGTGTCGCCGTCCCCCTGTCCGGGCAGGGCGACGGGCACGGCCCGGTGGCCGAGGGCGGCGAGTCCGGGGACGACGTCGTCCCAGGCGGATGCGTCCAGCCACAGACCGGCGACGAGCAGGATGTCCACGCGGTACTCCCGGGGGCGAAGGCGAGCGCTGTCGGTTCTGACGGCCGGCACGTTACGCGCCCCCTCCGACAACCGGGCGGCGCCGGGTGTCACGGGCGTCACGGGTGGAGCTTCTCCCCCTTCGCCAGCATCGCCACGTACGTCGCGATCCGCCGCGCCCGGGTCTCGGCCCTCTTCGCGTCCTGGATCCGGTACAGGACGGCGTACCGGTTCGGGCGGTCGAGCGTCTCGAAGAAGGCCGCCGCGGCCGGTTCGGCCGCGAGGGCCGCGGCGAGGTCGTCCGGCACCGTGGCGGTCTTCGGGCTGTCGTACGCCGCCTCCCAGCGCCCGTCCGCCTTCGCCCGGTCGATCTCGGCCTGCCCGGGCGGCCGCATCCGGCCCTGTTCGATCAGGGCCGTCGCCTTGTCGCGGTTGATCTTGGACCACCTGCTGGTCCGCGTGCGCGGGGTGAACCGCTGGAGCCACCACTCGTCGTCGAGCTTCGCCTTCCGCCCGTCGATCCAGCCGTAGCAGAGGGCCACGTCGAGCGCCTGCGCGTAGTCCAGAGCGACGACCCCGGGCGTCTTCTTGCGGATCCTGAGCCAGATGCCGGGCCGGACGGAGTGGTGCTCGGCGAGCCACGCCTCGAACGCCTCGGCCGAATCGAACGCCATGGTCTCCAGGTCCTGAGTCACCCCGGCAGCCAACCACACCCGCCGACCCGGGGCGGCGAGAACCCGGACTTGACCCTCACGCGACGTGAGGCTGAAGGCTGACGGTCATGAGCGACCACCACGCCGACGGCGTCGGCTACTACGACGCCTTCGAGATCAGCCCCGTCCCCGCCCCCGGTCCCGACGCCGTGCCGCCGGAGCCGTTCCGCGGCATCTACGGCATGCCCGCCTTCGTCTCCCTGCCCACCGCCGACCTGGCCGCCTCCGTGGACTTCTGGACCCGCGGCCTCGGCTTCTTCGAGCTGTTCGCCGTCCCGGGGGTCCTGGTGCACCTGCGCCGCTGGGCCTTCCAGGACGTCCTGCTCGTCGCGGCGGACTCCGCCCCCGCGGAGGCGCCGGCGATGAGCGTCGGCTTCTCCTGCGTCCTCGGCCAGCTCGACGGGATCGTCGACGCCTGCCGGGCGGTGCGCCCCGACTCGGTCTCGGCCGACAGTCCCCGGGACACGCCCTGGAACACCCGCGACGTCGAGGTGATCACCCCGGAGAAGGCGCGGATCGTCCTCACGGCAGCGAAGCCGTACGACCCCGCCAGCAGAGAGGCGCGGAACCTCGCCGAGATCGGCATCACCGGACCGACCACCGCGGCCCGCCCCGGCGAGAATGACGAGCATGCCCGCCACTGACCCCCGGACCGGCCCCTTCGATGCGGACGACGGCACCAACCTCACCGGTCCGGCCGATCTCACCGGTCCGGCCGACGGCAGCGACCTCACCGATCCGGCCGGCGGCAGTGACCCCGCCGATCCGGCCGACGGCACCGATCCGGCCGACGGCACCGACAGCACCGGCGGGCTCACTGTCGGCACCGGCGGACTCACCGGCGGCACCGGCGGGCTCACCGTCGGACAGGTCTCCGCGCGCCTCGGCGTCACCGTCCGCGCGCTGCACCACTGGGACGAGATCGGTCTGGCCAGCCCCTCCCTCCGCACGGGCGCCGGCTACCGGCTCTACACCGCCGCCGACCTCGAACGCCTGCACCGCGTCGTCGTCTACCGCGAGCTGGGCCTCGGCCTGGACCGGATCCGGGCCGTCCTGGACGACGCCGGCACCGACGTCCCCGCCGCGCTGCGCGCCCAGCGCGCGCAGGTGGCGGAGCGCGTCGAGCGGCTCCGGCGGCTCGGCGCGGGCCTGGACCGGATGATCGAGGCGCACGAGCGGGGCCTGCTGCTGACCGTCGAGCAGCAGGCCGCGATCTTCGGCCCGGACTGGGACCCGGAGGGGCCGCTGAAGGCCCGGGAGCGGTACGGGGACACCCCGCAGTGGCGGCAGTACGCCGAACGCGCTGCGACCCGCACCCCCGAGGAGTGGCAGGCCGTCCACGACGCGGTGGCCGCCCTGGACCGCGACCTCGCGTCCGCGCTGGACGCGGGCGTCGCGCCGGGCAGCCGGGAGGCGAACGCCCTCGTCGACCGCCACCGCGCCGTCTTCGCCGCCTACTTCCCGCTGACGAGGGAGAGGCAGGTCTGCCTCGCCCGCATGTACGCCTCGGATCCGGGCTTCGCCGCGCACTACGACGGGGTCCGCCCGGGCCTGGCGGCCTGGTTCAGCGGGATCGTGGACGCGAGCGCCCGTGCCCACGGCGTCGACCCGGACGCGGCGACCTGGGAGTAGAGGGGGCTGGAACCGGACGGCGACGAGGGCGGAGGCCACCCGCCCCCCTTCTCCGACGCCTGGACGACCTCCTCCCGTATCCGTCAACTCCCTTTCAGGCAAAGGCAGTCCGAGCTGCGAGCCGTCGAACGGACGAGGTGTAACCGGCCATGCGGATGGGGAGACACGGACCGTCCGGGGTGATCGGCACCGCGGGCTCGACCGGGAGAAGGAGCGTCGGGGATGCCGCAGCAGGGGACCGTGAAGTGGTTCAACGCGGAGAAGGGGTACGGCTTCATCGCGACGGACGGCGGTGGCGCGGACGTGTTCGTCCACTACTCGGCGATCCAGACCGACGGCTACAAGTCCCTCGACGAGAACCAGCGCGTCGAGTTCGAGGTGACCCAGGGCACCAAGGGCCCGCAGGCCGAGGCGGTACGCCCGCTCTGACCTCCGGAGTACGCCCGAAGGCCCGGACGGTCCACGGCCCGGGCCTGATCTCCCGGGGCGGTACGACGGCATAGCGTGCTGCCCGACGGCGGATCGTCCGCCGGAGGGGAGCGCGCATGAACACGGCTGCACCGGTAGCGCTGGTCACGGGCGGCAACAGGGGCATCGGCCGGGAGACCGCCCGGCAGCTCGCCGGACTCGGGCACACGGTCCTGCTGTCCGCCCGCCGTTCGGAGGACGCCGAACGGGCCGCCGCAGAGCCGGTCGCCCCGGGCGGGTCCGGCACGCTGCTGCCGTGCCGGCTGGACGTGACCGACACCGATTCCGTCCGGGCTCTCGCGCGGCGCGTCGAGGAGGAGTTCGGGCGCCTCGACGTCCTCGTCAACAACGCGGCCGTCAACTACGACACGGCCCGCCGGGCCGTCTCCGTCGACCTCGACGAGGTCCGCCGCACCCTGGAGACCAACGTCTTCGGCGCCTGGCGGACCACGCAGGAGTTCCTGCCGCTGCTCCGCCGTTCGCCCCGCGCGCGCGTGGTGAACGTCTCCAGCGAATCCGGCTCCCTGGAGGGCATGTCCGGCGGCACGCCCGCCTACGGCGTCTCGAAGGCCGCGCTCAACGCCCTGACCCGCAAGCTCGCCGACGAACTGCGCGCCGACCGGATCCTGGTCAACGCCGTCTGTCCTGGCTGGATCGCCACCGACATGGGCGGCCCGGGCGGCGCCCCCGTCGACCAGGGCGCCACTCGCGTCGTCTGGGCGGCCACCCTGCCGGACTCCGGCCCGACCGGCGGCTTCTTCCGCGACGGGGAACCGCTGCCCTGGTAGCGCCGCGGGGGGTTGAGGCCGCCCCCCGGGCCTGGGAGGCTCTGACGGTGATCGACGACTTCGCGAAGGAACACCTGCACGACCGCCTCCGCAGGGTGCGCGAGGCGCTGCTCTGGAAGCTCGACGGGCTCGGCGAGTACGACGTCCGGCGCCCCCTGACCCCGACGGGCACCAACCTCCTCGGCCTGGTCAAGCACCTCGCGCTGCTGGAGTCCGCGTACTTCGGCATGGTCTTCGACCGCCCGTTCCCCGAGCCCCTGCCCCGCTGGGACGACCCGTCGACGCACGGCACCGACCTGTGGGCGACCGAGGACGAGACGCGCGAGGAGATCGTCGACCGCTACCGCCGCGCCTGGGCGCACGCCGACGCGACGATCGCCGCCCTCCCCCTCGACGCCCCCGGCCACGTCCCGTGGTGGCCCCACCCCGACGTCCGGCTGTTCACCGTCCTGGCGCACATGCTCACCGAGACGACCCGCCACGCCGGCCACGCCGACATCCTCCGCGAACAACTGGACGGCACCACGGGCCTGACGCCCCACCACGCCACCGACCACGACGCGGCCACCCGCGACGCGCACTACGCGAAGGTGGAACAGGCCGCGCGGGCAGCCGCCCGCTGAGACAGGCCCCGAACCCCTCACCCCTCACCGTGCCGGTAACGGAGGCAAGCGTCTGGCCGGGCGGTCACGCCTCCTTCAGGAGGTTGCGGATGAAGTCACGGGACTCCGTGGGGGTCAATGCCTGGCTGCGGATGATGCCGTAGCGCAGATCCAGCAGCCTGAGGACCTTGGGATCGGTCGTCGGGCGACTGCCGTTGAGGTCCTCGGAGCGGCCGGCTGCCGAGCCGTCAGGGAACTTCAGGAGGTGGAGGCTGCCCGACAGGCCCGGGTGCTGCGCATTCGCCGTCGGCATCACCTGAATCTCCACGTTCGGGAGGTCCGCGACCTCCAGGAGGTGCTCCAGTTGGCGGGCCATCACCGCTCTCCCGCCGACGGGGCGCCGCAGCGCCCACTCCTCCGCCACGAAGCTGAACTCCGGTGCGGGCAGCCGGTGCAGCACCCGCTGTCGCCCGATTCGGATGGCCACGTACCGTTCCAGCTCCTTCGGCTGGTACAGCGGGCGGAATGTCCGCATGATCGCTCGTGCGTAGTCCTCGGTCTGGAGCAGACCGTGCAGGCAGAAGATCGTGTACATGGAGAACTCGACCGCCTGACCCTCCAGCTTCGCAAGGTCTCGCGGTCTCTTGGGGTACCGGACCGCCAGGACGTCGGGCTTCATCGCCGAGATGAGGCCGTTCGCTCCCAGGGCCTCGTCCGCCTTGTCCAGGAACTCGGGACGCGGGATACGGGCCCCGCGCTCGACCTTCCGGACGATGTCCTCGCCGTATCCGATCAGCCGCCCGAGCTCGACCGCACGCAGCCCCTTCGCCTCCCGCCACAACTTGATCTGGCGCCCGACCATGACCACGATCGCGGCGCCCGAGTCGTCACCGGGCGCCAAGTCCCAGGTCGGCCCTTCGGTCTTCGCACCGCTTCGCCCGGCCGCGTTTGCGTCCACGCGTATCCGCCTCTCTGACCCCCGGGACAAGCCGGGACAGCCCGGGACGCCCCCCGGACAGTGACCGTACGTAAGGACATTTCCGGTGCGCAGCGTAGACACCGCCCCTCACGCTTGGTCACATGAACCCCGAAACCAGCCAACTCATGGCGACCGCACGCCACTTCACCCTCCAGCTCTCCTCGACGCCCAGAGGGGCGCGGTTGGCCAGGCTGCTGGCCGTCGAGCAGCTGCGTCACTGGGGGTTGGGGCACATGGGGGAGGCGGTGGAGCAGGTCGTGGCCGAGCTGGCGAACAACGCCGTGACGCACGGGCACGTGCCGGGGCGGGACTTCCGGGTGCGGGTCGCGGCGACCGGCGCGGTGGTGCGGGTCGAGGTGACGGACACGCGGGGTGACGACGCGCCCCGTGTCGAGGAGGCGTCCCCCGACGCCGAGAGCGGGCGGGGGCTCCTGCTCGTCGGGGCGCTGGCCCGGGAGTGGGGAGTGCGGCAGGGGCCCGCGCCGCAGAAGACCGTCTGGGCCGAACTCCCGCTGCCATGAGGCTTCGCCGCGACGTGGGGGCTCGCGTCGCGGCGGTGCGCGACGTAAAAGACAAATCCCGGGGAAAGCCCCTACCCAACCCCTCCAGCCTCCCCGCCGGAGCCCCGTCACTCTCCCGGGTGATCTGCGACAACTGGCCTGGATTCGGGGCGGGTTGCGTGGCATATGCTCCAGCCACCACTCCACTTGAAATGCGACGGCCCCCGGCGGGGACTGGCATCCCTGCCGAGGGCCTGACCAACGAGGAAGTAGACCCTTCCCGATGGCTTCCGAGCACCCTAACGCGCGCCCGCACGACCGTGGGCTCATTCACCGCAACGTCCGGCTCACCAGCCGTTACGTCGTCATCAGCAACGACCTCGCCCAGCACCCCGACCTGACCGTCCCGGCGGTCGGGCTCGCCGTCATCATCCAGTCGCTGCCCGCCGGCACGCCCGTCGGGATCAAGGCGCTCGCCGCCCGCACCAAGGGGCTGAGCGAGGTGAGGATCGCGGCGGCCCTGCGGGAGCTGGAGGCGGCCGGGTTCCTCTCGCGGACCCGGGAGCGGCTGGCCGACGGGCGGTTCATCCCGCGCACGATCTCGTACAACCGGCCGGGGGCTGAGCCCCGCGCCGTACGGGAGACCCCGGCAACCCGGCAGGCCCCCGAGGCAGCGCGAGAGGCCCAGGAGAAGGCTCCGGCCCCAGAAGCCCTTGACCCGCGGCCGGTCCCCCGGGCGGCCACACCCTCACCGACCCCCGCACCCGCCGCACCACCTATGACCACGCCCGCGCCGCCCATACTCGCGCCCACGACCACGCCGCCCCCACCCACGCCCCGGCCCACGTCGCCCGCCCACACGGCCGCGCCGCTCGCGCTCGCACCCACCCCCTCGCCGCCCCCGCCCTCCCCCCTTCCCGAGCGGCATCTCCCCGCCGCCGCGCTCCTCGCCGCGCTTCGGGTGCGGGAGCCCCGGTTGCTGCTGTCGGAGCGGGACGTGCGGCGGCTCGCACCGGGGGTGACCGAGTGGCTGGAGCGCGGGGCGCATCCGGAGGCGGTGAGCCGGACGCTCTGCGCGGCCATCCCCCACGACCTCGCGCATCCGGCGGGGCTCCTGGCGCACCGGCTGGCGGCGCTCATGCCGCCGCCCCTGCCCGCCGGGCCCGTCGCCCCACCACCCCCGGACCCCTTCCAGAACTGCGACGACTGCGACCGCGCCTTCCGCGCCCCGGAACCGGGCCTGTGCGGCGGCTGCCGGGCATCGGCCGCCGCCTAGCACCGCCGCACCACGCCGCCCCAAGGCCACGCAGCCCCCGAGGCGGCGGTGCGTTCCCGCCCGGCGAGGCGCCCACCGCCCGCCCCACCGGAGGCAGTACCTCCGCCGAGCCCCACACACACGCCGCCCACCGGGCACCCCACCGGAGGCAGTACCTCCGCCGAACCCCGACACCCACGCGACGCCCGCCGGGCACCCCACCGGAGGCAGTACCTCCGCCAAGTCAGCGCCCAGAGGCGTCCGTTCAGCGAACGCGCCTGACCGGAATCAGGTCTTGACGGGACATCGTCACGTCACTGAGCATTCAGCACACGCACACCGGCTGTAGGGATCCCCGTCAACACCCCTGCGCCCCACGTGCCACCTGTACAGCTCCAACGCCTCGCGTCACCCACGGCGCGAGGCGCTCGCACGTTCCGTCCCATCCCCGTTCGGAATCCGGAGCCCCCACATGAAGCTCTCCGCGAGACTGGCCGCCCTGGCCGGATCCTCCGCCCTGGTCCTGGGTGCCCTCGCCGGTGCCGTCCCGGCGGTCGCCGCGCCCGCCGGCGCCACGGCCGCACCGGACATCCCGGTCGCCAACGTCAAGCAGCACTTGACCGACCTGCAGTCCCTCGCGACCGCCAACGGCGGCAACCGCGCGCACGGCCGGCCCGGCTACAAGGCCTCCATCGACTTCGTGAAGGCGAAGCTGGACGCGGCCGGATACACCACGAGCGTCCAGCAGTTCACGTACAACGGCACCACCGGCTACAACCTGATAGCCGACTGGCCGGGCGGCGACCCGAACCAGGTCGTCATGGCCGGCTCGCACCTCGACTCGGTCTCCTCGGGCCCCGGCATCAACGACAACGGCTCCGGTTCCGCCGCGATCCTGGAGACCGCGCTCGCCGTCGCCCGCTCCGGCTACCAGCCCTCCAAGCACCTGCGCTTCGGCTGGTGGGGCGCGGAGGAGCTCGGCCTGGTCGGGTCGAAGTACTACGTGAACAACCTCGCCTCCACCGAGCGGGCGAAGCTCAAGGGCTACCTCAACTTCGACATGATCGGCTCGCCGAACCCGGGCTACTTCGTCTACGACGACGACCCGACGATCGAGGCGACCTTCAAGAACTACTTCGCCGGGATCGGCGTCCCGACCGAGATCGAGACCGAGGGCGACGGCCGTTCCGACCACGCGTCCTTCAAGAACGTCGGCATCCCGGTCGGCGGTCTCTTCACCGGCGCCAGCCGGGTGAAGACCAGCGCCCAGGTCTCCAAGTGGGGCGGTACGGCCACGGCCTTCGACCGCTGCTACCACTCGTCCTGCGACACCACGGCGAACATCAACGACACGGCCCTGGACCGCAACAGCGACGCCATCGCGCACGCGATCTGGACCCTGTCCGGCACCGCCACGCCGCCCACCGGCACGGTCTTCGAGAACACCGCCGACGTCTCCATCCCGGACAACGGCGCCGCGGTGACCTCCTCCGTGACCGTCTCCGGCGTCGCGGGCAACGCGCCGGCCACCCTCGCCGTGGGCGTGGACATCGTCCACCCCTACCGCGGTGACCTGGTCGTCGACCTCGTCGCGCCCGACGGCACGGTCTACAACCTGCACAACCGGAGCGGCGGCAGCGCCGACAACATCCAGCAGACCTACACGGTGAACGCCTCCAGCGAGGTCGCCAACGGCGTGTGGAAGCTGCGCGCGCAGGACGTGGCGTCCGCCGACGTCGGCTACGTCAACGGGTTCAAGCTGACGTTCCCGTAGGCGACGAAGCGACACCCAGCCACCCGGGTGGGCCGGTGACCTGTTCCCGGCCCACCCGGGGCACCAACGTCTCCGCTACTTCGCGGAGACGGCGGCGTCGGCGGCGGCCACCAGCGCCTGCGGCGTCACGGCACCGACGTAGACCTTGCCGTCGTCCGTCATCAGCGCGTTGACGATCTTGGTCTTGAAGACGGTGCCGGAGCCGAACTTCCCGCTCACCTCGTCGCCGAGCGAGTCCAGGAAGCCCTGGAACTCCTTCGGCGCCTCCTCCGTCTTCGGCGCGGGCGCGCCGGAGTCGAAGGCGGCGATGGCGGTCCAGCCCTCGCCGATGATCTCGGGGCCGTTCGCGTCCGCGCCGCCGAGACCGCCGAGACCGAAGTCGCCGAGGGCCTTCTCCAGGTCCTCCGGGGCCTTGCCGTGGTCGCCGCGGCCCTCGCCGAGCTCCTTCTCCAGCCGGTCGCCCTCGGTGACCTTCGCGCCCTTCGGGACGGTGAAGTCGAACTCCGAGGCCGCCGGCCTGCCGAAGTCGACCTTCGTGAAGCCCGCGTCGACGACCGGCTTGCCGCCGCTCGTGGAGTCGAGGGTGAACTTCAGGGGGGTGCCGGTGGCCGCGTCCACCGCGATGGTGATCGAGTCGACCGTCGAGCCCTGCTGCTTCGGCTCGACGACGAGCCGGTACGCGTCGCGGCCCGCGACGTTCGCCGTGCCGCCGACCGTGATCGAGGTGGTGTCCCCGGCGGCCTTCAGCACCTCGTCGGCGAGCTCCTTCGGGGAGGCCGGGAGCTCCTTCCCGGCGGCCGGACCGCCTTCCTCCTCCGCGCCCGCGCCGCCCTTCTCGTGGAAGACCGTGTTCGAGCGGGAGTCGTAGGCCCACACGTCGTCGCCGTCGTGGACGAGGCTGTACTGCTCCTTGCCGTCGAGCAGCGTCAACTTCTGGCGCTCGGGGCCGTCGGCGGCGACCTTCAGGGTGTGCGTGCCGGCGACCAGCTTGCCGAGCTGCGCGGACGGGTCCGCGGTGCCCTCGCCCGCGCCGGAAGCTTCGCCGGAGGCCATGCCGTCCGCGATGCCGCCGAGCAGGCCGTCGAGGGCCGGCAGGCCGAGGTCGGTGGAGATCTTGAAGGTGCCGGACAGGGTCTGGGTGTCCGAGGCGGCGATCTTCTCGATGAGCTGCTGGGCGGTGATCTCCGGCAGGTCCGGGTCGCCGGACGCGGCGAGCGCCGGGACGAGTCCGATGGTCGCGGCGGCGATTCCGGCCACCGCGACCGGGACGACGTACCTGCTTGCCTTGCGCTGTGCTGCCATGGTCTGTGATCCCTCCGTGCCCTGGCGGACTGCTTCTCGATGTCTCCATCCCACCAGGACGGGCGCCGGGAATCGTCAGCCCGGGGGATCAACCTCGCGTACCCCTCCGGGATGACGTCCCCTAGGGTCCGGGACGACATCCCCCGGGGAGGGGCGTCGGGGGGCGTCAGCCCGCCCGGTGCACCACCGCGTCGCACAGCTCCATCAGGGCCGACTTGGCGTAGCCGTCGGGCAGCGGCGCCAGCATGGCCCTGGCCTCCTCGGCGTACCGCACGGTGTCCCGGCGGGCCTGCTCCAGGGCGGGGTGGGCGCGGAGCCGCCGGAGCACCTCGGCGTGCCGCTCGTCGTCGGTGAGGTCGCCGTCGACGAGGGCGACGAGCTCCAGGTCCTCGGGGCGGCCGTGGGCGGCCGCGGCGGCCCGCAGGCGCAGGACGGGGAGGGTGGGGACGCCCTCGCGGAGGTCGGTGCCGGGGGTCTTGCCGGACTCGTGGCCCTCGGAGGCGATGTCGAGGACGTCGTCGGCGAGCTGGAAGGCGACGCCGAGCCGCTCGCCGTACTGGGTGAGGATGTCGACGACCGACTCGTCGGCGCCGGACATCATCGCGCCGAAGCGGCAGGAGACGGCGACGAGGGAGCCCGTCTTGCCGCCGAGGACGTCGAGGTAGTGGTCGACGGGGTCGCGGCCGTCGACGGGGCCCGCGGTCTCCAGGATCTGGCCGGTGACGAGCCGCTCGAACGCCTCGGCCTGGATCCGTACGGCCTCCGGCCCGAGGTCCGCGAGGGTGTGCGAGGCGCGGGCGAAGAGGAAGTCGCCGGTCAGGACGGCGAGCGAGTTGCCCCAGCGGCTGTTCGCGCTGGGCACGCCCCGGCGCACGGCCGCCTCGTCCATGACGTCGTCGTGGTAGAGGGTGGCCAGATGGGTGAGCTCGACGACGACGGCCGCGGGCACGACGCCGGGCGCGTAGGGGTCGCCGAACTGGGCGGCGAGCATCACGAGCAGCGGCCGGAACCGCTTGCCACCGGCGAGCACCAGGTGCTGGGCGGCCTCGGTGATGAAGGGGACATCGCTCTTGGTGGCGTCGAGGAGGCCGGCCTCGACGGCCGCCAACCCCGTCTGGACATCGGCCTCGAGAGCCTGGTCCCGCACGCTAAGACCGAACGGCCCGACGACGGTCACGAGGGGATCTCCTGTCTGCTGACGTCTGCTGACGCTGGTCCTTGACGCTCCGGACCGCACGCCGACGACTGGGATTGTCGATGTGTCGGTCCATTCACTCAAGCCAGCGTATCCGGTCACGTTTCGATCACCGTGGGCGCCTTCCCGTCACCCCCGGTATGTTCGGGATCAGCTCATACGACCAGGAGTAGGCGTTTTGTCCCGAACCAAGATCCGCACCGACTTCCCGTACGAGACCCGGCACGAGGACCTCCGCATCCCGATGCCGGACGGCACCCCGCTCTACGCGCGCGTGTGGCGGCCGGTCACCGACGAACCCGTCCCCGCGCTCCTGGAATACCTCCCCCACCGGCTCACCGACGCGACCGCGCCCCGCGACTGGCAGCGCCACCCCTGGTACGCGGGCCACGGCTACGCCTCCGTACGGGTCGACGTCCGCGGCCACGGCAACAGCGGGGGCCTGCCCGGCGACGCGTACGACGCCACCGAGCTCGCCGACGGCGTCGCCGTCGTGCACTGGCTCGCCGAGCAGGAATGGTGCACGGGCAGGGTCGGCATGTTCGGGATCTCCTGGGGCGGCACCAACAGCCTCCGGATCGCCGCCCTCGCCCCCGAGCCGCTCAAGGCGGTCGTCACCGTCTGCTCCACCGACGACCGCTACGACAACGACGTCCACTACCTGGGCGGCTCCGTCCTCGGCGCCGGCATGCACGCCTGGGCCGCCGCCCTGCTCGCCTCCGTCTGCCGCCCGCCCGACCCCCGGTACGCCGGCGAGGAGTGGCGCGACCTGTGGGCGCGCCGCCTGGAGGCCGTCGAGCCCCTCGTCCACACCTGGCTCTCCCACCAGACCCGGGACGACCACTGGAGGCACGGCAGCGTCCGCGAGGACTACGGGGCGATCGAGGCCGCCGTCCTCGCCGTCGGCGGCTGGCACGACCCCTACCGCGACACCGTCCTCCGGCTGGTCGAGCACCTCCCCCGGGACCGCGTCCGCGGCATCATCGGCCCCTGGTCCCACCAGTACCCCGACCGCGGCCTGCCGCCCGGCCCCGCCATCGGCTTCCTCCAGGAGACCCTCCGCTGGTGGGACCACCACCTCAAGGGCGCCGCGGCGTCCGACGGCGCGGGCGACGTCATGGCCGAGCCGCTGCTCCGCGCCTGGATCAGCGAGTCCCACCCGCCGGCCACCGTGTACGAGGAGCTGCCCGGCCGCTGGGTCGCCGAGCCGTCCTGGCCGTCCCCGCACGTCGTCCCCGTCACGTACGGCTTCGGCGGCGAGCCCGTCGTCGTCGCCTCCCCGCAGCAGACCGGCATCGACGCCGGCCGCTTCCTCCCCTCCGGGAACGACGCCGACCTGCCGCCCGACCAGCGCGACGAGGACGCCCACTCGGCCTGCTTCGACTTCCCCGTGCCTCCCGACGGCGAGCCGATCGAGATCCTCGGCCGGCCCCGCGTCACCCTGCGCCTCATGGCGCCCGCGCCGACCGGCCAGGTCGCCGTCCGGCTCTGCGACATCGCCCCCGACGGCTCCTCCACCCTCGTCACCCGGGGCGCCCTCAACCTCTCCGCCCGCGACGACCGCGACCGGTCCGCCGACGCGCAGGCCGGCGCACGGGAGGACGTCGACCTCGAACTGAACGGCATCGGACACGCCTTCCCGCCCGGCCACCGCGTCCGGCTCGCCGTCTCCTCCGCGTACTGGCCGTGGCTCTGGCCCCGGCCCGACGCCGCCGGCTTCACCCTCGACCCCGCCGGTTCCTCCCTCACCCTTCCGGTCCGCGCCCACACGGACGACGCCGTCGCCTTCGAGGAGCCCGAGCAGTCCGCCCCGCTCGGGGTGTCGACGCCGGCGCCCCTGGAGACCCCCGAGGAGGCCCGCCCCGAACGGCTCGTCCTCCGCGACGTCGCCAAGGGCGAATGGACCCTCCGGGTCGACCCGCGGCACGGCGGCACGCGCGTGTACCCGGACGGCCTGGAGTACACCGAGGACGCCGTCGAGACGTACACGATCACCGAGGACGACCCGCTCTCCGCCCGCACCCGCTCCGAGTGGCACATCCGGCTCCACCGCCCCGAACTCGCCTGGGACGTCACCGTCGACACCCGCTCCGAGATCACCTGCGACGCCGACGCCTTCCACACCTCCGACGAGGTCGTCTGCAAGGAGGGCGGCGAGGTCGTCTTCCACCGCACCTGGGAAAAGCGGATCCCCCGCACGACGGGCTGAACCCGGGCCGTACGGGGGATCGCGGGGATTCCTAGGCGTCGGCCTTCCGGCGGCGCGCCACGAACACGGCACCCGCGCCGAGCACCACGGCCGCACCGGCGGCGGCGCCCAGCTCCGGCAGCCGGTCACCGGCACCGGTCGCGGCGAGCTGGCCACGGGTGCCGCCCTGCTGCACCGGCGCGTTCGACGCGGTCGACGTACGCACCGGGGCCGGGGCGGCGCTCGACGCGGACGGCGACGGGGTCGCGGTCGGAGCCGGCGTCGGGGTCGCCTCGACGGGCTCGACGACGTCGAAGTCGAACCTGGCGTACTGCTCGCTGATGCCGCAGGAGCCGTCCTCGTTCCCGTACTCGCCGCTGGCGGAGACGACGCCCTCGCCCGCCGGGGCCGCCGCGTCCACCGTCAGGCGCAGCGTGACGTCGGCCTTGCCGCCCTCGGCGATCGGGCCCAGCTCGATGGGGTCGAACTGCGAGGTCAGGTCGTTCCACTCACCGTCGGAGGCGGTCTGCCACTCCAGGGTGAAGTACTTGTCGAGGTTCGGGTGCTCCTCGTCGACGTCGTCCCAGGACTCCGGCAGCTGGATCGCGGAGACGACGGCGCTCACCGCGTCAAGGTCCTCGCCCGAGGCGTTCCTCACGGTCAGCGAGAAGTCGGCGCTGGACCCGGCGGCCACCTTCTTGGGCCCGGTGAGCCTGGAGACGAGGGAGCGGTCCACGACGCACTCCTCGAAGCCGCCCTGGTCGTCCCAGAACGCGTCGAGCGCGGCCTCGGCGTCGGCGAGCTCCCGCTCGGCGGCCCGGAGCTTCTCCTCGGTCCTGTGGTACGCCTTGGTCAGTTCGAGGACGGCTTCCTCGTAGGCCTTGTCGGCGGCCTTGTGCCGGAGGTCGGCGGCCGCCGCCGCCCCGGTGGCCTCGGTGAGCTTCGTCTCGGCGGCGGTGACGGCCGCGGTGGCGGCCTCCACCTCCTCGGGGGTGGCCTCGGGGTCGGCCTCGACCGCGGTCAGGGCGTCCTTCGCCGCGGTCAGCTCGGCCGCGGCGGTCTCCTTCGCCGTGACGGCCGCCTCGGCGGCCTCCGAGGCGGCGTCCAGCTCGGTCTTGAGGGCCGGGTCGACGGCGTTCGCGTCGACGTCCTTGAGGCGCTGCTTCAGCTCGGCCTTCAGGTCCTCGACCTTCTGCTCCGCGGCGGCGTACGCGGCCTCCAGCCGCTCCAGCTCCGCCAGGTCCAGCCCGTCCGGGTCCAGCCCGTCCGGGTCCTCCTGGCCGGCGTCCCGGGCGGTGGCGCCCTTCGACGCGGCCGGCTTCGGGGTCTCCGCGAAGGCGGGCCCGGCGGAGAGGAGCACGACGGGGGTGGTGACGGCGGCGGCGACGGCGGTCGCGAGCAAGCGGCGAATCTTCACGTGCGGACCTTCTCCTGGTCAGGGAAGAGAGAAAGGGGGGCGCGCGCCCGCGGAAGTCCTCACGCGGGGGCGACGCCACCGTGATCGTAGGCCCCGGAAGACCCCGTCGGCAGGGGCCGTTTCCGCAGCTCGGAACCGGTACCTGCGCCTCCCCCGACACAAACCGTCCGCACCCGGACAGTTGCTCTCTTCCCGGCCGCTTTCTCTGTGATCCATGTCATCCGCGCCCGCCGCCCCGACCCGTAACGTGTCCCTCACCCATCACGCGAAAGCGAGGCACGCACCGATGTCCGAGCACAGCCCGCTCGACCTGGCCGAGGGCGATCCCTTCGGCCCGCACAACCTCCCGTACGGCGTCTTCTCCACCGGTGACGAGCCGGCGCGGCGCCGGCTCGGTGTCCGGATCGGCGGGTACGTGCTGGACGCGGGGGCCGCGGCGCACGCGCTGGGGTCGCCGTACGCCTCCCTGCTCGACCGGCCGAGCCTCGGCCCGCTGCTCGCGGCGGGCCGGACCGCCTGGCGGGACGTGCGCCGGGCGCTGACCGCCTGGGTGACGGTGCCGGCCCACCGCCCGGAGATCGAGCCGCTGCTCCACCCGCTCGACGCGGTGACGCTGCACCTGCCGTACGAGGTCGCGGACTACGTGGACTTCTACGCGAGCGAGCACCACGCCACCAACGTGGGCCGGATGTTCCGGCCGGACGGCGACCCGCTGACGCCCAACTGGAAGCACCTGCCGATCGGTTACCACGGCCGCGCGGGCACCGTCGTCGTCTCGGGCACGGACGTGGTGCGCCCCTCCGGGCAGCGGAAGACGCCCGCCGACGCGGCGCCGGTCTTCGGCCCGTCGGTGAAGCTGGACATCGAGGCGGAGGTCGGCTTCCTCGTCGGCACCCCGTCGGAGCTCGGCACCCCGGTGCCGCTCTCCGCCTTCCGGGACCACGTCTTCGGCCTGACGCTGCTCAACGACTGGTCGGCGCGGGACGTGCAGGCGTGGGAGTACGTGCCGCTCGGCCCGTTCCTCGGCAAGTCCTTCCAGACCTCGGTGTCGGCGTGGGTGACGCCCCTGGAGGCCCTGGACGCGGCCCGTGTCGCGCCGCCGGCCCGGGACTTCCCCCTCCTGCCGTACCTGGACGACGCGGCGGAGGAGGAGCCCGGCGGCTACGACGTGCGGATCACCGTCGAGATCAACGGCGAGGTGGTGGCCGAGCCGCCGTTCTCCACCATGTACTGGACGGCCGCGCAGCAGCTCGCGCACATGACGGTGAACGGCGCCTCCCTGCGCACCGGCGACCTCTACGGCTCCGGCACGGTCTCCGGCCCCGAGGTGAACCAGCGCGGCTCGCTCCTGGAGCTGACCTGGAACGGCCGGGACGCCCTCGAACTCTCCGGCGGCAAGCGGACGTTCCTGGAGGACGGCGACGAGGTCGTGCTGACCGCGTGGGCGCCCGGCCCGGACGGCACCCGGGTGGGCCTGGGCGAGGTCCGGGGCCGGATCGCCCCCGCGGTGGCGTAGCTAGCCGACCCGCCAGAGCGCGGGCACGTTCGGCGGCTCCCAGCCGGCCATGGCGGTGTGGGCCTGGAGGCAGACGTAGCCCACGCCGCCGTACGTGACCCGGTCCCCGGCCGCGTACGACCGTCCGGCGGTCCACGTGCCGCCGGGCGGGGCGGTGGTGGGGGTGCCGGTCGGCGTGGGCGTCGGGCCGGGGGTCTGCGGCACGTCGATGACGAAGTCGAAGGCCGCCTCGCGGCCCCCGCCCGCGTCCCGCACGGTCATCAGCAGCCGTGGGTCGAAGATCGTGTCGGTGTTGTTCCGGGGCTCGTTCGGGAAGTACAGCTGGGTGGTCAGGATCGGCCGCCCTGGCGCCTGCACCTTCACGTGGAGGTGCCGGGTGCGGCCCGGGTAGAGCCCGGGGACGATGGTGGTGAGCTTGAACGAGCCGTCGGCACCGGTGAACTGGTGCCCGCGGAACTTGAACCCGGTGTTGTCGTACGCCCCGTTGGCGTCGGCCTGCCAGAAGTCCAGCAGCACGCCGGACACCGGGCGACAGGCGCGCCCGAAGACGTAGCCGCTGACGGTCAGCCGGGTCCCCGGGCCGTCCTGCAGGGTGCTCCGCAGCGGGGAGTTGGGCTTGAAGTAGGGGCCCTCCATCTGCGGCACGGTCAGGTCGTCGCCGTCGTCGCACTCGGGGGTGAGCGCGAGGCTGTCGCTGTCGCCGAGCGTGCGGGCGAGCGCCGGAACGCCCATGAGGACGGCCGGTGCGGCCATCCCGGCCGCGAGCGCCGCCCGCAGCACGGTCTTGCGGGTGACGTGCCCGGTACTGGTCGTGCTTTCGCTGTCCATGTGCCTGGCTCCTCAGGTGGGGTCTGGGGGTCGGCACGAACCTAGGGCGGCGGGGCGTCCGCTTCGATGGACGGAACAGGGCGCTCATGGTGTTTTCGAAAGCCCCCCGGGCTCATCCCCACCTCCCTCCGGAAGAACCGGCAGAAGTACGCGGGATCGTCGAACCCGACCCGGGCGCCCACCTGCCGCACGGACAGTCCGGTGGCGACCAGCAGCCGCTGCGCCTCGCGGGCCCGCGCCTCCCTCAGCAGCGCGGCGGGCGTCCGCCCGGTGGCGGCCCGTACGACCTCGTTGAGGTGCCCCGGCGTGACCCCGATCCGCCCGGCGCACTCCCGCACGGACAGCCCACCGCTCCCGGCGTCGGCCACGAGCCGCAGGAACTCCCGGGCGACCCCTTGCGGCGGCACCACGGCCCGCCCGCCCGGCATCCGCGCGGCCCGCACGAGCAGCACGTGCAGCAGCGACCGCAGCACCCCCGCGAAGCCGTCGTCCCCGCCCCGGTACTCCTCCGCCAACTCCCCCATCAGCAGTGAGGTCCGCGCGTGCGCCGCGGCGTCGAGATCCACCCAGGGCCGCTCCCCGAGACGCCGCAGCAGCTCCTCGTCCCCCGCCCCGCCCACCAGGAACTCCGGCGTGAACAGCACCAGCGATCCTTCGAGCCCCCGGACCCCTTCCCACCAGTGCACCTGCCCCGGCAGGATCACCCCGAGCTGCGGCGGCCGCAGCGCGTAGGACTCGGTGTCGATCACATGCGCGCCGGTCCCCTCCACGACGTGCACGATCTCGTAGAAGGTGTGCCGGTGCGGATGGTCGGCCCGCGACATGGGCCCCATCGCGTCGAACCCCCCGGCCGCGAACGGCACCCGCTCGGGCAGCCGCACCTCCAGCCGATGCACCGGCGGCTCCCCGTCCCGGGGCGCTTCGCACGGCGTCCCGGGTAAGACGGTGGTCTCGCGCACGGAACCCTCCCACAGGTACAGACCATTCGCCCCCTCCACGATCCCACGCGAACCCCGCCCTGTCAGGAGTCCCGGCGTCACCCCCCGTGTCCACTCCGCTGGGTCAGCCCCGGGTGCGGGTGGGAGGCGGGCGTTCGATGCTCCTTGCGGCGGGCTTCGGGGAGGAGCCGCCCGTGGACCCGGCGCCCGGTGGGCGCTTCCCCCTTCCAGAGGAGTACATCCGTGATGTCCGCACGACCCCGCGCCCTCAGGGCCGCCTTCGCCCTCACCGCTTCCGTCGCGCTGGCCCTGGGGGCCGCCGCTCCGGCCGTCTCGGCCGGTCCCGTCGCCCCGGTGGCGGGGGGCGACCACGGGTGGCCCCACCCGGACCTGGCGAAGTCGTACGAGGCGACGAAGAAGTACCGGTCGGAGCAGAAGGCCGTCGCCGACGGGTTCCGGCGCACCGACGTGTGCGTCGAGGACCAGAGCGACGCGCGGCTCGGCGGGATGGGGTACCACTACGTCAACCCCGCCAACATCGGCTCCACCGACCCGACGCGGCCCGCGGCCGTGATCTACGCGGAGGAGCACGGGACCGGGAAGCGTGAGCTGGTCGCCCTGGAGTGGGTCGTCCCGGACACCGGGCAGCCGGTGCCGCGGGCCTTCGACCGGGACTTCGACGGGCCGGACCCGATCCCGGGGCTCGGGGAGGTCTACTCCCTGCACGCCTGGATCTACAAGAAGAACCCGGCCGGGGTCTTCGCCCCGTACAACCCCCGGGTGCACTGCGGCCCCTGCCCGGAGAAGTAGCGGGGACGCGGAAGGGCCCGGCTCGCCCCCGAGCCGGGCCCCGTCCGTGTGCGGTCAGCGTACGAAGACGCTCGCCTGGCTCGCCAGGTCCAGGAAGTACTGCGGCGCGAGGCCGAGGACCAGGGTGACGGCCACGCCCACCGCGATGGTGACGGTGGTCAGGGCCGAGGGCACGGCGACCGTGGGGCCGTCCGCCTTCGGCTCGCTGAAGAACATCAGCACGATCACCCGGATGTAGAAGAAGGCCGCCACCGCCGAGGCGATGACGCCGACCACGACGAGCGCGCCGGCGCCGCCCTCCGCCGCCGCCTTGAAGACCGCGAACTTGCCGGAGAAGCCGGAGGTCAGCGGGATGCCGGCGAAGGCGAGCAGGAAGACCGCGAAGACGGCCGCGACGAGCGGCGAACGGCGGCCGAGACCCGCCCACTTGGAGAGGTGGGTGGCCTCGCCGCCCGCGTCCCGCACCAGCGTGACGACGGCGAACGCGCCGATCGTCACGAAGGAGTAGGCACCCAGGTAGAACAGCACCGACGAGATGCCGCTGGGCGTCGCCGCGATGACGCCCGCCAGCAGGAAGCCCGCGTGGGCGATCGACGAGTACGCCAGCAGGCGCTTGATGTCCGTCTGGGTGATCGCGACGACCGCGCCGCCCAGCATCGTGACGATCGCGACGCCCCACATGACCGGGCGCCAGTCCCAGGTGAGGCCCGGCAGGACGACGTACAGGAGCCGGAGCAACGCGCCGAAGGCGGCGACCTTGGTGGCGGCGGCCATGAAGCCGGTCACCGGGGTCGGGGCGCCCTGGTAGACGTCCGGGGTCCACATGTGGAAGGGGACGGCGCCGACCTTGAACAGCAGGCCCATGAGGAGCAGGGCGAAGCCGATCAGGAGGAGGACGTCGTTGCCCATGGTGTCGGCGAGCGCCGGGTTCACCGAGGTGACCGCGCCGTCGACGACGTCCGCGATCGTGGCGTACGAGACGGAGCCCGCGTAGCCGTAGAGCAGGGCGATCCCGAAGAGCAGGAAGGCCGAGGAGAAGGCGCCGAGCAGGAAGTACTTGACGGCCGCCTCCTGCGACATCAGCCGCTTGCGGCGGGCGACGGCGCAGAGCAGGTACAGCGGGAGGGAGAAGACCTCCAGGGCGATGAAGAGGGTGAGGAGGTCGTTGGCGGCCGGGAAGACCAGCATGCCGGCGATCGCGAAGAGCGCGAGCGGGAAGACCTCGGTGGTGGTGAAGCCCGCCCTGACGGCGGCCTTCTCGTGGTCGCCGCCGGGGACGGCGGCCGCCTCGGCCGCGAAGGAGTCGACCTTGTGGCCGTGGTCGGCCGGGTCGAGCCTGCGCTCGGCGAAGGTGAGGATCGCGACGATCGAGGCGAGGAGAATGGTGCCCTGCAGGAACAGGGCGGGCCCGTCGACGGCGATGGCGCCCATGGCCGCGATGCCGGCCTTGGTGGTGCCGTAGCCGCCGGCCGCGAGGCCGACGACCGCGGCGAACGAGGCGGCGAGCGCCAGCACCGACAGGACGACCTGGGCGAGGTAGCGGCCCTTGCGGGGCACGAAGGCCTCGGCGAGGACGCCGAGGACGGCCGCGCCGACCACGATCAGGACCGGGGCGAGCTGGGTGTACTCGATCTTCGGTGCCGGGATCTTGTTCAGCGGCTCGGCAGCCGTCGTCCACAGGCTGTGGACAGCGAGGGCGTTCACTTGGCCGCCTCCACGTTCTGGACGGGGACTTCGGGCTGGGGGTCGGTCCGCTGCACGTCCGACATGGTGTGCCGGACCGCCGGGTTCACGACGTCCGTCAGCGGCTTCGGGAAGACGCCGAGGAAGAGGAGCAGGGCGATCAGCGGGGCGACCACGGCGAGCTCGCGCGGCCGCAGGTCGGGCATCGACCGCACCTCCTCCTTCACCGGGCCCGTCATCGTCCGCTGGTAGAGGACGAGGACGTACAGGGCGGCGAGGACGATGCCGGTGGTGGCGACGATCCCCGCCACCGGGTAGCGGGCGAAGGTGCCGACCAGGACCAGGAACTCGCTGACGAACGGGGCGAGTCCGGGCAGCGAGAGCGTCGCGAGGCCGCCGATCAGGAAGGTGCCGGCGAGCACCGGGGCGACCTTCTGCACACCGCCGTAGTCGGCGATGAGCCGCGAGCCGCGCCGGGAGATCAGGAAGCCGGCGACGAGCATCAGGGCGGCGGTCGAGATGCCGTGGTTGACCATGTAGAGCGTGGCGCCCGACTGGCCCTGGCTGGTCATCGCGAAGATGCCCAGGATGATGAAGCCGAAGTGGGAGATCGACGCGTAGGCGACGAGCCGCTTGATGTCCCGCTGGCCGACCGCGACCAGCGCGCCGTAGACGATGCTGATCAGGGCGAGGACGACGATCGCGGGCGTCGCCCACTTCGACGCCTCGGGGAAGAGTCCGAGGCAGAAGCGGAGCATCGCGAAGGTGCCGACCTTGTCGACGACCGCGGTGATGAGGACGGCGACCGGAGCGGTCGCCTCCCCCATCGCGTTCGGCAGCCAGGTGTGCAGCGGCCACAGCGGCGCCTTCACCGCGAAGGCGAAGAAGAAGCCGAGGAAGAGCCACTTCTCGGTGGCGGACGCCATCTCCAGCGAGCCGTTCGCCCGCGCCTCGGCGATCTCGGTGAGCGAGAAGTTCCCCGCGACCACGTACAGGCCGATGACCGCGGCCAGCATGATCAGGCCGCCGACCAGGTTGTACAGCAGGAACTTGACCGCCGCGTACGAGCGCTGCGCCGCCGCGTTCTCGTCGGTGCCGCTGTGCGCCCGGTCGCCGAAGCCGCCGATGAGGAAGTACATCGGGATGAGCATGGCTTCGAAGAGGATGTAGAAGAGGAAGACGTCGGTGGCCTCGAAGGAGAGGATCACCATCGCCTCGACCATGAGGATCAGGGCGAAGAAGCCCTGCGTCGGACGCCAGCGCTTCGACTGCGTCTCCAGGGGGTCGGCGTCGTGCCAGCCGGCCAGCACGATGAACGGGATCAGCAGCGCGGTCAGCGCGATCAGCGCCACCCCGATGCCGTCGACGCCGAGCTCGTACCGGACGCCGAAGTCCCGGATCCAGGAGTGGGACTCGACCAGCTGGTAGCGCTCGCCGCCCGGCTCGAAGCGGACGAAGACGACCGCGGCGAGCACCAGCGTGGCCAGCGAGACGAGCAGCGCCAGCCATTTGGCGGCGGTGCGGCGGGCGGCGGGCACGGCGGCGGTGAGGATCGCACCGACCGCCGGTACCGCTGCCGTCGCCGTCAGGAGCGGGAAGGACATAGCAGTTACACCGCCCTCATCAGCAGGGTCGCGGCGATGAGGACCGCCGTACCGCCGAACATGGAGACCGCGTACGAGCGGACGTGGCCGTTCTGGAGCTTGCGCAGCCGGCCGGAGAGCCCGCCGACGCCCGCCGCCGTGCCGTTGACGACGCCGTCCACCAGGCTGTGGTCGACGTAGACGAGCGAGCGGGTCAGGTGGGTGCCGCCGGTCACGAAGACGGCGTGGTTGAAGTCGTCCTGGAGCAGGTCGCGGCGGGCGGCCCGGGTGAGCAGCGAGCCGCGCGGCGCGACCACCGGCACCGGGCGGCGGCCGTACTGGAGGTAGGCCAGGCCGACGCCGATCACCATCACGGCGACGGTGGCGGAGGTGACGGCCATGGCGCTGATCGGCGGGTGGCCGTGCTCGTAGTCGGTGACGGGCTTCAGCCAGTTCACGAACCGGTCGCCGATGCCGAAGAAGCCACCCGCGAAGACGGAGCCGAAGGCCAGCAGGATCATCGGGACGGTCATGGACTTCGGCGACTCGTGCGGGTGGGGCTCGTGGCCCTCCGCGTCCGGCTGCCAGCGCTTCTCGCCGAAGAAGGTCATCAGCATCACGCGGGTCATGTAGTACGCGGTGATGGCGGCGCCCAGCAGGGTGACCGCGCCGAGGATCCAGCCCTCGGTGCCGCCCTTGGCGAAGGCCGCCTCGATGATCTTGTCCTTGGAGAAGAAGCCGGACAGGCCCGGGAAGCCGATGATGGCGAGGTAGCCGAGGCCGAAGGTGACGAAGGTGACCGGCATGTACTTCCTGAGGCCGCCGTACCTCCGCATGTCGACCTCGTCGTTCATGCCGTGCATGACCGAACCGGCGCCGAGGAAGAGGCCGGCCTTGAAGAAGCCGTGCGTCACCAGGTGCATGATCGCGAAGACGTAGCCGATCGGGCCGAGTCCGGCCGCCAGGATCATGTAGCCGATCTGCGACATCGTGGATCCGGCGAGGGCCTTCTTGATGTCGTCCTTCGCGCAACCGACGATCGCACCGAAGAGCAGGGTGACCGCGCCGACGATGGTGACGACGAGCTGCGCGTCCGGGGCCGCGTTGAAGATGTCGGCGGAGCGGACGATCAGGTACACGCCGGCGGTGACCATGGTGGCCGCGTGGATGAGGGCCGAGACCGGGGTCGGGCCCTCCATCGCGTCCCCGAGCCAGGACTGCAGCGGCACCTGGGCCGACTTGCCGCAGGCCGCGAGGAGCAGCATCAGGCCGATCGCGGTCAGCTTGCCCTCGGAGGTCTCCCCCGCGGAGGCGAGCACGGGACCGAAGGCGAAGGTGCCGAAGGTGGTGAACATCAGCATGATCGCGACCGACAGGCCGATGTCGCCGACCCGGTTGACCAGGAAGGCCTTCTTGGCGGCGGTCGCCGCGCTGGGCTTGTGCTGCCAGAAGCCGATCAGGAGGTACGAGGCGAGGCCGACGCCCTCCCAGCCGAAGTACAGCAGCAGGTAGTTGTCCGCCAGGACGAGCAGCAGCATCGCGGCGACGAACAGGTTCAGGTAGCCGAAGAAGCGGCGGCGCCGCTCGTCGTGCTCCATGTACCCGATCGAGTACACGTGGATGAGCGTGCCGACGCCGGAGATCAGCAGGACGAAGGTCATCGACAGCTGGTCGAGCTGGAAGGCGATGTCCGCCTGGAAGCCCTCGACGGGGATCCAGGAGAACAGGTGCTGGCGCATCGTCCGGTCCTCGGCGCCCTTGCCGAGCATGTCGGCGAAGAGCGCGAGGCCGATGACGAAGGAGACGGCCGCGAGGAGGGTGCCGAGCCAGTGCCCGGTCCTGTCGAGCCGCCGCCCGCCGCACAGCAGGACCGCCGCGCCGAGCAGAGGTGCTCCGATGAGGAGCGCGATGAGATTTTCCACGGTCAGCCCCTCACAGCTTCATCAGGCTGGCGTCGTCGACCGAGGCCGAGTGGCGGGATCGGAAGACGGACACGATGATCGCGAGCCCGACGACGACCTCCGCGGCGGCCACGACCATCGTGAAGAAGGCGATGATCTGGCCGTCGAGGTTGCCGTGCATGCGGGAGAAGGTGACGAACGCGAGGTTGCAGGCGTTGAGCATCAGCTCCACGCACATGAAGACCACGATCGCGTTCCGCCGGATCAGCACCCCGACCGCGCCGATGGTGAACAACAGGGCGGCGAGATACAGGTAGTTGACGGGATTCACCGTCCGGCCTCCTCTTCTTCCCGGTCGCGGCCGAGCCGCTCCGCGGAGCGCTGCTCCAGGGCCTTGAGGTCCGCGAGCGCCTCCGTCGACACGTCCCGCACCTGGCCCCGCTTGCGCAGGGTCGAGATGACGGTGAGCTCGGACGGGGTGCCGTCGGGCAGCAGGCCCGCGATGTCCACCGCGTTGTGCCGGGCGTAGACGCCGGGGGCGGGCAGCGGCGGCAGGTGCTTGCCCTCGCGCACGCGCCGCTCGGCCAGCTCGCGCTGGGTCCTGGCCCGCTCGGTGCGCTCCCGGTGGGTGAGGAGCATCGCGCCGACGGAGGCGGTGATCAGCAGGGCGCCGGTGATCTCGAAGGCGAAGACGTACTTGGTGAAGATGAGGGCGGCGAGTCCCTCCACGTTCCCCCCGTGGGCCGCGTTGGCCGCGCCGAGGCCGGCGAACTCGGTCAGCGCCGCGTTCCCGATCCCGGCGAAGAGCAGGACGCCGAAGCCGAGGCCGCAGGCGGCGGCCCACCAGCGCTGGCCCTTGATGGTCTCCTTCAGCGAGTCCGCGGCCGTGACGCCGACCAGCATGACGACGAAGAGGAAGAGCATCATGATCGCGCCGGTGTAGACGACGATCTGCACGATGCCGAGGAAGTACGCGCCGTTGGCCAGGTAGAAGACCGCGAGGACGATCATCGTGCCGGCCAGGCACAGGGCGCTGTGCACGGCCTTCCTCATGAGGATGGTGCACAGCGCGCCGACGACGGCGACGGTGCCGAGCACCCAGAACTGGAACGCCTCGCCGGTGGAGGTGGCGTAGGCGGCGAGCGCGCTCATCGGCCGACCACCTTCCCCGACGCGGGCTCGTTCTCGCCGGTGGTCGACGCGGCCTCCTGCGGCTCCTCGCCCTTGGAGACGGCGACCTGGCGCTCGGTGCCGGGCGCGGCCTCGGTGACCAGGCCCCGGTAGTAGTCCTGCTCGGTCATGCCGGGGAAGATCGCGTGCGGGGTGTCGACCATCTGCTCGTCGAGGCCCGCGAGGAGCTGCTCCTTGGTGTAGATCAGGTTCTCGCGGGAGGAGTCGGCCAGTTCGAACTCGTTGGTCATCGTCAGCGCGCGGGTGGGACACGCCTCGATGCACAGCCCGCACAGGATGCAGCGGGCGTAGTTGATCTGGTAGACGCGGCCGTACCGCTCGCCGGGCGAGTACCGCTCCTCGTCCGTGTTGTCCGCGCCCTCCACGTAGATGGCGTCGGCGGGGCAGGCCCAGGCGCACAGCTCGCAGCCGACGCACTTCTCCAGGCCGTCCGGGTGGCGGTTGAGCTGGTGCCGGCCGTGGAAGCGGGGCGCCGTCGTCTTCTTCTGCTCGGGGTACTGCTCGGTCAGCCGCTTCTTGAACATGGCCTTGAAGGTCACGCCGAAGCCGGCCACCGGATTCTGGAAGTCAGACACGATCCGTCCCCCTTTCGTCACTCTCGGTAGCAGTATCGGGGCCACCACTGACAACGAGGTCCCGCTGGTGGCGGGGCCTGCGCCGGGGCACGGGCGGCAGGGTCTGTCCGGGCTTGGGCGGTACGGGGAACCCGCCGGCCATCGGGTCGAAGGCGACCGGCTCGGCCGCGCCCGCCGTCTCCTCCCTCTTCCGGTCGCGGAAGAGGTCGGCGACGAAGGAGAGGAGCAGCACCACCAGGACGGCACCGGCCACGTACAGCACGATCTCGGTGAAGGCGATGTTCTCGTTGCGCAGCGCCCGGACGGTGGCGACCAGCATCAGCCAGACCACGGAGACCGGGATGAGGACCTTCCAGCCGAGCTTCATCAGCTGGTCGTAGCGGACGCGGGGCAGGGTGCCGCGCAGCCAGATGAAGAAGAAGAGCAGCAGCTGCACCTTGAGGACGAACCAGAGCATCGGCCACCAGCCGTGGTTGGCGCCCTCCCAGAAGGTGGAGACCGGGTACGGGGCCCGCCAGCCGCCGAGGAAGAGGGTGACCGACACGGCGGAGACCGTCACCATGTTCACGTACTCGGCGAGCATGAACATCGCGAACTTGATGGAGGAGTACTCGGTGTTGAAGCCGCCGACGAGGTCGCCCTCGGACTCCGGCATGTCGAAGGGGGCGCGGTTGGTCTCGCCGACCATCGTCACGATGTAGATGAGGAACGACACCGGCAGCAGGACGACGAACCAGCGGTCCTGCTGGGCCTCGACGATCGCCGAGGTCGACATGGAGCCGGAGTAGAGGAAGACGGAGGCGAACGCGGCGCCCATGGCGATCTCGTACGAGATCATCTGCGCGCAGGAGCGGAGGCCGCCGAGGAGCGGGTACGTCGAGCCCGACGACCAGCCGGCGAGGACGATGCCGTAGATGCCGACGGAGGCGACCGCGAGGATGTACAGCATCGCGATCGGCAGGTCGGTGAGCTGCATCGTGGTGCGCTGCCCGAAGATCGACACCTCGTTGCCGGCCGGCCCGAAGGGGATCACGGCGATCGCCATGAAGGCGGGGATGGCGGCGACGATCGGGGCCAGGACGTAGACGACCTTGTCGGCCCGCTTGACGATCACGTCCTCCTTCAGCATCAGCTTGATGCCGTCCGCGAGGGACTGGAGGAGGCCCCAGGGGCCGTGCCGGTTGGGGCCGATGCGCAGCTGCATCCAGGCGACGACCTTGCGCTCCCACACGATGGAGAAGAGCACGGTCACCATCAGGAACGCGAAGCAGAAGACCGCCTTGATCGCGACGAGCCACCAGGGGTCCGTCCCGAACATGGACAGGTCCTCCGCGGCGAGGAGGGTGTTCACGCCTGCACCTCCGTCGAAGTCGAAGGGGCGGCCGGACCGATGCGGACCACGGTGCCGGGGCGGGCACCGGTGTCGGCGAGGACGCCGCGGCCGGTGGAGTTCAGCGGGAGCCAGACGACGCGGTCGGGCATCTCGGTGACCTGGAGGGGGAAGGCGACGGAGCCCGTGGGGCCGGTGACCTCCAGGAGGTCGCCGTCCTTGACGCCGGTGTCGGCGGCGGTGCCGGCGGAGAGCCGGGCGACCGCCGCGTGGCGGGTGCCGGCCAGGGCGGCGTCGCCCTCCTGGAGGCGGCCGAGGTCGAGGAGCAGCCGGTGGCCGGCGAGGACGGCCTCGCCGTCGCCGGGCCGGGGGGCCGGGACCGCGTGGGCGGTGGGCTCGGAGGCCCGGTCCCCGGCGCGGCGGCCGAGCCGTTCCAGCTCGCGCCGGGCCGCCTTCAGGTCGGGCAGCGCGAGGTGGGCGTCCATGGCGTCGGCGAGCATGTGGAGCACCCGCAGGTCGGCGGGGGCGAGCGGGCGGGTCATCTGCTCCGGCTTGAGCGCGGCCTCGAACATCCGGGCCCTGCCCTCCCAGTTGAGGAAGGTGCCGGGCTTCTCGGCGACCGCGGCGACCGGCAGGACGACGTCGGCGCGCTCGGTGACGGCGCCGGGGCGCAGTTCGAGGGAGACGACGAAGGCCGCGTCGAGGGCCTCACGCGCGCGCGCCGGGTCGGGCAGGTCGTCGACGTCGACGCCGCCGACGAGGAGTGCGGCGAGTTCGCCGGAGGCGGCCGCCTCGACGATCTGGCCGGTGTCGCGGCCGTAGCCGTGCGGGAGTTCGCGGACGCCCCAGGCGGCGGCGACCTCCTCCCGCGCGCGGGGGTCGGTCGCGGGCCGGCCGCCGGGCAGCAGGCTGGGCAGCGCGCCGGCCTCGACGGCGCCGCGCTCGCCGGCCCGGCGCGGGATCCACACGAGCCGCGCGCCGGTGGCGGCGGAGGCCCGCAGGGCGGCGGTGAGCGCGCCGGGCGTTCCGGCGAGCCGCTCGCCGACGGCGATGACGGCGCCCTCCTCGCGGAGGGCCTCGGAGGCGGCCCAGCCGGTGGAGTCGAGCCCGACCCGGGAGGTGAGGGCGTCGAGCCACTCGGTCTCGGTGCCGGGGGCGGCGGGGAGCAGGGTGCCGCCGGCCTTCTCCAGGCCCCGGGTGGTGTGGGTGGCGACGGCGTACGTCTTCTGCCCGTGCTTGCGCCAGGCCTTGCGGAGCCGCAGGAAGACGCCGGGGGCCTCCTCCTCGGACTCCAGGCCGACGAGCAGCACCGCCGGCGCGGCTTCGAGGGAGGTGTACGTGACGCCGGAACCGTCCAGGTCCCGTCCCCGTCCGGCGACGTGCGAGGCGAGGAAGTCGGCCTCCTCGCCGGAGTGGATCCGGGCCCGGAAGTCGACGTCGTTGGTGTCGAGGGCGACGCGGGCGAACTTGGCGTAGGCGTAGGCGTCCTCGACGGTGAGCCGGCCGCCGGCGAGGACGCCGGTGCGGCCGCGGACGAGTCCGCGGGCGGCGGCCTCCAGCGCCTCGGGCCAGGAGGCCGGTTCGAGGACGCCGTCGGCGTTGCGGACGAGGGGGGTCGTCAGGCGGTCGCGCTGCTGCGCGTACCGGAAGCCGAACCGGCCCTTGTCGCAGATCCACTCCTCGTTGACCTCGGGGTCGTTCTGCGCGAGGCGGCGCATGACCTTGCCGCGCCGGTGGTCGGTGCGGGTGGCGCAGCCGCCGGCGCAGTGCTCGCACACGGACGGCGAGGAGACCAGGTCGAAGGGGCGGGAGCGGAAACGGTAGGCGGCCGAGGTGAGGGCGCCGACCGGGCAGATCTGGATGGTGTTGCCGGAGAAGTACGACTCGAAGGGGTCGCCCTCGCCGGTGCCGACCTGCTGGAGGGCGCCGCGCTCGATCAGTTCGATCATCGGGTCGCCGGCGACCTGGTTGGAGAAGCGGGTGCAGCGGGCGCAGAGCACGCACCGCTCGCGGTCGAGCAGCACCTGGGTGGAGATCGGGACCGGCTTCTCGTAGGTCCGCTTGACGCCCTCGAAGCGGGAGTCGGCCTGTCCGTGCGACATGGCCTGGTTCTGCAGCGGGCACTCGCCGCCCTTGTCGCAGACCGGGCAGTCCAGGGGGTGGTTGATGAGCAGCAGCTCCATCACGCCGTGCTGGGCCTTCTCGGCGACCGGCGAGGTCAGCTGCGACCTGACGACCATGCCGTCGGTGCAGGTGATGGTGCAGGAGGCCATCGGCTTGCGCTGGCCCTCGACCTCGACGATGCACTGGCGGCAGGCGCCGGCGGGGTCGAGGAGGGGGTGGTCGCAGAAGCGGGGGATCTCGATGCCGAGCTGTTCGGCGGCACGGATGACCAGGGTCCCCTTGGGGACGGAGATCTCGACGCCGTCGATGGTCAGCGTGACGAGGTCCTCGGGCGGTAGCGCCGGGGAACCGCCGCCGACGGGGCCGGCCGTGGTGACCGTCATGCCGTCACCTCCTTGTGGTTGTCCGCCCAGGCGGTCGACTTGGCCGGGTCGAAGGGGCAGCCCTTGCCCGTGATGTGCTGCTCGTACTCCTCGCGGAAGTACTTCAGCGAGGAGAAGATCGGCGAGGCGGCGCCGTCGCCGAGGGCGCAGAACGACTTGCCGTTGATGTTGTCGGCGATGTCGTTGAGCTTGTCGAGGTCGGACAGCTGCCCCTTGCCGGCCTCGATGTCGCGGAGCAGTTGGACGAGCCAGTACGTGCCCTCTCGGCAGGGGGTGCACTTGCCGCAGGACTCGTGGGCGTAGAACTCGGTCCAGCGGGTGACGGCCCGGACGACGCAGGTGGTCTCGTCGAAGCACTGGAGGGCCTTGGTGCCGAGCATGGAGCCGGCGGCGCCGACGCCCTCGTAGTCCAGCGGCACGTCGAGGTGCTCGTCGGTGAACATGGGGGTGGAGGAGCCGCCAGGGGTCCAGAACTTGAGCCGGTGTCCGGGGCGCATGCCGCCGCTCATGTCGAGGAGCTGGCGCAGGGTGATGCCGAGCGGGGCCTCGTACTGGCCGGGCGAGGCGACGTGCCCGCTCAGCGAGTAGAGCGTGAAGCCGGGGGACTTCTCGCTGCCCATCGAGGTGAACCATTCCTTGCCGCGCTGGAGGATCGCGGGAACGGAGGCGATGGACTCGACGTTGTTCACCACGGTGGGGCAGGCGTAGAGGCCGGCGACCGCGGGGAAGGGGGGCCGGAGCCGGGGCTGGCCGCGGCGGCCTTCGAGGGAGTCGAGGAGGGCGGTCTCCTCACCGCAGATGTACGCGCCGGCGCCGGCGTGCACGGTGAGTTCGACGTCGAGCCCGCTGCCGAGGACGTTCCGGCCGAGGTAGCCGGCCTGGTACGCCTCGCGGACCGCCTCGTGGAGGCGGCGCAGCACGGGGACGACCTCGCCGCGCAGGTAGATGAAGGCGTGGTGGGAGCGGATCGCGTAGCAGGCGATCACGATGCCCTCGATGAGGGAGTGCGGGTTGGCGAAGAGGAGGGGGATGTCCTTGCAGGTGCCGGGCTCGGACTCGTCGGCGTTGACGACGAGGTAGTGCGGCTTGCCGTCGCCCTGCGGGATGAACTGCCACTTCATGCCGGTGGGGAAGCCGGCGCCGCCGCGTCCGCGGAGGCCGGAGTCCTTCACGTAGGCGATGAGGTCGTCGGGGCTCATGGCGAGGGCGCGCCGGAGTCCCTGGTAGCCCTCGTGGCGTTCGTACGTCTCCAGGGTCCAGGAGTCGGGCTGGTCCCAGAAGGCGGAGAGGACCGGGGAGAGGAGCTTCTCGGGGCTGCTGGAGTCGATCTCGGCGGTCAAGGTCATCACTCTCCCTCCTGACCGGCTGTTTCGCCGCGCGGGTGGACGATCCGGGTCTGCTGCGGGGTCTCGCCCTTGGCCAGCCGGAGGCCGACGAGGGAGGCGGGCCCCGCGCCGCCGGTGGCCGCGACGGCGCCGGGGCGCTCGTCGGGGAAGCCGGCGAGGATGCGGGCGGTCTCCTTGAAGGTGCAGAGGGGAGCGCCGCGGGTGGGTTCGACGGTGCGGCCCGCGCGGAGGTCGTCGACCATCCGCTTGGCCGACTCGGGGGTCTGGTTGTCGAAGAACTCCCAGTTGACCATCACCACGGGGGCGTAGTCGCAGGCCGCGTTGCACTCGATGTGTTCGAGGGTGATCGCGCCGTCCTCGGTGGTCTCGCCGTTGCCGACGCCGAGGTGCTCCTTGAGCTCCTCGAAGATGGCGTCGCCGCCCATGACCGCGCAGAGGGTGTTGGTGCAGACGCCGACCTGGTAGTCGCCGGACGGCTTGCGGCGGTACATGGTGTAGAAGGTGGCGACGGCGGTGACCTCGGCGGTGGTCAGGCCGAGCATGTCGGCGCAGAACCGCATGCCGGTGCGGGTCACGTGGCCCTCCTCCGACTGCACGAGGTGCAGCATCGGCAGGAGCGCGGAGCGGGAGTCGGGGTAGCGGTCGATGATCGCCTTCGCGTCCGCGGTCAGGCGGGCGTGGACGTCCGCCGGGTACGGGGCCGCGGGGAGCTGGGGCATCCCGAGGCTGACGTTCTCGGTCATCGGTCGACGCCTCCCATCACGGGGTCGATGGAGGCGACGGCGACGATGACGTCGGCGACCTGGCCGCCCTCGCACATCGCGGCCATGGCCTGGAGGTTGGTGAAGGACGGGTCGCGGAAGTGGACGCGGAAGGGGCGGGTGCCGCCGTCGGAGACCACGTGCACGCCGAGCTCTCCCTTGGGGGACTCGACGGCCGCGTACGCCTGGCCGGCCGGGACCCGGAAGCCCTCGGTGACCAGCTTGAAGTGGTGGATCAGGGCCTCCATGGAGGTGCCCATGATCTTCTTGATGTGGTCGAGGGAGTTGCCGAGGCCGTCGGGGCCGAGGGCGAGCTGGGCGGGCCAGGCGATCTTCTTGTCGCCGACCATGACCGGGCCGGGCTCCAGGCGGTCGAGGCACTGCTCGACGATCCGCAGCGACTGGCGCATCTCCTCCAGGCGGACGAGGAAGCGGCCGTAGGCGTCGCAGCTGTCGGCGGTGGGGACCTCGAAGTCGTAGGTCTCGTAGCCGCAGTACGGGTCGGTCTTCCGCAGGTCGTGCGGGAGGCCCGCCGACCGGAGGATCGGCCCGGTGGCGCCGAGGGCCATGCAGCCGGTGAGGTCGAGGTGGCCGACGTCCTGCATGCGGGCCTTGAAGATGGGGTTGCCGGTGGCGAGCTTGTCGTACTCCGGCAGGTTCTTCTTCATGGTCTTCACGAACTCGCGCACCGCGTCGACGCCGCCCGGCGGGAGGTCCTGGGCGAGGCCGCCGGGCCGGATGTAGGCGTGGTTCATGCGCAGGCCGGTGATCAGCTCGTACAGGTCCAGGATCATCTCGCGGTCCCGGAAGCCGTAGATCATGATCGTGGTGGCGCCGAGCTCCATGCCGCCGGTGGCGATGCACACCAGGTGCGAGGAGAGCCGGTTGAGCTCCATGAGGAGGACCCGGATGACGCTCGCCCGGTCGGGGACGTCGTCGGTGATGCCGAGCAGCTTCTCCACGCCGAGGCAGTACGCCGTCTCGTTGTAGAACGAGGTGAGGTAGTCCATGCGCGTGACGAAGGTGGTGCCCTGCGTCCAGGTCCGGTATTCGAGGTTCTTCTCGATGCCGGTGTGGAGGTAGCCGATGCCGCAGCGGGCCTCGGTGACGGTCTCGCCGTCGATCTCCAGGATGAGCCGCAGCACGCCGTGGGTGGAGGGGTGCTGGGGGCCCATGTTGACGACGATGCGCTCGTCGTCGGCCTTGGCGGCGGACTGGACGACCTCGTCCCAGTCGCCGCCGGTGACCGTGTAGACGGACCCCTCGGTGGTCTCGCGGGGGCCTGACGCTGTGCTGTTCACGAGTACGACCTCCGCTGGTCCGGAGCCGGGATCTGGGCGCCCTTGTACTCGACGGCGATGCCGCCGAGCGGATAGTCCTTGCGCTGCGGGTGGCCCTGCCAGTCGTCCGGCATCATGATCCGGGTGAGGGCGGGGTGGCCGTCGAAGACGATGCCGAAGAAGTCGTACGTCTCGCGCTCGTGCCAGTCGTTCGTCGGGTAGACGGCGACGAGGGACGGGATCCTCGGGTCGGTGTCGGGGGCCGAGACCTCCAGGCGGATCAGCCGCCCGTGGGTGAGCGAGCGCAGGTGGTAGACGGCGTGCAGTTCGCGGCCCTTGTCGCCCGGGTAGTGGACGCCGGAGACGCCGGTGCAGAGCTCGAAGCGGAGCGCCGGGTCGTCGCGCAGGGTGCGGGCCACGCGGACGAGGTGCTCGCGCTCGATGTGGAAGGTGAGCTCGCCGCGGTCGACGACCGTCTTCTCGATGGCGTTGCCGGGGACGAGCCCCTGCTCCTCCAGGGCGCCTTCGAGTTCGTCGGCGACCTCGTCGAACCAGCCGCCGTAGGGGCGGACGGCGGGGCCGGGGAGGCGGATGGAGCGGACGAGGCCGCCGTAGCCGGAGGTGTCGCCGCCGTTGTTCGCGCCGAACATGCCGCGCTGGAGCCGTACCTCCTCCCCGTGCTCGCCGCGCTGTCCGGGCAGGTTCTGCTCGGAGAGCTCCTTCTCGGGGTTCGGGGTTTCGTCGCTCACCGTGTGGTCCCGGTCCCTTCTCCGCCCGCGCGGCACGATGGCGCGGCTTTCGTCGTCGGCTGCGGCCCGGTGGCCGCGCGTGCGTCGGTCACCGCAGGAGACCCTTCATCTCGATGGTCGGCAGCGCCTTGAGCGCCGCCTCCTCCGCCTCGCGGGCAGCCTCCTCGGCGTTCACGCCGAGCTTGGACGACTGGATCTTCTGGTGGAGCTTGAGGATCGCGTCCATCAGCATCTCGGGGCGCGGCGGGCAGCCGGGCAGGTAGATGTCGACCGGCACGATGTGGTCGACGCCCTGCACGATGGCGTAGTTGTTGAACATGCCGCCCGACGAGGCGCAGACGCCCATGGAGATGACCCACTTGGGGTTGGGCATCTGGTCGTAGACCTGCCGCAGGACGGGCGCCATCTTCTGGCTGACCCGGCCGGCGACGATCATGAGGTCGGCCTGGCGCGGGGAGCCGCGGAAGACCTCCATGCCGAAGCGGGCGAGGTCGTAGCGGCCGGCGCCGGTCGTCATCATCTCGATGGCGCAGCAGGCGAGGCCGAAGGTCGCGGGGAAGACGGATGACTTCCGGACCCAGCCCGCGGCCTGCTCGACGGTGGTCAGCAGAAAGCCGCTGGGCAGCTTCTCTTCGAGTCCCATGGGTGCTCCTCAGCCCCTCAGTCCCATTCCAGGCCGCCGCGCCGCCACACGTAGGCGTAGGCGACGAAGACGGTGAGCACGAAGAGCAGCATCTCCACGAGCCCGAAAAGCCCCAGGGCGTCGAAGGTGACGGCCCAGGGGTAGAGGAAGACGATCTCGATGTCGAAGACGATGAAGAGCATCGCCGTCAGGTAGTACTTGATGGGGAAACGGCCGCCTCCGGCGGGCGTGGGTGTCGGCTCGATGCCGCACTCGTACGCCTCAAGTTTTGCCCTGTTGTACCGCTTTGGCCCGATTAGCGTGGCCATGACCACGGAGAAGATCGCAAACCCCGCACCCAGGGCACCGAGCACGAGGACGGGCGCGTACGCATTCACGCTCCTCGCTCCTTCCAGTCGTCCTTGACCGTTGGACCGCACCGTCGGCCCCGTGAAAGATCGCCCCCATGTGAGGCAGTTCACAAGCCCGACGTCCGCGTATCTTAAGCCCGCCCCTCTGTGATCTGCGACACGGGGGTCCCCAACGGATTTGTGATCTCCACCACCTGACGAAGGATCATGAAGTCGGATGAGCGGTGATCTTGTCGCGTGAAGCGCCCAGGTGATCACCAGGTGTGACATTCGGACCGGAAATCGCTGGTGAGAGAGGTGGCGCTCTATCAAGAGATGGGCTGTACAAGCAAATTGGAGGTGGACGCATCCGGGTGATATAGACATCCGCCTCGCCCGTCCGGGGGGGTCGGCGGGATCCAAGTGGACGGCCCGACTCCGTGTGCACGCGTTCACGAGACGGGCGTGTGACCTGCGTCACCGTGGCGAGGCCGGAAAAGAACGGGGCTTGGCCAACGGTGTGAAGAGGTGGTAAGCGAGGGGCAATTCGGGCATCTCATTGAAAACCCATGATCAAGGGCACAATGAGCCGCGCCCGATTTGCCCGTTACGGCGTCAATAAGGGCGACAGTCAAGCGGATTGAGGGGTTCCGGTCGTAACTGTGGCGCAACCCACGTTTCTTGAAGGGAACCGTGAAGCCCTGATAGCGGTTGTACCCATGTCCCAGACCGCTCACATACCCAGCCACCGGAAGCCCCGCCGCAGCGCCTCGAAGCTCGCGCTCCGCGCCGGTGTCGCCGGTGGCGTCCTCAGCACCATCGCGGTGGCCGGTGCTGCCGGACCGGCGAATGCCGAGCCGGTGACCGAGACCATCGAGATGCCCACGCTGGGCTCCCTCGGTGCCGACCTCTCCAGCGCCGTGGCCGCCTCCGCCGAGGCCTCCGAGCAGGAGGCCCTCGACCAGAGCCTGGAGGCCCAGGAGGCCGCCGCCCTGGAGAAGGCCGCCAAGGACGCCAAGAAGGCCAAGGCCGAGGCCGACCGCAAGGCCGAGGCCGAGCGTGCCGAGAAGGCCCGCAAGGAGGCCGAGGCGAAGGCGGAGGCCGAGCGCGTCGCCGCCGAGGCCCGCGCCGAGGCCCGGGCCCGCGCCTCCCGCGACGCCGCCCGCACCCAGCTCGCCTCGACCTCCGCGTCCTCCTCGGACGCGAACCCGGGCGCCGGCTCGTCCAACGACGGCGGCTCCTCGGCCGGCTCCTCCTCCGAGTCGACCCAGGTCTCCTCCGGCACCGCCGCCTCCATCGTGGCCTTCGCGCGCGCCCAGGTCGGCGACGCGTACGTCTCCGGCGGCACCGGCCCCAACTCCTGGGACTGCTCCGGCCTCGTCCAGGCCGCCTACGCCGCCGCGGGCATCGACCTGCCGCGCATCTCGTACCAGCAGTCGAGCATGGGCACCTCCGTCTCCCTGAGCAACCTCCAGCCGGGCGACATCCTCTACTGGGGCAGCCGCAGCGGCTCGTACCACGTCGCCATCTACGTCGGCGGCGGCAAGTACGTCGGCGCGCAGAACCCGTCCACGGGCGTCGTCGAGCGCTCCCTGGACTGGGACACGCCGTCGGGCGCCGTCCGCATCCTCTGATCCCCGCGATCGGAACCGTACGAAAGGGCCGTCACTCCTCGGGGGAGCGACGGCCCTTCGTCGTGCCGGGCGCGGGGGTCAGGCCTTCGGCGCGACCTTCGACAGGCCGTTGATGATGCGGTCCATCGCGTCCCCGCCCGTCGGGTCCGTGAGGTTCGCCAGCATCTTCAGCGTGAACCTCATCAGCACCGGGTGGCTGAGGCCGCGCTGGGTCGCGATCTTCATGACCTTCGGGTTGCCGATGAGCTTCACGAAGGCGCGGCCCAGGGTGTAGTAGCCGCCGTAGGTGTCCTTCAGGATCTTCGGGTAGTTGTGCAGGGCCAGTTCGCGCTGGGCCGGGGTGGCGCGGGCGTGGGCCTGCACGATGACGTCGGCGGCGATCTGGCCGGACTCCATCGCGTAGGCGATGCCCTCGCCGTTGAACGGGTTGACCAGGCCGCCCGCGTCGCCGACGAGCAGCAGGCCCTTCGTGTAGTGCGGCTGGCGGTTGAACGCCATCGGGAGGGCGGCGCCGCGGATCGGCGTCGTCATGTTGTCCGGGGTGAAGCCCCAGTCCTCCGGCATCGAGGCGCACCAGGCCTTCAGGACCTCGCGCCAGTCCAGCTCGCGGAAGGCGGAGGAGGAGTTCAGGATGCCGAGGCCGACGTTGGACGTGCCGTCGCCCATGCCGAAGATCCAGCCGTAGCCGGGCAGCAGCCGGTCCTCGGCGCCGCGCTTGTCCCACAGCTCCAGCCACGACTCCAGGTAGTCGTCGTCGTGCCGCGGGGTCGTGAAGTACGTGCGGACCGCGACGCCCATCGGACGGTCCTCGCGGCGGTGCAGCCCCATCGCCAGGGAGAGGCGCGTCGAGTTGCCGTCGGCGGCGACGACCAGCGGGGCGTGGAAGGTGACCTCCGTCTTCTCCTCGCCCAGCTTGGCGTGGACGCCGGTGATGCGGCCCGTCCGCTCGTCGACGACCGGCGCGCCGACGTTGCAGCGCTCGTAGAGGCGCGCGCCGGCCTTCTGCGCCTGCCGCGCCAGCATCTCGTCGAAGTCGTCGCGCTTGCGGACCAGTCCGTAGTCCGGGTACGAGGCGAGGTCGGGCCAGTCGAGCTGGAGGCGGACGCCGCCGCCGATGATCCGCAGGCCCTTGTTCCGCAGCCAGCCCGCCTCTTCCGAGATGTCGATGCCCATGGCGACGAGCTGCTTGGTGGCGCGCGGGGTGAGGCCGTCGCCGCAGACCTTCTCGCGCGGGAACGCCGTCTTCTCCAGGAGCAGCACGTCGAGGCCGGCCTTGGCCAGGTAGTACGCGGTGGTGGAGCCGGCCGGGCCCGCCCCGACGACGATCACGTCTGCGCTGTGCTCGGAGAGGGGGGTCTCGGTCACGGCGGATCTCCCGAAAGGTCGGCGAAGAGGGTCGTAGCGAAGTCTAGGACGGCCCCCCACGCCCTCCGCCGAAGACCCACCCCCCGCCCCGCCCGGCGCGGTCCGGCACCCCGCCGGGGCGGCGGGCGGGCACCGCACCGGCGGGGACCGGTCCCCCCACGGAACGGCGGCGGGTCACTGCGGCTTGAAGCCGCGGTGGAGGGCGACGATGCCGCCGGTGAGGTCGCGCCAGGCGACCCTGGACCAGCCGGCCTTCTGGAGGAGGCCCGCGAGGGTGGGCTGGTCCGGCCAGGACCGGATGGACTCGGCGAGGTACACGTACGCGTCCGGGTTGGAGGAGACCGCGCGGGCCACCGGCGGCAGCGCCCGCATCAGGTACTCCTCGTACACCGTCCGGAACGGCGCCCACGTGGGGTGGGAGAACTCGCAGATGACGACCCGGCCGCCGGGCTTCGTGACCCGGTACAGCTCGCGAAGCGCCTGCTCGGTGTCCTGGATGTTGCGCAGGCCGAAGGAGATGGTGACCGCGTCGAAGACGTCGTCCCGGAAGGGCAGCCTCGTGCCGTCGCCCGCCGTGAACGGCATCCACGGGTGCCGCTGCTTGCCGACCCGCAGCATGCCCAGCGAGAAGTCGCAGGGGACGACGTACGCGCCCGCCCGCGCGAACGGCTGCGAGGACGTGGCCGTGCCGGCGGCGAGGTCGAGGATCCTCTGCGCGGGCCGCGCGTCGACCGCCTTGGCGACCTCCTTGCGCCATCGGCGGTCCTGGCCGAGCGACAGCACGTCGTTGGTGAGGTCGTAGTTGGCCGCCACGTCGTCGAACATGGAGGCGACTTCGTGCGGCTGTTTGTCCAGATTGGCTCGGGTCACGCGTCCCATTCAAGCAGCCGCCCGAATCTCCTCCCGTACCGCTTCAACCTTTCGGCCCCGGGCGCGCTCAAGGAGGGGCGGAAGCGCCGTACGGCAGCGAGGAGAGCAGGGGTGCGATGGCATTGACGACCGAACGGGACCCGGGAGCGGACGTGGCCGCGGGCAGTGGGCCGGACGTGGGGTCGGCCGCCGGGTTCGAGGCGTTCGCGCGGGCCGCGCAGCAGCGGCTGTACCGGACGGCGTACCTGCTCTGCGGGGACGCGGAGCATGCGCGGGACCTGACCCAGACCACACTGGCGAAGCTGTACCAGCACTGGCGGAAGGCGGGCGCGGCCGAGCACCCGCACGCCTACGCCAAGACCGTGCTGACCCGGACCTTCCTGGCCGAGCGCCGCAGGCGGCTGCGGGACCTGCTCCTCCTCACCCGCACCGGGGGCACCGTGCCGGAGCCGGCCGCCGACCATCCGGAGCTGCGGGTGACGCTGCTCGCCGCGCTCGCCGAACTGCCGCCGCGGGCCCGGGCCATGGTGGTGCTGCGCTACTGGGACGACCAGAGCGTGGCCTCCGTCGCCGCGCTGCTGCGGTGCAGCGAGGCCACCGTGAAGAGCCAGTGCTCGCGTTCCCTCGCCCGTCTCCGCGTACGCCTGGCCGACGCCGGGCTCTCGATCACAGGAAGCTGAGGTCCGCTGTGGACACCGATGAGACCTTTCCGCTCCGCGCCGCCCTGAACCGTGCGGCCGAGGAGCTTCCGCCGCTGCCCGACCTCGTGCCGCTCGCCGTGCGCGAGGGGCGCAGGCGGCGTGCCAGGGCCCGGTTCGCCACCGCGGCGGCCGCGTTCGGCGTGGTCACCGCGGGAGCCCTCGGCCTCACGCTGCTGCCGGGAAACGGCCCGGCGCCCGCGATGCCGGCCGCCCCGCCCTCGTCGCCGGCGGCGAGCGCGAGCCCGGAGGTGAGCGCGCGCCCGGACGCGAGCTATCCCCCCGTGGTCGTGGAGGAGACGCCGGGCGTCCCGCCGCCCGACAACCCCGACGGGCTGTCCGAGGCCGAGCGGGAGCGCCGGGCGGTCCACCAGCAGCGCGTGGCCGCGCTGCTGGACGAGCTGCTGCCCGCGTACGTCACCGAGATCCGGCCGGTCAAGGACGAGGTGTCCGCGTACCGGATCACGGCCGACGGCACGCCCTTGCGCCTGACCGTGCTGGTGCGGCCGACCGACGAGAAGGCCCTCGACCCGTGCCCGGACCGGCCGGACCCGAGGATCGTCTGCGAGACCGTCGCCTTCGACGGGGACCGCGAGGCACGGCTGCAGTCGATGGCGACGGAGCTGCCGGGGACATCGGCCGCGTACGTGCGGTTCCTGTACGGCGGGAGCCGCGTGCGGATCTCCGTGGAGCCCGAGGGCGTACCGTCGCGCCTGACGCCGCGCCAGCTGTTCGCCGTCGCGGAGGATCCCCGCTTCCTCGACGTGGTGCGGGACGCGGACGCGCGGCCGGTGGAGGAGAAGGACGCGCCGCCCGTCGTGGGCGGCTGACCCGGCGGGACGCTCAGCGGGCCCGGTAGGTCAGGCGGCCGTCGATGACGGTGGCGACGCAGGTCGACGCCCCGCGGCGGACGAGGTCGGCCGGGGTGGGGACGTCGAAGACGGCGAAGCGGGCGCGGGCGCCGGGGGCGGGGCGCGGGAGGAGGATCAGAGGGGCCGGGGAGAAGGACGGCGGGCCGGTGAGCCCGGGCGGGCGCTGTCCGACGGCCAGGCCGGCGCGGCGGACCGCGTCCTGCGCCGCCCGCGACCGCAGCTCCCCCGCGACGGCGACCGTGCCGTGGGCCAGCATCCGCTGGACGCCCCGGCGGGCGCTGGCGCCGAGGCGGGCGGGGTCGGAGCGGAGGATCTCGGCCGCGCGCTCGCCGGTGACCGGCTCGGTGCCGTAGGTGTCGGCCTCGCGCGGGTCCGGGTGGTAGGTCCGCTCCAGGAGCTCGGGTGCGTACGGGTTGAGGAGGCCGGGCAGCAGGATGCCCGGCCAGCGGCGGAGGCGGGCGTCCTGGTGCGCCTCCGCCAGTTCCTCGTACGGACCGACGGCGGCGATCCGCGCGCCGTCGACGAGGACGGCGGTCTCCGGCGACCCCTCGGCGGCGTGCAGGGTGAGCACCGGGGGCCTCAGTTGGCGTCGAGGAGCTTGAGCTCGGGGTGGGCCGTGCCGCCCTCGATCGCCACGGACGAGATGTGGGAGGCGACGCGGTCGTCGACCGGGTCGTTCGCCGGGTCGTCGTGGACGACGAGGTGCTCGTAGGTGGTGGCGCGCTGGGCCGGGACGCGGCCGGCCTTGCGGATCAGGTCGATGATCTCCAGGCGGTTGGAGCGGTGCCTGGCCCCGGCGGAGGAGACGACGTTCTCCTCCAGCATGATCGAGCCGAGGTCGTCGGCGCCGTAGTGCAGGGAGAGCTGGCCGACCTCCTTGCCGGTGGTCAGCCAGGAGCCCTGGATGTGGGCGACGTTGTCGAGGAAGAGGCGGGCGATGGCGATCATCCGCAGGTACTCGAAGAGGGTGGCCTGGGTGCGGCCCTTGAGGTGGTTGTTCTCGGGCTGGTACGTGTAGGGGATGAAGGCCCGGAAGCCGCCCGTCCGGTCCTGCGTGTCGCGGATCATCCGCAGGTGCTCGATCCGTTCGGCGTTGGTCTCGCCGGTGCCCATGAGCATGGTGGAGGTCGACTCGACGCCCAGCCGGTGGGCGATCTCCATGATCTCCAGCCAGCGCTCGCCGGACTCCTTGAGCGGCGCGATGGCCTTGCGGGGGCGCTCGGGGAGGAGCTCGGCCCCGGCGCCGGCGAAGGAGTCGAGGCCGGCGGCGTGGATGCGGGTGATGGCCTCCTCGACGGAGACGCCGGAGATCCGCGCCATGTGCTCGACCTCGGAGGCGCCGAGGGAGTGGATGACGAGCTGCGGGAAGTCCTTCTTGATGGCCGAGAAGTGCCGCTCGTAGTACTCGACGCCGTAGTCCGGGTGGTGGCCGCCCTGGAACATGATCTGGGTGCCGCCGAGCTCGACGGTCTCCGCGCAGCGGCGCAGGATGTCGTCGAGGTCGCGGGTCCAGCCCTTCTTCGTGTCCTTGGGGGCGGCGTAGAAGGCGCAGAACTTGCAGGCCGTCACGCAGACGTTGGTGTAGTTGATGTTCCGCTCGATGATGTACGTCGCGATGTGCTCGGTGCCGGCGTAGCGGCGGCGGCGTACGGCGTCGGCGGCGGCGCCCAGCGCGTGCAGCGGCGCCGAGCGGTACAGGTCGAGCGCCTCCTCGGGGGTGATGCGACCGCCCGCGGCGGCGCGGTCGAGAACGGACTGGAGCGCGGCCTTCTCGGTCACCGTTTCGTCCCTTTCGGAGGCTTGTCGACGGACCGGCCCAGCGTACGCCAGCGGGGGTGGGCGGCCGGGCCGGGGTCCGCGTCCGCGTGAATTCCCGGTGAACGTTCAATTGCGCGATTCCCGGGGAGGGGCCGGGATTCGCGGGGGAACGCGCCGGGCGGACGACGGACGGGAATTGCGGGGCGAATTGCCGGGGCGGCGGAGGCCCCCGGACGGGGGTCCTATTCCGGCGGGAGCAGATCGACGGCGACGTCGGCCGGAAATCCGGTCGTGGGACCGGTGCGGCGGGCGAACTCGCGCACTCCGGCGAGTTGCTCGGGGCCGAAGCGGAAGTCGAGCGTGCGGAAGTACCGCTCCAGGAGCTCGGCGTCGAACGCCTCCCAGCGGGCGGCCTGCTCCGCCACCTTGGCGACCTCGTCGAGGGAGAGGTCGCGGGAGGCGAGGAACGCCCGGTGGACGTCGTGGACGGTCTCCGGCTCGCGCGCCAGGTAGTCCTTGCGGGCGGCCCAGACGGCGAAGACGAAGGGCAGCCCCGTCCACTCCTTCCACATGAGCCCGAGGTCGTGCACCTGGAGCCCGAGCCGGGGCGCGTCGTGCAGCGAGGCGCGCAGGGCGGCGTCGCCGATGAGCACCGCCGCCTCGGCCTCCTGCATCATCAGCCCCAGGTCGGGCGGACAGGTGTAGTACGCCGGCTCGACCCCGTAACGCTCCGCGAGCAGCAGCTGGGCGAGCCGGACCGAGGTCCGGGAGGTGGAGCCGAGGGCCACCCGGGCGCCGTCCAGCTCCTCCAGGGGGCGCTGGGAGACGATCACGCAGGACATGACGGGGCCGTCGCAGCCGACCGCGATGTCGGGGAGGGCGACGAGCCGGTCGGCGTGGCGGAGGTACTCGACGAGGGTGATGGGACCGATGTCCAGATCGCCCCGGACGAGCCGCTCGCTCAGCTTCTCCGGGGTGTCCTTGGTGAGCTCCAGATCGAGGAGCGTCCCGGTCCTGGCGAGCCCCCAGTAGAGGGGCAGGCAGTTCAGGAACTGGATGTGGCCGACCCGGGGCCGGCTGCGCGGGCTCTCGTCGTTCTCGTTCGCATTGTCCACATCGCGAGGCTAGCTCCGTCTCGCACCGTGGACATCGCCGGGGCACTTCGGGACGGATCGGGTCGGCGCGTCTGCTCGCGGGGAGCGGGATCAAACATGAGAGTGACGTGATCTTTCCCTCTATCGCTGCGCGCACCCTGCGTGCTAGGCTCGACGCAAGTTGCAGTTTGGTTTCCCTTGCAGTACAGAGCCTGCGGAGCATGTGACCCGCAGGCTTTTGTAGTTTTCAGACTTGTTTGCAGGTTCTGGAGCAGGGCGACCCTTTGGCCCATAGGAGGGCTCATGGCTACCGGAACCGTCAAGTGGTTCAACGCTGAAAAGGGCTTTGGCTTCATCGCCCAGGAAGGCGGCGGCCCGGATGTCTTCGTCCACTACTCCGCGATCAACGCGAACGGCTTCCGTTCGCTTGAGGAGAACCAGCAGGTGAGCTTCGACGTCACGCAGGGCCCGAAGGGTCCGCAGGCGGAGAACGTCACCACGATCTGAACGCCGTAGTGGCGATCTCGATCTTCTAGAGCAGTACCCAAGGAGCCCCGCTCCGTGCCGCAGGTGCGGTACGAGCGGGGCTCCTGCCCGTTTCCTTCCGGGGCGGGCTCAGCAGTTCGGGATGACGGTCCCGTTGTTGTCGCGGGCCTCGTCGTTGCCCCAGCGGGAGAGGTAGTACGCCGAGACGTACGCGCCGTAGCCGTTCTTGCCGGCGTAGACGGTGTCCAGGTCGGTGCGGAGCCACCAGTGGTTGTAGTTGCCGGAGGCGTCGCGGATCTCCTGGCCCCAGACCTTGCAGTAGACGTAGTTCGTGCCGGCGTTCAGGACGCCCTGGGGGTCGTTCGTGTTGGCGGCGGCGTAACCGGTGGCCTGGGCGAAGGTGTCCACCCAGTACTTTCCGCCGCCCCCGCCCGAGCAGCCGTTGTCGCTGGTCACGTGCTTGGAGCCGTAGGAGCCCGGGTAGGGCGCGAGGGAGACGCCGTTGATCACGATGGACTGGCCGACGCCGTTGTAGAGCTGCTCGTAGTGGATGTGGGCGCCGGAGCTGTTGCCGGTGGAGCCGGTGGTGCCGATCTGCTGCCCCTGCGCGACGGCGGCGCCGTTCGCGACCGAGTAGGCGGCCAGGTGGAAGTAGTACGTCTTCCAGCCGCCGCCGTGGTCGACCACGATGTAGTTCCCGGCGCCGGAGGGCTGCGCGTACCGGTAGGCGGTGCCGGAGGCCGAGGCCAGGACGGGCGCGCCGGCGGTGGCGCCGCCGTCGGAGCGGACGAAGTCCAGCGCCTGGCGGACCTCGGCCGAGTGGTGGCTGTACGTCCATTTCTGGCCACACGGGAACGGGGCCTTGAAGAGCGGCGCGGCGTGCGCGGTGCCGGCCGTGCCGAGGACCGTGAGCAGCCCGGCGAGGAGGGCGAGCAGGGCACCGAGGGCGGGGATCCGGGTGAGGGTCCGGGCGGTGGTCCGGGCGGTGGTCCGGCCGGGGGTCCGGCCGGGGGTCCGGGAGAGGGACCGGCCGGGGGTCCGGGAGAGGGACCGGCCGGGGGTGCGGCCCGTGGACCGGGCGGGGGTCTTCGTCGTACGCAGGTGACGCATGCGTCCTCCGGGACGTGAGGGGGCAAGGGTTTACGCGCGTTGACCGACCACAGGGTGCCGGAAGACCGGCCGCCGCAGTAGACGGCGTTGCCCACATGCGACCCGGCCCCCATACGTACGCTGGACACATGACCGATCGGAAACCGCCCGGCGTCAGCTTCGAGTCCTTCGTCGACAAGCAGATCCGGGAGGCGGCCGAGCGCGGCGAGTTCCGCCGCCTCTCCGGCTTCGGCAAGCCCCTCCCGGACGACGCCGCGCCCTACGACGAGCTGTGGTGGATCAAGCAGAAGATGCACCGCGAGGGCATGGGGGCGCTGCCGCCCGCCCTCCGGCTCCGCAAGGAGGCCGAGGAGGCGGCCGAGGCCGTCGCGGCGGCCGCCTCAGAGGCGCAGGTCCGGCGGATCCTCGGCGAGATCAACACCAAGATCGCGGAAGCCCTGCGCCGCCCGCCGGCCGGACCGCCGCTGCGCCTGACGCCGTTCGACGTCGAGGCGGAGCTGGCCCGGTGGCGGAAGGCGCGCGACCCCAAGGGGGCGTGATGAACAGTGCCGGTCTGCTGCTCGACTCCTTCGGCAGGATCCGGGAGGCGGTCCACGAGGCCGTGGAAGGCCTCGGCGAGGACGACCTCGCCGCCCGGATCGACCCGGACGCCAACTCGATCGCCTGGCTCATCTGGCACCTCACCCGCATCCAGGACGACCACCTCGCGGGTGCCTTCGGGACGGAGCAGCTGTGGCGCTCCGACGGCTGGCGAGACCGCTTCGGCCTGCCGTTCCCGCCCGCCGCGACCGGTTACGGCCAGACGTCCGCGCAGGCCGGAGCCGTCCGGGCACCGGCGGCGCTGCTGCTCGGCTACCACGACGCCGTGCACGACCGGACGGCCTCGCTCCTCGCCCCCGTCACCGACGCGGACCTGGACCGGGTCGTCGACACCGCCTGGGACCCGCCGGTCACCCTCGGGGTCCGGCTGGTCTCGGTGATCGCGGACGACCTCCAGCACGCGGGCCAGGCGGCGTACGTGCGGGGGCTGCTGGAGCGGCGGGGCGGGTGAGTCCTGGGGGCAGTCCTGCGGGGTGAGTCCTGCGAGGAGGTCGAGCGCTGCGGGGGCGGTTGAGTCCTGCGGGGGGGGTGAGTCCCGCCGGGGGAGGGAGGAGGACCGGCGCCGGTCCCGTACAACCCTTCGCGTTCACCGGGAGTCCACTGTGTGTCTCGTACTCGGGCACCTGCTGACCCGCGTACGGGACACGGTCCGCTCCTTCTTCAAGCGCGTGGCGGACCCTCGACGGCTGACCGACGCACACCGGCCGGGCACGGTGCCTCCGTGCCCGGCCCCTCCCGGGGGGGCTCACCTTGCAGCACCGCATCACCGGCACCGCCCGCCTCGCCGTCGCCGCCGCGACGGTCCTGGCGCTGACCGCGGGCGCGGGGACGCTCGCCGCGCCCGCCGCCCTCGCGGCCCCCGCCTCGTCGGCCGGTCCGACGGCCGGTTCGACGGTCCTGGGGCCGGTCCGCTCGCTTCCTCCCGGCTCCTCGCTGAAAAGCGCCGGGACGCGGGGCTTCATCGTCGTGATGCCCACGGAGACGGACGACGACCAGTTCCTCCGCTGGATCCCGTACGCGGGCGGCGAAACCCGCGACGACGTCCGCTCCTTCGAGTGGAGGACCTGGACGTCCGGCGACAGGGTGGCCGCCTCGCTGGAGGGGTACGACGGCTCGCTCACGGACATGGCGAGCGGGGAGTCGTTCTCCATGGAGGGCGTGCCCGGCTGGCTGGACGCCGAGTACGCGGGCACCGCGGGGTCGGCCATCGGCGTGCGGGCGCACCACAAGGTGTGGCTCGACACGAAGGACGCGGCCCCCCGCGAGATCAAGGGGCTGCCCCAGGGGACCGTGTACGGGGACCTGCGTCCGGCCACCGCCACCGTCGGGCTGCTCGACCACGTGACCGCCGCGGGCGAGCGGCGCGTGGCGCTCGTCGACCTGGCCACCGCCACCGTCACGGAGACGCACGCGCGCGTGGAGGCCGTCTCGGCGACCCGGGTGGCCTGGAGCGAGGCGGCCACCGCCACCGCCCCGCGCCGCGTGGTCGTCCGCGACCGGGCCGGCGGCGCGGAGACCGTCGTCCCGCTCCCCGGCGTCCCGGCCGACGCCTTCGTCCCGGTCGGCCTGCTCGGTGACTGGCTGCTGCACGGCACGTCCGCCCGCCACCTGCGGACCGGCGAGACCGTCACCCTCTTCGACCGCGTCGAGACCCTGCTTCCCGCGCCCGACGGGACGGCGAGCGTCGTCCAGGGCGTCTCGGTCCGGGACGGCGCCGGCCTGCACCGCGTCGCGCTCGGCGCGGACGGCAGGCCCGCCGCCCGGCTCCTGGCCAGGAAGGGCACCGCCTCCTCCTTCGTCCACGACATCGACGCCGACGGCTTCCCCGACCTCCTCGGCCGGGACGGCGCCGGGGCCCTGTGGCGGGACAGCGCCGGGGACGGCCGGGCGCCGGTGTCGACCGGTACCGGCTGGAAGGGCTACGACAAGATCGAGGTCGTCGGCGCGGTGGAGAAGTACTCCCCCTCCCGCGCCCTCGCCGCGGACGTCGTCGCGCGGGACGCCTCCGGCGTCCTCTGGCTGCACGACAGCAACGGCAGCGGCGGCTTCCGTCCCCGGGTGAAGGTCGGCGGCGGCTGGCAGACGTACAACAAGATCACCGGAGGCAGCGACCTCACCGGCGACGGCATCGCCGACCTCACCGCCGTCGACACCATCGGCGACCTGTACCTCTACGAGGGCACGGGGAGCGCCACCCGCCCCTATCGGAACCGGAAGAGGGTCGGCGGCGGCTGGGGCGGCTACGACAAGATCACCGCCACCGGCGACATCGCCGGCGCCGCGGGCGGCGACCTCGTCGCCCGTGACGAGGACGGCGTCCTCTGGCTCCACCTCGGCAAGGGCGACGGCACCTTCACCGCCCGCACCCGCGTCGGCGGCGGCTGGCAGGTCTACAGCGAGATCACCAGCGCGGGGGACGTCGACCACGACGGCAGGGCCGACCTGTTCGCCTACAGCGCCCGGGAGAAGAAGACCTACCTCTACCGCGGCACCGGCGCCCGCGCCGAGCCCTTCAAGGCCCGCCAGGCGAGCACGGTTCTCGCCGGGGGTTCGTACAACCACCTCGCCTGACCACCGGTCCACGAGGGCGGCGCGCCCCGCATGTGCGCCGCCCGTTCCAGACAGGGGAAACACCTCATGCCCAACCGCTCCACCGGACGCCGCCTCGGCGCCTCCGTGGCCGTCGTCCTCGCCACGACCCTCGGCGCCGGCGCCCTCTCCGCCCCGTCGGCGGGCGCGGCCGACGCCCCCGCCCCGCTCCGGGTCGAGTCACAGTCCGAGGCCGTCGCCGCCGGCTCGACGGGCTTCCTCCTCGCGACGAACCGCTACCGCGGCGACCAGCAGTTCTGGGTGCGGTACGACACCGGGAAGCGGACCCCGGTCACGGACGGCATGTACGAGGTCGTGACCGAGAACAACCTGGTCGGGGACACCGCCGTGCTGTTCGAGGTGGGCGTCGCCACCGTGCGGAACCTGACCACGGGCGCAACGCTCCTGACCGTGCCCGTGGAGGACGGGGAGCACGCCGCCGGGCTCGCCGGCGGCGCGGTCTTCCTCACGCCGTGGACCTCGGCCGGCAAGCTGCGGATGTACGACGCCGAGCACGGCAGCCGCTTCGTGACCGGCATCCCGGACGGCTCCAGGGACATCCGGGTGCGGCAGGGCACCGCCACCCACGCGCTGCTCCGCTACCGGGGGCCCGACGGCGTCCAGCACCGGGGCACCGTCGACCTCGCCTCGGCCGCCGTCGCGGAGGACCACGCCACGCCGCTCGCCGACAAGTGGGACTTCGAGGCCGCGCTCTCCGACACCCGGATCGCCTGGACCGAGCACGACCCGGCGACCGGGAAGTCGACCGTGGTCGTGCAGACGCGCGGCACGGCCGAGAAGCAGGTCGTCGAGGCGGCCGAGCGCGCTCAGATCGCCTTCCTCGGCGACCGGCTCGTCCACGCCGCCCCGGACGGCACCGCGGCGCTCAGCCCGTCGCCGCTGAACCGGCTGACCGTCGTGGACCTGAAGACCGGCGCCACGACCCGGCTGCTCGACCACGTGCGGGAGATCACCGCCACCCCTGAGGGCGACCTGCTGGTCAGCGGCGGGAAGATCGGCACCGGCGACGGCATCTTCCGCGTCTCGGCCGGCGCGGACGGCACGCCCGCGGCCACGTTCCTCGCCGAAGGCGGCTACCCGGCCGAGCTCGCGGAGGTCAGCGCGCCCCGGCTGCCGTCCGGGACGGCCGACTTCGACAAGACGCACGGCGCCCCCTTCACGCAGTACTTCAACCACATGGGCGTGAAGTACCGCTACACCCTCAAGCACGTGCGGACCGGCAGGACCTACACCCTGGTCCAGAACGGTTACGTCGGTGCCGGCGACGAGGGCTACTACCCCGACGGCATCCCCCTGGGCTGGGGCTGGGACGGCACCCTCAACGACGGGAACGCCTCCGACCCGAAGGGGTCGATGGCCGCCTTCAACGGCGCCTACACCTGGGAGACGGTCGCCGAGTCCGGCGGCGGCTTCGGCGCGCCGATCAAGCGGTCCGGCACCCTCACCGTCACCCGCGCGCAGAAGCCGCACGACTTCGACGACAACGGCTCGCCCGACATCCTCGCCCGCGACGCCTCCGGCGTGCTGCGGACGCACGACTCCGGGTCCATCGGCGGCGGCTGGCAGATCTACGACCGCGTCGAGGCCACCGGGAACATCGCCGGCTCCGGCTTCGCCGACATCGTCGCCCGCGACAAGGCGGGTGTCCTGTGGCTGTACCAGGGCAACGGCCGCAACGGCTTCGCGGGCCGGGTGAAGGTCGGCGGCGGCTGGCAGACGTACGACCTGATCAGCGGCGGCTCGGACTACACCGGTGACGGCCGCCCCGACCTCGTCGCGGCGGACAGGACGGGCGTCCTGTGGATGTACCGGTCCACCGGCAGCGCCACCAAGCCCTTCGACACCCGCAAGAAGATCGGCTCCGGCTGGGGCGCCTACAACCAGCTCGTCGGCACCGGCAACATCGCCGGCGCCGCCGCGGGCGACCTCCTGGCCCGCGACAAGGACGGCGTCCTCTGGATGTACCTCGGCAAGGGCGACGGCACCTTCACCGCCCGCACCCGCATCGGCGGCGGCTTCGGCCGCTACTCCGAGCTGATCGGCTCCGGCGACTACGACCGCGACGGCAAGAACGACCTGCTCGCCGTCGAACCGGGCACCAGGACCACGTACGTCTTCCGGGGGACGGGCCAGCGGTACACCCCGCTCGACCTGTACCGCTCCGCCACGCCTCTTTTCAAGGGCGGGTCGTACAACCTCTTCTCCTGACCCCTCACCGGTCACCGTCGCCGGGGCGGCGCACCACCACCTCGCGCGACCCGTACAACCCCTTGAACTCCTCGTGAGTCTGATCGGGCACGGCACACACGTACGTGCCGTGCCCGGTCTTCCTGTTGGGGGTTTCACTTGCAGCACCGCACCACCCGCGCCCGCCTCGCCACCGCCGTCGCGGCGGTCCTCGCCGTCACGGCCCTCGGCGCCGGAACGCTCGCCACCGCGCCGGCCGCCTTCGCGGCGACCGCGGGTCCCGTGGCGGAATCTCCCGCGCAGGCCGAGGAGCTTCCCGGTTACGCGGAGGCGGCCGAGATGGGCGGCGTCGCGCCTTCCGGGTTCCTCACCTACTCCTTCGAGGACAGCAGCCGGCAGCTGCGGTGGACGCCGTTCGACGGAGGCGCCCCGATCCCGCTCGGCGAGCCCGAGGGCTGGAGCCTCGGCGGCGGCGACGTGGTCGTCCTCGGCAACCAGAGCTGGACCGCCGAGTTCACCGCGGTCACCCTGCGGAACATGGCCGACCCGTCGTCCCCGGGCGTGGAGATCGACCTCGGCCCGCTGAACGGCCGCTACGTGGCGGTGCTGAGCCCCACCAGCGTGCTCGCGCAGCTCGCGAAGGCCGACGGCACGACCGAACTGCACGTGGTGACCAAGGAGGGCACCGGGACGACCCACCGCAAGGTCACGGGCCTGCCGGCGGACGCCTCCGACTTCCTCGCCTCCCGGGTCCAGGGCGGCAAGGTGCTCGTCGGCTACGCGACGGGCCCGCAGGGCGCGCGGACCGGCGGCCGGGCCTTCGTCGACGTGGCGGCCGGGACGGCGTCGGAGACGTACGCCTCCGTCGAGTCCGGCTACGACTTCAGCTCGCTGCAGTTCTCCGACTCGCACGTCGCCTGGCTCGACTACAACAGCACCGACGGCCTGCACCTCACCACCGTCGACCGCGTCTCGAAGGAGCGGAAGAAGACCCTCCTGGGCGCCCGCGACAGCGAGGCCTACGCCGGTCTCGTCGGCGAGTGGCTCGTCCACGGCGAGCCCGGGACCACCGCCCGGGCCCTCAACCTGAGGACCGGCGCGACCGAGGTCGTCGCCGACCGCGCGACCTCCGCGTCGCCCGCCGGCGACGGCACCCTCGTGCTGCGGGGCGAGCGGGCCGCCGAAGGCAAGGGCCTGTTCCGGATCGCGCTCGCGCAGGACGGCACCCCGGCCGTCACCCAGGTCGCGAAGGAGGTCCTCGGCGAGCCCGTGGCGATCCTGCGGTCCCAGGTGCCCGCCACGGTGAACCTCGACGCGACCGGCGGCCGGGTGGCCCTGGGCTGGACGCTGTCCCGCGCCGACGCCTATCTGACCGTCACCCTCACCCACAACGCCACGGGCAAGTGGTACCAGCAGTACGTCCACTCCCCCGCCGGCGACGAGAACTTCACCTTCGAGTGGGACGGCCTGCTCGAAGACGTGGACGCGCCGAACGGCGCCTACACCGTGCGCGCCGAGTCCGCGCCGAACGACGGGGCCGGCGCGGGCGACCAGGCGACGCGGCAGATGACCCTCACCCGCACGTCCAACCCGCACGACTACACGAACAACGGCTCCACCGACGTGCTCGCCCGGGACGCCGCCGGTGTCCTGTGGCGGGACGACCTGCGGGACCGGCCGGTGAACGGCCAGGTCAGGACCGCCCAGCGGACCCGGATCGGCTCCGGGTGGAACACGTACAAGCAGATCGAGGCGGTGGGGAGCATCGCGGGCGCCGCCCACGGCGACCTCGTCGCGCTCGACGGGTCCGGCGTCCTGTGGCACTACCTGGGCAAGGGCGACGGCACCTTCACCGCCCGCAAGCAGGTCGGCGGCGGCTGGCAGAACTACAACAAGATCACCGGCGGCTCGGACCTCGACGGCGACGGGCGCTCCGACCTCCTCGCCACCGACACCTCCGGTGTCCTGTGGTTCTACAGGGGCACGGGCGACAGCGCCCGGCCCTTCGCCACCCGCGCGAGGGTCGGCGGCGGCTGGGGCGCCTACAACCAGCTGACCGCCGTCGGCAACATCGCCGGCGCCGCGGCCGGCGACCTGGTCGCCCGCGACAAGGACGGCGTCCTCTGGCTCTACCTCGGCAAGGGCGACGGCACCTTCGCCGCCCGCAAGCAGATCGGCGGCGGCTGGGGCGCCTTCTCCCAACTCGTCGGCGGCGGTGACGTCGACGGCGACGGGCGCCCGGACCTGATCGCGTACGGGGCGGGCGGCACGTACGTGTACCGGGCGACCGGCTCCACCACCCGGCCCTTCACCCGCACGGCCACCAACCTCTACGCCGGCGAGGGCACCAAGTTCACCAACGTCGCCTGACACGTGGGCAGGTGACGGGAACGGGGTCGGAGGCGGCGACGGGGCGGTGACGAGGTCCCGAAGCGGGTCGTACAACCTTTTCTCCTGACCGGTTGTCATACGGGATGGTTCGTGTTCATTCGCGAGCCATCCCGTCGTCATCCGGAGGGCCTCTTGCTTCCCGTGCCTCACACCCGCCGCCGCCTCGCCGTCTCGGCGGCCACCGGCCTCGCCGCCGTCCTCGGCGCGGGGGCCCTGTCGGCACCCCCCGCCGCCGCGGCCGAGCAGCCCTCTCCGGGGGCGCACGTGCCGTCCGTGTTCCGGTTCGACGGCAGCGACCCGCGGGTGACGTGGGATCTTCCCGGAGAGCCGGGCGTCTCGCTGGAGCTGACGCACGTGGCCACCGGCCGCACGGTCCACCTCTGGAACTACTACAACCCCTACATCCGCTGGAACGGCTACCTCGACCAGTTGTTCGACGCCTACAACGGCGAGTACACCTGGACGCTGCGCGCGAGCGACGGCGCGTCCGGGTCGCAGACCGGCACCACCACCGTGCGGCGCGCCGTCCCGCCGCGCGACTTCAACGACAACGGCGGTGCCGACGCGCTCGTCCGCGACGGCGCGGGCAACGTCTCCGCCTACGGCATCCGCCAGCTCATCGGCATGAGGGACACCGAGTGCTACGAGGAGGGCTGCCCGCCCGTCGTGCACGACCCCACCGGCGAGGTCCTGGGCACCGGGTGGAACGCGTACACCCTGATGGCCACGCCCTCGGCCCGGACCGTCGTCGCCCGGGACCGGGACGGCGTGCTGTGGATGCACAAGGGCGAGAAGCAGAAGCTGCTGCCACGCACCAAGGTCGGCGGCGGCTGGCAGGTCTACAACAAGATCACCGGCGGCTCCGACCTCGACGCCGACGGACGCGGCGACCTCCTCGCCACCGACACCTCCGGCGTCCTGTGGTTCTACGCCTCCACCGGCGACACCGCCCGCCCCTTCAAGCCCCGCGTCAGGATCGGCGGCGGCTGGCAGACCTACAACCTCCTCACCGCACCGGGGAACATCGCCGGAGCCACCGGCGGCGACCTCCTCGCCCGCGACAAGGACGGCGTCCTCTGGCTCTACCTCGGCAAGGGCGACGGCACCTTCACCGCCCGCCGCAAGATCGGCGGCGGCTGGCAGAAGTACAGCCACGTCATCTCCGCCGGGCGGAACGCCTACGGCGCCGACACGGTCGACCTCCACGCCATCGGCCCCTCCGGTTCCGCGTACTACCGCACCGTCGACAGCACGACCCGTCCCTTCGAGCCGGCGTACACCCTGCCGCTGCGCACCGACTCCACCCGGTTCAAGACCTTCTTCTAGGAGACCCCGTGCCTTCCGCACCCGTGCTGTTCGGGCGCCGGCTCGCCGCCGCCCTGCTCACCCTGGCCACGGTCTCGGCGGTGACCGGCACGCTGCCGGCGGCAGCGGTCGCCCCCGCGGTCGGGACCCCGGCGGCCGCGCGGTCCGTGGCGTCCTTCCCGAAGGGCGCCACGCTGATCGGCGGCGGAAGGACCGGCTTCCTCGCGAAGGCGGGCACGACCGCGGCGCCGTACTTCTGGACGGCGTTCGACGGGACCGTCACCCCGCTGCCCGGCGCCCGCTATCTCGCCGCCGCGGGGACGGACACGGTCGTGGAGGACCGGGGCGCCGGCACCTATGTCCTGCGCGACATGGGGTCGGACGCCGAGCTCGTCGTCGTCCCCACGCCCGGCATGCTCCTGGGCGTCGTGGACGCGACGCTCGTCATGCGGGACGCGCAGGGGATCCACCTGGTGGGCAAGGAGGGCGACAAGGTCGTCCGCCGCTCGGTGACCGGTCTGCCGTCGGGCCGCGCGTACGTACGCGGCACGGCAGCCGGGGTGCTGACCGTCTCGACGTCCACGGACTCGGCGGAATTCCTCTCGCTGGTGGACGTCGCCACGGCCAAGGCGGTCAGGACCGTCCAGGCCCGCAACCACGTCCTCGGCTTCGAGTCCGTCGCCGGGTCGAAGACCCATCTGGCCTGGTACGACTACACGCCCGCGGACGACGGCGGATCGTTCCACCTCATGGACGTCCGGACGGGCAAGGTCCAGATCTTGAGCGGCTACGGCGGAGGCCAGCGGGTGGCCCTCTCGGACGAGTGGCTGGCGGGCGGGGACACCGGCCTCGTCCTGCGCTCCCTCGCCGACGGCCGGACCGTGGCCCTCCTCGACCGCGTCCGCGACGTGCGGCCCGGGGCGGACGGCGCGTTCCTCGTGGACGGCACCCTCGACCGCGTGGAGGGGGTCTACCGGGTCACCGTCGGCGCGGACGGCGAGCCGGTCGCGGAGCTCGTGGCGAGCAGCGGGCGGCTCCCGGACCTCGCGGTGACCACGCAGGAGGTGCCGTCGGTCGTCGACTTCGACGGCGCGGAGAGCTGGGCGGTGTTCGCCTGGGACTTCAACCTCCCCGCGTCTCCCACGCTCACCCTCACCCACAGGGCCACCGGCAGGCAGCGGATCCTCACGTCCGGCCACCACAGCCCGCCGCCGACCTACCGCTTCACGTGGGCCGGTTTCGGCGGGTGGAAGGAGACGGCCGACTACAGCGGCGAGTACACGTGGAAGATGACGGCCAAGGAGGTGGGCAACGTCGGCCCGGACGTCGAGCGGACCGGCACCCTCACCCTCAGGCGTCCCGCGGTGGCCCGCGACCACGACGAGAACGGCTTCGCCGACCTCCTCGTCCGCGACGCCGACGGCCGGTTGTCCGCGTACGAGACCAAGCAGCTGCGCGAGGTCGACACGGCCGAGCCGACCCCGACCGTCCTGCACACCGGCTGGAACACGTACTCGCTGGTCGCCTCGCCCTCCGACCGCACGATCGTCGGCCGGGACCGGGACGGCGTGTTGTGGATGCACAAGGGCGAGAAGCAGAAGCTGCTGCCGCGCACCAAGGTCGGTGGCGGCTGGCAGGTCTACAACAAGATCACCGGCGGCTCCGACCTCGACGCCGACGGACGCGGCGACCTCCTCGCCACCGACACCTCCGGCGTCCTGTGGTTCTACGCCTCCACCGGCGACACCGCCCGCCCCTTCAAGCCCCGCGTCAGGATCGGCGGCGGCTGGCAGACCTACAACCTCCTCATCGCCCCCGGGAACATCGCCGGAGCCACCGGCGGCGACCTCCTCGCCCGCGACAAGGACGGCGTCCTCTGGCTCTACCTCGGCAAGGGCGACGGCACCTTCACCGCCCGCCGCAAGATCGGCGGCGGCTGGCAGCAGTTCACCCACCTCGCGCCCTTCGGCGACGCGAGGCGGGACGGCGGCGACGACGGCCGGACGGACCTGTACGCCATCGGTCCCGGCGGCTCCCGCGCCTACCCGACCACCGGCTCGGTGGACCGCCCCTACGGGAAGCCCACCTCCCTCCACCACCGGTCCGACGACACGTTCAAGACCGTCTTCTGACGTCGGCGTACAACCTTTCGATCTCCTCGTGGGTCATGCGGGCGTGGCGTGTCGCGCCACGCCCGCACCCATGGGGAGGAACGTTCCCTTTGTCCCGCCTGATCACCACCGCGCTCGCCGTCGTCCTGGCCACGGGCTCGTCCACCCCCGCCCTGGCGGCCCCCGCCGCCCCGGCCGGAGCACTGCCGGCCGCCGTCGCCGAGGCGACGGAGGAGCGGCTTCTCCCCCTGCCCGCCGGAACGGTCGCCGGGGCCGGAACCACCGGCTACCTGGTCCGCGACCTCGCCGCGGGCACGTACAGCTGGGTGCGGTTCGACACCGGGGCCGTCACCGAACTGCCGTACGGCCTCATCCCGTACGTGCACGGCGCGGACAGCGTCGTGGAGACGACGCACTACGGCCCGGCGAGGGTACGGGACATGGTGACGGGCGCGGTCGTCCTGACCGTCGACAACAACCGGCTGTACGGCGCCGACGTCCTGGGAGCGGCCGGATCCACGCTTCTCGCCGCCTTCCCGAACGAGGCGACGGGCCGCGAGACCCTCGTCCTGTACCGCCCCGGCGCCGACGCCGCCGCGCGCGCCGTCGCCTCCTCGGCGACCGGGCTGCCCGCCGACGCGACCGAGATCGGGGCGGGGTCCCTGGCGGGCTCGTCCGTCGGCCTCTCCTACTCGTCCGGCGGCAAGCGGTACACGGCCTCGCTCGACCTCGCCTCGGGCGTGGTGAGCGGCGCGCAGGAGGCGACGCTCCCCGCCGACGCCACGTCCGCGGACTCCTCCGCGACGTTGCGGGCGTGGCTGAAGGAGGACTCCTCCCGGTACGGCCTGACCCTGCAGGACCCGAAGACCATGGCCACCCGCTCCCACCAGCTGGGTGACGCCTACCGCCCCTCGGTGCACGTGGTCGGCGGCTGGGCGCTGTACGCCGACGCCCAGAAGTCGTTCGTCGAGCCGTCGCCGCTCCAGGCGCTCCGGGCCCGTTCCTTCTCCGGGACCGAGTTCAAGCTGCTCGACACCTTCGCGGCCGGGGTGCGCGAGCCGGACGGCACGCTCCTCGTGCAGGGCGGGACGCTGGCCCTGGGCGAGGGACTGTTCCGGATCCGGGCCGGGGCGGACGGCAAGCCCGTCGCGACCATGATCGCGACGAACAAGGTGCCGGTGAAGCTCGTCCTGGGGTCCCCGGCGATCCCCTCCGTCGTCGACCTCGACAGGAACGGCGGCACGGCGAACCTGGACTGGAAGCTGTCCCGGATCAACGTGGAGGCCGAGGTCACCCTGCGCCACCGGCGCACGGGCAAGACGTTCACCACCACGCTCCTCCCGCCCTACAACGACTACGCCGGCCCCCAGACCGTCCGCCTCCGCTGGGACGGCTCGTACGGCATCGAGCGGGCCCTCAACGGCGCGTACGACTGGAAGTTGACCGCCACCCCGCTGGACGGGCTCGGCCCCGCCGTCAGTTCCTCGGGCTCCTTCACGGTCACCCGCAAGGTCAACCCGCGCGACCTGAACGACAACGGCTCGCCCGACCTGCTGGTGCGCAGCGGTGTGGGCACGCTCACCCGCCTGGACACCTACCACGTCCCCGCCGACCGGCGGATCTTCGGCCACGTCCCTTCCACCGTCGGCGGCGGCTGGCAGGTCTACGACCGCGTCGAGACGACCGGCGACGTCGCCGGCACCGCCGTCGGCGACCTCGTGGCCCGCGACAAGGACGGCGTCCTCTGGCTGTACCAGGGGAACAACCGGGGCGGTTTCCTCGGCCGGGTCCGGGTCGGCGGCGGCTGGCAGGCGTACGACAAGATCGCCGGCGGCTCCGACGTGACCGGCGACGGCCGCAACGACCTGCTCGCCACGGACAGGTCCGGCGTCCTCTGGCTCTACCCCGGCACCGGCAGCGCCACCCGGCCCTTCGCCACGCGCAAGCGGATCGGCGGCGGCTGGCAGGCGTACGACCGGATCGCAGCCACCGGCAACCTCGCCGGCGGCGCCGCCGGTGACCTGGTCGCCCGCGACCGCACCGGCGTCCTCTGGCTGTACCTCGGCAAGGGCGACGGCACCTTCGCGCCCCGCACGAGGATCGGCGGCGGGTGGAACGCGTACACCGACATCACCGGTGCGGCGGACATGAACAACGACGGCCGCAACGACCTCGTCGCCATGGACCGCTTCGGCGAGACCTTCGTCCACCAGGGCACGGCCGACTGGAAGGCCCCCTTCCAGCGGAGCTACCGCACCAACGGCGGCCAGTACGAGCACGACCTCATGTCCTGACCCCGGCCTTCTCCCTCCCTCCTGAGAGGCACGCCTCCGTGACCCACCCCAGAGCCACCGCCCCCCGTCTCCTCACCGCGGCCGTGGCCGTCGCCCTCGCGGTGACGGGCGGCGCCCTGACCGCTCCGGCGGTCGCGGCCGTCCCGTCGGCGGTGACGGCCCCCGCCGCCCCGGCCGGAGCACTGCCGGCCGCCGACGCCGAGGCGACGGTCCCGCTGATCGAGGACGGCCGGACCGTGGCCTCCTCCGGGCCCTCCGGGTGATCGGCGGCGGCTGGCGGACGTACCACCACGTCACCGGCTTCGGCGACCTCGACCGGGACGGATACGCCGACCTCGTCGGCATCACGCCCTACGGCGGCGACCCCTACGTCTACACCGGCACGGGCAACCGCCTGGCGCCGTTCGCCGGCCGGAAGGCCCTGTACAGCTCCAGCGACCTCGGCACCGTGCACGTCTATTGACGCGGGACGGTCGCCCAGACCGTCTTGCCGACCGTTCGGTCCCTGACGCCCCACGCCGTCGCGAGGGTGGCCACGAGCAGCAGCCCGTAGCCGCCCTCGTCCGGCTCCCGGACCGGTAACGGCCGGGACTCGCCGCGCGCGTCCGAGAGCTCCACCCGTACGTGCCCGCCCTCCCGCTCCATCCGCAGCTCGAAGTCCCGCCCCGGCACCCGCCCGTGCCGCACCGCGTTGTTCGCCAGCTCGGCCACCACGAGCTCCGCCGCCTCCGCCGCGGCCCCCGCCAGCCCCCACGCCCGCAACTGGTGCGCCGCCAGCAGCCGGGCCAGGCGCGCGCCCCGGGGCGTGGGTGTCAGACGGAGAGCGAAATCCGGCGCGTACTCACTTGTCGGAGTGGTGATTTCGGGCTTCATGGCTCCGAGGATGCGGCTCGCGACCTACGCTGAACAGCAGCGACACCACGACGCTGGGTAACTGTACGGGTACGCCAAGAGGGCGGTACGGATGTCGGGGAAACACGAGGAGCGGCCCGAGAAGCCCTCCGAATCGGACGGCACGGCGCACTTGTTCAAGGCGCTGGGCAAGATCATCAAGGTCCTGCGCACCAACGCGGGCCTGAGCCAGGCGCAGCTCGCGTCGATCACGCACTGCAGCGAGGACCTGATCTCCGCGATCGAGCGCGGCGTGCGGACCCCGCAGCCGGACTTCCTGCTGCTCGCGGACGCGGCGCTGGGCGGGACGGGGGTGCTGACGGCGACGGTGGAGGACACGGAGCAGGCGATCTCGCGGGCGCGGACCCGGCATCCGGACTGGTTCCAGGATTTCGCGAACGAGGAAGCGCGGGCGCTGGCAGCCCACTATTACGAGGTGCAGGCGGTGCCGGGCATCCTTCAGACGCCTGCGTACGCGCGCTCGCTCTTCGAACACCGCCGTCCCATGCTGGACGAGGCCACGATCGAGACACGAATCGCCGACCGCATCTCGCGACAGGCGCTCTTCGAGCGCTGGCCGGCGCCGACCCTCACCTTCCTGCTGGAAGCGGCCGTTCTGCTCCGGCCATTCGGTGGACCGGAGATCCACCGGGAACAGCTGCGGCGCATCCTGGAGGTGGGCCAACGCCGGACGGTGGAGCTACAGATCCTGCCGCTGGACAGAGACGAACACCCCTACTTGGACGGCGCTTTCACCCTACTGACGCCCCCGAAGCGCCGGGAGGTCGCGTACACGGAGATCTACGGTCACGCCCGCCTGATCACCGACCCGGATGAGGTTCGCCTGTTCTCCGAGCGGTATGGAATCCTGCGCTCACAGGCACTCACCAAGCGGGAGTCCCTGACCTGGATCGAGAAACTGCTGGGAGAACGATGAGCACCGCGGATCTGGCCTGGTTCAAAAGCAGCTACAGCAGCAGCGAGGGCGGCAACTGCATCGAAGTCGCCTACAACTGGCGCAAGTCCAGCTACAGCAGCTCCGAGGGCGGCGAGTGCGTCGAGGTCGCCGCTCACCCCGCCCTCATCCACGTCCGTGACTCCAAGGTCCCCCACGGCCCCCAGCTCACCGTCGCCCCGGCGGCCTGGGCGACATTCGTCGAGGGCACCGCGCAGGTGTAGCGCCACCCCCTTCCGAGAGAGCCTCCCTGGGCGTCGGCCAGGGAGGCTCTCGGCGTTCAACGACCGGCACATGCCAAGGCGTTGGGGGCGATTCAGATGGCCATCTCCCTGGGCTACCCTGTGGCCCATGCAGGGGGAATTGGAAAACGACTCTAATTTGGCCGGAAGCGGCGCGATACCGCTCGACGCGGACGATCCGCGCCGCATCGGCGCGTTCCGCCTGCTCGGGGTGCTGGGCTCCGGCGGGATGGGTCGCGTCTACCTGGGCGCGGTCCCGGGGACGTACGCGGCCGTGAAGAGGGTGCTGCCCTCGCTCGCGGAGGACAAGGACTTCCTGAGCCACTTCGGGCACGAACTGGACAACCTGGCGCGGCTGCCCGGCGGGGCGAGCACGAAGCTGCTGGCGAGCGACCGGCTGGCGAAGCCGCCGTGGTTCGCGACCGAGTTCATCCCGGGGGTGACGCTCAACGACGCGCTGCGGCTCAACGGCGGGCCGCTGCCCGCGGAGGCGCTGTGGCGGCTGCTGCGGGAGGCGGCGGCGGGGCTGCGGACGGTGCACGCGGCGGAGATGGTGCACCGGGACCTCAAACCGTCGAACGTGATGCTCACCGAGGACGGGCTGTCGCTCATCGACTTCGGCGTGGCGCGCGCGGCCGACCAGAGCCGGCTGACCAAGACCGGGATGATCATCGGGACGCCCGCGTACATGGCGCCCGAGCAGGCCGTCGCGGACAAGGTGCTGACGGGCGCGGCGGACGTCTTCGCCCTCGGCAGCCTCGTGCTGTACGCGGCCAACGGGCGGCCGCCCTTCGGGGACGGTTCGGGGCACGACCTGCTGTACCGGGTGGTGCACGGGGAGCCGGACTTCGGACGGCTCCCGGAGACCGACCCGGACCTCGCCGACCTGGTCCGCACGTGCCTGGCCAAGGACCCGGCGGACCGGCCGACGGCGACGGAGCTCGTCGGGCACGCGGACGCGCGGGCGGCGGGGGTGGCGTGGCCGGAGGCGGTCAGGGCGCGGATCGCCGAGCGGACGGCCTTCGCGGCCGGCGCGCCGACCGCCGAGGCGCTGGCCGAGCTGGAGGCCGCCGATCCGTCGGAGGACGTGGCCACGGCTCCGCTGACGCCGCAGACCCCGGCGACGGATCCCGCGTACGTGCTCGGCGGGAAGCAGGCGGGCGGCAAGGAGCCCCGGCGGCGCAACCGGCTGGTCATGCTGGCCGTGCCCGTGGTCATCACGACGGGCACGACGCTGACGCTGACCCTGGGGCCGTACGAGATCGGCAAGGCGGGCGCGGACGGGCGGGCCTCCGCCTCGCCCACGGCCGTGCTCTCCCCGGCGGGACCGCGGCCGTCCGCGGCCGTCCCGGGGGCGAAGCCGTCCGCGTCCGCGAAGCCGTCGGGCTCCGCGTCCGCCTCGGCCTCGGCGCCCGCGGCCTCCGTGCCGCCGGGCGCCCCCCTGCCGCCGGTGGCCGGCGGTGGGGCCGGGGGCTCGTCCACGGGCGGCGGGGGCGGTACGTCGACCTCCGGCGGCTCCTCGGGCGGGACGTCCGGAGGCTCCACGGGAGGCTCCTCCACGACGTCGGGAGGCACCTCGGGGAGCACGTCGGGAGGAACATCGGGAGGTTCGGCCTCCGGCGGCTCGACCTCCGGAGGCTCGACGTCCGGGGGTTCGACCTCGGGCGGCTCGACCTCCGGCGGGACGACCACCACCGCGCCCCGCCCCACCACGACCGCGCCCAAGCCGCCGCCGACCTCGGGCGGGGGCGGTTCGGCGCCCTCGGGGACGTACTCCCTGGAGAACGGGACGAGCGGCAACTGCCTGACGGAGTACAAGCAGCCGTACGGGGTGGTCACGGTCAACTCGATGGAGTGCGGGTCCGATCCGAGCGCCGGGAACTACTCCTGGACGTACCGGGCCAACGCCGACGGCTCGTTCCGGCTGGTCAGCAGGAGGTCGGGCCAGTGCCTCCAGCCCAGCAGCGGCGTCGCCGTCACGGTCGCCGCGTGCAACGGCTCCAGCTCCCAGTCCTGGAAGGTCGTGTCCTCCACGACGGCCGGCCGGCAGTTCAGGAACGCGAGCAACGGCCAGTGCCTGACGGCCAACCCGGGCGCCGTGATGTCCTACACGTGCACCAGCGGCTACGCGTCCCAGCTCTGGCGCAACATCGGCGCACTGTGACCCCGGCGCCGCCTACACGTCCGGCGGCGCCGCCGTGAGGACCGGGACCGTGAGGACCGGGACCGTGACGCCGGCCTCGTCCTTCCGAAAGGCGGCCGTCAGCCGCATGCCGATCCGGAGGTCGGCCTCCGGCACGTCCACGACCCGGGTCATCATGCGCGGGCCCTCGGCCAGGTCGACGACGGCGGCCACGTAGGGCACCTGGTCGCCGAAGGGCGGGAGGTCGTTGCGGTGGACGACGGACCAGGTGCAGAGCGTGGCGCGGCCGCTCGCCGGGACCCGGTCGACGTCCTCGCTCCAGCAGTGGGGGCAGAACTCCCGGGGGTAGTGGTGGGGGCGGTCGCAGGTCCGGCAGTGGCGGATCAGGAGGCGGCCGTCGGCGGCGGCGTCCCAGTAGGCGCGGGTGAAGGCGTCGATGTCGGGGGGTGGCCGTCACGGGAAGAGTCCGATCGCCGCGTCGAGGGACCAGGTCTGCCAGGACATCGCGAAGAGGGCGACGAGGGAGATCAGCGCCATCATCGCGTTCTGCCCCTGCTCGGCCCGGTCGTGGATCATGAGGACGAGGTAGAGGAGGTTGAGGAGGAGGCCGCCGGCCAGGGCGACCGGGGTGAGGAAGCCGGAGACCAGGCCGAGTCCGAGGGCGAGCTCGGCGTACACGACGACGTGCGCCATGAGCCGGGGGCGCGGTGCGACGACCTTGTCGAAGCCGGTGCGGACGGCGCCCCAGCGGTGCCCGCCGGCCACCTCCGCCGCCCAGGCGATGCCGGTGCCGCGCTCGAACCAGCCCTTCCTGTCCTTGTGGCACCGGCTCTCCAGCCACCCCAGGCCGAGGCCCACGCGGAGGACGGCGAGCCATTCGGCGCCGGTGAGCCAGACGGTCCGCATGGGCGTTCCTCCTCGGCGGGTCCACTTCCGGGGCACGGGCATATCTGACGATACGTCAGCTCAACGCGAGCGCCCCGCCCTCCGCAAGGGGGCGGGGCGGGCCGGAGCGCGTGACCGATTCGCAACCGAAATCCCTTCTCGACCGAGACCCACTGCGTGTACACGTCATTACGCTCAGCACTCATGGTCACCACCCCCCAAGAACCGGTGTACGTCATCGGCGCCGGCCCCGGCGGGCTCGCGGTCGCCGCCACCCTGCGCGCCCGCGGCGTCCGCGCCGTGGTCCTGGAGAAGTCCGGGTCCGTCGGCACCTCCTGGCGCGGCCACTACGACCGGCTGCGGCTGCACACCACCCGGCGCCTCTCCGGCCTGCCCGGGATGCGGATCCCCCGCGCGTACGGCCGCTGGGTCGCCCGCGCCGACGTCGTCCGCTACCTGGAGGCGTACGCCGAGAAGCACGAGCTGGACGTCGTCACCGGCGTCGAGGTGCACCGGATCGAACCCGCCCGGAACGGCATCGGGTCCTGGACGCTGCACGCCAGCGGCGGCCGGCGGCTCACCGGCCGGGCCGTGGTCGTCGCCACCGGCCACAACCACACGCCGGCCGTCCCCGCGTGGCCCGGCCTCGACACCTACGAGGGCCGGCTGCTGCACGCACGCGAGTACCGCAACCCGGAGCCGTACGCGGGCGAGGACGTGCTCGTCGTCGGCATCGGCAACACCGGCGCCGAGATCGCCGCCGACCTCGCCGAGGGCGGCGCGGCCCGGGTCCGGATCGCCGTCCGCACCGCCCCGCACATCGTGCGCCGCACCACGGCCGGCTGGCCCGCCCAGCGCACCGGCATCCTCGTCCGGCGGCTGCCTGCCGGGCTCGTGGACCTGATGGGCCGGGGCCTCGCCCGCTTCGCCGCGCCCGACCTCACCGCGCACGGGCTGCCCCGCCCGGACACCGGCCTCGCCACCCGCGCCCGGGCCGGCGCGGTACCGGTCCAGGACGTCGGCCTGGTCGACGCCGTGCGCTCCGGCAAGGTCGAGGTCGTCGCCGCGGTCGAGGCCCTGGACGGCCGCGAGGTCGTCCTCGCCGACGGCACCCGGATCGCCCCGGACACGGTGATCGCCGCCACCGGCTACCGCCGCGCCCTCGAACCCCTCGTCGGCCACCTCGGCGGCGTCCTCGACGACCTGGGCCGCCCCCTGGCCCGCGGCCCCCGCTGCCCGGAGGGCTACCCCGGCCTCTACTTCACCGGCTTCACCAACCCGATCAGCGGCATGCTCCGCGAACTCTCCCGCGACGCGGAACGCATAGCCCGGCGCATCGCCAGGAAATAGCCCCGGGCGCCGACAAGTTCGCGGGGGTGGAGTGGCCCCCGCCCCCGTCACCGGCGCCCCCCGCCTCCCCGCCGTCCCCGCCTGGATCGACTGCGCGATCACCGCGGTCCACACGGGCGGCGACCACCTGATCGTCGTCGGCCGCGCGGAGGCCCTGGGCGCGACCGGGACCGACACGGAACCCCTGCTCTTCCACCGGGGACGGTTCGGACGGTTCAGCGACGGGTGAGGGCGCGGCGGCCGTGGGGGTAGCCCGGATCCGTCCAGTGGGTCATCCGCGAGGCGGACGGGGGTCCGTCCACGTCCCAGGGCTGGAAGTACCCGCAGGCGGTGAAGACCCGCACCTTGTTGTGCCAGCGGGGCAGGGCCTCCTCGAAGGCCCAGGTCCCCGTGCTCGCGCACCGCTTCGTGGTGGCGTCCTCGTACGCGGTGTACTCGATGCCGCTCACCACCGCCGTCCCGTCCGCCCGCAGCGTCACCGCGCCGCCCTCGCCGTCCTCGTACCGCCCCACCATGTCCGCCCGGGACGGCCTCGGCGGGTCCTCCGGGCCCAAGGCTCCGGCGTACGTACCGATCCCCGCGATCGTCGCCGCCGCGGGCAGCGCCAGCGCCGCCCACAGCGCCCACGGTTTCCTCCCCCGACTCCCCATGCCCCCATCATGCCGCGCGGCGGCGGATGACCAGGGCCATCAGGGCGGCCGCGGCGCACAGCGCGCCGGAGGCGTACCAGACGGGGTCGTAGGAGCCGAAGACGTCGCGGGCGACGCCGCCGGCGAAGGCGACGGCGGCGGCGCCGATCTGGTGGGAGGCGAGGACCCAGCCGAAGACGATCGCGGAGTCCTCGCCGTAGTGCTCCCGGCAGAGGGCGATCGTCGGCGGGACCGTCGCCACCCAGTCCAGGCCGTAGAAGACGATGAAGAACAGCATCGGCGGGTGCACGGAGGGCGCCAGGAGCATGGGGAGGAAGAGCAGCGAGACGCCGCGCAGGGCGTAGTAGACGGCCAGCAGGCGGCGCGCCTCGAAGCGGTCGGTGAACCAGCCGGAGGCGATCGTGCCGACGACGTCGAAGACGCCGATGACCGCGAGGAGCCCCGCGGCGGCCGTCACCGGCATGCCGTGGTCGTGGGCGGCCGGCACGAAGTGGGTCTTCACCAGGCCGTTCGTGGAGGCGCCGCAGATCGCGAACGTCCCGGCGAGGAGCCAGAAGGGCCCGGTGCGGGCGGCCTTGAAGAGGACCGCGACCGCGCGGCGGGCCGCGCCCGTGGCGGGGGCGGGCTTCTCGGCGTACACGCCACCGTACGGGGCGAGCCCCACGTCCGCCGGGTGGTCGCGCAGCAGCAGCCAGACGAAGGGGACCACCGCGAGCGCGGACAGCGCGACCGTCACCGCCGCCGGGCGCCAGCCGTGGTTCTCGACCAGCCAGGAGAGGAGGGGGAGGAAGACCAGCTGGCCGGAGGCGCCCGCGGCCGTCAGGATGCCGGTGACGAGGCCCCGGCGGGCGGTGAACCAGCGGTTGGTGACGGTGGCCGCGAAGGCGAGGGCCATGGAGCCGCTGCCCAGGCCCACGAGGATCCCCCAGTAGAGGACGAGTTGCCACGCGGCCGTCATCCAGACCGTCAGGAGCGAGCCGAGCGCGATCACCGACAGCGCGACCGCCACGACCCTGCGGATGCCGAACCGGTCCATGAGCGCCGCGGCGAACGGCGCCGTGAGGCCGTAGAGGGCGAGGTTGACGGAGACGGCGAAGCCGATCGTGCCGCGCGACCAGTCGAACTCCCCGTGGAGCGGTTCGATGAGCAGGCCCGGCAGCGAGGCGAAGGCCGCCGCGCCGATGATCGTGACGAAGGTGACCGCGGCGACGGACCAGGCACGGTGGAAGCGCGGGGTGCGGGCGGTGGAGGGGGAGGCTCGGTGCTCCGTTGTCTGGGCCATGCCATCGAGGATTCCGGCCGTCCGCCCGCCCCCGCCATTGGCCCGACTGCCAGCTTTCCAACGGATCGGGCCAACCCCGTACGATCGAGCCGTCCCCCGCCCTCAGGACACCCTGGGCAGGTCCCTGATCGGCCGCACCGCCAGCAGCGCCGCCACCACGAGCACCGCGATCCCCGCCCCCGCGAGCAGCACCGCCTCCGTGCCGACCACCCCCGCGACCGGCCCGGACAGCGCGCGTCCGACGCCCATCATCAGCAGGGATCCGGCCACGTCGTAGGCGTGCATCCGGTTCAGCCCCTCCTGCGGGACGTGCGTCTGGACCGCCGTGGACCACATGACGAGCCAGTACGCGAACGCCGTGCCCGCCACGAGCTGCCCGGCCGCCAGCGCCGTTACCGGCGCGCCGAGGCCGAGCAGCGCCAGGTTCACCGGCAGGCCGAGGAGCGCGACCGCCCCGGACGCGAGCGGCCGGCGCGGACGGATGCGGAGCGCGAGCAGCCCCCCGAGCGCGCTGCCCGCGCCGTTGACCGCCATCAGCGCGCCGTACACCGCCGAGCCGTGCCCGCCGGTGACCAGGCTCGCGGTGAGCGGCACCATCGGACCGGCGACGGTCAGCCCGTACACCGTCCAGATGGAGATGACCCCCCACAGCCAGCTCCGCGCACGGAACTCCCGCCACCCGAGCGCGAGTTCGGAGCCGAACGAGCCGCGGACCCGGCCGCCGTCCGCGATCGGCGGGATCCGCATCAGCAGGAGGCAGACGGCGCTGACGGCGAAGGTGGCGGCGTTCGCGGCGAAGGCCGCGCCCGCGTTCCAGGCGGCGACGAGGAGCCCCGCGAGCGCCGGACCCGCCATCGTCATCAGCGCCTCCACCACCCGCAGGACCGCGTTGGCGCGCTGCACGTCGGACGCGATCCGCGGGATCGTCGAGGCGACCCCCGGCTGGAAGAGCGCGGCGCCGACGCCGGCGACGACGGAGAGCCCGTACACGGCCCACAGCGGCGGGCTGCCGACCGCGAAGGCGACGGCGAGCAGCGCCGCCCCGGGCAGCCGCAGCAGATCGGCGGTGATCATCATGCGGCGGGCGGTGAAGCGGTCGGCGAGGACGCCGCCGAGGAGGACGAAGACGGCGAAGGCGGCCGTCCAGAGGCCGAGCGCGTAGCCGACGGAGGAGCCGGGCCGGCCCGCGCCGAGCAGTCCGGCGGCGAACGCGACGGGGACCATCCCCTCGCCGAGGACCGCGGCGGCCCTGGCCGTGAAGAAGAGCCTGAAGTTACGGTTCCAGAGCGCGGGGGGAGCAGCCGGCAGGGGAATCAGCGCGTCGGCCCCGGGCTTGTACGTGTTGTCCGTCACGGGCAGCCAGTCGTACCACCGGCTGGTCTGGACCACCATTGATTTTACCGAGGAAGAGGCCCATGGGAGAGACCGCGCCCCACCGGCCGCACCGCGTCGCCGTCCTCGCCCTGCCGGGGCTCCTCCCCTTCGAACTGGGCATACCGCACCGGATCTTCGGCCGCGCCCTGGACCCCGAGGGGCGCCCGCTGTACGAGATCGTGACGTGCGCCGTGGCCGCCGGACCGGTGCGGACCGACGCCGACTTCGCGATCCACGTGGAGCACGGCCCGGAGGCGCTGGCCACCGCGGACACGGTCGTCGTCCCGGCCTCGTACGAACTGGGCCCGGTCTACGAGGAGGGCAGGCTCACCCCCGAACTGGCCGCCGCGCTCGCCCGCGTCCGGCCCGGGACCCGGCTCGTCGCGATCTGCACGGGCGGGTACGTCCTCGCCGCCGCCGGATACCTCGACGGGCGCCCCGCCACCACCCACTGGGCCTCGGCCGACCACTTCCAGCGGCTCTTCCCGACCGTGCGGGTCGACGCCGACGTCCTCTTCGTCGACGACGGCGACGTCCTCACCTCGGCGGGCGTCGCCGCCGGCCTCGACCTGTGCCTGCACATCGTCCGCCGCGACCACGGCTCGGCGGTCGCGAACGACGTGGCCCGCCGCACGGTCGTCCCCCCGCACCGGGACGGCGGCCAGGCCCAGTACATCGCCCGTCCCGTCCCCGACACCGGCACCCAGAGCACGACCGCCGCCCGCGCCTGGGCCCTCGCCCACCTCCACGAGCCGATCCAGCTCCGCGACCTCGCCGAGCGGGAGGCGACCAGCGTCCGCACCTTCACCCGCCGCTTCCGCGACGAGGTCGGCATCAGCCCCGGCCAGTGGCTCACCCAGCAGCGGATCGAGCGGGCCCGTCACCTCCTGGAGACCACCGACCTGCCCGTCGACCGGGTCGCCCAGGACTCCGGCTTCGGCACCGCCCAGTCGCTGCGGGTCCACCTGATGACCGCGATCGGCGTCACCCCGACCGCCTACCGGCGCACCTTCCGCCTCGGCTTCCCCGAGTCGTCGTCATCGTCGTCGGTGCCGTCGGCCTGACCCGTGGCGGCCTGACCCGCGCCGTCCGGGGTCCCGGACGGCGTGCTCCGGTCGAGGTCGACGGAGTCGATCCGCCAGGCGACCACGCCGGTCGCCCCGCCCACGGCGGTGATCGCGACCGGCAGTTCCGCGGGGGCGTCCGCCACGCGCCGGCGGACGGGCACCCCGTCGCACGGCACGGTCGCCGGCTCCCGGTCCTCGACGACGACCGTCACCGCGCCCGTGCCGACGCAGGCCACGGCGAGCCCGTACGCCTCCCCCGGCTCCAGCACGGCACGGACGTGCGCACCCTCCGCGACCGGCGCGCTCCCGCCCTCCAGGAACCCCGGGTCGTCCACCGAGCCGACGGCCTCCCGCGCGCGCTCGGCCTGCTCCTCCGCCACCGCGGCCGCGGGTGTGGCCGTCGCCTCGGGGGCCGGAGCCGTGGGGGCGGGCTTCTTCGGGGCGGGCGGTTCCTGGTCGCCGCCCCCGCACCCGGACACGAGCAGGGACCCCAGGGCGAGGGGCACGAGCAGCACGGACGGCTTGCGGAGTCGCATCAGGGGTTCCTCGTGTCGACGGCGGCGGACCCGGACTTCTCCTCCTGCGGACGTGCCGCCTCCCGCTCCCGGTTCCGCTCCCTCTTCCGCTCCGTGTTCCGTACGAGCCTCAGCTCGCCGAGCGCCGCGACCACGACGAGCAGCAGGGTCAGGCCCACCCCGCACAGGATCGCCGTCGAAGGGGCGACCACCCGCAGCAGCCCGCCCGCGAGCGTGCCGCTCGCCGCGTACCCCGCGCCGACGGCCGCGTACATGATCGAGTACCCGGCGGCCAGCGCCGACGGCGGCAGCACCCGCCGCAGGGCCAGGTTCCGGGTGAGCATCGCCGGCGCCTGGAGCAGCCCGGCCGCCGCGAGCGCGACGCCGAGGGCGACGGCGCCCGGCAGCAGCGCCACCGCCGCCACCCCCGCGGTCACCCCGAGGACGAGCAGGAGCGATTGCGCCGGGAGCGGCCCGGGCCAGTCGGAGCGGAGCCCGTACAGGAAGGAACCGGCGACCGACCCGAGCGAGAAGCCGGCGAGCAACGGCCCCGCCCACCCGATGCCGATCCCGCGCTGTTCCAGGAGGGCGGGCAGGATCAGTTCGGCGAGCGCCAGGAGCGTCAGCGACGCCGCTCCGAGGACGTACACCGGCCAGGCCGCCAGCAACGCCCGCCGCCTGCCCGGCGCGTCCTTCTCCGCCGCCTCCGCCGACCATCCGGCGGGCAGCAGCCACAACCCCGCGAGCCCGGCGGCCATCAGCGCGGCCTGGAGGAGCAGCGGTACGGCGGGGGCCGCGCCGAGCGCGAGGCCGGTCGTCAGCGCGGGCGCGGCCGCCCAGATCCCGAAGGTCAGCATGGACTCCAGGCTCAGCGCCTGGGTGACGGACCGTTCCGGCACCATCCCCGTGAGCAGGGCCCGCAGCCCCGCCGACACGGCGACCGGCCCGGCCCCCGCCAGGAACGCCAGCGCCCCCAGGACGCCCGGGTGCGCGCCCGGCGCGAGCCCGAGCCCCGCGAAGCCGGCCGCGCCCACGGCCAGCCCGCCCGCCATCTGCGGCCGCGCCCGCTCGGCCCGCATCCGCAGGCCCAGCACCGGCGCGGCGATGATCTCCCCGATCACGTACACGGCCGCGAGCACGGCCCCGAGGCTGTACCCGCCCGGCCTCTCCCGCACCAGGAACACCAGGGCCAGCGGCGCCATGGCGACGGGCATCCGGGCGGCCGTAGTGACGGCGCACCAGGTGAGGACGGGGCGGGTGAGGAGCGAGCGGTACGACATCCGGCGAACGTACCGCCGCGGGGGCGGGGAACTCGAACGGGTTCCGGAGGACCCGAACGGGCCGGGGAACGGGCCGGGTTCGAGAACAGGAGCACGCCCCGGGCCACCTTCCCCGCCTCCGCGTCCTCCCGGGCCCGGCCGAACTCCTCCACCGGAGAGGAGGCGGTGACCAGTTCGTCGAGGAGCAGCTCGCCGGTCCGGTACAGCTCGGCGTAGAGCGGGATGTCCTTCTGCGGGCGGGAGGAGCCGTAGCGGCAGCCGAGGATCGACTTGTCGAGGAACATCGCGGCCGACAGGAAGCTCGCCTCCGCCCGGGGCGCGGTCATCCCCAGCAGGACGGGTGGTCCAGGTCAACCAGGAGCTCTTCGGCCCCGGCACGGTCGCGACCGGCGACGACGCGGTGACCCTCGGCCTGCAGGCGGGCACCCACTGGGACGCCCTCACGCACGCCTCGCACTCGGGCCTGATCTGCAACGGGCGCCCCGCCGGCACCGTCACCCCGCACGTCCGCGCCGCGTACGGACCGGGCAGCTGCGGCTGTACCTGGCCGGGGACCGGCACGCGTACGCCTTCCCGTCGCCGGGGCTTTCGATCCGCACGCCGGAGTGGTTCCACGCCCGGGACGTCGCGGCCGTCGCCAACGACACGCTCACCTTCGAGATCTTCCCGCCGGAGATCGAGGACCTGTGGCTGGGCGTGCACGCGCTCGACCTGGTCGAGATGGGGATGCTCCAGGGCCAGAACTGGAACCTGGAGGAGTTGTCCACAGCCTGTGCACAAGAAGGCCGCTACGCCTTCCCGCTCTCCACCATGCCGGAACCCTTCGTCGGCGGCACGGGCACACCGGTCGCCCCGGTCGCCGTCCTCTGAGCCCCCCTCCGCGCGCCCGGACTCACGGATGCGCGGGATCACGGGCCGACAGGCCGACGGCGCCTCGCACCCATGGGCCACGGCCCGGGCGTTCGCGCGCCACCGCGCCATGGGTTCACGGGTGGCGGCGCGCCCGCGCGCGCCCCGAGCACGGCGCGGACCGCCGCCACCCGACCACGACCCGCACATGCCGAGGGCACGCGGCCCTCGACTCCCCTCGCCACGAATCGCTCACCCCAGGGTGGGCAAAACGGAACGAACCGTCAACAGCGCACCCGTCCGGGGGAACCGATGCCCTCACCGATCCCCGGCATGGCCAGGGGCATCGCCGAGGGAGTCCGGTCGACCTCGCACCAGATGCTCTTCCCCCGCCCCTCGGACTGCCAGCCCCACCGGTCGGCGAGGCCGTCGACCAGTTCCAGGCCGCGCCCGTTGGTGTCCTCGCCCGCGGCGCGCCGGGGCCGGGGCGGCAGCTCGCTGCTGTCGGCGACCTCGACCCGCACCCCGCCCTCCGCCGCGAAGAGCATCCGCAGCACGGCGGGACAGCCCGTGTGCACCACCGCGTTGGTGACGAGCTCGGAGATGAGCAGCACCAGCGTCTCCGCCAGCGGCTCGTCGTCGCCTATCCCGGAGCCGGCCAGCCGTTTACGCGCCCACCGACGCGCACGCCCCACCTCGGCCGGGTCGGGCCCGACCTCCAACTGAACCTGAAGCACCTGCACCGTTCACACCATCCGAACCGGCGAACACACCTTTACGGAACGTGATTCCCTTGCGGGACAGCATGGTTGACGTACAGTCACCACAACAAGCGCTTCGGGCATATTCCAGCGCGAAGGAGTACGCATGGTCCATACTGTGCGACGCACGCGGCGGGGAGTCGAACGCGGGGCGCGACCCGGACCCACAAGCACTCGCATCCCACGGAGAGTACCGGAGCGGAGGGCCCACTCCGGCTCGTGGCGACCCTCCGAAGGACACAACCCGGTATCGACATTCCGTCCACGACCACCGGGATTCGAACACGCTCCGTCACCAGTTCGGGGGTTCAGAGCGCGGCCGTCACGGCCTCCGCCGCCCGCTCGCCGGCGGCACCAGGGCGGCCCGCACCCAGGCCCGCTTCAGATGCGGATGGACGTCCGCCTCCCAGGTGAACCCCATCCCGCCGTGCACCTGGAGGCAGTCCCGCGCGTTGGCGACGGCCGCCTCGTCGGCGAGCAGCTTCGCCCCCGCGATCTCCACCGGGTCGGCGGTGACGGCGGCTGCGTGCACGGCCGCCCGGGCGAGCTCGGTCCGCACGAGCATTCCCGCGCAGATGTGCTTCACGGCCCGGAACCCGCCGATGACCTGCCCGAACTGCTCCCGGCGCCCCGCGTGAGCAACGGTGGCCTCGGTACGCGAGCTCGCCGATCCCGGCCGTGAGCGCCCGGGGCCCCCGGTCGCGGTACTTCGCGGGCAGCCAGGTGTCGAAGAGGTGGGCGGGCTCGATCACGTGGTCGTCGACGCTGATGATGCGGGGCAGCTCCGTCATGACCCCTCCCCATACTTGATGGACCGTCAGATACTAGCCCCCTCAAGCCATCGCCTCCGGACGGGCATGGGTAGTACCTGCCGGAGCACGGGGGCGCGACCCGGGCGCCGGTCGCCCGCGCCGCGCGCCGCGCGGATTGTCTGCACGATCCGTCCCTGGAAAGCCCGCAGTGGTCCGGGGAGACTCCCGAGCGGCCCCTCTCGCCCCCCACCCGATCGGAACCACCCATGACGCACGTCCGCGCCTCCAGGAAGCTCCCCGGCCCCAACCCCGCGCAGCTGCGCTTCGGCCCCCTGATCGCCTCCACCGCGCTGCTCTCCCGGTCGCCGGGGGCCGCGGCCGGGGCTCGCGGGCCGGCCCGCCGCCGGGTCGCACCGGCCGGACCCGGAGCCCCCTCCGCGCCTCTGGACCGGCCGGGGTCCACCCCCTACGCTCTCCCCATCACCTGACGAGCAGTCAGATCGAGTCGTCCAGGGAGCCGCCGTGACCGAGAGCGTGACCAAGGCCGAGACCGGCGGCGAGACCGGGACCGCGCACGCCCTCGGCGCCTCCCGGACGCTCTGGGAGCTCGTCGAGCGCCGAGCCGCGCTCACCCCCGACCGGCCCGTCCTGCTCCAGGAGAACCGCGTCCTCACCGACGGCGCACTGCGCGACCGCGCATAGCGCTGCGCCGCCGGGCTGTAGGGCACGGGCGTCCGGCCCGGCGCAGACCGCCGCCGCCTTCGACGGGGACGGCTTCCTCATCACCGGCGACCTCGGCCACCTGACCTCCAGCGGGCACCTCGTCCTCACCGGACGGGCGAAGGACGTCATCATCCGCAAGGGCGAGAACATCTCCGCCAAGGAGATCGAGGACCTGCTCCACGCGCACCCGGCCGTCGGTGACGCCGCCGTCATCGGCCTCCCGGACCCCGAGCGGGGCGAACGGGTCTGCGCCGTCGTCGAGCAGCCCGAGGGCGCCCCGCCGCTCACCCTGGACGCGGTGACGGCCTTCCTGCGCGCGGCCGGGCTCTCCGTCCACAAGCTGCCGGAGCAGCTGGAGGTGGTGGACGCCCTGCCGCGCAACGAGACCCTGCGGAAGGTGCTGAAGTACCGGCTCAGGGAGCGGTTCGGGGCAGCGGCGTCACCGGGGGCGGCGGGGACACCGAGGACAGCGGGGGCCCCGGGGGCAGCAGGGTAGGCCCGGCCTGCGGCGGGATGGCGACGGGTCCGCCCGCGAGCGCCGCGGACAGGTCCTCGAACACCTCGAAGAGCCGGGTGACGCCCAGCGCGGCGAACACCCGCGTCACATGGCCGTGCCCCGCACCCGCGCCGGGAAGGACGAGCCGCAGCCGTCCGCCGCAGGAGCGCAGCAGCCGACGGGCGCCGACGAGGACACCGATCCCGCTGGAATCGCAGAACCGCACCCCGGTGAGGTCGACGACGAGATCGTGCCGGCCGGCGGCCACGGCGTCGTGGACCCACTCGCGTATCCGGGGCGAGGTCAACAGGTCGAGCTCACCGCGGAGGCGGAGCACCGTCCACCCGCCGCGGTCGTCCTCGTCGGCCTCGATCGTCGTCACGGACGGGCGCTTGCCCCGGGAGGCGCCGCCGAAACCCCTGGCGCCCGCTATGACGCTTTCCTTACCATCCGCTCCTGCGTGAAGGCCGCACTTGCGGCAAAGAGGCGTGCGTCGTCGGTGCCTCGCACTAGTTTGGGTCGAAGACGGACGGGACGGGACGGGAACCGGCGGCGGCAGGGCGACACGGAACGGCACGGCAAGCGGAAGGCGGAGGGCTCGGATGGCGACGGACACACCACCGCGCTGGGACCGCAGGATGCAGCAGCGGCTGGCGCGCGGCGAGGCCGCGGCCCTCGGCGAGCTGTACGACCGCTACGCCTCCCTCGTGCACAGCCTCGCCCACCGCGTCCTCGACGACGACCAGGCGGCCGACCAGGTCACCCGGGAGGTCTTCGGCTACATCTGGGAGAACCCCGAGGCGTACGACCCCCGGCAGGGCAACCTGCGCTCCTGGGTGGCCGGGGTGACCCAGCGGACGGCCGTGCACCGGCTGCGGCAGGCGGAGGCGACGGCGTACGCGGAGACCGGCGTCGGCTCGGCGGAGGAGCTGGAGGCCAAGGTGCGCCGGGCCTCCGTCGCCGCCCGCGCCGACTACATCGTCACCTCCATGCCCGCCCCGCTCCGCAAGGCGCTCGAACTGGCGTACTTCCAGCGGCGGGACTACCGCCAGACCGCCGCCGACCTGTCGATCAGCCACGAGGAGGCCAGGCGCCGGCTGCGGCTCGGCCTCCAGCTCCTCTCCTCGGCCAACACCCGCCCGCCGGACGGACCGCCGGGCGGCTACGGACGGGCGCTGTGACGGCGGCGAACGGCGAGGGCGACGACCTCGCACGCGCCCCGTGGATACCGGCTCCGAGGGAGTCGGCCGACGACCACGCCGCACTCGCGGAACCTCCGGTCCTCTCCCACACCGTGCTCAAGTCCCTCCTCGGGGCGTGGGCGCTCTCGGCGTGTTCCGCCGCCGAGACGAGCGCCGTGGAGGACCACCTGACGGCCTGCGCGCCGTGCGCGGACGAGGCGCTGCGACTGCGCGACGCGGTGGCGCTGCTCCACGAGGACCGCGACCTCGACCTGGACCCGCTCCTGCGCTCCCGGGTCCTGGAGAACTGCCTGGGCCGCCGCCCGGCCCGCATCCCCGTGCCGGCGTGGGCGACGCCGTACGACGCGGAGACCGCCCGGCTCGACGCGCTGCTGCGGGACATCGGCGAGTCCGAGTGGCACGCGCCGGTCCGGCTCAAGTGGTACGAGGACGACCGGCAGGTCCGGCGGAAGTCGACCGTCGCGGGCGTGATCGGCCACCTCCTGGCGGTGGACGGCCTGGTGTCGGGGGCGCTGGGCCTCACCGACCCCCTGGGCGACGGCGTCTCCCCCGACCTCACCCCCGCCGAGCGGACGGAGGCCTTCTGGGAGTCCCTCGACCGGCCGGCGAACCGCTCCCTCCGTGCCCCGTGGCGGGAGCAGAGCCACACCCTGATCCGCACGGTCTCCTTCGCGGGCCGCGAGGTCGCCGACCTCACCGTCACCTACGGCGACTTCGCCCTGCCCCTGAAGGACGCCCTGCTGGAACGGGCCTTCGAGTGCTGGCTCCACGCGGACGACATCGCGAACGCGGTGGCCTACCCGTACGGCCCGCCGAGCGGCCCGCACCTCCACGGCATGATCGACCTGGCGGCCCGCCAGCTGCCGGCCGCCGTCGCCCACCGCCGCCGCACCGGCCGGGCGGCACCGGGCCGCCACCTCGTCACGGCGGGCGCGCCGGGGCGCTCGCTCCACCTGGAGGTGGAGGGCGCGGGCGGCGGCCACTGGTACATCGCCCTGGACTCACCGGCGGCCCTCGGCTCCCCCGACCACACGGTCGCGCAGGTCGCCCTGGACGGCGTCGAGTTCTGCCAGCTGGTGGCGGGCCACATCACCCCCGAAGAAGCCGCCGCCGGCCAGACCGGCGACCGCCAGGCCATCCAGGACGTCCTCGCGGCCGCCGCCTCCTTGAGCCACCTCTGACCACCACGACCCCCGCCGCCCCGGTGGGCGGCAGGGGGGCGCCGGGGGCTCAGGTGAAGACGACGGTGCGGCGGCCGTTGGGGAGGATGCGACGCTCGGCGTGCCACTTGACGGCCCGCGCCAGCGCCTGGCACTCGACGTCGCGCCCGATGGCGACGAGCTGGTCCGGCGTCACCTCGTGACCGACCCGCTCGACCTCCTGCTCGATGATCGGCCCCTCGTCGAGGTCCGCCGTCACGTAGTGCGCCGTCGCCCCGATCAGCTTCACACCCCGCGCATGCGCCTGGTGGTACGGCTTCGCGCCCTTGAAGCTCGGCAGGAAGGAGTGGTGGATGTTGATGATCCGCCCGGACAGCCGCTTGCACAGCTCGTCGGACAGCACCTGCATGTACCGCGCGAGCACGACCAGCTCGACGTTCTCCTCCTCGACGAGCGCGAGCAGCTCCGCCTCCGCCTCCGCCTTCGTCTCCTTCGTCACGGGAATGTGCCGGAAGGGGATGTCGTACGAGGCGGCGAGCTCCGCGAAGTCCGTGTGGTTGGAGACGACCGCGACGATCTCGACGGGCAGCGCGCCGATGGACGACCGGAAGAGCAGGTCGTTCAGGCAGTGGCCGAACTTGGAGACCATGAGCACGACCCGCATGCGCTCGTCGGCCCGGTGGATCTGCCAGTCCATCTGGAAGGAGTCGCCCACCGCCGCGAAGCTCGCCCGCAGCTTCTCCACCGTCACCGGCGCCTCCGCCGAGAAGTGGACCCGCATGAAGAAGAGACCTGTGTCACGGTCTCCGAACTGCTGACTGTCCTCGATGTTGCATCCGGTGATGAAGAGGTAGCTCGACACGGCGTGCACGATGCCCTGCTTGTCGGGGCACGAGAGGGTGAGGACGTACTGGTCGGTCATCCGGACAGCGTGCCACACCGCGCGCGCCCGCCCGTACTCCGTCCGTCCTCCGGAACACCCCGTCGGCCGGGCTCACGCGCGCGTGAGGATCCGCAGCACGTCCAGCGAGCGCGGCGGCACGTCCGGGTCGTCCCCGTCGGCCGTCGCGAGGCGCACGTGCGCCTCGCGCGCCGCGCGGACCGCCTCGGGCCAGCCCGGGTGCTCCAGGTACGCGGAGACGGGCGCGTCGGGACCGACCTGGTGCAGGATCCGCAGCACCCGCAGGACGGCGACGTCCACGAGCTGCGCCTCCCCCGAGTCGCGGAAGATCGCGCCGACGTACTTCTCGGCGGACCAGTTGTCGAGCCAGGTGTCCTCGACGAGCCGGTAGACGGCGTCGGTGACGTCCCCGTACCCCTCCTGGCCGGCGAGCCAGACGGACTGGTGGAACGCGGGGTCGGAGAGCATGTGCAGCGCCGATCGCACGTTCGTGCGCCAGCGCCACCACGGCATGTCGTTGAGCGGCATGCCGCCCATGGTGGAGGAGCGACGCCCGCGACGGGAAGAGCCGGCCGAACCGGGGGCGGTACTGGAGGCGGTGCTGGACGCGGTACTGGACATCGTCCGATCGTACGGTCGCCCACCGACAACCGGATGAGCCGCCCACCGACAACCGGATTGACTGCCTCCCCTTAGGCCCTCGGTCCCCCGCAATTCACCTTCAGGTCACCCTCCGTTGAACGGCTCACACTCCCGCGTTACCCGTGAGGCGGAATCGTGAGCGTCCATGACCGGTAGGCGACTGTCCACTCTCCTCGCGTCCGTCACCGCCGCGGCGGCCGGCGCGTCGCTCCTCACCGGGTGTGGCGTGCTCCCTGGTGCCACGGGGGGCTCCAGGGAGCCCGTCACGGTGATGACCTGGGCCCCCGACCAGACCCGCGCGACCAACATGCCCGGCATGCCCGCCATGGCCCAGACCTTCGCCCGCTGGGTGAACTCCCAGGGCGGCATCGACGGCCACGAACTGCGCGTCCTCACCTGCAACGAGCAGAACACCCCCACCGGCGCCGCCTCGTGCGCCCGCCGCGCCGTACGCGAGAAGGCCGTCGCCGTCGTGGGCTCGTACAGCCAGAACGGCCGCGCCTTCATGGCCCCCCTCGAAGCCGCCGGCATCCCCTACATCGGGGGCTACGGCATCACCGAGGACGAGTTCACCAGCCCCCTCTCGTACCCCGTCAACGGCGGCCTCGCCGCCCTGCTCGCCGGCCACGGCATGCAGCTCGCCGCGGACTGCGACAAGGTCTCCCTGGTGCGCCCGGACACCCTCGCCGGCGACCGGCTGCCCAAGCTGCTCGACGCCGGCCTGAAGAAGGCCAGCAAGCGCGGCGCCGTCGACATCCCGGCCGTCGAGGACGCCACCGAGTACACCTCCCAGGCCGCCCGCGCCCGGGAGAAGGCCGGTACCGAGGACGGCTGCGTCGCCGCCGTCCTCGGCGAGCGGACCCAGACCTTCTTCGACTCCTTCCGGCGGCTCCCGGCGTCCGCCGGCGGCGCCCGGGCCGACGACGCCGACTCCTCTACGGGCTCCGGCCCCTCCGGCTCCTCGGACTCCGACGGCGGGTCGCCGATCCGGATCTCGTCCGTCCTCGGCAGCGTCGGCCAGCCCGTCATCGACCGCACCGGCGGCGCCCGCAGCCCCTTCGAGGGCGCCTACGTCACCGGCTGGTACCCGGAGGCGGACGACAAGAGCTGGGGGCCGATGCGCGAGGTCGTCAAGGAGCACGCCTTCGCCGACAACCGGGTCGACCCGACCGACACCGGCGTGCAGACCACCTGGATCGCTTACACCGTCCTCAAGCAGGTCATCGAGTCCCTGGACACCGACGTCATCACCAGCGCGCGCATCACCGAGGCCCTCGACCACGGCGCCCGCGTGGACACCGGCGGCCTCACCCCGCCGCTGCGCTGGATGTACGAGGACCTGCTCGGCGCCCCCGACTTCCCCAGGATCGTCAACCACGAGGTGACGTTCCAGGTGGTCAGGAAGGGCCGGCTCGTCGCCCAGCAGCCCGGCTTCGTCGACGTCGGCCCCACCGTCACCAACCGGGGCTGACCGTCCATCCCCGGCCCCGCTCCCGGTCCGCCGCCCCTACAGCTGGGTGGCGGACCGCTTCGTCAGTCCGTACTTCCCGGCGATCGGGTTCCACAGCCCGGCCGCCTCCTGCTTCGCCTCGGTCGCCTCGCCGCTCTTCGCGTTCGCCGCCTTGGAGTGGTTGGTCTGCTTCGCCTGGCCGCCCTTGCAGGCGTTCTTGGCCTTCATCTGCGCCGCCCAGCCCGCGTAGTGGTCGTCGGCCGACGCCGACGCCTGCCACGCGCGCGTGAGGGACGCCTTCAGCGCCCCGCTGTCCGGGAGCTTGTCGATGCTCAGCGTCTGCAGCTTGGTCACCAGGCCCCGCCGCTGCTGGGCGGCGCCCCGCAGATCGGCGGCCGCCTTGTCGAGGTTCTTGCACTGCTTGATCGCCTCGACCGAGCTGATCACCGCGTCCCGGCTGTCGTTGCTCGTCGCGAGGAGCTTGTCCAGCTCCTTCGCCTGCGGCTCGGCCGGGTCCTCCTTCTCCACCGGCGCCGGGGAGGTGTCGCCGCCCGCGGCCGACGGCGCCGAGCTCGGGGCCGCGCTCGTCCCGGCCGTCGGCGCCTTCTCCTCGTCACCGCCGCTGAGCAGGGCGCCCACGCCGAGACCGACGACGGCGCAGCCCACCACCACGGCCGCGATCAGCGCCACCGGCGACTTCCGGCGCGGCGCCGGCTCGTCGTCGTAGTAACCGTCCTGGGGCCCGCCGGGCGCCTGGTGGCCGCCACCGCCCGGGTAGCCGTACTGCTGCTGCGGCGGCGGCTGGTGGGGGTGCGGGGGCCGCTGCTGGTACGGAGCCGGGGCCGGCTGCTGGTACGCGGGCGGCGCGGGCTGGGCGGGCGCCGCGTCCCGGAACAGGCTGTCGAACTCGGCGGGCGGCTGCGAAGGCCCCGCCCCACCGGCCCCCGGACCACCCGGCACGGGACCACCGGGCATCGGACCACCGGGCACCGGACCGCCGCTCCCCGGCACGGGCGCCATGTACTGCGTCGCGTCCGAGGCCCCCGCGGGCGGCTGCGGCAGCCGCCCGGTGCCCAGGAACTGCGTCTGCGCGCCCCCGGCACCGCCCTGCGGCGGAACGCCCCCGGTCACCGGCGCGATGTGCTGCGTCGCCTGCAGGTCCGCGACCGGCGCGGCGGCCGGCGGCGGGTAGCCGTACCCGGCGGGCGGACCCTGCGGCGGGACACCGCCGGGTACGGGGGCCATGTGCCGGGTCGCCTGCGCGTCCGGGTCCGTGCCGTACGCCGCGACCGGCGGCGGATAGCCGTACCCCGCCGGAGGACCGGCCGGAGGCATCGGCGCGCCCTGGGGCTGCGCCGGGACCGGCGCGATGTACTGCGTGGCCTGGAGATCACCGGCGGCCGGCGCCTCGGGCGGCAGCGGCTGCGCGGGGGGCAGCGGCTGCCCGCCGGGCTGGGGCGGGCCGCCCGCGGGGCCCCAGGCACCACCCCACGCCTGCGCGCCCCCCTGCTCCGGACCCTGTCCGTTCTGCGTCACCGGGACTCCTACTGATGGACCGACCTACGGAATCGTCGGCTCACGCTACCGGGTGCGTCCATGGCTCCGCACACACGTGTGAGCCCGATAACACCCGCCCCGTGGAACGGAACCGCCCCTCGAACCGTCCGCTCACACCGCCTGCATCTCCAGCCGGGCCTCGAACTCCCGGACCACCGCCTCGCCCGCGTACGGCTCCAGGCGCTCCCTCAGCTCCTCCAGGTACTCCGCCCCGCGCGACGACCGCAGCGTGCCGAGGAGTTCGAGCGCGCGCGTGCCCGTGCGGCACGCCTCCTCGACCTCCCGCTGCTCCACGCGCGCGTGCGCGAGCAGCGCCAGCCCGATCGCCCGCCGCCGAGCCCTCCCCTCCGGATGCCCGGCCAGCGACTCCTCCGCCGCCCGCACCGCCGCGTCCGCCCGCCCCAGGTCCCGATAGCAGTGCGCCAGTTCGTCCGCCAGATAGGCCTGGTCGAAGTGGGCGATCCACACCGGGTCGTCACCCGACTCCGGATCGGCCGCCTCCAGCGCGCGTACGGCACGGCCCGCCGCCGACTCGAAGGCCCGGTCGTCGCCCATCAGCGCGTGCCCGCGCGCCTCCGCCGCCAGGAACATCGCCTCGGCCCGCGGCGGCACCCCGCCCCGCGTCCCCTCCTGCGCGGCGCGCGCCAACTGGGCGATCTCCCGCGGGTTCCCGAGCTCCGCCGCCAGGTGGCTCATCGACGCGGCCAGCACATAGCCGCCGTAGCCGCGGTCCCCGGCCGCCTGAGCGAGCCGCAGCGCCTGGATGTAGTACCGCTGCGCCAGACCCGGTTCGCCCGTGTCCACCGCCATGTAGCCGGCCAGCTCCGTCAGCCGCGCCACCGCGCCGAACAACTCGCGCCCCACCTCCTCCCGGTAGGAGCCCGACAGCATCCCGGAGACCACGCTGTCGAGGTAGTGGACCACCACCGGGCGGACGTGGCCGCTGCCGAAGCGCCGGTCGAGGTCGACGAGCGCCGCCGTCATCTCCCGTACCGCCGCCACGTCCGCGCGCCCCACCCGCGCCCCGGCCGCCCGCGCCACCTGCGCGTCGACGCCGCTGATCAGCCAGTCGCGGCTGGGCTCCACGAGCGCGGAGGCGGCGACCGCGGACCCGGTCAGGAACTCCCGGCGGCCGACATCGCTGCGGTACAGCTCGCAGACCTGCTCGATCGCGCCGGGCACCGTCGGCGCGAACTGGAGGCCGACGCCCGCCGCGAGGTTCCGGCCGTTGGCCATCCCCACCTCGTCGATCGTCACCGTCCGCCCCAGCTTGCGGCCGAGGGCCTCGGCGATGATGCCGGGCGCCCGGCCTCGCGGCTGCTGCCCTCTCAGCCAGCGCGCCACCGAGGTCTTGTCGTACCGCAGGTCGAGACCGCGCTCCGCGCCGACCATGTTGACCCTGCGGGCGAGACCGGCGTTGGAGCAGGCGGCCTCCTGGATGAGCGCCTGGAGCCGTTCATTGGTCTGTCGCGGCACGAGTGGCCTGGCTGCCATGAGTGGAACCCCCAGAAGGGACGGGTACGGAAACGAAGGGATCACTGCCCGGGGAATATCCGGCCAATGCCGATGTGAACACGCGAAACCGGACACGACGGGGGCGGTCCGCGGCACCCCGCCCCGCTCCGTGCCGTGTCCGCCCCGCCCTCTTGTACCCCTCCCCCGCTCCCCGGTCCCCCGCGCGCCCCCGCGCGTGCACCCATGCGCCCCGCATGCAGGATCGATGCCTCACTCCCGGCGCCGCCCCGCCCGTAACCCCAGGTGACGGGGGGAGTTGTCTTCGACGTGGATGAGACCATCGGAGTCACGACGGAAGCCGCACAGATCCCCAAGCAGCGAGGCGAGCAGCTGCTCGACAGCGCCGTGCGGTATGCGGAGGAGCGGCACTGGGACGTGTTCCCGGGGACCTGGCTGGAAGCCGTCGACGGCCGGGAGCGCTGCTCCTGCGGCACCGCCGACTGTCCCCTGCCCGGCGGGCACGCCGTGAGGCCGGACTGGGCGACGCTGGCGACCGGGAGCGGGGTGGGTGCCCGGCGCATGTGGTCGAAGCAGCCGAAGTCGTCGATCCTCCTCCCCACCGGTCGCACCTTCGACGCGATCGAGGTCCCCGAGGCGGCCGGCTTCCTCGCGCTCGCCCGCATGGAGCGGATGGAGCTGACGCTGGGTCCCGTGACCTGCTCCCCGGACCGCCGGATGTTCTTCTTCGTGTTGCCGGGGGCCGCCGCCAAGGTGCCCGAACTGATCCGCAAGCTCGGCTGGGCCCCGTCGGCGCTCGACCTCGCCACGCGCGGCGAGGGGCACTACGTGGCCGCGCCGCCCACCCGGATCGGCGGCCGGGGCGCCGTGCAGTGGGCGCGGCGCCCCACGCACGCCAACCGCTGGCTGCCCGACGCGGAGGAGCTGATCAGCGCGCTCGCGTACGCGTGCGGGCGTGAGGCGGCGGAGGCGCGGTCGCGCCGTCCGTGACCTGGGGTTCTCCCCGGACGGCCCCTTAGGGTGGCCGGAACGGCGCGAACAGGCGTCGTAGGGGACAACCGAAGGGTTGACGGACCATGCCCGACCAGGCATTTGACGGGACGTTCGAACCGACGGGCGCCGCACCGGAGAACTCCGGGGCGGCGCCCGCGGTGCAGGTGGAGGGGGTGTGGAAGCGGTTCGGGCAGCAGATCGCGGTGAGCGGGATCGATCTGGTGCTGCCCGCGGGGAAGTTCATCGGTCTCGTCGGGCCCAACGGCGCCGGCAAGACCACCACCCTCTCCATGATCACCGGCCTGCTGCGGCCGGACGCCGGCCGCATCCGGGTGGCCGGCCACGACGTGTGGCGGGATCCCGAGTCGGTGGCGCGGGTGAAGGCCGGGATCGGGATCCTGCCGGAGGGGCTGCGGCTCTTCGAGCGGCTCTCGGGCCGTGAACTCCTCGCGTACAGCGGGCGGCTGCGGGGGCTGCCCGGGGCGGAGGTCGACAAGCGCGCCACCCAGCTCCTGGACGTCCTGGACCTGGCGGGTTCGCAGCACAAGCTGGTCGTCGACTACTCGACCGGCATGCGGAAGAAGATCGGGCTCGCGGCGGCGCTGCTGCACAACCCGGACGTGCTCTTCCTCGACGAGCCCTTCGAGGGCGTCGACCCGGTGTCGGCGCAGACCATCCGCGGCGTCCTGGAGCGGTACACCTCCTCCGGCGCGACCGTGGTCTTCTCCAGCCACGTCATGGAGCTGGTGGAGTCGCTGTGCGACTGGGTCGCCGTGATGGCCGGCGGCCGCATCCGTGCGCAGGGGCCGCTGGCGGAGGTGAAGGGCTCGGCCGCGACCCTCCAGGAGGCGTTCCTGGAGCTGGTGGGCGCCCAGGACCGGGCGGCGGCGGGGGACTCGCTGGACTGGCTGGGCGGCGCCCGGGGAGACCGCTCGTGAGCGCCCCGGTCACCGCGGGCGCTGCCGCCGCCGGCGGTTCGGCCGCCGCCTCCGAGCCGTCGCTCACCCCGATCTTCGTCCGACTGAAGCTGTCGCTGCTGCGGAACGGGCTGCGGCAGTCCGGCGGGCGCACGGCCGCGTTCGTCGCCTCCCTGGTGGTGGTGCTGCTGATCGCCGCCTTCATGGTGCTCGGCTTCCTCCTGCTGCGGGGGCACGAGGCGGCCGGCGCGGTCGCGGTCCTGACGACCGGGGTCTTCGGGCTCGGCTGGGCCGTGATGCCGCTGTTCTTGCCGAGCGGGGACGAGACGCTCGACCCGTCGCGCCTGGTGATGCTGCCGCTGCGGCCGCAGCCCCTGGTGCGGGCGCTCCTGGTGGCCTCCCTGGTGGGCACCGGCCCGCTGTTCACGCTCTGTCTGGCGGTCGGCGCGGTGGCGGCCGTGGCGCACGGGCCGGCGGCGACGGTGACCGCGGTGCTCGCGGTGCCGCTGGTGCTGATGGTGTGCGTGGCGCTGTCGCGGGCCATCGCCACGGCGAACGTACGACTGCTGACCTCCCGCAAGGGCCGGGACATGGCGCTGCTGAGCGGTCTGCTGATCGCGCTCGGCATCCAGGCGGTCAACTTCGGCGCCCAGGCGCTGGGCCGCGCGGAGGACCTGTCGGTGCTCGACACGGCGGCGTCGGTGGTGGGCTGGCTGCCGCCGGCCTCGGCGGTGGCGGCGGTCGGCGCCGCCGCCGACGGCGACCTGGTGCTCGCCGCGGCGCGGTTGCTGCTCGCCGTGGCGGCCCTGGGGGCGCTGCTGTGGTGGTGGCGGCGGAGCCTGCTGCGGCTGATGGTCGAACCGGACGGCTCGACGATCGGGGCGGCCCCGGAGGCGGTCAAGGACCCGGCGGCGGGGCGGGGGCTGCTCGCGCGGCTGCTGCCCGGAGGCCGTACGGGCGCGGTGATGGAACGTTGCTTCCGTTACATCTGGCGTGATCCGAAGACGAAGGCGGCGTGGGTGTCGGCGCTGGCGGTCGGGGCGCTCGTGCCGCTGTTCAACGCCTTCCAGGAGAACGGCTCGGTCTACTGGGCGTGCTTCGCGTCGGGGATGCTGGGCGTGCAGATGTTCAACCAGTTCGGGCAGGACTCGTCGGCGTTCTGGATGGTGGCGCAGACGATCTCGTCGCCGGAGGACGCCTACGCGGAGCTGCGCGACCGGGCGTACGTGATGATCTCGATCACCGTCCCGTTCACGGTCGTCGTGGCCCTGGCGACGGCGGCGGCCACCGGCGGCTGGAACCGGCTTCCCGAGGTCTTCGGCCTGTCGTTCGCCCTGCTCGGGGCGATGCTGGCGCTCGGCGTGGTCACCTCGGTGCGGTACCCGTACGGGATCCCCCAGGAGTCGCGCCGCAACGTGGCGCCCGGCCAGGGCGGCATGGCGATCGCGGCGATCTTCGGCGGCATGTTCGGCGGCCCGCTGCTGTGCGGCCCGCTGATCGGCCTCCTCGTGTGGCTGCGCGTCTCCGACCACCACGGCCTGCTGTGGCTGCTGCTGCCGCTGGGCGTCACGTACGGGGCGCTGCTCCTGTGGGGCGCGCTGCGGCTGATGTCGGGCCGGATGGCGCGAAGCCTCCCGGAGATCCTGGCGGCGGTCAGCAAGGGCTGACGTACCGAGCGCCACGAAGGGGCCGTCCACGCGCGCGTGGACGGCCCCTTCTCAGGTGCCGGGGGGCTGCGGTCAGAAGACGAGCTGAGAGCCGTTCACCGGGAAGCCCAGTCCCATGACTTCGCGGCTCTTGAAGGGTGCGCTCCAGCTGCCGGTGCCCTTGTACAGCCAGTTGCCGGTCGGGCTGAGGCCGACGAGGTCGGGGCGGCCGTCGCCGGTGGCGTCGCCGGTGCCGACGAGGTGGGTGTACGCGTTCCAGCCGCCGCCGATCCGCTTGCGGGCGGTGAAGGTGCCGTCGCCCTTGCCAAGGTAGAGCCACAGGACGCCGTCCTTGTCACGGGCGACGAGGTCACCCGCGGCGGCTCCGCCGATGTTCCCGGTGGCGGCGAGCTTGGTGTAGGTCTGCCAGCCGCTGCCGATCCGCTTGCGGGTCTCGAAGGGCCTGGTGGCGGAGCCGGTCGCCTTGTAGAACCACAGGACGCCGGTCCTGTCCGCGGCGAGGAGGTCGGGGCGGCCGTCACCGGTGAGGTCGGAGCCGCCGGCGAGCTTGTCGTAGGTCTGCCAGCCGGCGCCGACCCGGACACGGGTGGAGAAGCCACCGGTGCCGTTGCCCTGGTACAGCCAGAGCACGCCGTCCTTGTCCCGGGCGACGAGGTCGCCGACCGCCGAACCAGCGAGGTTCCCGGCCGCCTCGATCCGGTCGTAGACCTGCCAGCCACCGCCGACGAGCGCGTCCGCGCCGGCCTCCAGGAGCTGTCCGCCGTTGGCGTACGGGCTGTAGTAGGAGTCCTGGCGCCACAGGCGACCCCCCGAGTCACGGCTCAGGAGGTCGAGCGAGCCGTTGTCGTCGAAGTCGTGCGGCCGGGTGGCGCGGGTCACCGTGAAGGCTCCCTCGGCGGTCGCGGTGGGGCCTATGCCGTTGAGCGGCTTGGCCTCGACCGCCCACGTGTAGGCGCCGTTGGGCGCGGCCTCGCTGCCGTATCCGAAGGTGCCGTCCCAGGTGAACGACACCTTGGGGTCGTAGGGGTGCGTCTCGGTCAGCACGGTGCTCTTGCCGGTGCGGGTGTGCCGCAGCGTCACCTCGATGTCGACGGACGTCCGGGAGAAGGTCCAGCCGAAGACCGCCTTCCCGCCGTTCTTGTCGAGGTCGACCACCGCGGGCGGGCCGCCGGCGCCGATCGCGACCTCGGTGGGCTCGCCGGTCGTGGCCACCAGGGTGACCTCCGGCTTCGCCCCGCCCTTGTCCTCGATCCGGTACATGCCCTCGCCCCGGCCGACGAGACCGCCGCGCACGTAGAGGCTCCCGTCCGGGGCGGCGACGGAGGAGGTGAGGTGGTCGAGGAGCTTCACCGGGGCCACGGTGGGGTCCGTCAGGCTGACCGCGGTGACCGAGTGCAGCGGGTTCGTGGTGCCCGAGGTGAGACCGTCGGCCGAGCCGTACACCACCCAGCCGTCGAGCAGTCCGACCTGGAGCTCGTCCGACCACGCGGCCGTGACCGAGAGCTCCCGCACCTTGTCCGTGGCGCGGTCGAGGACGAAGACCTTCCGGAGGTCGGGCTCGTCCTCCCCGTCGCCCTCGGTCCAGACGCCCTCGGTCCAGACGACATGGGTCTCGGAGACCGCCACGTCGCCGTCCGTCGCCGTGGCCGAACGGTCGTGGATCTCCCCCACGACGCCGGTGGCGAGGTCGAGCAGGCCCCACTTGGCGCCGGTGCGGTCGGAGAAGGTGACGAGGGCGTGGTCGGGGGTCCCGGGTGCGACGCTCATCCAGACGGAGTCCTCGGGGAAACCGGTCACGACGGTGGTGCCGCCGGCGGCGGTGTGCTTCCGCAGCACCGTGCCCGTCTCGGTCTCGACGGACGTGAAGACGGCGTCGCCGGCGGAACCGGCGTATTCGACGATGCCGGTGTTCGTCACCCCCACGGGGACCTGCATCGGGCCACCGGCGTCCACGTTCCGCTGTTCCACGAAGGAGCGGCCGACGTGGATCACGTAGTCGTCGGTCCGGGTGGACCGCAGCTGGGTGAGTCCGGTGTAGCCCTGGCCGGTGCCGTCCTTGTAGGACCTCACCCCGTACCCGTCCGTCGTCGCATCGCGGGTGAGGAAGTGGGTGTTCCCGGCGCCGACCAGCTCGGCGTTCTCGGGGAACGGCACAGGGGCCTCCACCGCGTCCGCGGCGACCGCTCCGGCCGCGACGGGAGTGGCTTGTGCGGGAAGGGCCAGCAGGCCGACGCCGACGGTCGCGGCGAGGACGGTGCTGACGGCTGCCGCGAGGTGGCGGCGGTGCGGACGGACCGGGAGCACGTTCTTTTCCTCCAGAGGAAAACGAGTCGGGCGCGGGGCGGGCTTCTCTCTCGTCCCTTAGGACACGCGAGAATCCGAAAGGTTGTACGGCGGAGGCTGGTTCGCGCGCGTCAGTCCGCGCGGACGAACGTGTGGGTGACCGTGATCGGCCCGACGATGTGCGCGTTGAACTCGTCCAGCTCCTCGGCCGGCACCCACAGCTCCAGGATCGTGCTGCCGCCGGCCTGCTGGACGGGGTAGCGGGCGAGGAACGCGGAGTCGACCTCGAACCGGGTGACGTGGCCGGAGCCGCTGTGCTTCACGTTCCAGTCGCGGGCGATGCGGATCGCGTAGTCCTCGTTGAGCACCGGGTAGAAGATCGGCTGCTCGGGGAGGCGGGGCGGCCAGGCACGCCACCCGAGCTCACGGACGAGCGCGAGCTCCTCGGGGCCGGTGGGGCGCCAGAGGGTCGTCGTCGGCCGGGCCTGCGGGCGGGGACTGGTCATGGCGGGCAACGTATCCGGCCGTCGTGAACGGCGGCCACGGGTTTTCCACAGGCCGTCGTCCACAGGGGTGTCGGGGGCGGGCCCCGCGGGACATGATGCGGGTGAGGGCACGGGCGGTGACGACTGGGGGAGGTTCGCATGGGGTTCTTCGGCCGGCGGGACAAGAGGAGGACGGCACCGCAGCCGGACACGATCGCGCGGACGGCGGACGCGGACCCCGAGCGGCTGAAGCGACTGGCGCGGGAGGCGTACGAGGAGGGCGTCGGGCACCAGGTGCTGCCGAGCCGGGCACGGGCGGCGCTCGACGCCTTCGACCGCTCGGCCGCCCGTCTCGACGACCTGTCGGCGACGGCCCCCGACGACCCGGAGCTGTGGCGCATGCGCGGCGCCCTGCTCTACGCGCGGGCCTCCACCCAGCTGGCCCTCGACCGGCCCGAGGAGGCGACGGCGGACCTGACCGCCTGCGTGGACGCCTACGGAAGGAGCGGGCTCCCCGACGCGGCCCTGCTGGCGGCGGACGCCCTGATACGCCGGGCCAGGGCGTACGGCGAGGCGGGCCGGCCGATGGCGGCCCTCGCCGACGTGGACCGGGCGATCGGCGCGTACGTGCAGGCGGGCGCCTACGCGTCACCGCACCCGCTGCTCCCGGACTTCGCCCGGGTCCTGGCGCTGGCGGCGACGGTGCACCTGAAGGTGGGGGACGCCGACCAGGCCCTGGCCTGCGCCCGCCAGTCCCTCGCCCGCTACCAGGACCTGACGCGGCAGCGGGGCGGCCTCGACCGCGAGGAGGCCGGCTACATGACGGACGCCGCGGGCGACACCGCCTCCCGTCTTGAGGCGGCCCGCGGCAACTGGGACGCGGCGCTGGCGGTGAACCAGGTGGTGCGGGAGGCGGCCGAGGCGGGGGTCGGCGACCTGGGCCGGGCCCTGGCCAGGGAGGGCCTTCACCTCCGCCTGTCCGGCCGCGCCCGGCAGGCGGAGCCGGTACTGGCCCGGGCCGAGGAGGTGGCGCCGGATTCGGTGGCCCGGGAGGAGGAACGGGCCGCCCTCCCGCTGCCGCCGTCGCTGGCGCAGGCGCTCTCGGCGGGTGAGTCGCTGCTGCGGGAGCGCAAGGACGCGCCACTGCGGCCGGAGGAGTCGGCGCGGCTGCGGAAGGAGCTGACCGAGCACGAGTCGTACTCGGCCTCGGTGCGGGTGCGGAGCGGAACCGCCTTCGCCCCGGAGGCGGCCGCGCTCACGACGGTGGCGGACCTGCTGCTGCGGGAGGGACACGTCGCGGAGGCCTGGCGTATCGCACTGGAGACCCATCTCATCTGCGACTCCCTGGTCCGCCGCGCCGCCGACGGGCACGAAGACCTGCTGCCCACCCTCGGGGGACCCTGGCGCGACGCCTTGGCGATCGCCTCCCACGCGGCGCTCGCGGCGGGCCGGGAATCCTTCGTGGAGGACGTGGCGGCCGCTACGAAGGCCGTGCGCGCCATGCTTGAGAAGGCATGAGTTCCGCGGCCGGCCCCTCGACCGGGTGAAGGGGACGCGGCGCGCGCAGGGCCTCCGTCCCTCTCCGGGGCGGAGGCCCTACGTGTGGCCGCTGCGTCAGAAGGCGCCGTTCAGTCCCCACCAGTCGCGGTCGAGGTAGTCCCACGCCGCGAGGGCGCCGGTGCCGAGGCCCCGGTAGGTGCGGAGTTCGTCCGCGTGCTCGGGTTCGAGAACGGGCCGCCTGGCGATCGCCGCGAGGTCGGGCTTGCCGTCGCCGGTGAAGTCGCCGACGGAGAGGAGCGTGGTCATCACGTTCCAGCCACCCGTGCCGACCAGCTTGCGCGCGCCGAGGCCGCCGGAGGCGGTGCCGGGGTAGAGCCACAGCTTGCCGGTGGACGCCTCGCGGGCGTAGAGGTCGACGCGGCCGTCGCCGTTCGTGTCCCCCGGCCCGGTCAGCGCGTTCATGGAGTTCCAGCCGCCGGAGCCGACGAGCTTGCGCGCGCCGAGGCCGCCGGAGGCCGTGCCGGGGTACAGCCACAGCCTGCCCGTGGACTTCTCCACCGCGAGGAGGTCGGCGCGGCCGTCACGGGAGAGGTCGCCGACGGCGGCGATCCCGGACATGCCGTTCCAGCCCCCGGCGCCGATCAGCTTGCGGGCGCCGAGCCCGCCGGTCCCCGTGCCCGGATACAGCCAGAGCCTGCCCGTGGACGCCTCCCGGGCGACCACGTCCTCCTTGCCGTCACGGCTGAAGTCACCGTGCCGGAGCAGGGCGTTCATGGCGTTCCAGCCGCCGGCACCGACCAGTCGGCCGGTGGAGCCGCCCGGCAGGTACCAGAGACGGCCCACCTTGTCGCGGACGAGGACGTCGGCCTTCCGGTCGCCGTTCAGGTCGCCGAAGCCCGCCGCCTTCGGCGAGGTCTCCGCGTACCACGTCGGGTACGCCTCGCCGCTGCACTCCCGTTCCGTCGCGGCGAGCTTCACCGAGCTGGTGTGCGGGTCCCCGACGATGCCGTAGCCGTCGCGCGGGTCCTCGTTCGGGTCCAGGGACCAGTAGGTGCCGAGTCGGTAGTTCGCCAGGTCGTAGAGGCAGGCGAACTTCGAGGTGCGGTTGATCTGGGTCTTGAACGTGTTGTCCCAGGCGCCCAGGGTCGGCAGGGACTTGTTCGTCTTGAACATCGTCCCCGTGTTGTCGTCCGTCTTCCACGCGCAGAAGTAGCCCGTCGGGCAGTCGCTTCTCGCCGCGTGCGCGGGCCCGGCCGTCGCCACCCCCAGGGCGCCCAGGGTGGCCAGGCCCAGCAGGGACGCCAGGCCCCGCCTCATCGTCTTGCGCATTTCTTCCCCTCCCCGAGCCCTGGGTGGGAGGGGCGGCTGCCGCCCCTCCCACCCAGGGTCCTCATGCGCGGTGTGTCAGAACTGACCGTTCAGGTCGTGCCACGACTCGCTCTCCAGGGCGCCCGTCTGGAAGCCGTTCGTGGACCGGCCGCCGTAGATGACCAGGTTGCCCGCGCCCCGGCCCAGGTTCGACGAGTAGCTGCCGTTCGTGATGGCGGCCAGGTCGGGGTAGCCGTCGCCGGTGTGGTCGCCGACCGCGAGGAAACCGGCCATCGTGTTCCAGCCGCCGCCGATGAGGACGCGGGAGCCGAGGCCGTCGACCTTGCCCGGGTACAGCCAGAGCTTGCCGGTGGAGGGCTCGCGGGCGAGGAGGTCGGCCTTGCCGTCCTTGGTCATGTCACCGAAGCCGACGAGGGCGTTCATGCTGTTCCAGCCGCCCGACCCGAGCAGCTTGCGGGCACCGAGGCCGCTGCCCGTCCCGGGGTACAGCCACAGCTTGCCCGTGGACTTCTCGACCGCCAGGAGGTCGGAGCGACCGTCGCCGGACAGGTCGCCGAAGGCGGTGAGGTGGTTCATGGCGTTCCAGCCGCCCGTGCCGATCAGCACGCGCGAACCGACGGAGCCGGTGCCGGCGCCCTTGTAGAGCCACAGCTTGCCGGTGGACGCCTCGCGGGCGATCACGTCCTCCTTGCCGTCACCGGAGAAGTCGCCGTGCCGGGTCAGGGCGTTCATGGCGTTCCAGCCACCGGAGCCGACCATCGTGCCGCTGCCGTCGCCGGGGAGGAACCAGAGGCGGCCGGCCTTGTCGCGGACCAGGGCGTCGGCCGTCCTGTCCCCGTTCATGTCGCCGAACGCGGGCGCGGCGGTCTGCGGGTTGGCGTACCAGTAGGGGTACGGCTCGTAGCCGCCGCACTCGCGCTCGGTGGCGACCAGGCGGACGGAGCTGACGCTGGTGCTGCCCGGGCCGCCCCACTCGGTGCCCGACGGGTTGGGGGCGATGGCCCAGACGTCGCCGTCGTAGCCGTGGTTCGCCTCGTCGTGGAGGCAGGCGAACTTGCCGGTGCGGTTGGAGACCGTACGGAACTGGTTGTCCCAGGTGCCGAGCGTGGACACGTCCACGTTCGTCTTGTACATGGTGCCGGTGGCGTCGTCGGTCTTCCAGCCGCAGAAGTACCCGGCGGGGCAGTCCGCGGGTGCCGCCTGGGCGGGGGCCGCTCCCACGCCCAGGACACCGAAGGTGCTGAGGCCGAGCGCCGTGGCCGCGGTGGCCAGGCAACGACGCAGTGATATGCGCATGAACTCCCCTGATGTTCCTGCCCCCGCAGGACCTGATGCCCTCGGGGTGGGGCGGCGCGGAGACGTACCGCTCGACGCGTCGCGGGAGGGACCGTACCGCGCCGGGGTCGGCCGCCTCCAGCGGGGGTGTCGGCAGCGGTTGGTCGCCTTCCCTCCGCGCCGGGGCGCGGGGCGGGGCGCGGCGCAGGGTGGTGGGGGCGGGAGGGGGCGGGTCGGGACCCTGGGCCGGGGCCCGGGGCCGGGGCGCGGAAGCCAGGCCCCGTGGCGGGGGTCGGTGCCGGTGTGGGTGTCGGGACGGGCGGACCGCCGAGGGGTGGTTATGAGGTCAGGACGCCGGCCAGGAAGGGGTCCACCGCTTCGGCCCAGGCCTCCGGGTGGGTGTAGTGGAGGAGGTGGCCCGCGTCGGGGATCTCCGCGTACGCGCCGTGGGGCAGGACCCGGACCATCTCCTGGGCCTCGGCGCGGCCGAGTTCGCCGTCGAGGCCGCGGACGACGAGGGTGGGGCAGCGGACCTGGGCGAGGGAGTCCCAGTGGGCGTCGTGGACCCAGGTCTCGCGGGAGGTGAGCATCTGGGCGGGGTCGAAGACCGGGCGCCAGCCGTCGGGGTGTTCGGCCATGACCTCGGCGAAGAACGCGCCCCGCGCCGGGTTCGGCGTCTCCACCCACGGATCGTCCGCGCCGAACCAGCGGTGGACCGCCTCCAGGGACGGGAAGGGCATCGGCCAGCCTTCGAACCAGTCCCGCCAGGCGCGCTGCGAGGCCGCGCCGAGCGCGGAGGCCCGCATGTCGCTGATGACGAGGGCGCGGACCAGTTCGGGCCGCTCGGCGGCCAGTTGCCAGGCGGTGAGCGCGCCCATGGAGTGGCCGACGAGGGTGACGGGGCCGAGCCCGAGCCGCTCGATGACGGCCGCGGCGTCCGCCACGTACGCCTCGCGCGTGAAGGGCCCGGCGGGCGGCTTCTCGCTCGCGCCGTGGCCGCGCTGGTCGAGCGCGATCGTGCGGTGTCCGCCGCCGAGGAGGCCCGCGGCCCGGGCCCAGTGGCCCGCGTGGCCCATCAGGCCGTGGAGCAGTAAGACCGGGGCGCCGGAGGAGCGGCGGACGGTGGCGCGGTCCTCGGGGCCGGTCGGCTGGCGGGTGATGCTCACGGTGGGCGTACGTCCGGGCGTACGCGTGGACGCACGGACCTCGGGCGCGGTCGCGTCGCGGGCCGCGCCCTCCGCCGTAAAGTCCCAGGCCGTCAACCGGATGCCGTCGGCTCCGGTGACGTCGAGTCGTCGCGCCATGTCTGGCACCCCCTCTTTCCTGTCGAACCTCGCCAGACTATCGAACTCGCATTCGAAAATGCGCTTCTGCCACCCAACACCCCTCGTTCGAGTGACAGGCCTCAAGGATTGACGCGCCCGGCCGAGGGGAGATCTTCATCGGGAGGCGGACCGCTCGGGGAAAACGGTCCGAAGGGACCGACCTTGAGAGCTCGGGGCTCCAGGTCGGAACAGGGGAGGACAGGCCCCGGCGCCGCGAGGCGCCGGGGCCCTCTGCCTTTCGGGGCGCCGACGCACCGGGCGCCGGCACCTCGGACACCGGCACCTCGCACACCGGCACCTCGCACACCCGCACCTCAGACCCCCGAGCCCCGGACACCCGCGTCCGCGACGGCCTCGCCCCGAGCGCTCCTGCCCGGGGCCGGCCCATGCCGGACACATCGTCAGAAGCGGTCCTCCGCACGCGCGTCGGTCGGCATACGGCCCCCGTCGTTCCCACGGCCCCACCCCTTCCGCGCATCACGCAGCGCACGCAGCTCGTTCCAGCCTGGCACGCCGAGGGCACGCGCGGGGCCATTCCGGCGTAAAACGGGGCGCATGCCGAACCCGTCGCCCGACCGTGGCCCATTCGTAACCGCCGACCGCACAACCGGTCCCCCGCCCCGCTGGTCGACACGGTCATGCGCAGTCCCCAAGTCCTCGCCCAAGGCGACCACATCGCGATCCTGAGAGACGGTCACCTCACGATCGAGCAGCGGCGGGTCGTCACCACCGTGCCGCTCGCCGCGATCAAGGAGGTCCGGCGGACCGGCACGACCACCCTCACGCTCGTCCTCACCGACGGCGTCACCCGCCCGCTCCCGGAAGGGAACGCGTACTCCACGCCCGCCTTCCACACCGCCCTGGACGAGGCACTGCCCGAGCGGCGCGACCCCGCCGGCAGCGCCCTCCTCACCACAGAGGACGGCCCGGCCTGGATCCCCCAGTGGGCGGTCTGGCTGGGCGTCGTCGGCTTCCTCGGCGCCTACACGGCGTACGTGTGGCTGACCGGCGCCGCGCACGGCCCGGGCATGGGCTCCGCCGCGTTCGCCGCGGTCCCCGGCCTACTGGTCGGCGGCCTCGGTGTCGCCGTCGTCGTCCGCAGCGCCACGGACCGGGTCCTGCTGGCCCGCAGGGGCGTCACGGTCGTCGCCCGGCGCGCGTACCACCCCAACGGCAGACGGGCCGGCCACTACGGGTTCACGGATGTCAGCGGCAACGCGCTGACCACGCACTACGGCTCCGGCCGGGCCACGGACGAGATCCACGTCGTGTACGACCCCGAGGCCCCCTCGCGCCGTCACGCCGCCTCCGAGCCGACCTACGCGACCGTCGTGAAGCACGCCCTGGGGCTCCTGGCCCTCGGGGGCATCCTCGCCCTCGGCCTGTGGGGCGCGCTCGCCCCCTACGTGTGACGGGACCCACACGGGGGCGGGGCGGGGCGGGACCGGGCGCGCTCCCGCACGCCCGGCCCGCCCCGCCCCGGGTACCGCGGTGGAATCCAGTGGCGCTCAGCGCCGTGGACAGCGCTTCGTACCGCGGTGGAACCAGCGCTTCGCGGCGAAGACTCAGCGCTTCGCGACGAAGACGTGCGCCGCGACCTCCGCGTCCAGCTCCGCCGCCTCACCGCTGCTGCCGACGAGCACGCCGCCCGCCGACTCCGAGACCGAGACCACCGAACCGGGCTGCACGCCGGCGCGGCGGAGCGTGTACATGAGCTGGGCGTCCGTCTGGATCGGCTCGCCGATGCGGCGGACGATCACCGTCTTGCCCCCGCTCGCGTCCAGGTCCGCCAGCGAGACCATCGAGTCGTCGAGGAAGGCCTCGGCCTCGGCCTTCTCGCCCAGCTCCTCCAGGCCCGGGATCGGGTTGCCGTACGGCGACTCCGTCGGGTGGCGCAGCAGCTCCAGGACGCGGCGCTCCACGGCCTCGCTCATCACGTGCTCCCAGCGGCACGCCTCGGCGTGGACCTGCTCCCACTCCAGGCCGATCACGTCGACGAGGAGACACTCGGCGAGGCGGTGCTTGCGCATCACGCGGGTCGCGAGCTTGCGGCCCTCCTCGGTCAGCTCCAGATGGCGGTCGCTCGCCACGGCGACCAGGCCGTCCCGCTCCATGCGGGCGACCGTCTGGCTCACCGTGGGGCCGCTCTGGTCGAGCCGCTCGGCGATCCGGGCACGCATCGGGACCACACCTTCCTCTTCCAGCTCCAGGATGGTGCGGAGATACATCTCCGTGGTGTCGATCAGTCCGGACATTCGTGCCCCTCGATGAGTCGTGCGCTGGCCCTGCACCAATTCTTGCGCATCGGGGCGACAACCGGGCCGCCCCCGCCCCGGAGCGGGAGAACTGAGGGCACCGGGGCGGCGGAGGCGGTATTGACAGAGCAATGGTCCAGACCGCACCGTGATCGGCGACCTCGACGAGAAGGAGCTTCCTCACATGGGCGAGAGCAAGCTGGCCGGACAGTTCTTCGACGCCGCGATCGGCCTGCTGCAGGAGGTGCGCGACGGGGACTCCGCCGAGATCGCCGCCGCCGGCGCGGCGGTCGCCGAGGCCGTCGCGAACGGCAACCGCCTCTTCGCGTTCGGCGCCGGGCACTCCTCGCTGCCCGCCCAGGACGTCGTGTACCGGGCGGGCGGGCTCGCGCTGATGAACCTGCTCGTCGTCCCCGGCGTCGTCGGCGTCGACGTCATGCCGGCGACGCTCGGCTCCGCCCTGGAACGCGTCGACGGGCTCGCCGGGGCCGTCCTCGACTCCTCCCCCGCCTCCGCCGGCGACGTGCTCTTCATCATCTCCCTCTCCGGCCGCAACGCGCTGCCCGTCGAGATGGCCATGAACGCCCGCGCGCTGGGCCTCACCGTCATCGGCGTCACCTCGGTGGCGTACGCCACGGAGACGAAGTCGCGGCACGTCTCGGGGACGTACCTCAAGGACCACTGCGACATCGTCCTCGACTCCCGGATCGCGGTCGGCGACGCGGAACTCGCCCACGAGGGCATCGAGGCGCCGTTCGCCCCCGCCTCCACCGTCGTCACCAGCGCCCTCATGCAGGCGACGATGGCCGCCGCCGCCGAGGAGCTCGTCCGGCGCGGCATCGAGCCGCCGCTGCTGCGCTCCGGGAACGTCGACGGCGGACACGAGTGGAACGGCCGCGTGATGACCGAGTACGCGGACCGGATCTTCTACCGGCACTGACGCCCGCGCGGCCGCGGCGGGGGCCGGGCCCGCGCCTCAGCCGAGCGGCGGTACGTCCAGTGCCGCCGCGACCCGGGCCGCGACCGTCTCCGCGTAGAGCGCGTCCTGGCGGTCGAAGGCGCCCCGGGCGGCGGTGCGCAGGAAGGTGAGGACGCCGACGGTACGGCCCCGGGACCGCAGGGCCGTGCACAGGGCGTGCGCGGTGTCCGCGGGCCAGTGCCGGGCCGCCGCCCACTCCGCCGCGTCCCTGCCCGCGTCGACCCGCACCGAACCCGCCCGGTCCCACGCCTGGAGGGCCGGATGATCGGTGCCGTAGCGCTGCGGGAAACCGCCCTCGAAACCGCCACCGAGGCCGTCCCCGTCCGGAGCGCCGGCGGGGGACGCCACCGCGCGCGTCAGCCGCCGGTCGCCGGCCACCCGGTCCACCAAGCCGTGGTCGGCGAAGCCGGCCAGCGCGAAGTCGAGGAGGACGGCCACCGCCTCCGCCGGATCCGCGTACTCGGCCGCCGCCACACCCGCCCGGTGCAGCTGGCTCCAGCGGAAGCGGGTCCGGTCCGCCTCCCGGGCCGCGAGCCGCTCCGCCGTGACGTCCTGGAACAGCCACGCCACGCCCAGCGGCGCCGGCTCCTCCGTCATCGGCGACGACAGCCGTACGAAGCCGCTGCGCCAGCACCGCCGGCGCTCCCCCGCCCCGGCGCCCGAGGTCGACGCGAGCGTCACCCACAGATCGGCGGGGGCGGGCGGGGCGCCCTCCGCGAGCACGTGCTGGAGCGCGCCCTCCAGCTCCTCCACGCCGCGGGCGACGACGTCGCCGAGGGGGCGGCCGAGCAGGGTCGTCCGGCCCGTGCCGATGGCCTTCGCCGCGTAGCCGTTGACCACCGCGGGGCGCAGGTCCGCGTCGATCAGGACGACGCCCCAGGGCGCGTCGTCGAAGAGCGCCTCGCTCAGCGCGATCGACCGCTCCAGGTCTATCTGCGCGTGCACCTCGCTGAAGGCGCAGTAGACGCCGGCGGGCCGCCCGTCGGCGCCCCGCACCCCCGCGGACTGGCTGCGGACCAGGACCCGGCCACCGTCCTTGCGGAGCAGCGCCAGCTCGTGCACCTGCCGTCCGGGGGTCCGCATCGCCCCCATGAGGCGGGCGAGCGTCTCCTCCGCGTCGGCGCTGCGCGCCGCCCAGCCGTCGAACCCGCGCCGCCCCACGGCCTCCGCCGCGGGCCAGCCGAGGATCCGCTCGGCCTCGCGGTTCCAGTGCGTCACCGTCCCGTCCGCGTCCAGCGCGCACAGCGCCGCGTCCATGCCGTCGAGCAGCGCGGCGAGCAGATCGCCGTCCTCGCTCGGCACGGAAGCGGTGTCCCGCGTGGACCCCGTGAAGGCACTCACCTGGCACTCCCCCCGGTAACCCCCTGATGGGGGCCATTCAACTGGAACGTGACTCAGAACACACCCGGTTCGACGAAACGGATCCGAGGAGACAGGCCGGTTCAAGCCAGGCGGGCGGGCCGGGCTGGCGCGGGACGGGTCGGGTCGGGTCGGGCCGCTCGGGCGGAGCGGGCGCGGGTCGGGTCGGCGCGGGCCGCTCGGGCGGAGCGGGCGCGGGTCGGGTCGGCGCGGGCCGCTCGGGCGGAGCGGCGCGGGTCCGGCCGGGGCGGGTCCGGCCGGGGCGGGTCCGGCCGGGGCGGGTCGGGTCCGGCCGGGTTGGCGCGGGTCGAGTCCGGCCGAGTCGGGTCCAGCCAGGTCGAGTCCGGCCGAGTCGGGTGGGGTCCTGTCCTGCCGGGTCGGGTGGGGCGGGCCGGGGCGGCGCCGGTCAGGTCGGGGAGACGAAGCCCGACTCGTAGGCGGCGATCACCGCCTGGGTGCGGTCCCGGGCGCCGAGTTTCGCCAGGATGGCGCTCACGTGGGACTTGACGGTCTCCGTGCCGACGATCAGCCGGCCCGCGATCTCCGCGTTGGACAGGCCCCGGGCCATGAGGCGGAGGACGTCCTCCTCCCGGTCCGTCAGATTCGCCCGGACGAGGGCCTCGTGGGCCTCGTTGGCGGGCCGTTCCTGACCGTAGGAGGCGGCCAGGGCGCGGACGGCCGCCGGGAAGAGGAGCGAGTCGCCCTCCGCGACGAGGCGGACCGCGTGGACGATCTCCGCCGGGCGGGCCCGCTTGAGGAGGAACCCGTCCGCGCCGGCGCGCAGCGCCCCGTACACGTACTCGTCGTTCTCGAAGGTCGTCACCACGAGGATCTTGGGCGGGTCGTCGACCGTGCGCAGGACGGCCTGGGTGGCCTCGATGCCGTCCATCAGCGGCATGCGGACGTCCATCGCGACGACGTCGGGGCGCAGGCTGCGGACGAGGGGGACGACGGCGGCGCCGTCCGCGGCCTCGCCGACCACCTCCATGTCCTGCTGGGCCTCCAGGACGGCCCGCAGGCCGGCCCGCACGAGGGGTTCGTCGTCTACGAGGAGGACCTTGATCGTCATCCGGTCAGCCTAGGGGTCGGAGCCAGGCCGCTCAGCGCAGCGGGAGGACCACGGAGACGCGCCACTCGCCGTCCTTGACACCGGACTTGGCCTCACCGCCGAGGAGGGCGGCCCGCTCGCGGATGCCGCGCAGGCCGCTGCCGGAGCCGGGGACGGCGGGGGGTCTCCCCTCGGGCAGGGGGTTGGTGACCCGGAGGCGCAGCCGGCTGCGCTCCGCCGCGACGCGGACGGCGACGGGGACCTCGCCCGCGTGCCGCAACGCGTTCGTCAGGGCCTCCTGGAGCATGCGGTACGCCTCCCGGGAGACGGGTCCCGGGAGTTCCTCGACGGGGCCGGTGATCTCGGCCTCCACCCGGGCGCCGGAGGAGCGGGCCGAGTCGAGGAGGCGCGCGGCCTCGTCGAGGCCGGGGCTCGCCCCGGCCGGGCGGCGGCCGGTCTCGCGGAGCAGCATGAGGACCCGCTCCAGGTCCTCCAGGGCCGCGCGGCCGGTCTCCTCGATGGTCGCGAGGGCGCGGTCGGTGAACGCGGGGTCCTTCGCCGCGCGGGCGGCGCCCGCCTGGACCACGGCCAGGGTGAGGGCGTGGCCCAGCGAGTCGTGGAGCTCGCGGGCGATCCGGTTCCGCTCCAGGAGGCGCTCCGTCCGCTCCTCCAGGGCCGTCATGCGCTCCTTCACCGACGGACCGAGCAGGCGGAGGGAGACCCGGGTGCCGAGCCGGCCGCCCCCGACGATCACGGTGAGGAGGGCGAGCAGCGGCAGCGGCGCCAGGGCCACCGAGCCGAGGCCCTGTGGCGGGGTCAGGGAACCGATCACCGGCTCCTCCACCGATGTGTCGAGGAGCGTCAGCGTGCACTGGAGCAGCCAGATCGTCAGCAGCCAGGCCACCAGGCCCGCTTCCATGCGGAAGACCAGCCACAGGGCGGTCCTGCCCCGGTCCGCCCAGGAGGTGGACGGGGCCGCCGAGATGCCGGTGGCCGCGCCCTCGGCGTGCGCGGCGCTCCGCACCCTGGCGTGTTTGCCGGGGAAGAGCATGAGGCGCGCCTGCAGCCCCTCGGCGCGGCGGGCGGACGGTATGAGGGCGACGGCCGCGACGAGCGGGATCGGCAGCGCGGCGGCGATCAGCCAGTCGAGGAGGGACGGGGAGGACAGGCCGGGGTAGACGAGTCCGGCGGCGATCGGCACGATCGCGCCGATCGCCAGATGCAGCCATCGCGTGTACGTGACCGCCCGGATGAGGGGTCGCAGGAACATCCCGCCATCCTCGCAGCGGCGGACCTGACGCGGCTCCCCCGCACGGGGGAGACGGTCCCCTCGGGCAGGGGATGGCAGGGAGCGGCCGGGCCGCGAGTCTTGAGCCATGACCAGCATCGACATCACGAACCTCACGAAGGAATACGGCGGTCGGCGTGCGGCGCGGGCCGTGGACGGGCTGACGTTCCGTGTCGAGCCGGGGCGCGTCACCGGCTTCCTCGGGCCCAACGGGGCGGGGAAGTCCACCACGATGCGGCTCGTCCTCGGCCTCGACCGGCCGACGTCGGGCACCGCCACCATCGGCGGCCGGCCGTACGTGACGCTCGACGAGCCGCTGCGGACGGTCGGCGCGCTCCTCGACGCGCAGGCCGCGCACCCGGCCAGGACCGGCCGCGACCACCTCCGCTTCCTCGCCGCGAGCAACGGCCTGCCGGCCCGCCGGGTCGACGAGGTGCTGGAGGAGACGGGTCTGGCGCCGGCGGCCCGCCGTCGGATACGCGGCTATTCGCTGGGCATGCGGCAGCGGCTCGGCATCGCCGCCGCGCTGCTCGGTGACCCGGGGGTGCTGATGCTGGACGAGCCGGCCAACGGCCTGGACCCGGAGGGCATCGTCTGGATCCGCGAGCTGCTGCGCCGGCTGGCCGACGAGGGCCGCGCGGTCCTGGTCTCCAGCCATCTGATGAACGAGACGGCGACCTTCGCCGATCACCTGGTGGTGCTGGGCCGGGGGAGGCTCCTGGCGGACGTGCCGATGCGGGAGTTCATCGACGCCCACAGTCGTGCGCGGGTGCGGGTGCGGACGGGCGATCCGATACGGCTCAAGGCGACGCTGCTCGCACGGGGGTGGGCGGTCGGGGAGACCGCCGACCGGGACGGCCGGTGGATGGTGGAGGGCGCCTCGGCCGAGGAGATCGGCGCTGTCACCGCCCGCGAGGGCATCCCGGTCTTCGAGCTCGCCGACGAGCGCGCCTCGCTGGAGGAGGCGTATCTGGCCCTCACCTCGGATGCCGCCGAGTTCACCGCCCTCACCCCGCAGGAGGTCTGACGTGTCCGCTCTCTCCCCCACCGCCGTGCTCCACTCCGAGTGGATCAAGATCCGGTCGATCCGGTCGAGCTTCGGCTCGCTGCTGGCCGTCGTCGTGGCCGCGCTGGGCATCGCCCTGGCGGTCTTCCCCGCCATAGGACAACCGGAGGCGGAGACCGGCGAGATCGACCCGCTGTTCTGGATCTACTACCCGGTGAACTTCGTGCAGATCGCAGCGATCGCCTTCGGCGCCACCGCCGCCTCCTCCGAGTTCCTCAACGGGGCTCTGCGGAACTCGCTGATGGCCGTGCCTCGGCGGAGCCTGCTCTACGGGGCGAAGGTGGCGGTCGTGGGGTCGGCCGCGCTGGGCATGGGCGTGGTGGCCGGGTTCGTCATGTTCTTCACCGCCAACGCGTTCCTGGGGAAGTACGCGATAGGCATCGGCGACCCGGGTGCGCTGCGGTCCTGCTTCGGCGCCGGGCTCTACCTCGCGCTGATCGCGCTGTTCTCGATGGGACTGACGTTCCTGCTGCGCAGTGCGGTGGCGGTGCTGAGCATCCTCATCCCGTTCATCCTCATCGTGTCCTTCGTCATCGGCGGGGTCTCCGAGGGCGCCGCGACCTGGCTCCCGGACCGGGCCGGGCAGCAGATTCTCTTCCAGGAGCCGCTCGGGACGCTCGGGGCGTGGACGGGCCTGGGGGTGACGGCGCTGTGGACGGCCGCGGCGCTGCTCGCCGGATGGGGGGCGATGCGCCGGCGGGACGCCTGAGGGCGGCGGGCCGCGGAGGGCCGGACACGCAGACGACCCGTGGGCCTTGGTCCCGTCCGCCTAGGTTCGGACGGGAGCCGGCCGGACTTACCGGCGGCCCACGGGTCGGGTGACTGCTTGGGTTTCGGCAGCTGGCCTGCCGAGGTGCACATCGTGCGACGGCAGGCCTTAGCCCGCAGTCACCTCACGAGTCCGAAAAGAAACCATGTTTTCGGATCACCTCCTTTCGCGTGTGCCACCACCCTACGAACCCTCCGGGAGGGCCACAAGGGATTTACGGGCGACGGTCAGGGCGCCAGGCGTTCCACGCGCCAGGAGCCGTCCTCCCGGACGTACCGCAGGCGATCGTGGAGGCGGTTCTCGTGGCCCTGCCAGAACTCGACGGTCTGCGGGACGACCCGGAAGCCGCCCCACTGCGGTGGGACGGGGACCTGCTCGGAGTCGGGGTAGCGGGCGGCCAACTCCTCGTACCGGGCGAGCAGCTCCTCGCGGGAGGGGATGACGGAGGACTGCTCGCTCGCCCAGGCGCCCAGCTGGGAGCCGTGCGGGCGGGTGCGGAAGTAGGCGGCGGTCTCGTCGCGGCCGGTGCGGGCGGCGCGGCCGGTGACGATGACCTGGCGGGCCAGGGGGTGCCAGGGGAAGAGCAGCGAGACGTACGGGTTGGCGGCCAGCTCGGTGCCCTTGCGCGAGCCGTAGTTGGTGAAGAAGACGAAGCCGGCGTCGTCGTAGTGCTTGAGCAGGACCGTGCGGGACGAGGGGCGGCCGTCGGGGGTCGCGGTCGAGACGACCATGGCGTTGGGCTCGTGGATCGCCGGGCTGGCGGCGGTCTCCTTGAACCAGGACGCGAACTGCCGGATCGGATCGGGGGCGAGATCGGCCGCGGTCAGTTCCTTGGTGCGGTACTGCTCGCGCATGGCGGCGGGGTCCAGGGCGTCGGTCACGGGCCCATCCTGCCGCAGCGGCGCAGTGTGCCCACCACGGCGGGGCGCCAATCCTTCGTCGCCGATTCGGCGCAGTGTGCCGGATGTCACGCTTCCCCGCATCATCGGAACCGTACAGACTCTTCGGTCGGACGACTGTTGAGTTTCTCCAGCCGCCCCCGTTCGGTTGATCGATCATCGATAGAAGGAGCCGCCTGATGTCCGAGTTCGTACCGGGCCTCGAAGGAGTCGTCGCGTTCGAGACCGAGATCGCCGAACCCGACAAGGAAGGCGGCGCGCTCCGCTACCGCGGGGTCGACATCGAGGACCTCGTCGGCCACGTCTCCTTCGGCAACGTGTGGGGCCTCCTCGTCGACGGCGCCTTCAACCCCGGTCTGCCGGCCGCCGAGCCGTTCCCGATCCCGGTCCACTCCGGCGACATCCGGGTCGACGTGCAGTCCGCGCTCGCCATGCTCGCGCCCGTCTGGGGCCTCAAGCCCCTCCTCGACATCTCCGCCGACCAGGCCCGCGACGACCTCGCCCGCGCCGCCGTCATGGCCCTCTCGTACGTCGCCCAGTCCGCGCGCGGCCAGGGCCTTCCGATGGTGCCGCAGAGCGAGATCGACAAAGCCGAGTCCGTCGTCGAGCGGTTCATGATCCGCTGGCGCGGCGAGCCGGACCCGAAGCACGTCAAGGCCGTCGACGCGTACTGGACCTCGGCCGCCGAGCACGGCATGAACGCCTCCACCTTCACCGCCCGCGTCATCGCCTCCACCGGCGCCGACGTGGCCGCCGCCCTCTCCGGCGCCGTCGGCGCCATGTCCGGCCCGCTGCACGGCGGCGCGCCCTCGCGCGTCCTCGGCATGATCGAGGAGATCGAGCGGACCGGCGACGCGACGGCGTACGTCAAGCAGGCCCTCGACAAGGGCGAGCGTCTGATGGGCTTCGGCCACCGCGTCTACCGCGCCGAGGACCCCCGTGCCCGAGTCCTTCGCCGTACGGCGAAGGAGCTGGACGCCCCGCGCTACGAGGTGGCCGCCGCGCTGGAGAAGGCCGCCCTGGAGGAGCTGCACAACCGCCGCCCGGACCGGATCCTCGCGACGAACGTCGAGTTCTGGGCGGCGATCGTGCTGGACTTCGCCGAGGTCCCGGCGCACATGTTCACGTCGATGTTCAGCTGCGCCCGTACCGCCGGCTGGTCGGCGCACATCCTGGAGCAGAAGCGCACCGGCCGCCTGGTCCGCCCCTCGGCCCGCTACACGGGCCCCGGCCGACGGGACCCGCGCGAGATCGAGGGCTACGCGGACATCACGGGCTGACCGACCTAGGCCGGGAGGTCCTGGCCGTGGAGGAGGAGGTCCGCGTGGTGACGCGCGGCGACCAGCGGGTGCGCGCGGACCTTCCCCTTCAGCTCGTTGCGGCCGTACTCGGCGAACATCGGGTTCGCGGGGTCGACCGTCACGCCGGGCGCGCGGTCCGCGTAGGCGAAGTCGAGCGGGGCGATCCGGGCGTCGAGCCGCGGGTTGTAGAAGAACGGGACGGAGAAGCGTTCCGTCGCGCCGGGCGGGGAGACGACCCGGTGGTTGGTGGCGATCAGGTAGCCGTTCGTCGCGACTTCGAGGAGTTCACCGAGGTTGACGACGAAGGCACCGGGCAGCGGCGGCACGTCGTGGAACCGTCCGTCCTCCCGCTGCACCTGGAGCCCGCCGACGTGGTCCTGGAGCAGCAGGGTCAGGAAGCCGTAGTCCTTGTGGGCGCCGACGCCCTGGTCGTCGCCCTCGCCGCTGCTGCCGGGGTAGCGCACCAGCTTGAGGTGCGGGTGGGCGCGGGGCCCGAAGATGTCGGCGTAGAAGTCCTCGCGCGCGCCGATCGAGGCGAGCAGCTCGCGCAGCAGCTTCTCGGCGACGCCGCTGAGCCGGTCGATCCAGTGCAGGGCGGCCGTACGCAGCTCCGGCAGGGCCTCGGGCCACTGGTTGGGGCCCTCCAGCCACCAGTACGGCGGCTCCCACGGCGCGGGCGCGCGGGCGGGGCGCTCGGCGCCGATGTCGAGCTGGTCGCGCCAGTCGCGGGCGCCCTGGGTGCGCTCGTCGCCGACCCGGGTGTAGCCGCGGAAGTGCGGCGAGTTCAGGTTGTCGATCGCCAGGCGGTCCGCCTCGGGGAGGGCGAAGAAGGCGTGCATGGCGTCGGTGAGGGCCCGGGTCTCCCGCTCGGTCACGCCGTGCCCGACCAGCTGGAAGAAGCCCACGTCGTGGGCGGCGGAGTGCAGCTGGGCGTGGAGCAGCCGGCGGGCGTCGGGGCCGCGGTCGGCGGCGGAGAGGTCGACGATCGGGAGCTGCGAGGCGTAGGAGGTGGTGACGGGGGCGGTGGTGGCGCTGAGGCTCATGGGTGCGTCCGCGGGTGTACGGGTCCCGGGGCGGCCGCCGGGGTGGGGCGGGGGCCGCGGGTGCCGGTCGACAGGGGTCGGATGGGGACCCCGCGGGGCGGAAGGGTGAGTGCCCCTGGGGTCAGGCGGCGCGGCGACAGCTCATGCTCGTGACGCGGACGAAGTCCACGTGGCGGCGGCGAACGAGCAGGAGCATGCGACCAGCGTACTGCGCCCACCCCCATTCGCCTGTGGCCCGCACCACACGGGGCGACGGCCCACGGTGCTGTGGGGAGCGCCCGCACTGTTCCGCCGGGGGTGCCCGCGCCGTTCTGCCGGGGGCGACCGCGCTGTTCCGCCGGGGGCGACCGCGCTGTTCCGCCGGGGGCGACCGCGCCGTTCTGCCGGGGGCGCCCACGCCGTTCTGCCGGGAGCGCCCGCGCTGTTCCGCCGTGGGCGCCCAAGCCGTTCTGTCGTGGGTGTCCACCCGCCGCGCCGTTGCGGGCCATCTCCCTGCGGGACACCTGCCCACAGGGACGGCGGGCGCGCCCGCCCTCAGGGGCGCGGTGGCCTGTCGGGAGGGGGGCGGCGCCCGTAGGGGCGCGTGTGGGGTGCGTCACATGGGTGTGCAGGGGTGCGGGGGGTGTTCAGGGGGGTGGGGGGTGCGCGAGGATCGGCGCCTTGCGTGTCACGCGCATGCCAATCGTCTCGTTGTCGCGCCCGCGCGCAGGAGGATGTCCCGATGCCCAAGACCGCTCGTCGCACGCCCCGCCGCCTCCTCGCCGCCGCCGTCGGCGCGCTGGCCGTCGCCGGGGCGCTGGTCCCCTCGCCCGGTGCCACCGCCGCGTCCGCGCCGCAGGGGCGGGTGTTCATGGTCAACCCCGTGCAGGCCACCGGCGATCAAAGCCTCGCCGATCACAAGGACGCGGCCGGTGACGTCCCCGCCTCCGCCTACGCCCTCGCGACCCTCCGGAACCTCGACGCGAGCGGCGGGCTGTCCGGGAAGTGGGTCAGCGTCCGTTCCGAGACCGGCAAGCCCGCGTCGGTCGCGGACGCCGCCTCGTACGACCGCTCCGACGACGAGTTCGAGCAGGTCATGGCGTACTTCTGGGTCAACGAGGGCCAGGAGTACCTGCAGAGCCTCGGCTTCGGGACCGAGCTGCCCGGCGCCAACGACCGCGTCCAGCCGGTCCGCCTCAACCAGTGGGGCGCCGACAACTCCTACTTCACCGACAAGAAGGCCGAGATCCGCTTCGGCAAGGGCGGCGTCGACGACGCCGAGGACGCGGAGGTCGTCCTCCACGAGTACGGCCACGCCGTGCACCACGCCCAGGTCCCCGGCTTCGGCACCTCCGCGGAGGCCGGCGCCATCGGCGAGGCCTTCGGCGACTACCTCGCCGTCGCCGTCGGCAACCACGCCATCCGGAAGTACGGCTGGCCCATGAAGGCCGAGGAGGCGTGCGTCGCCGACTGGGACGCCACCGGCTACTCCGCCGCCCCGCACTGCCTGCGCCGCCTCGACGGCACCAAGACCTACGCCGACCGCGAGGGCGAGGTCCACGCCGACGGCGAGATCTGGTCCCGCGCCCTCCTCGACATCCGCACGTCCCTCGGCGCCCGCACCGCCGACCGGATCATCGTGAACGCGCAGTTCGGCTTCGCCCCCGACACCTCCTTCGAGGCCGCCGCGCGGACGACCGTCGAGACCGCCCGGCGGATGTACGGCGCCGACGCGGAGGCCGCGGTGCGTGCCGCCTTCCGGGCGCGGGAGATCCCCGGCGTCTGACGCCCGACGCGTCCTGGGGGCGCGCGTGTCCCGTGTGCCCGCGTGTCCCGTGTGCCCGCGTGTCCCGTGTGCCCTGAGGACTGTCGCACCCGACACCCGCCGCGTCCGTCCCGAGGACCCGCGGGACCTGAGACCCCGCGTGTCCTGAGACCCCGCGTGTCCTGAGGCCCCCGCAGTCTCTTGGGGTCGGGCCCGCCGCGTCCCGAGGACCGGCGGGTCGCCACGCCGGGGGACGCTTCCCAGGGGCGCGCTTCCCAGGGGGCACGCTGCCCGGGGCGCGCTGCCCGGGGAGGGGCGCCTACCGGCCGTCCCCCAGTGCCTCGTCGATCAGACGGGCCCACTGGGCCACCACCCGGGCGCGGCGGGTCGTGTCGTCCGTGAGGAGGGTCGCGAGGCCGAGGCCCCGGGCCATGTCCAGGAGGCCCTGGACGGTCTCGCGGACACCGGGGCGCGTCTCGTCGGCGCCGAGCAGTTCCACCGCGATCCGGTGGGACTCGCGGCCCACCCGCGCCTCCAGTTCGGTGACGCGGGCGCGGAGCTGCTCCTCGTTCGAGGCCGCCACCCACAGCTGGAGGGCGGCCCGGAACAGGGGGCCGGTGTAGAGGCCGACGAGCGCGGCGACCGTCTGCGCCCGGTCGTCCGTGGGCAGCGCCCGCAGTGCCTGCGAACGCTCCTCCGCGACGTACTCGACCGCCGCCGTGAACAGGTCCTCGCGGGTCGGGAAGTGGTGCTGGGCCGCGCCCCGCGAGACTCCCGCCCGTTCGGCCACCACGGCCACCGTCGACCCCGCCCAGCCGTGTTCGGCGAGGCAGGCCACCGCGGCCTCCAGGAGCCGCTGCCGCGTCGCCCGGCTGCGGTCCTGCTTCGGCCCCCGGTCCGGAGGTCCGTCCTGTCGGGGTGCGGTCACAGCCGCCATTCGGGGTCCCGTCGTTCGAGGAAGGCCGTCATGCCCTCGCGCGCCTCGGCGGAGGCGAAGAGCGTCGCCGATCGCTGCACCAGCTCCTCCGCGTCGCACTCGAAGGCCTCCAGGACTTTAGCGGTGACCAGCCGTTTCGACTCGCGCAGCCCCTGCGGCGAACCCGCCCGCAGTCCGTCGAGGATCGCCCCGAGTTCCTCCTCCCCTGCGGTGACCAGACCCATCGCCCGCGCCTCGGGGACGCCGAACCGCTCGCCCGTCAGGTAGTGGCGGGCCACCGCGCGCGGTTCCAGCCGCGGCAGCAGGGTCAGCGAGATCACCGCGGGCGCCACCCCGATCCGTACCTCCGTGAGCGCGAAGTCCGCCCCCTCCCCCGCCACCACGATGTCGCAGGCGCCGAGCAGCCCGAGGCCGCCCGCGCGGGCCCGGCCGCCGACCGTGACGTGTGCGACGACCGGTTTCGGCAGCTCCACCACCTGCCGGAGCAGGTCCACGAAGGCGTACGGGCTCGGCGGCGCCTTCAGGTCCGCGCCCGCGCTGAACGTGGAGCCCGTGTGCGTGAGCACCACCGCCCGCACGGTCGGGTCCTTCCCGGCCGACGCGAGCGCCTCGGCCAGTTCGGCGACGAGCGCGGCCGAGAGGGCGTTGCGGGTGTCAGGGGAGTCCAGGGCGAGGGTGGTGACCCCTCGCTCCTCGGTGACGGCGATCAGGCTCATGGGGTTTCCTCGACTCTCTTGACTCTCTCGACTCGTCAGCACTCGCCTTCGGCGTGAAGCCCGCTCGGCCTCCCGTCCGCCTCCGGCTTCCCATCCGCCTTCGGCTTCCCGTCCGCCTCGGGTGCACGCCCGGATTCGGCTTCCCGCCCGGCTTCAGCTCACGTCCGGCCTCGGCTCGACGCCCGGCTTGGCTCGACGCCCGGCCTCACCTCGGCGTCCTGCCTCGGCTCGACGCGCGGCCTCGGCTCGACGCCCGGCCTCAGCTCGGCGCCCGGCCTCGGCTCGACGTCCTGCTTCGGTTTCGGCTCTCCGGGGTTCAGCGGGCCCGCAGCTCGCGCCGCAGGATCTTCCCGGAGGCCGCTCGGGGGACCGCGTCGATGAACTCGACGGCCCTGACCCGCTTGTACGGGGCGACCCGCGCGGCCACGTGCGCCATGACGTCCTCGCCGGTCAGCCCGGCCGCGTCCGGCTGCCGCACCACGAACGCCTTCGGGATCTCCATCCCCTCCGCGTCCGTCACCCCGATGACGGCCGCGTCGGCGACCCCGTCGTGGGTGAGGAGGAGCGCCTCCAGCTCGGCCGGGGCGACCTGGAAGCCCTTGTACTTGATCAGTTCCTTCACCCGGTCGACCACGTACAGCCAGCCGTCCGCGTCGACCCGTCCGATGTCGCCGGTGTGCACCCACCCGTCGGCGTCGATCATCTCGGCGGTGGCCTCCGGCCGCCCCAGGTACCCCTTCATCACCTGCGGCCCGCGGATGGCGATCTCGCCCTCCTCCCCCGCCGCCGCGTCCTTCGACGGGTCGTCGAGCGAGAGGATCCGCATCTCGGTGGAGGGCAGCAGCCTGCCGACGGTGCCGGGCGGCGGGTTCTCGGCGCTCAGCGGCGTGACGTGCGTGCCCGGCGACAGCTCGGTCATGCCGTACGCCTGCCGTACCGGCGGCAGCCCCAGCCGCGCCGAGCACGCCTCCGCGAGCGCCGCGTCGAGCGGGGCGGCCGCGCTGACGATGTACTCCAGCGACGACAGGTCGTACGCGGCGACCGCCGGGTGCTTGGCGAGCGCCAGGACGATCGGCGGAGCCACGTACAGGCCGTTGATGCGGTGCTTCTGGATCGCGCCGAGGAACGTGTCGAGCTCGAAGCGCGGCAGCACGACGACGGTGGCGCCCTGCCGCAGCGGCGCGTTCATCAGGGCCGTGAGGCCGTAGATGTGGAAGAAGGGAAGGACCGCGAGAATCCGGTCGCCCGGTCCCATCGGTATGAACGGCTCCAGCTGCGCCAGGTTCGTCGCGATGGAGGCGTGGGTGAGCATCACGCCCTTGGGGACGCCGGTGGTGCCGGAGGAGTACGGGAGCGCGGCGACGTCCTCGACGGGGTCGACGGCGACCTCCGGCTCGGGCGCGGTGGAGGCCAGGAAGGACTGGAGCGACCGCGCCCCGTCCCCCTCCGGGGCCGCGTCGCAGACGAAGATCTCCTCGACGCCGCCCGCGAGTTCGGCGGCGGCGCGGGCGGCCGGCAGGAGCGGCGAGACGGTGACGATCCAGCGCGCCGCCGAGTCCCGCAGCTGCTTGGCGAACTCCTCGGGGGTGGCGAGCGGGTGGATCGTGGTGACGGCGGCGCCGGCGCGGGTGGCGGCGTAGAACGCGACCGGGAACAGCACGGTGTTGGGGCTGTGCAGGGCCAGTACGTCGCCCTTCCGCACCCCGGCCTCGGCGAGCCCGGCGGCGACCCGCCGGTGGAAGGCGTCCACCTGCGCGTACGACAGGGTCAGCTCCCCGGCCCCGTCGACCAGCGCGGGCGCGTCCCCGTACGCGGCGGCCCGGCCCAGGACGGCGTCGTGGATGGGGAGGGACAGGGTGGGAACGGGCTCGTACTCGCTGTGGAACACCATGCGTGGCCCCCTGGAGAGGTGGGTGGAAGGTGGTCGCCAGGATCGCTGCCGCGGACACCCCTTGGGGAGCCCCCGGGCCGTACGAGACCGAAGCCCCCGTACGAGACCGAAGCCCCGTGGACGAGACCGAAGCCCCGCACGGAACCACCGGAACCACCGGAACCGCTGGCCCCACCGGAACCAACGGATCAGCCGAGTCCACCGGTCCCGCGCGGAACCGCCGGACCCGTCCCGGTCGGGTGCCCCGTCAGCGCTTGGGGAGACCTTGTCAGCCCCCCGTGAAACAATCAAGCACGCGTGCTTGGTTTATCGGCGTCCGGCCGCCGTCCTGAGCTCCACCGGGCGCGTGTCGTGGACCCGCTTCAGCGCGGCGCTCAGCGCGAAGGGGGTGCGGTAGCCGACCTGGCGGGCGATCGACGCGACCGTCGCGTCGGTGCGGGCGAGCAGGTCGGCCGCCAGCGTCAGCCGCCACTCGGTGAGGTACGCCATCGGCGGTCGGCCCACGAGCGCCGTGAAGCGGCGGGCGAGCGTCGCGCGCGAGACACCGGCCTCCGCCGCCAGCGCGTCCACCGTCCACGCGCGCTCCGGCCGGGCGTGGATCAGCCGGAGCGCCCGGCCCGCCACGGGGTCGCCCATGGCCCGGTACCAGCCCGGCGGGCAGGCCTCGGGGCGGGCGAACCACTCGCGGAGGGTGGAGAGCAGGAGCAGGTCCAACAACCGGTCGAGGACCGCCTGTTGTCCCGGGGCGTCCCGTCCGGTCTCGACGGCGGCCAGTTCCAGGACCGGGTCGGGCGCGTCGCGCGGGACGACGAGCGTACGCGGCAGGCCGCCGAGCAGCCGCTCGGAGACCCGGCTCGTGGCCTGGTAGGAGGCGGTGAGCAGGACGGTCGGCCCGTCCTCGCTGTTGCCGCAGGTGCGCAAACCCAGGATGACTTCCTCGCCGATGTCGCAGCCGTCGGCCGTCGTGCAGCGGTCCGGGTGGACGACGAAGAGCGGTGGGGTCCCGGCGGCCGGATCGTCCGTGACCGAGAACGGCTCGGGCCCCGTCACGACCGCCACGTCTCCCGGCCCGAGCCGCACCGACGCCGATCCGGACGCGGACGCCGAGACCGGGGCAGACGCCGTCGCAGTCGCCGTCGCCGAGATCGAGTCCGACGGCCACACCGGCACCACCCCCCGCTCCGGCATCGGGCCCTCCAGTCCCTCCCGCCCCGGCCGGCCCTCCGGCACGATCCAGCCCTCCCCGCTGAGCAGCGTCACCAGGGTCAGGGCCCCCTGGTCGGCGAAGCGGACGGCCCACGGCGGCTCCAGCAGGTTGCGACCGAACACGGCGCCGCAGGAACGGACTTCCTGGAGAAGGCTGGTCAGCGGGTCCATGGAGGCGAGTCTAGGGATCCCGTCACGACCCGTCACCACCGCGTGAGACGGACGCGTATCCCCCTGCGCTCCTGGACCATTCCGGCGCTCATCCGCCCCGGATTGACTGGTCGCATGACGATCGACCACCACACCGACACCCGGCCCCTCCTCGTCCTCGGCGGCACCGGCAAGACCGGCCGCCGCGTCGTCTCGCGCCTCCGCCGGCGCGGCCGTCCCGTCCGCGTCGCCTCTCGCAAGGGCCCCGCCCGTTTCGACTGGCACGACCGGAACACCTGGGAGCCCGTGCTCGACGGCGTCGGCGCGGCCTATCTCGTCGACTCGATGACGGCCGACGCCGGTGAGCTGATGCGGGAGTTCGCGAAGCTGGCGGCGGACCGGGGCGTGGAACGGCTCGTGCTGCTCTCGCACCGCGAGTGGGTCGTGCCCGAGGGGGAGGAGAAGCTGCCCTGCGAGCGGGCCGTGCGCGAGTCGGGGGCGGCCTGGACGCTGCTCAAGCCGGCCTGGTTCGCGCAGAACTTCAGCGAGGACGCCTTCTTCCGCGGCCAGGTCCTCGACGGCGAGGTGGCGTGGGCGGCCGGGAAGGGCGTCGAGCCCTACGTGGACGCGGACGACATCGCCGACGTGGCGGTGGCCGCCCTCACCGAGGACGGCCACGCCGGCGCGGAGTACGCGCTCACCGGCCCGCGGCTGCTGGACCTTGACCAGGTGACGGAGGAGCTGAGCCGCGCGACCGGTCGGCCGATCGGCTACCGGCCCCTCTCCCCCGCGGAGTTCGCTGCCCGAGCCGACCGTGCGGGGCTGCCGGAGGACTTCACCGCGCTCCTGAACCTGCTCTTCGAGTGGATCGCCGACAGTCGCTTCGGGGAGCTCGCGGACGGCGTCCAGCGGGCGCTCGGCCGCGAGCCCCGCGACTTCGCGGAGTACGTCAGGTCCACGGCCGCGACGGGGGTCTGGACCCCTTGATCCCGCTGACCGGGCCGGGGCGGCCCGGTGCGGGTCACTCGCAGGCGATGCCGTCGCCGTCGCGGTCGAGGTGGCTGCCGTAGCCGGGGTCGCCTCGGCGGATGGGGTCGGCGCCGGCGGCGCGTACGGCGGTGCAGTTGGCGTAGTACGGCTCCGGGTCGGGCTCGGGCTCGGCCGTCTCCGGGGGCTGGGTCACCTGCGTGGGCTTCGGCTTCGGGGCCTGGGTGGTGGGCTTCGGGGCCTGCGTGGTCGGCTTGGGGGCCTGCCTGGTGGGTGCCGGGGGTTCCGTCGTCGGGGGCTCGGTCGTCGGCTCCGGCGTGGGAGTCGGCGTCGTCGGCTCGGCCGGGGTCGTGGGGGTGGGCGTCGGTGTCGGCGTCGGCTCCACCGTCGGCGTGGGGGTCGGCGTGACGGTCACGGTCACCGTCACCGCCGGCTTCGGGTCGTCCGTGTTCTTCTCCGCCGGCGGGTCCATGGACAGTGCCACGACGAACCACAGGGCGGACACGATCGTCGACACGATCTTCGCCCGGTTCGTCCACCGCGAGAGCCAGACCAGGGCGATGCCCGCAGGCGGGAAGACGACGAGCAGGGTGATGATCAGCGCCGGGTGCTGCCACCAGCGTCGGGGCGGCTGCCATGCCGGGGCGGGCTGGTACGGGTTCTGCTGCGGGTACACGCGCGGCTCCAGGGGCCTACGGGGAGGGCGGCACCGAGCGGGGTGCCGTGGGCCCGGATCGTACACAGGACCTTCACAACCGTCAGGCGGTCGCCGGAATCCCCTCCGCCGCCGCGACCGCGCCTGTCACCGGAACCCCGCCCGTGGGCGGAATCCCACCCCCTGGCCGATGAGCAGCCGTGGGCGGCGGCGCCCGGCCGGTCGGCCGCCGGACCGGCCGGGGCTCCGTCCTCCCGGGGCCCCGCCCTCCCGGGGCCCCGCCCTCCCGGAGCGGTGAGGCGGCCCCTCCCTCGGTGTCCGTTCAGTACGACTTGGGCAGGCCCAGGGTGTGGGCGGAGACGTAGTTCAGGATCATCTCGCGGCTGACCGGGGCGATCCGTGCCACCCGTGAGGCGGTGACCAGCCGGGCGAGGCCGAACTCCTTGGTGAGGCCGTTGCCGCCGAGGGTGTGCACGGCCGTGTCGACGGCCTTCACGCACGCCTCGGCCGCCGCGTACTTCGCCATGTTGGCGGCCTCGCCCGCGCCGAAGTCGTCGCCCGCGTCGTACAGCCGCGCGGCCTTCTGCATCATCAGGCGCGCGAGTTCCAGCTCGATGTGGGCCTGCGCGAGGGGGTGGGCGATGGCCTGGTGGGCGCCGATCGGCGTCTTCCAGACCTGTCGCTCCTTCGCGTAGCCGACGGCCCGTTCGAGGGCGTAGCGGCCCATGCCGATCGCGAACGCGGCCGTCATGATCCGCTCGGGGTTGAGCCCCGCGAAGAGTTGGAGCAGGCCCGCGTCCTCGTCGCCGACGAGCGCGTCGGCCGGCAGGTGCACGTCGTCGAGGGTCAGCTCGAACTGCTTCTCGTCCGCGTCGAGTTCCATCTCGATGTGCCGCCGCCCGAAGCCGGGGGTGTCGCGCGGGACGATGAAGAGGCACGCCTTCAGGTTGCCGGTGCGGGCGTCCGAGGTGCGGCCGACGATCAGGGTCGCGTCGGCGATGTCGACGCCGGAGACGAAGACCTTGCGGCCGTTGAGGACCCAGCCGTCCTCGGTGCGGGTCGCGGTGGTGGTGATGCGGTGGGAGTTGGAGCCGGCGTCGGGCTCGGTGATGCCGAAGGCCATCGTCTTCGACCCGTCGGCGAGCCCGGGCAGCCAGGTTTCCTTCTGCCCGTCGGTGCCGAAGCGGGAGATGACCGTGCCGCAGATCGCGGGCGAGACGACCATCATCAGGAGCGGCGCCCCGGCGGCCCCGGCCTCCTCCAGGACGATGGACAGCTCGGCCATGCCGCCGCCACCGCCGCCGTACTCCTCCGGCAGGTTCACGCCCAGGTAGCCGAGCTTCCCGGCCTCCGCCCACAGCGCGGCCCGGTCGAAGCCGGGACCGTGGCGGCGGCCGAGCGCGGCGACGGCGGCGCGGAGCTCGGTGTGCTCCCGGGGCTCGATGTCGGTGCTCATACGGTCGGGTCCTCCTGTGCATCGGTCGGTACGTCTTCGGTGTGTACGACGGCGAGCAGGGCACCGACCTCGACCTGGCGGCCGGGGGCGGCGTGGAGCGCGGTGAGCGTGCCGGAGGCGGGAGCGGTGACGCGGTGCTCCATCTTCATCGCCTCCAGCCAGAGCAGCGGCTGCCCGGCCTCGACCCGGCCGCCGACGGCGAGGCCGTCCGCGAGCCGGACGACGGTGCCGGGCATGGGCGCGAGCAGCGACCCGGGGAGGGTCCGCTCGCGCGGGTCGGTGAAGCGGGGGCGGGGGGTGAGGCGGTGGTGGCCGACGTGGACGGTGCCGTCGCCGTACGCCGCCACCACGAAGTCCCGGACCACGCCCGCGACTTCGAGGCGCACGCGGTCGGGGGCCGCGCTCACGACCCGCACCCCCTCCGGGGCGAGCACCTCGAAACCGCCGTCCCGCGTGGGCCGGTAGCGGACCTCGGTGCCGTCCTCGTACGTCCGGATCTCGTCCTGCGAGCGGACGTTCCGCCAACCCCCGCCGAAGCGGCCGGCGTTGCGGGACGCCTCCGCGAGGGCGGCGGCGACGGCCGCGTACGCCGTCCCGCCCTCGGCGGGCCGGGTGAGCGCGTCCAGGTTCCGGTCGTAGAAGCCGGCGTCGAGCCGGCCCTCGTCCTGGAACTCCTCGTGCCGCAGCGAGGCGACGAGGAGGTCCCGGTTGGTGGCCGGGCCGTGGATCACGGCCCGCTCCAGGACGCCCGCGAGCTTGCGGACGGCCTCGGCGCGCGTCGGCGCGTGGGCGACGACCTTCGCGAGCATGGCGTCGTAGTGCACGGGCACGGTGTCCCCGGAGGCGTACCCGGTGTCGACCCGGACACCGGGCAGGACGGGGAGAGCGGGGAGGGCGGACGCGTCCGTCACACGACCCACACCCGGCATGTGACCCGCACCCGCACCCGGTACATCGCCCGCCCCCCGCACGCCGTCCGCCCCCGGCGCACCGCTCCCGCGCCAGGTGCCGCCGCCTCCTCCCGGCACCGCGAAGGCGTGCAGGCGGCCCGTCTGGGGGGCCCACCCGGCGGCCGGGTCCTCGGCGTAGAGGCGGGCCTCGACGGCGTGGCCCCGGGCGGCGGGCGGCTCCGGGGGCAGGGCGCGGCCCTCGGCGACGGCGAGCTGGAGGGCGACGAGGTCGACGCCGTGGACAGCCTCGGTCACCGGATGCTCGACCTGGAGGCGGGTGTTCATCTCCAGGAAGTGCGCCCGCCCGTCCGCGACCAGGAACTCCACCGTGCCCGCGCCCACGTACCCGACGGCCTCGGCGGCCGCCACCGAGGCGCCGTACAGCTCCTCGACGAGCGCGGCCGGCAGACCGGGCGCCGGCGACTCCTCGATGACCTTCTGGTGCCGCCGCTGCAGCGAGCAGTCGCGGGTGCCCAGCGCCCACACGGTGCCGTGCGTGTCGGCGAGGATCTGCACCTCGACGTGGCGTCCGTCCTCCACGTACGGCTCGACGAACACCTCGCCGTCCCCGAAGGCGCTCTCCGCCTCGGCCGAGGCGGCCTTCAACTCACCTTCCAGGTCGTGCAGTTCGCGGACGATCCGCATGCCGCGGCCGCCGCCGCCCGCCGCCGCCTTCACCAGGACGGGCAGGTCGGCGGCGGTGACGGCCGCCGGGTCGAGCGGCGCGATGCCGAGGAGTTCCTTGGCGCGGGTCTTGGAGGCCATCGCCTCGATGGCCTCGGGCGGCGGGCCGATCCACCGCAGTCCGGCCTCCGTCACGGCCCGGGCGAAGCCGGCGTTCTCGGAGAGGAAGCCGTAGCCGGGGTGAACGGCGTCCGCGCCCGCCGCGCGCGCCGCGGCCACGATCAGGTCGCCGCGCAGGTACGTCTCCGAGGGCGCCGCCCCGGGCAGCCGTACCGCCGCGTCCGCCTCCCGCACGTGCAGGGCGTCCGCGTCGGCGTCGGAGTACACGGCGACGGTCGCGATGCCCAGCTCGCGGCAGGTGCGGAAGACGCGGCAGGCGATCTCGCCGCGGTTGGCGACGAGGACGGTCGAAATCATCAGGGGCCTCGCCATCGGTGGCCTGGTCATCGGTGGCCTCGTCGTCAGTGGCCTGGTCATCAGTGGCCTCACATTCGGAAGACGCCGAAGCCGCCGCGTGCGCCCTCGACCGGTGCCGTGTGGATCGCGGACAGGCACAGCCCGAGGACCGTGCGGGTGTCGCGGGGGTCGATGACCCCGTCGTCGTAGAGCAGGCCGGAGAGGAAGTGCGGCAGCGACTCGGACTCGATCTGCGCCTCGACCATGGCCCGCAGCCCGGCGTCGGCCGCGTCGTCGTACGATTGCCCCTTCGCCGCCGCCGACGCCCGTGCCACGATGGACAGGACGCCTGCGAGCTGCTGGGGCCCCATGACGGCGGACTTGGCGCTCGGCCAGGCGAACAGGAACCGCGGGTCGTAGGCCCGCCCGCACATGCCGTAGTGGCCGGCGCCGTAGCTCGCCCCCATGAGGACGGACAGGTGCGGGACCTTCGAGTTCGACACCGCGTTGATCATCATCGCGCCGTGCTTGATGATGCCGCCCTGCTCGTACTCCTTGCCGACCATGTAGCCGGTGGTGTTGTGCAGGAAGAGGAGCGGGATGTCCCGCTGGTTCGCGAGCTGGATGAACTGCGCGGCCTTCTGGGACTCGGCGCTGAACAGCACCCCCTGCGCGTTCGCGAGGATCCCCACCGGGTAGCCGTGCAGCCGCGCCCATCCGGTCACCAGCGACGCCCCGTACAGCGGCTTGAACTCGTCGAAGTCCGAACCGTCGACGAGCCGGGCGATCACCTCGCGCGGGTCGAACGGCGTCCGCAGGTCGCCCGGGACGATCCCGAGCAGTTCCTCGGCGTCGTACTTCGGCGGTTCCGCCGGGCCGGGGTCCGCGTGGTGCTTGCGGTGGTTGAGGCGGGCGACGATCCGGCGGGCCTGCCGGATCGCGTCGGCCTCGTCGACGGCGTAGTGGTCGGCGAGGCCGGAGACGCGGGCGTGCATCGCCGCGCCGCCGAGGGACTCGTCGTCGCTCTCCTCGCCGGTCGCCATCTTCACCAGGGGCGGGCCGCCGAGGAAGACCTTCGACCGCTCCTCGATCATCACCGTGTGGTCGGACATGCCGGGGACGTACGCCCCGCCGGCCGTCGAGTTCCCGAAGACGACCGCGACCGTCGGGATCCCGGCGGCGGAGAGCCGGGTGAGGTCGCGGAAGAGCGCCCCGCCGGGGATGAAGATCTCCTTCTGGGAGGGCAGGTCGGCGCCGCCGGACTCGACGAGCGAGATCACCGGCAGCCGGTTGGCGTACGCGATCTCGTTGGCCCGCAGCGCCTTCTTCAGCGTCCACGGGTTGGAGGCGCCGCCGCGCACGGTCGGGTCGTTGGCGGTGATCAGGCACTCGACGCCCTCCACGACCCCGATGCCGGTGACCAGGGACGCCCCTACGGGATAGGAGCTGCCCCAGGCGGCGAGCGGGGACAGTTCCAGGAAGGGCGAGTCGGGGTCGACGAGGAGCTCGATCCGCTCGCGGGCGAGCAGCTTGCCGCGCCCGCGGTGCCGGGCGGTGTACTTGTCGCCGCCGCCGGCGAGCGCCTTGGCGTGCTCGGCGTCGAGCGCGGCGAGCTTCTCCAGCATCGCGGCGCGATGCTCCTGGTAGTCGGGTCCGCCGGTGTCGAGGGCGGAGGCGAGGACGGTCACGCGGGTCCCTCCGGGAGGTCGGGGTGGGTCGGCGGTGGCCCGTCCGGGCCGCCGGGACGGCTGTCCGCCAGTAGTCCTTCCGGGCCTCCGGGGCCGCTGCCCGCAGGAAGTCCTTCCGGGTCGCCGGGAGGACGGACCGGCGGAGGCTCCACCGGGACTTCGGTCCGGCCCGCCGGGACTTCGGTCCGGCCCGCCGACGAAGGCCCCGCCGGAACGTCCGGGCCTCCGGGGCCGCCGGCCGCCGGCAGGAGTTCCGGGTCGGCGGCCCGAGGCCCCTCCCGCGCATCGGTGCGCCGGGCCGGCAGGAGTTCCGCCGGTACGTCCACGTGCCGGGAGCGGAGCCATTCGCCGAGGGCCTTGGCCTGGGGGTCGAAGCGGGCCTGGGAGGCGACGCCCTCGCCGAGGATCCCGGCGACCGTGAAGTTCACCGCCCGCAGGTTCGGCAGCACGTGCCGGGTGACGGCCAGGTCCGCCGTCTCCGGCAGCAGCGCGCGGAACCGGTCGACGGTGAGCGTGTGGACGAGCCACCGCCACTCCGCCTCCGTCCGCACCCACACCCCGACGTTCGCGTCCCCGCCCTTGTCGCCGCTGCGGGCCCCCGCGATCCGCCCCAGCGGCACGCGGACGGTGGGCCCCGGCGGCAGCGGCTCGGGAAGGTCCGGCGGGGGTACGGGTTCCAGGGCGCGGGTCGCCTTCGGTACGGGCACGGCGACACGGGTCCCGTCGGGCAGCACCGCCGTGTGCGGGACGTCCCCGGCGGGCACGTACGCCGTCTCGAAGACCCCGTAGGGGGCGCCCCGGCCCGGCGGGGCGGTCACGTGGAAGCCCGGGTAGCTGGCGAGGGCCAGTTCGATCGCCGCCCCCGTCAGGGTCCGCCCCACCTTCTCGGGGTCGGGGTCGCGGACGACGAGCCGCAGCAGCGCGCTCGCGGTCTCCTCCGTGCCGGCGTCCTCCCGGTCGGTGCGGGCGAGGTCCCAGCGGACGTCGGCGGGCGGGTCCTGCGCCAGGGCGTCGTGGATCTGCTCGCGGACGAGCGCGGCCTTCGCCGCCACGTCGAGGCCGGTGAGGACGAAGACGACCTCGTTGCGGTGGCCGCCGAGCCGGCAGCGCCCGACCTTGAGGGCGGGCGGCGGCGCCTCGCCCCGCACGCCGTCGATCCGCACCCGGTCCGGCCCCTCCTGCGTCAGCCGCACCGAGTCGAGCCGGGCGGTGACGTCGGGTCCGGCGTACCGGGCGCCGGCGGTCTCGTACAGCAGCTGCGCGGTGACGGTGCCCACGTCGACGATCCCGCCGGTGCCGGGGTGCTTGGTGACCACCGCCGACCCGTCCTCGTGGACCTCGGCGAGCGGGAAGCCGGGCCGCAGCAGCAGCTTCGCGTCGTGCTCGCGGAAGAAGGCGTAGTTGCCGCCGGTGGCCTGCGCGCCGCACTCCAGGACGTGTCCGGCGACGACGGCCCCGGCGAGCCGGTCGTACTCCTCCGGTCCCCACCCGAACCACCACTGCGCGGGCCCGGTGACGAGCGCCGCGTCCGTCACCCGCCCGGTGACGACGACGTCCGCGCCGGCCTCCAGACAGGCCGCGATGCCCGCCCCGCCCAGGTAGGCGTTGGCGGTCAGCACCCCCGCCTCGCCGGGCAGCCGGTCGCCCTCGACGTGCGCGACCCGCGTCGGCAGGCCGAGCCTCCCGGCGAGGCCGCGCAGCGCCTCCGCGAGCCCCGCCGGGTTCAGTCCGCCGGCGTTGGCGACGATCCGCGTGCCCCGGTCGTGGGCGAGCCCGAGGCCCTCCTCCATCTGCCGCAGGAAGGTCTTGGCGTACCCGGCGGACGGGTCCTTCAGCAGGTCACGGCCCAGGATCAGCATGGTCAGCTCGGCGAGGTAGTCGCCGGTGAGCACGTCGAGCCGGCCGCCGGTCAGCATCTCGCGGACGGCGCCGAACCGGTCGCCGTAGAACCCGGAAGCGTTCCCGATCCTCAACACGCTCACGACGCCGCCCCCTTGGGGCCGCGCCCCGGTCCCGCCGGACCGGCGAAGGCCTGCGCGATGCCGAGCCAGTGCTCCGCGTCCGGCCCCTCCGCGCGCAGCGCCGTGTCGTCCCGGTGCACCCGCTGCGTGACGAGCAGGCAGAACTCGACCGCGTCCCCGCTCACCCGCTGGGCGGCGTCCTCGGGGCCGTACGCCCACGACTCCCCTCCGGGGCCGGTGAGTTCGACCCGGAACGGTTCGGCGGGCGGCTGCTCGCCGCGCACCAGGTACGCGTAGTCACGGGCCCGGTGGCCGATCCAGGCCACGTGCCGCAGCCGGGCGGTCGGCCGCCGTACGACTCCGAGGGCGTCGGCGACGTCCTGCCCGTGCGCCCAGGTCTCCATCAGCCGGGCCGTCGCCATCGCCGTGGCGCTCATCGGCGGCCCGTACCAGGGGAACCGCCCGCCGGGTGGCACCTGCCGCAGCGCCTCGTCGAGGAGCCTCCGCCCCTCCCGCCATCGCGCGAGCAGCTCGGCGGGCGGCAGCGCGGCGCCCTCCTCGGCCCCGTCGTCGACGAACCGCTCGGGCGCGGCCAGCGCCTTCTCCACCTCCGCCGCGAACCCCTCGGCGTCCGTCACGGCGAGCAGCGCGGCCCGGTCGGTCCAGGCGAGGTGGGCGATCTGGTGGGCGACGCTCCAGCGCGGCGCGGGCGTCGGGAGCCGCCACCGCTCGTCGCTCGACTCACGGACGATCGCGTCGAGTTCATCGCCTTCGGCACGGAGATCGGCGAGAACGTCGGCGGGGTCGGACACGGTGCGCTCCCCTCGGGAGGACGGGCCTGAGGAGTCGGAGCATGGCAGCGATCGCGAAAACAATCAAGCGTGCTTGCTTGAAAACAACGGGGGGCGTGGCCGATGAGTTTCGCGGACACCCCCGGTCCTGGAACATGAAAACGACAGCAGGAACTCCGAGAACCGAGGCACCGACATGCGCACTCTCATCAGCTCCGCCTTCGTCTCCCTCGACGGCGTCGTCGAGGCCCCCGGCGGCGAGGAGGGCTACCGCAACGCGGGCTGGACCTTCAAGGACATCGACTTCGTCCCGGAGGCGTACGAGATCAAGGGCCGCGAGCAGCAGGAGGCGACCGCGATGCTGCTGGGCCGCGTCAGCTACCAGGCCTTCAGCCCGGTCTGGCCCGGCATGGCGGACTTCGCCGACTACAAGGAGATGCCGAAGTACGTCGTCTCCACCACGCTCACCGACGACGACCTCGTCTCCGACTGGGGCCCGACCACGATCCTGCGCACCCTCGACGAGGTCGCCGCCCTCAAGGAGACCGAGGGCGGCCCGATCATCGTGCACGGCAGCGCGACCCTCGACCGCGCCCTCGCGGACGCGGGCCTGATCGACCGCTACCACCTGCTGGTCTTCCCGCTCCTCCTCGGCGCAGGCAAGCGCCTCTTCAGCACCGCCGACAAGGACGCGCAGAAGCTGCGGCTCGTGGAGCACGAGACGTACTCCAACGGCATCCAGAAGCAGGTCTTCGACGTGGTCCGCTAACCCTGCCGCGCCCGGCGGCGCGGGCGGGGCAGGAGCTCGCCGCCGCAGTTGGGGCAGGTGCCGGACATCTCCTGCGCGCAGGGGACGCAGAAGGTGCACTCGTACGAGCAGATCCGGGCGTCGCCGTCGGCGGGCAGCCCGGCCGCCCCACAGCGCTCGCAGCGGTCGCGCATCTCCAGGGCCATGTGGCTCCCCCTCGTTCCCGTTCGTTCCTCGGCGGCGTGTTCCCACCTCAATGATCAAGGAGCGCGGAAGGCCGAAAAACAGCGGACCGGCCAGATCTCGACAGGATCGGGCCGGTCCGCTTCGTCTTCGGTCGTGGGCGTGCGGGGCGAGGGCGCGGGGCGGGAACGCTACTTGGGGTCCTTGCCGAAGGTCCTGGTGGACCAGACGTATCCGAGGACCGTGAGGCCGGCGCACCAGGCGAGGGCGAGCCACCCGTTGTGGCCGATCCCGGTGCCGAGGAGGAGGCCCCGGAGGGTTTCGATCGCCGGGGTGAAGGGCTGGTACGCGGCGATGGGCTGGAACCAGCCGGGCATCTGCTCGATCGGCACGAAGGTGCTGGAGATGAGCGGCAGGAAGATCAGCGGGAGGGCGTTGTTGGAGGCGGCCTCGGCGTTCGGCGAGACCAGGCCCATGCCGACGGCGATCCAGGTGAGCGCGGTGGCGAAGGCGACCAGGAGACCGAAGGCGGCGAGCCATTCGAGGGCGGTGGCGCCGGTGGAGCGGAAGCCGATCGCGACCCCGACCGCCCCGACGAGGACGACGCTCGCCACCGACTGCAGGACGCTGCCGACCACGTGCCCGATCAGCACGGACGGCCGGTGGACGGCCATCGTCCGGAAGCGGGCGATGATCCCCTCGTTCATGTCGTTGGCGACGGAGACGGCGGTGCCGATGGTGGTGGAGCCGATGGTCATGAGCAGCAGCCCCGGCACCAGGTAGGCGACGTACGCGGAGCGGTCCGCGCCGCCCGTCCCGGCGCTCATCACGTCTCCGAAGATGTAGACGAAGAGCAGGAGCAGCATGATCGGCGTCAGCAGCAGGTTCAGGGTGAGCGACGGGTAGCGGCGGGCGTGCAGGAGGTTCCGCCGCAGCATGGTGGACGAGTCGCGGACGGCGAGGGACAGGGTGCTCATCGGACGGGCTCCTTCGGCTGGGCGGGGAGGGCGGCGGTCGAGTCGGTGAGGGCGAAGAAGACGTCGTCCAGGTCCGGGGTGTGCACGGTGAGTTCGTCCGCTTCGACGCCGGCGGCGTCGAGCCGGTCGAGCAG